>CAWDVF010000015.1:0-609695 GCA_963805665.1 uncultured Acidimicrobiaceae bacterium | reverse complement strand
GCGGCGAGATCCAAATGCCCGATTCAGCCAGCGCAAATCACTCGCGTCGCTGAATGGAATCCAGGGCTTAATGGAAAAACTCAGCAAGCTCGAGGTTGGCACTGACGATAGCCCTGAAGTGCAGGCGTCGGCGGCGGAGTTTGTCCTTGAAGGTCTGCACGCTCACAAACGTATTGGCAGAAATGAAGAGCGGCTATTTACCGCCGGAGAAAAGCCATCGAAGCCGGCGGAACGCACCACCATGGAGCCCGAAGAGCGGTTCCGTGGACGCAGGCCTTACAACTAGAACGAAGTCTTTAAATTTATGAAGCGCATTCGCTATTCGAAGTACGTGCCCGATCCCGCTGGCGACATGAGCATGGAAGACTTGCTCGGAGCGCTTTCCGATTACCTGCTGCAAAGCGGTTTTCAGAATTACATGTACGGAGATTTTGGTGACGGCGAGCAGACGCTGGACGATCTCCGCCACGCCATCGAGCAGGCATTACTCGACGGCAACATGCTGGACGAAGAAATGCGCGAACGCATGCAGCAGATGCTCGCCGACGGCGATCTCGATGAGCTTATCGAGCAGTTGATCGAGCGCATGCAGCTGGAAGATTACATATCAATTGATCAGCCAAGCGATCAGGCGAAGATGTCGTCGTAGGGGATGATCGGCAGTGCCGGCGCGAACTGCTCCTCGCGCACGATGCGGGCCTCCGGCGGCGGTGCGACGACAAGGGCCGGTGCGACGAAGTAACCGCCCACGGCCAGGTCGTCGCTGCGCAGGCGCGCCGGGCGGCGCACCACCGCCCCGGCGGCGTCCGCCTCGGCGATGAACGCCTCCACCCGGTCCCGGGCGCTCTGGGTGTGGACGGGTCCCATGGTCACCTCCTCGACCAGCCCGTCACCGACGACGTGCTGGGCGAGGCGCTCAGCGAGCACGGCCACCACGTCGTCGACCTGGTCGCGCTGCACGTAGAGGCGCTTGATGGCCATGCAGATCTGCCCGCTGCTGTCGAAGGCTGCGCCGACGACGCGGTCGGCCAGCTCGGCGTCGATCGAGAGGTCGGGGGCCAGGATGGCGGGGTCGTTGCCGCCCAGCTCGAGCACGACGGGCCGCGTCGTCGCCGCCGCGGCAGCCATCACGGCCTGACCCGTGGCGGTGCCGCCGGTGAACGACACCATGTCCACGCCGGGATGGCCGACCAGGGCGGCACCGCAGCGCGGCGCCCGGGCCGTTCACGACGTTCAACACGCCGGCGGGCAGGGCCGGGCCATGGCGGCGGCCACGAGCAGCACCGTGCCGGGGCAGGTCGGCGGCGCCTTCACCACCACGGCGTTGCCGGCCAGGAGCGCCGGCAGCACCTTGTTCGCCATCACCGAGACCGGCCAGTTGAACGGAAGGATCGCCGCCACGACACCGTGGGGCTGCCACTCGACGCGGGTGGTACCGCCGCTGAACGCGCGGGTCTGCAGAGCCTCGGCGGCGACGGGCGCGAACGCCGCCGCCATGCCGCCCATCGTCCCGGTGTCGAAGACGGCCTCCCAGTAGATCTTGCCGTGCTCGCGGGTCAGCAGCCGGGCCAGATCGCCCGTCTCCACCGCCACCGCCGCCGCGCCGGACGCCGCCTGGACCAGGACGGCGCGCTCGTCCATCGCCAACGCCGCCCACGCCGGCTGGGCGCGCCGGGCCGCCGCCACGGCGCGGTCGAGTTGGTGGACCGACGTCACCGGGGCGTCGAGCACGACCTCGCCCGGTCGCGCCGGATTGGTCACGGGGTAGGACCCGTCGTCGCCGGGCTCGATGTCGCCGTCGATGACCAGGCCGACGCGGGTTGTGACGTCCTCGACGTGTGCGGTCATGCGTACCCCCCGGGCCGTGCGACTTTGCTGACGATAGTGTCACCTTTCCGTGGGAGCCGTCGAGATGGAGAGCACGTCGGAGGCGACGCCGCGGGCCACCTTGCTGCCCGACCCCGAGCCGAGGGCGATTCGCGTGCCGGTCATCTCGGTGGACGACCACCTCATCGAGCCACCCGACTTGTTCGAAGGCCGGCTCCCGGCCGCGCTGCAAGACCGCGCGCCCAAGGTCGTCGAGCTGGACGGCGGCGCGCAGACCTGGGTCTTCGAGGGCAACCTCTACCCGAACATCGGCCTGAACGCCGTGGTGGGCCGCCCGAAGGACGAGTGGAGCATGGACCCGGCCCGTTTCGACGAGATGCGGCCGGGCTGCTTCGACATCGTCGCCCGCATCGACGACATGGACCGGGCCGGCATCTGGGCGGCCTTGTGTTTCCCCTCGCTCGTGTCGGGGTTCTGCGGCGCGGTCTACTCGCGGGCCGAGGACCGGGACCTCGGGCTGGCCTGCCTGCGCGCGTTCAACGACTGGCACCTCGACACCTGGGCGGCCTACCGCCCCGAGCGCATCATCCCGCTGCAGCTGCCCTGGCTCGTTGACGTCGACATCGCCGCCGCCGAAGTGCGGGCCAACGCGGCCCGCGGCTTCAAGGCCGTCAGCTTCCCCGAGTTCCCGGCGCAGCTGAAGCTGCCGTCCATCTTCAGCGGCACCTGGGACCCCTTCTTCGCCGCGTGCGAGGAGACGGACACGGTGGTCTGCCTCCACACCGGGGCCTCCGCCTGGGCGCCCCTCCCCTCACCCGACCCGCCCTTCGAGCTGTTTCCCACCTTCTTTCCCGTCAACGCGCTGCTGGCGGCGGGCGAGTGGCTGTGGTCCGGCGTCCCGCTGCGCTTCCCGAAGCTCAACATCGCGCTGTCCGAGGGCGGCATCGGCTGGGTCACGATGCTGATGGACCGCGCCGACTACGTGCTCAAGCACTCCGCGTCGGGGACGGAGAGCAACGCCTGGCCGACCGAGATGCTCCCGAGCGACGTGCTGCGGCGGAACTTCTGGTTCTGCTCCATCGACGACCCGTCCGCCGTCGGGCAGCGTCACATCATCGGCGTCGACCACATCATGGTGGAGAGCGACTACCCGCACGCGGACTCGTCGTGGCCCGACACCCAGCACGTCCTCACCGAGACGTGGGGCTCGTTGCCCGAGGACGAGCTGCGGGCGGTGGCCGGGGGCAACGCGGCCCGCCTGTTCCGCCACGGGCTCCCGCCGGTCGACGACTGGCGCACCACCGCCACGTGAACGACAGCGGCGCCGGCAACCTGCCGCTCCCGCCGCGCGCCGGCCCGGTCGTCGACGCGGACGGCCACGTGGTCGAGCCCGAAGCGGCGTGGGCCACCCTGCCCGACGCGTACCGGCCCCGCATCGCGGCGGACGCCCACGGCTACGAGCACGTCGTCGTCGGCGACACCGAGATCCTCGCCGTCCCCCTCGGGAACCTGGCCCGCCCGGGTTCGACGTTCCACGACCCGGCGAACTTCCGCCCCCTGGCGGACGCGCTGCCCGGTGGCTGGGACCCGCAGCTGCGGCTGGGCGACATGGACACCGAGGGGATCGACCAGGCCGTGCTCTACCCGACCATCGGGCTGTATTTCTCCGTCGTCCCCGACCCGCCGGCCGCGGTGGCCCTGGCGACCGCGTACAACGACTGGCTGGCCGGCTACTACGCGGCGGACCCCCGGCGGCTCTTCGGCGCCGCCCTGCTCCCGCTCCAGGATCCCGCCGCGGCGGCCCGCGAGCTGCGGCGCGCCGTCCGCGAGCACGGCTTCGTGGCCGGGTTCGTGCGACCCAACCCGTGCCTCGGCCGCTCGCTGTCGGACCGCGCCTACGACGTGGTGTGGGAGACCGCGGAGGAGCTCGATGTTCCGATCGGGATCCACGAGGGCAGCTCGGTCAACGTACCGACGCTGGGTTCGGACCGGCCGTTCAACCCGATGATCCTGCACGCGGTGTCCCACTCTTTCGAAGCGATGCTCGCCTGCGCGCAGCTCATCGCGTTCGGCGTCCTCGAGCGCCACCCGGCCCTGCGCGTGGTGTTCCTCGAGTCCTCCGGCGGCTGGGCCCCGTTCTGGTTGGAGCGGCTGGACGAGCAGGCCGAGTCGTTCGGCGGGTTCTCCCCGGACCTCTCGCTGCGCCCCTCGGAGTACTTCGCCCGCCAATGCGCCATCAGCTTCGAGATCGACGAACAGACGCTCCCCGCGCTCGCACCGTTCGTCGGGCGGGAACGGATCGTGTGGGGCAGCGACTACCCCCACCACGACGCCACGTTCCCCGGCGCAGTCGACGCGCTGCGCCGCACCATCGCGCCCTGCCCGACGGCGACCCAGGCCAGGGTGCTGGGCCTGAATGCCCGGGGTCTCTACCGCCTCCCGTCGCGTCACGTCGGCCCGGCGGGGATCATCGGCGACTACTTCGCCGCCGTCACGGCGCACGACGCCGACCTGCTGGGGACGCTCTTCGCGGCCGACGCCACCTTCGACGTCGACGGCGAGATCCGCCACGGGCACGAGCGGATCCTCGCGTACTACACCGAGCGCACCTTCACGTTCGAGGACTTCCGCCCCGAGGCGCAGCCGCTCCTCGTCGAGGGCTCGACGGTGACGGTCGATATCGACGTGCACATCGGGGGCGCGGACAACCGCGTACGCGACGTCTTCGAGCTGGACGACGACGGACGCATCACTTCGCTGGTCGTCCGGGGCTTTGCCGACGCGCTCCGGGCCGCCGGCCCCGCCGGCCCCGCCGGCCCACCGAGCCCCTGAAACGATTCGGGGTACGACGCCTCCACCGCAGTGCCCCGCAGTCAGGTCACACGGCACGCTGCGCACAGCGCAGGACGCCGAGGTAGCAACGTGACGCTCGATCCCCCATGGTCGTGCGGATCCGTTCGGCAATCGCATGCAGCAGGGGTTCACGGATATCGCTCTGCAGCTTCCGGTAGATCGAATTCGTGCGCAACAGATCGGCGAAACCGTCTCCGTCGAACCGCTGCACCGTCGGATACCACCGCACGGTCGTCGTCCCGAACAACCCGCCAGGGTCCTCGACCTCGCCCCAGCCCTGGTCGGTGGCGCGCACCTCGCCTTCGGAAGGCGGAACGCCCCAGGCCGGATTGCCCGGTGAGAACTGCTCGTGCAGATCCGCTGTCTCCGTATAGACCTCACGCTCGCCGGGCCGGCTGACCACGACGTTCCCGAGGAGGGCCATCCATCCCTCCGGGTGGAGCAGCTCGTGCGCTTTGCGCCAGCCCACCGAGGGGTCGACCCAGTGCCACGACGACGCGGCGACGACGAGATCGAACCGCCGACCCCGATCGTCCCATTCTTCGAACGATGACGTCTCCACTTCGACGTTGGTGAGGTCGGAGAGTCGCTGCCGGGCCACCGTTGCCATGTCGTGGCCCGGCTCGACCGCGCACACCGATCCCCCCAGCGCCGCCAGCGCACGCGTGGCCTGCCCGGTCCCGCAGCCGACTTCGAGCACCGACGGCTGACGGTCCAAGCGAGCGATCGCGGCGAGGTCGGCGAACAGTTCGGTCGGGTAGGTCGGCCGCACCCGGTCGTACAGCTCGGCCACTTCGTTGAACACGCGACCGAGGTCCTTTCGCTGCTCGCCTGCCATCACTCCGTTCCATCGCTCCGCGTCAACGTCCAGCTCCAGCTGCCTCAGCATCACACCTGAACGGGTGGTTTCCAAGGCGACCGTGCGGGCATGAATTTGTACACGGGGAACAAGACAGCCTTGAGGAGGACATATGCACGCGCGTCAAACGGCCAAGTTCGACGTCGAGAAGTGGGACGAGTCACCCTTCGACAACCAAAGTGATGCTCCGAAATTGACTCGAGCACGCGTCACCAAGCAGTACACCGGTGACATTGAAGGAAGCTCCACCACCGAATGGTTGATGGCGTACCTCGATGACGGCTCAGCCCAGTTCGTCGGATTGGAACGCATCTCGGGGTCGATCAACGGGCGTGAGGGGACTTTGGTCCTCCGGCACGTCGGTTCGTTCAAAGATGGCGCAGCGAAGGGCGACTTGGACGTGATCGACGGTGGCGGCTCGGGCGCCCTGCAGACCGCAGCCGGTGATGGCCATTTCCTGGCTGACCCCGGTGGGTCGGTGAAGCTGGATCTGACTTTTGACTGAGCACTCCGGCGTTGAGTGCAAACGCAGCCGCGCTGGCCGGCGGGCTCTCAGTCTCGGCGGTTCGCCAAGACCTCTGCGTTGACCACATTGGTCGGCGTCCCGGCGGCGAACGCATTGATCTGGTCGAAGATGTCTGAGAACTGAAGCTCCCACTCGTCGGTGGAGACGTAGCCGATATGCGGGGTGCAGATCACGTTGTCCATCTGGAGCAGCGGGTCATCGGTGTCGGTGAGCGGTTCCTTCTCGTAGACATCCACTGCGGCCATGCCGGGCCGACCCGCCCGCAGTGCGCCGAGCATCGCTCCAGGCTCGATCAGACCAGCTCGGCTGGTGTTGACGAGGAGCGCGGTCGGCTTCATGCGATCGAGATCGGCGCGGGTCACGATCCCGCGAGTTGGGTCGACGAGGCGCAGATGCAGGGTGATCACGTCACGATCCTCGAAGAAGGCTGCTCTGCTGGGCGCAACCGCCGCGCCGTCGGCTGCCGCCCGGCGGCGCGAATCCTCAGAGGCCCAAAAGACCACGTGCATGCCGAAAGCCCGGCCGTACTCGGCCACGACTCGGCCGATCCTGCCGTAGCCGTAGATGCCGAGCGACTTAGACGTCAGGGAATGCCCGACTCCATCCTGCCAGCGGCCCTCCTTCATGGAGGCGACCTGCTGAGGGATTCGCCGCATCCCGGCGATCACAAGGCCCCAGGTCAATTCGGTGGTCGCCATCGACGCGGAACCTTGATGGAGGTCCGACGACACCACGATGCCGAGCCGGGTGCAGGTGTCGACGTCGATGTGGGGGTAGACGCTTCGTTGACTGATCAGTCGAAGGTTCGGGAGCCGCTCCAGCAGGGCGGAGCGGATCTCCGTGCGCTCTCGGATAAGCACGAGGGCCTCCGTCTCGGCCAACCGATCGGCGAGCTGGTCGACGTCCTGTACGTGGTCCGTCCAGACGGTGACCTCGTGGTGATCGAGTTTCGAAAAGGACGCGAGGTTGCGAACCGTGTCGAAGTAATCGTCGAGAATCGCGACCTTCATCGAAACCCATCTTGCCTCGGCGAACGGGTCGGATCGTGTTGACTCGTCGGTCGGCGAGCGATGGCGGAACGCACCGCGGCCAGGCGCGCTCGCCCACCGGGTTCCCAGGTGCCCGCGGTGCTACCGTCGAAGACCTGATTGATGAGGTGCTGATCAACGGTTCCTAGCCGACGTTGCGCCCCTCCTTGTTGACCAGCACCCGCCCAGCGAGGAGAAGGTCAATGCCCACCAAATTGGATGAGATCGCACCCGGTATCTATCGGATTTCGACGCTGGTCGCCGAGATCGGCCCGACCGGGTTCACCTTCAATCAGTTCCTGGTCGCCGACGACGAACCGCTCCTCTTCCATACCGGACACCGCTCCATGTTCCCTTCCGTCTGTGAGGCGATCGAACAAGTTCTCCCGGTGAGCAGCCTGCGGTGGATCACCTTCGGTCACGTGGAGTCCGACGAATGCGGGGCGATGAACGACTTCTTGACCGTGGCGCCGAACGCCCAGGTCGCCCACGGCGCCCTGGGCTGCATGGTGTCTATCGCTGAGATGGCCGATCGGCCGCCGCGGCCCATGGCGGACGGAGAAGTGATGGAGATCGGTGCCAAACGGCTCCGCCACATCGATACTCCCCATGTTCCGCACGGATGGGAGGCGAGAGTCCTCTTCGAGGAGACGACGCAGACGCTCTTGTGTGGCGATCTCTTCACGGGACTTGGCGACGGCCTAGCCGTCACCGAGGACGACCTGGTCGGGCCGGCCATGGAAGCCGAAGGCCTGTTTCGCTACAGCTCGCTCACGCCTGACACCGCTGCGGTCATGAGGAAGCTGGGCGATCTGGCACCGCTCACCCTGGCCCTCATGCACGGTTCTTCGTTCAGGGGCGACGGCAAGAAGGCTCTCTACGAGCTCGCCGGGGCCTACGAGTCCCAGTTCTCGCTCTGACCCGTTCGCCGGCCGATGGCAGTTCGGCGACGAACGGAGACCGCGATCACTACCGAGCGGCGACCGCCTCAATCTCGATCTTGAGCTCAGGGAATGCGAGTCGGGACACGCCCAGCAGCGTGGAGGCCGGGATGTTGCCTCCAAGAAACTCCCCCGCCAACGGGCCGAGCACCGCGAGGAGTTCGTCGACGTCGGTCGTGTAGTAGTTGATGCGGATCACGTCGGCTGGTCCGAGACCAGCCGCCTCGAGCACAGTCCGCAGGTTCTCGAACGCGATGCTGACCTGCGCGCCCATGTCGCTCTCCTCGGGCGGTGCACCGTCAGCACCGACGGCGGTCTGACCAGAGCACACCACGAACTGGGCCACCCCGGTCATCTCCACCGCTTGAGAGAAGCCAAAGGCCTTTGACCATTCCCACGGGTTGACGTCGTTGCGGTTCATCGGATTCGCCCTTTCTCAAGATCCCACCTGGACATCTCCAGTCAGCCCGCCGTGACCGGCTGGGGCTGCGGGCCCCGCAGGAGGCGGCCCGGCCGCTCCCCCGTCGCCTCGTCGTGCTCGCGCACGACGGCGCCCGATTTGATCGTCGCCGCGTAGCCCCGCGCCCGCTGCACGAGGCGCTTGCCCGACGCGGGAAGGTCGTAGACCATCTCGGGCGGCTCGAGCGCCGAGCGCGTCATGGTCGATGAGGTTCAGGTCGGCCAGGTACCCCGGCGCCAGCAGCCCGCGGTCGCGGAAGCCGTACAGCTCGGCGGTGCGCCGCGTCTGGAGGTGCACAACGGTCTCGACCGGCAGCTGCTCGCCCCGGCTCCGGTCACGCGCCCAGTGGGCGAGCATGAACGTCGGCAGGCTGGCGTCGCAGAGCACGCCGCAGTGAGCTCCGCCGTCGCCGAGCCCGAGCACCGTGGCCGGATGGGTCAGCATCTCGCGCACCGCGTCGAGGTTGCAGGCCGAGTAGTCCAACAGCGGCAGGTAGAGCAGCTCCTTGCCGTCGCGCTGGAGCATGAGGTCGTAGAGGACCTCGTCGGTCGAGCGGCCCTTCGCCGCGGCCAGCGCGGTGACGCTGCGCTCCGGCGGCGGCTCGTAGTCGGGCGGGTCACCGAGCGGGAAGAGCTTGTGCAGGTTGGCCCGCAGCAACTGCACGAAGCCGCCGGGCCGAGCCCCCTCGCCCAGGATCGCGGCGCGGGTCTCGGGCGTGCGCAACCGGGCGATCCGCTCGGCGAGCGGCAGGTGGGCGATGTCCTGGTACGCCTTGTGATGCGAGAACGGATGGGTGGCCGACTGGAACCCGACCATGAGCGACGTCGGCTTCCCGGCCACCTGGGGCACCAGCCAGGCGCCGCGCCGGTTGGCCGCCACACCACGATCGATCCACTCGCGCCAGAGCTCCGGTGCGAAGTCGGCCTGCAGCACCTGGTACGTCACCGGCACGCCGGCTCGAATCGAAATCTCCGACATCCAGGCGAACTCGTGGTCGAGGTCGCGCATGTCGCTGGCGAGCGAGAAGACGCGGTGGCCCGCCTTGCCCAGCGCCTCGCCGATGGCGACCAGCTCGTCCGCCGCCGCGGTGGTCCCGGCGGCCAGCTCGCCGTCCTTGGCCCGGTGCAGCACGGTGCGCGTCGTAGAGGCGCCGATCGCCCCCGCGTGCACCGCCTCGCGCACGATCGCCGCCATCTCGGCGATCTCCTCCGCCGTGGCGATGTCGTTGGCCCGGCCCTCTCCCAGCACGTAGGCGCGCAACGCGCCGTGCGGCACCAGGCTGGCCACGTCGAGCACCCGCGCCGTGCGCTCCACCTCGTCGAGGTATTCGCCGAAGGTCTCCCAGTTCCAGTTCATGCCCTCAGCCAACGCGGTGCCGGGGATGTCCTCGACGCCCTCCATCAGCTGGATCAGCCATTCGCGATCCGACTCGCGCGCCGGCGCGAAGCCGACGCCGCAGTTGCCCATCACGACGGTCGTCACGCCGTGCCATCCCGACGGCGACACCTCGGGGTCCCAGGTCGCCTGGCCGTCGTAGTGCGTGTGGACGTCGACCCAGCCCGGCGTCACCAGCAGGCCGTCGGCGTCGATCACGCGCCTCGCCTCGCCGTCGACCTGGCCGACCGCCGTGATCACGCTGCCGTCCACCGCGATGTCGCCGGTGCGGGTGGGCTTGCCCGTGCCGTCGGCGATCGTGCCACCTCGGATGACCAGGTCGTGCATCGGTGCTGCCCCTTTCGTCAGGCCGCCAGAGCGCGCGCAGCAAGTCGCGCCGCCTCACCCTCAGCGAGTCGAGCTCGGTCGTATCCGCCTCGGGCCCGGCAAAGTAGGAGGCTACCCGGCCCACGAAATCGGCATCGGCCATGAGCTCGTCCGGCCGGACCAGGGTGTTGATCATGCGCAAGAGGCCCCGGGCAACCACCGGGTCGCTCGAGCGGCCGAGCATGACGTCGGCCACCAGGGCCCCGAAGCGCCGGGCCATCGGGTCGGGCTCCTTGCGCACGCCGTCGCTGTCGCCCATCGAGTCCATCACGACGGCGGTCCGGAACCAGGGCTCCACCTCGCGCCTGGACAGCGCCTCGTAGGCGGTGGCCCGCTCGGCCGCGTCGTCGCCGTGGTCCGCGTAGGCCTGCGCCAGCAAGGTCGCCTGGACGAAGGCCAACGCGCAGCCCCGGCCGTACATCGGGTTCGTGCAGGTGTGCGCGTCCCCGACCGCATGGAGACCGGTGACCAACGCGCCGCCGTCGGGCGCGGTGAAGTGACGAAGCCGGTTGATCAGCCCGCCCATCGGGCGCACGGGCCCGAGCTGCACGACCGGGCCGGCGCTCAGGAAGCGGTCTGGCCCGGGCAGCACGCGGCAGGCCCGGTCGAAGGCCGTCGGGTCCATGAGCGCGCTGCGCAGCTCGCCGTCGCTCGAACGCACGGCCAGCGTCACCGAGAACGTCGAGCCGTCGCAGGGCACGGCGAGGTACTTGAGGTAGCCGAAGTCGCCGCCGAGTCGCGCGTCGACGTCGGTCGGCGCCCCGAGCGGCCTCCGGTACCAGCGGGTCAGATAGACGATGTGCGTGTCGGCCACCTCCTCGGTGACCTCGACCCCGACCTCGGCCAGCCACGAGACCAAGGGCCCGCGCCGCCCGGTGCACGCGACGACGTCGCCAGACAGCTCCGTCCCGTCGTCCAGCCTGACGCCGCTGACGTGTGGCACCGCGCCCTGGCCGACGGCGCCGGCGCCGATGAGGGCAGTGACCTCTGTCCCGGGCCGGTACTCGACTGAAGGCTCGTGGCGCACCGCCTCGCGCAGCGCCCACTCGAACGTCGTGCGCCGCACGATGAGCACGTTGAGGTCGTCGTCGCCCTCTTCGGGTGGGCCGAGGCCGCCGGTCAGCGTCATCGACTCCGCCCCCGCGTCGAGCAGGGCCTGCCAGATGTCGGGGAACTGCCGGCGCAGCGTGACGGTGAGCCGGGCCAGAAACCCGTGGGTCTGGTGCGCCTGGGGCGCACCGCGGCGCTCCGCCTCGAACGCGGCCTCGGCGTCGGCGAACTCGGCCAGCGGGTCGCGCTCGACGACGGTCACGTGGTGACCCTGACGCCCCAGTGCCAACGCCGTGGCCAGCCCGGCGACACTGCCGCCCGCCACGACGACCGGCGTGCCGGTCTCCCCGCCCCCGCTCATGTGTGCCGTTCTCCTTGCGTCAGACCCAGCTGCGCAGTTTTTCGATCATCGCGACCGGGTCGCCCCCGACCGGCGTCACGTTGAGGTGGGTGACGCCGACTTCGGCGAGCGCGGCGACCCGTTCCTTCAGGTACGACTCCGGGCCGCACAGCGAAGTGGCCTCCAAAAGTTCGGCGGGCACCAGTGCGGCGGCCTCGTCCTTCTTCCCCGACAGGTAGAGGTCCTGGATCTCCTCCGCCTCCTTCTCGTAGCCGTAGCGGCGGGCCAGCGCGTTGTAGAAGTTCTTGCCCTTGGCCCCCATGCCGCCGACGTAGAGCGCCGCCGGCGCCGCGCCCGAGCTCGCGGATGCCGGCCACTTCCGACTCCTCGCCGATGGCGAAGATCCCGCCGGCCGCGATCTGCAGCGGGTCGAGCGACGGGTCGCGCTTGGCCGCGCCTGCGGCCAGCGACGGGCCGAACACCTCCTTCGCCTTCTCGGGCACGAAGAAGATGGGCAGCCAGCCGTCGGCCACCTCGGCCGTCATCGCGACGTTCTTCGCGCCGAGCGAGGCCACCCAGATCGGGATGCGCGGGCGCACGGGGTGGTTGATGATCTTGAGCGGCTTGCCGAGCCCGGTGCCCTGACCCTCGGGCAGCGGCATGTGGTACGCCGCGCCGTCGTGGACGAGCGGCGCCTCGCGCGCCCACACCTGGCGGCAGATGTCGATGATCTCGCGGGTGCGGGTCAGCGGCCGGTCGTAGGGCACGCCGTGGAAGCCCTCGATCACCTGCGGGCCCGACGCGCCGAGGCCGAGGACGGCGCGGCCGTCGGAGAGGGCGTCGAGGCCGGCGGCCGTCATGGCGATCAGCGTGGGCGTGCGGGTGTAGATGGGCAGGATGCGCGCGCCGATCTCGAGGCGCTCGGTCTTGGCGGCCAGGTACCCCATGAACGTCGGGGCGTCGAAGCTGTAGGCCTCGGCCACCCAGACGATGTCGAGGCCGGCCTTCTCGAGCGCGGCCGCCTGCTTGGCCGACTCCTCGTGACCCCCGGCGTAGTTCAGCGTCATCGAGATTTTCATGGTCGCGTAGCATCGCGTAGGTGACCAGCGAGCGCCGCATCGACCTCGTCCTCTTCGACCTGGGTGGCGTGTTGATCCAAGTCGGCGGCGTCGGCCCCATGCGGGAGCTGAGCGGGATCGACAGCGACGAGGAACTGTGGACGCGGTGGCTGGCCTGCCGCTGGGTCCGGCTCCTCGAGGCGGGCCGGTGCAGCGCCGAGGAGTTCGCCGCCGGCGTGGTGGCCGACTGGGAGTTGCCGGTGTCGCCGGCCGAGTTCCTGAGCGTGTTCGGCGGCTGGCAGGGCACCCCGTTCCCGGGGGCGGAGGAGCTGGTGGCCGAGGTGGCCGGCGCCGCACGCATCGGGTGCCTCAGCAACACCAACGCCTACCAGTGGGGCGCACACTTCGAGGGCATGGCGCTCATCGACGCGTTCGAGTTCCACTTTCTCTCCTTCGAGCTGGGCCTGGTCAAGCCGGATCGCGCCATCTTCGAGGCGGTGGCGGCGCGCCTCCCGGCCGAACCGGGTCGGGTCCTGTTCCTCGACGACAACGCGGTCAACGTCGAGTCGGCGGAGGCGTTCGGCTTCGTGGCCCGACACGTGCGCGGCGTCGACGAGGCGCGCCGGGTGCTCGCCGACGCCGGCGTGGGCCGCGGGCTGAGCCTGCGCGGGGGCCCAACGGGCGCTGGTCGAGGGGGCTGTGCCAACATGCCGCCATGGTCGCCAACGGTCCGATGCTGCGCCTCCTGCCGCGCCTCGACGACGACGTCGCCTTCTTCTGGACGTCGGGCGCGGACGGGGTGCTCCGCCTCCTGCGCTGTCACGCCTGCGGGTTCTTCATCCACCCGCCCGGCCCGGTGTGCCCGCGCTGCCTGTCGCGCGACCTCGGGCCCGAGGAGGTCAGCGGGCGGGGCCACGTCGAGACGTTCACCGTGAACTACCAGCAGTGGATCCCCGGCAGCGACCCGTACATCATCGCCTGGGTCTCCATCGACGAGCAGCCCGACGTTCGGCTGACGACGAACCTCATCGACACCGAACCCGACGACGTCTACTGCGGCATGCCGGTGCGCGTCGTCTTCGAACAGAACGAGGACGTGTGGATCCCGCTCTTCACTCCGATCATCGAGGGGGCGTCGTGAGCCCCGCCATGGTGGAGGAGCCGCTCGAGCGACGGGCGATCATCTCGGGCATCGGCCAGTCCGAGATCGGTCGACGCCTCGGCCGCGTCGACCTCGACCTGACGGTGGAGGCCGGTCTCCGTGCCATCGCCGACGCCGGGCTGACCCGCGACGACATCGACGGCCTCTCGACCTATCCCGGCATGGGCGCGGGGGGAGGCGGCTTCGCCGGACCGACGTCGCCCGAGGTCCAAGACGCCATGGGGCTGTCGCTGAACTGGCACGACGGCGGTGGTGAGGGCGCGGGCCAGATGCGCGCCGTCATCTCGGCCTCGTTGGCCGTCGCCGCCGGGCTGGCGCGCCACGTCCTCGTGTACCGCACCGTGACCGAGGGCACCGCCCAGGGGACGGGCGGCCGCCAGGGCATCGGCGGCGGTGGTGGTGGTGGCCACGTGCCGCGCTTCGGCGGCTTCATGCAGTGGCCGCTCCCCTACGGCGCCGTCTCGGCCGCCAACTGGCTGGCCATGGTGGCGCAGCGCCGCATGCACGAGTTCGGCCTGACCCGCGAGCAGCTCGGGGCGATCGCCATCAACAACCGGGCCAACGCCGGGCTGAACCCGAACGCGATCTACCGCGACCCGATGACGATGGACGACTACCTCGCCGCCCGCATGATCACGACGCCGCTCTGCCTCTTCGACTGTGACGCGCCGTGCGACGGCGCCACCGCGGTCATCGTGTCGCATCGCGATGTCGCCGGCGACCTCGACCATCCGGCCGTGCACATCAACGCCGTCGGGACGGCGTTGCGCGGTCGGCCGAGCTGGGACCAGTTCGACGACATCACGACGATGGCGGCCCGGGACGCCGGGGCGTCCATGTGGGAGCGCACCGAATTGACGCCCGCCGACGTGGACACGGCGCAGCTCTACGACGGATTCTCCATCCTCGCCATCACCTGGATCGAGGCCTTGGGCTTCTGTGGGCGCGGCGAGAGCGGACCGTTCGTCGAGGGCGGTGCGGCCATCGCACGCGACGGCGTGCTGCCGTTGAACACGGCCGGGGGCCAGCTCTCCGGCGGACGGCTGCACGGTTTCGGCCTCATCCACGAGGCGTGCGTGCAGCTGCGCGGCGAGGGCGGCGAGCGCCAGGTCGTGCGGCCCGGCGGGCGTCCGGTCGAGGTGGCCGCCGTGGCCAACGGGGGCGGGCCGATCGCCGGCGCCATGTTGCTCACGCGAGGCGCGCGCTAGCTGGAGCTCTCAGGGCCGGGGCCCTTCCTTGCTCCGGCACTACACTCCCCTTGCAGTGCTTCGGGCGGGAGCAGGGCGGGGACTAGGCAAGATCAACGCGGCGGTGGTGCGCGCGGGGCGCGCCGGGTGGACGCTGTGCGTCGTCGCCGTCGTCACGGTCGCCATCGTCACGGTGGTGGTCGCGCTGCCAATCACTGCTTCGCTGACCGATGGTGCGGCATCGGCGGCGCCGCCGGCGCAGCAGCTCTTTGCCGCACCGAACGGGAACGGGACGACGTGCACGCAGGCGGCGCCGTGTTCCCTGGCCGTCGCCCAGTCCCAGGTGCGGGCGCTCGATGGGTCCATGTCGTCGGACATCGACGTCCTGCTCGAGGACGGGACCTACACATTGACCAGCCCGCTGGCCTTCGGCCCGCAGGACTCGGGCACGAACGGCTTCGACGTCGTGTACGGAGCCGCACCGGGTGCGCACCCGGTGCTCAGCGGCGGCGGCGGCGTGACGGGTTGGCATCAGGTCGACGCGACGAACGACATCTGGGCGGCGCCGGTCCCGAGCGGCTTCGACACCGGGCAGCTCTACGTCGACGGTCAGCGCGTCCCACGCGCCCAGGGCTTACCCTCGGCGTACTACCTGCAGACGACGACGGGCTTCATCTCCTCGTCGCCCGTGTTGGCCGGCTGGCGCGACATCACCAACGTGTCGGCGGTCTTCAAGGGCGGCGACGGGGCCTGGACGCAGACGTCGTGCCCCATCGCGTCGGTGAAGGGCAACGTGATCACCATGCAGCAGCCCTGCTGGGGCAACCTGCACCTCCCGGCCGACGGCAGCGCAGGAGCTCGCGTGGGTCTACGGGCCCCAGGGCGGCTTCGGTGGCCTGTCCGGCGCGGCCCAGCCGTCGTCCTTCGAGAACGCCTACGAGCTCTTGACCCCGGGTCACTGGACGATCGACCGGACGCTCGACGAGCTCTTCTACGAGCCGACGGCCGGGCAGAGCCCGGCGACGGCCACCGTGACGGTGCCGACGCTCCCCTCGCTCGTCACCGTCGAAGGGACGCTGGCCAACCCGGTCCACAACCTCACCCTCTCGGGCCTGCAGTTCTCCTATGCCACCTGGACCCAGCCCGACTCGGCCGACGGTTTCGCCGAGATGCAGGCCGACTGGACCCTCACCGGCGCCGGTGCCGCCAAGGACCAGGGCACGTGTCAGTACGTCAAGCCTTCGGGCACCTGCCCGTACGCGTCGTGGACCCGCATGCCGAGCGCCGTGGTCCTCTCGGCCACCCATGACGTGACGGTGGCGGGCGACACCTTCACCCATCTGGGCGGCGGCGGACTCGACGTGGAGTACGGCAGCCAGGACGACCTCGTGCAGGGGAACCAGTTCAGCGACATCTCGGGGTCGGCCATCCAGATGGGCAGCACGAACGACCCGCTGCCGGCGGACGTCGGCGCGGGCACCGGGAGCAACGAGATCGACGCCGGTGACACCATCGCCGACAACTACATCCACGACGTCGCGATCGAGTGGCTCGGCGGCGTCGGCATCTGGATCGGTTACACCCAGCGTCTCTCCGTCGTGCACAACCAGATCGACGACGTCCCCTACACGGCCATCAGCATGGGCTGGGCCGGCTGGCACGCCACCGTCTTCAGCCCGAACGCCGACCCCAACGTCAACACCGGCAACGTGATCTCGGACAATCTCCTGTACGACTACATGCAGGTCCTGGGCGACGGCGGGGCCATCTACACCAACGGCAGCCAGGCCACCGGCTGGGCCGGGCAGCTGGTGGTGAGCGGCAACGTGACGTACGGCGGGACGAACACGGACTTCGCCCTGTACACCGACACCGGGTCGCGCTACATCGAGCTGTCCCAGAACGTGGTGTACGACCAGCCACTCGACTCGTTCGCCTCGGGTGGCTGTCATACCGTCGGCCACATCCGCCTGGTGGGGAACTACCTGTCCCGGCTCGGGCCGGTGTACCCGTGCGACCTGGTGGTCGACGTGAGCCAACAGGCGAGCAAGTTGGTGTGCAACACGCTGCCACCGGGCCAGGTCCCTTCGACCCTCCTGGCTGCGGCAGGCCTTGAGCCGGCCTATCGCACCCTCCTCGACGAGGAGGCGCCGACCGTCGAGGTGGTGGGGCCGGCCTCGCTCCCTCTCGGCGGTGGGGCCGTCCTCGTGAGCGGGAGCGGCTTCGATCCAGGCACGCAGGTGGACTTCGGCGCGGCGCGCGCGACCTCGGTGACCGTGCTCTCGGGCAACTACTTGGTGGCGACGGCCCCTGCGGGCAGCGGGACGGTGCCGGTCACGGTGACGACCGGTGCCGGGACCAGCGCTGCCGGCGGCGCCAAGGTGAGCTACGCACGCTCCCCGCAGCCGTGCGTGCCGCTCACGGGCGGCGGGATCACCACCAGCCTGTTGCCCTGAGCTTCGGCCTCTGCGCTGGGCGTGGGCGTTAGTTGCTGCGGCGGAACACCCGACGGTGGCGGGCGGTCACGGTGGAGAGGTCCTCGGACAGCTCGAGCCGCGACGGGTGGCGTGAGGCCGAGGAATCCAGCTCCAGGCGAGCCAGGTCCTGCGGGCCGACCACCAGCACCTCGACGTCGGTCACGGCGACCACGGTGCCCGACATCCGGTGGTGACGGTGCGCCTGCTGGCCGAAGTAGTCGCCCGACTCCAGGCTGATGCTCACGTCGGGACCGACGCGCAACACGGCTTCGCCCGAGATCAGGACGTAGAGGTTGTGGTCCTGCGCCAGCCCGCTCAGGACCTCGCCGGGCCCGCAGTGGGCGCGCATGGCGTCGTGGGTCACGAACGTCGCGAGGACGTCCGTGGTGCACATCGAGAAGGGGGGCAAGCCCTCGAGAAGGCCGATGATGTCGACTCGTTCCGCTGTGAGCATGCTGACTCCCCTTCCGCTCGGAGGCCCGGGTCTCGGACATCCGCAGGTTGCGCATCTGTTGTTGCTTTCGTGGGCAGCCTTCTCCGCCGTGGTTGCCCGCTGGGTCTCGGGCCGGTTGCAGTCGGGGGGCGGACGTCGGGTCGAAACGGTGGGCGTCAGCCGGCGTCGGCTGGCGTCAGCCGGGGTCAGCCGGGACGCCCTCGGCGGGGCCCGCCGGCTTCGTGCCCGCCAGGTGGTGCGCCGCCCGGGCCGCCAGGGCGACGAGCGTGAGCGTCGGGCCGTAGCCGCTGGCGGTGACGAAGACCGAGGAGTCCGCGACGATGACGTTGTCGAACGCGTGCACCCGGCCCCAGCGGTCGCACACCGCGGTGTCCGGGTTGTCGCCCATGCGCGCCGTGCCGATGACGTGGCGGCTCTCGGGGACGGGCGTCGCGCCGATGCCGTGATACGAGACGCCGGGCGACGAGGTGTGGATCACGTATTCGGCGCCCATCTCCTCGAGCACGCGTTGGAGGATCTTGCCGTGGTGCTTGGACGCCGCCAGCTCGTGCGCGCCCGGCTCGTAGGTGACCCGCGCCACCGGGTACCCACGGGCGTCGCGGATCGACGGGCTCAGGTCGACCGTGTTCGTCGCGTACGGCAGGTCCTCGCCCTGCATGATGAACGCCCACATGTGGTCGCGCAGGTCGCCGTCGATCATGGCCTGCGCGTGCGCCCGGCCCCACGGCGAGTGGCGCGCCGACATGATCGGGAGCCCGCCGCCGCTGTGCTCGACCAGGCCGCCGCGGAACCAGGGCAGCCCGGCCTCGGTGGCGGCGGCGCGCGCCGCATCGTCCTGCACCATGGCGTCGTCGTGGACGTGGGTCACGCTGCGGCCCTTCTGCGGGTGCAGGCTGAGCCGCGGGAAGTGGCCGACCACGATCGTCTGGAAGTGCACCATCAAGTGGCGCCCGAGGGCCGCATGATCGAGGCCGGACAGCAGCAGCAAGCGCGGCGTCTCGATCGCACCGCCCGCCACCACGACGACCCCGGCGTCCATGGTGTGGGTGGCGCCGGCGGCGTCGATGTACTCGACCCCCGTGGCGCGCCGACCGTCGGTGATGATCCGGCTGACGAAGGTCTCGGACATGAGCTGCGCCCGCCCCGTCGCCATCGCCTTGGTCAGTAGTGCCACCGGGTCGCCCTTGGCGTGGATCGGGCACCCGAAGAACGCGCAGAACCCGCAGTTGTTGCAGGCGGGCCGCCCGTCGTAGGCGACGCTGTTCGCCGCGGTCGGCGCCTCGTAGGGGTGCAGCCCGACCTTCTCGGCCGCCGCCGACGACAGGACGGCGCCGTACATCGGTGCCCCCGGCGGCATGGGATACGGACCCGACCGCCACGCCGCGAACGGGTTGGCCCCGGCGCGGCCGGCCACCCCGATGGCGCGCTCGACCTCCGCGTAGAACGGCTCGAGCTCCTCGTAGTCGAGCGGCCAGTCCTCCACGTGCGCGTCCGGTTGGGGCCCGAGGAGCGAGTGGAGCCGGAAGTCCTCTTCGCGAAAGCGCGGCACCTTGCCGTCGGCGTGCGTGCCGCCACCGCCGACGGTCGTCGGGATGGAATTCACCTCGCCGACGTGCGTGTGCTCGCCCTCATCGGCGTTGCGGCGGAACGCGCGCGGCTCGACCAACGGGTCGGGGCCGAGGAAGTAGCGCGAGACGAACTTGATCTCGTCGTTGGAGTAGTCGCCCGCCGGCTGCGTCATGTCGTCGGGGTCGAGCAGGTGGTTGCGGCCCTTCTCCATGATCACGACCGACCACCCCGGCGCGCGTCAGCACCTCGGCGACGGTGGCGCCGCCCGGCCCCGAACCGATGACGATGGCGTCGACGGCGTTGGCGGCGCTCACGGCTCCGACACCTCGGCGTCGCTGTAGCCGCGCGGCTGCACGTCGCCCTCGATGCCGATGTACGCCCACCCGATGCCGTCGCGGTTGCCGCCGTACTCGGGCGCGCCGTACATGCCCTCGCAGCAGTGTTCCCACAACAGCTCGCGGAACTCGTCGTCGGCGCGCAGCCGGCGGCGCTGCTCCTTGCCGTCGACGTCGACGAAGTCCGCGCCGAGCGCAGCCAGGCCGTCGCGGTAGCGCTGCTGCAGGCCGATCACCGGACCGTTGAACTCACGCTCGGCCACGCCCTGCGAGCCCTCGATCCGCATGCGCCACGCCAGCTCGTCCAGCCGCGACAGCGGGACGAAGTCGGCGAAGCCGGCCGCACCGCCGTGGCGGCCCGAGGTCGGCCCTCCCGCCCAGATGCGGGGCGGGTCGAAGGTGAAGGCGCCGAGAAGGGTGTCGATGTAGTCGGCGACGCCGGCCTCGTCGGCCCCGGGCCCAACCGTCCCGGAGGGCATCATCTGTCCGCACGCGGCACCCAAGGTCGCGTACTCCTGCTCGCTGAGCCAGACGGGCATCGGGCCAACGTAGCGTGGCCGTCACCTCCATTGCTGACACTGTTGTCAGGGTTGGGATCGCGCCCCCTGGACCTGATCGCCCTGGTCAGGCCCAACCTGGCGTGCTCAGACCGGCGGCACGCGCCCGACCGCAGGCCCGGCGGCGACCCGGTGCGCCAACCAGGCGGCGGCACGCCCGCTCTCGTCGAGCGCGTCAGCGACGAGGTTGCCCGTCTGCGAGGCCCCGAACTCGACGAGCCTCGTCGCGTTCACGAGCACCCGGAAGCCGGGGCCGCGGTAGTGCCGCCCCGCCGCCCGTACCGGCACCACGGGCAGGCGCAAGCACCAGGACACGACGGCGCCCGCCGTCTCCGCCGCGGTCGAGCGGTGGCTCACGACATCGGCGTAACGGCCGGTGACCACGTGCACGATGTTCTCGAGGGCCTGCGATCCCGGCTCGAAGTAGCTCGAGTGCGCGTGCACAAACGGGTGATCGGGGGCGTTCGTCCGCATCCGCTGGCCGCCGAACGTCGGCGCCGACGGCGCCGGCCCGAAAATGCCGAGCTCGGCGATGGGGTCGCCCGGCGCCTGCTCGGCAAAGAAGTGGGACTGCTCCATGTGTAGCTGCCTGAGGTCGTCCACCGTCATGCCCGGGCTGCCCGCTACCACGACGTCAGTACACCGCAGTCCGCAGTCGGCCAGGGCGGCGCCGGTCACGACCGACCCGAAGCTGTGGGCGACGATTGTGACCGAGTGCTCGGGCCCGATCGGCAGCGACGCCACGAACTCGGTCAGGTCCATGGCGGCGTCGACCACCACCCCGGTGCACTCGATGGAGCCGGCCGCGGCGGCCAGGATGTCGGCCGGGTTGTCGTACCCCTTCCACAGGACCACCGTGGTCGATTCGGCCGCTTCGAAGAGGTGGCGCGCGCCAGGGATCCAGTCCGAGACCAGGTTGGTGCCGTTGCCCACACCCGGCACGACTACGGCGACGTGCCTGGAGTCGGCCCACTCCCCGAAGCCGACCGCGTAGTGCTCCTGCTGGGGCCGGTACACCAGGATGTCGGCCTGGCACGAGAGCAGGGTCTCGAGCACCCTGGCCCGGTCGGGCTCGTGGTCGGGGTGCGCGGCGGCGAGATCGAGCTTCGCCGCGGCGAGGTTCTCGGCGGCACGACGGGCCCACAGGTCCGCTTCGCGCATGCGCCAGATTACGCCGCGCTCGGAGTCTCGGTGCCTAATCTTGGGGCTCGTGGGTCCCACCCTGGCGATCCTGGCGGCAGTGCTGTTTGCGCTGGGCACGGTGCTCCAACAAAAGGGCACGCTGAGCACCGAGGCGGCCGAGAACGATCCGCGCTTCTTGGTGCAGATCTTGCGGCGTCCGGTTTGGATCGCCGGAGCGATCCTGATGGCGTGCGGCTGGATCCTCCAGGCGATGGCGCTGGACCGGGCGTCGCTCCTCATCGTGCAATCGCTCACCGCGCTGAGCCTCGTGATCGCCCTGCCCCTGGGCGCCCTCCTCACCGAGCAGCACATCGGGCGGCGCGAGCTCACCGGCGCCCTACTCACCATGCTCGGGATCATCTTCTTCATCACGGCGGGCCAACCACAGGGAGGGACCACCAATCCCAGCTCGTCGTCGTGGTGGATCGCCTGCCTGACCGTCGGGGTCCTGGTGCTCGTCCTGGTCGTCGTCGGCCGTCGCTTCACCGGCGCCGCCAAGGCGCTCACGTTCGGCGCCGCGGCGGGACTCGGCTTCGGGCTGCAGGCCGCCGTGACGAAGACGTTCGTGACCGAGGTCGGTGGCGGCGTCTGGTCGTTACTGAGCAGCTGGTCCGTGTGGATCCTGATCCTCTCCGCTATGACCGGCTTCGCGTTGCAGCAGTCCAGCCTCAAGACGGGCGTGCTGGCGCCGGCCATGGCGTCCGCCAATTCGGTGACACTGTTCACGAGTGTGGTGTTGGGCATCGGCGTGTACGGCGAGACGATCTCGAAGAGCGGGGCGGCGCACTCGGGCTCGGCCTTCGTCGGGCTGATCGTGGCGATCTTGGGGATCGGCCTGTTGGCCGGGTCGGATGCGCCACAGCGCAGCACGCCGGGGGCGCCGGACCCGTCGCCGGCAACGTGACTCGGCGCGCCTTGGCCGCACCGCGCGGGTCGACTCCGGTCAAGGGCGAGACCGCGCCGCCTTCGTCGCCGTCGTCGCCGTCGTCGTGTTAAGTGGGCACGACGTGTCCTTGGCCACCGCCGGACTCGGGGTCGACACCTGGTGGCAGTACTTCGTCCTGTTCGTCGCGGTGGCGGCCTCGTGGGCGGGCATCCCCGGCATCGGGGCAGCCGTGCTGGGCGCGGCGGGGGTCGCAGCCAGCCAGGGCCGGCTCAACCTGGGCATGGTCGTGTTGGTCGCCACCGTGGCCGGCGAGGTCGGCGGCCTCATCGGCTACGCCGTAGGGGACCGCTGGGGTCGCCTCCTGCTCGAGCGCCCCGGCAAGCACCAGGAAGATCGGAAGCGGATCGTCGAGAAGGGCGAACGGGCGTACGCCACGTGGGGCCGGCTCGCCGTGTTCTTCACGCCTGCGATCGTCTCGGGCACGGCGAAGATGCGGCGCGGGCAATTCGTCCTGTGGAACCTGATCGCCTCGTTGGCCTTCTCAATTTCGGTGGCGGCAAGCGCGTTCGGCTTCGGCCGTGTGCTCACGGGTAGCCACTCGCTGCACGACATCGTCACCCTGCTCGTCGGCCTCGCGGTGGGCACGCTCGTGATGGTCTGGTTTGTCAGGCACCGCCGGCGCGCGACGGCCAAGCGGTCTTCGCTCTGAGCGCTCGGAGCCCGCTGAGCCGATCTGATCCCGCGGCGTGGCTCAGCGGGGCAGGCCCAGGATCCGCCCGGCGATGATGTCGCGCTGCACCTGGGTCGTCCCGCCCGCGATCCCGGCCGCTTTGCTCCAGAGCCACTGGCGCGCCCACGGACCCGACGCCGACGACGCGGGATCCCGGCCGGTGACGAGGAGCGCGGCCTCGGCCATGCCCTGCGTCATGGACGTCCACGTCAGCTTGATCCAGCTCGACTCGGGACCCGGTTCCTCGCCCCGCCCCAGGCGGGTCAGCGTCCTGAGGTTGTGCAGGCGCAACACGCCCAGTTCGACGTAGGCGCGGGCGAGGGCGTCGGCCACCATCGGATCGTCGAGCGAGCCGTTGGCGCGCGCCTCGTCGTAGAGCCGGGCCAGGTACGTCTCGTGCACGACCTGCTCCTTGAACGGGAAGTTGGTCCCCCGCTCGTGCGCCAGCGTCGAGCCCGCCACGGTCCAGCCGAAGCCTTCGGCGCCGATCAGCTGCTCCGCCGGCACGAACACGTCGGTCAGGAACACCTCGTTGAACTCCGCGTCGCCGGTCATCTGCACCAGCGGGCGCACGTCGACGCCGGGGTCGGCCATGTCGACGATGAGGGCGGTGATGCCCTGCTGCGGCCGTGCCGCGTCGGGCTCGGTGCGCGCCAGGCAGAGCCCCCAGGTGGCGAACTGCGCGTACGACGTCCAAACCTTGCGTCCGGTGACGACGTACCCGCCGTCCACCGGGATAGCGCGGGTGGAGAGCGAGGCCAGATCGCTGCCGGCGTCGGGCTCGCTGAACAGCTGGCACCAGATCTCCTGGGCGGAGAGGATCAGCGGGAGGTAGCGCAGCCGTTGGTCCTCGCTGCCGTGCGCCAGGAGGGTCGGACCGACCAGGTTGATCCCGACGCGGTTCACCGGCTGGGGGGCCTGGGAGCGGGCGTACTCGCTCTGGTACAGCGCGACCTGCACCGGCGTGGCGCTCCTCCCGCCGTACGCCTCGGGCCAATGCACACCGACCCAGCGGTCAGCCGCCAGCATCGCCTGCCATTCCCGGCCCCAGGCCACCTCCTCGGCCAAGTCGACGAACGCGGGCGGGCGGTGCGCGTGACGTGCCAGCCAGTCGCGGAACGACGCCGCGAACTCCTCGTCCTCTTTCTTCAGCGCGAGGTCCACGCGTGTCCCGTCTGTCCCGTCTCGGGGCCCGACATCGGGCCTGACATCGGCGTCAGGCTAGTGGGACCCAGGTAGCGTGCCCTGCCGTGACGGCCCGCCTCCGACCGACCTGGGTGCCCCGCCAGGCCCGCGCGTACCGCCGGCCGGGCGGCCCGTGGGACGTGCCGACGCTCGACACCCTCATCTCGGCGCGCGGCGGCGAGATCGTCGACGGCGACACCCGCCTCTCCGCCGCCCAAGCCGAGGCCCTCGTCGCCACCGTCGCCGGCGGCCTGAGGGAACGAGGGGCGATCAAGGGCGCGGCCGTGGCCTGGCAGGTGCCCAACAGCGTGGCGGCCGCCATCCTGGCCCGGGCGTGCTGGCGGCTCGGCGCGGTGGCGGCGCCGATCCTGCATTCGTTCGGCGCGGCCGAGGTCGAGGGGGCGCTCGCGCAGATCGACCCGGCGCTCGTGCTCGAGCTCGGGCCCGAGGTGATCTCGGACCCGGCCGCACTGGCGGACACGGTGGGCGGTGCGCCCGTGGCGGCGGCCTCTTCCGGGACCGGGCAACCATCGGACGTCGCGCTCGTCCTCTTCACCTCCGGCTCGACCGGCATCCCCAAGGCGGTGCTGCACACGCACCGCGCGCTGAGCTGGAAGGCCTCGTTGATGGCGCGAGTCCACGGCCTCGGCCCTCGAGACGCGGTGCTGATGCCCGCGCCAATGGCGCACATCGCCGGAATGCTCAACGGCGTACTCGTCCCCGGCGCAGCGGGCATGCGGGCCGCCCTGATGCGACGTTTCGACCCGGAGCAGGCGCTGGCGCTCGTCGCCCGCGAGCGGATCTCGTTCATGGCCGGCCCGCCGACCTTCTTCATCGCCATGGGCACCGCGCTCGGCAGTTCGCCGGGCGAAGGGGCGGACGTGTCGTCGGTCCGCTTGATCTCGAGTGGGGGCGCATCGGTGACGCCGGCGTTCGTCGAGGACACGGCGCGCGTCTTCGACTGCCGTGTCAAGCGCACGTACGGCTCCACCGAGGCGCCGACCGTCACGACGAGCACCAACGACGATCCCGTCGAGACCGCCCGCGACACGGACGGTCGGGCGGTCGGACTCGTCGAGCTCCGCGTCTCGCATCCCGAGACCGGTGTCCCGATGCGCCGGGGGTCCGCCGGCGAACTCTGGGTGCGCGGGCCCGAGATGTTCGCCGGCTACGCCGATCCGCTCCAGACCGCCGCCGTCATCGCCCGCGGCGGCTGGTTCAAGACCGGCGACCTCGCGACGGTCGATGCCGGGGGCTGGCTGCGCATCGTGGGCCGCCTCAAGGACGTGATCATCCGCGGCGGCGAGAACATCTCGGCCTCCGAAGTGGAGTCGGCGCTCGAGGCGCACCCCGACATCCGGCACGCCGTCGCCGTCGGCTATCCCGACCCGCTCATGGGCGAGCGGGTGGCCGCCTTCGTGGAGTCGGCGGCGCCCTTCGACCTCGAGGAGTGTCGGCGCTGGTTCTCCAGCCGGGGCATCGCCACCTTCAAAACGCCTGAGATGGTGGTGCGGCTCGAACGATTGCCGCTGCTCGGCTCTGGCAAGGCCGATCGGGCTGCGCTCAGGCGTCGGGCGGCTGCCGCTGCCAGTAGCGCTGCTGCTGCCTCCGCCACGTAACCGCCCTCGTCTTCGGTCGCCGCCTGGGGCTACCCCGACGACCCACGACCCAGAACTAGCGTTGGACAGATGCCTCGGCGCAACCTCATCCCTTTGGCGCTGCTCGCCGTGCTGGCCGTCGGAACGGCGGTCTTCGCCGTCGTCGGTCAGACCTCCGCTCCGAAGGCCTCGACGATCACGGTGCAGAACGCCAGCGCCCAGACCTTCGGCACCCCGACCGGCAGCACGTCGTTCTTGATGGACCTGGTCAACACGTCGTCCGCCGGACCGAAGGCGGGCACCTTGTCGCAGGCCCGCCTCCTCGACTACGTCGCACCGAATCGCCTGGTGGTCTACCCGGTCGGCACGAAGTCGAAGGTCCCGACGGTGGTGCACCAGCCGGCGATTGCGTGCGTGTTGAGTGCGTACACGGCGATGGTCGGGGGCCCGACACCGTGGAACGCGAAGGGGGACACCTACACGCGGACCGAGACCCTGGCCGTCTACACGGCTCGGGTGCCCCGCACGGATGGGACCACGTGCGCGCCCCAGGTCGTGCACGCGCAGGGCAACGTGGACGAGACCGTCGTTATCCGATCCGGCTACCTCGTAGCGACCCGTGAGCGGATCGTGGTGCCCCCCCAGACGTTGGGCACCGGGCAGACGGCGGCGCACGGCGTGGAGGGTGAAACCCTGGTCTTCATCCAGATCGGCGGGGTCCAGGTCCGCAAGCTGTCGTCCTAACGACGCGTCAGGAAAGCGCCTGGCCTGACTCCAACCGGGTGCGCAAGATCGCCGCGATGCGATCGCGATGCAGCGAGGCGTCGCCGAAGCTGACCTGGTCCAGCTGGGCCCGCTTCACGTAGAGGTGCATGTCGTGCTCCCAAGTGAAGCCGATGCCGCCGTGCACCTGCAGCCCGGTGCCCATCACCCGTCGCGATGCGTCGGAGCACCAGGCCTTGGCCATGCTCGCCGCCAGGGAGCGATCGGGATCGTCGGCGGCCGCGCACCATGCCGCGTAGTACACGGTCGAGCGCATCCCCTCCACGTCGACGAGCGCGTCAGCCAGCATGTGCTTGACCGCCTGGAACGAGCCGATCGGCTTGCCGAACTGGACCCGGTCCTTGGCGTAGCCGACCGACATCGACAGCACCTCGTCGGCCGCCCCGAGCATCTCCGCCGAGGTCAGGGTCGCCGCACGATCGAGGGCCTGGTCCGCGGCGTCCGCTCCGCCGACACGGCGCGCCGGCGTGCCGTCGAAGGCCAGCACGCCGAGCTCGCGCGTGCGGTCCATCGCCGCCAGGGGCTCGGGATTCCCGGCGGCGCGCAGGTCCACTGCGTACACGCCATCGGTGGTGACGACGACGGCCACGTCGGCTGAGGGGGCGTACAGCGTCGGGGGCGCCACGCCGTCGAGGCGCACCTCCCCCTCGGCGCCGGCGCTTGTCACTGCGATGCGCCCGGCGGGGACGACCACCACGCAGCCAACCGCCGAGCCCTGGCTGAGCGCCTCGCGCCACTCCTTGGTCGCCGCGTCGCCGCGGCCGTCGGATCCGTTCAACGCGCCGAGCGCCACCATCGAAGTGAGGAACGGCGCGGCCACCAGCCGGCGGCCCAGTTCCTCGCAGAGCACGGCCACCTCGACCAGGCCCATGCCAAGCCCACCCTCGTCTTCGGGCTGCTCGAGGGCGAGCCAACCCTGCTCGGACATGGCGTCCCAGACGGTGGCGTCAAAGCCGTGCGGGGCATCCGCGGCAGTCTCGGCCGAAGTTTTGCCCGCTTCGCCCGCACCAGGAAGGGTGCCGACGACGGCGCCCGTGCCCACCCGTGCGCGCAGCGCGTCGTGCCCCGCCCGGCCGTCGAGCAGCGTCGCCGCCGCCTCGCGGAAAGCCTGTTGGTCGGCCGAGAGGTCGAAGTCCACGGCGGCGCAGTCTACGGTCATCACTGACACAGGTGTCAGCCCAGAAGGGCGGCTGTGCCATGCTGCGGCGGATGGATCTCCGCTCCACCGCCGAGCAGGAGGTGCTGCGCGACGCCTTCCGGAGTTGGCTGAAGGAACACCTCCCGTGGCCCTACGGCGTCGGCCTGCCCCCCCGCTTCAACGACCTCGCCGAGACCGTCGCGTTCGGACGCCGTTGGCAGGCCGACCTGGCCGGGGCGGGCTGGGTGGGCGTGACGTGGCCCGAGCAGTACGGCGGGTGCGGCCTGGGCGCCCTCGAGAACTACGTGGTGATCGAGGAGCTGGCCCGGGCCCGGGCGCCCGAGTTGGTCGGTCGCATCGGCATCAACCTGGTCGGCCCGACGCTCCTCGCGCACGGCACCGACGAGCAAAAGACGCGTTTCTTGCCGCGCATCCTCTCGGCCGACGAGATGTGGTGTCAGCTCTTCAGCGAGCCTGACGCCGGCAGCGACCTGGCGTCGCTCACGACGCGCGCGGTGCCGGTCGACGGCGGCTATCGCGTGACCGGGCGCAAGGTCTGGACCTCCTACGCCCAGTTCGCCAACTGGGGCCTTTGCCTCACCCGGAGTGATCCCGACGCGCCCAAGCGCCAGCAGGGCATCACCGCGTTGATCATCGACATGCACGCCGAGGGGGTCGGCGTCCATCCGTTGGTGCAGTCGACCGGCGAGGCCGAGTTCAACGAGGTCGAACTGGACGACGTGTTCGTTCCCGACGACCGGCGCGTGGGTCCCGAGGGCGAGGGGTGGTCCGTCGCCGGGTCGACGCTGGCGCACGAACGGGGCATCAACCCGCGCCAACTGGTGATCCACACCCAGCTCATCGAGGAGCTGCTCCGATTGGCGGACGAAAACGGGAGCTTCGACGACTGGCGCCTGCGCCAGGAGTTGGCGCAGGCCGCGACCGAGGTCCGGCTGTTCCAGCTCCACAACTGGCGCTCCCTCACCCGTCTGTCCAAGGGTGAGGCACCGGGGCCCGAGGGCAGCGCCCTCAAGCTGTACTGGAGCGAGATGTCCAAACGCCTGCACAAGACGGCCCTCGACGTGCTGGGCGAGGCCTCGCCGCTGTGGGAAGGGGCACCCGGCAACCCGGCCGACGGTGCGTGGCAGCGTTCGTGGCTGTATTACCAGGCGTCCTCGATCTTTGCGGGCACGAACGAGATCCAGCGGACGCTGGTGGGCGAGCGCGTCCTCGGGCTCCCCCGGGGCTGACCCGATTCCGGGGCAGATGGCGCGACGCGACAGGATGGCGGCAGGAGGATGACCGAGATGGCACCGAACTTCGAGAAGATCCGCTACGAGACGGATGGCGCCGTGGCCACGATCACGATGGAGCGCCCGGACGTCGCCAACGCCCAGGACTCCGCCATGATCGACGAGATCGACGCCGCGTTCGACCTGGCCGACGCGGACGACGCCGTGCGCGTGGTGATCCTGGCCGGGGCCGGGAAGCATTTCTCCTCGGGCCACGACCTCAAGGCACTGGTGGCCGGCGACGGATCGGATCCCTGGGTGGCCATGCGCGAGACCCCGGAGGGCAAGTTCCATCACGAGAAGACGATGTACTTCGACCGCTGCCTGCGCATTCACGACTTTCGCAAACCCACGATCGCGGCCGTGCAGGGCAGCTGTGTGGCGGCCGGGTTGATGCTGGCCGCCATGTGCGACCTCATCGTGGCGGCCGACGACGCCGTCTTCTCGAACCCGGTGCTCCGCCTCACCGGCGCCGGCGTCGAACTCCTCGTCGAGCCGTGGGAGCTCGGGATCCGCAAGGCGAAGGAGTTCCTCTTCACCGGCGACACGATCGACGCCCAGGAGGCGTGGCGCCTCGGGTTGGTGAACCGCGTCGTCCCCCGGGCCGAGCTCGAGGCCAAGACGCGCGAGCTGGCCGACCGGGTGGCCCTCGTCCCGCCCGTCACCGCGCAGACGGTCAAGGAGACCATCAACGAGACGGCCAACCTGATGGGCAAGCGCGACGCGTTCAAGTACCACTTCATGGCGCACCACTGGGTGCACAACTCTGCGACCGCGCGTCAACGCGCTCGCCGCGCGGAAGGCCAAGGGGTCCATGAAAGAGGTCATCGTGGAACGGGACCAGGGCCAGCCCCAATCCTCGTCATGAGCGATGCCACGAGCGACGCGGGGGGCGGCCCGCTGCGCGGCATCCGGGTGATCGACGTCGGGACCCGCATCTCTGCGCCGTTCTGCGCCGGGCTGCTCGGCGAGCTCGGTGCCGACGTGATCAAGGTCGAGCTACCGGGTGAGGGCGACTTCATGCGCACCATGGGCCCCTTCCTCCCCGTGGAGGACGGCCCCGACTATTCGTTGTCGTGGTCCGTGGAGGGCCGAGGCCGGCGCGGGGTCACGTGCGACCTTCGTCACCCCGAGGGCAAGGAGCTCTTCAAGCGCCTCGTGGCCACGGCCGATGTCGTCTGCGAGAACTTCCGGCCGGGCACGATGGAGCGCTGGGGGCTCGGGCCCGACGACCTGCCCGACGACCTCGTCTTCGTGCGCATCAGCGTCTTCGGGCAGTCGGGCCCCTACGCGCCCCGGCCGGGTCTCGACCGGCTCGGGATCGCCTTCGGCGGCTTGCTGCATCTCACCGGCGACCCAGACCGGCCTCCCGTGCGCCCGGGCGTCACCATCTCGGACTACCTCACGGGCACCTTCGCCGCCTTCGCCGCCGTCTCGGCGCTCTACGGCCGGGACGCGTCACGCGGCGGCGCCGGCCGGGCGGCTCCGACGGGATCGGGCGAGATCATCGACGCGCCCCTGTACGGCGCCATCCTGCGCGTCCTCGAGTGGACGCTCGCCGGGTACGACCGCCTGGGCATCGTCCGCCAACGCGAGGGCAACCGCCTCTCGCATTCGGCGCCGCTCGACAACTACCCCAGCGCCGACGGGTCCTTCGTCTGCATCGTCGCCGGCTCGGACGCCAACTTCTCGCGCCTGTGCGCCGCCATGGACCGGGCCGACCTCTTGTCGGACCCGCGCTTCGCCACCCTCGCCGAACGGGCCGCCCACGCGGACGAGATCAACGGGATCGTCACCGCGTGGACGTCGGGCCTCACCGCCGACGCAATCACGTCGCGCTGCGTCGAGCACGACGTCCCCGTCGGCACCGCCTACAGCGCGGCCGACATCTTCGCCGACCCGCACATGGCGGCGCGCGGCGACCTGGTGCCCGTCGAGGACCACGTCATCGGGACCGTGCGCCAGCAGGCACCCTTCCCGCGTCTGGCCAAGAACCCCGGGACGCCGCCCGCGGGCGCGCCCCGCCTCGGTGAGCACAACACGGAGGTCTGGTGTGGCCTGGTCGGCCTGAGCGAGGCGGAGCTCGAGGACCTCACCGCCCGCGGCGTGGTCTGACTAGAGCAGGCTGATCAGCCGGCCGAGGAACGATGCCCCACCGAAGGTGAAGATCCCACCGTCGGCCGCCGCCAGCCAGTAGCCGTTGGTGACGTTGTCGGCGGCCATGCCCACCACCGGGGCGACCAGGCTCAGACTCCCGGTGGACCCGTCGAAGGGGGCGTTGCCGTAGGTGAAGATGCCACCGTCGGAGGCCACGAAGCGATAGCCCTGGCCGCTGGGTGCGGCCTCCATGCCCACGATCGGCTTGTTCAAGTGGATGCTCCCGGTGCTGCCGAAGAACGGTGCGTTGTAGCTGAAGATGCCGCCGTCGGTGGCCACCTCCCAGTAGCCGTCGGTGGCCGGGTCGTCCGCGATGCCCACGATCGGCTGGTTCAGCGCATGGCCGCCCATGGAACCGAAGAACGGCGCGTCGCCGTAGCTGAAGATGCCGCCGTCGGAGGCGACGAGCCAGTACCCCCGGCCGCTCGGCGTCGAGGTCATACCCACGATGGGCTTGTTGAGCCGCAGCGAGCCGGTTGACCCGTAGAAGGCTGCGTTACCGAAACTGAAGATCCCGCCGTCGGAGGCCACCAACCAGTACCCGCCGCCGTTGGGCGTCGGTGCGATGCCCACGATGGGAGCGTTGAGGCCATTGGTCACCGAACCGAAGCTCGACGCGGAACCGAAAGCGGCCACCGTGCCGTTCGCCTCGGCTTCCCAGTACCCCGTGCCGTTGGGCAACGGGGCGATGCCGATAACGGCGCTGGACGACGTCTGGGCGCTCACCTGGCCCCAGGTCTGGGTCACGTCGGTCGGTGGTGCGCACGAACTGACGATGATGGCGGCCACGGACCCGCCGGCGGAACCAGAGGGTGAGTACGCCGCGCCCATCGACAGCACCGGCGGTCCGGTGGGGCACGACGGATACGAAGTGAGAATGACGTCGCGGTGATCCCAGCAGCTCGAGAGCGCCAACAGGTTGCAGGCGATGTTCGACGTCAAGACCCCGCCCCAACCGTCTTCGTACATCCAGTAGTAGTCGGCCTCGAGCACGTTGGACAGCCCGCCCGCCCACACCGAGCCGCCGTAGGTGACCGGCGCGCCGCCGGTCACGGTCGACGGGAACGAGGGATCGGTGGCTCCGTCCGCTCCCGACTGGGCATACGAGTCGAGCTGCGACGTCATGTAGTTGACGGGCGGGAGACCGCGGTCGGTCCGCTCGTCGTTGATGACGATGAACAGTTGCTCCGCCACCGGCAGGCTCTCGAACTGCGACTCTGCGACGTTCATCGGGCCAACGCCCTCTTGGGCGCGGGCGGAGTCGATCGACGACAGCCAGTCGCCACTGGCCGGCGCAATGTTGCCCGGCGGGTTGGACGGCGGGAGGATCCCCGCCGCTCCGGCCGGCGTGCTCGTCAGCGCAATGCCGAGCGAGCTGATCGTCGCTGCGATTGCAACGAGCAATGTCGATACATAGCGGTGCACACGATGCTGCATCGCACTCCCCCCTCCGTACTCCCTGAACCCTCAGGGCCAACCTACGGATGGGGTAACTGAGTTACATGAGCCCTTTTGACTAAAAGTTGGCGCAGGCGCGGCGGTGCAACGGAGTTGCCACCGGACGGCGATGGCCCCGCCACTGCATCCGCATCACGTCCGATTTTCCGATGCCTCTGAGGCGAACTTTCGCTGTCGATCCTTCTTTCGATCTCGAGCCCGCGGCGTGGTCTGACTAGAGCAGGCTGATCAGCCGGCCGAGGAACGATGCCCCACCGAAGGTGAAGATCCCACCGTCGGCCGCCGCCAGCCAGTAGCCGTTGGTGACGTTGTCGGCGGCCATGCCCACCACCGGGGCGACCAGGCTCAGACTCCCGGTGGACCCGTCGAAGGGGGCGTTGCCGTAGGTGAAGATGCCACCGTCGGAGGCCACGAAGCGATAGCCCTGGCCGCTGGGTGCGGCCTCCATGCCCACGATCGGCTTGTTCAAGTGGATGCTCCCGGTGCTGCCGAAGAACGGTGCGTTGTAGCTGAAGATGCCGCCGTCGGTGGCCACCTCCCAGTAGCCGTCGGTGGCCGGGTCGTCCGCGATGCCCACGATCGGCTGGTTCAGCGCATGGCCGCCCATGGAACCGAAGAACGGCGCGTCGCCGTAGCTGAAGATGCCGCCGTCGGAGGCGACGAGCCAGTACCCCCGGCCGCTCGGCGTCGAGGTCATACCCACGATGGGCTTGTTGAGCCGCAGCGAGCCGGTTGACCCGTAGAAGGCTGCGTTACCGAAACTGAAGATCCCGCCGTCGGAGGCCACCAACCAGTACCCGCCGCCGTTGGGCGTCGGTGCGATGCCCACGATGGGAGCGTTGAGGCCATTGGTCACCGAACCGAAGCTCGACGCGGAACCGAAAGCGGCCACCGTGCCGTTCGCCTCGGCTTCCCAGTACCCCGTGCCGTTGGGCAACGGGGCGATGCCGATAACGGCGCTGGACGTCTGCACCATCGTCGACACCTGGCCCCAGTTCTGCGTCACGTCACTCGGCGGTGCGCACGAGCTCACGAAGATCGCAGAGAGCGATCCACCTCCGTAGCCCCCCGCCGAATAGGCCGCACCCATCGACAGCACGGGCGGACCGGTGGGGCAGCCGGGGAACTGGTGCAGGATGATGTCCCGGTGTCCCCAGCAGTCCAAAAGCGAAAGAAGACTGCAGGCGGCGTTGGTCGTCGTCGACCCACTCCACCCGTCGTCGTACATCCAGTAGTAGTCGGCCTCGAGCACGTTGGACGAGAGCCCGCCGGCCCACACCGAGCCGCCGTAGGTGATCGGCGCTCCGCCGGACACGGCCGACGGGAAGGACGGGTCGGCCCCCGCATTGGCTCCGTTCTGCGCGTACGCGTCGAGCTGTGACGTCACGTAGTTGATGGGCGGGAGTCCTCGGTCGATTCGCTCCTCGTTGACGACGGTCAACACCTGCTCGTCGATCGGAAGGGTGGCCAGCTGCGACTGCGCGATGTTCATCGGGCCAACGCCTTCTTGGCCGCGGGCGGCGTCGATCGACGACAGCCAGTCACCACCGCTCGGTGCGATGTTGCCCGCCGGGTTGGCGGGCGGGAGGATGCCGGCGGCTCCGGCCGGGGGCGTCGTGACACCCGCGAGTGAGCCGGCGACCACGACTCCGATCGGCAGCAACAACATCGCAATGCGACGACGAACACGACCAAACACTGCGCTCTCCCCTCGTAATTCCTCTTCCAAGGAATGAGTATCGGGAGAGCGCGGTGTGAAAGATATGGGCCCTTTTGACTAAAAGGTGTGATTCAAATTCCCGTGTCTACCTGGATGAACGCGTCTAGTAATAAGGGACTACGCGGTTGTGTTTACGGTGCTTTTGCATTGCGAAGTTGTGCAATCGATCGCCGGCGCATCGGGTGTGTTGCCGCACCAGACCTGCTCCGCCCCCGGCACGCACCCGTGAGGCAACGCTTTGGGAACTGAGGGGAACGCGACAAGCGCCGCGACAATCGACCGGCAGAGACGAAGACTGCGCAGGGCCGCCGAGAGCAGGGCCACTGCGGCAGGTCTCAGTCAGCGCGTGAGGGTGCGACTCAACCTCGCGGCATGCCGAGGACCCGCTCGGCGATGATATTGCGCTGGATCTCAGAGGTCCCGCCCGCGATCGTGCCGGAAAAGGACCTCAGGTACTGGTCGGCCCAGGCGCCGTCGTAGAAGCCGCCCATGACGTCGACCGGCACGGCATCGAAGTTCGCAACGTCCCATTCGGTGAATCGGTTCGGCCCGGCACCGTCCAGGTCGAGGCCATCGATCCCGAGGGCATCGCGCGCCAGCTCGCAGGCGCGCTGCTCGGCTTCGCTCGAAAACAGCTTGAGGACCATGTGTTCGGGTGGCATCTCCCCCCGCACGGACTTGGCAAAGCCGCGGTAGCCGAGGCAGCGAATGGCCGCTGTGTCCGTCGCCAGCCGGCCGATCGCCTCGGCGAGGCGCGGATCGTCGCCCAGCGTGCCGCCACGACCATCGGGGCGCCGTGCGACCCGCTGCAGGCCGCGCATCGTGCGCTCCATCTTCGCCACGTTCATGATCCAGAGCATCCCGCGCTCGTGACGCAGCGATCCCTGACTGATCGTCCACCCGTGGTTGAGCTCGCCGAGCAGGTTGTCCTCCGGCACCTCCACGTCGGTGAAGAACACCTCGTTGAAGTCTGCGTGATGAGGGTCGGTGAGCTCGGGGAGCGACCGGCAACTGATGCCGGGCGTGCGCATGTCGATCATCAGCACGCTGATCCCCCGGTGCTTGGCCGCCTCGGGGTCGGTGCGCACATAGCAGAGGCAGTAGTCGGCGTCGTGTGCGCCCGACGTCCACACCTTCTGGCCGTTGACCACGAAGCAACTATCGCGGTGTTCGGCCTTTGTCATCAGCGACGCCAAGTCGCTGCCTGCATTCGGCTCGCTCATGCCGAGGCACCAGGTGACGTCGCCCTTGAGTGTCGGAAGGACGAAACGCTCCTTTTGCTCGTCCGTGCCGAACTCGACGATGGAGGCGGCGCAGATGGAGAGACCTTGCGGATTGAGCGACCGGGGCACCTGTCGTTCGGCGATCACCTCGAAGTAGACCATCTGCTCCTGCGGTGTGGCGTCGCGACCACCGAGCTCCGGTGGCCACCCCGGGACCAAGTAGCCCGCCTCGAACATCTCGCGTTGGAACTGGCGGGCCCAGCCGGGCAGATGGGCGGAGGAGTTGCGGTGTTCCGACGCAACCAGTTCGGGTCCGGGAAGGTGCGCGTCGAGCCAACTCTCGAACTCGCGCCGGAATTCGACGAGCGATTCGTCAGGGGCGAGACGCATGGCCAACTATGACACGGGCATCAGACGGGCGGCGAGTCTGTGCTGTTCGATGCGCGTCGGCGCGACAGCGCGACGGCGCGATGGCGCAACGTGGTCAGCTCCCGGGCTCGGGATCCCTCGGTTGGCCGAGCATGCGCTCTGCGATCACGTTGCGCTGCACCTCACTGGTCCCGCCCGCGATCGTGAGGCAGCGCGTCGAGAGGAACCCCTCCTCCCAGCGCTGCGCCTTGCCGTCGAGCACCGCGCCGTCGGCGCCGTAGAGCGCCATGCCCATCTCCTGCACGCGTTGTTCGTGTTCGACGCCGAGCAGCTTGCGCACACTTGAGCCGCTGCCGGGATCGACCCCTGACAGCGTCCGCAGCGTGGAGCGGTGGCCGAGGAGTGCGATCGACTGCGCCTCGGCGATGAGATGGCCCAGGCGCTCTTCCAGGCTCGAGGGGAGCGCGTCGCCTCGGGCGGCACGTCGGGCCATGGTCCGGATCAACGACTCGACACCGTTGCCGAAGGACGCGCCCGAGGACATAGAGACCCGCTCGTTGGCCAAGGTGGTCCGGCCGATACGCCACCCGTCGCCCGGCGCGCCGATCACGCAGTCGTCCGGCACGAAGACGTCGTTGAAGAACACCTCGTTGAACATGGCGGCCCCGGTGAGCTCGCGCAACGGCCGGATGTCGATGCCCTCGGTGTGCATGTCGACGATGAAGTAGGTGATGCCGGCGTGCTTCGTGGCGTCGGGGTCGGTGCGGGCCAGGCAGATACCGAAGTCCGCCGTCTTGGCCAGCGACGTCCAGACCTTCTGCCCGTTCAGGACGTACCCACCCTCGACGCGCGTCGGCCTTCGTGCTCAGCGCCGCGAGGTCCGAGCCGGCCCCCGGCTCGCTGAAGAGCTGGCACCAGTTGAGGCGGCCGAGCAAGGTGGGTCGCACCCAGCGCTCCTGCTGCTCTTCGTTGCCGTGGGCGATGATCGTCGGAAGGGCCCACGCCCCGACCGCGAGGTGCGGGCGCATCAGGCCCGCGGCAGCCATCTCCTCGTCGATGACGAGCTGTTCGAGGGGCGAGGCGCCCCGGCCCCAAGGCGCCGGCCAGTGCGGCATGATCAAGCCCGCCTCGGCCAGGGCGGCGCGTTGCGTCAACCCGGAAGGATCGTCCGTGCCGACGGCAGCGACCTCTTCGATGACACTGCGCACGTCGACCCGGAGTGACTCGGCCTCCTCGGGCAGATCCGCCATGAGATTCCGCCGGGCGCCGTCGATGGCGCGGTCGGCGACGGCGACTTCGAGGGCACCGACGTCGCCCCCGGCCACCAGCTGCAGATTGGACATGGCGCGCTTGAGATAGAGGTGCGCGTCGTGCTCCCACGTGAACCCGATGCCACCGAGGATCTGGATGCACTGCTTGGCGCAATGGGCCGCCCCCGGGAGCGCGACCGCACCCGCGATGAGCGCGCTCGAGGTGGCGGCTGTCATCGCCGTCGTCGTCGTCGCTGTCGAGCTCGCTCCACGCCGCCGCGGCGTCCCATGCGACGGCCGCACACTGCTCCACCGCCACGAGCATGTCCGCCAGCGCGTGCTTCACCGCCTGGAACTGCCCGATGGGTCGTCCGAATTGGACGTGCACCTTGGCGTAGTCGGAGGCGGTGTCGAGACACCACCGCGCCAGGCCTGCGCTCTCGGCGGCCGCGAGCACCAGCGCGAGGCTGCGGACGGTCTCATCGGGAATCAGGATCTGCTCGGCGGCCGGGAGCCGAAGCTCTCCGCCCGCGAACTGCAGTGTCCCGACCGATCGGGTGGGATCGAGCGCCGGGAGCGCTTCGACGGTGAGCGCGTCGCCGAGGGCCGATCGATCGAGCAGACACCAGTCGTCCGACGAGCCGAGCGGCACCAGCACGAGCTGAGCCGCCGGCAAGCCCAGGACCGGGCGCACGTCACCGGCGAAGATGATCGTCCCGTCGCCCGCTCGCTCCGCAGGACACCGGCTCGCCGAGCGATACGGCGGCGGTCACCGAACCATCGGCCAGGCCGGGGAGCAACCGCCGACGGACGGCGTCGTCGGCGTGCCGGGCGAGCGCGGCCGATACGAGCAGGGTGGGCAGCAGCGGCCCGGGGAAGAGGGCGGCGCCGAACTCCTCGAGCACCACGGCCACCTCGGCCAGCGTGAACCCCTGGCCGCCGGCGTCCTCGGGCAGATGGAGGCCGAGCCAGCCCTGGGCCGCCATCTTCTCCCACACCGGCGGCAGCTCGGTCGAGAGCGGGACCGACGCGGGTGTGGCGACCGCCTCGGCCAGTGCGCGCGGCTCGGTGGGCGGGCAGTGCGTCTCGAGCCAACGCTGCGCCGTCTGGCGGAGTGACTCGTGCTCCTCGATCACCGCAATCGGCATCAGGCGTCCTCGAGTGGCAGCTGCGTGCCGTTGCGCCACAGCGAGATGGCGCCCACAGGGCAGCCCTGCGCGGCGATGCGGATCTTCTCCTCGGGGCTGGCGGTGGGATCCGTGACCACGGCGTGGCCGTCCTCGCTGAGATCGAAGGTGTCGGGCGCCCAGAACATGCAGTTGCCCGACCCCATACAGAGGTCCCAGTCGATCCGGACGTCCAACGGCGCGCCCTCGCTCATGCCGTCCTCCTCCCGGCCACCATGACGGGCGCGTCTCGCGGCGGGTTCGCTCTGGCGGCCATGCGCCGAAACTACCTTCTGTCGGTGCTGCCCTCGGCCCGCCCGGCCCGCGTCACCGCGCCTCGAACACGACCGGGAGCGACAGCGGCGACCGGAAGGCCAGCCCCTCGATGTGCGGCGCCTCGGCCTCGGGGTCGAACGTCATGGACCCGAGCCGGTCGAGGAGGGTGTTGACGGCGATCCGGGACTCCATCCGGGCCAGGTGCATGCCCAGGCACACGTGGACGCCGAAGCCGAACCCGACGTGCTGGCGCTGGCTCCGGAACATGTCGTAGCGGTCGGGGTCGGTGTACTTGCGCTCGTCGCGATTGGCGGCACCGATCATGAGCGCCACGTCGGCGCCTCCCTCGATCGTCACGCCGGCCAGCTCGGTGTCCTCCGTGGCCCGCCGCAAGATGACGGTCACCGGGGGCTCCCACCGCACGACCTCTTCGAACGCCTGCGGGAAGAGCGAGCGGTCGGCGGTGAGGGCGTCGAACTGGGCTCGGTCGTTGAGGAGTGCGAAGAGCAGGCTGCCCGAGGCCCGGTACGTCGTCTCGACGCCGGCGGGGAGGAGCAGCCGCAGGAACGAGAAGATCTCTTCGTCGTTGAGATGCTCGCCGTCGACCTCGGCGCGCACGAGATCGCTGATGAGATCGTCGCCCGGCTTGGCGCGGCGTTCCTCCATCACGTCGGCGAAGTAGTCCCGCAGCGCTTCGGACGCCGCCACGCCTCGCTCCCAGTTGGCGGCCACGCTCGTGAGCTCGAGCGCCCAGCGCTGGAAGACCGGGTAGTCCGCCCGCGGCAAACCGAGGATGCGCGCGATGACCTGTACGGGGAAGTTGAACGTGACGTCGCGCACCAGGTCCGAGCGGCCCCGCTCGATGAAGGAGTCGACGAGCTCGTTGACCACGACGGCGACGAGATCCTCTTCCCAGCGCTCGAGCATCTTGGTGCGGAAGCTCGACGCGACCAGGTCACGGACCTTGCGGTGCTCGGGCTCGTCCATCTGCAGGATGGTGCGCCCCATCACGATGCCCATCACGTCCTCGTAGACGACCGACGAATAGGTCGTGTTGTCCCGCAGGACCTGGACCACCTCGTCGAAGCCGAAGACCGTGACCGGGGGCGGCTTGGAAGGGTCGTGCACGACCTCGCCCATGGCGTCGCCCAGATCGATCGGACCGGTGTGGACGGGCGACTGCCGGCGCAGCTCGTGGAGCATGGGATACGGGTCGCGGATCGTGCCGCCGACCACGTCTTTCAGCTCATACGGGTCGAACGGAGCAGCGGCAGAATCGGCCGCCGATCTAATTGCTGGCATCTCGCCCCCAGACCCCCTACGTTGGGTGTCATCACCCTGGGTGTTCTCTGACACCCGTGTCATAGTTATACCAAAACAACCGTTGGGGAGTCGAGCTCTGGGGGTGGGGCACGACCGCTCCTTCGCGTGTGGCAGTTCAACTGCCGCCGCCGGAATGCCCGGCTTGCAGGGTCAGTGAGCGGAGAATGAGATGAACATGACAATCGACTCCCGAACGAGCGAGGCCGCGATGGCCGCAACGGCGACGTACGGGGGATCCCGGGGTGCCACGCCCGGCGAAGGCTCGGCGACCCGGCGCCGGATCCTGCAGATCGCACTGACGCTGATGGCACAGCGTGGGGTCGACGGGACGAGCATGCGGGACCTGGCTTCGGCCGCGGGACTCAACGTCGCCTCGCTGTACCACTACTTCCCCTCGAAGCGCGATCTGCTCGAAGCCGTGCTGGTGGAGCACGGATTCCTTCCCGTCCACACACCGCGGCCCGACCCGCGGGAGTACGAGAACGTCGAGTCGCCGCTGGCGCAGCTCCTGGCTGACATCCTCGTCTCGATGTTCGAGGTCGAGGACTTCGTGCGCCTCATGGTCGGCGAGGCCATCCGCGCCGAGACGACCGCCCGGGCCGTCGGTCTCGACCTGTTCACGACGTTCCAGACTTCAATCGAGGACTGGATCACGAAGCACCGCCCCGACCTCGCGGAGCGCGACGGTGCCGCGCCGGTCGCCCGCATGCTGAGCGCGATGGTCGTGGGGATTTTCGTGCAGCACGCGGCCGGTGCCACCGCGGAAGAGAGCGAGGACCTGGTCGCACTGTCCTTGCGGCGGGCCCGGGAGACGGCCGAGATTCTGCGCCCGCTCACCTGACCCCCTCTCTAGGGGGTCAGGGCTCGGCCGGGCAGTCGGGCCCACCATCGCCGACCGCCATTTGCGCGGCCGCGTGGCGCGCCCCACACTGACGCCGTGACCTCCGCCCGACCTGACTCTGCTCCGACGGCCGTCGCGTCCGCGCCGTTCTCGGTGCCCGCCGAGAGCGTGTGGCGCTACCGCCTCGACTTCTCCAACCTGCCCGAGTACAACCCCGACGTGAGCGGCGTCGAGCGCGTGCGCGACGGTGCCGGCGACGTGGGCGGCGCGCTGGGTCCCGGCGCCCGCTACGCCTTCGGCCTGGCCGATCCACGGCAACCGGGCACCAGCCACCCGGTCGAGCTCTGGATCATCGAGGCAGTGGAGCCGACGCTCGTCACGGCCGGCATGTCGGGTGCGAGCGGGGCCTACGAGGAGTTCGTGGTCCACCCGCTCGACGACGGCCGCTGCGAGGCCACGCTCACGCTCTGGCTCATGCTGCCCGACGGCCTGGACGAACGAACACGCACGGCGGCAACGGCGGGCGCGCTCGGGCAGATCGAGAAGGAGGTGCGCCTCATGAAGGAGGTCCTCGAGGGGCGCGCCGGCGCCTGAGCCCGTCGTGTCCACCGACGTGAGGACGCCGCACCCCGGTCCGGCGGTCGGAGCCCGTCTGCCTTCCCAAAATGATCAAGCCGTGTTGGCCCTCTTGTCGTTTCGCAGGGCGCAGTCGTCCATGCACCCACATGAAATCGCCTGGCTGTCACAGGCTGGGCACTGCTCGAGGTCGCACCCGTGGTGGTGCACGGCGCCCCTCGGTACGTTGCAATCGCCGCAGCGTTCCGTCATGAACCCGAAGCGGTAGCCCTTCTCCTTTCCCCACCGGATCGGCTCGTAGTCGACGCCACCGATCCGCAGGAGCTCCTCCGAGCACGTGGTCCCGTGGATCATGTCGTTGCCGCAGAACGTGCAGATGGCCATCACGATCGCTCCTTTCGACGTGTGTCTGCTCTCCGTGCCGGGAGAACGGTCGGACGACGGATCGGATGATCGCCCCGTTTTTCGGCCTTTTTCGGGTTGTTTTTGGGGCGCCTTCGGGATCGTTCACTGTCACAACCAAATGGTTCGATGTCGGGGATGCACTCGATGGGTATCGAGGAACTGGCTGCGGCGATCGACGATCTGCTCGCCGAAGGTGTCGAGGCACACTGCGACGCCACCTCGATGACCGCACTGGTGCGCCAGCACTCCCGTCTCGAGTCCGTCGTCTCGACGGCGGCCGCGGCGTACGACGCGTCGGGCGACTGGGCGGTCGACGGCGCCAAGACGGCGACGGCGTGGCTGGCCCGTCGCTGCCGGCTCCCGAAAGCGGCGGCGCGGCGGGTGATCCGGCGCGGCCGGCATTTGCGTCACCTCCCCGTGGTGGCCGAGGCGTTCTCCGACGGTGAGATCACGGCGGCACATCTCGACGCCGTCGTGGCCGTCCGCCGGCCCGGTTCCGAAGAGACGCTCGCTCGTGACGAGGCGGTGCTCGTCACGCAGGCCAAGCGGCTGCGCTTCGAGGAATTCGCCAAGGTCGTGGCCTACTGGGACCAGCTGGCCGACCCGGACGGGAGCGAGGAGGCGGCCGAGGAGCGGCGGGCCCGGCGTGACGTGTATCTCGAGGCGAGCATCAACGGGATGTACCTCGGCTCCATGACCCTGGACCCGATCTCCGGGTCGATCGTGTCGGGTGAGCTCGGCCGCATCGAGGACGAGTTCTTCAAGGCCGACTGGGCGCGGGCCCGGGCCGAGCGGGGAGACGGGGGCGGCAACCCGACGGCCGACGACCTGTGGCGCACGCCGGCGCAGCGCCGGGCCGACGCGATGGTGGAAATGGCGGCTCGGTCGTCCATCGTGCAGCCCGACGGTGTGCGGCGCCCCCCGGACCCGCTGTTCAGCGTCCTCATCGACTGGCCCACGCTGTCGGGCCGGGTCTGCGAGCTGGCCGAGGGCATCGTCGTGTCACCGGGCGAACTCGTGCCGTGGCTCTCCGTGGCCGACCTCGAACGCGCCGTGATGGAGCCGTCGGGCCGGGTCGAGGTCTCCCCCACGCAGCGGCTCTTCACCGGTGGGACCCGGCGGGCCATCGAGCTGCGCGACCGCGAGTGCGTGCACGCCTACTGCGACGTGCCGGGGTGGCGGTGCCAGGCCGACCACATCTTGCCGTGGGCCCGGAGTGGTCGGACGACCCAGGACAACGGCCGGCTCCTGTGCGGATTTCACAACCGGTTGCGCAACGAGCAGCCGCCGCCGCAGCGGGAGTGAGCCTGCCCTTGTGAAGGCACCGGGGGGCGACGGCGGGTCGATCTCCTCGGTTTCAAGCTGAATCTGAGCTCAGCCGCAAGTGTGCCCACACTCGAAGTAAGCCGCAACACCAGAAGGCCGAAGACCCCGACCGGGACACGCGCGCGAATCGGCGTAGCCTGCAGGAAGCGCTCGGCGGGCGATGGAACGAGGCGAAACGGGGAGAAAAGGGCGTGAGATGCATCCGGAGGCGGATTCCCCAACGCGCTGCCATAGCGCTGCTCGCCACGATCGCCTTGGTGGTCGTACTCGTCCCGTCGGCCGCACAGGTCGGTGCGTCTGCAACTGCTTCCCCTTCCGCTTCCTCGCTCGGACAGGCTGAATCGACGACGGATGCCTCGCACCCAGCACGGTTGGCGTCGAATGACCGAATCTCGAACGTCGCGGCAGGCATTCTCGACTCGAGGCCGTTCCTCTGCCTCGATCCTTGGGTCCTCAATACGCCCGCCAACCCGGCCGCGTGGGGTAATCGATCAATCGATTTGGGTGGCACCTTGTATCCGGTGGCGACTCCGGCGAGGGACGACCAGGAAATCGCACAGGTACTGGTCATCGACCAAAAGACCGGGGGCGTGGTCTCGAACGCCAATGCCCCCACCATCTACGGCCTGGAAGCGCTCCTCAACGAAGTGCAGACCGGCCAGATGGCAGTTGTGACGGTGGCACACATGGGAACCCTGTTTCCTGTCGATGCCAACTTCCTCGGACGGTTCAGTTCGGATGTCGCAAAGCTCGGCATGCTGGCGCCGCCGACAACCGCCAACCCGCAGTGGTTCACGGGGGTGGGCTGGCCAGGGCTCGCTCCGGGTCAAGGGTGGTCGGCCTACAGCTCCACAGAGCTTGTCAGTACGAACACCAGTACCACGGCGGAGCACTCCCACTGTGGCGGAGCCGGCGAAACGGTCGCACTTGCAGGCAACCTTGGTGGCGCGTTGATTCCCGATCAGGACGGCGAGCGGTACTCGTTCGTGACGACAGACTCCGTCAAATTCAGCAGCCAGGGCGGGACTGGTTCGATCACATACGCGGGACATACGTCAGGGCCCGATCCCAGCGCGAAGGGCGAGGGCGGCTTCCACGTCCTGCAGATCGACAGCCTCACCGGCCGCCGACTGCAAAACAGAACCTTCTCGACCGATACCGCCGCATCGGTTTCCGAGCTTGTCACAGTTCTTGCTGGCTACCACCAAATTCTATGAGACGGACATCGTTGCGAGCTACGGCACGCCGCTGAAAAGCGTGACCGCGACCGGAACCGCCCACCTTGACGCGCTGAGAGAGCTCGTGGACGCGATCAAGGCGCTGGGTGGGAGTTCGACCCCCATCATCGCCATGGCACTCGGCCGCAATCCCAACAAGACGTCAGCCGTCAACGACTACTCGCTTGTGGGTGCGAGCCAGGTCCCGCCCGCGGCAGGGATCGCACCCTTCAACGCCGTCGAGTCGTCACCCGTGCTCGGCGGCCTCGATCGCGGCACCGTGGAGGGACAGTTCAACAAGGACCACACGGGCCATTTCGTGCCCGCATTGGCCGGGGGCGACCTGACGGGTACGGCCATCCCGGACCTGACGTCCATTGCCATGGGTCCGCCTACCGCCTTCCCCGCCCCGGACGCGGCGTTCAAATGGATCAGCCAGAAGGTCACCGCGGCAGGGACCCTCGGTACCCCCACGACCGACGTCCGCACGCTCTATCCGACACTCCCGCCTTCGAGCGCGGTTTCGCTGGCTACCTCAGTGCGGAGCCAGAAGACATACCCGGGTGCCGCAGCGGGGTTCAGTGAAGCAGCGTTCATTGCCGCGCGAAAGACGGCATCGGACGAGCTCGACGCCCTTGGAGCTGTCAAGTCCTACCTCGGCAAGGTCTACCAAGCCCTCGAGAACGCGGCGAGCCAGGTCGACTCGAAGGTCGCCGAGGTCACCACCGCTGTGAGCAACGCCGTTGGAGATTCGGGCCTGAGCGGTTCATCCATCGGTCTGTTCGTCGCCGACCTGATCGTGGGCCTTCTCTACGTGGCCGCCGGCGTTCTTCCCCCCGGCCTCGGCGTTGAGTGCACCGGCCCTTGCCCTGATCGAGCTGCTCAATGTCGGCACGACCATCGGGAGTTTCACTGCCAACGCCCTCCGGCCCGCTGACCCCCGCCAAGTCATCTCGACCACCGGTGACCAGCTCGGCGTCGTTCTGAGTGGTGAGCTCAGGAGTGCAGCAAGGGCGGTGAACGTGGTGCAGGCCGTGATCATCGGCGATCCGACAAAGCTCGCCCAACTCGACGAGAAGGTTCGCGCCGGCGGACCGTGGGCGTTGAGCAGCACCGAGGTCGACAAGATCGATGACGCGATCACGATCAGCACGAAGGCCTTCGCAACCGAGACACTGCTGGAGAAAACCTCGGCGCCTTTTCAGGCGAGCACCTGGCGCCTCACCGGCCCGAAGAGCGGACTCGGACTCCTCGACACCTCGAACTCGAAGCAGAACTACTACTGCGACGACGGCTCCTTCTACTTTGTGGCGTTCGCCGATCTGCCCTTTTCAAGATGGACTCTCTTGATGTCCCCGGACAATACGCCGCCCACCATCCAGCCCGGCTTGATCACCATCCCGTCGCCGCAGCACAACTCGAACCAGGACGACACCGACGCGATCTCCGCGGTGCTCGGGCATCTCTTCAATTCGAAGGATGCCACGCCGCAGGGAGCAGGGTTGGGAATGATTCCGACCTTGTCCGACATGGCTCAGGCCTCGGGAACGAACCAGCAGATCACCTGCAACCACTGAGACGAAGGGCGGAACGCTCGGGCTAGTCGGTGTACTGCGAGTCGGCCGACGAGAGTCGCTCAGCGAGGTTGCCCAACATCTTGACGGCTATGCCCGGCGTCGTCATGAGGATGGAGCGAAACTCGCGGGCGTCGAAGACGACCAACTCCATCGGCGTCAAGGCCACGACGTCGGCCGTACGGATGCCGCCGTGGAGCAGGGCCAGCTCGCCGAAGTACCCGCCCGCCTTGAAGCGCTTGACCTCTTTCTTGCGGACCCGGCACGACGCCGTGCCGTCAAGGACGAGGAAGAACTCGCGCCCCGGCTTGCCTTCCTGCGTGAGGTAGGCGCCCTCGTCCGCACCGACCGGCGTGCCGAGCTGGGCAATGGCGCGGAGCTCGTTACGCGAGCACCCGGCGAACAGTGGCACCTTGCCGAGGATTTCGATCTGCTTGGCCGGGATCCGGTTCACGTCGCTTCCGCCCTTTCGCTCTGTTCCCTCCGAAACCGCCGGGGCCGAGCGTACCTTCAACGGGCGCTGCAAGGCGTGGAATGTGCTGTCGAGCAGCGTTGGTGGCAGTGGAGGCCAGAGGGAGTCTGGGCGTTCAGCCGCCGGCGCGCAGCCGGTCCCGCAGCACGAACTTCTGGATCTTGCCCGAGGGCGTCCGCGGCAACTCGTCGACGACGCGCAGCTCCTCGGGCCACTTCTGCCGGGCCAGGCCGGCGTCGGAGAGGTGCGCCTTCACCGCGTCGAGGTCCGGCGCCTCCACTCCCGGCTGCATGCGGAAGAACGCGCACCCGTGCTCGCCCAGGCGCTCGTCGGGCGCCGCGACCACCGCCACCTCCGCCACGCCCTTCATGTGCGCCAGCAGCTGCTCGACCTCGGCCGCACTCACGTTCTCGCCGCCGCGGATGATGATGTCCTTCAACCGGTCCGTGATGGTCAGGTAGCCGTCGGCGTCGATGATGCCGATGTCGCCGGTGTGGAGCCAGCCCTCCGGCTCGATCGCCTCGGCGTTGAGCGCCGGGTCGGTGTAGCCGGCGAAGCGGTCGGGGCCCCGCGAGATGATCTCGCCCGGCACGCCGACGCCGACGTCGTGGCCCTCTTCGTCGACCGTGCGGATCTCGACGCCCTCGAGCGGCCTGCCGTCGGTGTGGATGCGCTTCTCGCGTGGCGCCTCGTGCTCGGAGCCGGTGATCGAAGGGTGCTCCGTGCTGCCGTACGAACGCACGAGCGAGATCCCGAGGTCCTCGGCCCGCTCGGCCACCGCGTCGGGAATCGGCGAGCCCCCCAGCCCGATGAAGTGCATCAGCTCGACGTGCTCGGGCCTGAAGTCCGGCGCAGTCGAGGAGGCTGGTGAAGAAGTAGGTCGAGCCGCTGCCGGCGGAGATGTCCTCCTCGACCATGGCGGCGAGCACCGTCGGCGGGTCCCACCCGTCGATCATGTAGATCGGCTTGCCGCCGACGAGCGGGCAGAGCAGCCCACCCAGCATGCCGATGGCGTGGCCGACCGGCGCCCCGACGAGCGAGGCGCGGTCGCGGTTCGGCCTGGTGCCCGCTCAGCTGGCGCACCTCGCAGCCCAAGGTGCGGTGCGTGTGCACGACGCCCTTGGGGTCGGCGGTCGTGCCCGAGGTGTACCCGATGACCGCGGGGCTGTCCGGGTCGACGGCGACCGGGCCGTCCATCGGTTCGGCGGCGTCGCGCAGCGTGTCGAAGGGCACCAGGTCCGGCGCGCCGCCGGTGTCACCCACGACGAAGACGGTCTCGAGGTCGTCCAGGCCGTCGCGGATGGTGGCCAGCTCGGCCAGGAAGTCGCGCTTCCCGTAGGCCGAGACGACGACGAAGGCGCGGGCCCCGCTCTGGCGGAGGATGAACCCGACCTCCTTCGGACCGTAGAAGATCACGATCGGCACGATCGTCACGCCGACGATGGTGCAGGCGTAGAACGTGACGGCCGCCTCGAACCAGTTCGGCAGCTGGAAGGCGACGACGTCACCGGGGCCGAAGCCGTGGGCGCGCAGCCCGGCGGCGACGCGCAAGGCCTCCTCGTAGACCTCGCCCACCGTGCCCAGGTACGGGTTGGTCGGCGACCAGATGCGGAAGCGGCGCGTCGGGTCCTCGTACAGCGCGTCGCTCAGGAGTTGCCCGAGCGTGCGGTCGTCCCAGAGGCCCTCGGCCAGGTAGCGCTCGCCCAGCTCGGCCGGCACGGGCCGGAGCTCGAAGCGGGTCGAGCCGGCGGCCTTCGAGCCGGCGGCCTTCGAGGTGTTCGAGGTGTCAGTCACTCACGCAGACTCTATGAACATCGACGCCAGCCGGTGGAGCTGGGCGCCGGCGCCACCGGAGAGCACCTCGTTCTGCTTCACCCGCTTGAAGAGGAAGTGGGCGTCGTTGGCCCAGGTGAAGCCGACGCCGCCGTGCAGCTGGATGTCGTCGCCGGTGACCCGGACGCCGGCCTCGGCCGCGTAGCTCGATGCCATCGCCGCCGACTGCGCCCGTTCGGGCGACTCGGTGTCCGAGGCCCAGGCGGCGAACTGGAAGCCGGCCCGGGCCATCTCGACCTGCTGGTACATCTCGACCAGGCGGTGGCGCACCGTCTGGTAGGTCGCCACCGGCTTGTCGAAGACGACGCGCTCGGACGTGTAGGCGATCGCCTCGGCCAGGGCGCGGTCCGCCGCGCCGACCGTCTCGGCGGCCAGGCCGATGGCGATGTCGTCCTGCACCCGCTGCCACAGCTGCGCCTGGTTGCCCGACGGCCCGAGCGGGACCGCCGGCGTCTCGTCGAGGACGAGGCGGGCCAGCTTGCGGGTCGGGTCCAGAGACGGGATCAGCTCGACCGTGGCCCCGGCGGCCGTCGACGGCGACTCGAGCAGGTACGACCGCACGCCCTCCTCGCTGCGCGCCACGACGATCACCCAGTCGGCGCTGTGCCCGTCCATGACGAACGGCTTCTCGCCGCTCAGCACCCACTGCGCCGCCTTGCGGCGGGCCCGGGTGCGCACCGTGGCGAGCGGCTCGCCGTGGCCCTGCTCGCCGAGGGCGAGGGTGCCGCGGCGGGTGCCGGCGGCCAGGTCGGCGAGCAGCTCGGTGGCGCCGAGGGCGCGGGCGGCCAGGGTGGCGGCGACGGCCGAGGAGAAGAAGGGCCCGGGCAGCGGGATGCGACCCATCTGCTCGGCGACGATGCACGTCTCGAGCAGGCCGGCGCCGGTGCCGCCGTACTCGGCCGGGACGAGGAGACCGGTCCAGCCGAGGTCGATCAGGGTCGACCACAGCGCGGGCGTGATGCCGGCGTCGTCGTCGGCCAGCTCGCGCAGGACCTGGGGGCTGCACTCGCGCTCGAGCGCGGCGCGGGCCACGTCTTGGAGCGCCAGCTGCTCGTCGTCGTACGTGAAGTCCACGGCCCTCCCCGAGAAACGCCTTAGGAACGTGTGCGTGCAGCGCGCGACGCGGGCCGAGAGGGTCACGCGCTTCCCTGACACGGGCGTCAGAGTACACGGTCGGTCGGCTACCCTTACCCCCCGTGGATTTCGCCCTGGCACCCGAGGACGAGAAGTTCCGCGACGAGCTGCGCGCCTGGTTGGACGAGAACCTGCCGCCGTTCCTGGAAGCTGAGGCCCTCGGCGACGATGCGCAGCTGAGCGGCGAGGCGAGCCAACAACGACGCCAGAAGTGGCAGCGCAAACTGCACGAGGGCGGGTGGGCCGCCATCCACTGGGGCCCCGAGTACGCCAACGGCCGGACGATCAACGCGATGCAGCGGCTGCTGTATTCGGAGGTGATGGCCGAGTACCGCACGCCGGGGATGTTCAACACGAACGGCATCTGGCAGATCGGGCCGATGATCATCGCCTGGGGCACCGAGGAGCAGAAGGCGCAGTGGCTGCCGTCGATCCTCGAGGCCGAGGAGCACTGGTGCCAGGGCTTCAGCGAGCCGATGGCGGGCAACGACCTGGCGAACCTGCGCACGACGGCGATCTACGACGCCGAGACCGACGAGTACGTCATCAACGGCTCGAAGATCTGGATCAGCTCCGCCCACCTGGCCACGTGGGGGCTCTTCTTGCTGCGGACGGACCCGACGGCGATCGAGCGGGGCAAGAAGCACGAAGGGATCACCGCCTTCATCCTCAACCTGAAGACGCCGGGCATCGACGTGCGGCCGATCCGCGACATGGCGGGCGAGGAACTGTTCAACGAGATCTTCTTCACGGACGTGCGCATCCCGGCGGCGTGGCGCCTCGGCGACGAGGGCGCCGGCTGGATGGTGGCCATGGGCACGCTCGGCTACGAGCGCGTCGGCATCGCGTCGCAGATCGCCATCCTGGCCGCCGACCTGCGCGCCATGGTCGCCGCGCGCGCGCTCGGTGAACCCGGGCGCGTTGGAGGACCCGTCGCTGCGCGATCGCATCGCGCACGTGTGGACCCAGATCGAGTTGGCGCGCCTGCTGTCGCTGCGGGCGCTCTCCAAGATCATGAAGGGCGAGAAGAACTGGCCCGAGGTGCCGTTCGCCAAGCTGTCGTGGTCGTCGATGGCGCAGACGCTGGCCGAGCTGGCCGTGGACCTCCTCGGTCCGGCGGGGCTGGCGGCCCGGGGCGGGCCCGACGCGGTCGACCGCGGCAAGTGGACGCGGCTGTACGCGTTCCAGCGGTACTCGACCATCGGCGGGGGCTCGACCGAGATCCAGAAGAACATCATCGCCGACCGGGCGATCGCCATGCCCGGCAAGTCGCGCTCCTGAGCGACGGCGCGCTGCGCTCGCTCGTCGTGTCGTTGCCGTGAGCCCCGCCGCCGACCCCCGCGCCGCCTGCATCATCGGCGTCGCCCGCCGCACCTGGCACCCCGACGACTTCGTGGTGGTCGCCAACGACGGTGTGGCGCCCGAGCCGCTCGCCATGTGGGAGCGCGTCGCGCGCGACGCGGCGGCCGACGCCGGCGGGCGCGTGGCCGGCGCGCTCGGCGAGCTCGAGGGCGTCGACGTCGTCTACTCGCAGTCGTGGCAGTACGACGACGCCGTGCAGCGGCTGTCCGATCGCCTGGGCGCGTCGCCGGGACGACGCCGCTACTCGGGCATCGGCGGGTCGGTCCCCCATGTGCTGGCCGTCGACGCGGCGCGCGCGATCAGGGCAGGCGACCTCGACTTCTCACTGCTCGTCGGCGCGGAGGCCCTCGCCTCCGTCCGCCGCCTGAAGAAGGCGGGTGAGCGCCCGGCGTGGTCGTTCCGCCCCGACGAGAAGCGGCCCTTCCCCATGGACATGCAGTTCGACCCGTCGGAGATCAGCCACTCCGTCTTCGAGGCGTACCTGACCTTCGCGCTGTTCGACAACGCGCGCCGGGCGCATCTCGGCCGGGGGCTGGCCGAGCACCGTGCCGCGACTGGGCGGGTCATGGCGTCGATGACGACGGTGGCGGCCGCGCAGCCCGAGCACGCGTGGTTCCCGGTGGCGCGGACGGCCGACGAGGTGGCGACGGCGACACCCGACAACCGCCTGGTGGCGTACCCCTATACGAAGCTCATGACCTCGATCATGGACGTCGACATGGCGGCCGCCGTGCTGCTGGCCTCGGCCGAGAAGGCGGACGCGCTCGGCGTACCCGAGGACCAGCGGGTCTACCTGCGGGGCTGGGGCTACGCGGAGGAGCCCGAGCACGTGGCCGGGCACCCCGAGCTGTGGCGCTCCCCCGCCATGGCGGCGGCCGCAGATGCGGCGTTGACGGGGGCGGGGATCGGGGTGGACGACGTCGCGCATCTCGACCTGTACTCGTGCTTCGCGTCGTCCGTGTGCTTCGCGCTCGATGCCCTCGGCATCGACGAGTCCGACGCCCGGGCGGCGGCGGTCACCGCCACCGGTGGGCTGCCGTACCACGGCGGACCGGGGTCGAACTACATGACGCACTCGCTGGCCGCGATGACCGAGCAGCTGCGCGGTGACCCGGGGTCCTGCGGTTTGGTGAGCGGCGTCGGCATGCACATGCAGAAGCACGCCTACGGCGTGTGGTCGAGCGCGCCGCCGGCCGGTGTCGTGTCCGACCCGGCGCCGTACGCGGCCGCGGCCGGGCCGACGGCCGAGCCGACGGCGATCGTGGGCTCACCTTCGGGTGAGGCGGTGGTGGCGACGTACTCGGTGCTCCACGGGCGCGACGGCGAGCCCGAGCGCGCGCTGGTGATCTGCGACCTGCCGGCGGGCTCGGGCGGCGGCCGGTGTTACGCCTTCCTCGACGGCGGGCCGGCGGCGCTCGCTGCGGCCGAGGTCGACGAGCTGATCGGACGACGGGTGACGTTGACGCCCAAGGATCAGGTCAACTGGGCCGAGCTGGCCTGAGCTCCAACCGGGAGCAACAGCTCGTCGGCGGCCTCGACGGCTGCCGGGGCGGCTGGGTGCTCGCGCACGGTCGGCGGCCCACGGGCCCTTCGCGGAACCTGATGACGTCGAGGTCATCGTGGTCCCGTGTGTCGACGATGTCGTCCGGGCACTCGATGCAGGCGACCTGGCGGCTGTTGCCGTCGACATCCCGATCGGCCTGGCGGCAGCAGCGCCACGCGCCTGCGACCAGGAGGCCCGCCGCCTGCTCGGGCCGCGGCGCAACTCTGTCTTCCCCGCGCCGGTGCGGGCGGTCCTGACGGCGGGCACGTACGCCGAGGCCTGTGCGATCTCCCGCCGGGTGTGCGGGAAGGCGCTGTCGAAACAGCTCTACAACATCGTGGACAAGATCCGGGAGGTCGACGCTGTCCAGTCGCCGCGTCTCCAATCCACAGCTGTTCGAGGCGTGTCCCGAACTGAGCTTCACGGTGATGGCCGGCGGCACGCCCATGGCCCACAACAAGCGGACGCCCGAGGGACGCGACGAACGCGTGGCCGTGCTGCGAGAGGCCTTCGGACTGGACGTGACGTCCTTGGTCGATCGCCCTCCGCCCGGAGCCGTCCGCGACGACGTGTTCGACGCCATCGCCCTGGCCTGGACGGCCCGTCGTTCCACCGTCGGCACGTGCGTGCGGCTCGGAGGCGACCCGACAGAGTTCGACGAGACCGGCTTGCGGATGGAGGTCCTCGCCTGACACATGTCCCGGGCCCGGACCTGTCGTTGGGTGAGCGTGTCCATCGGCTCCGGACCACCGCCGAGTAGATTCCCGCCCCGGGGGGCAACGTGCCGGAGGGAGTTCAGGCGGTAGAGCACTCGGTCGAAGCGGTCGAGTCCGTCGACGTCGTCAGCTCCGTCACGCTTCCGGCGGGACGGGCATCCTGGCGCCGGCGCCTGCAGTTCTGGCGCTCCCCCGACGACCAGCCGGCGTGGGCGCGCCCCGGGCTGCTCGTGATCACCGGGCTGGCCGGGCTCGCCTACGTCTGGGGCATCAACAGCGCGTATCTCGAGCCGTTCTACGGCGCGGCGGCGCGCAGCATGGCGGCGAACTGGCACAACTTCATCTTCGGCGCGGCCGACCCCTGGGGCACCGTCAGCGTCGACAAGCTGCCCGGCGCGCTCTGGTTGCAGGCGTTGTCGCTGCGCATCTTCGGGTTCCACGTGTGGGCGATCGCGTTGCCCCAGGTGATCGAGGGCATGTTGACCGTCTTGGTGCTCTACCGGGCCGTGCGACGCGTCGCCGGTCCGGGCGCGGGTCTGCTGGCCGCCGTGATCATGGCGGGGAGCCCGATCGTGATCCTGCTCGACCGCGGCAACATCTCGGACTCGCTGTTGATCCTGCTCCTCGTCCTCGCGGCCGACGCCGTGACGCGGGCGTGCACCACGCAGCGGCTGGCGCCTTTGCTCTGGGCGGGGGTGCTGGTAGGGCTCGCCTTTCAGGCCAAGATGCTCCAGGCCTGGCTCGTCCTGCCGGCGTTCTACCTGGCGTACGTCGTCGCTGCGCCGGTCCGGTCCTTCTTCCGGCGCGTCGTCCACGTCTCGATCTCCGCCGTCGTGACCGTCGTCGTCTCCCTGAGCTGGATGACCGCGGTCACGCTGGTGCCCTCCGCCGATCGTCCCTACGTGGACGGCAGCTGCAACAACTCCGTCTTCTCGCAGGTGTTCAGCTACAACGGCCTGGCCCGGCTCGGCAGCTCCGCGCTCGGCACGCACAACGGCTGCCATCGTCCTTCCGCCTGGGTCGTCACGCTGTCGCGCTACTCGGCCAGGCACCAGATCAGCACGGCCGGCATCCACGCGGCCTGGGACCGCCTGCTGTACGGCCCCTTCGGCCACGACGCGGCCTGGCTGCTCCTGCCCGCCCTCGTCTCGGCCGTCGCGATCTTGGTCGTGCGCCGCCGCAAGCCCCGGACCGACCTGCCGCGGGCCGCCGTGTTGCTCTGGCTGACGTGGCTCGTCCTGTCGTTCGGCTTCTTCAGTGCCGGACGCCTCATCAACTCGTACTACGTCGCCGCGCTCGTGCCGGCGGTCGCCGCGTTGTGCGCGATGGGGGCCCGGCTCGCCTGGCAGCGGCGGCGCGAGCGCGTGACGCGCGCCGTCCTCGGGGCCACCGTGGCCGCCTCCGTGGCCGTCACGGTCGCGCTGGTCCCGGGTTACGTCGGCGTGCGCAGCTGGATCATCGCCTCCACCGTTGCGCTCGGCCTCGTGGCCATCGCCATCCTCGGCGCGTCGCTCTCTCCCCGCCACACCTCGGTGTGGGCGCTGAGTGTCGGGCCGGTCCTGGCCGTGGTCGCGATATTCCTCGGGAGCGCGTGGGCTTCGGGGGTCGTCGTGATGGAGCAGTTGGGCCCGTTCGACTCGCCCTATGCGACGGCGGCCCACGACCACAACAGCCGGCTCTACGCCGAGCGGCTGCCCGGACTCGAACGCGAGCTGGGGAAATTCACGGCCTCGCTGCCCGCGGGCGTCGCCGGCGACGCCGTCGAGACCTCCCTCAGCGCCAGCGAGGACATCTTGGCGTCGGGCCACGAGTTCCTGGCGCTCGGCGGCTACTCGGGCGAGGTGCCCGTGCCGACGCTCAAGCAGTTCATCCGCGATGTCGCCCAGGGTCACGTGAGCCTGGCGACCGTCGCCACCCGACCGCTCACGCGCAACCCCGACCTGCGCTGGGTGCGGACCCACTGCAAGAAGGGGCGTGGGGTCTACGACCCCTACGCGCGGGCCACCTTCGCCTACTTCTTCTGCTCCCCCGCCGACGCCCGGAGCGGTTGACTCAGCGAGCGGAGCGGAAGTCGATGAAGTCCGACACTCGCATCAGCGCCAGGAACGACCGCTGGAGCAACGGCACATGCTGGCGGTGCGGGTCGGTGACGACTTCGGGCTCGCTCAACTCGTACTCACGGCGCCGGGTGATGAGGCGCACCGCGCCGTGCGCCAGCGCGTTCTTGACCCATTCGGAGTCCCGGCCGTAGATCAGCGCCAACCGGAACCCGTCCTTGGTGCGGAACACGAGCACCGGCGTGCGGTACACGTTGCGGCTGCGCCGCCCCACGTGCACGACGATGCCCGTTCCCGGCAGCAGGCCGGCCAGATGGACGGCGACCGGGTTCGCCACCCGGCGGTTGAACCGGGCAATGCGTCGGCCGACGCGGGGATGCTTCGGCGCGACGGACGGGCGCGACCTCGGCTGGGCCGAATGGGCGGCGCTCATACGCCGCTCATACCAGCGTCAGCCCTCCGTCGACGGCCAGCACCTGGCCCGTGATGTAGCTGGCCTCCTCCGACAGCAAGAAGATCGCCGCCGCAGCCACCTCCCACGCCGTGCCCTGGCGCCCGAGCGGTACCGGGGTGCGCGTGCGCGAGGGTCGGCCGGCCGAGGCGGCGCGGCCCAGCGGGGTGTCGATGAGGCCCGGGGCGAGCACGTTGGCCCGGATGCCGCGCCGCGCGCCCTCCATCGCGACGTGGCGGTTCAATCCGATGAGGCCCGCCTTGGAGGCGTCGTAGGCGGGGATGCGGCTGCCCGGCTGCAAGCCGGCCACCGACCCGATGAACACGATCGACGAGTTGTCGGGCATGGTGACGAGCGCCCGCTTGACCACCATGAAGTGGGCGCGCAGATTGAGGGCAAAGGTGCGGTCCCATTCATCGGGCGAGGTGCCGGCGACGCCCATGCCGAACCCGGTGCCGACGTTGAGCACGAGGCCGTCGGGCGTGAGGCCCGACTCGTCGGCCACGGCGAGGCGACTGCCGTCCTCCGTCGTGACGTCGGCGACGACGATGGCCGCCTTGCCCCCCTCCTCGGTGATGAGGCGCCAGGTCTCCTCGACCGCGGCCTCGTCCCGGTCGACGCAGACGACGGACGCACCCTCGCGTGCCGCCCGGACCGCGATGGCGCGGCCGTTGCCGACAGGGGCGTCGGGGTCGCGTGACGGCTGCGTCCCGGCGCCGACGACGGCGATGCAGCGTCCCTCGAGCATCGCGCTCATCGGATCGTCGGGCTCATCGCGATCGGCCTCATCGGGATCCTCAGGCCGCCGGCCCGCCGGGCACGCGGCGCGCCGCGGCCTCGGCCGCGCGGCTCGAGCTCGATGCGCAACGAGCGCAGCACCGTGGTGAGCATGAGGTAGTGCCCGATGAGCATCAAGAGCTCGATCAGCTCGCCCTCGCTCATGTGCGCGGCCAGCGTCGGCCCACGTCGCGTCCGACACCGCACCCTCGTCGGCCGTGTCGTCGACCGCCTGGAGCGCCGCCCGTTCGAGCGGCGACCACGGCACCGCGTCGAGCCCGCCCTCGGCCCCGTCGCCGAGCGCCGCCATCTCGGGCCGGGTGACGCCCTGGGCCTCGCCCATCTCGAGGTGCTGGGCCCACTCATAGCGTCCGTCGAACCGGTAGGCCGTCCGCAGAATCACGAGCTCGCGCAGGCGGCCCGAGAGGCCGCCGCCGAGAAGGGAGGCGCCGAAGCCCATCCAGCGGCGGAACAGCTCGGGATTGGGCGGGTTGGCGCGGGCCAGCGTGGCGAAGATGTGCATCGGCTCGTCGGCCCCACCGGGCGACGCCTCGAGCACCCTGGTCAAGCGTTCGTCCCATTGCTCGCGCGGGAGCGGAGCGATGCGTGGTCCCGGTGCGGTCATGGCCGAATCGTAGGCACGCCGGGCCGCCGCGTTCTCGTGGGCTCAGCGCGACGGGCGGAACCCCATCGGCGTCGGCGTGGCCGGGGGCTTCGGGGCCGACGACCGCGTGGAGCCGGAGGATCCCCGGGTGCCCGAGCCCGAGCCCGAGCCGGCGGACCCGCGCAGCGACCGGATCTCGGCGTCGGGCCGGCACACCTCGTCGAGCAGGCCGTACGCGACCGCCTCGGGCGCGCCGAAGAACCGGCCCCGCTCGAGATCCGCGCCGACCTCCTCCGCCGCCCGCCCCACCGCCGCCGCCACCCGCTCGCAGAAGCGCCGGCGCTCGGCGGCGCGGAGCTCCGCCCACTGGGCCACGTTGCGCACGTGCGCCTCCATCTGCGTCGTCGGTTCGGACAGCGAGAAGCGGGTGCTGGGCATGGCCGAACGGTGCGCGCACACCGCCAGCACCCCGACGGCGCCGCCCCCGACCTGACCCAGGCAGAGCGCCCGCACCGGCACGCCCATGAGCTCGATCACGTCCATCAGCGTCAGCGCGGGCGCCAGACTCGCCTCACCGCAGTCGATGCGCAGCGTCACGGGCTCGTCGCCCTCGGCGTCGAGCGTCATCAGCTCGGCGGAGACACGGATGACCGTGGCGTCGTCGAGCGGGCCGTGCAGCAGCACCACCCGCTGCTCCATAAGGCGGCCGGCGAGGACCTCGGACAGGCCCTGGCGCCCGAGGCCTGGCCCCGGCCCCGGAAATTCTCGATCATCCATGCTCGATCCTCCATTCCAGTCGCGCCCCGAGCGCCATCGTGTAGCGCTCGACCGTCGAGAGTCGTACGTCCAGGTCGCCGGCCTCGAACCGGGCCACGGCCGACTGCGAGGTCCCCATCCGGGCGGCCACCTCGGCCTGGGAGAGCCCCAGGTCCCGGCGCAGCGCGATGAGCTGGCCGGACACCGAGCGGCGGCGCTCGGCCATCTCCTTGAAGCCGGGGAAAACGGTCGGGTGCCGGCGCTCGGTCACGGTGCACCATTATCTCACATTTGATATAACGTCGAAAGCACCCGAACGGAAACAGCAACCAGAAAGAGGAGCACCGCCATGACCCACCTCGACCGCCAGCTGCGCCAGGTCCTCGTCCCCACGGTGATCGAGGAGGGGAACCGGGGCGACCGGGCCTTCGACATCTACTCGTCGCTGCTGCGCGAGCGGATCGTGTTCCTGGGCCAGGAGGTGGACGACCAGGTGGCCAACCTGATCATCTCCCAGATGCTGTTCCTCGAGGCCCAGCACACCGAGAAGGACATCTACCTCTACATCAACTCCCCCGGCGGCGTGGCCTACGCCGGCATGGCGATCTACGACGTCATGCAGCACGTCGAGCCCGACGTGTCGACCATCTGCGTCGGCATGGGGATGTCGGCCGCCGCCATGATCCTGTGCCGGCGGCGCGGCCGGCAAGCGCTTCGCGCTGCCCAACTCCGCGCATCATGATCCACCAGGGCTCGGCCGGCACCCGCGGGCGCGCCCTCGGACATGGAGATCCAGCTGCGCGAGGTGCTCGCCCTCACCCACCGCATGTCCGAGATCATCGCCCACCACACCGGCCGGCCGGTCGAGCAGGTGGCCGCACGACATCGACCGCGACCACTACATGACCGCCGAGGAGGCCCGGGACTACGGGATCATCGACGACATCATCCTGCCCCGGCGAGGTGTCGCCGCCCCCGAGCGCGAACTCCAGGTGGCCACCGCCTGAACACCACGTGACCAGGGCCTGAGCGGCCGCGGCCCGCCGGCGCGGCCCACGCGGGGTGCGACATCCAAGCGTCGAGGTGACACGCCCATTAGGGTCCCCGCCGGAAATGGCGGCCGGGGATGTTCCCCACGTAGGCCCCATTCGGCGGCGGCAAGGAGCGGGTCATATGGGTTCAGGCGGGCGGGGCAACGGTTCGGACGCGGGCGGAAGGTCGCGCAAGCCCGGGGAGGACGCGGCGAGGAGCCGGGTCAGCCGGCGAGACCTCCTCAAGGGCAGCCTGGCGCTGGGCGCGGGAGCCGCAGCGGGGGCGGGCCTCTCTTCGGCGGCCGGGGCCTCCATCGAGAAGGCACTGTCGATCGAGACCACGTCGAACCCGACGTTGAACGACATCAAGCACGTCGTGATCCTGATGCAGGAGAACCGGTCGTTCGACCACTACTTCGGCACCATGTCGAGCGTCCGGGGGTACTCCGACCCGAGCACGCGCTCCCCGGTGTCGTTCAAGCAGCACGGTTACCAGCCGGGCGTCGGCGTGAGCCCGGCCGGCTTCATGGAGCCGTTCCACCTCCAGATGCAGTTCCCCAAGAAGAACGGTGACTGCACGAACGACATCACCCACGAGTGGGGCGCCCAGCACCAGAGCTGGGACGCCGGGGCGATGGACCAGTTCGTCAACGCCCACCTCGCCGGCGACGGGCTCAAGAACTTCGCCGCCACCATGGGCTACTTCCAGCGTTCGGACCTGCCCTTCTATTACGCGCTGGCCGACGCCTTCACCATCTGCGACGGGTACTTCTCCTCGGTCCTCGGGCCGACCGACCCCAACCGCGTCATGGCGCTGTCGGGGACCATCGACCCGGCGGGAACCGGCGGCGGGCCGGTGCTCGTCACCCAGACGACCGGCCGAGCCGGCCAGGCCGGAAAGCTCTCCTGGCCGACCATGCCCGAAGCGCTCCTCGATGCGGGCGTGTCCTGGAAGGTCTACAACGACCCCACCGGCCTGGCGTTCTTCAACCCGCTGCCCTACTTCAAGGCGTACACCAGCCCCACGACGACGCGCGGCGCCACGCTGGCGGCGAACGCACTGGCGCAGAACTTCCCCGCCGGCTTCGCCGGCTGACGTCGCGGCCGGCACGCTGCCGTCGGTGAGCTGGATCCACGGACCGATCGTCCAGTGCGAGCACCCGGCCACCGCGCCGCAGTGGGGCGAGAACCTCGTCAAGACCATCCTCGACATCCTCACCTCGAACCCCGCGGTCTGGGCGTCGACGCTCTTCATCCTCAACTACGACGAGAACGGTGGCTTCTTCGACCACGTGCCCCCGCCGACGGCACCGGCCGGCACGCCGGGCGAGTACCTGAGCGTGAACCCGCTGCCCGCGGCGGCCGGCGGCGTCGCCGGGCCGGTGGGCCTCGGCTTCCGGGTGCCGTGCATCCTCATGTCGCCCTTCACCCGCGGTGGGTTCCTGTCCAGCGACACGTTCGACCACACGTCGACGCTGCGCTTCATCGAGACGCGCTTCGGCGTGCCGGTGCCGAACCTGTCGGCCTGGCGCCGCGCCGCCACGGGCGACCTGACCACCGCGCTGGCGTTGGGCCGAGCGCCCATCAAGGCCAAGCCCTTCCTGCCCGCGGCGCCGCTGACCGAACCCCAGGTCGACGCCGAGGTGATCGCGAACGCGCTCCTCGGGACGTTCGACGAGGGCATCCCGTACCCGCCCCCGACGTCGAACGCGATGCCCAGCCAGGCGCTCTTCCCGCACCGCTCGGCGCCGCCGCACTAGGCGGTCGAGAGAATTCCGACCAGCGGGCGTCGCAGACGACGTGGAGGTTGCCGGTCTGCGACGGCGCGGTGAACTCAGCTCGCTCCGTTGCCGCGCCGGGGAGAGCCTGGAATACGGTCAATCCACGAGCGCGGATCTCCCGTAGAGCTCGGCGGCAGCGGCGGCATCGGCGGACACGCGCGGAAGGGTGACGGCGGACATGGGGCATCGGCGGGCTGGATCCGAAGCACACGGGCGCGGATGGCACTTCGATGACGGGCCGCCGCACCTACAGCCGCCGATCGGTGTTGCGGGCCGGCCTCGGTGCCGCCTCGGCCGCGGCCGCCATGGGGGCCCTGGGGCAGAACGGGGCGGCCGGCGCCTCCACGCCGGCGTTGCGCGGACCGGGGGCAGTGCCCTTCCCGTCGCTGCCGCTCGGCCGGTCGACCGGGGCGTTCCCCTTCGAGCACATCGTGCTCGTGATGCAGGAGAACCACTCGTTCGACAACTACCTCGGCATGCTGCCCGTGAGCGGCCAGCCGCTGGCCGACGGGTTCACGTTCAACGCCAAGGAGGAGCCCGTCAACTGGAACCCGATCGGCGACGATCGCATGTACGTGTACCACCAGTCCGGCGCCATCGGCGCGCAGGACACGGGGAGCCAGTCGTGGAACGACTCGCACCTCCAGATCGACGGCGGCGCCATGGACGGCTTCGCCAACACCGGTCCGGGGTCGATGGGCTACTCCACCGAGGACGACCTTCCCTTCTACTACTCGCTGGCCAAGACGTTCACGCTCGCCAACCGCTGGTTCTGCTCGGCGCCGGCGCAGACGTACCCGAACCGTCGCTTCTACATGGCGGGCACGGCGTCGGGCATCGTCTCGACGGACATCTCGAACGTCACCGTCAAGCCCGCGAACGGGACGATCTGGGACCAGCTGAGCAAGCACGGCGTCAGTTGGAAGAACTACTTCAGCGACGCGCCGACGACGGCCGTCATCGTCGACACCATCCTGGAGCATCCGCTGCACCTCGCCCCCATCGCCGAGTTCTTCCTCGACGCGGCGGCGGGCGCGCTGCCGGCGGTGAGCCTCGTCGACTCCAACATGGGCGCCATCCAGGGCGAGATCCCGAGCATCATCGGCATGCTCCCGGCGCCGATCCCGACGTTCGCCGCCAAGCCCGACCTCGTTCTTGAGACGACCTGTCAGTCCGAGGAGAACCCCGAGGACATCCAGCTCGGCGAGCAGTTCGTCGCCGCGGTCGTCAACGCGGTGATGAAGAGCCCCGCCTGGCACAAGACGCTGCTCGTGTGGCTCTACGACGAGCACGGGGGCTACTACGACCACGTGCCCCCGCCGGCGGCCATCGCACCCGACAACATCGCGCCCGACATCGGCCCGACGGACCAGCCGGGGGGCTACGACATCTACGGCCCGCGCGTCCCCGTCGTGGTGGTCAGCCCGTACGCCAAGCCGGCGGCGGTGACCAACGTGGTGCACGACCACACGTCGGTGCTGGCCACGATCGAGCAGCAGTGGAACCTGCCGGCGCTCACGTATCGCGACGCCAACGCCGCCACGCTGGCCGACTTCCTCGACCCGTCGGTCATGACCTTCCGCGAGCCACCGACGCTGGCCAAGCCGGCGAACCCGTTGCCCGAGCTGCTCGTGGGCTACCGGGGCCAGCCGCTGCCTCCGGCGCCGGCGTCGACGGTGCCGGGCTGAACCGAGGCTCGCCGCACTGAGGCTCGCCGAGGCAGGGCGCACGCCTGTCCGGCCGCTCGACGCCGTCGTGCCGGCTGCTTCGCACGGCCGGCGGGGCGGGGCATAAGGTGGGTGACACGGGTGTCAGGGAACTCGGGGCACCGCCGGGACACAAGGGGAGGACACAGATGCGCACCGAAGACATGATCCTGGTCAGCGTCGACGACCACGTGATTGAGCCGAGGGGCATGTTCGACGGGTTGCTGCCGGCCAAGTACGCGGACGCGGCGCCCAAGCTCGTCCGGCGCGAAGACGGCACGGACGTCTGGGTCTACGACGGCAACCAGATCCCCAACGTCGGCCTCAACGCCGTGGTCGGCCGCCCGCCCGAGGAGTACGGGATCGAGCCCACCTCGCTCGAGGACATGCGCGTCGGCTGCTACGACGTGCACGAGCGGGTGCGCGACATGTCGGTCAACGGCGTGCTCGGCTCCATGTGCTTCCCCTCCTTCCCCCAGTTCTGCGGCCAGCTCTTCGCCCGGCGCGAGGACAAGGACGAGGCCCGCGCCATGGTGCAGGCGTACAACGACTGGCACATCGACAAGTGGTGCGGGGCCGAGCCCGGCCGCTTCATCCCCCTCTCCATCCCGGTCATCTGGGACCCCGAGCTCGGCGCCGAAGAGGTGCGCCGGGTCGCCAAGAAGGGCTGCCACGCCGTCACGTTCTCGGAGAACCCCGAGAAGCTGGGCTGGCCCTCGCTGCACAACGAGCACTGGGACCCCTTCTGGGCCGCCTGCGCCGACGAGGGCACCGTCGTCTGCATGCACCTGGGCTCGTCGTCGCAGATCCTCATGACGTCGGTCGAGGCGCCGATCGACGTGATGATCAGCCTGCAGCCCATCAACATGGTGCAGGCCGCCGCCGACCTCGTCTGGTCGCCCATCCTGCGCAAGTACAAGGACCTGCACTTCGCGCTCTCCGAGGGCGGCATCGGCTGGATCCCCTACGCCCTCGAGCGCATCGACTACGTGTACCAGCACCACCACAAGTGGACGGGCCAGGACTTCGGCGACCAGCTGCCGAGCCAGGTCTTCAAGGACCGCGTGCATCACCTGCTTCATCGACGACGCCTTCGGCGTGGCCAGCCGCGACTACCTGAACATCGACAACATCACGTGGGAGTGCGACTACCCGCACTCGGACTCGACGTGGCCCCAGTCGCCCGAGGCGCTCATGAAGTATCTCGACGGGGTGTCCGACGAGGACATCAACAAGATCACGCACCTCAACGCCATGAAGCACTTCCAGTTCGACCCGTTCAGCGTGCGGCCACGCGAGAAGTGCACGGTGGCGTCGCTGCGGGCCGAGACGACCGACGTCGACACGTCGCTGGTCTCGCGGGCGCGCGGCCAGACGCAGCGTGAACGAGAAGGGCATCGTGAGCGTGAGCGGCTTCGTGACGCGCCTCAGCAGCGAGGACTGAGGACTCCTTCAGACCTCGACCATCACGGCCACCACGGCCCCCGACTGAACACCGGAGCCCATGTCGATCGACTACGTCACCGGTGACGACCACGTCGTCACCATCACGATCAACCGCCCCGAGGCGCGCAACTCGCTCGACATGGAGCACTTCTACCAATTGCGCTGCGCCTGGGACCGCTTCGGTGACGACGACGACGCCTACGTCGCCATCGTCACCGGCGTCGGCAAGGACTTCTGCGTCGGGGCCGACCTCAAGACCTACATCCCGCAGATCACCGAGCTGCAGAAGAAGATGAAGGGCGGCCAGAACCCCGACGAGTTCGGCGGCTACCGCCTCGACGACGGGGTCAAGGCGGTGCTGCGCGGGACCAAGCTGTACAAGCCGATCATCGCGGCGGTGAACGGCACCTGCGTCGCCGGCGGCATGGAGATGCTGGGCGGGACCGACCTGCGCGTGGCCAGCGACACCGCCACCTTCGCCGTGATGGAGCCCAAGCGCGGCCTCTTCGCCGGCGGCGGCACGACCGTCCGCCTGCCCCGCCAGATCCCCTATCCCGCCGCCATGGAGTTCCTGCTCTGCGCCGACCAGATCCCGGCGCCGAAGGCCTACGAGATGGGCCTGCTGAACGAGGTCTGCCGGCCGGCCGACCTGATGGACCGCGCCCTGGACTACGCACACCGCATCACGGCCAACGGGCCCTTCGCCGTGCGCAAGACGAAGGAGTCGGTGCTGCGCGGGCTGGCCACCGACATGAAGGAGGCCTACCGGATCGAGTCGGAGATCTCGGGCGAGGTCTTCAGCAGCGAGGACGCCACGGAGGGCCCGCGCGCCTTCGCCGAGAAGCGGGCGCCGAACTGGAAGAACCGCTGAGCGACCCGGCGCTCGCTCCGCTCAGCGGGTGTCGGATTCGGCAAATGGCTGTGATCGAGACGCCTCAGACTGGGGCTTAGAGATCCGGTCAGGGTGCACCGATGCGACATGGGGGCACCCCCTGACCCGTCTCAGCCTTCGGACAATGGCCGATTTGGGGAGCCGTCTGATAACGGAAGTCTTACTCTGATGTGGCTGGTCGCCGAGGTCGTTCTCTGCGCTGTCGGGGCGTTGGTCATTTTCCTGCGCCTTGGGCATCCGGGGTTCGAGAAGGAACTGACTGTTGGTCCTCACCAATATCTGAACTGATGGTTCCAAGATCTCCTACTGAGAACGCTTGAGTAGGTTCCAATGCTCCGCGTTCCACACGTACCCGCTCGCTTGCTCGGAGCCTGGCGGCTTGCACTTCTTCCCTGCACTCATCGATGCGACTTCCCGTCAACGCCGCTGAATGCTTGAGGGCATCCGTGCTGGATTCGTCCCCTACGTAGACCGCCTCACCGAGGGAACGCAGTAGACGATCATGCTGGCGGCGAAATCTGAACCTTCTCAACCCTGCACTCAGTCCTACTGTGCCCGCCTCGGACCAACTCAGTATCGAGACTCGGGCAATACGAACCCATGCCGTCAACCGTGTGCTTGCACTTTCGGTGCTCTGAGCTATTTGGTTCTGAACGTCCTGCCACTGGTCCTGAACGTCCTGCCACGATGTACTCATCACAACCCAGCCCAGCGACCAGAGCGACGACGATGAGCATGATGCCGACGAGCCAAAATCCAAGGACGAATGACAGTACGGCGAGCAAGAGCGCTGAAACTGCCACAACACCACTGATGAAAGCGGGGGACACTGGCCGGGGTGTCGCTCGTCGGACGTGGGGTAACCCATTCGGGAACGTTGCAGTGCGTGCCGGCTGGTCCATCGTTGTAAGAGGTTCGACTGTCAGCGCGTCCCCACAACGCGGGCAAAAGAGAGCGCTCGATTGTATCTCTGTCCGACATCGCGGACAGTTACCTTGATCCATATGAATTCCAATACCCTGGGAGACAACGAAACACACGCGCCGCGAGGTTGCCATGAAGGCATCTCGCGTCCCTTGCACGAAATCAGACGAATGTGCAGCACGACTAGGGACTTCCTCATGCGCCGCGGTCGATCGAACTGGCGCGCCGATTACTTCACGGTCGTAGCTGTGATGACGGCTGCCAGCTGGGGGGCGGGCCATAGCGAAGCCGACCCCCGGTCCCCTAACAGCGCCGACGATCATGAGTTCGGAAATCAGCTTGTCGCTTGGCCGTAACAAAATGCAGCAATTGGGTCGTACCCAGGCCTATCGGTTCAGCCGATGTTCAGCCCCGCGATTGGTTGAGCGTGCCCCCGTACGACCGCCTCGAGATGGTCCGCACCCCAGCCCAGCACGCCGGAAATGGGACAAGTGACGACGGTAAGGCGGCACCTATGCTGCGACTTCTATGCAGGTCGTGGTCACGGGATCGAGCGGCCCGATCGGCCAAGCGCTGTGTTCCCATCTCACCAGATCCGGCCACCACGTCGTCAGGGTCGTGCGTCGCACGGTTCGACCCGGTGAGTTCGCCCTTCGTTGGGATCCCGCAGGCAACACGATTGATGCACATGGCCTCGAAGGTGCCGACGCGGTCGTCCACCTGGCCGGCGCAGGCGTCGGCGACCGCCGCTGGAGCAAGGATCGCAAACGGGTACTCGTCGAAAGCCGTACCCGCTCCACTGCGTTGCTCGTCGGTGCACTGGCTGGTCTGGATCACCGGCCTCGGGTGCTGGTGAGCGCATCGGCCATCGGATATTACGGGGACCGGCGCGACGAGGTGCTCACAGAGCAGAGTCCACCCGGTGACGACTTTCTCGCCTCACTTTGCGTGCGTTGGGAGGCCGAAGCTACCTGCGCCACAGAGTCCGGCATCCGGGTGGTGTGTGCTCGCACCGGCCTTGTCCTGAGCCCGGAGGGAGGCGCGCTCCCCAAGCTGTTGCCGCTGTTCAAGATCGGCCTGGGCGGGAGATACGGAACCGGCGCCCAGTGGTGGAGTTGGATCACCCTCGATGACGAGGTCCGAGCGATTGAGTGGCTCCTAGACAATGACGTGCGGGGGCCGGTGAACTTGACTGCGCCGAACCCCGTAACCAATCGCGAGTTCACTCGAGTCCTCGCCGCGGTGCTCTCTCGCCCGGCCCTGCTCACAGTGCCCAGATTCGGCCCGAAACTGTTGCTGGGGTCTGAGCTTGCCGACTCCTTGCTCTTTACCAGCGCTCGGGTGCGGCCCGCAGTCCTTGAATCAAGCGGGTTCGCGTTCACTTCCTCCGACTTGGAGGCGGGACTGCGACAAATGCTGAAGCGGCCCGCGAAGTGAATCCCCTACCGCCGGGAACTGTCAGGCCTGGATTTCCTTCATGGCGCTGATGATTGTTGATGAATCGGCTGGTGATCAGCCGACGTCAAGCGACCGGGCCGCAGTGCCAACCAGATCAGCGCGATCTGCAGAGGAAACCGGATCCACGAAATCATCTGGTTGGTCAGGTCATCGGTGTTCTGGGCCGTCACGGCAGCCTGAAGATTCGCGGGCCAAATGGCCAGGAGGAGAGCAGTGGCAGCGAGCCCGGCCCATCGTTGTCGGCGCCACAGACCGTAGGCACAGATCAGTTCAGCTCTTCCGCTCGCGTACACCAATCCCGTCGCAAACGGAAGGAAGTGCGGCACGATGGGGTGAACTCTTTGGGGTCAAACAGGTGGATGACTCCACTCACAGAGAAGGCAGCTGCGACGATCCACGCCCCGTATGTATTCAGCACGTTCCGAAGTCGCTAGACGTGGCTGATTTCGTTCACCGGCCACCCTACGTCGAGTGTCCCCGTTCGCCGGATCGGGGCGAGGACCTCCACCTCGTCAGCCCCACTCCAGGCACCTGCATCACAGCGATTTGCCACGAACTCAGCGGGGGTTCAGGGCGTAGACCATCGTCACCTGGTCGGTCTGGGTCTGGCTCCCGGGCTCGACCGGCACCGCAGAGGTCGCGTCGTTGCTCTGCGCGCCGTACGCGAGGCCTGCGCTCCCGGGCGCGAAGACTGACGGCTGGGTGGTGTCGGTCAGCGAGCACACGGCGCCGAGTCGCCGCCCCGCCGCGGCCGCCATGGCGCCGGCGTGCGCCACCGCCTGGTGGACCGCCTTGACCCGCGCCTGGTCCTCCACTCCGGTGGGGTTGTCGAAAGAGAAGTTCAGCGAGTTGACCGTGGCGGCGTTCCCCGTCGCGTTGACCACGCCGTCGATGGCGGCGCCGGCCTTCTTGAGGTCGCGCAGCTTGGCGGTCACGGTGTTGGTGACCTGATAACCGGTGAGCGTCGGCACGCCCTTGGGGTAGACGTACTGCGGCGCCAGGGTGAGGCCCGTGGTCTGGATGTCGGCCTGCGCCACGCCTTGACCGCCCAGGGCGAGGAGCGCCTGGTTCACCTCGGCGTTGTTCTGGCTCAGCGCGGCCGACGAGGTGCCGGCCGAGCTGGTGAACCCGAACACGGCCGTCAGGAGGTCCGGCGTGCCCTTCGCCTGGCCCGTCCCCTGCACGGTGAGGCGGGGCTGGGAGGACCCGCAACCGGCCGGTGTGGTCGGGGTCGACGTGCTGGCGCCCGCGCTGAGGGCGAACCCTAGGCCGGTCCCGCCGATCACGAGGGCACCGACGGCGACCGCGGCCACGGCGATCCGTCCACCGGGACGGCCCCGTGCCGGTCGGGGCGACGGTGGGCGGCGGTCGTCGTGGTCGTCGTGGTCGTGCCTGCGTCCCTCGTGCGGCGCCGGCGCCTCGTTGCCTTCGGCCATGGTGCGACCTCCCGTCTTCCCGTGCTCCCGCGCGTGCTCGTACGGCACGCGTCGTCATGAAGGACGCACGGCGGGGTCGTTTGGTTCGAAGCAGGTTCAGCCCAACGCGGTCAGCGCTTCTGCGTCGAGCGTCACATCGGCCGCGGCCAGGTTCTGCTCGAGGTGCTCGAGGGACGAGGTGCCGGGGATCAGCAGCACGTTCGGGGCGCGGTGCAACAGCCAGGCCAGCGCCACCTGCGCCGGCGTCACGCCGAGGCGTCCGGCCGTGGCCACGACGGCCGGGTGGCTGAGCACCGGCTGGTCGGGCAGGAAGGCGGAGCCGAGCGGGAAGTACGGCACGTAGGGCACGCCGTCGGCCGCGCAGGCGTCGAACACCGCCTGGTCGGAGTGGTCGGCGACGCTGTAGGCGTTCTGGACGCAGGCGACGGGCGTGGCCGCCATGCCCTGGCGGTATTCATCGAGTGAGACGGTGCTCAGGCCCACCGCGCCGATCAGGCCCTCGTCGCGCAGGGCGACCATGGCGGCCAGCTGCTCGTCGAGCGGGACGTCGGACTCGTGATGCCGGCGCAGGTTGACCACGGGGACCTGTTCGAGCCCGAGCGAAGCCAGGTTGGCCTCCACCCCGGCCCGCAGTTCCTCGGGTCGCTGGGCCGCCAACCACTGGCCGCCGGCGTCGCGCCGGGCCCCGACCTTGGAGACGAGCACGAGGTCGTCGGGGTACGGGTGCAACGCCTCGCGGATCAGGTCGTTGGCGACGTCGGGCCCGTAGAACTGCGCGGTGTCGATGTGGTTGACGCCCGCCTCGACGGCGCGGCGGAGGATGGCGACCGCCGTGGTGCGGTCCTTGGGCGGCCCGAACACGCCGGGGCCCGGCAGCTGCATGGCGCCGAAGCCCATGCGGCGGACGGGCCTCCCGGCGAGGGTGGTCACGGTCTCTGTCGAAGGCATGGCGCCAGCATGCCGTGTGCGCCGGCCCGTCGAGCGCGCGCGCCGCCCGGCTCGCCCGGTTCGCTCAGGCCGCCGGGGCGGCCTTGCGCAGCGCCCGCAGCGAGGGAAAGCCGACGATCAAGGTCTGCAGCCGCCAGCCTCGGGGCGCCAGGCCACGGCGGCGGGCCATCCGTCCGGCGACGAGTGCCTCGCCGACGTGGATGACGGCGGTCGCGGCGAGGAGCGTCTGGAGGGCCTCTTGTGGTGGGAGCAGGTCGCCGCTCATCTCACCGGCCCGGTCGTAGGCGGTCCGGCTCAGCGCCAGGCGTGCCAGGAGCAGGATCCCGCCGTCGAGGAGCAGGAACCAGAAGAGCGAGGGGCGCACGACGCGCGACGTCGTGGACTTTACGTTTGCCATGCGCATGTTCTAGTGACCGGCGTCACCGCGGGCCAAACGCACCGGCTGGCGGCTCGCGGCGAGCTGCCCGCAGGCGGCGTCGATGTCGGCGCCCCGGGTCATCCGAATGGTCGCGTTCACCCCGGCGGCGATCAGCTCGTCGCGGAAGCCTCGCACCCGGGCGGGGGGCGATCCCACGACCGGGTAGCCCGGCGTCGGGTTCAACGGGATCAGGTTCACGTGGGCGCCGAGAGGGCGCGCGAAACGAGCCAGCTCCGAGACGTCGGTGGGCCGGTCGTTCACGCGGTCGATCAGCGCCCACTCGATCGACAGGCGCCGGCCGCTCGCCGCCACGTAGTCCGCGCAGGCGTCGGCCAGGTCACCCAGGGGGTAGCGGCGGTTGATGGGGACGAGCTCGTCGCGCAACTCGTCGTTGGCGGCGTGGAGCGACACGGCGAGGTTCACCGGCAGCGTCTCTGCCGCCAGCCGCCGGATGCCCGGGACGATGCCGACCGTCGAGAGCGTGAGGTGCCGCGCCGAGAGCCCCATCTCGCCGTGCAGCCGGAGGACGGCGGCCCAGACGCGGTCGTAATTGGCCAACGGCTCCCCCATCCCCATGAAGACGACGTTGGACAGCCGGCGTGGCTGCGCCGCTCGCATCGCGACGGCGACCTGCTCGACGATCTCGCCCGTGGAGAGCTGCCGCTGGAACCCGGCCTGTCCCGTGGCGCAGAACTGGCAGGCCATGGCGCAGCCGGCTTGGGTGGAGACGCACACCGTCACGCGGTCGGGATAGCGCATCAAGACCGTCTCGACCCGGGCGTCGTCGGCCAGAGACCAGAGCCACTTCGTCGTCTCGCCGTCGTCGGCGCTGCGCTGGGATGCTTCGCGCAGGGCGGGCGGGAGCGCCGTCTCGAGCGTGGCCCGCAGCTGCGCCGGGAGCTCGGTCATCTCCTCGGGTCGCTGCACGCGGACGTGCAGCCCTTCCCAGACCTGGCGGACCCGGTAGGCCGGCTCGCCGGGCAGGAGGCCCGAGAGCTCGTCGCGCGTGATGTCGTAGGGCGCGGGCACGGCCCTTCAGGCTAGGGGGCTAAGGAGCCTCCGCCGTCAGCACTGCTCCCACGGCACCGTGGCCGACGCCGAGCAGGCACCCGTGGGGTTGGTGAAGACGTCCGACCCGAACACCTGGGGCACGGTGCTGGCCTCGCCGAGGCGGGTCAGACCGAAGATCGACTCGAAGGAGGCCAGGGCGGAGAAGTGGTTGTAGTCGACCTGGGTCGTCGTGCCGGGTGTGATGAACGGCGAGAGCGCAACGGCGCCGACGACGCCGCCGCCCGGCCCGGTCAGGCCCGGCTTCGGCGTGCTCAGGTCGGGCTTCTCGTTGCAGCAGGCCACGGTGTCCGACTGGGCGCCCTCGTCGAACGTGATCAGGAGCAGGCCGTCCTGCTTGAAGGCCGGTGACGAGGTGATGATCGGGACCCAGGTCTGGAGGAACGAGTCGATGTCGGCCAGGGCGGACGCCCCGCTCGGCTGGTTCTTGCACGGGAAATCGTGCCCGTCGTTGCAGAGGTTGGGCGTGATGAACGAGTAGTTCGGGGTGGTTGCCACCGACGCGAGATCGGTGGCCAGACCGGTCTCGCCCGGCAGGGCACTCGCCGGCATGGCGCCGGTCGGGCTGCCCAGCGCAACCACGTGGGTGTTGCAGTACGACTTGTTGCCCGTGATCGACTGGAAGTACACGAACGGGTCGTGACGCGAGGCGTAGCCGTCGCCGGACACAGCGGACTGGGTGTGGTCGATGGCGTTGGCGCCGGGGTGGCCGCAGGCGGCTGACTCGCGCGTGGACACGTTGCCCATGTCCTCCATGTAGCCCTTCCACGAGAGGCCGGCGCTCGTGAGCTGGTTGCCGATGGTCTTGATGGCGGTGGGATAGACACACCCATAGCCCTGGTCGATGCCGCCCACCACCAGGCCCAAGAAGTTGAGATAGTCGACGCAGTCGGTCTGGTTGAGGAGGTTGGGCGGCTGGCCCGACACCATGGCGACGTAGTTGTCGTTGCTCGCGTGACCGACCGCAAAGAAGTTCGGCACGTAGGCGCCCTCGCCCTTGAGGATGGTCGCCAGATACGGGTCGGCGCTCGGGTTGGCGAAGGTGGATGTGGCGCTCTCGTTCTCGAGCACGATCTCGAAGACGTGCTTGATCGGCGGCCCGCTCGCCGCGCCCGCCGAGGCGGCGCCCGACACGGCGACCGCGAAGGTCGCGCTCAGCATTGCCGCGGCAGTCGCCAGCATCCGCACCACCGACCCCGTCCGCATCCGCCGCATCCGCCGCATCGTCTTGGTCCTCCCGCACTCGACCGGTCGTCGGCCCGCACTCGCCAGCCGACTCGTCGGGACGTTAGTACGCACGCCGGCGCACCAAGCGGTGCAGCACGGCCATGACACCCCCCGTCACGCGTTCGTCGCGGGTCTGTCCACCCGTGGGTCCAGCCGTGGGTCCGCACGGCCCCAAGCGGACGTTGGGCGTGGACCCCCTACCTCGACCTGGACCTCCGATACGGTGAGGTCCCCGCGGCCCGAGGAGACCGATGAGCAACATGGAGACGACCGACGACCCGGTCGGCACCGACCTGATCCGCCGGATCGAGGACGGCATCTGCTGGATCACCCTCAATCGCCCCGACGCGGGGAACGCCCTGACCCAGTTCATGCGCGACCGGATCGCCGAGTGGGTACGCGACGCCTCGTCGGATCTCTTCGTGCGGGCGGTCGTCATCACGGCGGCGGGCGACAAGGCCTTCTGCACCGGGGCGGACCTCCGCGGTGGGCGCCACGCGCCCCGCCCGAAGCCCGACGACGCCCCCGAAAACGTCGTCGGCGACGGCGCGCGCACCATCCGGGACGGCTGGCAGGCGCTGGTGACGTCCATCCTCGACTGCGAGAAGCCGGTCATCGCCGGCGTCAACGGCACGGCGGCGGGTGGCGGCATGCACCTGGCGCTCGCCTGCGACCTCGTCGTGATGGCCGAAGAGGCGAAGTTCGTCGAGGTCTTCATCCGGCGCGGCATCGCCCCCGACGCAGGCGGCGCCTGGATCCTCACCCGGCTGGTCGGCATCCAAAAGGCCAAGGAGCTGTTCTTCTTCGGTGACGACGTGCCGGCCGCCGAGGCCTACCGGATCGGCCTGGTCAACCGGCTGGTGCCAAGGGCCGAGCTCACCGCCACGCTCGAAGCGATGGCGGGCCGGTTGGCCCAGGGGCCCACGAAGGCGATCTGGGTGGCCAAGTGGCTGACCAACCGCGCCCTCGACGTCGACCGCGCCACGTCGCTCTACGACGAGGCGATGGGCCAGGAACTGGTCACCAACACGGCCGACTCGAAAGAGGGCATCGCCAGCTTCGTGGAGCGGCGGACGGCCGAGTTCAAGGGCTGGTAGCGAACCGGGTCCGCCGGTCGACCGCGCCGGCCTGATTGGTCAAGGTTTCGCGGTCGTCGTCGTGGCCGACCCCGGTGTGGTCGTGGTCGTCGCGCCGACGTTCGTCGTGGTGGTCGTCGTCCCCGACAACCCGGTGGTACTGGGCGTGGTGGTCGAGGTCGTGCTCGTGCTGGTGCTCGACGTCGTGGACGAGTTCGTGGTCGTCGAGGTCGTCGAGGTCGGCGTCGTGGTGGTGGTCGTCGTCGAGTTGGTGGCCGGCGACCGACCGATCTGCGTGATCGACGGCCCGTTGTCCGTACTGCCGAACAGCGAAGCGAACGGCTTCCCGGCGATGAGCTCTATCGCGGTGACGAACAAGAGCGCCACGACGAACACGATGGCCGCCGTTCCGGCGATGGCCGACCAGGTGAACCGGCGACCTCCGGGCACCGTAGGCACGGGCATCGTCGACGCTTCCAGGCGCTCGGTCGACGGGGCGTCCGCCACCGCGGAGATCTGGAGGTGCTGGGTCTCGTCGACCGACGCCGCCCCCGAGTCCATCTCGGTGGTCTCGTCGTTGACGTTGGCCATCACCTCCGTGGGCGCAGCCTCATCGGCCGACGTGGCCACCCCGCCGGCGGCGCCCGTTCCGCCCAGGCGCCGCAGCAACGTCGAGGTCGATCCCTCAGGCGCCCGTACCACCACTTGCTTGACGGCCTCGTGCCCGCGCTCGATCGACTGCGCGACGAGCGCGGACCCGAACGTCGCCGCGGCCGAGCCGATGGCGACGCCGATGATCGTGCCGGTGACACCGAAGCTCGACGCGATGAGCGCCGCGAGCACCGCTCCCGCGGCGGAGGCCAGGATCTGGCGGACGGAGAACTTCACGCGGGCGAAGCGTCGCCGACGGCGGGCTCGATCGCCCTGGCGATGAATTGCCGCGCGGCGGAGTCGAGAACCCAATCGTGCCCGAAGCGCGCGATCGGCGCAGCGAAGCGCGACACTACCGCCAGCGCGGTGTTGCCCGGCGCGAGGGAGCTGTGCAGAGTCGCCATGCACCCGGTGGCACCCGACGCCTTGGCCGTCCCAGCCGCCTTGGCATCGCCGTTGTGCGCCACCCCCGTCTCGGACGCCTGGCGTCCCTCGAGCTCCTGGAGCGTCAGGGTCGCATCGCCCACCACGTCGCCCAGGACCCGCGCCCGCACCAGCCCCGGTGGCTCGACGTGATCGATGACGACGCGGAACCGCACGAGATACGGAACCGGCGGCTGCACCATGCAGCGCCATTCGTCGCCCACCGACAGGCCCCCACCCTCGAACTGGCGCAACCAGGGCCACCAGGACTGGTAGCGGTCCACCTTGCTCATGAGCGACCACACGGTCTCGCGCGGCAACGGCAGCTCGTAGCGGTGCACGGTCGTGATCGCACCACGGAGCTTTCGCCCACCACCGGCGGCGTCGGCGTCCGCGCCGGTCCCGCCCCCGCCACCCGCCGCGCCGCTCACTCGCCGACCGCGCCGTCGATGAGCTCGCGTAGGAAGTCGGCGTGCCCGTTGTGCCGGGCGTACTCCTCGATCATGTGGACCATGATCCAGCGCAGCGCCATGGTGTCTCCACGGTGGGCCTTCGCCGCCAGCTGGTCCATGCTCTGTGCGCCGGCGACGATCTGGCGGGAGACCTCGCACTGGCGCTGGAACCGCTCGATGTCCGCCATCGCGCCCAGCGGGTCGAGGTCGTTCCAGTCGGCGTCCACGTCGTGGTCGGTCGCGATCGGCTGCGGCGTCGCAGAGTCCGCGAAGACGCGCTCGAACCAGTGCCACTCGACGATGGTCATGTGCCGCACGATGCCGAGCAGGCTGACGCCCGAGGGTGGCACGCACTGGCGCACCAGCGCGTCGCCGTCGAGCAACTCGCACTTCCACAGCAGCGTGGCGCGCTGGTAGTCCAGCCAGGGCGGCAACATCGTCTCGTCGTCGCCGGTGAACGGCGGGTCGCTACGGGTCACGGCGGGGAGCATCGGGCCAGGTTACCGGCGCAATCTCGGGCCGATCCGGCGCAGATAGCATGGCCAACGTGCGTGAACGCTGGCTTTCCGGGCGGGCCGTTGCGTTGCACGTGGCCGTGCTCGTGGCCGTCCCGGCGTGCACGATCGCCGCGTGGTGGCAGATCAACCGGGCCCAGGACGGCAACCAGCTGAGCTACCTCTACTCGGTGATGTGGCCGGTGTTCGGCCTCCTCGCCATCATCTTCTGGTGGATGCTCATCCACACCGACTACGACGCCGTCGGGCTCCGGGGCATGCGCCGCCAACAGGCTGCGCAACACGACGCGACAGCGCCTCTGACCAACGGGGTGGCCACCTCGTCGGCTCCAACTCCCAACCTCTCCGAGGTGCCCGTATCGTCCGCCGCCGAAGACGACCCGGAGCTCGCGGCGTACAACGAGCGGCTGGCCGACCTCGCGGCCCAGGGGCCCAAGACCTGGCGCCGACGCGAGTCGGTCGTCGTCCGCCGCGCCCGGTGAGGCTCACCGAGCGCGGCCTGCGCGGTGCGCTGTTCCGTTACCAGCTGATGGCGAACATCGTCGGCGTGCTCGTCATCCCGCTGTTCCTCTTCACCGGCCTGCACATCGGCTTCGGCGGCTACAAGGTCGAGCTCGCGATCTTCGGCGTCGGCCACGGCTACCTCTACATCGTGTACCTGATCACCGCCGGCTTTCTCGCGCTCAAGGCGCGGCTCAACATCTTGTGGATCCTCTTGATGTTCGGCGCCGGACTGGTGCCGGGGCTCACGTTCCTCGTCGAATGGATCGTCGTCACGAAGAAGATCCAGCCGTTGCTCGCCGCGCCGGCGGCCGAGGCCACGGCGGAGTCGAAGGTCAGCCCAGCCGCTCGATGACGGTGCCGTTGGCCTGGCCGCCGCCCTCGCACATCGTCTGGTAGCCGTAGCGGCCGCCGGTCGCCTCCAGGTGGTTGAGCAGCGTCCCCATCAGCCGCACGCCGCTGGCCCCGAGCGGGTGGCCGATGGCGATGGCGCCGCCCCGCGGGTTGAAGCGGGCCATGTCGTACCCGAACTCCTTCTGCCACATGAGGGCGATGGCGGCGAAGGCCTCGTTGCACTCCACCGCGTCGAACTGCTCGACCGTCATGCCCGAGCGCTTGAGCAGCTTGTGCGTCACCGGCACCGGTGCCGACAAGACGATGGCCGCGTCGTCGGCCGCCACGGCGAAGTGCAGCAAGCGGGCGCGGATCGGCAGGCCGAGCTCCTCGGCCACCGCCCGCTCCGCGACGAGCATGGCCGCGGCGCCGTCGGTGATCTGCGACGAGTTCCCGGCCGTGATGTCGGGGGCCGTCTCGGGCTCCCAGCTCTGGGCCGGCGGCAGGGCGGCCAGCCCCTCGAGCGTGGAGGTGCGACGGATGCCCTCGTCCGCGCGCAGGAACTCGCCGGTCAGGCTGCCGTCCTCGGCCTTGATCGGCACGGCCACGGCCTCGCGTGCGAAGTGGCCCGAGTCCCAGCTCTCGCGCCGCCCGGCGATGGGACTCGAGCGCGTACGCGTCCATCTCCTCGCGCGTGATGCCGTAGCGGTCGGCCAGGACCTGGCTCACCCGGAACTGGGTCCAGAGGCGGCCGTCGACGTGCTCGAGGAACGACGGCGGGAACGGACCGGTGCCGCCGCGGGCGTTGCGAGGCCAGCGGCACCCGGCTCATCACCTCGACGCCGCACGCGACGACGAGGTCGTAGTGCCCGGCGGCCACGCCGGCCGCGGCGAAGTGCACCGCCTGCTGGGACGAACCGCACTGGCGGTCGACGGTGGTCGCCGGGACGGTCTGCGGGCAGCCCGGCCGACACCCAGCCGTTGCGGGCGAGGTTGGTGCTCTGCTCGCCCACCTGGGTCACGCAGCCGCCGATGACGTCGTCGATCCGCTCGGGGTCGACGCCGGTCCGCTCCATGAGCGACGTCAGCGCGAAGCCGAGCAGGTCCGCCGGGTGCCAGTTGGCCAACGAACCGCCTCGCTTGCCGAACGTCGTCCGCACGACGTCGACGATCACTGGTTCTCTCATGGACTTTCCTCCTCGAACGCGCGCCGACGACACTCGCTCGCCGGACGTCTGACTCGGTCGTGTGATCTAACTTTCTGTGTCCAGCGCTGGGCCGCGTCCCCGATCCCGGGCGCCGCAGCCCGACGCCTTCGGCGGCGCCGGTGGCGGCGGCCTCCTCGCGACGGGCCATCAGCGCTCGACCGCGGTGCTCGCGCCGGAGGGCTCGCCTTCGTAGCAGACGCTGCCGTGGTCGAGGACGACGGCCCAGTTGGCCAGCTCGAGCGCCCGGTGCACCTGCTGCTCGACGACGACCAGCGCGGTGCCGTTGCGGTTGATCTCCTTGCAGCCCGTCGTAGACCTGGTCGACGACGACCGGCGCCAGGCCGAGCGACAGCTCGTCGGCCACGAGCACCTTGGACGGCACGACGAGCACCTTGGCCAGCGACAGCAGCCGCTGCTGTCCTCCCGACAGGGTGCCGGCCATCTGCTTGCGCCGCTCGCCGAGGATCGGGAAGGCCGTGTAGGCGCGGTCGAGGTTGGCGGACAGCTTGCGCGCCGGCCGTCCCGCTGGCGGAAGGCCAGGGTCAGGTTCTCCTCGACCGTCAGGCTCGAGAACACCCCGCGCCCTTCGACGACGTGCGCCATGCCGAGCCGGGCGATCTTGTAGGCGGGCAGGCGCGGTGATGTCGTGCCCCGCGAAGATCACCTGTGCCCGCCGACGCGGTGACGAGGCCCGTCACCGTCCGGGCCACGGTCGACTTGCCGGCGCCGTTCGAGCCGACCAGGGCGACGATGCCGCCGGCGGGCACGCGGAACGACACGTCGAAGAGGGCGCGGTACGGCCCGTAGGCCGCGCACACGTTCTGCAGCGAGAGCACGGCCGTCGGTGTCGCCGTCGCCGCCGTCGACATCGCCACGTCGGCGACTGCTGACGTCGGTGGCGCTCACGCCGCCCCCATCTGTCCGAGGTAGGCGTGGCGCACCGCCGGGTCGGCCATGACCTCGTCGAAGCGTGCCCTCGGCCAGCATGGCGCCCAGGTCCATCACGACCGTCCGGTCGACCACCTCGCCCACCATGCCGAGGTCGTGCTCCACCAACAGGATGGCCGTGCCGCGCTCACGCTGCACGGTGCGCAGGACGGCCGCGACCTCGGCCGTCTCGTGCAGGTCGAGCCCGGAAGAGGGCTCGTCGGCCAGCAGGATCTTGGGCTCGGCGGCCAGCGCCCGGGCCAGCTCGACCAGGCGGCAGTTCCCGAGGCCCGAGCGCGTTCACCGACGTGTCGGCCAGGTGCGTGATGCCGACCAGCTCGAGCGTGGCGTCGACCCGGTCCATTTCGTCCTTGGTCGGCTTGCTCATGTTCAGGAGGTCCCGCCACAGGCGGCCCTCGCCCCTGGCGCGCCCGCTCGGCGACCAAGAGGTGGTCGCGCACGGTCATGTCGGTGAACACCTCGACCCTCTGGTACGTGCGGCCGATGCCGAGGCGGGCCCGCCTGTAGGTGGGCAGGCCGACCAGCGGCGTCCCGTCGAAGACGATCTCGCCCATCTCGGGGCGCAGCTGCCCGCAGACGCAGTTGAACAGCGTCGTCTTGCCGGCGCCGTTCGGGCCCGACCAGGCCGACGCTCTCGCCGGCGCGCGACGTCGAAGCGTGATGTTGTGCACGGCCTGGATCCCGCCGAACGACTTGCACACGCCGCGCAGGGTCGAGGAGCGGGGTCGCGTCAGCCATTGGCGTGCGAGGTCGACAGGCCGTGCTGAGCGCTCGGCCGGCAATCTCGGCCGCGGCGACCCGCGGTGAAGAACAGCCGCTCGAAGCGCTGCGTTCCACCGGCGCTTCTGGAACTCGAGCACGCCCTCGGGGTGCGGGCGTACGTCAGCGCGCCGAAGGCGAACAGCACGACGGTCAGGCTGGACGCGCCGATGCGGGCCGGCAGGACGGTCGTGAGGATCTGCTGGGTCACGAAGAAGCCGATGCCCGGCCTGAATGGCACCCTCGACCGTGGTCACGCTGGTCGTCACCACCAGCACGACGAAGACGAGCGAGAACTCGTCGTTCCAGTCGGTCGGGCTCGACGACCTGCTGCTCCATGCTGTGCAGCAGCCCACCGACGCCGGCGATGGCGCCGGACAGTGCGAACACGACGATGCGCTGCCACGTCGGGTTGACGCCGAGGCCGGCCGTCGCCGTCTCGCTCCCCCGCATGGCGGCCAGGTTCCGGCCGACCGTGCCCTTGCGCACCAGGAGGACGATGACGACGCGACCACGAGGACGGCCAGCGACAGCAGGAACATGGCGTGCCCGTCGAAGTTGAAGAAGGCGCTGGTGCCGAGCCACTTGGCCTGGATGCTCAGGCCCTCCTGCCCGCCCGTGATGGAGATCGTCGTTGAAGAAGGTCTTGTCGAAGAGCAGCGCGGCCGCCAGCGTCATGAGCGCCAGGCCGAGTCCACGCAGGCGCAGCGAGAGCAGGGCCAGGATGACGGCGACGGCGGCGGCCAGCGCGGCGCCGACGAGCGCCGCCGACCAGCATGTTCAGACCGAGATGGTTGGCCAGCTGGGCCGCGGTGAAGGCGCCGACGCCGGCCAGGGTGCCCTGGCAGAGCGAGAGCTGGCCGGCCATGCCGGTGATCAGCGTGATGGAGAGCAGCACGATCGAGAGCGTCAAGCCCGTTGTTGAACACGCTCGGCCCAGGCGCTCGGGGATCCAGGTCAGCATGGACACGAAGAAGCCGGCGAAGACGATCCACCACAGCGCGCCGGATGATCCGGTCCATGGTCGGGCGCCCGGCGTCGCCGCGGCGATGGGTGGCGGCGGCGGATCGATGGTGGCCAGCGGGTCGCGGCTCGAGTCGAGGCTGCGCATGCCCGGCAGGATCAGCAGGGCGGCCACGATGACGAAGAACGGGAGCGACGGCACGACGGCCGCGTTCCAGAAGCTGTCGGGTGGGATGTAGCCCTGGAGCATGGTGGTGACCACGCCGATCAGCGACGCCGACCCCGGCGGCGATCGGGATGCGAGCGCAGCAGTGCCCACGCCGCCGCCGCGATGGCGGCCACCGTGAGCGTGACGTAGTTGTCCGACTTGAACGCCCCGAAGATCGGCGCCAGGAGCACGCCGGCCAGGCCGGCCATGAAGCTGGAGATGATCCAGGCCACGGCGACCACGCCGTTGCGCGTTGACCCCGTCGAGCTGGACCAGGCGCCGGCTCTCGACCGCGGCGCGCATCTGCAGACCGAGGTTGGTGTAGCGCAGCAGGACGGTGAGGAGGACGAGCACGACCACCGTGACCGAGATCGTCGACAGGTAGATCCCGTTGATCGGCGTGCCCCACAGCGTGAAGTAGACGATGTTGGGGTTGAAGAACGGGAAGATGGTCGCCGTGGCGTCGAGGTTCTGGGGCCCGAAGATGACCGGCAGCAGGCGACGGGATGCCGACCAGCAGCGCGAGGCTGCACACCATCTTGGCCGATCGTGTTGGAGTTCGCGATGTGGCGGAACAGCAACCGGTCGAAGGCCCAGCCCACGATCGGGCCCATCACCACGACCGAGACCAGGAAGGCCGCGAAGCCCGACCAACCGTGGTACTCGGTCAGGTACGGTGAAGACGAACGCGGAGGCGAACGCCTGCGCGCCGAAGGCGAAGTTGAAGACCCCGGTGGCCTGATAGGTCAGGACGAGGCAGACGGCGACGAGCGCGTAGGTGCAGCCGTACGGGACGCCCGGAAGGGCGAAACCGAGGAACTGCTCCATTCGTGTGCGCCGCTATCCCGCGCTCCTGCCTGACCGCTCCCGCCCGATCAGGACGGGCGCGGCGTGCCGGCCGGGAGCGGGTAGACCGGTGGCTTCTTGGGGTTGATCGACTGGAAGCAGATGAACACGTTCTTCCCCTTGTTGAGCGTCGGCACGTACTTGTTGCCCACCACCTTGATGTAGGCGCCGCAGTACGGCGGCGCGTGGCCGCTGTGCCCGGCGTCCTTCCAGTTGACCGGTGCGGTCAGGTCGCCGGCCGTGAACGACGTGAGGGAGTTGTCCGCCTTGATGACGTTGGCCTGGGTCAGGTTGTTGCCGGCCATCTTGACGCCCTGCACGAAGAGGGCGGCCGACTCCCAACCCTGGATCGCCACCTCGTCGTACACGTACTTCGGCTCGTACTTCTTCATCTGGGTCAGGTAGAGCTTCAGGCCCGGGTACAGCGGACGTGCGGTGCGCGTGAAGGGCACGTGGGCGATGTAGAAGTAGACGCCCTGCATGAGGCTCTGGTTCTGGTCTGAGCGTCTGGCTGGTCGTTGCCGTTGAACCACAGCTGGGTGATCTTCAGCCCGTACTGCTTGATGGCCCGGGCCATGGTGACGTTGCCCTGGACGTCCATGCAGCTGACCACGAAGTTCGACGCCGGCCTGCTTCATCCGCTGCACGTCGGTGGCCACCGTCGTGCCCGGGTAGCCGATCTTGTAGTCCGATGTAGCTGACGTTGTAGCCCGGCGGCGGTCATCGTGGCCGGCTCGGCCTGGCAGGCGGCAGCCGACGCCGCGATGTCGTAGGCGACGAAGGCGATCGACGGTGGCTTGGTCTTCGTCGAGCACGTAGCCGACGGCCGGTGCGCCGGCCGGGTAGTACTGCACCGACCCGCCGGCGGCGAAGAGGTTGCTTCGGGCCCGCCCAGTTGCCGGTCACGTTGTAGCCGTAGGTCGGGATCTCCGACTCCACGAAGAGGTTGGGGGAGAAGAACGCCGTGCCGACGCCCGTGACCGCGAACACGTGGTCCTGGTTGATCAGCGTGTTGGCCAGCTGGTTGAACGTCGTCGGGTTGCCGCCGTCGTCGAGGGCGTACTTGTAGTCGATCTTGCGGCCGTTCACGCCGCCCTGCGCGTTGATGTAGTCGAAGTAGGCCTTCTCGCCGTAGATCAGCGAGGAGAAGTTCGACGCCAGCGTCCCGGTCTGGGTCGAGATCGTCCCGACCGTGATGGAGTTCGACGTCACGCCCGGCGCGCTGCTCGCCGCCGCGGCGCCGGCTCCGCCGCTGTCGAGACGACCACGGTGGCGGCCAAGGCCGACCCCGCGAACATCATCGCCATCGCCGCCTTGAATCCCTGTCTCGTTCGCATGCCGTCCCCATTCATCCGGTTGTGCATCCCCCCCGGGATGCCGGTCACTGTACTTGCAGTGCCTTCACGCCCATTGCTCGCCCCTTGCGCTCATACAACCTTCTTAACAACAACTGCCTTTGCCCGACACCGTCGCTGGTCAGCACCATCCGAACCTGCGCCACCGCCTCTCCGCGTCACCGCCAGAAACAACCTCTGGCGGTCGAACTCTCGCAAGGCGCGGACCTCGTCTGGGCGCACCGACGGCAAGCTCCTCGACCTGGCGCGCCACCTCGGGCTCGTAGCCGCACGACGCACGCGAACGCGCGAACCCGGTCCTCCACCGATCGCCCTCGCCCGCGGGCACGGCCGCCACGCGCAGCACCCCGTCGTGCCGGCGCAGGACGCCCTTGTCGGTGACCACGCTGGCCACGCGCTGGCCCGGCGACGTGACGTAGGCCACGGTCTCGGGCAGCCGTTCGGGTCGGGCCAGCGTGACCACGACGCACGCCGTGGCCCGGCTGGCCACGTCGTTGGCGCCTCCCGAGCCGACGAGGAAGCGCCCGCCCGCCAACTCGGTCGAGTTCAGGCAGCCGTTGCGGTCGACCTCGGCCGCGCCCAGGCACCCGACGGTGGTCGTCGCCGGGCCCCCCGATCACCATGCCGAGGACGGACGACGCGTCGGAGAGATACGGGGTGGCCGGGAACACGCGCTGATTGAAGATGTAGGGATCGGCCGGCGTCGGCTCGTAGCCCCACAGCCCGAGCTCGGCCGTCAGCACGACGCTGCTGCCGGCCGCCCGGGCCCGGGCCACCGCGACCCAGGCGGCCAGGTTGGCCACGCCGGCCCCGGCCAGCACGGCGTCGGCGTCGACCTCGGCGACCACCCGTTCGACCTCCCGGGCGCCGAGCGACGCCGCCTGCTCCCACGGCGTGAAGGCCGGGTCCTCGACGATCGGCGTCGGCGTCGGCGTCGGCCTTCCACGACATGGGGTCCGATCGGCCCTCGAGCCACTGCAGCTGGTCCTCGCCCGACCCGCGGCAGATAGTCCTCGTGCGTCGTCGGGCCGAGCACCCACTCCTCGACGTAGTCGGTCGAAGTCGTCGCTGCGCCGCGGCGTCGGCCACCGCGCTCCAGTACGCGATGTCCTCGCCGTAGCTGCGCACCGGCAGGCCCGGCGCGTAGCAGCCACCCGGGTGCGCGCCGAAGGGCGCCTCCACGACGGCCAGGACGCGGTGCGCCGGGACGCGGACCCGGTGCCCGAGGCCCTCGAGGTCGTCGACGCACCCGCTCCACCGTCGCCACGACGCCGCGCCGCGCCGCCCACGCTCCCCAGAGGCCGTCGAGCAGCGGCTCGGAGAACACGAGGTTGCCGGCCCGGTCCGCCGCGGCCGCGTGCACCAGTGCCACGTCGGGCGCGAGCGGCTCCAGCAGGCCGAGCGGGCCGAACGGCGAGTCGACGACGGCGAACGCCTCGTTGCTCGGCCATGGACGAGCCCGACCAGCGATCCCGGTCACCATCGCCGGCAGCCCGCGGGCGGCCGCCTCCAGGCGCTGGCGACAGCGTGAGGATCGACCAGTGCTCGACCTCGACCGTCGCCCGACTCGTAGGCCTGGCGGAAGATCGGGTTCGGCGTGTAGGTCGGGAAGCTGTTGCCCGAGTAGGCCGTCACGACCTTGCGCACGAGCCCGCCCCGGAAGAAGGGCGCCCCGAGCGCGCCGAGGCTGGTCATGACCAGCGTGAAGCCCGGGTCGGTGCCCCAGAACTGGCGGGCCAGCTCCCGGGCGCCCGCCGTCCAACGGCTGTGGCCCATCATCACGTGGACGGTGTCGCCCGGGTCGGACGTTCGTGCGCGACGGCCTCGTCCAGCGGAGGTCAGGACCGGGCCGGCCGACGCGGTGGTCTGCCGGGGTCACGAAGCCGGCTTCGTGTCGAGCCCGCGAGTACGAAAACGCCCTGGTCCCGACTCATTTCTGGACCCCCCCAAACCTGACCACCGTGTCAGGTTAGCCATTTCGACCATGCCCGGGCACTACCATTCACCAGGCATGGGATCGCCGAGAGTCCAACGTGACGCGGCGACCGCCACGAACGGCCGCGCCCGCCCGACGCCGGCCAAGAAGGCGGTCGCCGGACGGCCGACCGCTCCGGCGGCCAGACGGCGACTCGCCACGCACGGCGCGCCCGGCGGCGACGCCGACGCCGGTGGGCGCACCGGCCAGCAAGCGGGTGCTGCGCAGCCAGGGGCGGCGCACCATGCGCAAGCTCCTCGATGCCGCCATGGTCGCCTTCGACAAGCGGGGCTACCACGCCACCCGGGTGAACGACGTCGTGGAGATCGCCAAGACGTCGCACGGCACCTTCTACCTGTACTTCTCCAACAAGGAGGACCTGCTGCGCGCGCTGGTCACCGAGGCGGCCGGCGAGGCCCAGAACCTCTACGACGCGCTGAACACGCTGCCCGCCGAGGGCGGCACGCCGCAGTGGGAGGACGTGCACGGCTGGGTCAAGGCGTACTCGGAGCTGTGGAGCCGCTACGCGCCGCTCTTCCGGGCCTGGACCGACCTGGCCACGATCGATCCCGAGCTGGTCGACATCATCCGCCAGACCTTCACCGTCATGTCCGAGCGCCCTCGCCAAGCAGATCGGGCCCGACTCGTCGGGTCACATCATCGACCCCGAGGCGGCCGGCATGGCCACGCTGGCCATGCTCGACCGCTTCCACTACCTCCGCGAGTTCGTCGGGCAGCCGATCGACGACGTGGCCCTCGAGACGATGACGACCATGGTGTACCGAGCGCTCTTCGACCCGAACGCCTGAGGACTCGGCACCGCCCCGACCGAGACCTGCAGGCTGCCGGCTCACGTCGAGCGCCGCCCGGGAACACCCGCTCGAAGATGCCGTCGACGCCCGAGCCGTGCAGCGTCAGCCCGCCGTCCACCACGATGTTCTGGCCGGTGACGAAGCGGGCCAGGTCCGAGCACAAGAAGACCACGACGTCGGCGATGTCCTCGGGCTCGCCGACCCGCCCGACCGGCGTCCCCGTCTCGAAGCGCTCCTCCTGGTCGGGCATGAACTCGAACCACGGCGCCGTCATGGTCGTGCGGATCATCCCGGGCGACACGGCGTTCACCCGGATGGCGGGTCCGTACTCGAGGGCCGCCGACGCCGTGAGTGCCGCCACCGCCGCCTTGCTGGCGGCGTAGGGCCCTTCCCCGGCGGCCGGCCGCGTCCCGCTGATCGACGCCGTGCTCACGATCGAACCGCCGCCGCCCGCCAGCAGGTGCGGCACGGCGGCCCGGATGCCGGCCCACACGCCGGTCAGGTTGACCCGCAGCACGCGGTCCCACTCGGCGGGATCGAGCTCGTGCAGCCGGTTGAAGGCGGACGTCGCCGGCGTTGTTGTAGATGATCGACAGCCCGCCGAGCTGCCGCGGCCGCGTCGTCCACCGCGACGCGCAGCGCCTCGGGATCGCCCACGTCGACGGCGAAGGCCGACGCCGCCGATCTCGTTCGCCACCGACTCGGCCGCGTCGCCGTCCAGGTCGAGCGACGGCCACGCGGGCGCCCTCTTCGGCCATGCGCCGGCACGTCGCCCGCCCGATGCCCGAGCCGCCGCCCGTCACGACGGCCCTCGTTCCCTCAAGCAGACCCATCGTCGTCACCTCCCTCGCCGGCCGTGCTCCAGCCACGGCGGCGCTCGTCGAACGACGAGCGGCGTCTCGAGCTTCCGGATCAGCAGCTCCTGGGCCATGCTCAGGTGCAGCGTGCCGTCCTCGCCGTGCATGGTGGCCCGGATGGTCGGCCCGCCCACCGGCGTTGACCAGCGCGTGGATGTCGAAGAGGTTCCACGCATCGGCCCGCCCGGGCCGGTGGAACCAGACGGCGTGATCGAGGCTGGCGTCGGTGTGCGTGCCCCACGTGCCCGAGGCTCAGTGGGCGGAACGACGGCGCCGGTCATGTCGGAGAAGTACGCCAGCAGGCAGGCGTGCATCGCCGGATCGTCGGGCAGCGGCTCGCGGGTGCGGAACCAGCAGCGACGAGTCGACTCGATACGTCCCGTCCGCCGCGCCGCTCGGTGGCACCGAGCTCCCGGATGTCGAAGGGGAACGGCGCCTCGAAACCCTCGATCGTCTTCGGGCGGCGGCACGTCCGGCGCCATCGGCAGCTGGTACTCGTCGCCGTCTTCGGGGACGTGGAACGAGCACGTCATGCCGGAAGGTGTCCTTGCCCTCCACCCGGCTGGTCACCTCGCGGGTGCTGAACGACCGCCCGTCGCGGACCCGCTCGACCACGTGGGTCGCCGTGGCGCCGTCCGGGTCGTGGGACGAAGGAAGTAGCCGTGCAGCGAGTGCACGCTCGAGTCCCACGAGGCACCGTCTGCGTGGCGGCGTGCAGCGCCTGCGCCACGACCATCCCGCCGAAGGTCCGGTCCCCCACCCACCAGTCGGGGCTGGTCGTCGTGAACAACGGGCGCCCGGCGTCGTCCGTGCCTACCTCTCGGGCCGTGATCGCCTCGACCAGGTCGGCGACGCTGGCCGAGAAGACCTCAGCCTCTTCTGCGTCGTCAAGCTCCACGGCGCTCACCCGCTTCGGAAGAACCACGTGTCGCCCTCACGAGAGGACCACGTCGACGGACAGACCCTTGGCCGCCAGATCCACGCACGCGGTTGTCCTCGGCGTAGCGCAGTCCCTGCACATTGAACAGCCGGACCTCGTCGCCGCTGATCGGGAACGGGCCCCAGTGCCAGGTGCCCCGGTGCAGCACGAGCGCTTCGAGCGGTTCGATCCGAAAGGCGCGGATCGACTCGGCGTCGTCGCGCCTCGGCGAACTCGACGTCGGCGGGAGCCACCGCGATCACGGCCGGCACGTTGAGCGGCATCACCGACTGCGTGTGGGTGTCGTGGCGGTAGAGCATCTCGCAGCGCAGGCCGTTGCCCGTCTCGGGCACCTCGCTCCGGGCGTGGCCGATGAGGTTCACGTGGGCGTCGTCCCACTCGAAGGTCATGCGGTGTTCGCCGTCCTGTGGGTCGGTGTCCGCGACCGGGAGCCAGCCGAACGGTGCCCAGGCGTCCTCGCTGAGGGGCTCGGACCACCACGGCTCGTCCTGTGGATTCGTTGTTCGACATCTCTCGCTTTCGATGGGGTCGCCGTGCGATACCGGCGGTGCACCCCCGGGGCCGCACCGCCTAACCTGACGCCGGAGTCAGTCTAGGAAAACTTGGGAGGCGCTCAGGATGGACGTGCGCAGCATTGAGGCCAAGGCGCCGGTCGTCGAGCACAACGGCACCGTTCCGGTCTGGTGGATGATCGAGTCCCGCGAGTTCAAGGACATCACCGACGGTGGCTTCCTCGAGCTGGTCAACGAGTTCGAGGTTCCGGGCGGCGGGCTGGTCGACCCCCACTCCCACCCCACCCACGAGTTCTATTACGTCATGAACGGCAAGGGCATCATGACGATCGACGGCGAGGACCGCGAGATCACCCAGGGCGACCTCGTCTACATCCCGCCCGACAAGGTGCACTCGCTGCGCCCGATCAGCGACCACGCGCCGATCCACTGCTTCTGCTTCGCCATCGGGGTGAAGGGCGCCGGTCCGATCAACTACACGACGCACTAGGTGGCTCGTGTCCTGGTCACCCGTCCCCTGACCGAGGGCGGGACTGACCCGCTCGTCGAGGCGGGCCACGAGATCGTCACGCCGGCGAGCGACCCGACCCCGGCCGAGCTGGTCTCGTTGGCTGCGGAGTTCGACGGCATCGTGAGCCACCTCACCGACCGCATCGATGCAGCCGTGCTCGACTCCGGCAGCGCAGGCAGGCTGCAGGTCGTGGCGAATGCCGCCGTCGGCTACGACAACATCGACGTCGGCCGGGCCCACGAGCTGGGCATCACCGTGTGCAACACGCCGGGCGTGCTCGATGACACCACCGCCGATCTCGCCTTCCTGCTCATCCTCGCCGCGACCCGTCTGGCCACCGATGCCGAGCGTGATCTGCGCGAAGGCCGCTGGCAGGGGTGGGGATTCGGCGACCACCTCGGCCCGCGACGTGCACGGCATGACCCTCGGCCTGGTGGGATTACGGCCGGATTGCGCGAGCAGTCGCTCAGCGGGCGGCGGGCTTCGACATGGAGGTCATCCACACCGCCCGCCACGACACGGGCCTGGGCGGCTACATCCCCAAGCTGTCCGATCTGCTGGCCCGCGTCCGACATCGTGAGCCTCCATGTGCCGCTGACCGAGTCGACCCGCCATCTCATCGGCGCGGCGGAACTGGCCGTCATGAAGCCGACGGCGGTTCTCATCAACACGGCCCGGGGACCGGTCGTCGACGAGAACGCGCTGGCCGACGCCCTCGAGGCGGGGCGGCTCTACGCCGCTGGCCTCGACGTCTTCGACGGGGAGCCAGCGGTGAACCCCCGGTTGCTCGCGGCACCGAGGGCGACCCTGTTACCGCACATCGGCAGCGCGACGATCGGCACCCGGACTCGGATGTCTCGGCTTGCCTGCCAGGGCGTTTCGGACGTCCTGGCAGGCCGCACGCCGCCCAATGCCGTGTTTCCGCCTCCGTAAGACACCCACTCCGAAGCAACGAGCACCCGACCGTTCTTCTGGGTCCGCAACCCGCGGGTTGAATCAAAAAGGCCGAGAGATACGATCAATCGGTCATTGGGAATTCTCCATTTTGGAGGAGGTGGCCGTGCAAACGGTCCGGGGTATGGCCGTCGTCGCGCTCTCGACGGTACTGATGCTGAGTCTCCTCGCCGGACTTGAGACCGAAACGGCCGGTATCGCCTCAGCAACCACTCCCCATTGGGTTACGACTGCGTCCTTCCCTCCGCTTGCCAATGTGCGGGCCGTTTCCTGTGCGCCCGATACGACGACGTGCGTCGCGGTGGGAGACGACGGAGGGCTCTATGCGTCCATCATCGTTTCGAACAACGGCGGGACGACCTGGACGAGCGCCACAGTTCCCACCGGCGTAACAACACTCTCCACTGTGTCGTGTCCTTCTGCAGCAATCTGTTACGCCGGAGGCCAAGACGGCATCATGAAATCGCAGAATGGTGGATCGACCTGGACGCCTCAGGATATTGCGTTTGATGCTCTATCGATCGCTTGTTCCTCGAGCAGTCAGTGCACAGCCGTGGGAGGTTCTTCGATCATCGGTACATCAAATGGCACAACTTGGACCGATCAACGAGCACCGATGGGTTTGGACTCGCTATCTAGCGTGTCGTGTCCTGCCTTGAACGTATGTGTGGCTGCTGGCGAGGTCGTGTCGGATCCGGCAATCATTGGCACACAAAACGGAGATGATTGGGCACAGCTAGTTCAACCATCTGTCTCCTCGATCACGTCTGTCTCGTGCGCAACTGCTTCAAATTGCGTGGCCACTGGAGTCTCACTGGGAGGAGTAGCAACATCTCTAAGTAGCAGCAATCCCTGGATAAGTCCGCCCGCGTGGATCGCGCCCACCTCTATTCCGATGGGCGCAGATGTGACCTCGCTCTCCTGCCCCGTCGAGACTTCCTGTATTGGCGTTGGGACGAATTTCGACTCGACGACCTACGTCATCGGTACTACCAATGATGGAAGTCGGTGGAATTTGCAGACAGTTCCCGCTAATGCCGTCAACCTCACGGGAATTTCCTGTTCGACCTTTTTGAACTGCTCGGCTGTTGGGAACAGCGGAAACGCTGGGACTGGTGCCATGTCGATGTCGACCACCACTGGTGGAATTTCCTGGACGCCCGGAGCGGCCTTGCAGGGCGTAGGCCAACTGACCTCGATCTCTTGTCCAACCACATCTGAATGTTTCGCTGTCGGCGTCGACACTGTGTTGATATCGGTCGACCGAGGTCGCGAATGGCAGGCCCACAACCTTCCCCCTGAAGTAAGCGGCCTAAACAGCATCTCCTGCGCAACGTCGTCGGATTGCATCGGGGTTGGCTTTGGATCATTCGGTAGCCCGATTGTGATTGCAACGACGAATGGCGGCTCAACGTGGGTCAACCAAGGAGTTCCTGTAGGAGTCGGCGAACTAACCGGAGTCTCGTGTTTGGACACTTCTCACTGCGTCGCGGTGAGCCGCTTCAGCCCATCCTTAGACGAAGCGAGCGTCATCACCACAGCCAACGCCGGGGCTTCATGGTCCTTAAGGTCGACTCCTTCGACCGCAACTGAGTTCACCGGAGTTTCTTGTGCGGATGTATCGCATTGCGTAGCGATTGGCTTGATGGGAGCTTCGAATCTGATCCTCAGCACAAGTGACGGCGGCGGGACTTGGATGTCACAGACCGTTCCGAGTGGTGCTTCTTCTCTTAATGGCATCTCTTGCCCGAGCGACACCACGTGCTTCGCAGTCGGTACTCACATCCTTCACACCACCAATGGCGGCACAGCGTGGTCTGACCTCGGGGCCCAGGCCGGGGGCACGACATTGGCAGGCATCAGCTGCATCAACTCGACGTCCTGCACTGCCGTCGGGGGTTCCAGCATCATCAGCACGACGAACAGCGGGGCGAATTGGAGTCAAGCCGGCTCCCCACCGGGGACAGGCTCCCTTCAAGGCGTGTCGTGCGCCGGCTCCGTCAACTGCGTGGCTGTCGGCGCAGGGACGAATTTCGGAGGGACGATCGAGACCCTCTCTGCGCCACCATCCGTGACCACGACAAGCCTCGCAGTGGGGACGATCGGTGTGCCGTATTCGAGCTCGCTTCAGGCGACCGGTGGGCTGTCGCCTTACTCCTGGTCCGTGAGCGGAGGGACGTTGCCGCCAGGACTCCACCTCGACTCGAGTGGAAACATCACCGGGATCCCGAGCATCTCAGGTGAGTACACGGTCACCTTCAGCGTGACCGATTCGAATCAGTTGTCAGGCGATGCACAACTGACAATCGCCATCAAGCCGATTAGCGCCCCCGGCTACTGGGAGGTTGCGAACGACGGAGGCATCTTCAGCTACGGAGGAGCGCAGTTCTACGGCTCCACCGGGGGACTGCACCTCAACGCACCGATCATCACCATGGCGGCGACGCCGGACGCCGGGGGCTACTGGCTCTTGGCTGCCGATGGTGGGATCTTTGCCTTCGGCGATGCCGTCTTCTACGGCTCGACCGGTGGCACGCATCTGAACGCGCCGATTGTCGGCATGACGCCCACCCCTGACGGGGCCGGCTACTGGCTGGTGGCCTCTGACGGTGGGATCTTCGCCTACGGCGATGCGGTGTTCTACGGGTCAACCGGTGGGACGGCCTTGGACAAGCCGATCGTCGGCATGGCGGCGACGCTCGACGGTGGTGGGTACTGGCTCGTGGCGTCCGACGGCGGGATATTCGCCTACGGCGACGCCAACTTCTTCGGGTCCACCGGCGGATTGCCCCTGCAGAAACCGATTGTGGCCATGACGCCAGCTCCCGGCGGGGGTGGTTACTGGCTTGTCGCCTCCGATGGCGGCATCTTCAGCTTCGGCGACGTCTCCTACTTTGGATCAATGGGAGGAACGCCACTTAGCGCACCGATCGTAGGAATGGATCGGACGGCCGACGGCCAGGGGTACTGGATGGTTGGGCGTGACGGAGGCGTCTTCAGCTTTGGTGACGCCGGCTTCTTCGGGTCGGCAGGCGGGCTTCCCTTGAATCAACCAGTGGTCGGAATCGCGGCGATCCAGTCGCTGTAGTCCGTCGCTGCGGTTCCGCTGCCGCTCCGCTCAGAGTGCGGTGCTTTGCGCGGACAACCAGTCGCACCATTCGTCGATGCCCTCACCCGTCTGCGCGCTGGCCTGAATGATCCTCGCCGTGGGGTTGACCGAGGTGAGATTGGCGAGAAAGGCCTCCATGTCGAAAACGAGGTGAGGCAAGAGATCGACCTTGTTCACTACGACGACGTCCGCCGCCCTGAACATCACCGGGTACTTGAGAGGCTTTTCCTCACCCTCGGTGACCGAGAACACCATCGCCCGAGCGTGCTCGCCGATCCGGAACTCGGCCGGGCACACGAGGTTGCCCACATTCTCGACGACGAGAAGGTCCAGCTCCATCAATGGCATGCGATCGATGCCGGACTGGACCATGACTGCGTCGAGGTGGCATTCCCCGCCGAACCCGGCGCTCGTGTTGACCACGGTTATCGCAGCCGCACCCTTGCCCTCGAGCTGATCGGCGTCGATGGTCGTCGCGATGTCACCCTCGAGGATGCCGATCCGGAGAGTGCCGCTCAGATGCTCCAAGGTTTTGCGGAGCAAGGTCGTCTTGCCCGCACCGGGTGACGACATCAGGTTGACGGCTCGGACTCCCGTGGCCGCGAACCGCTTCGCGTTGTCGTCGGCCACCCGGTCGTTCTCCGAAAGGAGATCCTCGAGGATCGTGATCCTGGTCTCCCCCGTCTCCGTGTAGCCCGAATGATCTCCGACGTCGTGGGGAAGGTGCTGTTCGTCGTCCCGGTCGTGTTCATGCTCGTGGGATTGGCCCGGCTGATGGAGGTGATCGTGGGCCGTACCGTCCGCGTGGAGATGGAATCGACCCACGACTACGCGTCCACCAGATCGATCGACACCACGCGGAGCTCTTCGCCGCTGACCAATTTCACCTCGAAGCTGCCGCACGGACCGCAGGCCAGGATCGGCATATCGAGGGTGGTTCGGGCGCCGCAGAGCGAGCACTCGACCACGGCCGGGATCTCTTCGACAACCAGGTTGGCCTCGGTGAGCGCATCGGCCGTAGTGGTCGCGACGACTTCCCAACTGAATTGGAGGGCGTCCGGCACGACCTGGCGGAGGTGGCCGATCTGCACGGTGACCCGTGACACCGAGCGGCCTTCCGCGTGTTTGGCCGCCGCATTGGCGATTGCACTGCAAATCGACAATTCGTGCATCGTCTGCACCTCGAATCGGAGCATATCGACTGGCCGTCCGTCGGGTTCAGGTCAGTTCGTCACGGCCTCGCGGAGAAGAAGAGTGGGCGGCTCGGGCGCCGAGGCCTCGGCGACGCTGGCCCGTTCGAGCGCCGGTCTCAGAACGACCCGTTCCTCGACTCGGGCGAGGCGCCAGTAGGCCCACGCCGCCACCCAGGTCACGACGAAGACGCCGACGATGACGTAGCCCGCCATGTTGATGTTGAACCCACGGACGAAGTTCCAGAACGGCGAGTTGAGATTGGCCCCTTGGGCGATCAGGCCGAGGATCTCGATGGTGCCGACGAAGAAGGCGACCGCGACCGAGAGCCCCGTGATCGTCAGGTTGTAGAAGACCTTCCGTACCGGGTTCGAGAACGCCCAGTCGTAGGCGAAGTTCATGAAACAGCCGTCGAGCGTGTCGAACAGGCACATGCCCGCCGCAAAGAGCACGGGCAACGCGAGGATCGCGTACGCCGGTAGGCCTCCCACGACGGCGGACCCGGCGAGAACGAGGAGGCCGACCTCGGTCGCGGTATCGAAGCCCAGCCCGAAGAGCACGCCGACCGGGTACATCTTCCACGAGGAGTCGATGCGCTGCGAGTAGCCGCCCAGCACCCGGTTCATGAGGCCGCGGTTGTTGAGCTGGCGCTCCAGCTCCGCAGCGTCGTAGCCACCCGATCCCATCTGGCGGTAGATCCGGAAGATGGAGACGAGGACGAACAAATTGAGCAGCGCGATGAGATAGAGGAACGTGCCCGAGATCGAGGTGCCGATGATGTTCGTGGCGGCATGAAAGCCCGACGACTGCTGGCTGACCTGGAGGTTCAGTGTGTGGATCCCGAAGTTGAGGGCCAGGGCGAGAACCAAAACGACACTCGAATGGCCGAGGGAGAACGAGAACCCGACACCGAGGGGCCGTTTCCCCTCGCCCACCAGCTTGCGGGTCGTGTTGTCGATCGCGGCGATGTGATCGGCGTCGAAGGCGTGGCGCATCCCGAGCGTGTACGCCAGCACGCCGGTCCCGAATCCGAAGACCTTGGTCTGCGAGACATGCAGATGGTCGCCCAATGCCGCGGCCAGCAGGGACCAGCCGATGACGTTGAGCGCGATCACCACCGCCGCCATTCCGGCCAGCCGGAATCGCTCCTGTCGCGTGAGCCGCCAGCGACTGGGCCGGAGGAGAGCGAGCGTCGTTGCGGTCAACGCCATCGGCTCTCCCTTCGGTGGTCGCGCGGAGTCCCGCTCTGGGGTGGGTCGTGTGGAGCTCCTTGCACTGTAAGACTTAATGCGAGTGACTTGCAATAGGTGCAAAACCCAACGGCGCAGAGTCTCCGCCGCCCCTCCGGGCGCCGGTACGATCACAACGTGAGTCGGCGCGCTCCGACCCAACCGGCGGTGCCGGCAGAGGCAAGCACATTCGAGGATGCGCTCGAACTGGTGCGTCAGCACGGCGGACGCGTGACCTCGTCGAGGCGGATCCTGCTGCGGATCCTCTTCAGCTCAACCGGGCACCGCACGGCCGAGGAACTCGCCGCCGAGGTGCAGGCCGAGGCACCCGACATCCACCTCTCGACGATCTACCGGAACCTCGACGAGCTCGAGCGCCTCGGCATCGTGGTGCACGCCCATTTCGGACACGGCCCGGCCACGTACCACCTGGCCTCGTCCGTGCACGGCCACTTCGTCTGCGAGGAATGCGGCAAGCTCATCGAGGTGCCCGACTCCATGTTCTCCGGGCTGGCTCGAGAAGCCACGACCCGCTTCGGGTTCACCATCGACCCGCATCACTTCGCCGTGTTGGGACACTGCGCCGACTGCGCCGGCAGGTAGACGCCCGAGTCCGGCCGTCGGTGGATCGGGCCCCGGAGGCCTTGTCGAGCGACGAGTCTTAGGATGAGGCGACTGCTGCACTCGGGCGAGACCAGTCGGAGGCTCCATGGCGCGTGGTGAGGACAGGGTGGGCCACTCGGCCGCCTCGCACGCCCCGCCGGAAGCTCTGTTCTCCCTGGTCGTCGATCTGACCGACGACGCCGTCGTTTCGTGCGACGCCTCGTCGACCGTCACGTTCTTCAGCGAGAGCGCCGAGCGACTCTCCGGACGACCCGCCACAGAAATCGTTGGCGCCTCGGTGCGCACGCTCTTTCCGGCCCACTTGGCCGATGAGATGAGCCGGTTGTTCGCCACCGTGATGGCCGGCGAGTGCATCCGGCACTTCGAGTCCGAAATCGTCCGTCCCGATGGTCTGCCGACCCCGATCTCGCTCTCGCTCGCCCCGCTGCCGAACGAGGAGACCGCCACGGCGTCAGCAGCCGGGACGGGGCTGGGTGATGGTGGCGCGGGACGTCACCGAGCAACGTCTCGGCCAGGCCACATTGGCCGAGATCGATGTGCGCCTTGAAGAGGGTGAAGCGCTGTCGCACGTGGGGAGCTGGCTCTGGGATCGGCGAACGGGTGCGGTGCAGTGGAGCCTCGAGTTCCACCGCATCCACGATGTCGATCCGCTGGACTTTGCGGGCACCTTGGACGCCTACATGGGCCTCATCGCCGCCGAGGATCGCGACACGGTCCGCGCCGCGATGACCCGGTCGGTCCACGGGTCGAGGCCGCTGGACCTCGAATATCGGATCGTGGACGCGGACGACAAGTCCCGCACGATCCGGGTCGTGGCCACTCCGATCCGTCGGCTCTGACGGCAAGGTCGTCGGGCTGCGGGGAATCGGCCAGGACGTCACCGACCAGTCGGGCCCGCGTTCGGGCAGCGCGGCCCGGGCCTGACTTCGCCGCTCAGACTTCGACGCGCTCCGCCTCGACCTGGAGGCGCACACGCACGTCGGGGAAGATCCGCAGCATCAGCATCGTGGGCGATGGCACGGCGAAGTCCCTGATGTCGAAGACCTGCTCGCCGCTGATGAGGATCCGGTCATCGGAAATCGACTCCACGGCACACCGTGCCGTCGGCGATGCGGGAGATGCCGTGGAACGTGAGCTCCCCCCGCAGCCGGTAGCGCGAACCGGGCGCGCTGGGCGTGCAGTCGCGCAGCTCGACCTTGGCGGTCGGAAACCGCCGCGAGTCGATGCGTCGCTGCAGCTCAGCGTCGTAGAGCTTGTTCCCGGAGCTGAACGCCGTCACGTCGACGGTGAGCCACCCCGACGGTGCGACCTCGGTCAGCACGACGCCGTCGACCAAGGCGGCGTGAAGGGCCCCTTCGACCCCGATGGTGCCGAAGGAGATGGGGCCCACCGTCGAACGGGCGTCGATCAGCACGGCCGAGCGCTCGGGGTCGATGACGAAGCGGCTCAGCGCCTGATCGTCGGGTGACGTGACGGCCGTGGCCGTCGGGGCGTCGCCCGCCCCACCCTCGAGAGGAACCAGGCGACGGCGCCACACCGACGTCGTCGACACCGACGACCACCCGAGTTCGATGTCGGGTATCGAGCCGCTCTCGACCTCCGACAGCACCGCGTCCATCCGGCCCGTGGCCTGGTAGCGGCGGATGACCTCGCCCAGGTGCACGTGCTCCTCGCGGATCACGCCCATCCAGACGCGCAGGACGCGCTCGCCGAGGGGCGTGACGGCGTAGACCCGCCGCGCCGAGGCGGAGTGGTGGAGCTCGGCCGCCGCCTCGACAAGTCCGTCCTGTTCCAAGGCGGCGAGCGCGCGGTAGACGGCGGGACGGTCGACGTGGCCGAACTGCAGGTCGCGCAGGCGCGGCGATGAGTCCGTAGCCGTAGCCCGGCTGCTCCGAGAGCAACAGCAGGATCGCCGGCAACATGAACCGGCGCGGCGGGGCCAGCCCGAACCGCGCCACGCCCTCGGTTGCCGGCGCCCCCCCAGCCTGCGTTTCCCTGGCCATTGCTCCAACGATCCTCATACCCCGTGTGTGGGGGCGTCAACCGACCCGATCCGGGGTCCCCGAAAGGGGGGTCGCCAAGCTGTCAAGGGGTCCGAACGGACCCAAAGACGTTGCAAAAGACACTCATTTACACAGGCCGGTCTTCCCCTGAGACTGCAGACAGCCGCACATTCCCGCGCGGCCGACGACCGGGGAGGCAACCTTGACGGCGACCGAGACCACCGACGAGACCGTCGTCCACGTCCTCTGGATCAACGCCGGGCTGAGCTGCGACGGCGACTCCGTCGCCCTCACCGCGGCGACCCAGCCGAGCATCGAGGAGATCGCCCTCGGCGCCCTGCCGGGCCTGCCGAAGATCGCCGTGCACTGGCCGCTGATCGACTTCGAGTGCGGGCCGGTCGGCGGCGCCGACGACTTCATCGAGTGGTTCTTCAAGGCCGACCGGGGCGAGCTCGAGCCGTTCGTGCTGGTCGTCGAGGGCTCGATCCCCAACGAGGCGATCAAGAGCGAGGGCTACTGGTGCGGCTTCGGCAACAACCCCGACACCGACCAGCCGATGACGACGAGCGAGTGGCTCGACCGCCTGGCGCCGAAGGCGCTGGCCGTGCTCGCCGTCGGCACCTGCGCCACCTACGGCGGCATCCACGCCATGGCCGGCAACCCGACCGGCGCGATGGGCGTGCCCGACTACCTCGGCTGGGGCTGGAAGTCGAAGGCCGGCATCCCGATCGTCTGCGTGCCCGGCTGCCCGATCCACCCCGACAACCTGTCCGAGACGATCCTCTACCTGCTCTACCAGGCGACCGGCCAGGCGCCGATGATCCCGCTCGACGACGCGCTGCGGCCGCAGTGGCTGTTCGGCGCCACCGTGCACGAGGGCTGCGACCGGGCCGGCTACTACGAGCAGGGCGACTTCGCCGACCGAGTACGGCTCGCCGAAGTGCATCGTGAAGCTCGGGCTGCTGGGGCCCGGTCGTCAAGTGCAACGTGCCCAAGCGCGGGCTGGATCAACGGCGTCGGCGGCTGCCCGAACGTCGGCGGCATCTGCATCGGCTGCACGATGCCGGGCTTCCCGGACAAGTTCATGCCGTTCATGGACGAGCCGCCCGGGCGCACGGGTCTCGACCGATGGCGAGCGGGCTGTACGGCAGGCGCGATCCGCGGGCTGCGCCGCATCACCGCCAAGACCGTCGACGAGGAGCCGAAGTGGCGGACGCCGGGCACGAAGCTCATCGACCGGCTACAAGGGCGAGTGGAGGTAGGCGCGATGGCCGACCAAGACACGACAGGACGCCAACGGGCTCGTCGAGATGGCGTGGGACCCGATCACCCGCATCGTCGGCAGCCTCGGCATCTACACGAAGATCGACTTCGGCAAGGGCAAGGTCGCCGAGTGCCACAGCACGTCGTCGATCTTCCGCGGCTACAGCATCTTCATGAAGGGCAAGGACCCGCGCGACGCCCACTTCATCACCAGCCGCATCTGCGGCATCTGCGGTGACAACCACGCGACCTGCTCGTGCTACGCGCAGAACATGGCGTACGGCGTGCACCCGCCGGCCCTCGGCGAGCAGATCGTCAACCTCGGCGAGGCCGCCGAGTACATGTTCGACCACAACATCTTCCAGGAGAACCTGGTCGGGGTCGACTTCTGCGAGAAGATGGTCGCCGAGACCAACCCGGGCGTGCTCGAGCAGGCCAACCGCACCGAGGCGCCGCACGCGGCCGAGCACGGCTACAAGACGATCGGCGACATCATGCGGTCGCTCAACCCGTTCTCGGGCGAGTTCTACCGCGAGGCGCTGCAGGTCAGCCGGTACACCCGCGAGATGTTCTGCCTGATGGAGGGCCGCCACGTCCACCCGTCGACGCTGTACCCGGGCGGCGTCGGCACCACCGCGACCATCCAGCTCTTCACCGACTACTACACCCGGCTCATGCGCTACGTGGAGTTCATGAAGCGGGTCGTGCCGATGCACGACGACCTGTTCGACTTCTTCTACGAGGCCCTGCCGGGCTACGAGGAGGTCGGCCGCCGGCGCATCCTGCTCGGCTGCTGGGGCGCCTTCCAGGACCCCGACGTCTGCAACTTCGACTACCGCGACATGACCGAGTGGGGCCGGGCCATGGGCGTCACCCCCGGCGTCGTCGTCGACGGCAAGCTCGTCACCAACGACCTCGTCGACATCAACCTCGGCATCCGCATCCTGCTCGGCACTCGTTCTACGACGACTGGGAGGACCAGGAGATGTTCGTGACCAGGGACCCGCTGGGCAACCCGGTCGACCGCCGCCACCCCTGGAACCAGCACACCAATCCCGCAGCCGCAGAAGCGCGACTTCGACGACAAGTACAGCTGGGTCATGTCGCCGCGCTGGTTCGACGGCACGGACCACCTCGCCCTCGACACCGGCGGCGGCCCGCTCGCCCGGCTGTGGTCGACGGCGCTCTCGGGCCTGGTCGACACCGGCTACGTCAAGGCGACCGGCCACAGCGTCGAGATCCACCTGCCCAAGACGGCGCTCAAGCCGGACGGTCGACTTCGAGTGGAAGATCCCGCAGTGGTCGAACACGCATCGAGCGCGACCGGGCCCGCACCTACTTCCAGGCCTACGCCGCGGCTGCGGCCCTCGACTTCATCGAGAAGGCGCTGGCCGAGGTCCGGGCCGGCCAGACCAAGACGTGGGAGCCGTTCGAGGTGCCCGACGAGGGCATCGGCTGCGGCTTCACCGAGGCGGTGCGCGGCGTGCTCTCGCACCACATGGTGATCCGGGGCGGCAAGATCGCCAACTACCACCCGTACCCGCCGACGCCGTGGAACGCCAACCCGCGCGACAGCTACGGCACGCCCGGCCCCTACGAGGACGCGGTGCATGAACACGCCGATCTTCGAGGAGAACGACCGCGAGAACTTCAAGGGCATCGACATCATGCGGGCGGTGCGCAGCTTCGACCCGTGCCTGCCGTGCGGCGTGCACATGTACCTCGGCAAGGGCAAGGTGCTGAAGAAGGTGCACTCGCCGACCCAGGTCGCCGATCCCGACGACCTGGCCTGCTGAGCGCACGACCGGAGCGATGCGCATGACGCCGCAGAACCTCCGGGCGGTCGGCGACCGGATCGAGCAGGCTGCTCGACGAGCTGCGCGCCGACCGCCGATCCGCGCACCGTGCGACCAGGCCGAGGAGCTGCTGCGCCTGGTCACCGAGCTCTACGGCGCCGGGCTCGCGCGGGTCGTGGAGCTGGCCGCGGAGCGACGCGCCCGAGCTCGATCGACCGGCTTCGTCGACGACGAGCTGGTCGCCAGCCTGCTGCTCGTGCACGGGCTGCACCCCGAGTCGCTCGACAGCGCGGGTCGAGGCGGCGCTGGAGTCGGTGCGGCCGTTCCTCGGCCCAGCACGGCGGCGACGTCGAGCTGCTCGACATCGACGACGACGCCGGCGCGGTGCACCTGCGGCTGCTCGGGCAGCTGCGACGGCTGCCCGTCGTCGGCGGTCACGCTGCAGCACGCCGTCGAGCGGGCGATCGTCGAGGCGGCGCCCGAGATCGCGATCATCGACGTCGAGGCAGCCGTCGGCCGAGGCCGCCGCACCGCCGGTGATCGGCACGCCGGTGACCGCTCGACCCGCAAGCCGAGCCGGCTTACGACGCAGTGCCCGACCGAGGTTGCGCGCGCGATGACGCGGACGACCCGCTCGCGCGTGCTGCGGCGGATCCGCGCAGCGCGCCGGCGCCGCCGCAGCCCCGGCCGGGCGAGCGCTGCGAGCTGTGCGGCGAGCCGATCGCCGACGAGCACGGCCACCTCGTCGACCTCGAAGCGCGCAGCCTCATGTGCGCGTGCCGGCGGCTGCTACCTGCTCTTCACGCCCGACGGGCGCGGGCGGCGGCCACTTCCAGGCGGTGCCCGAGCGCTACCTCGCGTTCCCCGACTTCGAGCTGTCGCCGGCGCCAGTGGGACGCGCTGCAGATCCCGGTGAGCGTCGCGTTCTTCTTCGTCAACTCGACGCTCGAGCGGGTCGCCGCGTTCTACCCGAGCCCGGCCGGCGCCACCGAGTCGCTGCTGCCGCTCGACGCCTGGGACGAGGTCGTCGACGGCCAACCCCGAGCTCGGCGACGCTGCAGCCCGACGTCGAGGCGTTCCTCGTGCGCGCCGACGCGCGACGCACGGCGAGGCCGAGTGCTTCCTCGTGCCGATCGACGCCTGCTACGAGCTGGTCGGCCAGCTGCGCCGGCTGTGGCGGGGCTTCGACGGCGGCGCGGAGGCGCACGCAGGCGCTCGACGACGTTCTTCGCCGACGTCGAGACCGGGCGCAGGGCCGCGATGAGCCGACCTCGCGCTTCGAGGTGCTCGACGCCCGGGCCGAGCCGTACGCGGCGGTGCCGACGATCATGTTCGCGCACTGCGGGTCACCGAGGCCGACGGGCAGCGCGGTGCACGCGCGTGGCGCTGCGGTGCCAGATCCGGATCGAGCCGCAGCGCCGGCGCTACGACGCGCCGAGGAGGAGAGCGCCTCGTACGAGCTGTTCGGCGAGACGCCGCGGTGGGGCGACTCGCTGCGGCCGTTCCTGTGGACGCACGTCGGCGACGACGCGTCGCCGGCGTTCGACGGGCGCGACCGAGGTCGACCTGCCCGATCGACGTGCACCTACGACTTCGAGGTGGCCGGCGCCAAGTACCTCCACGCGCTCGGCGACGGCGAGATCCCGCTCGTCGCTGCTGTTCTCCGGCACCGTGTTCACCCGGGGCGACGACGGGCTTCGCGGCCGAGCCGGTCGCGTGGCACGACGGAGGCGTCCTTCCGGCTGCCGGTCGCGGTGTGGCGCGGCGATGATGGACCTCTACTTCCCCGAACAGCGGCTGGATCCGCGTCAGCCGCGACACGCTCGACGACCTGCAGCGGTTCAAGGCCGGCGCGGGCCCTGCCCGACCTGGGACCAGGCCTTCGAGCAGCTGCTCAAGGAAGCCGGCGAGGACCGGCCGATGACGCGACGCTGCGTCCGAGCGCGACCGGTTCGCCGACGGCGCGCGCGGTGGCCGACGCCGTGCTCTACGAGGGCTACGTGCTGTACCCGTACCGGGCGTCGGCGCGGAAGAACCAGATGCGCTGGCAGTTCGGGCGTGCTGGCGCCGCCGGCCGTTCAGCGAGGCCGACGGCTCCGAGCGCTGGTCGATGCGCACCGAGTGCGCTGCGTCGACCCGGGCGACGCGACGCCGCGCGCTGCACGGTGCGCGTCGCGCTGCCTGCAGGTGCAGCAGCCGCGCGCGTCGAGGCGGCGGTCGCACGCCGGTCGACGCCGGACGCCGGACGTTCGTGCCCGTCGACGCGCTCGAGGTCGACGGGGCGCGTGCACGTCGACGTGGGACGAGGCGGTCGAGCACGAGATCGACCTCGCCGCCGCTCGCGCTGCTGCCCGACGGCCGAGCGCCGAGCCGAGCTGCGCCTTCACGCTCGCGCGGCGGCGACGAGATCGAGGAGCTGCGCGCCGAGCGACGGCGACGTCGGTCGGCCGCGTCGTGCGGCGAGCGCGAGCCGGTCGGACGCGACGGTGCGCGTCGCGCCGATCGGCGCCGACGGGCCGGCAGCGCTGCCTGTCGTCAAGGTGGCGGTCGACGGTCGAGAACACCACCGCCTGGGACGACGATGACGCGGCGCCGCGCGCGACGACGCCATGGCGCCGAGTCGCTGGTCGCCGTGCACACGCTGCTGGCCGTCGACGACGGCGACGTTCGTCTCGCTGCTCGACCCGCCCGACGACGCCGCCGACGCCGGTCGCGGGCTGCCGCAGCGACGGCACCTTCCCCGTGCTCGATCGGCGACGACGACGACGTCGTGCTCTCGTCGCCGATCATCCTCTACGACCACCCCGAGGTGGCGCCCGAGAGCGCGGGCGACCTGTGCGACGCCACCGAGATCGACGAGATCCTCGCCCTGCGGGTCCTGACGCTCACCGACGAGGAGAAGGCCGAGGCCCGGGGCACCGACCCCCGCGCCGCCGCCATCATCGATCGCTGCGACGACATGTCGCCCGAGACGCTGGGCGCGGCTGCACGGCGACCGATCCGTCGACCGGCTGCCGACCCGCACGCCGCCGGGCCGGACGGGCGACGGACCGCCGACGCCGACGCCGGTGCCGTGGTGGGACCCGGCCGTCGACGCGTCGGTCGATCCGTGGACCGACACCGTGTCGGTCGGCGGCGTCGAGGTCGGCGCAGGGCACGCCGGTGCGCCTGCGCCCGTCCGCGGCGCGCCGACGCGCACGACATGTTCCTCGACGGCGCTGGCCGCCACGGTGGCGGGGGTCTTCCACGACGTCGACGGCGAGCGTCCACGTCGCGGTCACCCTCGACGACGATCCCGGCGGCGGACGAGCTCGCGTGGCAGGGCCGCTACCTCTACTTCCATCCCGACGAGGTCGAGCCCGTCGTGGCCGGCCGACGCGCGCCGAGGCGCCGGCATGAGCGGCCGCGTGCTGGTCGCCGGCATCGGCAACATCTTCCTCGGCGACGACGGCTTCGGCGTCGAGGTGGCCGACCGCCTGGCCGACCGCGCCTGCTGCCCGACGGCGTGCGCGTCGAGGACTTCGGCATCCGCGGCGTCCACCTCGCCTACGAGCTGCTCGACGGCTACGACGCGCTCGTGCTCGTCGACGCCGTCCCGATGGGCGAGCCGCCGGGCACCGTCGCCGTCATCGAGCCGGAGGTGCGACGCCGACCGTCGACGACGTCGCCGGCGTCCCCGCGGTCGACGCCCACACCATGAGCCCCGACGTCGTCCTCGGCCACCCTGGCCCGGCCTCGGTGGCTCGGTCGGGCGCATCGTGGTCGTCGGGTGCCAGCCGGCCGACCTGCGACGAGGGCATGGGCCTGTCGCCGGCCGTGGCCGCCGCCGTCGACGACGCCGTGGACCGCTGCGTCGAGGTGCTCGAGCCATCGCTCGGCCGTGCGGCTCGGCCGCGACGCCGCTACGTGCACGACGTACGCCAACCGCTGAAGGAGGATCCGCACGATGATTCGTCGTTTCGCTGCGTCACTGATCGCTGGCCGCGGTCGCCGGCGCTCGTCGTCAAGTCGCTGCCCGACATCGCGCGCTACCTCAAGATGCGGGAGATGTGATGCGCGCATCCACCGGAGTAGGCACGGCGCGTGGCCCGCTACGCATCGTGCCGGACCGCTCGACGGTGTGGATCGAGGCGCGCTCGAGCGTGCACCCGATCCACTCCGAGACCGACGGCCTCGAGGGCTTCGTCGAGCTCGACGCTCGAGCCGGCGGGCGACGTCGACCTGGCCGACGCCGCCGGTCGGCCAGCTTGTCGTTGGCCGTCGACCGGCTGACGTCGGGCAACCGGCTGGAGGACCGCGAGCTGCAGCGAGCGCATCGACGCCCGGCGCTTCCCCACGCATCGACGGCGACCTCGACGCCATGGTGGCGAACGGCGAGGACGGCAGCTACCGGGTGCGCGGGCGACGTCACGTTCCGCGGCGTGACCCGGCACCACGAGGACGAGATGGCCATCGCGCAGGTCGACGAGCAGACGATCCGGCTCGACGGCGCAGTCGCGCTTCGACATCCGCGACTTCGGGATGGAGCCGCCCGCGGATCCTGATGCTGAAGGTCGAGCCCGAGGTCGACGTCCGGGTCGAGATCGTCGCGGTCAAAGACGAGTAGGAGGCGACGACCATGTGCCTCGGCATCCCCGGCCAGCTGCGTCGAGATGCTCGAGGAGCACGAGCACCTGGCCCGGGTCGACGTGACCGGCGTCGGCCGGATCATCAACATCGGGCTGCTCGAGGACGAGCACGCTCGCGCCGGGCGACTGGGTGCTGATCCACGTCGGCTTCGCCATGTCGAAGATCGACGAGGAGGAGGCGGCGCTGGCCCTCGCCTCGCTGCAGCTGATGGGCCGGGCCTACGACGACGAGCTGGAGGCGTTCTGGCGATTCGCGCATCACCAGCGAGACAGGAGGTAAGTGATGGGAGTGATCATCGGCGTGATCGTCGGCTACGCGCTGGGCAGCAAGGCCGGGCCCGAGGCCTGGACGGAGATCGAGGACGCCTGGCACACGATCTACACGTCCGAAGAGGTCAGGGACCTGCTGGCGGGCGCCGTCGACATCGCCCGCCAGGTCGTCGAGAAGCGGGCAGAGGTCCTCGCCAGCATCATCGGCGCACCCGAGCGGCCCAGCCTGCGTCCGGTCGGCGTAGGAGGCGCCGATGCGCTTCGTCGACGAGTACCGGGACCCGGCGGCGGCGCGGGCGCTGGTCGCGCCGCATCACCGACGCTGGCCGGCGACGACCACTTCAAGTTCATGGAGGTGTGCGGCGGCCACACCCACACCATCTACCGCCACGGCATCGAGCACGTCCTGCCCGACAACGTCGAGCTGGTGCACGGCCCGGGCTGCCCGGTGTGCGTCATCCCGATGGGCCGGGTCGACGACGCCATCGCCGTGGCCGAGACGCCGGGCGTGATCTTCACGTCGTTCGGCGACATGATGCGCGTGCCCGGGGAGCCACGGCAACCTGCTCGGAGGCCAAGGCCGCGGGCGCCGACGTGCGCTTCGTGTACTCGCCGCTCGACGCGCTGCGCATCGCCGTCGAGAACCCCGACCGCGACGTCGTGTTCTTCGCCGTCGGCTTCGAGACCACCGCGCCGTCCACCGCGCTCACCCTGCTGCGAGGCCCGGGCGCGCGGCGTCGACGAACTTCCGCGTGTTCTGCAACCACGTCACGATCGTCCCGCCGATCAAGGCCATCCTCGAGTCGCCCGACCTGCGCCTCGACGGCTTCCTCGGCCCCGGGCACGTGTCGACCGTCGTCGGCAACCGGCCGTACCGCTTCGTGCCCGACGAGTACGGCAAGCCGCTGGTCACCGCCGGCTTCGAGCCGCTCGACATCCTCCAGGCCATCGCCATGCTGCTCGACGCAGATCCGCGAGGGCCGCTGCGAGGTCGAGAACCAGTACACGCCGGGTCGTGCGCGACGAGGGCAACCCGCGGGCGCTGGCCGTGCTGGCCGAGGTGTTCGAGCTGCGCCCGCACTTCGAGTGGCGCGGCCTCGGCTTCATCTCGCAGAGCGCGCTGAAGCTGCGGCCCGAGTTCGCCGCCTTCGACGCCGAGCTGCGCTACCCACATCCCCGGCGTGCGGGTCGCCGACCCCAAGGCCTGCCAGTGCGGCGAGGTGCTCAAGGGCGTCATCAAGCCGTGGGAGTGCAAGGTGTTCGGCACCGCGTGCACGCCGGAGACGCCGATCGGCACGTGCATGGTGTCCTCGGAGGGCGCGTGCGCGGCGTACTACAACTTCGGTCGCCTGCACCGCGAGGCCGCGGTGACGCTGGGGCGGCACAGCGGTCCGGGCGCGTGACCGACCTGGTCACGCCGGGGACGGCGGTCCGCCTCCGTCTCCGCGTGACCGGTCTGGTCCAAGGCGTCGGGTTCCGGCCCCACGTCCACCGCCTGGCCACGGGCCTCGGGCTGGCCGGCCACGTCGGCAACGACACCGAGGGCGTGTTCGCCGAGGTGGAGGGGTCCGTCCAGAGCCTCGACGAGTTCCTGGCCCGTCTGGTCGCCGAGGCACCCGGCCCGGCGCGGATCGACCGGCTCGACCACGAGCGGCTGGCGGCGACCGGCGAGCCTGGGTTCGCGATCGTTGCGAGCCGCGGGCACGCCCGCACGCTCGCCCGCGCCCGCACCTTCGTCTCCCCCGACATCGCCACCTGCGACGACTGCCTCTCCGAGCTCTTCGACCCGGCCGACCGCCGGGCCCGCTATCCCTTCATCAACTGCACGAACTGCGGCCCGCGCTTCACCATCACGCTGCGCCTCCCCTACGACCGCCCGCACACGACCATGCGCGGCTTCGCCCTGTGCGATGCGTGCGCCGGCGAATACCACGACCCGACCGACCGCCGTTTCCACGCCCAGCCCGTCGCGTGCGCGCGCTGCGGCCCGCGCTTGTGGTTCGAAGCAGACGGCGCCACCGTGGAGAACTCCGACGCCGCGCTGGCCGCCGCGCAGGCGGCGCTCGCCCGCGGCGAGATCGTGGCCATCAAGGGCCTCGGGGGCTACCACCTCGCGTGTGACGCCCGCGCCGACGCGGCGGTGGAGCGACTGCGGGTGCGCAAGCAGCGTGTGGAGAAGCCGTTCGCCGTCATGGTCCGCGACCTCGACCGCGCCGCCACGTTGGCCGAGCTCGACGAGGCCGAATGTCGGCTCCTCACCTCGGCGCAGCGCCCCATCGTCCTCGTGCGGCGCCGCCGGAACGCTCCGCTCTCCGCACTCGTGGCGCCGGGCAACCCGCGGGTGGGCCTGCTCTTGCCCTACACGCCGCTGCATCATCTGCTCTTCGCCCCAGTGCCCGGCACCGGTACCGGCACCGCGCCGTCGGGCGCCCCCGTCCCCGACGCGCTCGTGATGACGAGTGGCAACCTCACCGACGAGCCGATCTGCTTCGACGACGTCGACGCGCGCACGCGATTGGGGGCGCTCGCCGACGCCTGGCTCGTGCACGACCGCCCGATCCACGTCCCGTGTGACGACTCCGTGCTCCAGGTGGACCCCGAGACCGGCGAGGAGCTCCCGCTCCGCCGCTCGCGCGGGTACGCGCCGCTGCCCGTCCGGCTCCCCTTCGCCGCGCCGCCGACGCTCGCCGTCGGCGGTGAGCTGAAGAACACGTTCTGCCTCGCGGCCGGGCGCGACGCCTTCATGAGCCAGCACATCGGCGACATGGGCAGCCTCGAGACCTGGTCGGCGTTCGAGCGCTCGACCGGACAGATCGCCGGCCTCTACGGCATCGACGCCGAGCTCGTGGCGGCGGACGCGCACCCGGGCTACCAGACGCGCCGCTGGGCCGAAGCGGCGTGCGACGACGCCGGCTCGTCCCCGATCGCCCTGGCCGAGGTCCAGCACCACCACGCCCACGTCGCGTCGGTCATGGCCGAGCACGGCGTCCCGTTGGAACAGCGCGTCATCGGCGTGGCCTTCGACGGCACGGGCTACGGCGACGACGGGACGATCTGGGGCGGCGAGATCCTCGTCGCCGCCTACCGCGACGCCGAGCGCGTCGGCTCCCTCGCCGCCGTGCCGCTGCCCGGAGGCGATTCGGCGATCCGCCGGCCGTACCGGGTCGCGCTGGCCCACCTCTGGGCGGCGGGCATCGAGTGGGCGGACGACCTGGCCCCGGTGGGCGCGCTCGGGCCGGGCGAACGCACCATGATGGAACGCCAACTCTCCCGCGGCGTGGGCTGCGTGCCGACATCGAGCATGGGCCGCCTGTTCGACGCCGTGAGCTCGCTGCTGGGCCTGTGCCACCACGCCGGCTACGAGGCGCAGGCCGCCATGCAGCTGCAGTGGGCGGCCGAAGCCGCGCTGGAACGTGACGCCGACGCGGTCCCCCGCTACCGCTTCGAGGTAACCGACCGCGAGCTCCGACCGGCCCCCGTGTTGCAGGCGTTGATCGCCGATCGGCGAGCCGGGGTACGCACCGGCGCCATGGCGGCCGGGTTCCACGCCGCCGTGGCGCGCGCCGTGGTCGACGCCGCCGCCTCGGTCCACGCCGAGACCGGACTGGAGACGGTGGCGCTGAGCGGTGGGGTCTTCCAGAACACCCTGCTCCTCGGGCTGGTCCGGCGGCAGCTGGTGGCCCGGGGCTTCACCGTCCTCACCCATCGCCAGCTCCCGCCCAACGACGGCGGGATCGCCCTCGGACAGGCGGCGGTGGCGGCGGCCCGCGCCATGGCCGCCGCCACCGGCGCCGCGCCCGGCGCCGCATCCGCGCCCACGCCCGGACCGGGCGCAAGGGGGGCATAGTGGCGGTCGTGGAGGAAACCCGCCGCACCGCCTCGACCGACGCCAGCGCCAGCGAGGCCCCGGCCGAGGACCTGGCCGTCGCCGCACTGTCGTTGGCCCGCCGCTTCGCCGCCGGCGCCACCATGTGGTGCGTCGCCCCGCGCTGGCCGAGCCACGCGCGCCACGTGGCCGTCGAGTTCGTGCACCCGGTCATCGTGGGCAAGCGGGCGCTGCCGGCGGTCTACGTCGACGCGGCCACCGCCGCCACGACGGTGCGCGAGCTCGCTCGCCCCGGCGATGTCCTGCTCGCGGTGAGCACGGCCGACGACCCCGCCGTCGCCGACCTCCTCGCGCGCGCCGACGCCTGGGGGCTCACGAGCGTGTGGCTCGGCGCCGGCCGGCGCGACGCGGCCGCCGGTCCAACCCCGCGTGCCGACCACGTCGTCTGGCTCGAGGTCGACGATGCCGCGGTCGCGGCGCGCTCGGGCGACCTTGTGCTGCTGTACCACTTGTTGTGGGAGCTCACCCACGTCGTGTTCGAGCACCCCGGCCTTCTCACCGAGGACGCCGATCGCGCCGGCACCGACGACGGCGACGTCTGCATCACCTGCTCGGACGAGGGCAGGGTGGCCGAGGTCGCGCGCGCTGCTCGATGAGGGACGCATCGAGGTCCTCGCCGGCGGTCACGCCGAGCACGTCGACGGCCGGCTCGTCGGCGACCTGCGCCCCGGTGACCTCGTGCTCGTGCATGCGGGGGTCGCCGTGACGACACTGACAGGTCCCGATGACTGACGGGGCCGTCGAGCCCACGGGCTTCCTGTATCCGTTCATCGAGGCCGAGGAGCGCGACCCCGGCGCCCTGATCGCGGACCTCGTCGCGTCCGCCCGCGCCAAGGTCGACGACAGCGCCGCCCTGCGCGCCGCCACCCTGACGCGCTGCGCCGGCCAATTGGATGACACCGCGTCGGCCATGGCGGAGCGCTTCCGGCGGGGCGCACGCCTCTTCGCCTTCGGCAACGGCGGCAGTGCGACGGACGCGCAGGGGACAGCCGAGCTGTTCCGGTTGCCGCCCTACGGCCGGCCGTTGCCCGCGCTCTCGCTGGTCGAGGACCAGGCCGTCCTCACGGCGCTTTCCAACGACGTCGGCTTCGAGCTCGTCTTCTCGCGTCAGCTGATCGCCCACGCGCGGGCGGACGACATCGCCGTGGGCTTCTCCACGAGCGGGGACTCGCCGAACATGCTGCGCGCCTTCGAGGAGGCGACACGGCGAGGGCTGCTCACCGTCGGCCTGTGCGGGTACGAAGGTTCGGGAATGGCGGTGAGCGACGCCGTCGCACACTGCCTGGTGGTGCACTCCGAGAGCGTGCACCGGATCCAAGAGACCCAGGACGCGCTCATGTTCGCCCTCTGGGAGGCGGTGCAGCGCCACCTGGCCGACGTGCCGGCGGGGCACCCGGCATGACCGACACGGCGCCCGACCGGACCACCGGCACGAGCCAGCGGCTCGGCGACGGCGACGGCGACGGCGGTCGCGAAGCGGCGGTCTTCGCACGCATCGAGGCGTTCCGCCGCCGCCGGCCCCGCTTGCGCGACGAGGTGGTCACCCTCGCCCACGGCGCCGGCGGCAAGGCGTCGGCGGCGCTGCTCGACGCGGTGTTCCTGCCCGCCTTCGCCACCGCACCCGAGCCCATCACCGTCGACGACACCGACGCCGCCGATGCCAACGGAGCCAACGGAGCCACCGCCACCCGAGCCCCTCTGACCGACGCCGCCGTGATCGGCCTGTCGAACGGCGAGCACCTCGCCTTCAGCACCGACTCCTACGTGGTGAAACCGCTGCGCTTCCCCGGCGGTTCCGTGGGCACATTGGCCGTGCACGGCACGGTGAACGACCTGGCCATGATGGGCGCCCGGCCCATCGCCCTCTCCGCGGCCTTCGTCCTCGAGGAGGGCCTCTCGATCGAGATCCTCCGTGAGGTCGTTGCCGACATGGCCGAGGCCGCCGCCGCTGCCGGCGTGCCCGTCGTCACCGGCGACACCAAGGTGGTCAACCGGGGCGCCGCGGACGGCGTGTACATCACGACGGCGGGTGTCGGCCTCATCCCGGCCGGCCGCTCGCTGGCCGCGACCACGGTGGCCCCGGGGGACATCGTGCTCGCCTCGGGCACCATGGGCGACCACGGCATGGCCGTCATGCTGGCCCGGGGCGACCTGGCGCTCGAGGCGGACATCGCGTCGGACTCGGCGCCGCTGCACGGGATGGTCGAGGACCTGCTGGCTGCGGCGCCCGCCACGAAGTGGCTGCGCGACTCCACCCGGGGCGGCGTCGGCACCGTGTGCAACGAGCTGGCCCGCGACGCCAATGTCGCCGTCGTGCTCGACGAGCCGCTCCTCCCGATCCGGCCGCAGGTGGCGGCCGCCTGCGAACTGCTCGGGATCGACCCGCTCTACGTGGCGAACGAGGGCAAGCTCATCGCCATCGTCCCGCCCGATGAGGCAGACGCCGCGCTGGACGCGCTGCGCGCCCACCCCCACGGCAACGACGCGGTCCGCATCGGCGAGATCCACCCCGACCCGCCCGGCATCGTGGTCCTGCGCACCGCCATGGGCGGGACCCGCATCGTCGACATGCTCGTCGGCGACCCACTGCCCCGGATCTGCTGAACCGCGCCGACGGCGCGCCCATCTGATGTGTATACGTGCTCGGCGTTATAGAAATGCCGGATAGAAGTCGGATCCGCTCGAAATATTAGGAGCAGCCCGCATACACTGTGTGACCGCATAGGTGGCACGCAGAACGGGTGCGGGCGTGCATACTCCCCCCCTTCGCCAAGCTTCTGGGAGATTCCTCATGCCCCGCACATTCCTCGCCCTCGCCGTTCCGTTGGCCTGAACGCCACGGTGGGTGCCTCCGAGCGCTGCACCCTCACCGACAACGCCGGGATCACGCCGGGATTGACCGTCACCATCACCGGTCTCGACGCCAACAACACGGCGTCGTTCTCGGTGGTGGCCGACTCACCGTCGCCCGCCACAAGTCCTGCTGCCGCGACCGATACGCCCGCGAGCTGACCTAGCAGCTGAGCGTTCGTCCCTGGAAGGTGCAGTCCTTCCAATCTGGTTTGTTCAACCGCTTGTAGTCGAGCGACCATGTCGAGTTCGTGGCGGATGAGCGGGTCATCTCCACGAAGCCGAAGGAGTCGACGAGATCCGCCGTGGTGAAGGTGGTGCCGTCGACCGCTGTGCCGGGCCACGAGCCCTGATCCTTGTCGAGCTGGCTGCCACCACCACCGGAAACCACCTGCGCCGGCCGACCGTCGGCGGTCTCGAACAGGCCGAGCGTGTGGGTATGCCCCGTGAGAATGAGGTTCACGTCGGTGAACAGCGTGTTGCCCGACGCATTGATCGCCGCTTGAAGGGTGAGATTCAGAAGGTCCTTCGGCTCCGATCCCTTCCGCGACCACAGTGGGCGGTGACCGACAAACCATGCACCGGTATGCCCCTGCGCCAATTCATGCACCGTGCGGAATTGGGCGGCATAGGTGTCCACCTGGCTCTGGTCCGCAGGGTTGTCGTTGGCCAGGGCCGAGTCGAAGACGATGAATGACTGACCGAGCACGTCGACACGGACCGGATCGGTGAAGTCCTGGCAGGCAGAGAAGCTGAGAGCCAGGAGTTGAAACCACCCGGTACCGCCATTGTCGGTGCCGCTGTTGCACGACTCGTGGTTGCCGCGGGCAAAGATCCACGGGGCGGCATGCAGAGCGGACTGATACGGCGTGAAGAAGTCGTATGCCCACGTGCTCCACCTGTCTCCTGTGGGAACGCCGCCACAGTCGGCCTGCTTATCGGCGGGGCAATCCTCGGCGCTGTAGTAAAGGTCACCCACGAAGACCACGAGATCCGGATGCTCGGCCGCGACCATGTCGGAGACCTGCTTGGCGGGGAAGGCTGCCGGGTCATTGCACGCTTGGGTATGCGTCTTACTCAGGAAACAGCCGATGTCTCCCACCACCGCGATCCGGTTCAACGCCTTCGGAGGCGGAGGGACTGACTGCGACCCGACCTGAATCGCGGAGACGTTCTGGTCCACGGTGGTTTCGCATGTGGTCAACGGAAAGTTGGCCGTAGCAGCTGCGTAGACGCTCATGGGAACCGGCTTGCCGTCGACGGTGGCCATGGGACAGCTTCCGTGCGCGATGGCGCGGACGATGGCCTTACCCCCGGGGGCGAGTTCGGTCCAGGCGTAGCCGGCACCGGGCACGGAGGACAGGCTCGCAGTGGTCACAGATGACGACCCGCACGACGCGGCCATCGCGGCGAGGCCGGCCAGAGCCGCGGCCAGTCTGGCTGAGCCGCTCCATCGCCGCATCATCACGCCTCCTTGTGCGTTCTAGTTCGGCACGCCGGTTCGGGCGAACTGCAAACGGCCCGGCCGTGGTGCACGAGATTCATGTGAAGCCGGGTGCGGATGCAACGGAGCCGCGCCAAAGCCCCCCCCCCAACCCAAACCCAACCCCGCTTACCAGTCCGTCGACCGCGCCAGCGTCCGCTCCAGGATCCCGAGCGTCGCCCGCAGCGCCGTCTCCGAGATGATCGGGAAGATGTCCGCTTCCTTCCACTGCGGGGCGATATCGGACCAGTCGTAGTACGACGTCACCATCGTGCCGCCATCGACCGGCTCGAGCTCGTAGCCGTAGACGTGCCCGATCTGCGGCTTGATCTGTCCGAGGATCGTCCACGCAATGGCCCGGTCCTGCTCGTAACGAGAGATACGGACGGTGACGTCGTATTTGCCCATCGGGAAGTCGTTCAGCGACTCCCGGTCCATGTGGACCACGAACTCGTCGCCCACCTTCGACGCCGGCTTGCCGCTGGAGCTCTGCAGCATCCCTGAGCTGTCGATCGTCACGTGGCCCTCGGGGTCCCGCAGCACGGAGAAGATGCGCGCCGCTTCGGCGGGGATCAGGCGCCGGACCTCGATGCGCTCGACCTTTTCTGCCTTCGTCGCTTCTGTCATCGCCGCATTGTGCCACCGGACCCGTCCCGGCGGCCGGGCTCCCTCCGACCAGACCAGACCGGTTCTCGGCGGCGGCGATGACGACCGCCACTCATGTGCGACTCAGGTAGGCGCCCATCACGCGTTGGGGTGGGCTCGCGAACCACACGCCAACAACAACCTTTGGTTGCCGTCCGGTTGCGGCTCAACATTCCAACAAAGTTTCGATTGCCAGAGGGGTTTCCAGAGTGGTCAACAGGGGTACTCCTCGGCCCAACCTGGGGAGAGAACCGGAGGGAGAACGGTGTCGAAGGTCACGTCACGCCGGCGCGCGGTCGCGCTCGGAGTCGCCAGCGCGGTATTGGGGTCAACGTTCGTGGTCGGGCTCATGGCCGCCGGCGGGCCGGACTCCGGGACGCAGCAGGCGGGCGCCACGACGAGCAGTGCCTGCACGGGAACGCTGCCGCCGATCGCGTCCCCGTCCGGGCACTGGTCGTGCACGCTCGACGATGAGTTCAACGGGAGCACCCTCGACACGACCAAGTGGCAGCCGATGCTGACCAGCATGAGCAGCTACTACACGGGTCCCGGAGGATCCCATGTCTGCTACGAGAATGACCCGAACACGGTTTCAGAGTCCGGCGGATACCTGAACCTCTCGGTCTTCTCGACCGGAAAGACCTTCTCGTGCAAGGAGCTCAAGAGCAGCTTCTCAACGAAGTACGTGGGCGGCATGGTCGACTCCATGGGACTCTTCAGCCAGCAGTACGGCTACTTCCAGGTGAGGGCCGAAATGCCCGCGCAGGCGACCCAGGGGCTCCAAGAGACACTGTGGCTCTACCCCCAGAACGAGACGCTCTACGGCCCGTGGCCCGACAGCGGCGAGATCGACTTCGGCGAGTTCTACTCGAAGTACCCGAACAACGACATCCCGGTGGTGCACTTCCCCGGGTCCAAGCAGGACCCCAACGCCACCAACAACTACTGCACCCAGGCCGGCACGGCCACGGCCGGGCAGTTCAACGTCTACGGCGTGATGTGGACACCGACCACGATCACCACCTACTTCAACGGCGTGCCCTGCATGAGCGACGTGTACGCGCCGTACGTGACGTATCCCGACAAGGCACCGGCGCCGTACACCCAGCCGTTCTTCTTGAACTTCACCGCCGCCCTGGGCATCTATCCCAACACCTTCACGGCCTCGAACACCAAGCTGCCGGCCACCACGAAGATCGACTGGGCCCGGGTCTGGCAGTACTAAAGCCTCGCCGAACCGGCGCAGTCCTCAATCCTCGTCCGGCCACAGCGCCGCCACGAGGTCCGGGCTCTCGGGGGCCGGCTCCTCCGTGTGCTGCGGTTGCGCAGCCTTGGAGTGATCCGGCCCGCGGGCCAGCGACGCCGCCGCGGCGATGAACGCGAGCCCGGCCGAGACCGCGAACACGATCGTGAGGCCGTGATGGAAGGGTGCCGAGATCAGATCGGGAAAGAACACCCGGCCCGTGAGTACTCGCTGCGCCTCGTCGGGTAGGGAAGCCAGCGTCCCACCCATCGACAGCAGATGGCGGAGCGGATTCACGCCGAGCACCGCAGCAAAGAGCGACGAGACCGGCGGCAGGCTCGCGATGTGATGCGCGACGGCGTGCCCGACGCCCTGGTGCTGCAACCCTTTGGTCAACGTCGTCGGCAGGGTGCCCGCCAGCCCGGCGATCATCAGCGAGAAGAACACGCCGATCGATAACGCGGTCCCCGAATTCTGGAACGTGGCCCGCATCCCCGACGCGGCGCCGCGTTGCTCGGCCGGCACGCTGCTCATGATCGAAGAGGTATTCGGTGCGCTGAACATGCCGATGCCGATCCCGTTGATGGCGATCAGAGTGGCGAACGCCGGATAGCTGAAGTTGACCGGCAACAGCATGAGTCCGATGAAGCTGGCGCCGTAGACGAGCATGCCCGCCGTGGAGAAGCCGCGGGCGCCGTAGCGGTCGGAGAGGTGCCCCGACAGCGGACCCGAAATCAGGAACCCCGCCGTCAACGGCAGCAGGAAGATGCCGGCCCAGAGCGGCGTGGAGCTGTAGTCGTAGCCGTGCAGCGGAAGCCAGATGCCCTGTAGCCAGATGACGAGCATGAACTGGAGCCCGCCCTGGCCCAGCCGGGCGGCGAAGCTCGCGACGTTGCCGGCCGCAAAGGCGCGGATGCGGAAGAGCGCGGGGTGGAACATCGGATCGGCGACCTTGGTCTCGATCACCGTGAACGCGGCGAGCAGCGCCAGGCCACCGAACATCAGCGCCAGGACTTCCGGGTTGGTCCAGCCCATCGTCTCCCCGTGATACGGCTGGATCCCGATCGTGATGGCGACCAGCAGCGAGCCCAGCCCGACCGCGAAAGTGACGTTGCCCCACCAGTCCATGCGGCCGCCCGACTTCTGCCCGAGCTCGCGCAGTCGGTAGTAGGCCCACAACGTCCCGAAGATGCCCACCGGCACGTTGATCCAGAACACGGCGCGCCAGTCCCAGACGGCGAGGATCCCACCCAGGACGAGGCCGATGAACTGGCCGGCCAAGCCGGCCACCTGGTTGATCCCGAGGGCGAATCCACGTTGGTCCTCGGGGAACGCATCGGTGAGGATGGCCGCCGAGTTGGCCATCAGCATCGACCCGCCGATGGCCTGGACGAACCGCCAGCCGATCAGCCACATGGCAGCGGTGCTGCCGAGGAACGGGTCGATCGAGAGCAGCACCGACGCCACCGTGAAGACGGCGAAGCCCGCGTTGTAGATCTTGACCCGCCCGAACATGTCGCCGAGGCGACCGAGGCTGACGACGAACACCGCCTGCACGAGCCGGTAGCCCATGATCATCCAGAGCAGGTAGGTGATGTTGCCGGGTGCCAGCGGATCGAGGTGGATGCCCCGGAAGATGGCCGGGCAGGGCGATGATGACGATCGACCCGTCGAGGACGGCCATGAACGTGGCGGCCGTCGTGTTCGCCAGCGCCACCCACTTGTAGCGGTCGTCGAGCTCCACGCGGCCACCGTTGCGCTCGGCCGGCCCCACCGCCGCCGTCGGCTCGGACGGCGCCACGACGGGTGGGTGCCGTCGGGCCATCAAATGTGGTGGGCGAGGCGCTCGATCAAGGGCGCGGCCACCTGGAGTTGCTTGAGCTCGGCGCGTGTGAACGAAGACTCGAGCGCGGCCGAGAGGTGCTCGCTGCGCGCACTGCGCCGGCGCGTGAGCCACTCGGTGCCGGCCTTCGTGAGCGACAAGATGGCGCGCCGGCCGTCTGACGGGTCAGGCACCCGCCCGACGAAGGCGCGCTCCTCGAGCGCGGCCAGCGTGGCTCCCATCGACTGCGGGCTGATCCGCTCCAGTCGGGCCAACTCTGCCGCCGACGTCGGCCCGGTGCGGTCCAATCGGGCCAGGGCCGAGGTCTCCGACGAGGTCAGATCGCCCTCGACGGCCTCGGTCTGGCGCAGGCGCTGCACCAACAGTCGCACGCTGGCCTGCAGCGCACCGGCCACGTCTTCGACAAAGGGGTCACGGGCCATTCCGTAAGTTTAGACTAATCAGTCTTTCCTTACTATTGGTGAGTAAACGAACGCGCGGTGCAGGGCCCGCGCCGCGCCCCTACCCCTGTGGCCCCCGCACGAGTGTGGCATCCAACCCCAGCAGCTCCACCGTCGTGGCCCCTTCGCGCAAGGCAGCGAAGAACCCCTCCTCCTTCGCCTCGCGCGCCCGGCCCGCGGCCAGCACGTCGTCGAGTGCACCCCCCGGCACGAACGTGACCCCGTCCACGTCGGCCACGACCCAGTCGCCCGCCGAGACCTCGATCCCGCCGACCCGGACCGGGACTCCCACCGTCCCGGGCTTGTCCTTGGTCGCACCTGTCAACGCGATGCCGGCCGAGAAGACCGGGAACCCGTGCGCCTCCAATGCAGCGACGTCACGCACACCCCCATCGAGGACCAGACCCGCCAGCCCGGCGGCCTCCGCCGCCGTAGTCAGGACCTCGCCCCAGTAGCCGCGGTCGACCACCTGCCCGACGTCGACGACCAGTGCGCTCCCGCGCGGGGCCTTCGTCACTGCGACGTGAACGGCGAGGTTGTCGCCCGGTGTGCACCCGACCGGGTAAGCCGGCGCCGCGATCGTCGCGCCGGGCCACGCCGGGCGGAGCCGAAGGTGGGCCGCACGCCCGCCGGACTCCCCCAGGGTCGCCGACCCGAGCACCGCCAGAGCCGCTCCGACGTCCTCGGCGCTCATCTTGGATTCGGCCACGTCGATCCTCCTTGCCCGGTCTTGCCCCGGTCGTGCTCCGGTCTCGCACCGGTGCCGCCGTGCATTGGACCACCCGGCGCCGCCGGCGCACCAGCCGTACACTCCGCCCGATGGCCGACACCATGCTGATCGTCACCCAGGTGGCTCCCTACGTGGACGGCCCGGCCGGCGTCCACGGCACCCTCACCCAGGCGACGACCGGTCTTTCCGAGCTCGCCGGCCTGGCCGGGCTCTCCCCGACCGTGGTGGCCGACGTGCGCGACCTGTCGCCCCACCAACTCGCGTCGGCCCGCGTGCTGGCGCTCTTCACCATCGGCGAGACGCCATGGTCCGACGAACAGAAGGAGGCGGCGCACGCCTCCTGGCGCGACGGCCGGCTGCGCGTCCTCGGCGTCCACTCGGCCACCGACGCCAGCCACACCTGGCCCGACTACGGAGCGATCCTCGGCGCCCGCTTCGACGGCCACCCCTGGACCCAGGCCTTCGCCATCGACGTCGTCGACTCGACGCATCCCGCCACCGCCCACCTCGGCGAGCAGTGGGACTGGCACGACGAGGTGTATCTGTTTCGCGACCTGCGACCCGACGCCCGCATCCTCCTGCGCCTGGGCGAGGACCAGGTCGACCTCGACGCGCCCGGCGGCCGGGTGCCCGACTGCGGGTTCCCGCTCGCGTGGTGCATCGAGGACGGCGCGGCCCGCAGCTTCTACACCGCGCTGGGCCACTTCCCGTTGGCCTGGGAGCTGCCCGTCTACCTGCGCCACCTGGCGGGCGGCCTCGCCTGGCTCACCGAGAGCGCCTAACCTGACGCCCATGTCAGGGTCATCGGGGGGACCGATCGCCGGCCCACTGCCCGCAGTGATGGCCGCCGCGGTGTACCAGTCGCCGGGGGTGGTCACCGTCGAGGAGCGTCCCGTGCCGCGCCCGGGGCCCGACCAGGTGGTCGTACGCGTGAACTCGTGCGGCATCTGCGGCTCCGACATCCACCAACTGCGCGATGGGTGGGGGCTCCCGCCGGGCGTCGTCGCCGGCCACGAGTGGAGCGGGACGATCGCCGCGATCGGCGACGACGTGACGGACTGGTCCGTCGGCGAGGTGGTGGTCGGCGGCGCCTCGCCGAAGTGCGGCACGTGCCGGCGCTGCCTCGAGGGCAAGCCGTCGCAGTGCGAGAACCGCCACTCCATGACAAGCGAGCACACCGACGGCGCCTTCGCCGAGTACATCGTCGCCCGCTCCGCCGGCGTCGTCCGCCTGCCCGACGGGCTGGCACCGCGGCACGCCGCCTTGGCCGAGCCGCTGTCGGTCGCCCTGCACGGCATCACCCGCTCGGGCGTGACGCCGGACGACAGCGTGATGGTGTTCGGAGCCGGGCCGATCGGTGCGCTCAGCATCGCGGCGCTCGCGCGCCATGGGCATCACCGACATCACCGCCGTCGAGCCGAACGAGAGCCGCCGCCGCCTGGCCGCCACGCTGGGCGCGAAGGAGGTCGTGGACCCGGCCGATCTCGAGGTATTCCCGTCTTGGGAGCCCGAGCGCCAGGCCGCCCGCGCCGCCCACGTCGTGCTGGAGTGCTCGGGGCACCGGGCCGCCCTCGAGACCGCCTTCAGCCAGGTACGCCGCGGCGGCATCCTGGTCATGGTCGGGGCGGGCATCGACCATCCGACGTTCGACATCAACCGCATGATCCTGAACGAGCTCACCGTGACCGGCTCGTTCATCTACGACCTCGGTGGCTTCGAGCGGGCCCTCGAGATGCTCGCCTCCGACGGATTCCCGGCCGAGCAGCTGATCGAGCCGGGCACCATCGGGCTCGGCGGCATCGTCGACGCGCTCGAGGGCCTCGCCGTCGGCAAGATCGTCGGCAAGGTGATGGTCACCCCGGAAGCGGAGGCGCGCTGATGCCACATCCCTACTACCCGGCCGGCAACCCGCGCTTCAACCACGTCGCCATGTCGCTGCCGGCCGACCTGCTCGGCGAGGAGAGCCGCGCCGACATCTGCACCTTCTTCAAGGAGGTGCTCGGCTTCGACGAGATGGCCGTCATGACGGAGGACCGCCGGCGCCTCATCCTCAGCTGCGTGCACTGGGACCAGTTCATCTTCCTCATCTCGGAGGACGAGCCGATGCGCTGCCCCCGCATGGACCACTACGGCTTCGCGGTGAACTCACTCGACGATCTGCGCGGCATCCGCGATCGGGCGGAGGCCTTCCGAAAGAAGGACGACCGCATGGAGCTCATCGACCTCCACGTCGACGACCAGGGCATGGTCAAGATCCACTCGATCTACATGACGCACATCCTCCCGCTGACCTGCGAGATCCAGTACTGGGAGTTCCCCGAGCCCGCCGAGGCGGCAACCACCTCGGGCTGAGGCGACCGTCAGACGCGCACCGCTACGGTGCGGGCATGACCCCTTCGCCGTCACAGGTCGAGAAGGCCGAGCTGTTCCGCACCCTGCACGTGCCCGGCACGCCGCTCCTGATGCCGAACGCGTGGGACGAGGGTTCGGCCCGTCTCTTCGCCGCCATCGGCTGCGCGGCCATCGCCACCACGAGCGGCGGGTTTGCCGCTACCCGCGGCCGCCTCGACGGGGCGATGACCCGCGACGAGGTGCTCGCCCACTCCGGCGACGCTGGTCGCGGCGGTCGACGTCCCGGTCTCCGCCGACCTCGAGAACTGCTTCGCCGACGAGCCCGAAGGGGTGGCCGCGACCATCGAGGCCGCGATCGCCGAGGGCCTGGCCGGCGGCTCGGTCGAGGACTTCACCGGGCAGCGCGACGACCCGATCTACGAGCTCGGCCACGCCGCCGCACGCGTCGAGGCCGCCGCCGAGGCCGCGCACAACGGCCCGGTCCCCTTCGTCCTCACCGCCCGGGCCGAGAACTACCTCCACGGCCGCGTCGACCTGGCCGACACGATCGCCCGCCTGCAGGCCTACCAAGAGGCCGGCGCCGACGTCCTCTTCGCGCCCCGCGTCGTGGACCCCGCCGAGCTGCGCCAGCTCTTCGCCGCCGTCGACATCCCGGTCAGCGTCCTCGTCACCCCGGACGCGCCTCCGATCAAAGAGCTGGCCGAGCTCGGCGTCAGCCGGATCTCGGTCGGCGGCGCCATCGCCGTCGCCGTCGTACGGCTACGCCGTCGAAGCCGTGAAACAGCTGCAAGAAGAGGGGACGCCCAACTACTGGGACATGGCCGCCGCCGCCCGCGCCGGCATACAGGCTGCGTTCATCAAGCCCTGAGCCGCCAGGCCCTAAGCCGCCAGGCCCTCAGCCAGCCCCTCAGTCCCTGACCGCGACCGTCACCTCGATCTCGACCGCGCCGCCACGCGGCAGCGAAGCCACCCCCACCGCGGAGCGCGTATGGCGACCCGCCTCGCCGAACACGTCGGCCAGCACCCGGCTCGCCCCGTCCACCACCGCCGGCTGTTCGTGGAAGTCCGGCGCCGAGGCCACGTAGCCCGTCACCGTCAGCACCCGCGCCACCCGGTCCAGCGAGCCCAGCGCGACCTCGAGCACGGCCAGCGCGTTGAGCGCGCACACGGCCGCCGCCGAGCGACCCTCCTCCACGCTCACCCCGTCGCCCAGCCGGCCCAGGCACGTCAGCACCCCGTCGATGCGCGGCAGCTGACCGGATGTGCGGGCCACGCCGTCGTGCACCACGACCGCGTCCAACGGGTCGTGGGGCGGGTGCGGCCCGTGCAGCGTCAGGCCGAGCTCCGCCAGCCGGGCCCGGATGACACCATCGGCGTCGGAACTCACGAATCGAGGCCCGGACGCCTTAGCGCATGTAGGGGTAGACGCTGGCGAAGTTGGCGTTGACCTTTTCCGGCAACGGGAAGATGCCACCGAGCTGCTTGGCGCCCCAGATGATCTTGGCCGAGCGCTCGACCAGGGCCGTGTTGTGCATGGTCTTCTCCATCGTCGTCCCGACCGCGACCATGCCGTGGTTCGCGATCAGCGCCGCGCCCCGGTTGTCGAGCGCCTTGACCACCGACTCGGCCAAGTCGGGCGACCCCGAAGGGGCGTACTCGCTGCAGCGGATGTCCCCACCCAAGTAGACGGTGAACTCGTCGATGCAGCTCGGGATGTCCTGGTGCGCCACCGCGAACATCGTGGCGTGCACCGCGTGCGAGTGGATGCACACGGCGATGTCCTCGTACGCGTTCATCACGGCCAGGTGCAGATACTTCTCCGACGTCGGCCCGCGCTCCCCCGCCACGAGCTCCCCCGCCGGATCGACGATGCAGATGTCGTCCACCGTCATGACCCGGTAGTCGAGCGACGACGGGGTGCAGGCGATGTTGCCGTCCTCCATCCGCGCCGAGATGTTCCCCGACGTCCCCTCGACCAACCCCTTCGCCAGGAGCTCCTGGGCCGCCGCGACGATCTGCTCGGGTGCGTTCTCAATGAAGCCCATACCGGTGCTCCTCACCGCTCAATAGGGCGACCCTCGCCGCCCGGTGGTGCGCAGATGGTACCGCTCCGGGCCCCATCCCTGACACCGCTGTCAGTAAACGGAGGCCCGAGTACAGTGCGCGCCATGGGACTTCTGGACGGACGTTCGGCCGTGGTGACGGGTGCGGGCCGGGGCATCGGGCGCGACATCGCCCTGTGCCTGGCCGCCGAGGGGGCGAAGGTCGTCGTCAACGACGTGGGCGTGACGCTCGGCGGTGAGGGGACCGCCGAGGACCCCGCCGCCCAGGTCTGCGCCGAGATCGAGGCGGCCGGCGGCACGGCGGTGCCCAACCACGACTCGGTGAGCGACTTCGCCGCCGCCGGCAACATCATCGGCACCGCGGTCGACGCCTTCGGCGGCATCGACATCGTGGTCAACAACGCCGGCATCGTGCGGGACCGCACGCTGGTCAAGATGGACGAGAGCGACTACGACGCCGTGATCGCGGTGCACCAGAAGGGCACGTTCAACACGGTCCGCCACGCCGCGCCCCTCATGAAGGACGCCGGCTACGGCCGCATCGTGAACATCACCTCGTCGGCCGGCCTGCGCGGCAACTTCGGCCAGACCAACTACGGGGCCGCCAAGGCCGCCATCATGGGCATGACGTTCGTGTGGGCCCTCGAGCTCGGCAAGTACGGCATCACGGTCAACGCCGTCGCACCCGCCGGGTTCACCCGCATGACCGAGGGGCTCTACGCGGGAGCGGAGCCGCCGGCCGATCAGAACCCGGCGCTCAACGCCCCGCTGATCGCCTTCCTGGCCTCCGAGGGCGCCTCCTACGTGAACGGCCAGGTGCTCGGGCGCACCGGCTTCGCCTACACGCTGTTCCAGACCCCCCGGCAGATCGCGACGATGTGGAGCGACGGCGGCTGGACGCCCGCACGAGGTGGCCGACCACTTCCACGAGGTGCTCGGCCAGCACCTCCAGCCCGTGGGCATGGGCGAGCACCCCCTGCTTGGCAAGAAGGGGTAGCCCACCGGGCCGTCCCGCCGGGCCGCATCCGGCGGCCGGAGCCTGCCTGGCCATCGACCCCTGCGACCTCGGTAGGGTAGGGAAAGGCACAGCGACCACCGAGTCGCAAGAACCAGGGAGGGCACCCCATGGACGTCCGCGACAAGATCTACATCAACGGGGCCTGGGTCCCGTCCGACCGGCACCGGCACCCTCGAGGTCATCGACTCGGGCACCGAAGAGGTCTTCGCCACCATCCCCGAAGGGACCGCGGAGGACGTCGACAAGGCCGTGGCAGGCCGCGCGCCGCCGCGTTCCCGGCCTGGGCCGCGACGTCACGCGAGGAGCGGGGCAAGCTGCTCAAGCGCATCGGCGAGGCGCTGGCCGCCCGCACCGACGAGATCGCCGACCGTGATCAGCCACGAGGTCGGCATGCCGATGACGCTGTCGGGCTCCGATCCAGGTCGGCCTGCCCGCCGGCGCCTTCGCCGACGCCGCCAACGCGGCCGAGGCGTTCCAGTGGGAAGAGGAGATCGGCAACTCGCTCGTCGTGCACGAGCCGATCGGCGTCGTCGGCGCCATCACGCCGTGGAACTTCCCGCTGTACCAGGTCGTGCTCAAGGTCGCCCCGGCGCTGGCCGCCGGCTGCACCGTCGTGCTCAAGCCGAGCGAGGTGGCGCCGATCAACGCGTTCATCCTGGCCGAGATCATCGACGAGGTCGGCCTGCCCGCCGGCGTCTTCAACCTCGTCAGCGGCGTCGGGCCGGTCGTCGGCGAGGCGATCGCCGCCCACCCCGAGGTCGACATGGTGTCCTTCACCGGCTCCACCCGGGCCGGGCGAGCGGGTCATGGAGCTCGGCGCCGAGCGGCATCAAGCGGGTCTCGCTCGAGCTCGGCGGCAAGTCGGCCAACATCCTGCTCGACGACGCCGACCTCGCCGCGGCCGTGCCGGCCGGCGTGTTCGCCTGCTACATGAACTCGGGCCAGACCTGCTCGGCCCTGACCCGCATGCTCGTCCCCCGCGACAAGCTGGCCGAGGTGGAGCAGCTCGCGGCAGGCGCCGCGGCCGGCTTCGCCCCCGGCGACCCGTTCGAGGCCGGCAAGCTGCTCGGGCCGCTCGTCTCGGCCGTCCAGCGCGACCGGGTGCGCGGCTACATCAACAAGGGCATCGACGAGGGCGCCAAGCTGGTCACCGGTGGCGCCGAGGCGCCCGAGGGGCTGGAGAAGGGCTTCTACGTCCAGCCCACCGTCTTCTCCGACGTGACGCCGGACATGACCATCGCCCGCGAGGAGATCTTCGGCCCGGTCCTGTCGATCATCCCCTACGACACCGAGGAAGAGGCGATCGAGATCGCCAACGACACGCCCTACGGCCTGGCCGGCGGCGTGTGGAGCGGCGACCCGGCCCGGGCCGAGCGGGTGGCGCGGCAGATGCGCACCGGTCAGGTCGACATCAACGGCGGCTGCCTTCAACCCGGGCGCGCCCTTCGGCGGCTACAAGCAGTCGGGCAACGGCCGCGAGCGCGGCAAGTACGGGCTCGAGGAGTTCCTCGAGACGAAGGCGATGCAGCGCTAAGAGGACCTCGGCGCCCCGTTCGCTGAGACCGGGGCGCCGCACGGCATGGCTTCGCGCAAGATCCGGCTCCGCCGGACCGATCATCGCTGCGTTCGCGCTCCTGGCTCGTCGCCGCCGGGGTGACGCTCGCGTCTGGCCGACACGGGGCCGTCCGCGTCGCCCCACGCCGCGGCGACCTCGAGCACCACGTCGACGACCACGCTGCCACCGACCACGACGTCGTCGAGCACCACGACAACGACCACGTTCGACCCGGGGACCCTGCCCCAGACCATGCAGCTCCCGGCCGCCACCGACCCCACGTTCACGGCCGCGATGAACGGGCTCTGGCAGGGCATCGTCACCGACTCGGTCACGCCGGCGCTCAGCGCCTTCTTCCCTCGCACCGCCTACCTGCAGTTGAAGACCGGCCTTCCCAGCCCCTCCGCCGACTGGCAGGAGCGCCTCATCGCCGACTACCAGCTCGACATCGAGGCCGCCCACGCGCTGCTCGGCGCCGACGCAGCCACGGCGACGCTGGTCAGCGTGTCGGTGCCCGAGCAGTACGCCCACTGGATCGGGCCCGGCGTCTGTGCGAACGGCATCGGGTACTACGAGGTCCCCAACACGCGCGCATCGTGTACCAGCTCGACGGGGTCACGCGCTCCATCGGCATCGCCTCGATGATCTCGTGGCGCGGCGAGTGGTACGTCGTGCACCTGGGCGCCATCCTGCGCTCGGGCGGCGGCGAGGTGGACCAACCGGCCACCGGGCCCGGCTACTCGGCGCCGTCGTCGACCTGCTGACCGACTGGCGCCCTACGTGCCGCCGGTCGGTGGGGACGCAGACGGTGGCACGACCGCAATGCCCGGATCGGACGGCTGACCCAGGGCCCCGACCACGGCCGCCGACGTCGGGGGACGTGGCGTCGAGCGCGAGCTCGAGGAACCGGGTCGTGTCCTCTCGCATGGCGGCCGCGGCCGGCGTGGCGTCGATGAACGAGCCCAGGTGGTCACCGCCCTGCTCCACGAGCATCGCCTTGGACGCGGCCAGGGATTGCTGGAAGACCGAGGTCGACAGCGGGTACAACCCGTACTCGTCGTTCGAGCCGACCGCGACGAGCAGCGGGACCCGGGAGGCCGCGACGGTGAAGGTCGCGACCCCGCTCGGCATCTCGCCGGACAGGCACACATAGGCGCGCACCCGCGAGTCGGCGTAGTCGGGATCGAGGGCGAGCAGCGCGACGTCGGTGCCCCCGTCGGAGTGCCCGGCCACCGCGATCCGGGTCGGAGTCGATCGCCAGCGCGTGGTCGTGCAGCAGGGACGTGATCACGAAGGAGATGTCTCGGGCCTGATCCGCGTAGTCGCTGACCGGTGACCCCGGATAGAGGTTCGTCGAGTCGGGGAAGACGGGTGCGGCCACGTCGAAACCGGCCGCCGCCCACGTCTCGAGCAACGTCTCGTACACGCCCGGGTTCGACTGTTCCAGCCGTGGGCGAACACGACGAGGGGTCGCGGACCGGTCGCGCCGACCGGTTGGTACAGGTCCGTGACGAGCACCCGTTCCGCGACCGCTGGACACGTCGCCGCGGGCAGGCGTCATGCGGCTGGGGTCGACGAGGTCGAGCGACGTCGTCTGCACGTCGTAGGGCGGCCCGGTGCCCGAGGTGGCGGGCGACGCCCCGAACTGTTGGCGCGCCGGCGTGCCATGTCGGGCCGCGTTGCCCGAGGACCTGGCGTGGGCGCGGGACGCCGTGTGCGCCGACGCCCTCTGTGCGAAGTCGAGGGCGGTCGCTCCGACGACGAACACCGTGGCCAGGGCGGCAACGAGCGCGACCGTCCCGACGCGCCCGCCGTCGTCCCGGTGCCTCTGCCTGCGCAGGCCTCGATGCGCCACGACAACCACCTCAGCAGCCTGCCTCACGGACGCGGCCGCACGACATCACCGGCGTCTCGCCCGTTCGGCGGCCCCGGAATTCCCCTGGCCGGGACTATGCGAGCGGGTCCCTCCACCCGGGCGACCCGGTCCGTGCGCCGCCCGCCACCCGCAGGCCGATGAAGTTCTTCTGCGCCTCCACCGTCCCGGCCCCGAAGCACAGGCCGCGGATGTCGCGGTAGGCGCGTTCGACCGGGTACTCGCGCGAGTAGCCGTACCCGCCGTGGATCTGCATGGCCTCGTCGCAGACGAACTTCGCCGCCAGGTTGGCCGCCGTCTTGGCCAGCGCCGTCTCGAGCGGCGGCGGCGTCCCGGCCGGGCCGGCGAGCCGGACCGCCCGCGCCAGCAGCAGACGGGCGCCCTCCAGCTGCACCGCCATGTCGGCCAGCTTCCACTGCAGCCCCTGCAGGTCGGCCAGCGGGCGCCCCCCGATGATCCGTTCGTTCATGTAGCGCACCGCGTGCTCGAGCGCGCCCTGGGCCGCACCGACGCACATGGCCGCGTTGCCGCAGCGTTCGTGGTTCAGGTGTGAGAGCAACACCTTGAAGGCGGAGGTGTCCGCCGGGTTCCCGGCGATGCAGCACGTCGTCGGGCGTGATCTCCACGCCGTCGAACGCGAGCTCGGCCTCGGTCGCCGCGTGGATGCCCATCCCCTGGTGCCGCCCCGTGACCGCCACCCCTTCACGATCCGTCGGCACGATCACGGCGCCGATGCCCTTGGCGCCGTCACCGCCGGGCCAACGGCACCACACCAGCACGCCCTCGGCCACGTCGCCCAGCGTCGAGTAGTTCTTGTACGCGTTGAGCCGCCAGCGCCCGGGCCCGTCCTCGACCAGCGCGGCCCGCATGTTCTGCACGGCCGAACCGGCGTCGGGCTCGGTGATGCCGATGCTGATCAGCGCATCGCCGTTCGCCGCCGCCGGGAGCCACCGCTCCTTCATGGCCTCGGGGCCGAGATGCTCGATCCCCCGCGGCGGCCCGTTGAAGGTCAGCTGGCAGCAGATGGCCGACGACACGTCGGCCCGGGCGATCTCCTCCAGCACGATCGACGCCTCGACGTCGCCGAGGCCCATCCCGCCCCAGCGCTCCCCGACCGTGATCCGCAGCAGGTCGGCGGCGGCCAGGGCCTTGCGCACCTCGGCGGGCACGAACCCGTCCTCGTCGGCCTGGTGGGCCCGCGGCGCCACCTCGCGTTCCGCCACGTCGCGCGCCAGCTGGCGCAGCGCCGCCTGGTCCTCGGTCTCGGCCAGCAGGTCGTCGCCCGTCGCCTCGCTCATCAGCCGAGCTCGGTGCCGACGATGCCGACGAAGCTGACGCCCTCGCCCGGCGCGCCCCCGAGGTTGTGCGTGAGCCCGAGCGTGCGCCCGGGGCCCACGGTGTTGATCTGTCGCTCGGGCGGCGCCTCGCCGCGCAGCTGCAGCCAGCACTCGAAGAGCATGCGCAGCCCCGAGGCACCGATGGGGTGGCCGAACGACTTCAGCCCGCCGTCGGGGTTGATCGGGCAGGTCGCCGTCGCGGTCGAAGGTGCCCTCGAGCACCTCCTTCCACGCCGTGCCCCGCTCGGCGAAGCCGAGGTCCTCCATCAGCACGAGCTCGGTCGGGGTGAAGCAGTCGTGCACCTCGGCCATCGCCAGCTGCGCCCGCGGCTCGGTCACGCCCGCCTGCGCGTAGGCGTCGGCGGCCGAGCGCACGACCTCCTCGAAGCGTCGTGTAGTCGTAGGCCGGGTCGATCGGCCCGGCCGCCGGGCCGGCCACGAAGGACAGTGCCTTCACGTACAGCGGGTTGTCGCAGTACTTCGGCGCATCCTCGGTCCGGCAGATGATGGCGGCCGCGGAACCGTCGGAGACGCCGCTGCAGTCGAACACGCCGAGGTCGCCCGCCACCAGCGGCGCCTTGGCGATGGTCTCCATGGAGACTTCCTTTTGGAACTGCGCCCGTGGGTTGCGCGCGCCGTTCTGGTGGTTCTTGTACGCGATCCGGCCCATGACCTCCTTGAGCTGGTCACGGTCGACGCCGTACTTGTGGGCGTACGACGGCGCCAGGAACGAGAAGGCGGCCGGGGACGACAGGCCGGGGTCCGTGCCGTCGCCCACCGCGCGGATCCCGGTCAGCCCCGAGTAGCCGGTGTCCTTGAGCTTCTCGACCCCGATCGCCATGGCGAGGTCGTAGGCGCCCGAGGCCACGGCGTAGCAGGCGTTGCGAAAGGCCTCCGAGCCCGTGGCGCAGTAGTTCTCGACCCGGGTGACGGGCTTGTAGTCGAGCTTCAGCGGACGCGACAGCGTGACCCCGCAGACGCCCGAGGTCATGGTGCCGAGCCAGAAGGCGTCGATGTCGTGGATCGACATCCCGGCCGACTCCGCCGCCTCGACGGCCGCATCGGTCAACAGGTCGTCGACGCCCTTGTCCCACCGCTCACCGAAGCGGGTGCAGCCCATGCCGATGATGGCCACTTGGTCGCGGATGCCACGGCTACCCATTGCTCTTCGTCTCCTCGCTGCCCTGCCTCGCCGACCCAGCGGCCCCACCCGAACCGGTGGCGCCGGTCAGCGGACGGGCCTTCCAGAAGTAATTGTGCACGCCCTGGGCCGTCCAGGTCCGCCGGAACGTCATGGCGACCCGGTCGCCGATCGACAGCTCGTCGGGCCGGGCGTCGGTCAGCTCGCAGCGGAAGCGCCCGCCCCCGTCGAAGTCGATGATCACCCCGATCACCGGCGGCGACAACGAGAAGGCCAGGTGGTCGATGGTGAACGTGGCGACGGTGCCGGGCACGTCGGCGAGGCGCTCGGGCTGCATCTGGTCGATGGCGTGGCAGTTGAGGCAGGCCCGCGTCGGGGGCATGTGGCGGAACCCGCACGCCGTGCAGCGGCTCGCCGCGAACGCGTACTTCCACTCCTCGGAGCGGTGCACCGTCGGCGCACCCGGACGCTCGGGGTCCGGGCGGCGCGGGGGCTCGCGGTGCATCTGCCCGCGCCAGGTCAAGAACGAGGCATAGGAGAGGTCGTCGCGCCCGGCCGTCACCTGCTCGGCGACTGAGGGCACGCCGGTCTCGGCCCGCGCCCGCTGCGCCTCGGCCAACGCGGGCGTCGTCCGCAGCACGAAGGCATCCGCCCCGTCCGCCAGCGACAACACCGCGATCACCTGCCCGGGCTCGGCCCGCTCCAGCACGTCACAGAGGGCGACGGCCGCATGCGCCGCGCCCAGGTTCCCGACGGCGCCCAGGAGATCGGACGCCAGCACCCCGTCGCGCACGCCCAACGCAGCCGCCACCGCCTTGGTCGCCCGCGGCGTGCAGGCCGGACACCACCGCGTGATCGACGTCGCCCTCGGCCAGGCCGGCGTCCTTCAGCGCGGCGGCGAAGGCCTCGCGTGCCAGCGGCACGTAGATCTCCTCGCCGAAGCGCTCCTCCCACACGTGGGAGTCGGCCTCGCCGGGCACGCGCCAACGGTCGAGGAACTCGTCGCTGGCCGCGCCGCGGCCGACCAGTTCGGCCACCGCTCCGTCCGGCGCGCACACGAAGGCCGCCGCGGCGTCACCGCTGTCACGCTCCTCGGCCGAGCCGGCGAGCCCGGTTCTCAGGTCCGAGACGACGCCCAGCGTCGTGCGCCCGGCCCCCGCGCCCACCAACGCCTGCAGCACTGTCGCCACCGCAGAACGCGACGACCCGGCGAAGTCGTACGCCCCGCACGCGCGCCCGAGCCCCAGCGCCGCGTGCACCGTCGTGGCGCTCGTCTTGTCGAGATACCCCGGGTCCGGCGTCGACAGGAACAGGTCCTGCACGGACCCCGGGCCCGGCCCCACGGCCAACGCCCGCCGCCCCGCCTCGACCCCGAGCGTCGTCGTGTCCTCGTCGTACGAGGCGACCGCCCGGCTCCCCCGCCCACCGGTTCCGCCGAGGACGGCACCGATGGCCGAACGCTGAAGGCGCCAATAGGGCAGATACGTGCCCCACGCCGCAATGCCTGCTCCCATGGCTGCCGTTCTACCCGACCGACCGGTCGGCCCGACAGCCCGAGCGCCACCTCGGGCCGATTCGGGCGCTTCGAGGCGCTTCCGTTTCCCTTCCGGGCCACCGCCCCGTCCCGTGCCGACCCGTACGGGCGGCCGGCCTCGCGCCGCCGGACCCGGGGCGCCTCACGCCGTCGCGACCACCACCATCTCCCAGCTGTCGACCTCGAGTGGACCGCCCCCGCCCGCTTCGAAGCGCACGTCGTGGAAGCCGGCGGCCTCGAGCCACACCACCCATTCGGGAGGGGTCGGGAGCCGCACGAAATAGGAGGCGTGGTGCACCGCACCGTCGCGGTGTGCCGTGCGCTCGATGTACATCCGCCCCGACACGGGGTCGAAGGTCCACAGCTCGATCATGGTGTCGTCGCCCCGCTGGACGGTCAACGCGTCAGGCGCCGGGACGTAGTGCCGCACGCCGCCGTCGTGGTGGAGGGTGTCGATGGTCACGAGGCCACCGGGCCGCAGCACGCGGTGGAACTCATCGAGCACACGATGACAGTCCGCGTCGTCGTAGTAGCCGAAGGAGTTCAACCAGCAGACGACCGCGTCGAACGGTCCCTCGACCGGCAACGAACGCAGGTCGCCCACGACGTAGTCGACCGTGTCGGGAATCAGCTGCGGGTCGGCGCGGGCCTGTTCGATGTACGCAGGCGTCAGGTCGACCCCGGTCACCACCATGCCCGCCGCACCGAGGCGCCGCGAGAGCCGGCCGTGGCCGCATGGGGCGTCGAGGATCCGGGACCCTTTCGGCAGGTCGAGCAGACGCAGGATCTCGGTGGTGTCCGTATCGGAGTGGGCGTCGTCGATGGATTCGTCGTAGAAGTAGAGGTAGTCGTCCCCGAACGTCGCCTCGAAGTCGAAGGGCATACGCCATCTTCGCCGCCGATAGGGTCCCCTGCATGCCGGGACCCGAAGACCTCTCCTTTGACGCGGCGACCGCCGTGCGCAGCACGAGCGCGCCCGGGGTGTTCGAGACCGATGTGCACCCGCTCTGGACCGTGGGTGACAAGCCGAACGGCGGCTATCTGCTCGCACTGCTCGGACGCGCCACCCTGGCTAGCGGCCGGGAGGACGCCAGTGCCACCTGGGAGGTGTTGTCGTCGGCCATCACGTACTTGCGGCCGCCCGAGCTCGGTCCCGCAACCATCGAGACCAGCGTGTTGCGACGCGGCCGCAGCGCCGCCCAGGTTCGTGCCGTGCTCCGTCAGAACGACACCGACGTCGTCGAGGCCACCAGCGTTCTCGGCGAGCTTCCACCGCAGGCGTCGACGCGTTACGACGCGGTCGAACCACTCGGCGCGCCCGGTCCCGAGGAGTGCATCCGGGTCCCGCCCCATGTGCCAGGGGGCGTCGACGTCGGGATCTTGCAGGCGACAGATCTGCGCCTGGACCCGTCGACCTTGCCCTTCGGCGAATCGCCGCCGGCGGCCGATGCCCGGGCCGAGCTCCGCGGGTGGACCAGGTTCGTCGACGGGCGGGCGCCCGATCCCCTCTCGTTGCTCTACTTCAACGACGCCATCCCACCCGCCACGTTCCGGATTGGCTCGACCGGTTGGGTCCCGACCCTGCAGATGTCGACCTACGTGCGCGCTCGGCCCGCCGCAGGCTGGCTGGGCATCCGCATGACCGCGAACCTCGTCGCCGACGGCATGGTGGACGAAACCTGCGTCCTGTGGGATTCGAACGGCCAGCTTGTCGCGCAGGCCACCCAATTGGCACGGCTTCGCTTTCTCGACGAGAAGGTCTGACCCCTCGGACGCGGCCCCGGGCGGCCGGCGCGCCGTCCACGCCTCCTGCCTAACCTGAGCCCGATGGCCTTCCACCCGGCGGAACCGGCGCGCCGATGAGCGACGAGACGCCCCGCCTCGGTCACGATGATCTCGAGGCCATCGCGCGACTCTGCGATCGCACGCTCACCGGCGGACCATCGGCCGAGGAGCTCGAGGGCGCGCTCTTCGCCGCGGACCAACCGGCGGTCATCTTCGGGGACCCCGGACGCGGCGTGGTGGCGGCGGTCGAGTGTGACGACGGCCCGCACATCCGGCTCCTGGTCGTGGACCTGTCCGCCCGCGGCCACGGGCTCGGCGACGCGCTGCTCGACGCCGTCGAGGCCTGGGCCCGCGACGCGGGCCACACCACCCTCCTGACGGGCGCCGATCCGCCTTACTTCCTCTGGCCTGGCGTGCCCAGCACGGAGACCGCGCTGCTGAGCCTGTTCGAACGGCGGCACTATCACCGGGTCGAGACGAACTTCAACATGGACGTCGACCTCACGGCGATCCCCGACGACATCGGCGGACACCAACTCGCGGGGGCAACGACCACGACGAAATCGACCGGTGGATGTCCACCCACTGGTCCAACTGGCGTCCCGAGGTCCTCCGCGCTCTGGGCAAGGGAAACCTCGTGATCGCGCGGGGGAAGGGCCCGATGGCGGCATCACTGCGTTCTGTGCATTCGAGGTGAACCGGCAGGGCCTGTTGGGACCGGTCGCCGTGCGCCCGGACCTGATGGGCCGGGGTATGGGGAAGGGCGTACTGCTGGGCGCATTGCACGAGTTGCGGCGGCGGGGCGCTGCAAAGGTGTCCGTGGTGTGGGTGGGGCCGATCGTCCCGTACGCCCTGGTCGGCGGAAAGGTGACCGACGTGTACTTCGTCTACCGCAAGCAGCTCGCATGAACCTCCTCCCGGTCCCCCGGACCCTCGAACTCAGCGGTGACACGGTGCCCGGCCGGCCGGCCACGAGGCGTCAGGACCCTTCGCTGCACGCGCAGGGCTATGAGCTGCACATCGGCCGCGACGCCGTGGAGCTCGTTGCGGCCGACGACGCCGGGTTCTTCTACGGCGAGCTCACGTTGGCGCAGCTGGCGTCTTTGCACGACGGCGGCCTCCCGGTCGGCGTCGTGCGAGACCACCCCGACCTCCCGGTCCGCGGCGTCATGGTGGACATCTCACGCGACAAGGTCCCGACCACGGCCTCGCTGCACGCACTGATCGATCGACTGGCCTCCCTCAAGATCAATCAGCTACAGCTCTACTCCGAGCACACCTTCGCCTACCGCAATCATCCCGAGGTCCATGCGGCGGCAAGCCCGCTCGACGCCGACGAGATCCTGGCCCTCGACGCGTACTGCCGCGAGCGCCACATCGAGTTGGTGCCGAACCAGAATTGCCTCGGCCACATGAACCGTTGGCTGTCCCACGAGCGCTACCGGCCGCTCGCCATCGCTCCCGACGGGTTCACCGACCCCTACGGCATCACCCGTGCGCCGATGACCATCGAGCCGAACGATCCTCGCTCGCTCGAGCTTGTCCGCGAGCTCCTGGCCGAGTTGCTGCCTCTGTTCACGAGTCGCCGCGTCCACGTCGGCCTGGACGAGGCGTGGGAGCTCCCGCCCGAGCGCATCGACGACTTCTTGTCGTGGGCCGCCACGCTGCGCGGGCTGCCCGAGCTCGAAGGGCGCGAGATGCTGATGTGGGGTGACATGGTGTCGGGGGACTCTGCTCTGGTTGGCCGCCTGCCCGCCGGGGTCACGGTGTGCGAGTGGGGTTACGACGACTGGTATCCGTTCGACGAGCGATGCGCCGTCTTGGCCGGGGCCGGGGTGCCGTTCTGGGTCGCACCGGGCACCTCGAGCTGGATGAGCATCCTCGGCCGCGTCACCAACGCCCGGAACACGTGCCAACGGGCCGCTGCGGCAGCCCTGGCCCACGGGGCAACCGGCTATCTGAATACGGACTGGGGCGACCTCGGCCACCTCCAGCAGCCTGTCATCAGCGAGCCCGGGTTCGCCTACGGCGCCGCCGTGTCATGGTGCCTCGAGTCGAACCAGAACCTCGATCTGGGGCCGGCGCTGTCCGCCCACGTCTTCGGCGACGCGAGCGGCAACCTGGCCGATGCCGTCCTCTCACTCGGTGATGCCCATCGGCTCGTGACGCCGCAGTTCCCGAACATGTCGACGCTCGTGATGAACCTGTACTACCCGCAGCTGCCAGTGGGCCGGGGACTCACCAAGGGACTGGTGGCGAGCGAGCTCGACGACGTCGAACGGCATCTCGAGGCGGCCCGCGTGGCCGCCGCTGCGTCGACGTCCGAGCGGTCCGATGGGCCGCTGTTGCGCGACGAAGTGGCCTTCAGCATCGACCTGGTCATCCTCTTGCTCAACGATGCCCGGGCGCGACTCCGCGGAGACGGATTCATCACCTCGGTGCCGCACGATGTGCGCGCTGGACTCGGCGGCGAACTCGACGCACTGATCGGTCGCTATCGCGACCTGTGGCTCGCGCACAACCGTCCCGGCGGACTCCATGACAGCGTGGGTTGGCTGGCCAATCTTCGTCAGGCCTACGAGACGGGCCGGCCCGATCCGAACTGGGGCGGCATCACGGTCCCGACTCGGGACTAGCCCAACACCACACAACTTCTTAGCGCGGTCTTACGAACGGGCGTTTCCGACCGCGTTTCCGCACGGTCGTGGCGCGTTCTCATGGCGCACACATGCGCGGCTCATTGGAAACCAATGGTGCCTCAAGTTCGGCCCAAAGTTGGCTTGCTAGCCCAAAGCGGTGCAAGAACTTCAGCCGGGCGACGACGCGCCACGCCGCCTCGGCCATCGCCCCGCGCTCGACGGCATCCGCGGCATCGCGTGGGGCATTGTCTTCTGCTCGCACGCGTTCGTACTCCCGCTGGCCGTCGGCCAGGCGGGCATGTTCGTGTTCTTCGCACTGAGCGGCTTCCTCATCACCGGTCTGCTCGTCGAGGAGCACTTCCGGACGGGAGGAGTGTCCCTCACGAATTTCTTCGCCCGTCGGGCGCTGCGACTGCTGCCGGCCCTGGTCTTCTTCCTCACGGGATGGCTCCTCGTGGTCCTGGCAACCCGCGGGACCGCGCCGTGGACGACCACCGTCCCCGGCGGTGGCGTCGGCACTGGCACCTCGCCGTGGACCGCGCTCGAAGGAGCCGGGGCGGCGCTGCTCTACATCACCAACTGGGCTGAGATCTGGGGTTGGTTCACCGGCTACGTCCCAGTGGGCCACCTGTGGTCCCTCGCCGTGGAGGAGCAGTTCTACCTGTTCTGGTCGCCGGTGGCGGTGGTGCTCCTCTGCCGCCGTGGCCGCGCCGCGGTGGGGTGGGCCGCAGCGATCGCAGCCCTGGCGTCGTTCCTCGACCTCGCGTTGCGCAGTCACGGCGGCCTCAGCCTGCGCGTGGACATGAGCTCGGACACCCGGGCGGGTGCGTTCCTGGTGGGCGCCGCGCTCGCCGTGGCGTGGTCGCGGCGAGCGCGCTGGTTGCGCGTGGTCGACGGCCGAGGAAGGCACGTTGTCGTGGCCGGCTCACTCGTGGTGCTGGGTTGGGGTTCGTGGGTCTTCGATCAGACCGTCTCGCCCGTGCTGTTCACTGCGACCTGGGTCGCCGTGTCCCTGGCCGCCGGGCTCTTGGTTGTGGCGTTCCTCGGCGACGCAACGACGTCGCACCACAGCATCGTGCACTCACCCGTCGCGACGTACGTTGGCCGCCGCTCCTACGGCCTGTACCTGTGGCACTACGTCTGGCTCACCTGGCTGGCCGGCTTCGGCCTCTTCGGGGTCTCCTTGGCGCTCGTGGCGACCTTTGCGACCGCCGAGGCCTCGTGGCGACTCGTGGAACGACCCGCCCTGGCCTGGAAGCGGCGGTTCTCCTCGGTGCCGGCCGCACCAATGGTCGTGCAGCAGACACCCACCGAGAGGCCGCTCGCCGAGGCGGCGGCCTGAGCGCTCAGGCCGCTATGTCGCCCTTCCCGTCGGCGCCGCCGTCCTCGTCGTCGTCGGCCTCGTAGCAATCCCACGAGCAGTACCCCGCGATCCGAGGAGACGCCGGGTGGAACCGGCAGCGGCGGCACAGTGTCTCCATTGGGATCCTCGCTTTCTGGCTGGTGGCTTTGTTGTTCGTCATATCGATACGTTCGTGGGTTACGTTCACACGTCATTCCAGGTGCGACCTGGTGCGGAGCTGCGGCTGCGCTGGGTTCGGCGGTCCGAAACGCAAAGAGCCGCTCCCCGTGCTCAGGGAAGCGGCTCCTCAACGTCAGGACTCTGTGTCGTCCTTCCTACGTTGAGGCCACCTCCCAAGAGCTCAGCTTGGGGACGCCGGAAATCTGTACCTCGGACATGGCAGCACGCGGCTGACCGAGGGCCTTGGTCCCTCCGTTCAGACACCGGGATACCCGGTTCGTCGCCGTGTGCGAGTTCATGATGAGGCAAGTATACGGAGCGCGCGCGACCGCCCTTGAACGTGCCACGCGCAAACTCGTCGCTGATCGGAGAAGAGTTCATCTGCGCGTCACCTGTCCCAGCGATGCGCAGCCGAGCACGATGTCGTGCACTCACTGTGGTCGTCTCCTCGTGGCGCTCGAGGAGGCGGTGGCGGTACGGGCCCGAGAAGCAGCCTTGGCGTCCGCCGTCACACGGAGACGGGGCACCGTGCCGTTGGCGGCTCCCAGCAGGCACTACGCCACGTCCTACAAGCGGCACAGCCCGAGCCCAGCGCCGCCAGAGATTCCTGCCCTACCGTCGACCCCATGCGTGCAGAAGGAGAGGCTGGAGCCACGGCAACGAGGGAACCCGGCGTCCGAGACGACCTCGGCCCCCGGCATTCGCGCCGCGAGTTCCTGCTCCTGGCCGGCGGGGTGGCTGCCGGCGCCGCCGTCGCCGCGGCGTGCGGCAACGCCCCCGCCAAATCGACCGCGCCGACCACCGCCACCTTCCGCTCGCGGCCCGACCTCAAGCCGACCCTGATCGAGGTGCGGCGGGGGTCGGGGGTCCCCGGCTCGGGCTACATCTGCGTCACGCCGTCGGGACCGTTGTTGGTCGACGACGCCGGTGACCCGGTGTGGGTCCAGCCGATCAGACACGCCTCGACCAACCTGCGGGTACAGACCCTCAACGGCGAGCCGGTGCTCACGTGGTGGGAGGGCGAGGTCGCGTCGTACGGGGTGGGCATCGCCGGTGAGTACGTCGTGATGGACACCTCGTACCGGAAGCTCATGACGGTGCAGGCCAAGAACGGACTGCCGGCCGATCTGCACGAGTTCATCATCACGGGCGGATCGATCGCCTACTTCACGGCCTACCGGACCTATACGACCGACCTGCGTGCGGTCGGCGGCCCTCGACGAGGGAAGGCCCTGGACGCAACCATCCAGGGCGTCGATCTGAACACGGGCACGCTCGTGTTCGACTGGAGCGGCTCCGAGCACATCGGCTTCTCCGAGTCGTACCAGAAGTACTCGTCCGGCGCGCCGTTCGACCCGGTGCACGTCAACTCGATCGACATCACGTCCGACGGCAAGCTGCTCGTCTCGGCCCGCAACACGTGGACCGTCTACAAGATCGACCCGGCGACGGGTGCGATCATCTGGCGTCTGGGCGGCAAGAAGAGCGACTTCGCTCTCGGGCCGGGGGTGCGCTTCGCCTGGCAGCACGACGCGCGAACCCACGCCGACGGGACGATCACACTCTTCGACGACGAGGGCGACCCGCCCGAGGCGAAGCAGTCGAGGGGGCTCAGCTTGGTGGTCGACGAGGCAGCGAAGACGGCGAACCTGAAGTCGCAGTACTTCCACCCCGGCCAGAAGCTGCTCGCCGGCAGTCAAGGCAGCTTTCAGGTCCTGCCAGCCGGAGACGTCATGATCGGCTGGGGCGCCGAGCCGTACTACACCGAGCTGCAGCACGACGGCACCATGGTGCTCGACGCGAAGTTCGCCGCCGGCACGTCGTACCGCGCGTTCAAGTTCGACTGGACCGGGCGGCCCACGGACAAACCGGCCATCGTGGCCACGAAGTCGTCGTCCGGCCGGCGCACCGTCGCCGTCTCGTGGAACGGATCGACCGAGACGACGGGCTGGCGCCTGCTCGCCGGGCGGTCGGCGACCAGCCTGGCGGCGCTGGGCGAGGTCCGCCGGAAGGGCTTCGAGACGTCCATTGCCGTCCCGGCCGGGGTGAGCCACGCGGCGGTGGCGGCGCTCGACGCCTCCGGCGCGGTGCTGGCAGTGTCGCCGACGATCAGCCTCTGAGCGCCCGCTCAGCTGGGCGTGGACGCGAGCCGGGCCCGCAGCTCCGGCTTGATCACCTTGCCGGTCGGGTTGCGCGGGAGGGCGTCGACGAAGACGAACTGGCGGGGCACCTTGTAGTCGGCCAGGTGCGCGAGGCCGAAGGTCCGCAGCTCGTCGGGCGTGGCGGCCGCATCGGGCTGGAGGACCACGAAGGCGACGACGTCCTCGCCGAGGACGGGGTGGGGGGCGCCGACCACGGCGACCTCCTTGACCGCCTCGTGCTGGACGAGGGCGTGCTCGACGTCGGTGGCGTGGACGTTGTTGCCGCCGCGGATGATGACGTCCTTGGAGCGTCCGACGATGTAGAGGTAGCCGTCGGCATCGAGCTTGCCGAGATCGCCGGTCACGAGCCAGCCGTCGCGCCAGGTCTCGGCCGTGGCCTCGGCGTCGTTGAAGTACTCGCGCTGGCGGCCCGGCATCTGGAGGCGCACCTCGCCCACCTCGTCGGCGGGCAACGGGGTGCCGTGCTCGTCGACGATCTGCACGACGGCGGGCGGGGCCATCTGGCCGACCGAGCCGGGACGTTTCACCGCCTCCCCCTGCGGCATGATGCAGTAGGCGGAGCCGGCCTCGGTCATGCCGTAGTTGTTGGAGACGAGGGCGTCGGGCATCTTGGCCTGCAGGCGCTCGACGACGTAGGGCGCCAGCGGCGCGCTGCCGACCGAGCACATCGTCACCGACGAGAGGTCGGCCGCGTCGAAGCGCGGGTGGTCGATCAGCAGGTGCGCCATCGCCGGGACGAGGAAGACCGCGACCGGGCGCTCCTCCTCCACCACGCGCAGCCAGCGATCGGCGTCGAAGCGCGGCTGGTAGATGACCTGGAGCCCGAGCTTCATCGGCGTGTACACGAGCGCGATGCCGGCGAACGTGAACAGCGGGCTGGCGTGCACCCAGCCGCCGCCCGTCCAGTTGGGGTCGACGGCGCCGATCATCGACCCGTTCGAGTGTCGGACCGCGACGCCCTTGGGCCGCCCGGTCGTGCCCGAGGTGTAGAGGATGTCCGCCAGGTCCTCGGAGTTCCGGGGCGCCTGGAACGGCGTGCGATCGCCGGTGACGGCGTCCGCCCACGCGAGGACGGGCGTGGGAGGGCCAGGCGGGGGCGGGACGGTGGAGCCCTCCGCGCCGGCGTCGATCAGACAGGCGAGGTGGCCATCCGACGATTCGAGGTCCGCCGCGACGAGGTCGCCGGCGGCCACGACGACCCCGGCACCGGAATGGGTCAGGACGTGGGCCACCTCGGCCGGGGCGAGGCGCGGGTTCATCGGCACGGCGACGCCGCCGGCCCGGTGGGCGGCCGAGTACGAGACCAACCAGCGCAACGCGTGCTCGGGCTGGAGGTGGATGCCGACGCGGCCGCCGGGCTCGAGTCCGGCATCGAGGAGGCGCCGCGCCAGCGCGTTGGCGGCGCCGTCCCACTCGGCGAAGGTGATGGCGCCGACGTCGACCACGCTGAAGGCCGTCCGGTCACCGAATTCGGTGGCCATGCGGCCCAGATGCTCGTCCATCAACACGATGCGGTCCCCCGGGAGGCTGAATCAGACGGCGGCGAGGAAAGTTGACGCCGGTGTCAGGTTCGTTGCAGCATGGCCGATGCGCTCTTTGGGGTCAATCCCGGGGGTGACCACTGACTTTGTTGCCTGGGGGGCGCGGCCGCTCGGCACGACCAGGAAGAAGGACCACCTGCCATGACCGAGGCCACGGACGCCGTCATCGTCGCCGCCACCCGCACGCCGATCGGTCGTTCCGGTCGCAGCCTCGCCGCTCTGAGCCTGCACGACATCGGGATGCAGACGCTGGCCGGTGTCATCGCCGCCGCCGGGCTGGACCCGGCCGACGTCGACGACCTGATCATCGGCGAGGTCCTGCAGGGGGGCGGCGACACGGCCCGCTATCTCGCCAACGCCCTGGGCCTCCCGCCCGACACGCCCGGCGGTGCGGTGCAGCGCCAGTGCGCCACCGGGATGATGGCGGTCCAGGAAGCCGCGGCCCACATCCGCTCGGGCATGGCCGACGTCGTGATCGCCGGCGGCGTGGAGACCATGACCCGCGGGCCGATGCTCTTCGAGAAGTCGCCGCGCCCCTTCGGCGGCGTCGAGCGCTGGATGCCGCCCAGCCACCCGAACACGCCGGACGCGCCGAACACGAACATGCTCATCACGGTCGGCGAGAACACGGCGAACGAGTGCGGCATCACCCGCGAGGAGTCCGACCACTGGTCGTACCACTCGAACCTGCGGGCGGTGGCGGCGACCGAGGACGGCCGCTTCGCCGAGGAGATCGTGCCGCTGACGGTGCCGGCGGGGCGCGGTGAGACGGTGACGGTGAGCATCGACGAGCACCCCCGGGCCGACACGACGCTCGAGAAGCTGGCGGCGCTGCCGGTGCTGTCGGGTCCGGGTGGGCAGGTGACGGCGGGCAACTCGTCGGGCATCGCCGACGGGGGCGCCGCCCTGGTCGTGACGTCGCGTGCGTACGCCGACGCCCACGGGATGACCGCGCTGGCGACGGTGCGGTCGTGGAACTCGTGCGGCATCGAGCCGGGGCGCACCGGGCTGGCGCCGACGATCTGCGTGCCGCGGGCGCTGAACAAGGCGGGCCTGTCCGAGTCCGACGTCGACCTGGTCGAGATCAACGAGGCGTTCGCCACGATGGCGGTCGCCTGCTCGCGCAAGCTCGGCTTCTCCCACGACATCGTGAACGTGAACGGCGGCGCCGTGGGGATGGGACATCCGATCGCGGCCTCCGGCGCGCGCATCTTGGTGACGCTGATCCACGAGCTGCGCCGGCGCGGCGGCGGCATCGGGGTCGGCACGCTGTGCGCCGGTGGGGGCATGGGCTCGGCCACCGTGGTGGAGGTCCACCCGCCGGCCTGACGACCCGGCTCAGTAGTGCCGGAGCTCGATCAGGTGCTGGTTCGGGTCGAACAGGTACAGCGAGGCGCCCATGCCGCGGGCGCCGAACTCGTCACCCGGGCCGCGGCATGTTGCCGACGTCGTGGAACGAGTCGCCGTAGGGGACGCCAGCGTCCTTGATGCGGGCGAAGGCGGCCTCGAACTCGGCGGGTGAGAGGGCGAAGGCGAGGTGGTGCCCGCCCTCGGTGCCCCACGGGGCCAGCAGCAACACCGTCTCGGCGCTGACCCGGACCACCGAGAACGGGCCGTCGAGGCCGTCGGGCTCGAACCCGCAGACGTCGGCGTAGAAGCGGACGCTGGCCTCCGCGTCGGCAACCGGGACGATCAGGTGGTCGAAGACTGCCACGACTCCTCTACTCCTTGTCCTCTCCCCCGCCCTCGCCCATGTGGTCCTTGATGGCGTTGACCACGGTCGGGTCCAAGAGGGTCGTGACGTCGCCCAGCGGACGGTCGTCGGCGACGTCGCGCAGGAGGCGCCGCATGATCTTGCCGCTGCGGGTCTTAGGGAGCTCGGGCGTGAGCATGATCTGGCGGGGCTTGGCGATCGGCCCGATCTCGTGGGCGACGTGCTCGCGCAATTCCTTCACCAGTGCCTCGCCGGCCGCACCCTCGGTGTCGGTGTCCCCCTTGACGGTCACGAAGGCGACGATGGCCTGACCGGTCGTGGCGTCGTCGGCCCCGACCACAGCCGCCTCGGCCACGGCGGGGTGGCTGACCAGCGCGTGCTCGACCTCGGTCGTCGAGATGCGGTGGCCCGAGATGTTCATCACGTCGTCGACGCGGCCGAGCAACCAGAGGTCGCCGTCCTGGTCGCGCTTGGCGCCGTCGCCGGCGAAGTACCGGCCCGAGAAACGCGACCAGTAGGTCTCCCGGTAGCGCTCGTCGTCGCCGCAGATGCCGCGCAGCATGCCGGGCCACGGCTCGGTGAGGACGAGGTAGCCGCCCTCGTCGTTGTGGACCGAAGCGCCCTCGTTGTCGATGACGTCGGCGCCGATGCCGGGGAACGGCGTCATCGCCGCGCCGGGCTTGGTCGCGGTGACCCCGGGCAGCGGGGTGATCATGATGCCGCCGGTCTCGGTCTGCCACCAGGTGTCGACGATCGGGCAGCGCCCGCCGCCGATGTGGGTGCGGTACCAGATCCAGGCCTCGGGGTTGATCGGCTCGCCGACCGAGCCGAGCAGGCGCAGGCTCGAGAGGTCGTGCGCCGCCGGGCAGGTCCTCGCCCCACTTCATGAACGTGCGGATCGTCGTCGGCGCCGTGTAGAGGATGTTGACCTTGTACTTCTCGATCAGCTGCCACCAGCGGTCGCGGGCCGGCGTGTCGGGCGTGCCCTCGTACATGACCGACGTGGTGCCGTTGGCCAGCGGCCCGTAGACGATGTAGCTGTGGCCGGTCACCCAGCCGATGTCGGCGGCCGTCCAGAAGACGTCGCGCCTCGGGCTTGAGGTCGAAGACGAGGTTGTGCGTCGCGGCGACGTGGGTCAGGTAGCCGCCGCTCGTGTGCAGGATGCCCTTGGGCTTCGCCGTCGTGCCGCTGGTGTACATGATGTAGAGCGGGTGCTCGGCGTCGAACGCCTCGGGCTCGTGATGCTCGGACTGGCGGGGCACGACGTCGTGCCACCAGACGTCGCGGGCGTCGTCCCACGCCACGTCCTGGCCGGTCCGCCGCACGACGAGCACCTTGCGCACGCCGGGGCACCCGGTCAGCGCGTCGTCGACCGCCGGCTTGAGCGCGCTCGGTGCGCCGCGGCGATAGCCGCCGTCGGCCGTGATCACGAAGTGGGCGTCGCAGTCGAGGATGCGGCCGCGCAGCGCGTCGGAGGAGAAGCCGCCGAAGACGACCGTGTGCGGTGCGCCGAGACGGGCACACGCCAGCATGGCCACCACCGTCTCGGGGATCATCGGCATGTAGATGGCGACCTTGTCGCCGGCTGCGCACGCCGAGCTCGGTCAGCGCGTTGGCCGCCGGCACACCTCGGCCTGCAGGTCGGCGTAGGTGATCGTGCGGGTGTCGCCCGGCTCGCCCTCCCAGTGGAAGGCCACCCGGTCGCCGAGCCCGGCCTCGACGTGGCGGTCGACGCAGTTGACGCGAGACGTTGAGCCTGCCGCCGACGAACCACTTGGCGAACGGCGCGTCCCACTCGCAGCACCTGCGACCAGGGCTCGGCCCAGGTGAGGCGGCGGGCCTGCGCCTCCCAGAAGGCCAGGCGGTCGGCGTCGGCTTCGGCGTAGATGCCCGGCTGCGCATTGGCCGACCGGGCCAGCTCCTCGGGCGGGGGGAAGGTCCTCGTCTCGTGCAGGAGGGCCGACAGCCCCTGCTCCGGCGTTTCGCTCATGTGCCCTCCTGGTCCCGTGTCGACGGTGCGGCGTGCATCTTGCCTACCAGAACGCAGGAGGGCGATCACGGCCGCCGCTAGGGCGATGTCAGCTCGTCCACGGAGACGTTGGCGGCGCTCAGCGTCAGGGACAATGCGCCGCTCACCCGAAGCTGAATCGTGTCGGTGGTGGCGGCGGTGAACGTCACCGAGCCGACCAGCTCGGAGCCACCGACGACCAGGGTGGTCGTCGAGCCCGCCACGACAAAGCCATTTTGGACGACGGCAACCTGACCCAAGGTACTGAGGGCCGAGGTTTGCAGCTCGAAGGTCAGGCGGTAGGTGCCCGCCGCGTTGATGGTGAACCACGCAAGGCCGCCCTGCTGGGTGATGGCCGTTCCGTGCACGACGCCGGCCGTCGGCAGGGCGACGATGCTCGATGCCAGGAGGGTTTGCGCGGAACTGTCGAACGCAGAGAGCGTCGAGAGGACCCCGCCCGAGCCGGTCGATCCCTGGGCACCCGTCGATCCCTGCGCGCCGGTGGAGCCTTGCGCACCTTGCGTACCCAATGCGCCCTGTGCGCCCTGCGACCCCGTGGCGCCCTGCGACCCCGTGGCGCCTTGCGACGCCCGTGGCTCCCTGTGCCCCCGTGGCGCCCTGCGCGCCCGTCAAACCCTGTGGCCCGAGCGCACCTTGGGAGCCCTGGGCGCCCGTCGATCCCTGCGCGCCGGTCGAGCCCTGGGCGCCGGTGTTGCCCTGAGCCCCCTGTGGCCCGAGTGCACCTTGGGAGCCCTGGGCACCCGTCGAGCCCTGCGCGCCGGTCGCGCCCTGGGCGCCGATGTTGCCCTGCGCCCCCTGCGATCCGAGCGCACCCTGGGCTCCCTGGGCGCCCGTCGATCCCTGCGCGCCGGTGTTGCCTTGGATCCCCTGGGCGCCGGTGTTGCCCTGCGCCCCCTGCGATCCGAGCACACCCTGGGCTCCCTGGGCGCCCGTCGATCCCTGCCGCGCCGGTGTTGCCCGTCGAGCCCTGCGCTCCTTGCGCTCCGGTGTCACCGGTCGCCCCCTGGAAGCCCTGCGCGCCGGTGTTGCCGGTCCCCCCGGTGTCGCCCCGTGTGCCCTGCGCGCCGGTACTGCCCTGGGCACCTTGGGGTCCAATGGCACCTTGGGGTCCGGCGGGCGGGATGCCTGCGATCCCCGCTATCGGCGCGGCGAGCGACTGCCCACCCATCGATCCGGCGAAGGCGGCATCGCCGAAGCTGAAGACGCCGCCGTCGGAACCGACCAGCCAATACCCGAGCCCCGTCGGCGTCGAAACGATGCCGACGATGTTCTTGACGTGGATCCCGATTTGGGGCAGCGAGCCGTAGAACGGCGCGCCGCCAAACGCAAAGACGCCGCCGTCGGTCCCCACCAACCAGTACCCGGTGCCGTTCGGCAGATCCGCACGCGTGCTCAACACGTCGGCGTTGTGCACCTTGGCGCTGCGTAGTGCTGCTGCCTCGGGCGCGCCCTGAGGCCCGACCGCCGCGAACGAGCCGCCTGGCGCCGCGCCAACGGGTGGCGACGCTCCCGCAGCGAGGACCGGCCCGCCGGTCGCGACGAGAGCACTCACACCCAGCGCGGCCGCCGCCATCTTGCTGCGCCGTGGGGGCGTGTACCGGCCCCTTTTCCGTGCGTTCTGGCGCTTTGTCATCGCTGGTCCTTGCCTCCCCGTCGACACGCCGGAGTCCCCGAGTGCGCATCCACGGCGGCGGCGGTCGACGCCATCGCTTGCAAACCCGCCACGAGTTCGGCTCGCTCTTCGTTCCCACGGACGTGAGTTCTCGGCAAGGTAAACCCGCGCGCGAAGCCGCGTCAACAAACGCGCGAAGTGAGAGCCGAGCGACACTGGGGTTGGACGACATCGCCTTCAGGCGTGTCGAACTGTGCACCCCTCGACCACATTCATCACGAAGGTGGCACGCGCAGCTCGAAGCCCTCGAAGGTGAACGCGGGTGTCACCGTCGCCCCGAGGAGGACGTAGCGGCCGAGCGGGCGGGCCGATTGCCACACGCCGGCGTCGACGACGAGCTGGGGCCGCTGCCCCGCCGCGACGTCGGGCCCGAGAATGGTGACGTCGGCGGTCCCGTCGGGCCACTCGCGCCGGAGCTCGATGGGGTCGCCGGCGTAGAAGTGCCACAGCTCGGCGGCGTCGATGCGGTGCGGCGCCGAGACCTCGCCGGCGAGCAGGAGGTAGTAGATGGCGCTGGCGGCCGATCGCCCACCCGCATCGCTGGGCGCCTGCCACGTGCGGCGGTACCACCCGCCCTCGGGATGTGGCGCGAGGTCGAGCGCCGCGATCAGCGATTCGCCCGGGCGCATGCGCCCAGTCTGCCCGCCAGGCGACGATCAGCCCAAGGAGGCGGCGACGGTCAGCGAATGCTCGGCCGAGCCGCCGAAGAGCGCGCCGTCGGCCTCGGCCCGCTTCAGCAACAGGTGGCCGTCGTGCTCCCAGGTGAAGCCGATGCCGCCGAAAGACTGGAGCGACTCGCCGCAGACCTCGCGCTGGCACTCGTCGCTGGCCGCCTTGGCCATGGCGACGGCGCGGGAACGCGACGGGGTGTCCTCTGCGATCGCGGCCACGGCGAAGTAACACAACGAGCGGGCGCGCTCGACGGCCAGGAACATGTTGCTCATCTTGTGCTTGATGGCCTGGAAGGAGCCCACGGAGACCCCGAACTGCTTGCGGTCCTTCACGTAGGCGAGGACCATCTGGAAGAGCGCGTCGCAGGCGCCGACCGTCTCGAGCGCGAGGGCAGCCGTCGCCTCCTCGATGGCGCGGGCGACGGCCCGGGTGGTGGCGGCGCTCCCCGGGTCACCGAGGGCGCGGTCGTCGGGCACGAGCACCCGGCCCAGCGAGGCGGTCGAAAGGGGACGGCTGGCGTCGAGGGAGTGCACCGCGGTGAGGCCGGCCTCTGCCGCCGGCACCACGAAGGCACCCACGCCGTCGCCGGCCCGGGCGACGACGGCGACCTCGTCCACGCCGAGGCCAGTCATGACGCCGAGCTTCGTGCCCTCGAGGACCCAGCCTCCTTCGGCGCGCTCGGCGCGCATGGTGACGTCGTCGAGGGCCCAGCGGCGCGGGTGGTCGGCCAGGGCGACCGCGCCGGTCCGTGCGCCGGCGGCGACCTCGGAGAGGAAGTGCTCGGCTTGGGCGGTCGTGCCGGCCTCGCGCACCATCGGCGCAAACTGGCTGATCGTCGTCAGGAGGGGCCCGGGGGCGGCGCAGCGGCCGAGCTCCTCGACGACCACTGCGGTCTCGACGAAGGTGAGGCCGATGCCGCCGTGCTCCTCGGCGACAGCGAGCGCCGGCCAGTCGAGCGACACCATGGAGGCCCAGAGCTCGGTGGGCGCCTCGCCGGTCTCGACGACGTGGCGCACGACCCCGAGGGTGCACTCCTTGTCGAGGAACGATCGGACCGACGAACGCAGCTCCTCTTGCTCGCTCGAGAACTCGAGGTCCACCGCGCTCCCTCCCCGCGCGCCCAGGGCGCGCCGATCGTGTGCGAAGCCCGCGGCAGGCCGCACGGGCGGGCGCGATTCTACCTGACGCACTTGTCAGCCTTCGGTGGCGTCGTGACGTCGCGCGGGCGCTCGAGACGCGGCGACGGGAACAGTGGGCCATCGGGGTGGCCTGGTCCGGCTGGCGAGCTCCGGCAACGCTCTCCGAGGGGCCCGCAGGTTCTGGCCTCCACCTTTCCGACAAGGCGCGCACGACGGCTCGCCTACACTCTCCGGGGCGCCTCTAGCTCAACGGCAGAGCAACGGACTCTTAATCCGCAGGTTCCGGGTTCAAATCCCGGGGGGCGCACTTTTTGGGACCGTGAACTTCGAGTTGCTGGTCAGGTGTCGTGAGGACCCGACGCGAATCGATCGCCAATTTCGAGCCACGCGGCCAGCTCGACGGTCTCGAAGAGGTCCCCCGGCGTCGATATGTGCCCTTCGAGCGGCGTGGGCGGATGCATCTCGGTCAGCGCGCGAATGGCGGCCCTGACGACCGGGGTGATGACGGCGAGCGGGCGAATGGCGAGCCGGTAGCCCCACGCCGCCAACTGCTCGAGCTCGACGTGCGGCGACGATCCATTCTCGACGATGTTGAACATCACGGGGCCACCGACTTCGGCCGGAATCGATGAGATCTCCTCGATCGTCTGCGGAGCCTCGACGAAGATCAGGTCGGCCCCGGCGTCGAGGTAGCTGTTCGCACGGCGTATCGCCTCAGCGAATCCGAGCGGGCCGCGCGCGTCAGTTCGAGCGATGACCACGAGTTCTGGGTCAGTCCTCGCATCGACGGCGGCCTTGACCTTTTCGACGAACTCCTCGCTCGAAATGACCGACTTGCCGCTGAGGTGTCCACACCGCTTTGGATACGTCTGGTCCTCAAGGTGGAGCCCGGCGACGCCTGCACGTTCATACTCGACGACCGTTCGGTGCACGTTGAGGGCATTGCCGAAGCCGGTGTCGGCATCGGCGACGAGCGGACCCGTAAGGACGCCAGCCAGGTGGGCCGCCTGCGTGGCCATTTCGGTCATCGTGAGGAGGCCCAGGTCCGGAACGCCCCCCAGGGCCATTGCGACCGCCGCCCCGGACATGTAGGCCCCCGCAAACCCACTGCGCTCGACCAACGTGGCGGACAACGTGTCGTAGACGCCCGGCAAGACGGTAAGCCTTGGTTCCGCCAAGATGCGCCGAAGCGCCGCCCGCGGTGATTCGCTGCTCTTGGTGCGCACCGGATGACTCCTTGAATCCGTCGGCAGGTATGCCGGCTCTCATGCCACACGCCGCCTGCGCTGAGGTGGCTCGACCGATGCTAGACAGCCGGCCACCTCGCGTTGGAAGGTTCGGATCGCGATGGTCCGCTCAAGGTCATGCACGCCTCCGGTTCCAAGCACTTTCGCTCGAGCTTGGCAATTGAGTTGAACCTATAGTGCGTGAGCCGCGGCCCGATTGTGATGTGAGAACGAGAGCCCGGACGGCCGCGTGTATCCAGACGCCCGCCAAGAAAGGACAGACGTGACCGACAAAGGCATCTTCACGAAATCCACGATCTCCGCCACCTTGGCGACTCGCATCATTGAGGCCGCGGTGACCCACGCACGATCTCTGGGCAAGGGATTTGCCGTCGCCATCGTTGATGACAGCGGACTCCTCAAGGCCTTCCATCGGATGGACGGGGCTCCATTGATTTCGATCCAGATCGCTCAGGACAAGGCGTACACCGCGGTTGGCTTCGGAATTCCGTCGCACGGCTGGTACGACTTCATCAAGGACGATGCCCCCTTGGCCCTCGGCGCTCCGACCGGAATCGACCGGCTGGTCGTCTTCGGCGGTGGATATCCGATCATGGTCGACGACGCACTCGTGGGCGCTGTCGGCGTGAGCGGCGGCCACTACAGCGAGGACATGCAGGTCGCCGAAGCCGGCTTGGGCGCAGTTACGGCCTGAGCCGAAGCGCCGCGATCAGGTCAGCCTCTGCTCAAGGCTCGGGCGCGAACGTCGCGGAGGTGGTCGTAGCTCTCGAGCAAGCCGAGCGCGTCCGTCTCCTGCCGAGGACTCGTTCCTATCTCGGCTTCAGATACCCGTCTCGACCGGACCGGTCGTGGCGTCACCCACCGTCGCGTCAGCGACCACCGTGGCCTTCGGCTGATGGCGCGCAGCCCAGCCGTCGACGAACGCGCCACAGACGACCAGGACAAGACCGACCCCGATGCTGTACCCCACTTCGTACGCCAGCAGTCGCAGGTGCGTGGAGGCGACGAAGTACGCGCCGGTGTCGTCGATCACCGGCCAGGCCAGCGACCCGATGGCGAACCAGGCCCCGCAGATCATCAGCAAGGTGCCCGCCGTGGCGAGGCTCAATCGGCCTTTCCCTACCGTGACCCCGCGTGCCTCGGCGATCACGAACAAACCGAGCAGCACTCCGGCGGCCCCAGGGACCAATGCGAGAACGGCATGCGCCATGCTCCAGTGCCAGGTCCCCGTTCCGTCGCCACTGAAGTTGAACGACGGGCCGATGTAGGGCACGAGGCCGCCCCATGCGGACACGAGTACGGCCACGACACCGGCGGTGCCGAGGCCAAAGCGGCCGAGGTGCGCACGCGTCCTTGCGTCGTGGCGTTCCACGTCCGAATGATCAAAACGCTCACTGCCTGTCAGGGTGCCCGTCGTCATCGCTGCCGACCTCCTTCATCGTCCGCGCATCCAAATAGATACCCAGACCGAGGGCCAGAAAACGACCCGCACGCGCGTGCGGCCGGCGCCCGCTTCCTGACGTTGCGGCAACGACTCGTGCGAAGAGGAGCACAGGGGCACCGTGTGCTCTCCAACGCCAGTGACGTCCGGGACGGCACTCGTGGTACGCCCGAAGCCGCCGCTGTCGTGCCGGACCGGGGCGGCAAGCTCGACTCGCGACCGTCCTGGCTACGGTGGTTCCGGTGACACCGAAGGCCAAGCGCCCGCAGGCATCGAGCGGCTCGGAACAGCTCGATACCTACCGGGCCAAGAGGGACCCCCGCAAGACGCCTGAGCCGATGGGGAGCCCCGCCGCATCTGGGTCCGGCGCCCCACGGTTCGTGATCCAGGAACATCACGCCCGCAGCCTGCACTGGGACCTTCGCCTCGAGCGCGGGGGGGTCCTCGTGTCGTGGGCTCTGCCCAAGGGGCTGCCCGAGTCGCCCGAGCAGAACCATCTCGCCGTGCACACCGAGGACCATCCGCTCGAGTACGCCACCTTCGAAGGTGAGATCCCCAAAGGCGAGTACGGCGGTGGACAGATGACGATCTGGGACAGAGGCCGGTACGAGGCCCAGAAGTGGACCGATACCGAGGTCAAGTTTGTGCTGCACGGCGCCCGTTCGTCGGGCGACTTCGTGTTGTTCCAAACCAAGGATCGCAACTGGATGATCCATCGGCACGGTCCTTCGACCCGGACCGACCCCTTGCCCACCTCGGTCAAGCCCATGTTGGCGGTGCCGGGTGAACTCCCTTCGGACGACGAGCACTGGGCCTACGAGATCAAATGGGACGGAGTGCGCACCATTCTCTTCGTGGAGGGTGGAAGGGTCCGAGCGCAAAGCAGGAACGATCTCGACGTGACGTCCTCCTTCCCCGAGCTCGCTGACATCGGAAAGTTCCTCGGCATGACGACGTGCGTGATCGACGGCGAAGTCGTCGCTCTCGGCGAAGACGGGCGCCCCAGCTTCTCGCGGCTGCAGCACCGTATGCACGTGTCCAACCAACGAGAGGCGCGTCGCCGGGCCTTGACGGATCCGGTGACGTTCGTGGCCTTCGACCTCCTGTACATCGACGGCCACTTGCTCTTCGAAGAGGGCTACGACGAACGGCGGGCACGTCTCGAGTCGCTGCAGCTCGCAGGCCAGACCTTCACGACCACAGACTCGTTTCGCGACGTCTCGGGACGGGACATCCTCGATGCCGCCACGGCGAACGGGCTCGAGGGCATTGTGGCAAAGCGCCGCAGTGCCCCGTACCGTCCCGGCCGCCGCCATCCCGATTGGGTGAAGGTCAAGTCTTTCCGGACCCAAGAAGTTGTCATCGGTGGGTGGACCGAGGGCCGCGGCGAGCGAGACGGGAGCTTGGGGGCGCTGCTGCTCGGTCTCCCCGGGCCGGACGGCCTGCGTTACGTCGGGAAGGTGGGCACCGGGTTCACCGAGCGGGCTCGACAGGATCTGCTGAACGCCCTCCGGCCGCAGACCGCCACGACCAACCCGTTCGACTCCCCCCTCCCCGCCCGCGAAACATCGAATGCCCACTTCGTCCGGCCGGCCTTGGTCGGGGAGGTGGCCTACGGCGAGTGGACGCCGGCCGGGCGACTTCGTCACCCGATCTGGCGTGGCCTCAGACCCGACAAGGAACCAGATCAAGTGGTGGTGGAGTGAGCCGAGTCAGCACGTCGACACGCGCCTCCATCGGCGGACGCGAACTGTCCGTCTCCAACCTGGACAAGGAGTTCTTCCCTCAGTACGGCTTCACCAAGGGCCAGCTCATCGAGTATTACGTCCGCGATCGCCGACGCGATGCTCCCCCACGTCAAAGATCGACCGCTGACCATGCGCCGCTTTCCCAATGGCGTCGAAGGCAAATCTTTCTTCGAAAAGCACATTCCGTCCCATGCTCCGAAGTGGGTCTCATCGGTGACCGTGCCGTCGACGGACGGACACGAAGCGATCTCGTACGCCGTGGCGAACGATGTCCCGACCCTTGCCTGGGCGGCCAACTTGGGCAACATCGAGTTCCACGTGCCGTTGTGGCACGTGGGACGCCGCCGCAAACTTCCGGCAACCCCAGACCACATGGTCTTCGACCTCGATCCAGGCGAAGGCACCTCGATCGTCGAGTGTTGCATCGTGGCCGGCTACATCATCGAGGAGTTGGAGAAGGAGGGTCTCGAATCGTTCGCCAAGACCAGCGGCTCCAAGGGCTTGCAGCTCTACACGGTCGCCGCGGCCGAAAAGTACCTGGGACGGGGTCCGGGACCACGCACACGACATCGCCCGCAAGCTGGAGTCCGACCATCGCGACCTCGTGGTCTCCAACATGCGCAAGTCGCTCCGGCAGGGGCGGGTCCTGATCGACTGGAGCCAGAACCACCCTGCGAAGACGACTGTGGCGGTCTACTCGGTGCGCGCCATGCCGCGTCCAACCGTCTCGACACCCGTCACGGCCGAAGAAGTGCGCCGCTGTGCCAAACAGAAGAAACGTCAACTCCTTGTCTTCGAGACCTCCGATGTGCTGCGCAGGGTCGAACAGGACGGTGATCTGTTTGCGGCGCTCGGGACGCCGTAACGCTGGTTCACATCGACAGCTGAAACGCCGATTCCGGTTGCTACCATCCGCTCGCGGGTACGAGTGGATGGTAGGCACACCAAAAGGAGGGTCGTGATGCCCCAGCCGACCTGGAATGAAAAGCGCGAACGCCAGTACGAGCACATCAAGGACGGACTCCTCCGTCACGGTGACTCCGAATCCCTGGCCGAGGAGATCGCCGCACGGACCTTCAACAAGGAACGGGCCAGGTCGGGTGAGGCCCGGCACGCCAGCGGGACGTCCACGCACGACATCTCCTCGGGCCGCAGGGGTGGTCTGCGCTCGCATCGGGGGGCGGGTGGCCGCACGCGCGACCAGCTCTACGAGGAAGCACGCAGGAAGGGGATCGAGGGCCGCTCGAAGATGAGCAAATCGCAGCTCGAACGTGCCCTGAGTCGTTAGACGACTGAGCCAGCACCGCCCCGGAGCCGACGCAGCACCTCGTCCACCACCTCAGAAGTCGAGGCTTCGCCGCCGAGGTCGAACGTGCGGATCCCGTCGGCCGCCGCACCCAGAGTGGCCTGCCTGATGGCAGCTGCCTTGTCGGATACCCGCGAGTTGCCGTCGGCGGCGTAGTCGAGGACGGCCGCACACGCGAGCAGCATGGCCATCGGGTTGGCCACGTCCTTGCCCATGAGCGACGGTGCCGTGCCGTGCGGCGCCTCGGCCATGGCGACCTGCGGTTGCAGCTCGCTGTCGAGCGCGAGGAGCACCGACTCGGCCCCTGCAATCGAACCGAAGAGCGCGAGGACGAGGTCGGAAAGACAGTCGCCGTCACGGTTGAGTGACGGCACCACGAGTGCACTGGCGCTGGACTCGTTGATCAGGCCGGCGTAGGCAGCGTCGATGAGGGTCGGTCGATACACGATGTCGGGGTGTCTTGACGCCGCAGCATCCATCTCTTCTTTCAACATGCCTTCGTAGATCGTCGACACGGTCCACTTCGGCCCTCCGTAGACGCACGCGCCGAACTGGGCGGCGGTGAGAAAGGAGTACTCGGCCACCGACCGGCACACGGAGCGGTCGATCCGCTCGGTCCGCCACGCCTGCTCCTCCGGCGAGCCCGGACCCCCTGTCCGGCCTTCATCGGCTCCATAGGCATCGCCGACCGCCATGCGGACCACCACGATCGGGTGCACCACGTGGGCCGGGGGCGTGACGCCCGGGATCCGTCGGCCGGTGCGCACGATGACCGAACCGCCGATGCCCTCACGCAGAATGCGATTTGGACTCCCCACGTCGCCCGTGATCTCCGGGGTCACCGTGGCGGCCTTCAGGCCCAGACCCGTTTCCTTCATGGCGGCGGCCGCCTCTCGGACGACGTCGTTCCCCGTGGCACGGCGGTTCCCCAGCGAGAGGTCGAAGTGCACCAGGTCGAGGTCGAACCCGAGCACATCGGGCGCCAGCACCCGGAGCGCCTCCTCGAGCAATTCCTGGCCCGTTTCGTCCCCGTCACACACCACGAGTTGCTGACCCGTCGACATTGGGGCCAGGGTCGCGCGAAACGCCGGTCACCGCCAACGTGCGCCCGCGTCGAAACTGCTCACTGGCCTTTCGACCTGGTCCTGTCGCCGCGGTGGCCGGCTCGCGTGTACATGGCACCGAACGGGGAAAGGAATTCAAGCCGGAGGAAAAGAATGTCGGATGGGACCGAAACCGAACCACCCCAGGGAACGCCCGGTCGGCGTGCGCTGGGTGCAATGGAGATCGCAGTTCGGCACGCTCGCGAGCGGACGGGCGCGGCGACGCTGACCACGCAGCGCCTCGAGGCGTCGACGCCGGTGGCCGGCACGCCTTCGGCCCCTCCTCCTGCCCCTCCTCCCTGGACATCGGCCGGCCCGAGGCCTCCGAGCCCCGGGCCGCGCTGGTCGGTCCAACGCGAGCACTGGCTCATCGCCTTGGTGGCCGTGGTCGCGGTGTTGGTCGTGGCCGCGGGCATCGCTCTGGCCCTCTCGTCGGGCGGCGGGGGTCCTGAGGTCGCCGCGCCGCCGCCGTCTGCGACCGCCGGTCCGGCTGCGGGTGCCCACACCCCCGCGACACAACATCTTGGCCACGGAGGAGCAGGCAAGGTTTCGTCGTCGCGCACGACCACCTCGGTCCCGGCGCCACCCGCTTCCGTCGGCGGGCCGCCGGTCATCTCTTCCATCACCCCGACGTCGGGAACGGCTGGTCAAGGTATTCAGGTCAGCGGGTCGAACTTCCTCAGCTCGGACGGGCAGATTGTGGCGACCTTCAACGGTGAAGTGGCGCCCACGAGCTGTCCGGCCCAGAACACCTGCACCGTGACCGTGCCGCCGATGACCGGCGCGTCCTCGGTCCAAGTCTCGATCAGGACGGCCGCCGGCACCTCGAACACGGTGTCGTTCAGTTATTCCTGAGCGCTGCTCGGCCAGAGAGACTCGGGCTCACGACCCTTAGTCTCCGGGAGCAGCCAAAACAGCGCCGCCGCTGCGGCCGCAGGAAGGAACGTCAACTCCGCCGCAGCGGCGAAGCGATTGCCGACGTCGGCCACCGTCCCGAACACAACCAAGCCGACCACCGCCCCAATGACGCCGGCCGCGACCCACCACCCGGTCACCGACGCCCGCACCGACGTCGGAAACAACTCGGTCAGCAAGGCCCCGACCGCAGGCGCCAACAAGCCCCCGCTCAAGGCGCCGAGGACGTAGCCGATCACGTAGGCGCTGCTCGATCCCGTGTAGGCGAACGCTCCGGTGCACGCGACGGCCACCATGGCGATCGTGGCGGTCGGCCTGCGCCCGATGCGATCGGCCAGCCAGCGTCCGACCAACAACCCAATGAGGCCGGTCAACCCGGCGACAGCGACCATCGCCGCTGTGACGTAGCCCTGCAGGTGCAAGACGTCTTGCGCAAACAGAAACGCGAAGCTGGTGGCCGGACCCGTGATGGCGGAAATGGCGAATCCGATCACCGCCAATACGGCGACCCGACTGCGGTAGCGAGGTCCGACGGCGCCGAGGACCGGGGTGGGGTGGTCTGCCTCGGCCTCGGCCACCATGAAGCGACTTGGTTCCTCCACCTGACCGCGCAGCGCATAGACCGCGATAAGGGGGGCCAGGGCAAGCGCGAAGATCCCGCGGAATCCGAGTGTCCCCGAGGCCAAACTGTGCACGATCGCCGAGAGACCGGCGCCGCCCGCATAGCCGGCGGAGACGAGCGCGATGGCGGACGTGCGGTCCCGCGAGCTCGTCTCCTCGGCCGCCATGACCTCCGCCAGGGCGTTCGTGGCCGTGAGCAGCGGACGCCCGAAGGCAAAGATGACGACAAACCACCAGTACCCAGGACTGGCCGCGGCGACTGCCGTCAAGGCCAGGCCGCCGATCGTGACGCCGAGGATGATGCGCCGGCGGCCCAGACGATCGGCGATGCCGATGAGCGGGAGACTTCCGAGTGACGCCAGCCGGATGATGGCCAACCCGACACCCAAGCGGGTCCCCGACAGGCCGACTTTGTCCGCGATCGAACCGCCCTGTGCAACGTGGCCCAATTGCCGAGAGACGTCGCCGAGTGCGGCAACCGCCCCGTATTGGCCGAATCCCGAGGCGAGTGCGATGAAGGCGATGGCGAGAATGGCCGGATCCGACCACCGGCGTAGCTGCAGTTGACCCGCAACCTCGCTGGACTCGTCGGGCAACAGTGAGGGCACTAACCCTGTCCCGTCCCGCGGAGGTCGACGTTCTCGGCCCGACCTGAAGTCGCGGCACGCCGCAGTAACTCGACCACTTCGTCGTCCGACGTCGGCGAAAAGTCGCGGTACCACTCACCCACAGCAAAGAACGGTTCGGGGATCTCCGAGCAGAGAAGTTCGTCGCACGAGCTGCGGCGAAGCTCGAGCGCGGCCGTCCGCGACGCCACGGGCGCCGCAAAGACGATCCGGGCGGCGCCAAGAGCCCGAGCGACTCGACAGGCGGCTCGTGCCGACGAGCCAGTGGCCACGCCGTCGTCCACCACGAAGACGCAGCAGCCCGAAACGTCAAGTCGATCCCGCCCACTTCGGTACATCGCGGCCCGCCGATCGAGCTGGACGCGCTCCCTCCGCTCGGCCTCGTCGAGATCAACGGTGCCGAGACCACTCGGTCCAAGGACGTCGGCGTTCTCGACCCGGATGCCCCCCTCCCCGATCGCCCCCATCGCCAGCTCGGGTTGGAACGGGACGCCGAGCTTCCTGATCACCAGGACGTCGAGCGGGGCCCCCAGCGCGGTGGCCACCTCATAGGCGACGGGCACGCCACCGCGCGCGAGACCCAAGACCGCGACGTCCAAACCCCCGACGTCGGCCGACCGGGCGACCTCGGACAGGCGACGACCGGCGTCCACCCGATCGCGAAACCTCAATGAACACCTCCTTCGGCGTCACCCTGCAGTGTCACTTCTACCCACTTGGGCCGCCAGCGCAAAAGAATCATTCACTGATCAGCGCATCTGCGGCGTCAGCGGTCCCGGTCACCACAGCGGGCTGGCACGGTTCGAGGGGCGTCGAGCCAGGCACAACCCTGGGCGCAGTGCGATGATGAGGCCCACAGGGCTTGGCGACGAGCTGGACAGGGAGGACTGGAAACGGCAGAGCAACGGCTGAACGGCCACCAAAGGGACACGCTGGCGCACATCTTTCGTCACCCGCTGAGCCACAACCTCGAGTGGCATGCCGTCATCTCGCTGTTGGAAGCGGTCGGCCAGGTCCAGGAGACGCACAAGGGCCACCTCCTCGTCACGATCGACGGCGAAACCGAGACATTCGAACCGCATCACAAGGACATCGACGCAGAGCAATTGACGCTGTTGCGGAAGTTGCTGAAAAAAACGGGCTACGGCCCTGAAGGTGCACCCGAGTAGCGCAGCAGGTTCGAGCTAATGCGAATTGCTCGAGATCTCGTCCTCGCCGCGGACATCGGGGGCACGCAGATGCGCGCTCGCCCTGGTGGACCGGAACGGCGAGGTCCTATTCAAGAGGTCCGCGCCGACGCCGGACGAGGCCGAAGCCGCCGCCGCGCTCGATAGATCTCATCCGTTCAGTCGGCGCATCCGAGGAGGGGGGTCGCGTCGCACATGCCGTGGTCGGTCTTCCGGGGGCCGTGGACTATCGAGTCGGCCGGCTGCTGTGGGCCCCCAATCTGCACGACGCCTGGCCCGATCTCCTCTCACGCGACAAACTCTCGTCGCAGCTCGGCCTCCCGACCTACGTCGCCAACGACGCCGACCTGGCGGCCATAGGCGAAGCCGCAGCGAACGCCCGTCACAGAGGCTCGGACATGGCCTACCTCACGATCTCCACCGGAATCGGAGCCGGCGTCGTGTTGGATGGCGAACTCGTCGCCGGGAACCGTTCCCTGGCCGAAGTCGGCCACGCCGTCATCGACTGGCGGGCGTGGCGCGACGGTCAAGCCTGCACGCTCGAGGAATTGGCGTCGGGGACCGGCGTAGCCCGCCAGGCCCGCGAGGCCGGTCTGGGCGACCTCGACGCCGCGGCGGTTGCGGCGGCGGCCGGCCGGGGCGACCCGCAGGCCACCAACATCTGGAACAACGCGATCCGCGGCCGGGGCGGCGGGTGTCGTCAACCTGGTCATGTCCTTCTCGCCGAGCCTCGTCGTCATCGGCGGAGGAGTCGGCAGACGCGAAGGTTTCTTCCAGCCACTGCGTCAGCTCGTCCTGCGCCAACGTGCGCAGCTCCCAGATGACCTCGAGGTCGTCGTCTCGTGCCTCGGGGACGACGCAGGCCTTTCCGGTGCCGGCAGATGGGAATCCATGTCGGGCGTTGTGCACTGACAGCCACCGCTTGTGCACAAAATCACAGGCTGCTCCCAGCACCGGGGTGTCTTCCTCTGTAACCTTCTCGAAGCTGCAACCAAACCGCAATGGAATGAACCAAATGCGGGTAGAACGCAGTGCAGGGGGGTTCGCCCGACCGGGTGGGCCGAACATCAAAGGAGACAATGTGCGTTTCAGCAGTAGGGCAGGCATGCTCGGGGGGCTTTCTCTCGTTTTGTCGGCGACGCTGGTCGGCGCGGTGAGCGGTGGGGCGTCGGCCTCGCTCCGCACCAGTGGGCCTTCCAACATCAAGACAACTTCCTTTACGAACAACTTCGCAGTGATGTCGCAATTCAAGGCGCTCGCCGCGGCGGGTCACGGCAAGGTGGCCGCCATCCTGCCCGACACCGTGAGCTCGACTCGCTACGTCGAGTTCGACCAACCCGACCTCACCACGGCCATGAAAAAGGCCGGCTTGAGCTCGTCGCAGTACATCGTGCAGAACGCGCTCGGCAGTGACGCCACGCAGCTGACCGATGCGCAGACCGACATCTCCAACGGGGCCACGGTCCTCTTGGTCGACCCCCTCGACTCGGGTGTGGGCACGCAGATCGAGACCTACGCGAAGTCGCGTGGCGTCAAGGTCATCGACTACGACCGCCTCACCTTGGGAGGGAGCCGGACGTACTACGTCAGCTTCAACAACGTGAAGGTCGGCCAGGTAATGGGTCAGGGCCTCGTGAGCTGCGTGAGCGCCTGGCACATTTCGAAGCCCCAGGTCGTCGTGATGCACGGCGCCGTCACGGACAACAACGCGACGTTGTTCGCCCAGGGCTACGACAGCGTGATCAACCCGTTCTTCAAGAACCACAAGTGGACCGCCGTGGCACACACCGCGGGGACATGGGACCCGCCGACCGCGGAGACCGAGTTCCAGGCCGTCTACACGGCTCACCCGAGCGTGAACTCTGCGCTGATCCCCAATGATGAAACGGGTGCCCCGATCGTCACGTACCTGCAGTCCCTGCACCTGAAGCCGAAGACCTTCCCGACGACAGGACAGGACGCGACGCTGACGGGTCTCCAGAACGTCCTCGCGGGCTACCAGTGCGGAACGGTCTACAAGCCGATCTACCTGGAAGCGCAGGCGGCCGTCGCACTGGCGCTCTACCTGCGGGCCGGAGCCAAGCCGCCCTCAGCCCTGGTCAATGGGTCGACCAAGGACACGACGGCGTCTGTCAACGTCCCCTCCACCTTGCTGACGCCAACGTGGGTCACCACTTCGAACATGAAGTCCACGGTCGTCAAGGACCAGTTCGTGCCGACCTCCCAGTTGTGCGCGGGCCAGTACGCCAGCGATTGCACCGCGGCAGGCATCACGCCGTAGGAGTCGTTTGATCGGCAATGCCCGCTGGGTAATGTCGATCGCGTGAGATGAGCTCCGGGCCGACCTCCCGATCCCCGACGACGGGACGGGAGGTCGGCCGCTGGAGTGTTCGCACAGAGTTCCATCCGACGGTGACGGGGGTGCCAACATGACTGAGGGTGTGCCGCTCCTGGAACTGCAGGGAGTGAGCAAGGTCTTCGGGGCGGTCCAGGCCCTCAAGTCGGTCAATCTGTCCCTCCCTCCCGGGAAGGTGACGGCCCTGGTCGGCGACAACGGAGCGGGCAAATCCGTGACCATCAAGACCATCTCAGGCCTGTGGGAGCCCACCACCGGCGAGATCCTCTGGGAGGGATCCCCGGCTCATATCAAATCCACCAATGATGCCGAGGCGCTCGGGATTACGACCATCTATCAAGATCTGGCGCTGTGCGACAACCTCGACATCGTGCAGAACATGTTTCTCGGACACGAGAAGCTTCGCCATGGGCTCCTCGACGAGGCGACGATGGAACGCGAAGCTCGCGAGACTCTCGCTGACCTGCACGTCACCACGGTGCGGTCGATCCGCCAACCCGTGGCCTCGCTCTCCGGCGGACAACGACAGTCCGTGGCGGTCGCAAAGGCTGTCCTCTCCGCCGCCCAGCTGGTCATCATGGACGAGCCCACCGCCGCCCTCGGTGTGGCGCAGACTCGGACCGTGCTCGACCTGATCAAACGCCTCTCCGATCAGGGCACCGCGGTCATGATGGTGTCGCACAACCTCAACGATGTCTTCGCGGTGGCCGATGAGATTGCGGTTCTCTATTTGGGTCAATCAGTCGCGTCCGGCCCGGCTTCCGATTTCGATACCCAAATGGTGGTCGAGTACATGACGACGGGCCAGTCGGCACGCGTGGCGAGCTGAGGCAACGATGACCGACACCATCGACGAACCCGCGGCCTCGGGCGAGCCCCCGAAAGACCAGCCGGCCAGCGGCGGCACCAGCACCATCGACCCCGACCAGCTGGTCGTCCTCGCTCCGGACGTTCTGGCGGACTCCCTCGGCGAGTACCTGCGCGCCTGGTGGAAGCGGATCCGAGGCGGTGAGAGCGGCGCGCTGCCGATCATCCTCGGGCTCGTCGTCATCTGCATCTTCTTCGAAGTGCAGTCGAGCGCGTTCCTCCACGCCGGCAACATCGTCAACCTGTTCGTCCAGGCGACCGCGATCATCCTCCTCGGCATGGCCGAGCTCTACGCGCTCATCTTGAGCGAGATCGACCTGTCGGTCGGCTTCGTCGGCGCCGTCGGGGCAACGATCGCCCTCGCGCTGATGGGCGCGCCGCAGAACTGGCCGTGGTGGGCAGCCGTCATCGTCGGACTCGCGGCGTGCGCCTTGATCGGCGTCTTTCAGGGCACGATGATCACTCGGCTCAAGATCCCATCGTTCGTTGTCACGCTCGCCGGCCTGCTCGGCTGGCAGGGCGTGATGATCTACATCTTCGACATCGACAAGGGCGCGGTCGGCGGCGTGATCACCATCAGCAACAACGTCATCAACGACCTCGTCAGCGGCAGCATGACACCGGCCGCCGGGTGGATCCTTCTCGTGGTCCTCGTGGCCGTCTTCGGCGCCACGGCCATATTCCGAGCGGTGCGGCGGCGGGCCCAGGGCCTCAGTGCGCCGCCGCTCAGCATCACGATGCTGACCATCGCCGCCGTCGCCGCCGCCGGCGCATTGGTCGTCTGGATCTGCAACCTCAACCGCGGGACCCTGGTGCCGGTGGAAGGGGTCCCATGGGTCATCCCCGTCCTGCTCGTCATCGTCTTCGCCCAGGGGTTCTTGCTCACCCGGACCCGTCTCGGTCGCTACTTCTATGCCATCGGCGCCAGTCCCGAAGCGGCGCGCCGGGCCGGGATCAAGGTGGCGCGGATACGAACCATCGCGTTCGCACTCTGCAGCTTCACCGCGGGAATGGCGCTCATCGTCTACGCGTCCCGCCTGGGCTCCTTCTCCGTCGGCTACGACGGCGGCACCACGGTCCTCTACGCCGTCGCGGCGGCGGTCATCGGCGGGGCCAGCCTGTTCGGTGGTTACGGCAAGGTCGTCCATCCTCTCCTCGGCGGCCTCGTGATCGCAACGCTCATCAACGGCCTCGCCCTGCTCAACATCACCACCGCGGGGACGGACATAGCCACCGCGGCCGTCCTGCTCGTCGCGGTCGGGGTCGACTCGACCCTGCGCCGCCGAGGACGTTCCGGCGCACTCTGACGGCATCCGACGGCCACGAATTGCGCCGATGACGCAAGGAAGTGGTCGGCTCAAGCTCCTCGTCGTCGCGGTCACCTCGTTGCTCGTGACCGGCCCGTCCGTCGGCGCGGCAACGACAACAACGGTTCCCGCGACCGCGGCATCGTGGACCGTGTACCACGGCTCGCACAACGGCGACGGGGTGTCGGCCGCTGTCACCTCGGTCAACCTCTCACGGCGCGCCTGGACATCGCCGGAGCTGGACGGTCAGCTCTACGGCGAGCCACTCGTCTCGAACGGGCTCGTCTACGTCGCGACGGAGAACGACACGGTCTTGGCGCTCTCGGCCTCCACCGGCGCCGTGGTCTGGTCGACCCACGTGGGTACCCCGGTCCCCTCAACCGCGCTGCCCTGCGGCGACATTTCGCCAACCGTCGGCATCACGGGGACACCGGTCATCGATCCCGCACGCTCCGAGATCTTCGTCGTCGCGGACGAGCTCGTGAGCCAACGCCCGGAGCACGAACTGATCGGCTTGCACGCCACCACGGGCAAGGTCGAGCTCACGCAGCACGTAGATCCGCCCGGATCGGCTCCCGCCGCCCTGCTCCAGCGCACGGGCCTCACATTGGACGGCGACCGTGTGGTTTTCGGCTTCGGTGGGAACTTCGGCGACTGCTCCACCTATCACGGGTGGGTGGTCTCGGCCCCCGAAACGGGTGGCCCGGCCGAGAACTTCGAGATCGACTCCGGCTCGGGGCAGAGCCAGGGCGCCGTCTGGATGGGCGGAGCCGCCCCGGTCGTGGACTCCAGCGGCAACATCTGGGTCGAGTCCGGGAACGGCTCCGTCACCACCCCAGGCGCTCCCTACGACCACAGCGACGCGGTCCTCGTGCTGTCCCCTGCGCTGAGCCTCGTGCAGTACTTCGCCCCCTCGTCTTGGGCGACCGAGAATGCCCGCGATCTGGATCTCTCGACGGCGCCGACGCTCCTGTCGGACGGTCAAGTCGTGGCCGCCGGGAAGGACCAGACCGCCTACCTGCTCGACGGCGCCCACCTGGGCGGGATCGGTGGCGAGCAGTCGTCACTCTCGGGCGCATGCGCGCAGGACATCGCAGGCGGCGGCGCCGTCGTCGGCACGACCGTCTATCTGCCCTGTCTGAGCGGCACCGTGGCCGTGCGGGCGTCGTCCGCTGCCGCCGGCCTCCGCCTCCTCTGGCGGGCTTCCGCCGGCGGCGGCCCCCCGATCGTGGCTGCCGGCCTGGTGTGGAGCATCGGTCAAGACGGAATGCTCTACGGCCTCAGTGCGACGACCGGGGCCGTTGTGCAACGGGCCGATGTGGGCGAGCCGGCCAACCACTTCCCGACGCCATCGGTAGGGGACGGCCTCTTGCTGGCCCCGAGCTCCACGCGGGTCGTCGCCTTCGCCACATCGACGGGTGGCGTGGCGCCGACCACGACGAGCACTGTCGCAACGGAAGCGCCGCAAGCGTCCGGCGCATCGGGATTCCCGACCTGGGCGCTCGTCGTCATCGTGCTTGGCGCGGTGGCTCTCGCCATCGCCACCGTGCTGGTTGTGGTGGCGGCGGCGGACGCCCGGTAGCGCCCAGTGACCGTCTCTCAGCCCGTCTGGACCGTCTCCGTCAGCGTCCCCGTCGACCCCGCAAATTTGTTCGTTCCCGCATAGACCGCGGTCACGGTGTACGGCGACTTGCTCGACGGCAGACGCCCGGCGGCGAAGGTGCAGGTCGACTTCAACGCCTCCTGGCCGACGACGGTGGAGGTGGTCGAGCACAGCTTGGAGTTCGCCTAGCCTGAAATGACGCTCGTTTCGCCCCGTGTCGTTTCGGGCAGACGCTCAGCGAGCGGAGACCACCAGTTCCAGGACGGTGCTCACGCCACCGACGAGCAGTGAGATCGCCACGATGACGGCCACGACCTTGATCATCGGCCGGTACATCGGCTCCCAGTCCCCGACGTCGTCGAACATGTCGAGGGCATTGCCGTCCTCGTCGGCCCATCCGGGTTCCTGCGGCGGACGATCATCGAGCGGACGGGGCTCGCGGGTCGCCACGTAGCCGATGAAGGCTCCCAGTCCCACCGGGAAGTGGGGCTGGGGCGGGGGTCCGGGGAGGTGGCCCTGCATCGGTTTCCACGTTACCCCTGCGCAGAGCGCTGCGAGTGGCTCACCGTCTACCCTCGTCCCCATGGACGAACCCCAGCAGATTGGCTTCACCGCGGCCGAATCGGTGCCGCGTTTTCCCCGGGAGCCCAAGCCGCCGGCCGGTGCACCCAATGTCGTGGCGATCGTCCTCGACGACACGGGGTTCGGCCACCTCGGATCCTTCGGCTCCGACATCGGGACACCGCACCTGGACGCGCTGGCGGCCGATGGTGCGGCCTTCAACCGGTTTCACGTGACCGCTCTGTGTTCGCCGACCCGGGCCTGCTTCTTCACGGGACGCAACCACCACGCCGTCGGGATGGGCTTCCTGGCCGACATTCCGCTCGGCTTCCCCGGCTACCACTCTCGATTGCCCAGGTCGGCGGCCACGCTCCCCCGGCTCCTGCGCGACGCCGGGTACTCGACGATGGCCGTCGGAAAGTGGCACCTCACCCCGCGCTGGCAACGCTCGGCGGCCGGCCCGTTCGACACCTGGCCGCTCGGGCTCGGGTTCGAGCGTCACTACGGGTTCCTCCAGGGAGACACGAATCACTGGGCCCCGAACCTGGTCTGCGACAACCACTACATCGAGGCGCCCCGCCCGCCCGGCGAGGGCTACCACTTGAGCGAGGACCTGGCGGATCAGGCGGTCCGCATGGTCCAGGACCAGCAGCACGGTGCACCCGGCAAGCCGTTCTTCCTGTACTTCGCCCTCGGCGCGATGCACGCGCCGCACCACGTCGCGCCGGAATGGGTGGACCCTTATCGGGGGGTATTCGACAAGGGCTGGGACGCGTGGCGTGAAGAGGTGTTCGCCCGCCAGGTTGCGTCGGGCGTCGTGCCGGCGGGGACCGAGCTCACCGCCCGTCCCCCCTGGGTCGATGCGTGGGCCGACCTGTCGGCCGACCAGCGGCGCATGCTGGCTCGCCAGCAGGAGGTCTTCGCCGGTTTCCTCACCCACACCGATGCGCAGATCGGGCGGGTGCTGACCTCGCTCGAGAATCTCGGCGTCATGGACAACACACTCGTGATGGTGTTCTCCGACAACGGTGCCAGCGCCGAAGGGGGCAAGGAGGGCAGCGTCAACGAGATGCGCTTCACGGCGCAGGTCCGCGAGTCGTTGGCCGACAACTTGGCGCACTACGACGACTGGGGTGGCTTCACCACCTACAACCACTATTCATGGGGTTGGGCCTGGGCCGGCAACACACCTCACAAGCTCTGGAAGCGCTACACCTGGCTGGGCGGGACCCGCACGCCGCTGATCGTCAACTGGGCAGGGCGCGTCGGTCAGCCTGGCGCCGTGCGCACCCAGTTCGCGCACGCGGTCGACCTGATGCCGACGATCATGGACGCCGTCGGCCTGGAGATCCCCCCGGAGGTCGACGGTGTGACCCAGCAGCCGGTGGACGGCGTCAGCCTGCTCTCGTCGCTGGAGGACCCGGGTGCGGCGGAACGCCACCACACGCAGTACTTCGAGATGCTGGGCTCACGCTCCGTCTATCACCAAGGGTGGAAGGCGACCACCAACCACATCAGCACCGGCATCCTCGACGAGGAGGAGTCGGCCGTCGGCAGCCGCAGTTTCGAGGACGATCGTTGGGAGTTGTTCGACCTCGGGACGGATTTCTCGGAAGCGTACGATCGCGCCGACGACGAGCCCGAACGGCTGCGCCAGCTGACCGAGGTCTGGGCGGCCGAGGCGGGCCGCAACAACGTGCTGCCCATCTCTGACGGCCTGGTCGATCGATTCGGCGGGTTCATCCCGCCGGCCTGGCCGCCCGGATCCCATCGCACGTTCCTGCCGGGTGGCGGCCCCATCGCCGACGAGTCAGTGCCCCTGTTGTGGGGGGGCTTCCAACTCACAGCCAGCGTCGAACTGCCCCGCGAGGCCAACGGGGTCATCTGTGCGCTCGGCGACTGGTTCGGCGGGTACGCGCTCTACGCCTTGGACGGCACCGTGCACTTCACGTTCGCCCGCTCGGCCGATGCGATCGAGCTCGTGACGCCGGCAAACCTCGAAGGCGGGCCCCACGAACTCAAGGTGGTCTACGAGGTCGGAGCTGGGGCCGCCGGTCGGATGGCTCTGCTTCTCGACGGCATCGAGGTCGACGCAACGAGCGTCGAGGGAATGCTGCCGATGGCATTGCAGCATGGCGGCGCGGGTCTTCGGCTCGGCCGCGACAGCGGGTTCCCGGTCTCGGCGCGCTACTCACCACCCGCCCCGTTCAACGGCACCGTCCACCGGTTGACGATCGAGACGCCCGGCGCGCGGCGGCCCGACCCGGCCGATGAGGTGCGCACCGCGCTCCACGCGGACTGATGGCCCCGCTGTCACCTGCAGTGCGCCAGGCCATCGAGGCGGGCCACCTCGCGCACTTCGTCACCTTGAATCCGGACGGCACCCCGCAGGTCACGATCGTGTGGGTGGGCCTCGAAGGCGACGAGGTCGTCAGTGCGCACCTCGACCTCCACCAGAAGCTGCGCAACGTCGGCCGCGACCCGCGGGTGGCCATCTCAATGGAGACGGGTCGTTCCGGGCCGGGCGGCCTCGCGGAGTACCTCGTCCTCCACGGGACGGCCCGCGTCACCGAAGGCGGAGCCGCCGAGCTGCTTCAGCGCCTGGCCTACCGCTACATCGGGCCCGGGGTGAAGTTCCCGCCGATGGACGACCCGCCGCCGGGCTACGTGATGCGGACGGCCGTCGAGCGCGTCGCCGGCAACGGCGACTGGGGCTGACGCAGACGTCTCAGTAGCCGCCGGCCACCGCGCCACGCACGTGCGCCAGGTGCTCGCGGGTGTGGCGGGCGGACACCGCCGCCAGCTGCTCGGTGGGGAGCGCGCGCCCGCCGGCGGGACCGAAGGCCGAGTTCCGGTCGAGCTCTTCGTCACTCAGGCCACGTAATGCCTCCTCGAGGCGGGAACCCGCCGTCTGGAGGAGGGCGATCGTCTCGGCCGGGCTCGCTGACTCGGCGCGCACCGCGTGGGCGGCGTTCTCCCGGTCGATCCCCTCCGCGGTGTCGGACACGCCGCGGCCGCTCGCCATTTCGTCGATCCAGCGCACACCGTGCGCATGGCCCTCGGCGATGTGATGGAGGACCACGCCGACCGTCCACCCCTCACCCGGCACGGTCAGCGCCCACTGCTCGTCGCTGCACGAGCGAGCGAACACCAGAGCCTCCTCGTTGGCCCGGGCAAAGTCGTCGGCCAATGCCTGCGCACGGTCACTCGCCATGGCGCACCCCGGCCAAGGCACTCAGTTCCTCGATCCGCCAGCTCCCGGGCGCCGTCCCTTCCGAGGCGGCTTGGAGTGCGAGCCGCTGGAGCAACGCGTTCACCGGCGTCGCCACGCCGTGGAGGCCGCCGAGCAGCACGATCTCGCCGTTGAGGTACTCGGCCTCGATCGATCCGGCGCCGCGGGCCAGGCTCTGCCAGCTCGAACCGCCCTGCCACTCCCCCGATGCCGTGGACGCCATCTGCAGGTGGTCGGCGCGCCGCTCGCGGTCCTCTTCGGCGCTCACGGCCTCGATCCCGGCGGCGGCGAGCGCCTCCTTGCCCTCGCGCTGCGCCTCCTTGGCCAGCGGGCTGAACCGCCCGCTGGGCCCGCAGAGCGCCTCGACTGCGTTGGCCAGGTTCATGAGGAGCTTGCGGTACTTCCAGCGCATGATGTCCGGACGCGGAACCGACTCGAAGGTCGTGGTGTCGATCGCCTCGGCGATCGCCCGCCCCGCGTCGTCCACGCCGTGCGGGAAGCGGCCCAGGTCGAGGAGGCCGGAGACCGGCACCGAGTGCACCTGGACGACACCGGGACGCAGCTGGCTGGCCGGGCACATCACGCACATGCCGTAGGTGCGCGGGAAGTGGCGCAGGGCGCGCCGCTCGTTCTCGACGCCGTTCTGCATGCAGACCACCGGCGTCGTGGCGGGCGCGACCGTCAGCTGGGCCAGGGCGTGGTCGGTGTGTTGGCCCTTGACGGCCAGCAGCACGACCGCATCGCCGTCGGCGTCGCCCGCCCAGGACACTTCGGTCACGTCCTCGACGGCGGGGACGGGCAGGGTGACGCTCTCCTTCGGATCCTCGAGGACGAGGCCGCCGCCACGCAGGGCGCGGCCGTGCTCGCCGCGGGCGACCAGGGTCACGTCAAAGCCCCTCTGGAACAGCCGTCCCCCGACGGTGCCGCCGATGGCGCCGGCGCCCAGCACGATGAAGCGCATGGACTGCACTCTGCCATCTCGTCAGGTCGCGAGGGAGAGCCCCCCGTCGATGACCAGGACCTGGCCGGTCACGTACGAGGCTCCGGCCAGGGCGAGGATCATGTCAGCCACGTCCTCGGGCTGCCCGGAGCGCTTCAGCGGCGCCACCTGGCGGACGACCTCGCGGATCACGTCCCAATCCTCGGTCCAGGGGGTGTCGACCAACCCCGGTGCCACCGCGTTGACCCGCACCTCGGGCCCGACCACCTTGGCCAGCAGGACCGTCATGTGGTTCAGCGCCGCCTTGCTCGCCGCGTAGGGGATGGACGAACCGGTCGGACGGACACCGGCCACCGACGCGACGTTGACGATCGACCCGTGCGCCTCGCGCAAGGCGGGGACCGCGGCGACCGACATGGCCCAGCTGCCGAACACGTTGACCTCGAAGATGCGCCGCCACACGTCGACGGACGCCGCCTGGAGGTCGTGGTGCGGAATCAGGGCGGTCGTGCCCGCATTGTTGACGAGGGTGTCGAGGCGCCCCCAACGTTCGAGGGCGGCGGCCACGAGGCGCTCCGGCACGCCCGAGTCGGTGATGTCGCCTTGCACGTACAGCGCGTCGGGCAGCGACCCGGCGACGGCCTCGCCCTCGGCGACCGAGCGGGCGGAGTTCACGAGCACCGAGGCGCCCGCGTCGGCAAAGGCGCGCGCGGTGGCCGCGCCGATCCCGCTCGAGGACCCGGTGACCGCGACGACCTGGCCGTGCAGGGGGGCGTCGCTCACGGCCGGGGCCGGGCGCTCATCGCGGCGCGATGCCCCACGACGACGACCATTCCTGATCCGGCTGGAGGTCGATGAGGTCCTTGCCGGTCCGCAACGCGTTGGGCGGGCACGTCATGGGCTCGATCGCGACGGCGCGTCGGCGACGCCCGATCTCGCCGAGCGTGTCGCCCGTGTACACCATCAGGTACGGGAACCCCGGATCGACCCAGAGAGCGGCGCCCGTGGCCCCGCCGGGTGCGTCGAGGCTGGCCCAGGCGCGGCCTTCCTCGTCGCGCTCGAGCGTGGTGTAGGGCGTGTCGAGGACCGCCGGCCCCACGAAGCGCGCCACGGTGAAGTCGCGGTCGGTGCCTTCGACCGGCGTCAGGGCGCCGGTCGGCAGGCCGCGGTCGTCGAGGTCGAGGGTGTGGCGCGCCGGCACGCGGAGGATCGCGCCGTCGACCGTCTCGGGCCCGGCGACCAGGTAGGGGTGGAAGCCGAGGCCGAAGGGGATCACGCTGTCATCGAGCGAGCGCGCCCTCGTCGTGACCGTGAGCCCGTCGCGGCCGACGTGATATTCGATCTCGAGGAGCAGCGAAAAGGGATAGCCCGGTGACGGATGCAGCTGGAGGCGCAGCGAGAGCTGGTTCTGGTGGCGGGTCTGGAGCGTCCACGGCAGCCAGCGCACGAGGCCGTGAATGGCGTTGTGCCGCTCCGGCTCGTCGAGGGCGGCCTGGGCCCGGACGCCGTTGAACTCGTAGCGGCCGTCGGCCAGCCGGTTCGGCCAGGGGGCCAGGACCTGGCCCCGCCCCGAATGCGACCACTCGTCGGGCCCGAAGCCATCGATGACCGCGTGGTCGCCCACCGTGTAGGCGCGCAGCGTGGCGCCCACCTCGCACACCACGACGTCCTGGCGCCCGTGCCCGATCCGCCACTGCTGGCCCGTCGGCGAGGCGACGGAGATCCTGGGCGTCCGGGTCGTCATTGCCTGTGAATTGAAGCAGACCATGGCGTCTTCGGGGGTGAGGGTGCACGTGAAGGCGCGGTGACCGGGCGCTGAACGCCCCGCGACCGGGCACGGCGAGGCATGGGGGCCCAGGTAGGGTCGACCTCGATGAGGATCCTGGTCACCAACGACGACGGCGTCAGCGCGCCCGGGCTGGCTGCCTTGACCCGGGCGCTGGTCCGATGGACCAAGGAAGCGGGCGGCGACGCCTCCGGGGGTTCCCACGAGATCGTCGTCGTCGCCCCGAGCTCCAATTACAGCGGCGCCGGGGCCGCCGTCGGCTCGGTCACCGACGGCACGGCCATCCCCTACCAGCGGGCCGTCGTCGAGGGCGCGGAATCGGTCGAGGCCTACGGGCTCGACGCGTCCCCGGCGCTCTCGGTGATCGCCGGCGCGCTGGGCGCGGTGGGGCCCAAGCCGGATCTCGTCCTGTCGGGCATCAACCACGGCGTCAACGTCGGCCGCTCGGTGCTCCATTCGGGCACGGTGGGCGCGGCGCTCACGGCCAGCCAGCTCGGCATCAGCGCGCTGGCCGTGTCGCTGCGGGCGGGCGCCGACCCCGACCCCTGGGACTCGGCGGCCGAGCTCGCCGTGGCGCTCGTACCGCTCCTCGCCGCAGCCCCCGTGCGCACGGTGCTGAACCTGAACGTGCCCCACCTGCCCCTGGACGAGATCCACGGGTTGCGCTGGGCCCGGGTCGGCGGGCGCCGGGCTGATCAAGGCCGCCCGGGGCGGCGGCCCGGCCGCCTGGGAGGCGCCGAACCCCGAGGAGATGGAGGGTCCGGCCGCGGCGGAGGCGGCGCGCGCCGTGATGGAGGGTGCGCCCGGCGAGCGGGGCGAGATCGTGCTGACGGTGGGGTCGCCGTTCCCCCAGACGGGTGACGTCGAGGACGGCGGGGCCGGCGCCGAGGACGCCGCGCTCGTTGCCCACGGCTACGCCGCGTTGACCGCCCTGCGGGGCCCGCGGGCCGAGGAGGAGCCCGAGTTGCTGGCCCAGATCGATCGAGGTCTGGACGACGCGCTCGCCCCCTTCGGTTTCCGCGACTGAGCCGGAGCGGCGGCCCGGGACCGTTCGATCAGTCGTCGTCGCCGGGGCGACGGCGGCCGCGTTTGATCTGGCTGCGGTGCCGCTTCTCCTCCACCCGCCGCACCTGTGAGCCCTTCGTCGGCCGCGTGGCGCGCCGGGGGGGCTCGACGCGCAGGGCGGCATCGATCCGGGTGGCCAGTCGTTCGAGCGCGAGCTGGCGGTTGCGGGCCTGCGAGCGCGAGTCCGAGGCGCTGGCCCGGACGACCGGGCCGACCCGCTCGAGCAGCCGGGCCCGCTGCCGGGGGCCGAGGGCGCTCGACGCGGCCACGTCGAACTGCACCTCCACCCGGCTGAGGGTCCGGTTGGCGTGCTGCCCACCCGGGCCGCCGGAGGTCGTGGCGCGCCAGGTGATCTCCGAGAGCGGCACGTCGAGGCCGCGTCGGACGTGCAGGGTCTCCTCACCAGCCACCCAACGAGCGTACGGCGATGCCGATACAGTCCGGGCCATGGAGTACCGACACCTCGGAAGCTCGGGCATGGAAGTGTCCGCGCTGGCCTACGGCAACTGGATCACGCACGGCAGCCAGATCGAGGAGGAGGCCGCCAATGCGTGCGTGCACGCCGCGCTCGACGCGGGGATCACCACCTTCGACACGGCGGACGTCTACGCGCAGGGGGCGGCGGAGTCCGTCCTCGGGCGTGCGCTCAAGGGGGTGCGCCGCGACTCGATCGAGATCTTCACCAAGACGTACTGGCCGACCGGGCCCAACCCGAACAACCGCGGCCTGTCACGCAAGCACATCATGGAGTCGCTGCACTCGTCGCTCGAGCGCCTGCAGACCGACCACGTCGACCTCCTCCAGGCCCACCGGTTCGACTACGAGGCCCCGCTCGAAGAGACCATGCAGGCCTTCGACGACCTGGTGCGCCAGGGCAAGGTGCACTACATCGGCGTGTCGGAGTGGAGCGCCGAGCAGATCGCCGAGGCGCTCCGCCTGGCCGACGAGATGGGGCTCGACCGCATCGTCTCGAACCAGCCGCAGTACTCGCTCATGTGGCGGGTCATCGAGGCCGAGGTGGTGCCGCTGTGCGAGAGCGAGGGCATCGGCCAGATCGTGTGGTCGCCGCTGGCCCAGGGCGTCCTGACCGGCAAGTACACGGCGGGCGCCAGCGCGCCGCCGGCGGGATCGCGGGCCACGGGTCCCGAAGGCGGCGAGATGAGCTGGCTGCTGCGCGACGAGGTGCTCGAGCCGGTGGCGGCCTACGCGGAGCTGTGCCGCGAGGCCGGCTACACGCCTGCGGCGGTCGCGCTGGCGTGGGTGTTGCTGAACGAGAACGTGAGCAGCGCAATCGTCGGGGCCAGCCGGCCCGAGCAGATCGGCGAGAACGTCAAGGCCCTGGACGTCGAGCTCGAGCCCGACTTCGTCGAGGCCATTGAGAAGACGCTCGCCCCCGCCACCCTCTTCGACCCCGGTTTCACGTTCAGCCCGGCGCGCCGAAGCGAGATGTAAAGGAGCGCACGGCCATCGTCGAGTGCGTGCGGTGTTCTTCGAACACCCGGGTATAGCCGGTGTGTGCGATCCGCCAACCCTCACTCGTCAGCCGGTAACGGTCCTCGTAGAAGGCGGTACCGCCGATCTCGAGGTCGGCGGACGGCACGATGACGCGGTCCTGGAGGTACCACGTCCCGTGCGGCCTCGGTATCCGAGCTGAACGTGATCTCTGGGTGATGCCCGTGGTGTTCGGTCACGATGCCCGGGTCGCCCAGGACCGACTGCAGCCACGAGACGATGGCGTCGCGGCCCTCGAGCACGGTCGTGCCGTCCTCGTACGCCGCCGTGGCATCCCCGGTGAGCAGCGCCCCGAGCTGGTCGAACTCCTTGAGGTCGAGCGTCCGGAAGTACGCGTACTTGAGCCGCCTGATGGCCTCGAGCTCGGCCGCGGTGTCCATGTGTGCCCGCTCCTCTCGTTCGGCCCCGGCGCTGGTCGCCGACAGGGTACTTGGCGCCCGAGTTGGCGACCGGGCCCCGGGCGCGACCAGCATTCCGTAGGTGCCGGCCGAACAGGAACGACAGCGGATTGCCGCCTACGGCGTCGTGCGTGACGACGACGACCGGCTCCTGCTGGCCCGGGCCGCGCCGCTGCTCACGCTGCGGGGCCGTTGGTTCCTCCCCGGCGGCGGGGTGCAGCACGGGGAGAGCCCCCCGGACTCGCTCCGGCGAGAGGTCGCCGAGGAATCGGGCCTGACGATCGTCCCCGGCCCGCTCCTCGACGTGCTGTCCGACGTGCGCACCCTGCCCGACGGGACGAGCCTGCACACGGTGCGGCTGGTCTACGCGGTGGCGTCGTGGCACGGTTCCCTGCGGCCCGAGGTCGACGGGACCACCGACGCGGTGGCGTGGTTCAGCATGGACGAGGTGCGCGAGCTCCCGCTGGCGCGCTACGTCGAGACCGTCGTGGACCAGCTGCTGTGAGCGGCGCACCGGCCGTCGCCGACACCCGCCACCACGTCGTGATCGTGGGCTGCGGGTTCGGCGGCCTCTTCGCCGCCCGCGCGCTCAAACGCAAGCCGGTCCGGGTCACGATCGTCGACCGCACGAACCACCACCTGTTCCAGCCGCTGCTCTACCAGGTGGCGACGGGCATCCTCTCCGAGGGCCAGATCGCCCCCGCCATCCGCGACGTGATGCGACGCTTCGAGTCGGTGCGCGTGGTGCTCGGTGAGGTCGAGCACATCGACATCGCAGCCAAGCAGGTGCATGTCGACGAGTTCGGCAAGGCCCTGACGATCGACTACGACAGCCTGATCGTCGCCGGTGGCGCGACGCACCTCCTACTTCGGCCACGACGAATTCCGCGAGATGGCGTCGGGCATGAAGTCGCTCGACGACGCCCTGGCGCTGCGCGGCGAGATCTTCGGCGCGTTCGAGCTGGCCGAGGCCGAGGTGGACGAGACCAAGCGACGGCGCCTCATGACGTTCGTCGTCGTCGGCGGCGGGCCGACGGGAGTGGAGATGGCCGGCCAGCTCAAGGAGCTCTCGCGCCGTGCGCTGCGGAGGAACTACCGGCGCATCAAGCCCCAGGACGCCCGTGTCGTCCTCGTCGAGGGGACGGACCATCTCCTCGGATCGATGGGGGCGCGGGTCGCCCGGCTCACGGCGCGCAAGCTCACCCGGATGGGAGTCGAGCTGCATCTCGGCGCCATGGTCAGCGGGATGGACGACGACGGCGTCGAGATCACCAAGTCGGACGGGGACCGGGAGCGCATTCCCGCCGCCACGAGGATCTGGGCCGCCGGCACCCGCGCCTCGGCGCTGGGCGGGATCCTGGCCACCGGGGCGGGCGTCGAGCTCGACAAGGTGGGCCGGGTGCGCGTCGAGCCCGACTGCTCGTTGCCGGGACATCCCGAGGTGTTCGCCGTCGGCGACCTCATGGCGCTCGACGACCTGCCGGGCGTGGCCGAGGTCGCCATGCAGTCGGGCGCGCACGCCGCCCATACGATCGTTCGGCGGCTCGAGGGCAAGAAAGCCAAGGAATTCCACTACCACGACCTCGGCACGCTGGCGGTGATCTCGCGCTTCACCGCGGTGGCCCGCATCGGTCCGGTGCAGGTGGGGGGCTTCGTCGGGTGGCTGTTGTGGCTGGTCGTGCACGTGACCTTCCTCACCGGATTCAAGAACCGCTTCGGTGCGTTGGCCCGCTGGGCCGTGAGCTTTATCGGCCACGGTCGTTATGAGCGTGCACTGACTGGCCGCTGGGTTGCCCGGGCCGAGCGTCCCAGCGGATCTGCCTAAGGTTCCCGCGTCAGCGCAGGGGGCACCCGGGGAGGACCATGCCGATCAACGTCACGCCGATACCGAGCTTGAGCGATCACATCAATGACGTGCGGCTACGCACCGCTCGCATCGTCAACGAGAAGATCCTGCCGAACGAAGCCGTGCTCTGGCATGCCCGAGGGAGCGACGTCACCGAGGCCGAGAGGGCCGAGGCGAGAGCGCTGCGGGCGGACATCGCGAACAAGGTCAAGGCGGAGGGCCTCTGGGCCCCCCACCTGCCGCCGGAGTACGGCGGCATGGGCCTCGACTTCATGGCGCACGCGTACATGAACGAGATCCTGGCCTACGCCATCGGCGCGGCGTCGCTCTTCGGCGTGGTCGCACCCAACTCGGGGAACCAGACCATCCTCGTCAAGTACGGCACGGAGGAGCAGAAGCGCCAGTGGCTGCTCCCCCTGGTCGAGGGGACGATGCAGTCGGGCTTCTCCATGACCGAGCCGGAGAACGCCGGCTCTGATCCGCGCTCCATCCAGACCACGGCCGTCCGCGAGGGCGACGAGTACGTGCTCAACGGGCACAAGTGGTTCACCTCCAACGGCCTCGCCGCCGACTTCTTCATCGTGATGTGCCGAGTGAAGGGGTCCAAGGAAGAGGAGGGGCCGGGGCGGATGGCGCAGCTCATTGTGCCGACCTCGACGCCGGGCGTGATCATCGAGCGCGGCATCGGCATCTGGGGCAGCGCACGCTCGGACCACTGCGAGGTGCGCTACGACAATGTGCACGTACCGGTGCAGAACCTGCTGGGTCAGGTAGGCGACGGCCACCGGGCCGCCCAGGACCGCCTCGGCGCGGGACGGATCTTCCACTGCATGAACTCGGTGGGCCAGATGTGGCGGGCCTTCGACCTCATGGTCGAGCGTCTGCTCACGCGCGAGGTGCACGGCGGCCTGCTCAAGGACAAGCAGTTCATGCAGGGCTTCGTGGCCGACAGCTACATCGACCTGCAGGCGGCGCGCCTGATGACGATCCATGCCGCCGAGAAGGTGGACAAGGGCGACCCGCAGGCGCGCACCGAGATCAGCGCGATCAAGGTCTTCGTGCCCGCGGCCTACAGCCGGGTCGTCGACCGGGCCATCCAGGTCTGGGGCGCGGCCGGCGTGACGAGCGAGCTCCCATTGGCCCAGATGTACCTCGGCGCCCGCACGCTGCGGCTGGCCGACGGGCCCGACGAGGTGCACCGCATCCTCATCGCCAAGAACGTCCTCCATCACTACGAGAAGAACGAAAGTTGGGACTTCGGTGGATGATCTCGATATGAGCTGGCAAGCGGGGCCGGGCGTTTCCATGTTCGCTCCCGACATCTTCGAGGGGAAGGTGGCGGTCATCACGGGCGGCGGCAGCGGGCTCGGGCGCGAGGTCGCGCACGCCTTCGCCCGGCTGGGCGGCCACCCCGTCGTCGCGGGCCGGACGGCCGAAAAGCTCGACGATGTGGCGAAGTCCATCAAGGAAGACGGCGGGGAGTGCACCGCCATTCCCACCAACATCCGGGACACCGACCAGGTGGACGCGCTGCGCGACGAGGTCTACGAGCGCTTCGGGCGGACCGACTTCCTGGTGAACAACGCCGGGGGCCAGTTCCCGGCCGTGCCGAGCGCCATCTCGGACAACGGCTGGCGCTCCGTGGTGGACCTCAACCTGAACGGCACCTGGAACATGATCAGCCGCTTCATGCCGCCGATGGCGGAGGCCGGCACGGGCTCCATCGTCAACGTCGTCACGCTGTTCTCCTTCGACCGTGGGGCGCCGATGTTCCTGCACTCGGGCGCGGCGCGGGCCGGGGTGGTCAACATGACGAAGACCCTTGCCCCCTACCTCATGCGCCACGGCGTCACCATCAACGTGCTGGCGCCCGGCGTCTTCTCGACGCCGGCGCTCATCGAGTCGGAGCTCGGCCCGCTCGGGCACACCGAACAGAGCTTCCTCGACGAGCTGGTGGACCAGCGCATGTCGGCCCGCCTGGGCACGGTCGACGAGATGGCCGGCACGATCTTGTTCCTCTGCTCGCCCGCCGCCCGCTACGTCTGCGGCGCGACGCTGATCGCCGACGGCGCGTCGATGCAGGGCAACTGGGTCAGCTCGCTGTTGCCGGGCCCCGACGAGCTCTGACACCGTCACCGCGCTCCATGGTGGTGGGCGCGGTGAGAACGAGGACGATGACGGCCACGCACATGCCGGCGAACGCGGCGGCCGCCACTCCGAGGCGCAACGCGTCGTCGGTGAAGGTCTCGCCGAACAGCCACACGCTGAGAGCGATGCTGACGATCGGATCGATGACGACGATCAGCGGCTGCGACGCGCTCGAGCGGGCCAACGTGCAGAGCGGCCTGATTCAGGTACTCGGCCGCCAGCCCGGCGACCGCCAGGGCGTAGACCGGCCAGTGCAAGAACATCCCGCCGAGACCGAACTGGGTCAGCGTGTCGGTGGTCGCCTTGATGAACGCCGCCACCAGGGCCCACAGGACTGAGGTCGCAGCGCCCAGCAACGCCGCCCGGCGCACGGGTGAGCCCCGCAGGGAGCAGAGGGCGAGGACGGTCGCCCCACCGGCGGTGGCCGCGATCGCTCCCACCCACGCCGAGCTCGTCGGGACGGCGTTGCCGCCGGTCGGCTCGGACAGGGCGACGAAGAGCGCGAGCGCCCCGCAGCACAAGGCCGCCGCGCCCCAGGTGACGTTTCGGATCTGCTGGCGGATCCAGACGCGGCGAAGCACGAGCGCGAACACGAGCTCGGTGACGAGGAGGGGTTGCACCACCGACATCTGCCCGTTGTGGAGCGCCAGCGCCTGGAACACGAAGGCCCCCGCCAGCGCGACCCAACCGAACAGCCACAGCGGGTTGGAGAGGAGGTAGCGCACGAACCGCCAGCCCTTGCTGTGGCCGGGGTCGCTCGTGCTGGCGATGTGCTGGGTGACGAGGTTCAGCGCGTTGGAGAAGGCGGCCACCAGCGCGAAGAGGACGGTCACGCCGTCGGGGCTCTCTCGTGCCGCGGCCGGCTGTTCACGGGGCCGAGACCGGGGTGCGAGCGGACCTCCCGGCTCAGCCGACCCGTGCCGTGCACACCCAGCCGAGGTCGTAGGTGCGGACGTCCACGTCGACGAAGCCGGCCCGGTCAAGGCGCGCCTCGAGCTCCTCGGGGTCGATCGGGTTGTAGGTGTCGCCCTCGTGAAAGGTGGCGGTGGCGTCGTTGTACGTGCCGTCGGCGGCGACGAACGCGGCGCCGGGGATGAGGACGCGGGTCAGCTCGGCGAACACGCGATCCTGCACGTCGGTGGGCGCGATGTGGTGGAGCATGTGGAACGAGGCGGCGCCGGAGAAGTGGTCCATCGGGAACTGCAGCGCCGACGCGTCGCCGACGACGACCTCGACGTTGCCGCCCGCCATCCGCTCGGCCAGCGATCCGGCCAAGCCCTCGTCGATCTCCACGGCGGTGAGATGCGCCGTCATGGTGCGCAGGATGTCGGTGGTGAAGCCGGGACCGGGGCCGATCTCGATCGCCGCCTCGCCGAGGTAGACCCCGCGCAGCGCCTCGGGGAGGATCGTCTCGTGCACCAGTCGCCGCCAGTCGTCGCTGGCGCAGTACTCCATGTGCGCGGCGTTCACGACCCGGCCTGCCTCAGCCCGGCGCCTGCACCTGGTACTCGGCCTTCCACCAGCGGGCGGCCGCCACCTCGTCGGGGTCGGTGCGCCGATCGGGGTCCTGCCCGAGGTCCGCCGGCGTCGGCCCGATGCGCTCCGCGATCGGGCGCAGGGCATCGAGGTCGAAGCCGTAGCAGCGGGCGGCCGTCTCGCCCAGCAGCTGGCGGGCGTCGGAGACCGGGATGCCGCCGAAGTCGGTGCGCAGGCGCTCCTGGGTGTGGGGCCAGGTGCCCTCGGGGTGCGGGTAGTCGGTCCCCCACATCACGACGTCGCAGCCGAGCACGTAGCGGCGGCGGATCTCCTCCTTCGACATCGTCGACGCGCCGATGAAGAGGTTCTCGCCGAAGTAGTCGGACGGCAGCTTCGAGATCTTGCCCTTGAGCAGTGCCGCCATCTTCTTGGTGGTGTGGCCGCCCCCCATGTACTGGTCCCACTTCCACATCATGTCGGAGGCCCAGTAGGCCGCCGCCTCGGTGACGACGTACTTCAGGCCCGGGAAGCGCTCGAACACCCCGGAGAAGAGGAGGTGCCACATCGGCCGGGCGGCCCACCACACGACCTCGGCCAGGTAGATGCCGATGTTCCCGTTGTACTCGTCCTGCGGTGCCTCACCCGAGTGGGTGTGCACGGGGAAGCCCGCCGCCTGGCAGGCCGCCCAGACCGGGTCGTAGTCGGGGTGGTTGTAGGGCACGAGGTCGTGCCACATGGTGGGCACCATGATCCCGCGGATGCCGGGTTGTTCGGCCAGCCACTCGATCTCGGCGACCGAGCGCTCGACGCCGTGGGTGATCGGCACCAGCGCGATGCCGCCGTGGCGGAGCGGGCTCCGGGCGCACATCTCGGCCAAGAAGCGGTTGTGCGCCCGCGCGCCGGCGAAGGCCAGCTCGGGGTCGGCGATGGCGCCGGCCGACAGCCCCGCCCCGAAGGGAGGCGAGGCCATCCCCGTGATGGCGTCGGCGTCGGCGAACATGACCTCGGCGGTGACGCCGTCGGCGTCGAGCTCCTTGTCGCGCTGCTCGATGTCCCACGCGCCGCGGAGACCCTCCTCGTTGTCCGTCTCCCACCCCATGATGTAGTCGTAGTTCATGGCCAGCTGCTGGTCGCGGTTGGACTGGCGCTCGGCCAGGTAGTCGTCGAACGGCGCGTGATACGCCGCCTCGAGGTAGGGCCGGTAGTCCTCGCAGGCCAGCCCGGCGTGCGCGTCGGCCGAGATGATCGTGTAGCGGTCGCTCATCGCTTTGCCCCCAAGATCGACATGTCGTCGTAACGCTGGTGGATGAAGGGTTCGAGCCCCGCCCGCGGTACCGGCCCGATGACGCGCCCCACCTGGGTCGAGGCCCGCTCCGTCCAGTTCAGGTCGACCATGCGCCGGACGACCAGGTCGGCCACCGGGTCGAGGGGCGCCTCCTTGAGGATCAGCTCCCCGTCGATCGACTCGTGCACCCTCGTCTTCTCGGTCTTTTCGCCGTAGACCAGCAACGGATCGTTGTCGAGCACTCCGGCCGCCTCGCACGACGGCGAGAGCTTGAACCAGAAGTCGGTCTTGGCCCGCTCGTAGTTGTCCCGCGTCCCGCTGATCCGGCCGTTGATCTCGCAGATCACCGAACCCATGCGGGCGATGCGCGCGGAGACGGCGTCGCCCTCTCGCGTGACCTCGACCTCGGCCAGCTTCTTGGGCTCGCCGTTGATCTCGCGCCCTCCGATGAGCGACTGCTCCGTCGTCATCGGCATGAGGATCGGGTATTCGCCGACCCGGTCCTCGTGACGGGCCTGCACCCCGATCCAGCCGGCACCGAACACCGGGAGGCCCGGCATCTCGACGCGGGTGATCGTGATGCGCACCAGGGGCTCGGGCCCCGGCTGGAGCGGCGGCGGCAGCACGGCCGCGATGATCTCCGGCTCGGTCTCGTAGACGGCGGTGACCGCTTCGGACCAGATGTCCGGTGCCGTCTTGGCCTCGATCTCCCGGTTCCTCTGCACCTTGCGGGCGCCGTAGCGCACGGTCTCCATGGGGCCTCCTTGTCTCACCACGCCCGCAGGATCTGCGTGGGGTCGAATGCGTTGCATGTCGTACGCGTCGGCCAGTCCGCCGGCGCGAGGGGTTCGGCGACGTCGGTGACGAGGGGACCGATGCGTTCGCCGACCGGGCGAAGGAGCTCGAGGTCGAAGCCGTAGAAGGAGGCCGCCGTCGATTCCACCATGGCGCGCGTGGCGCGCTCGTCGTAGTTCGCGAAGGCCACGCGCAGCGCCTCGGTCGTGTACGGGTAGCTGCCCTCGGTGTGGGGATAGTCGGCACCCCACATCACGTGGTCGATGCCGAGGTCGCGGCAGAGCGGCGCCTCGCTCGGCCGGAGGAAGGAGGCGCCGATCCAGAAGTTGCGGGCGAAGTACTCCGACGGCTTCATGGTCAGCTTGGCTGCCGCGGCGCCGAAGAAGTTCGATTCGGCCGCGTTGGCCAACGTCATCCGGCCGTAGAACCAGTCCAGGGTCTCCAGGCCACGGGGCAGCCAGGCGACCCCCTGCTCGGTGACGGCGACGCGCAGGGTGGGATAGCGCTCGAGCACGCCCGCGAAGATGAGGTGCCACACCGAACGGTGGCTGAACCACGGGATCTCGATCAGCATCATGGCCCGGGCCGCCTCGTGCTCGCCGTAGTCGGGCAGGGCGCTGCCGCCGTGGATGTTGATCGGCACGTCGAGCTCGGCACACAGCCGCCACAACGGCTCGTAGTGGTCCTCCCACAGCGGCGGCAGGTGCGAGTTCGGGTGGGATGGACGGCAGCAGGATCCCACCGAAGGGTTGGCCGAAGGCCTGGCTGGCCCAGCGGATCTCGGCGAGGGCGTCGTCGATGTCGTTGGCGAAGACCTGGACGATGCCGGCCCGCCGTCCGGGGGCGGCGGCACAGAAGTCGGCCAACCAGCGGTTGTGCGCCTGCACGCCGGCCCACCGTCGGTCGTAGTCCTCCGGGGTCGGCGGCAGGGCGACCAGGTTGCCTTCCTCGAAGAAGGGCGGCACCGTGTTCGGGAACAGCACCTCGGCGGCGATGCCGTTCGACTCGGTCTCGGCGAGACGCCGTTCGTTGTCCCAGTTGCGGTAGGCCCACGGGGCGAGGAGATCGGCGAACGGGTTGACGTACGCCGCGGCCCAGGCGTCGAACTCGTCGTACCAACGGCTGGCCAGGTAGGGCTTGTAGTCGGCGATGTCGCCGCCCGCGTGGCCATCGGCCGAGACGACGGTGTAGCGCTCCGGCGCGGCGGTGGTCGCCATCAGCTCAGCGCGGCCGGCGGGAGTTGGCCCGCACCGATCGCATCGGCCCGGCGGTGCAGCATCGCTGCGCTGTCCTCGAGCCCGTGGCCGATGACGAAGTCGCCGCGCTTGACCCCATCGATGCAGAAGCGACCGAGGTCACTCAGGTTCATGAGCTGGGCGGGGTGCCCGGACGCCTCGAGCTGGGCCTTGAATTCCTCGAAGGTCGTGCCGGGCGCCGGCGGCCTCGGCTTCAGGCGCGCCAGCGCGGCCGGCCTGTTGCGCTGCGCCGTCCACAGTCCGGTGTCGAGCAGGCCACCGGACGGGTAGAACACCGCGGCCCTGAGCTCGGTGCCGGCGGCGATGAGCTGATGCGCCAGCGCCTCGGTCAGGCAGGAGATGGCCGCCTTGCTCGAGGCGTAGACCGAGGCGTAGGGCACCGGGGCGATGCCGCCGTCCATGCTCGAGGTGTTCACGACGACGCCCGGCTCACCCGACTCGATCATCTTGGGCACGAACGACAGCATCCCGTTGGCGACGCCGAACACGTTCACCGAGAAACACCAGACCCAGTCGTTGGCCTCCTGTTCCCAGGGCCGCCCGCCGCCGCCAGAGGTCACGCCGGCGTTGTTGAAGAGGAGATGACACGCGCCCTCGGTCGAGAAGACACCGTCGGCCAGTGCCTCGACCGATGAGGGTGACGAGACGTCGGTGAGGACGCCGCGGACGTCGCCCAGCTCGGCCAACTCCTTGACCGCAGTCTCGAGGATGGGCTCCTCGACGTCGGCGATGACCACCCTCGCCTTCTCCTCGAGCAGGGCCTCGACGATGCCGCGGCCGATGCCGCCGGCTCCCCCGGTCACCACGGCCACCTTGCCGCTCAGGTCGTCCACTGCACTGCCCCCAGTCGCCAACACCTTCGTGTCAGCGGCCCACGTTAACGCTCTGGGCACCAGGGCCCGGTGGCGAGGACCCCGGGCCGACAAGGGTGGTGCGGTAGCGTCCGCTCGACAGCTCGGAAGCCGGAGACCGGAGGAGACGATGCGGCGCGGCCGTTGGCGGACAGGGCTCTGCATCGTCGGGGCTGGTCTCACGACGCTCGTCCCACTGGCACTGGGCACGGCCAACGCGGGAGCCACCACGAAGAGCGCCCTCTGCCGTGCGGTCAAGGCCGAGGAGACCAGCTCGGACACGGTGGGGCTCTCCGTCGAGCGCGCCGTGGCGTCGGGCAATTTCGGGGCGTCGAAGCAGGCGATGCTCCGGGCCTACGGCTCCGACGAACGCAACGTCGCGGCGGCGCTCGCCACGGCGAAAGCGGCGCCGCCAGGAGTCCGTTCGGCCTTCAAGAACCTCCTCTCCTTCGTGCGGCAGGTCAGAACCGTCATTCAGTCGTCGAAGAGCTTCCCGGGCCTGCTCTCGTCTTTCGCTCGGTTGGCCAAGGACCCTCGATTGGTGAGCGACGGCGCCACGATCGAACAATGGGACTCGTCGGTGTGCCGGACCTCGACCACCACCACGTCGAGCACCCGGTAACCCACTCCAGGAGGGAGCGTCATGGCCGAGACACCACCGAAGCTCGCCGTGCCCAGGCCCGACGAATCGACACCCCTCGACGAGATGCCGATGGCCCGGGCCTGGCTGCAGCACCTCCGCGAGAGCGCCCTCTTCAAGATCGACGGGTTGTCGGCGGAGCAGCTCCGCTGGCGGCCCGCACCCACGGCCAACTCGCTCGGCGTGATCGTCGTCCACCTGGGCTACGCGGAACGGCTTTGGATCCGCGCCATCTTCGCCGGCGAGCCGATGGACATGGCATGGCGCGCCCACATGTTCGAGCTGCCCGACGGGTGGGGCCACGACGAGATCCTCGAGTTCTACCGGCACGAGACCTCGGCGGTGGACGCGGTGCTCGACCGGGCTAGTTCGTTCGACCTGCCGTCCGCCGGTGACCGGCGTCCGACGACCCTGCGCTGGGCCGTGTCCCATCTGATCGAGGAGACGGCGCGGCACGTCGGGCACATGGACATCACCCGGGAGCTCCTCGACGGGCGCACCGGCCGCTGAGGGGAACACCCACCCCGACCTGCTACCCATCTGACCCCGCCGCGTGCGATCCTAGAAGGGCTTGCACGGACGGTCCGTGGGGCCGCCCGCCCTTCTGGGCGGGCGGGCGGCAGAATTGGCGCATTCGAGTTCGGAGCGTGGGAGGTCGAGGCAGCGGCCATGGACGTGCACACCGGCGAGACGACATACCAGTCGGATCCGTCCGCCACTGGTGTCGTGCCGGCCTCCGCAGGCGCCGACCAGGGACGCCTGTTCAACGACGCCACGGGCGCGCCGCCCTTCGCGGACACCGACCAGCTTCCCGCCGTCTCGCGGCACGCACGCTCCGCTCGCCCCTACGGTGCGCCGAGGTGGTTGCGCGGCATGGTGGCCGTCGTCCTTGTCGCGATCGTGGCGGGAGGCGCCGCGCTCGCCCTGGTCGAGTCCGGTGTCATCGGCAAGACCACCAGCCCGTCGACCGGTGCGCACACCCAGACCACGACGGCACCCACCATCGCGAACACCACCAAGGAGCTCCTGACCTCGGACCAGACGTTCGCCGGGCCCCAGTCGGCCAGCTACACGATCCCTGTCCGTGCCTTTGCGGTGACGGTGACCACCGGTCCGGGCATCTCCTGGGTCAGCATCGGCGTCGTCGGTCAGAGCCCCATCTTCGAGGGCATCATGCAGCCGAACAGCAGCCAACGCGAGATCCTCCTCGGGCCGGCCCAGGTCGGCATCGGAGCCGGCGGCACCAAGGTGACGGTGTCCTCCGGTCGCCACAGCCAAACCCTGATCCCGCCGTCGGCACCCTTCAACTACCAGATCACGCCGAAGCTCTGAGCGATCCGGCGCCGACGCCGGCGCCGACAGCGCTAGGGCGACGCGTACGTCAGTGCGGCGCGGGCGGATGCCCGGCGGCACCGCCCGGGGGCGGGGGCATCGGCGCGTGGTCGCCATCGTCACCCGGCCCACTCTGAGCGGGCCCTGCGTCGTGACCGGGCGCTCCGCCCGGCGGCGGTGGATCGGCTGCCACGCCGGCTGCTGGGCCCGGTTGCCCATCTCGACCTTGCGGTCCATTCCCGGGCGGCGACCCGGATCCGACGGGTGGCCCGGGTGCACCTGCGCTCAAGTCCGCGCCGGCTGTTCGGTTTCCTAGCCCGGGTGACGAGGCGATCGTCGACGCGCCGGCCGGAGCGTGCCCAGGCGTCGGGGCAGTCTTCGGCGATGCCTTCACCGCGGGCCGGGTCGCCGGCGCCGAAGTCGGCACGCTCGGACCCGTTTCGTACGGCACGTCCGAGGCCAGAGTTTCGGCGGTGTCGGGCAGCGTGATGACCGACCCCGGCGCCTGCCCACGGGCGACCGACGCCGTCGATTGTTCCCAGCTAGGGAGCGGTCGCGTTCTGGAGGACCTGCGAACCCGCCACCTGGCCGGCCGTCGAGGTCAAGCCCACGCTCAGACCCAGGTTGTTCGCGACGGGGGACCCGATCTCGACGACGGTCACGACGGCCGCGACGACGAGGGCACCGTTCATCGCGTTGATGGCGGCCGTCCAACGGCGCCGGCGGCGAGATCGCACGCTTCTGACCGTCATAACGCCACGTACTCCGAACGAGACTGCGCTGTCACTCCCACCTCCTCCAACCCGCGACAGCCACCCTAGTTTCCGCGGCGGCATCCTTCGACCCTCTGTGGCGGGCCCGATATCCGACCCGTGCCGTCAGCGTTCCGGCGCCTGCTGGGCGGCAAATTTTCCCAGGTCAAAATAGTCCCGCCAGGCCGCAATGCGTCCGCTCGCCACCTCGAAAACGCCGAGGACAGGCAGCGAGACCGAACGGTCGTTGGCCTCGAGGAAGTCGATTCGCTCGGTCATGACGACGTTGCCGTCGGCCACCACATGCACCATGTCGACCGAGACGCGGCCGCCCGTCGCCATGAGCGCCTCGAGCGTCTCGACGATGGCGCTGCGTCCCGCGACCGGTGCGAGCGGCCCGTTGCGGTACACGGCGTCCTCCGTGAAGAAGTCAGCCAACGACCTCGCGTCACCGGTCGGCCAGGCGGCCACGAACGCGTCCACGAAAGCATCGATGGTCTCGAGCGGCTCTCTCATTCGAGCCCTCAGGCTAGAGGCCGAGGCGACGGGAGTTCCGTCGGCTCAGACGCGCCCGGCAGGCGCCTTCATTGGCCGGCACCGTGGTGTCGTCAGCGCTTGCGCGTGACCACCCTGCGCGTGCCACGCCTGCAGCCGCGTCGACAACGACTCGCCGTGCACGCGGCGTTCGAATTCGCTCCGGGCCGCCCTAAACCGGAGCCCGCTGTTAGGGCTCCAGGCTGAACGGCGGGTACTCGTCGTTCAGCAGCAGATAGTACGACGCCACCCGAAGCTGCCACCGGAACACGCCCATGCTGAACTGCTTCATCGCCGGGTTCCATTCCCCGGTGAACAGGGCGATGAACCACGAGACGAGGAGCACGACTTCGTTGACGATGTTCAGGAGCCACAGCACGATGAACTGTGGGATGCAGAGGATGATCCGGATCGCGACGGTGCCCCGGTTGCGTTCCCCGCTCACGGGCGTGAGGTTCAACACCGCCGGGTAGCCACCCGGATCGGCGAAGCCCTGCGGGATCGGGGTGAAGGGCGGGTAGTCCTCGGCCCACACGAACAGGCCGGTGATCACGCGCCACTGATAACGAATGACACCGGTGATGAAGAGGACCATGTTCTCCGGTGCCTTGCCGGTGAACACGATGGAGAACCAGCACACGATGGCGGCGAGGAACGCCACGAGGCTGAGGATGTACACCCAGATGAACTGCGGGATGAAGATCAGCCAGTTGGTCAAGACCTTGACAGGCGGGATCTTGGCCGGTCCCGGCGGAGCATCGATCGTGAGCGGATACGCGCCTGGCATGAAGGACTCCCTTCGTTGGACCACCTGGGCAGCACGATAGACCCCCCGATGTGGCGCGTGACGGATCCTTCTGGCCGAGATCCCACTGGCGGAGGCAGATGTGACGGGTCCGTAACACCGGCGCAACACACCGAGACACTCATTACATTGAAGCCACCAGAACGACGAGAGGACCCCGATGTCGTCAAGCTCAGGGCCTGAGCATCTCAGCGGCCATCATCGAGACACCCTGCTACAGATCTTTCAGCAAAAGACGAACTACAACGTCGAATGGCACGACGTCATGTCGTTGCTCGAAGCGGTCGGGTCCATCGAGCAGCAGCACGACGACATGTTTCTTTTCCGAATCGGCCAAGAGACCGAGGTTCTCCGGCGTCCGAGTGGCAAGGACATCGACGGACAACAACTCGTCGACTTGCGCCGAATCTTGACGAGCGCCGGTTACGGCACCGTGGCCGCGAACCTTGAAGACGAGGGCAAGGAGGTCTGAGGATGGCCATCCAAACCGGCCCTCGGCGCGAGCTCCTTCAAGTCACAGACCCCTTTTGACGGTTCGTTCCAAGATTCCGAGCGTGGCGCGCAGGGCCGACTCCGGCACGATCGGGAAGCGGTCCTTGAATTCGCCGGTCATTTTCGACCAGTCGTAGTACGACGTCACGTTGGTCACCCCGTCTTCGCCGCTCTCGAGGCGGTAGCCGTAGAAGTGCGGAAAAGGAATGTCGGGTCCGAGATTCCACGCGATCTCCTTGTCGCGCTCAAAGATGATGATGTGCACCGTCACGTCGTACTTGCCCAGCGGGACATCGTTGAGCGATTCGCGGTCCATGTGGATGACGAACGTGTCACCCACCTTCTCTGCTGGCTCACCCGAGAAGTCCTGCAGCATTCCCGAGGCGTCAATCGCCACATGCCCAGCCGGGCTTCGCACGACGTCGAAGATCGCGGCGGCGGGCGCCGGGATGGCCCGGGTCACTTCGATCCTGTCGGGCAGGTAGACGGTGTCGGGCATGTGGGGCTCCTGACAGGTGCGAGCGGGCTCAGCGGCCAACGTCGTGCGGTTCGGTCAGGACAGCATCGCGCGTCAACACTCAGGCCTGCTCGAGCCAACAAGATGTTGCGGACCGTCGAATCCGTGACCGAGGAGGACTTCACATGCGCAGCGCGACCTATTCGATGGGTGTCTCTCTTGACGGCTACATCGTCGGGCCGGACGGCGAATTCAACTGGACGGAGCCCGACGAGGAGGTCTTTCGCTTCGTCACCGACGAGACACGACAGGTCGGCGTCTACCTGCTGGGACGAAGGCTGTACGAGACGATGCTGTACTGGGAGACCGCCGACCAGGATCCGTCACTCAGTCAATCAACGCTCGAGTGGGCCGCGATCTGGAAACGGCTCCCGAAGGTCGTGTTCTCCACCACGCTGGCGTCGGTGCAGGGCAATGCCCGCCTGGCCTCCGGTGCCCTGGCGGAGGAGATCGAGCGGCTGCGGGCCGGAACGGAGCAGGGCGACATCGCGATCGGCGGTGCGACGCTCGCGGCCGAAGCGACGGCGTTGGGTCTGATCGACGAGTACCGGACCAGGGTCTACCCCGTGCTCGTTGGCGGTGGCATTCCGTACTTCCCCCAAAGCGGGCACCGGGTCGATCTCGAACTCGTCGAGTCCCGCACCTTCAGCTCGGGAGTCGTCTACCTCCGCTACCGCGTGGCGCACTAGCGGCAGCGACACGAGCTCCTAGTGCTGCTCGAAGTCGACGATCGGCATGATGGCAGGAGGCTGGGCCAACTCGATACCCAGTTCCTCCATGACCGGTCCCAGATAGGTCAAGAACTCGTCGAACGACTCCTGGCTCTCCCAGACATCGAAGACCTGCAGGTGGCCATCTTCACCGAAGCATGAGTGGACCTTCATGGCGTTCTCGGGAGCTCCGGCCTCGCGGAGCCGATCGCGACCCTTGGTGTGCTGTTCGATGGTCATGTTCTTGGTGACGATGTAGACGCCAATCACGGAAGTCACTCCTTCGTCGGTGGGATCCTCAGACCATTGGTCTGAATGCTGGCTGGATGAGCGGGATGGCCTCGGACCTCTCCGCCCCGACGACGAAATCTATCTGGTCACCCAGTTGAGCTGCTGATCGGGATCCGGGTCATACCGACAGGACCCGCCCGTGCGGACCGAGCTGCGGAAGAGACGGGCCAGTGCCGGATCGTGGCGATCGATCTGCGTGATGGCGGCCGCGATGGCCTTACGGACCGCCACTCGCGCCCGCTCAGCGGACGCATCACCCCGGCGACTCCGTCCGCCCAGGCCCACCGCACCACGGAGCTGTTCCACTATGGCGTCACGCTCGGCTCCCAGGCTCTCGGCACTGAGCTGGTCGCCCCTGATGTCGGCGGCGTCCAGCTCGGTCTCGATCTCCACCAACCGCCGCTTGTACGCGCTCAGAGCGGCGGCGTCGAGGTCTTCGCCCGAATCGGCTTGGTCGAGGCTGACGCCAGGATGCCCCGCTGCGGCGTTGGACAGCGCAAGAGCGGAGACGTCGGAGCCCGGTCGCTCGACGAGGTGGCGGAGGTAGTGCAGTCCCCGCAGATCGGCCAGAGCAAAGGTCGCGCCCTCGTTCCCCACGCACCAACGACCGGTGTCCTCCCGGCGCAGCGAGATGGCGCGCGTCGGTTTCCACGCCTCCCGCGCTTGCGATCCCCCCATTTTCCGGTCCCACCAAGCGGCGCCGATCCGGCGATACGCGCTCTCTGCGGCGTGGCGCCACGGGTCGGCTGCCTCGTCTCCGAGAGCGCGCCGGGCCCTGTAGATGTAGTCGTCGACCACGCCGTGGAATGTCACCGCGCCGGCGTTGAGCACTCCTCTGCCTGCGTAGGGCTCGAGCGCCGTCGCTCCATCCCGGGCGATCTCATCGAGCCCGACTGCGGCGGCCACCCCGACGGCGAGGCCAACGACGAGCAGGAAGTCGACGTCTCGGGCAATTCCGTCCACGCCGTTGGCCATCAACTGGGTGACGATCGATGCGCTCCGGTCGGGTTGACCAACGGCCAGCCACAGGTCGGCAGCGACGACCGAGATGGAAGGAATCCCCTCCGCGGTTCCGAATTCCTCGTGCGCCACGGCCTCGTCCCAAAGCGCCGCTCTGTCACCGGCCATGAGCGCGCGCGTCGCACCGAGCTCGTGAAGGACGGCCTCGACGTCCGGTTCCGCGAGCTCGGCACCGATGGCCGCTGTCTGCGCCATGAGCTCCTCGGCGCCGGCCAGGTCGTCCGTCGCCAGTGCATGCATGGCTCGGCGAGACGCCGCAAAAAAGGCGGCACGAGCCAAACCGGACTCCTGCGCCACCGCGTCCAGCGCTCGCAGCTGACGATGCACGGCGACGATGTCAAGGCATTCCCACGCCGTGGTGAGACGCCACAGGTGTGCGGAAAGACGGAGCTCGGGGTCGGTCAAGTGGGCGGCGGCGTCGTCGAGTTGGGCGGCCAGGCTCACTCGTTCACTGAAGTCGTCCGGGCCCCAGCGGGCGAGCAAGAGCGCATCGAGCGCGTCGGCCATCGCCTCGGGCGTGCCGACCTCGGCGGCCAGACGTTGGGCGTCTTCGGCGAAACGGGCGGCGCGCCGCGTGTCACCTCCATAGACCCACGACCGCGCCAGCGCAGCCGCCAGTCGGCACCTCGTCGACAGCGAGCTCGTGGCCTCGTACGCCCCGTGCAACAGCGCCGGGATCTGACCGGGATGCACCCCGAAGCGTTGGCTGGTGGGCATGGCCAACGCCGCAGCAGCCATACCTTCACCGTCGTCCGTCCGCCGGGCTGCAGTGAAGGCGGCGACGAGCGCGGCGCGCACCGCGTCGACGTCGCCGGCCGCGCGGGCCGCCGAGGCCGCCTCCAGGTATTCGGCGGCCTCGGCGGATGGTCCCGTTGGCGCTCCGCCGTCCATCGTCCGCATGATAAGGCTGGCCGTCGGCGGGTTACGGGCGAAGGAGTTCTACCGTCTCGCGGTGCCGGGCGACCTGGGCTTGGTCCCAGTCACCGGTGCAGTACACCGAGAGCTGCGAGACGGCTCCGTCGGCCACGTCCGCCCGGAACAGTTCCCGGCAGTACCACGCCTCACCGTCCTGGTCCCATTCCTCCTCCACCTCCAGGACGAAGCCGGTCGTGGTGGCGTCGAAACGGGACCGTGGGACGCGCCCGGAACTCGGATGCCCGGCCTTGCGGCCCCCGGCGATGTTCTCGACCCCTTGGAACTGCATGCGCCAGAGCGGCAAGGTGAAGTCGCAGAACGCGTCCGCCGTGAACAATCCTTCGGGAGGTACGCCCGTCTCGAGGAACGTGATGAGCTTGGCGGCGAGCTCGCGGCCGAGGTTCTCGTCGGTCATTGTCATGACTGCCCCTCACTGGCGAGGGCCATGTTGGCACCGAGCATCGACAGGGTCGTGGCGAGCTCAGCGGTGGGGCTGAACTCGATGACCTCGGTGCCGGCCGTCACGACCGGGACGTGACCGGGGCGGGCCAGGTACGCGTCGCCCGCGGTGAAGATCTCCTCGCCCTCGGCGTACCGCAAGCGCACCTCGCCGCTGAGAACCACGCCCCAGTGCGGACATTGACAGCGGTCGTCGGGCAGACCCTTGAACATCGGGTTGCCGTCGGCGTCGACATGGAACTCATCGAACGCGACGGTGAAGTCACCGAGTTCGACCAGTCTGGTCGTGAGGACCTCGGACTCCATCGCGACCGGAGCCTCGGCCTTGCTTGTTCGCGGCATTCTCAGCTTCCTTTCTGGTTGGCAGGTTCGCCTCTGCCCTGTAGGCGTGACACCCCAGCGTCACGATGTGACGCTGGGGTGACGTTGACCGTGACAGAGCGCCCAGGGATGCAGGAACGCCGACGGCGAGCCTCACCCTCGCTTCAGAAACGGAGGCTTGGGGGGTGAGGTGCAGGCGCGGGGGTTCAGAGACCTACACCGTGGTGCTGCCCACCCGTGTGGGCGAGCGTCGCGAGGGAGGCTGCCACCTCCTTGCGCAGTTGGCGCCTCCGCAGGGGGCCGGCGAGGAGCCGCCGGTCCAGGGTCTCGAGGTAGACGTCCCAGTGGACCGACACCTGGACCCCACTCGGCCCTGGCCGCAGATCCCACGACCCACAGCGTGTACGAGGGGTTCCCGTCCGCATTGACGGTCCGGTAGGAGAAGCGCAGGCGCTTCTGCATCGAGCTCTTGGAGGGTCGACAGGCTCTTCCAGCGCAGGGGGCCCGATGGGTGCATCTCGACGGTCCACGTCGCGCCAGGGGTCAAGTCGGGCCGGCCGGTCGATGCACCTGCTCGATGGCGCCGTTCCACTCGGGCAGCCGCTCGATGTCGGTGATGACCTCGAAGATCGACTCGGGGGTCGCCCTCGATGATCACCTCGGCCTGGTCGTGGATCTCACGCATCGGGGGCCATCGCCTTCTTGATGGCCTCGGTGGTCACCGCCATCTGCTCGGCCGGGCTGAACTGCACGAACTCGGTTCCCGCTTCGGCGGCCGGAGCGTGACCCGGCGGCATGTAGAAGGCCTCCCCGGCCTCGACGGTCTCCTCGTGGTCGCCGTAGCGGATGGTCAGGCGACCCTTGAAGACGTAGCCCCAGTGCGGGCACGGGCAGTTCCCGCCTGGAAGGCCGCTCAGCATCGGTGCCAGGTCGTGGTCCTGGCGGATCGTGACGAAGTTGACGGTGTAGCCGTCGAGGTCGTCGTGGCGGTCCTCGGCGACACCGAAGTCCTCGACGACCGAGGCGCTCTGCTTCGAGAGCGTGGGCATGATGGTGGTTCCTTTCGTTCAGAAGGGTGTCTGCGACGGACTGGTCCGACGTGGCATCGACGCCCGGTCGTCGCGGGCGAGACCGCGGACGCCGACGATGGCCGGACGCACGAAGCGGGGGGCCTTCGGGCAGCTCGGTGTGCTCCAGGGCGGTGACACGGAAGCCGGCGTCCTCGATGGTGTCGAGCGTCGGCCGGTTGCAGTCGCAGCAGACGACCGCCCGGTTGAGCCAGTTCATCCGGTCCTGCTTCTTCGCCGCCCTGGCGTCCGCGGCGCGCACGTGCTCGAGGAAGAGGAACCGACCCCCGGGACGAAGGACCCGGCGGATCTCACGGACGGCACGGGGCTGGTCGTCGACGCCGCAGAGCACCAGGGTCGAGACGACGACGTCGAAGGTGTCGTCCTCGAAGGGCAGGTCCTCGGCCGGGGCCCGGAGCACCATGGTCGAGGGCGACCTCGGCCGTGGCGCTGGCGCTCGAGACGCTTGAGCATGAAGACGTCGGGCTCGGTGACGGTCAGCGAGGTCACGGCGGGCCGGTAGTGGCCGAGATTGGCCCCGGTCCCGCACCGATCTCGAGCACGGTGCCCGACGCCTGGGCGACCAGAGCCTCGCGCATGTCGGTGAGGCCGGCCTTCTCGGCCCGGCGCATCTGGCCGTCGTACATGGCGGCGAAGATTCTGCTGCGAAGACTCATCGGGGACCTCCTCTGCTTGCCTCGCTACAGGCAAGGTACGGGAGAGTCCCGATCGCGTTCATGGGGCGATTGCCCCATCTTTGCGACCTATTCGAGCGCGAGCTCCTCGTCGGGCAAGAGGCCGTGTTGGAGGGCGAACAGGCTGGCCCCGGCTCGGTTCGAGACACCGATCTTGGCGTAGATGTGCTCGATGTGGTTGCGCGCGGTCTTGGGTGAGATCACGAGTCGGGCCGCGATCTCCTTGCTGGACAGGCCGCGGGACACGAGGCGCAGCACGTCGACCTCGCGGGCCGTGAGCCCGGCCGGGCCCTCGCGGCGGCGGGCGACACGATGGCCGGCGGCGCCGAGCACCGCCTCGACCGCATCGCCGTCCATCCGGCCCGCCTTGACCTCGCCGCGCAGCTCGGCGGCGGCCTGTTCGCGGCTGAGTGCGTCGCGATGCGGACGCGGCTCGCACATCGCCTGGTAGGCGTCGGCGGCGCCGAGGACCCGTGCCGGGAGCGGGATCGCTGCGCCCGAGAGGCGGCGGGGATAGCCCGAACCGTCGAGCCGCTCGCGCAGCATCGCCGCCAGGGCGCCCAGAGGCGCCAGATGCTTCGGACTGACTCAGCATGCGCTCGGTCAGATAGGGGTGCATGCGCACCCGTTCCCACTCACCTGCGCCGAGGGTCCCCTTGCTTGTCCCAGATGGCGTTCGACACGCCGAGTCGCCCCAACCCGTGGACGACGCCGGCACGGCGAAGCAGTGCCACCTCGGTCTCGCTGAGCCCGACTGGCGGCGCCGGCTGCGCCGGCGAGCTCCGAGACGCCGCGGGCGTGCCCGAGCATGTAGGGCGACTTCAGATCGACGAAGTCGGCGATGGCGAGCAGCGCTGCGTCGAAATCGCTCGGCGACAGGTAGACGCCGAGCGATGGCTCCGCTCCGATCACCGCGTCCCACGTCTGGCCCGCGTCGAGTCCGTCCAGAATCACGTCGGCATGCGTGCAGAAGGTGGCAGCCAGGTCCGGGTCGAACTGGGATCCCGACCGCTCCTGCGCCAAGGAGACGGCGGCAGCAGTGCCGCCGATGCGGTGTGCGACCTCGGTGAACTCCCCGATCTGGGACAGCCTCGACGCGATGGGGATGGCGTCGCCCCGAAGGTTCCCGGGCCAGCCCTTGCCGTCCCACTGCTCGTAGGCCGTGCCCACCGCCTCTTGCACCGTCTCGGACAGACCGAGATGCTCGGCGAGCTGGCGAGCCAGCGCCGAATGCTGGGCGATCATGTTGCTCATGTCGCGGTAACCGGAGACCGCGAACTCGACGCCGACCCGGAAGCGGTGCAGCGGTGGATTCCCGCTGCCGAGCAGTCGCATCGTGGCCAAGGCCCCGCTCAGACTTCCGAACTCATGGTCGTACTTGTTGGACTTGAGCGCGATGTCGTCGCCGAACCACTTGGCCTGTTCGTGCGCGTCGGAATGACAGCCGACGTTGACCAGTAGGGCCGCGTAGTACACGACGGAACGCTCGTCCTCGTCGAGCCCGATCGTCTCGGCGAGCCGCAGCGCGATCATCGACTGGCGCAGCACGTGCTCCATGGGTTGGCCGAACCCGAGATCGACCCCCAGCGAGAGCGCCGCCACAAGCTCGGCCAGGCGAACCTTGCCGGGCCCACGGCCTGCCTGCCGTGTTCACGACGAACGCTAGCCGTGCCCGGCATCAGCGGTCGCGGTCCCATGGGAAATCGCATGACATGCCCCAGATTGTGCACCGACCACTGAGTCGCATCACCGCTTGGCCGCCTTCTCGCACACATCCACTCCCGGTGGCTCGAGCCATGTGGAATGGCTACAAGTTGGTACCACGAACCGCCTCCGCGTTACATCCGTAACGATTCTGGCCCCCAGGAGACTCTCAGGGTGTGGTGATGCAGGTCGTCGAACCCGTCGTTGGGCGAACCACCGGCCTATCTTGTGGCCCCGTGGATGAGGCGGTCCTGGTCGAACGACTCCGCTCCGGCGACGAAGCGGCTTTCGCTGCGCTGGTGCAGACCTACCAGGCGCGCATGCTGCGTCTGGCCCGCGGGTTTGTGCCCAGCCTGGGCGTGGCCGAGGAGGTGGTCCAGGACACCTGGTTGGGCGTGGTCCGCGGCCTCGATCGCTTCGAGGGACGCTCGAGCGTCGCCGCTTGGCTCTTCACCATCCTGGTCAATCGAGCCAAGACTGCCGGCCAGCGCGAACGCCGCCACTGGGTGGCGACCGGTCTCGAGGTCGACTTCGAGTCGCCCGAGCACTTCGATGCCGGGGGCGCGTGGGCGCCCGCCCCTGAGGCGTGGGCCGAGGAGGCCGAGGACCGCCTGGTGGCGGCGAAGCTCGCCGTCCGGGCGCGGGCGTGCCTGGACCAACTCCCGCCGGCGCAGCGTGAAGTGGTGCTGCTCCGCGACGTCGAGGGCCTCGATGCCGCCGAGGTGTGCTCGGTACTCGGCATCAGCGATGCCAACCAGCGGGTGCTCCTGCACCGTGGGCGCTCGAAGGTTCGCTGCGCGCTCGGCGATGAGGTGGCGCATCGATGAGCTGGTGGCGCCGTCGCACCCTCGTATGCCGCGAGGCGGTCGGCCTCATGTCCGACTACGTGGACCGCCGCCTTTCGGCGCGCGACGCCACGCGCCTCGAACGCCATCTGGCGGACTGTCCGCACTGTCACGAGTACCTCGCACAGATCCGCGTCACCATCGACGCGCTGGGGCGGGCCGAGCCCGACGACCTGAGCACCGAGGCCCTCGACGAGCTCGTCGCCGTCTATCGCCTCTGGCGCGAGGAATGACGGTGTAACGGGGATTGGCCTGGAGAGACCCATAGGCATTCGCCGAGCTGAGGAGCGCCGTGACCCTTACCCCCATGCAGGAAGAACTCTGTGCGCAAACCCGGTGGGACTTCTCGGACCTGCGTGCCCTGTTCATCAACTGCACGCTCAAGCGCTCACCCGAGGCCTCCAACACCGAAGCCCTGGCCAGCATCTCCATGAGCATCATGCGCAGTCAGGGAGTGGCCGTGGCGACGGTCCGGGCCATCGATCACCAGATCGCCACCGGTGTCTGGCCCGACATGACCGAGCACGGCTGGGAGCGCGACGAGTGGCCGGCCATCTCCGAGCAGGTGATGGCGGCCGACATCTTGGTGCTGTGCACACCCATCTGGCTGGGCGAGAAGTCTTCGGTGTGCACCCAGATCGTCGAGCGTCTCTACGGCAATTCGCACCTGCTCAACGAGGCCGGTCAGTACGCCTACTACGGACGCGTCGGCGGGTGCCTCGTGACAGGGAACGAAGACGGCGTGAAGCATTGCGCCATGAACGTCTTGTACTCGCTCCAGCACCTCGGCTATGTGATCCCACCTCAGGCCGATGCCGGCTGGATCGGCGAAGCCGGTCCGGGGCCCTCCTATCTCGATCCCGGCTCGGGCGGGCCCGAGAACGACTTCACCAACCGCAACGCAACGTTCATGACGTGGAACCTCTTGCATATGGCCCGCCAACTCAAGGACGCCGGGGGGATCCCCGCCCACGGCAACCAGCGCTCGGCTTGGGACGCCGGGTGCCGCTTCGACTTTCCCAACCCCGAATACCGCTGACCCGAAAGGGTCCGCAGACACAAAGGAGAACAAACATGGCATTCGTCCAAATCATGGAGATCACGACTTCGAATTACGACGCCGTCGCCGATCTCGACCGCCAGTGGCGAGCGGCAACCGAGGGCAAGCGGACCTTGCGCCGCGAAGTGGTCGCACGCGATCGCAGCAACCCGAACCGCTTCATCATCCTGGCGTTCTTCGACAGTTACGAGTCCGCCATGGAGAACTCGAGCCTCCCCGAGACCCAGGAATTCGCGGCCCGCTTCGGCGAGTTCACCGAGGGGCCTCCCACCTTCCAGGATCTCGACATCATCGAGGACAACGCGTAACTGCGGGTCTTGGACGAAACTCGCCCAGCCGCGCCGTCGCGGCACCCTCGGGCGGCACGATGCCCGCAAAGCGACAAAGCTGGTCCAAGGACACAACCCGAAGACACCCGGGCGAACCGCTGAACCGCGGACCGAACGCACATAGAAGGAGCCCAACGATGACGACCCTCTCCGAATCGACACTCGCCGCGCTGCGCGACGGGATTGCGTGCACCGTCCTCACTGCGGGTGACGACGGCTACGACACGGCCCGCAGCGTCTGGAACGGCGAGATCGACCGTCGCCCCGCCGTCATCGCGCAGTGCACGACGCCTGACGACGTCGCGGCTGCCATTGCGTTCGCTCGCCGCCAGGGGCTCGAGATCGCGGTGCGCGGCGGCGGCCACAATTACCCGGGCTACGCCGTCTGCGAGGGTGGTCTCGTCGTGGATCTCACGCAGATGAGGGCGATCACGGTTGACCCGGCGGGCAAAACGGTCCGGTGCGGCGGGGGCACCACGTGGGCCGACCTCGACGTCGCCACCCAGGAGCACGGCCTCGCCGTCACGGGTGGCTTCATCAGCCACACCGGCGTCGGCGGGCTCTCGTTGGGCGGAGGGTTCGGCTGGCTGACCGGCAAGGCCGGCCTGAGCTGCGACAATTTGGTGTCGGCGCAGGTCGTCACGGCTGACGGTCAGCAAGTGACGGCGTCGGCGACGAGCCACCCTGACCTCTACTGGGCGCTGCGGGGCGGCGGCGGCAACTTCGGGGTCGTGACCGAGTTCGAGTTCGCGCTGCACGACGTCGGCCCGATCGTGCAGCTCGGCTTGTTCTTCTGGCCCGTTGACCGGGGCGTCGAGATGTTGACCTTTGCCCGTGACTACATCGAGACGACGCCGCCCGACACCGGTCTGTCGATCGTCGGCCTCAACGCACCGCCGGCGCCGTTCGTCCCCGAGCAGTACCAGTTCGCTCCCGGCTACCTCCTCGCGGTCATCGGCTGGGGATCACCCGAGGCACACGCGACCCTCGTGCAGCCGATATTGGACCAGCTGCCTCCGCTGTTCCACTTCGTCACGCCGATCCCGTACTCGGAGCTCCAGAAGATGCTCGACGAGAGTGCGCCGTGGGGGTGCCTCGCCTACGAGAAGGCGATCTACCTCGACGAGATGACCGACGACGCGATCGCCGTCATCGCCGACCAGATGCCGCGTAAGGCGTCGCCCATGTCGCTCATGCCGATCTTCGCCATGCGCGGCGCGTACAGCGACGTGGCCGACGATGCCACGGCGTTCGGCGGCAGCCGCGCCTCGAAATGGCTCGTGAACATCGACGCGACCTCGCCCGGGGACATGGACCTGCTGGCCGCCGACCGGGCCTGGGTCCGGGGCTTCTGGGAGGCATTGCGTCCCCACTCGGCCAGCTCCGGCGGCTACGTGAACTTCATGGTCGAAGCCGACAACGATCGCCTCCGGGCGAGCTACGGCGCCGACAAGTACGACCGCTTGGCGCGCCTCAAGGCCCAGTACGACCCCGAGAACGTCTTCCACCTCAACGCCAACATTGCGCCCGCCGAAGCGGGAGATTGAACGGCGGCCTCAGGCGCGGATCCGCGCTACGAGCACCCGCTGGTCGTCCCGCAACTCCCGCACACGTAGCAGGACCCGGCCCGCTGCATGTGGTTGCCGCAGTTGTAACAGAACGGCGCGTCACGCTGTTCGGCCCGGGCCAGCGGCTGGGCCTCACCGACCCCACTGGCCCCCGTCCCCGTCGCCGCCGCCCCGCCGGCCGCACCCGCGGGCCCGCCCGTCGGGCCGCTCAGCCCGTCGTCGACCAGCCCGACCGACGGCGTCGCCATCTCCTCGACACCGGGCAGGGTCGGCTGGGTCCGCTCCTGGGTGGAGAGGATCCCGAGGTCGGTCCGCTCGGTGACGGTGAGGTAGTCCAACGCCAGCCGGCGGCTGATGTAGTCGATCAGGCTCGTCGCGATGCGCAGCTCGGGGTCGTCGGTGATGCCCGCCGGCTCGAACTTCATGTTGGCGAACTTGCGCACGAACGTGGCCAGCGGCACGCCGTGCTGCAGGCCCAGGCTCAAGGAGATGGAGAAGGCGTCCATGATCCCGGCCAGGGTCGAGCCCTGCTTGGAGACCTTGATGAACACCTCGCCCGGGCGCCCGTTCTCGTACTCGCCCACCGTCACGTAGCCCTCGCAGTCGGCCACCCGGAACGAGAACGTCTTCGAGTTGCGCTTGCGCGGGAGGCGCTCGCGCACCGCACCCACGAGGACCGACGCCGCCGTCGTCCGCTCGCGCTCGTTGGCCAGCGCGAGCTCGAGCTCGGCGATCCGCGCCGCGATCTCACGGTCCCGCGCCTCGGCGTCGGACCCGGCCGGCGCGGCATCGCCGCCCTCACCGGTGACGAGGTCGCTCGCCTTCTTCGTCGTCGAGAGCGGCTGGGCGACCTTGCAGTTGTCGCGGTAGATCGCCACGGCCTTGATCCCCAGGCGCCAGGCGTCGATGTGCAGCTGCTCGACGTCCTCGACGGTCACGTCCTCGGGCATGTTCACCGTCTTGGAGATGGCGCCGCTGATGAAGGGCTGGACCGCTCCCATCATGCGGATGTGGCCCGAGTAGTGGATGGTGTTGTCGCCCATGGAGCATGCGAACACGCCCAGGTGCTCGGCGCTCAGGTGCGGCGCCCCGACGATCGACATGTGCTCGTTGACGTAGGACACGATCTCGTCGACCTGCGCGTCGTTGTACCCGAGCTTGGTCAGCGCACGCGGCACCGTCTGGTTGACGATCGACATCGTGCCGCCGCCCACCAGCTTCTTCGTCTTCACCAGCCCAAGGTCGGGCTCGACACCGGTGGTGTCGCAGTCCATCAACAGGCCGATGGTGCCCGTCGGGGCCAGCACCGACGCCTGCGAGTTCCGCACGCCGTAGGCCTCGGCCAGGTCGACGGCGCGGTCCCAGGCCTCCTGGGCCGCCGAGAGCAGGTCCGGCGGCACGACGTCCTCGTCGACCCGGGCCACCTCGGCCTGGTGCATGCGCAGCACGTTGAGCATCGGCTCCGCGTTCTCGTGGTACCCGGCGAAGGGCCCCATGCGCGCCGCGATGCGCGCCGAGGTGGCGTAGGCGTGCCCGGTCAGCAGCGCGGTGATCGCGCCCGGCCCACGCCCGGCCGGCGTCGGAGTCGTAGGGCAGGCCCTCGGCCATCAACAGCGCGCCCAGGTTGGCGTACCCGATGCCGAGCTGGCGGAAGGCACGCGTCGTCTCCGCGATCTTCTCGGTCGGGTAGTCACCGTTGCCGACGATGATCTCCATGCCCGTGAACACCACCGCCACCGCCGCCTTGAAGCCCTCGATGTCGAAGACGTCGTTCCCGTCGAGGAACGTCATCAGGTTCAGCGACGCCAGGTTGCAGGCGGAGTTGTCGAGGTGCATGTACTCGCTGCACGGGTTGGACCCGTTGATCCGGCCCGTCACCGGCGCCGTGTGCCAACGGTTGATCGTCGTGTCGTACTGCATCCCCGGGTCGGCGCACTCCCAGGCCGAGTGGGCGATCTGGCGGAACAGGTCACGCGCCGGCACGGTGCGGACGACCGAGCCGTCGTTGCGCGCCGTCAGGCTCCAGTCGCGCCCGTCGAGCACGGCCTCCATGAACTCGTCGGTCACCCGCACCGAGTTGTTGGCGTTCTGGTACTGGGTCGAGTGGCTGTCGGCGCCGTCGAGGTCCATGTCGAAGCCGGCGTCGCGCAGCACGCGTGCCTTGCGCTCCTCGATCGCCTTGCACCAGATGAAGTCCTCGACGTCGGGGTGGTCGGCGTCGAGGATGACCATCTTGGCGGCGCGGCGCGTCTTGCCCCCGGACTTGATCGTCCCGGCCGAGGCGTCGGCGCCCCGCATGAAGCTCACCGGGCCGGACGCGGTGCCGCCGCCCTTCAGCAGTTCGTGCGACGAGCGGATGCGCGACAGGTTCACCCCGGCGCCGGACCCGCCCTTGAAGATGATGCCTTCCTCGGTGTACCAGTTCAGGATCGAGTCCATCCGGTCCTCGACCGAGAGGATGAAGCACGCGCTCCCCTGCTGGGGCACGCCGTGCACGCCGATGTTGAACCAGACCGGTGAGTTGAACGCGGCCTTCTGGTGGATGATGAGGAACTTCAGCTCGTGGTTGAAGACCTGGGCCTCCTCGTCGTCGACGAAGTAGCCGTCCTTGATGCCCCACGCCGTGAGGGTGTCGGCCACCCGGTCGGCCACCTGCTTGAGCGACGACTCGCGCTCGGCGGTGCCCAGCGTCCCGCGGAAGTACTTCTGCGCCAAGATGTTGGTGGCGTTCACGCTCCACGACTCGGGCACCTCGACGCCCAGTTGCTCGAAGGCGACCGTGCCGTCCCGGAAGTTCGTGATGCGGGCGTCGCGCCGCTCCCACCGGACGGTGTCGTAGGGGTGGATGCCCTCGGTGGTGAAGTGGCGGCGGATGCCGATCTCGGATCGCTGGGGGGCGATGGCCATGGCGCTGAGGTCCTCCTGGTCGTTCGGTGCTGGGGGCGTTCTGACTGGGTCGTGCGGCGCCCGTCGGCGCCGCCCATTCCAGCGGAGCGGTGTCTCAGGACGCTGTGCTGCGGATTCTCCCGATCAAGCGCCCGAGGGGGACCCAAACACGCCTAACCACAATATATAGTGGTTGGCCCGCCCCCGGGACACGAGATGCTGTGTCATTACAGCACTGTAGTTACGCCCTTGTCAACCAATGTGGTCCCGCGTCCGTCCAGGTCACGGACCGTTCGCGATGGTTTGCACCGCAGGCCCCCGGCGGGCGGCGTCGGGGCGGCGTTAGCGTCGGCGCTCCATGGCCAAGGTGGTCGCAATCGATGCGGGGACGACGGGCGTCCGCGCCCTGGTCGTCGACGAGCAGGCCCGCGTCGTCGACGTCGCCTACCGCGAGCTGACCCAGTACTTCCCCCAGCCCGGTTGGGTGGAGCACGACCCGGCCGAGATCTGGGCGGCCGTCCGCGCCACCCTGGCCGAGGTCGGCGAGCGCCTCGCCCGGGCCGGGCCGCCGCCCGTCGCCGGTGACGACGCCAGCACCGTCGCCGCCATCGGCATCACCAACCAGCGCGAGACCCTGGTCGCGTTCGACCGCAGCACCGGGCGGCCGCTGCACCGCGCCATCGTGTGGCAGGACCGCCGCACGGCGCCCCTCTGCGCGCGAGCTGCGGGCGGACGGCCACCTCCCCTTCGTGCGCGCCACGACCGGCCTCGTGCTCGATCCGTACTTCAGCGCCACCAAGGCCGCCTGGCTCCTCGAGCACGGCGACCTCGACCTCGGCCCCGACGACCCCGACCTGTCCTTCTGCACCGTCGACACCTGGGTGCTGTGGAACCTGACCGGGGGACGCGACGGCGGCACCTACGCCACCGATCCCTCCAACGCCAGCCGCACCCTCCTGCTCGATACCGCCTCGCTCGCCTGGTCCCCCGAGCTCTGCGACCTGTTCGGCGTGCCCGCACCCACACTGCCCGAGGTGCGGCCCTCGGCCGGCCGCTTCGGCACCGCCGCGCTCGGCGACCTCGGCCCCGCCGCACCGGTGCTCGATGGCGTCCCGGTCTCGGCCATCCTCGGCGACCAGCAGGCGGCGCTGTTCGGTCAGGCCTGCTTCGAGCCGGGGATGGTGAAGGTCACCTACGGCACCGGCAGCTTCGCGCTCGCCAACGCCGGGCCGACGCGCCCGCCGGCGCCCGACGGCCTCATCGTGAGCGTCGCGTGGGACCTCGGCGACCACGCCGGCGCCGCGCCCGGCCCCGTCGCCTACGCGCTCGAGGGCTCGGCGTTCGTCTCGGGCGCGGCGATCCAGTGGCTGCGCGACGGTCTCGGCATCATCGCGAGCGCCGCCGAAGTGGGGCCCCTCGCCGTCTCGGTCACCGACAGCGGCGGCGTCACCTTCGTCCCCGCGCTCACCGGGCTCGGCAGTCCGCAGTGGGACCCCGAGGCCCGCGGCATCATCACCGGCCTCACCCGCGGCGCCGGCCGCGCCCAGCTCGGCCGCGCCTGCGTCGAGGCGATGGCGTTCCAGGTGCGCGACATGACCGATGCCATGGCCGCCGCGTCGTCCTTCCCACTCTCCGCGCTGCGGGCGGACGGGGGCGCCGCCACCATGGACCTCCTCCTCGAGCTCCAAGCCGAACAGAGCCGCATGCCCGTCTCGCGGCCGCGCGCCCTCGAGTCGACCGCGCTCGGCGCCGCCACCATGGCCGGGTTGGCCGAGGGGGTGTGGTCGTCGCTCGAGTGAGCTGGCGGCCCTCTGGGCGGCCGAGACCGTCTTCGAGCCCCAGCTCCCCGTCGAGCTCGCCGACGCCACCTACGCCGTCTGGGGTCGCACGGTCGCGAAGTCCCGGGGGTGGGCGGTCACCGAACCGGCCTAGGGGCGGGCCATCGGACAGACCAGGACGGCGACGCACGAATGCTGCGTCACGTGGTCTTGATTTTCCTCCCGGCCCACACCTCGAGGGGGCACACTGTTGGAGGAACGCTGCGCGGCGTCCACGACCGGTGCGCCACGCAGCACGGACGCTGGGAGGGCACCGTGGGACCTCGCCATCCGACTCCGCCGGGCCTGCGCCGCGGAGCCCGCCGGCACGCGGTCCGGAGTCTTGGCGCAACGGTGGCCTGCCTCTTCGTGGCCGCCGGCGGCCTGGCCATCTCCGGCGCCATCGGCATCGGCGTCGCGCCCGCGGCCGACACCGTGCTCAACTGCACCGACATCTGGACGGGCGGCGCCGGGACGACCGACTGGGGCACCGCGGGCAACTGGAGCACGGGCGTCCCGGATGGTGCGGGTGTAGACGCGTGCATCCCCGGCGGCGCCTCGGTCGTCGACCAGAGCGCCACCATCGTGCTGGGCGAGCTCACGGTCGCGCAGGGAAGCTCGCTGACCGTCGGGTCCGGGGGCACCCCAGACGCTGGATCCGGCGGCGCGACGCTGTCGGTCTCTTCGGGGCTGGACAACGACGGGACGCTGACCGCCGGGCCCTCGGGCCCCGGCACGGCCACGCTCACCCTGGGCGGCCCCATCACCAACACGGGGACGTTCGAGGTGTTCGGCACGGTCACCGTCGGCAGCGCCTCCGCGTCGACCCTGACCAACGCCGGCACCGTCGCGGTCGCACCGGGCGGCGTGATCGATCTGGAGCGGGCATCCTCGCTCACGAATGCGTCGAACGGGCTGCTCGCCTTCGGGATCAATGGTCCGCCGAGCTCCGCGTCGGACTACGGCAGGATCGACAACGGGACGTTAGCGCTCGACGGCAGCGTCGCTCCGGTGTTCGAGGACGGGTTCACCCCCTCGCCGGGTTCCGAGTACGTCGTGGCAACCGGCTCCTTCAGCGGAACGTTCGCCACGGTGCGTGATTTTGCGACCGCCGATTACTCGCACCCGAACGCACTCGGCCTCGTTGGCGGCGCGCCGGCGTCGGTCACGGCCGTCAGCGTCAAGAGCAATGTCGCGACATCGGTGTTCGGGCAGGACGTGCGCTTCACGGCCACGGTGACGCCCGCGTCGGGCTCGGTGCCGACCGGTTCGGTGGCGTTTCGCGCTGGTGGCATCCTGCTCGGCAGCACCCCGGTGGCGACCGCAGCCGGCGTGACGACTGCCACCCTCGACACCGCGGACCTCCCGGTGGGATCGCAGCCGGTCACCGCGACCTACGGCGGGGACGTCCTCTTCGGCGCCAGCACCTCCGCGGTCGATGCGCAGCTCGTCCGCCCGGACGACACGAACGTCACGATCGCGGCGACACCCGCCGACGCCGTCCCCGGCCAGCAGGTCACCTACACCGTGTCGGTGGCCGCCGCCGCACCCGGGGCCGGCCGGGCGAGCGGCATGGTGTCGCTGAGCGACGGTGGGAACCCGATCACCGGCTGCCCGTCGCGCACCCTCTCGTCGTCCGACCCGCCGCTGGTCACCTGTGCCGAGACCTACGACGCCGATGCAACCCACTCCATCGTCGCCACCTACAACGGGAGCGCCGACTTCTTGCCCGCGAGGGCGGCCGTCACCGAGACCGTCGCGCCCCAACCGACCACCACCTCCATCACCGCGTCGTCGCACACGTCGACCACCGATGAGGCGGTCTCCTTCACCGCCACCGTGGCGGCCAACGCCGGGACGGCGAACCCTTCGGGAATCGTCACCTTCGCCGACAACGGCACGCCCATCGGCACGTCGACGTTGACGACGAGCGGAGGTGTGACCACCACGAGCATGCTCCTCACCACCCTTCCCCTCGGCGTGAACTCCATCACCGCCTCCTTCGCCGGCAACGCCGACTTCGGCGCCAGCGTGTCGGGCAACGCCGCACTGGTCACCGTGAGCCGGGCGTCGACCGAGTTGGCGCTCGGCAGTTCGTCCAACCCGTCGACCTCGGGACAGCCGGTCACCTTCACGGCCAGCGTGTTCCCATCCACCGGCTCGGGCGAGACCGGCACGGTCACGTTCTCCTACGACGGCACCGTCATCGGCACCGGCTCCGTGGCGTACGGCCAGGCGACCCTCACGACCGCGACGCTCCCGGTCGGCACCGGCTCCGCGACCGCCACCTACGGCGGCGACGGCGGCTTCGCCGGGAGTGCGACCACGTCCGCGTGGTCCCAAGAGGTCGATCCCACCCCAGGTTGAGCTCCTGCGAAATAAAGCAAGGGAATCCTTGTTATATTGACCTGGAGAGCGGTCCGGCCGCTCAGAAGGGTGGCAGCCATGAGCGTGGCGATCGTGACAGGGGCATCCCGGGGACTCGGACAGGCGCTGGCGACCGGGTTGGCCGCGAGCCGGCTGGTCGGTGGTGATCGACGGGCGGGACCGCACGACGCTCGACGAGGCGGCCGATCGCATCCGAGCCCATGCCGTCGACCGGGGCGCGTGTCGTGGCGATCGCCGGTGACATCACCGACGCCGACCATCGCCAGGCCTTGACCGGCGCCGCGTTCGAGCTCGGCGGCCTCGACCTCCTCGTGAACAACGCCGGCACCCTCGGCGCGTCGCCCCTCCCCTCGCTGGGCGACTACCCGCTCGACGAACTCCGCGTCGCCTTCGAGGTCAACGTCGTCGCGCCGCTCGGACTGGTGCAGGACGCGCTCCCGCTCCTGCTCGACTGCACCACACCCACGCGTGCTCGACATCACCTCCGACGCCGGCGTCGAGGCCTACGAGGGCTGGGGCGGCTACGGCGCCGGCAAGGCCGCGCTCGAACACCTGGGCGCCGTGCTCGCCGTCGAGTTCCCCGCTCTCACCGTGTGGTCGGTCGACCCCGGCGACCTGCGCACGGTGATGCACCAGGCGGCCTTCCCCGGCGAGGACATCTCCGACCGGCCCGAGCCCGCCGCCGTGGTGCCCGCCTTCCTGGACCTCATCGGGAGCGACCGTCCCGAGCGGCCGCTACCGGGCCGCCGAGCTCGTCTCGAGCGGAGCAGCGGCATGACCGCCCTGACCGCGCCGGTCCCGGCACCGACTTCGACGCCCACGTCCACTTCGATGGCGGGGGGATCCGGCGTCCGTCGTCTGCCCGAGCTGCACCCGCTCTCCTTCTCCCTCCCGCCCGAGCTCGAGGCGCCGTCACCGCCCGAGTACCGCGGCATGACGCGCGACTCGGTGCGCATGCTGGTCGCCACCAGGTCCGACGGCGCGCTCGTGCACTCGAACTTCTCCGAGCTGCCGCGCTTCCTGGACGAGGGCGATCTCGTCGTGATCAACACCTCCGGGCACGCTGGCGGCCGAGCTCGACGGCACAGCGCCCGACGGCTCGCCCGTCCAGGTCCACCTCTCGACGCAGCTGCCGGCCGGGCTGTGGACCGTCGAGGTCCGCCGGGACGGCCAGCGCGTTTCTCGGCGCGTCGCCCGGCGATGTGATCGAGCTGCCCGGCGGTGGCCACGTCGCACTGCTGGCCGCCTACTCCCCCGGCCCGGGCGGCTCCGGCGTGCGCCTGTGGGTCTCCCAGATCGAGACGCCCGAGCGCCTGCACAGCTACCTGGCCCGCCACGGGCGACCGATCCGCTACGGCTACGTGCACGGCAGCTACCCGATCACCGCCTACCAGAACGTGTACGCCACCGAGCCCGGGTCGGCCGAGATGCCGAGTGCCGGCCGACCCTTCACGCCCGAGGTGCTCACCCGGCTGGTGGCCAAGGGCGTCGGCGTCGCGCCGGTGCTCCTGCACACCGGCGTGGCCTCGCTCGAGGCGAACGAACCGCCCTACGCCGAGTACTTCAAGGTCTCGCTCGTCGACGGCCCACCGGGTCAACGACGCCCGGCGATCGGGCGGGCGGGTCATCGCCATCGGCACCACCGTGGTGCGCGCCCTCGAGTCGGTGGTCGACGAACATGGCCACGTGCACCCGGGCGAGGGCTGGACCGAGACCGTCGTGTCGCCCGAGCGGCCGGTGCGCTCCATCGACGGCTTCCTGACCGGGTGGCACGAGCCGGAGGCGTCGCACCTGGCCATGCTCGAGGCCATCGCCGGCCGGCCGTTGCTCGAGGCGTCCTACGCAGCCGCCCTCGCCGAGGGCTACCTGTGGCACGAGTTCGGCGACGTGCACCTCATCCTGCCGTGACGACCGAGCACGCGACCGCCGGGGAGCCGACCGAGACGCGGTTCGACGAATCGCCGCTCGACAATTGCCGACCACCCGACGCGCCATCCTCAACCTGCTCAAGCGCCAGGGGCCGCTCGATGCGCTGGCCGTCGCCCGGGCGCTGGCGCTGACACCGGCCGCCATCCGACTGCAGCTGGCGCGGCTCGAAGAGGACGGCCTGCTCGCGCACCACGACGAGGTCCCCGAAGGCGCCCGCCGGGGCCGGCCCCGTCACGTCTACGAGCTGACGTCCGCCGCCGAGGCGCTCTACCCCAAGCGCTACGGCGACCTGACGACCGAGCTGCTCGGGTACCTGGGCGGGCCGGACGCGACCCAGGTCGACGAGCTCTTCGAGCAACGGCGGCGGCGTCGGGTCGCGGGTGCCCTGCCCGCGTACCGCCAACCTCCCGTTCGACGAGCAGGTCGCCGCGCTGACCGCCATCCTCGACGAGGACGGCTACCTGGCCGAGGCTGAGCGTCTCGACGACGGCAGCTGGCGCATCACCGAGCACAACTGCGCCATCCTGACCGTCGCCCACGGGTTCTCGCAGGCCTGCTCGAGTGAGCTTGCGTTCATACGCGAAGCGCTCCCCGGCGCAACGGTGGAGCGGGTCGCGCACCTCATGGACGGCGCCCACGTGTGCGCCTATCTGGTCAGCCCGCCGACGTCGTAGTGTCCGCGGCGCGGATCTCGAGGACCGACGACGCCGTCGACCTCGTGGATCTCGTTGTGCAGCAGCTCGATCAGATCGCCCCCGCCGATCTCGATGACGAACTCGTCGACGGCGTGGCCGTCCATCGCGCTCCAAGATGTTGATGGCCACGATGTCGCCGCCGACGGCGCCGATGCGGCTGGCCACCAGGCCCAACGCACCGGGTCGATCAGGCAGGGCGATCCGGACGACGTAGCCAGCCATGACCCCAACGTTAGGCGGTCAATGTGAACTGACTGTTTCGAAAGGCTGACGAATCCCCTGGGCTGCGGATACGTTCAGGACGCCGCAGCGCTCGCGCGTGCGGGCACGTACTCGTCGACGTACTCGCGCTCGGACAGACGGGCGATCTCGTGCATCAGCTCGTCGGTGAAGGCGCGACACTCGGTGTGGTCGTGGTCCTCCAGCGGGTCGTCGGGGTTCTCGGGCGGGTCCATCTGCATGGGCTCGCCGAAGCGGATCGTCACCGTCTTGAACGGCCGCATGAAGTTGGAGTTGACCGGCTGCACGTCCACCGTGCCGATGACGCCCACCGGGATGATCGGCACGCCACATTCGCGGGAGAGCCGCGTCACGCCGGTCCGACCCTTGTGCACGTACTGGTCGAGCGTGCGCGTGCCCTCGGGGTAGAGGCCGAGCAGGCGGCCCTTGCCCGAGCACGTCGACGCGGGCCGTCTCGAGCGCCCGCTCCGAGGCGCTGCCGCCGCCGCGGCGGATGGGGATCTGGCCGGCGGCCCGGAAGAACCAGGCCGTCTTCCACGAGTCGAAGTACTCCGCCTTGGCCAGGAAGGTCACCTTGCGCCGCACCACGAGCGGGATGAAGAACGAGTCGCAGAAGGACTGGTGGTTGGCCGCCAGCACCGCCGGGCCGTGCTTCGGGATGTTCTCCCGCCCCTCCACCTTGACCCGCAACAGCACGAAGAAGATCGGGGTCAGGACCGCCTTGAGCACCCAGTACGTCACGGTGTCCAAGGTACCGCCCCGCGGAGCGGCGCCAGCGCACCGGGGAGCACGGCGCTGTGCTGAACTGCGGGCCGATCGCCAGGCGCGCCAGGGAGGTGTACCAGTGACGACCGAGACCCTGACCGCCGAGCCGTTCCTCTCCGGGCCTCTTCTTCGGCGAGTGCCCACGCTGGCACGAGGGCCGGCTGTGGTACTCGGACTTCTTCGACCACGCCGTCTTCTCGGTGTCGCCCGACGGCGAGCGCCGCGCTCGAGGTCGCCTTCGACGGCGAGCCGGCCGGCCTCGGCTGGCTGCCCGACGGCCGCCTCCTCATCAACTCCCGCCTCGACCGCGCCGTCATGCGCCGGGAGGTCGACGGCACGCATGGTGCAGCACGGCGATCTCACAGCCCTGGGCCACCTGGCACGCCAACGACATGGTCGTGGCGACCAACGGCCAGGCCTACGCCGGCAACTTCGGCTTCGACCTCGACGGCCTCTACGACGGCGACGATCGATGCGAGCGCAGATCGCGCCCGCCTCGCTGGTCCGGGTGGACCCCGACGGCACCAGCTACGAGGCCGCGGCCGACATCGCCTTCCCCAACGGCGCCGTCATCACCGACGACGGCGCCACGCTGATCATCGCCGAGAGCATGGGCGGCCGCCTCACCGCCTTCGATCGCGAGGCGGACGGCACCCTGACCAACCGCCGCGAGTGGGCCGCGCTCCCGGGCGTCGCGCCCGACGGCATCTGCCTGTGCGCGGACAACACGGTCTGGGTCGCCAACGCGCTCGGCGCCGAGTGCGTCCGGGTCGCCGAAGGGGGCGACGTGCTCGAGCGAGTCGCCACGTCGACGAACTGCTTCGCCTGCATGCTGGGCGACGAGGACCGCCGCACCCTCTACCTGGTCACCGCGCCCGACAGCCACGACGCCAAGGCACGGGTCGAGCGCCACGGCGCCATCGAGAAGGTGCGGACGACCGTGGCGGGCGCCGGCCTGCCCTGACGGCAGCGGCTCGGATCAGCCCAGCTTGGTCAGGGCGCCGCGCAGGTTGCGCACGGCCTGGCCGATGCGCTGCTCGTTCTCGATGAGGGCGAAGCGCACGTGGCCGTCGCCGCCGGGGCCGAACCCGACGCCCGGCGAGGTGGCGACGTCGGCCTCGTTGACCAGGTACTTCGAGAACTCGAGCGAGCCCATCTCCCGGTAGGGCTCGGGGATGGGCGCCCAGACGAACATGGTCCCCTTGGGCGGCACGAGGTCCCAGCCGATGCGGTTGAGGCCGTCGCACAGGGCGTCGCGGCGGGACTGGTAGATCTCGTTGATCTCCTTGGGGTAGTCGGGCGCCTCGTTCATGGTCACGATGGCCGCGATCTGGATGGGCTGGAACGTCCCGTAGTCGAGGTAGCGTCTTGAGCTTGGTCAGGGCCTGGCACGATCTCGCGGTTGCCGACCACGAAGCCGACCCGCCAGCCGGCCATGGAGAAGGACTTGGTCATGGTGTAGAGCTCGACCGCCACGTCCTTGGCCCCGGGCACCTGCGAGGATCGACGGCGGCTCGTAGCCGTCGAAGCCGAGGTCGGCGTAGGCGAAGTCGTGCACCAGGACGACGTCGTGCTCGCGGGCGAAGGCGACCAGGCGCTCCATGAACGACGAGGTCGACGCAGGCGGTCGTCGGGTTGTGCGGGAACGAGAGCACGATGACCCGCGGCTTGGGCCACGACTCCTCCCAGCGTCCATGAGGCCGTCGAAGAAGTCCTCGCCCGGGTCGGGAGCCCCGTCGTCGGAGACCTCGGGGCCCCGCAGCGGCACCTGGCGGACGTCGGCGCCGGCGAAGAGCGGCGCCCAGATGTGGATCGGGTAGGACGGCGAGGGCACGAGCGCGGTGTCGCCGGGGCCGAGCAGCACCCACATGAGGTGGGAGAAGCCCTCCTTGGCGCCGATGGTGGTGACCACCTCGGTCTCGGGGTCGAGCTCGACGCCGAACTTGCGCAGGTAGAGGTCGGTGATGGCGCTGCGCAGCTTGGGGATGCCGCGCGAGGCCGAGTAGCGGTGGTTGCGCGGGTTGTGGGCGGCCTCGGCCAGCTTCTCCACCGCGACGTCGGGCGAGGGCAGGTCGGGGTTGCCGAAGCCCGAGGTCGATGACGTCGCGGCCGGCTCGCCGCGACTCGTCCTTCAGGTCGTTGATGGTGGCGAAGACGTAGGGCGGCAGCCCGTTGATCCGGCGGAACTCCATCGATTGAGTCTACGACCCGCTCTTGGCCTCACCGGACCGCACGGCCGAGGCCGGGCCGCGCCCGGCCGCCACGAGCTCCTCGAGATCGACCGGCCAGCCGAAGATCACCCAGGTCGCACCTGCGTCGGTGCAGCTCCCGCACACGGTCCGCCAACGGGGGCGTCGCCGCGGGCGGCGGACCGGCCCACGTGACCTCGATGCCATCGGCCCCGGCCGAGCGCTCGGCCACGAGCGCGGGCTCGGCGTCCCACACGTTGAGCGCCGCGCCCGCCGAGCGCGCCTCCTCGGTGCGCCCGACCGTTCCGCCCGCGATCCAGACCGTCAGTCCGGCGTCGACGAGCTCACGGCCCGAGCATCGACCATTTCGGCGCGGCGCTCGGCCGCCGAGCCGAAGGGAATGCCGTAGGCGCGGTTCTCCTCCTCGCTCAGCCTGTCCCCGGTGCCGAGTCCGGCGATGACCCGGCCGGGCGCCAGGTGTTCGAGCGCGACGAACTGCGACGCCAACACGGCGTCTGGGCGCGAGACCGACCCGGGCGACCAGCGTGCCCGAGGAACGGGCCGCCGTCGCCCGTCGCCGCTTGGGCGCCGAGCCGCGCCGCGAGCGCACCGAGGATCGGGAAAGGGCGCCAGCGCCGGCCGCTCCGGTTGGCCGATGGGCCAGATGTGGTCGTAACAGAAGACGCCGTCGACGCCGGCCGCGACGGCCTCGTGCGCAACGGCGAACGCCTCGTCGGGCGTGTCGCGGAAGGTCGGCAGGACGATGCCGGTCCGCATCACCACAGCCCGCCCTGGCGCGCCGCCAGCGCGGCGCCGACGGCGCCGGCCCGTTCGCCGAAGGCGGCGGGCACGATGGCGGCCAACGGCCGACGGTCGTCGCCCTCCACGAGCTCGTCGAACGTCGCCCGCGCGGCGTCGACCAGCAGACTCGCCGGCCTCGACGACGCCGCCGCCGAGGACGAAGCACTCGGGATCGACGACGCAGGCCAGGTTGGCCAGGCCGAAACCGATCCACCAGCCGACCTCTTCGATGACGCGCCGCGCCGCCGCGTCACCCGCTGCCGCCGCGGCCGAGACGTCCTCACCGCGCACGCTCTCGGGATCGCCGCCCGCCAGGCGCACCACTTCGCCGAGCCGGCCGGCCAGCGCCGCCTCGCGGGCGAGTACCCCCAACCCGGCGCCCGAGGCGAAGCGCTCCCAGCAGCCCCGCCGCCCGCAGGGACAGGGCGGTCCGGTCGGATCGACCACCATGTGACCGATCTCACCGGCGAACCCGGTCGCACCCACCTGCACCCGGTCGTCCGCGACGATCCCTCCGCCGATCCCGGTCCCGAGCGTGACCATGACGACGTGGTGCAGGCCGCGAGCGGCGCCCAAGCCGGTGCTCGGCCAGCACGGCGAGGTTGGCGTCGTTCTCGATCACGATCGACCGCCCGGGCAGCCGGTCGCCGATCAGCGCCGTCCAGTCCACCCCGTGCGCCTGGGGCAGGTTCGGCGCGAAGCGCAGCCGGCCCTGACGGTCGACCATGCCGGGCGCGCCGACGCCGATGGGCGCGCCCGCCGCGGTCGGCGCCCAGGGTGCGGTCGAGCTCGTCGGTGACCAACGCGACGGCGTCGGCGACGTGGCTGCCCCCGATCTCGCGGCTGCCCGTCGGGGTGGGGACGCGCGCCTCGCCGACGATGTCGTTGTCGGGGCCGAGCGCGACGCCGAGCACCTTGGTGCCGCCGATGTCGATCCCGTAGGACACGCCGGCCGCGTCGGGCCGGCGCGCGCCAGAACTCACGAGGTCGACTCGACCCGCGCCTTCAGCTCTCGCATGGCCGTCGACATGATGCGGCTCGTGGCCCGCATCTTGATGAACCCCGGGATGGGCACTCGCAGCTCCGCCTCGAGGTGGTACGTGACGTCGGTGGTGCCACCCTCGCCGGGATCGAAGACGTAGCTGCCGTCGAGCTTGGTGGTGATGTCGCCCTGGGTCAGCTTCCAGGAGAGGATGTGGGGCGCGTCGGAGTAGTCGTACGCGAGCGTGTAGCTCGTGCTGCGCCCGAAGGCGGCGGCCCGGAACGTGACGAGCAGCGGGCGCCCCTGCTCGTCGCGCTCCTTGATCTCGACTTCCTTGATGTCGGCGGCCCACTCGGGGTACTGCTCGAGGTCGGCCGCGACGGCAAAGCAGCGCTCGGGCGATGCCGACACCGAGATGTGCTCTGTGGCTTGATCGGCCACGGTGCTTGGTTCCTTCCTCTCCTGCCGTTCCGCCCGGCGGGCGTCAGACTGCCACTCCAGCCAGCGCTTCGGCCAGCCTAGAAGCGAGAACGTCGTTGTCGAAGGATTCCTGCACCCGAGTTCGGGCGGCCCGGCCCATCCGCCGCCGGAGCGGGGGGTCGGCCAGCAGCGTGCGCAGGGCCTCGGCCACCGTCCCCGGGTCCGCGGGGTCGTCCACCACCAGGCCCGTCACCCCGTCGAGCACCGCCTCGGAGGCGCCGCCGCTGTCTCCGGCGACCTGGGGCACGCCGGCGGCGGCCGCCTCCAGGAAGACGATGCCGAACCCCTCCTGCTCGAGGCCCCACCAGCGGTTGCGGCAGGCCATGACGAAGACGTCGGCGGCGCCGAGGAGGCCCGGCCCGATCCTCGTCGCTGACCCGCCCGAGCACCCGCACGTCGACCGGGCTGTCGGCGGCCAGGCGCGCGAGCCGCGCCAGCTCGCGCCCGTCACCGCCGATGGCGACGACGAGATCGGGGTACGAGGGGGCCAGCCGGTCGGCCGCCTCGATCAGCACGTCCATGCCCTTGCGCGGGACCAGCCGGCTCACGCTCGACGAGCGAGTGGCTCCGGTCGGCGGGCAGGCCGAGGCGGGCCCGGGCGGCGCGGCGTTCGGGCGCCTTGAGCGGGACGATGGCGCTGGTGTCGACGCCGGGAGGGATCTCGACCACCGGCGCGGTGAGGCCCGGCGCGGCGCGGCGTCCCTCGGCGGCCGGGTAGCCCCCGGCGGAGAGGACGATCGACGCACCGCGCAGGACGCGGGCCAGCGCGGCGCGCGGACCGGGCACGCGGCCCGGCACCGTGACCTCGGCGCCGTGGAGGATGACGCCGTAGGGCACGCCGAGGCGCGGCCCGAGCAGTCCGAGCGGCAGCGCGGGGTCGAGGAGGACGAGGTCGATGCCGTGGTCGCGCACGCATTCGTCGACGGCGCGCTGCGCATGTGGCGTCGGGAAGAACAGGATGGAGCCGGGCACCCGCTCGATCCGCACGCCGCGGGCGGCCTGGGCGGCGTCGAAGGCGGCGGCCCCGCTGTCCGAGGTGGCCGTCAGCACGACGAAGGACGCGGGGTCGAGGCGGCTCCACAGCTCCCAGAGGTAGTTCTGGATGCCGCCGACCTTGGGCGGGAAGTCGTTGGTGACGAGCAGGTGACGCTTCACGCGCCACCCGCGGTGGCGCTAGCCGGCCCGGTTGCTGAAGCGCAGGGTCGGCACGAGGCCGGCGCGCTCGAGCATCCGCATGGCGCGCGCTTCGTCGGCGTCGATGACGACGGCATCGTCGGGCTCGCGCCCGAGCAGGAAGCTGACGACGCAGTCGTCGCAGGCGTCGGTCGCCTGCAGCGCGCAGCGGTCGCAGTCGATGGTGAGCCCGGCTTCGGGCTCGATGTCGGTGTCGGTCTCCCTGGAAAGCGGCATGGCGTTGACCCTCTCTCTTCGCGCCAAGGATGACCAGGGGGTGTGACAGGGCGTGGCACCGCTCAGTCGCCGGTGGCCGGCGCGCTCAGGGCGGCGAGGGCGGTCTGCAGGGTCTCTTCGACGCCCCAGGCCACCCCCTCGGTCAGCACCGCGTCGGGCGTGGCGAGGGCGAGGAAGGGCGCCGCGGCGCGGTAGTCGCGCGAAGGCGGCAGTAGCTCATGACGACCGGGGCGCGGAGGCGGCCGCCGGTGTCGGCGGCGAGGGCGGCGATGGCGGCCGGGTCCTCGGCCGGCGGCTCCTTGGTCACGACGGCCAGGCGGGCGTCGCGGCCGAGACCGGCTTGCAGCTCGGCGAGGCCCGCCCACAGGTCGCGGCAGCCGAGGCAGTCCGCCGAGAGGAAGAGGAGCAGAACCGGCGCGGTGGCCTCGACCACGTCGATGCGGACCGGCACGGCCGTCGAGAGCGACGCCCGACGACGTCGCGGGGAGGGGTGGTCGGCGGGCCGTTCGTGGTCGGGATGGGACGCAGCCGGCGCAGGATGTCGGCCGGCGGCTCGGTCACGACGCCTTCGACGACGCGTCCGGCTCGGTGTGCTCCTCGTCGGTGATCTCGACCACGCTGCGCCCGTGCCCGCACCAGCGGCAGACCACCTCGTCGACGTGGCGCGACACGATCTCCTCTTCCTCGACCATCAGCTCGCCGCCGACGGTGTAGTGGTGGAACGACTTGGTCGTCTGCGAGATCGTGACGTCGAAGCGGGTGAGGTTGCCGCAGGCGTCGCAGCGGTATCGAGGGGGGCTCACCTGCTCAACGGTAGTCCGCGGCCTTGGCGGGCCTCTTCCGTGCTCGGTGCCTAGGCAGACCCGACGACGGGGCCGACCTGCACCTTGGAAATCGTGACGCCAGAACTGCCTCCGCCCTCAGGCGGCGCCGCCGTCCTCGCCTGCTCCTCGGTGTCGAAGACCGCGACGGAGACGCCGTGCGTGTCGTCGACAGCCACGAAGTACCCGCCGATCAACCCCGGCGCCTGCTTCAGGTTGGGAATCACCGTCTCCTCGAGGCCTTTGACCGCCTCACCGACATCCTGAATGTCGACATGGACCACGTGTGCGTGCATCGAGCGTCCTCTTCTCTCGTCCCCGCAACCGGGGTGAAAGAAGTCTTCCACCAGGGCCGGCGAGGGTCCACCGGTCTGATGCGGGTGGAGCCCAGGAGGGGTCGTCAGATGCGATCGAGCAGCTGGCTCTTCTTGGCCGCGAACTCCTCATCGGAGAGGATGCCGCGGCGGCGCAGGTCGTCGAGCTCGATGAGGCGGTCGCGTATCTCGAAGGGGAGGGCGCCGGCGGCCGGCGTGGTGGAGCTCGAGCTCGAGGTCGGCGCACTGGATGTGGTTGGCGTGCGTGACGTGCCGGCGGGGTCGGTCGCCGAGCCGCCGACGCCGAAGGGCGGCGTGTCGTGCTCGTCGTCGGGCGGGTTGTGGGGGCGCTCGTCGTAGTAGTCGTCGGCGCGCGTGGCGCCCCCGGCCGCGCTGCTCGTGCGGCAGCATGTCCGCGGGAATCGGCTCGCGGCTGCCCCCGCCCACGATCTCGTTGATCTGCGAGTTGATGACGCGTTGGACGATGGCCGGCTTGCGCATGTACTCGAGCGTCATCGAGTCGTCCTCACCCTGGACGTCGATGACGAGGCTGCCCGTACTGGAGGAGCCGCTCGATGAGCTCCTGGCGGATGTTGACCTCGGTGACGCGCTGGAGCCGCAGCTGCACGGTGTCGCGGCCGAAGATGCCCTGGCGCACCAGGATGCGCGTCGACGTGAGCGCCACGTCGTACGACCGCCAGCGGACGTAGCGGCCCAGCAGCCACAGCCCGGGGATGAGGGCGAAGATCACGACCGGGTAGTTCGTCCAACTCGGCGGGTTCTGCCACACGATGAGGATGACGATGATGGCGGCCCACACCGCGATGGAGGTGAAGAGCGGGCCGAAGAGGAAGATCCAGTGCGGACGCAACTCGGCCAGCAACTCCTCGTCCTCGTTGAGGAACTTCCGAGGTATGGCCATCGAGCGTACCGGCGTACCGGCGGCGGGGACGGCATTGGGTGCGGGCTGACGCCCGGCCGTGCGGCGGGCTCATAGGGTGGGCTGATGCCCTACGCCGAGGTCGAGCCCGAAGAGGTCAAGGCGCGCCTCGCCCGCGGCGAGGACGTGTTCCTCCTCGACGTGCGCGAGCCCGACGAGGTGGAGGCCTGGGCCTACCCCGATCGGCGTCAACATCCCGCTCGGCCAGCTCGGTGACCGCCTCGACGAGCTGCCGCGCGACACGACGATCGTGGTGGCCTGCCACGTCGGCGGGCGATCGGCCGCGGCCGCCAAGGCGCTGAGCGATGCCGGGCTGGACGGCGGAGAACCTCACCGGCGGCGCGGTCGCCTGGGCGGCCGGCGACGAGGAGTAGCGGCCGCGGAGGGACGGTCCCGAGAGACTCGGGATCGTAGGGCTGGTGGGGATCGAACCCACGACCCAGGGATTATGAGTCCCCTGCTCTGACCACTGAGCTACAGCCCCTGGGTTGCCCTGGGTTGCCCGGGGCTGGGGCGATGTTACCGACGCCACGCCACTGCGCCGGGTACCGGCATGACACCGTGGTGCCGGATCGTTTGAGAACATGACCCGGCGCCGACTCCGCCCACGGGCGCCCGACCCGTCCGGCGGCGAACGTTGCCGATCGCGGTCGGCCTGGTCGTGGCCGGCGCCGCTCGGTCGTCGGGCTTGCCGACCAGCCGCGAGACCTCGTGAGCACGACGACGGTGACGGCCGCCGACGACGTGGCGCCGCTGGACGACCTGGTCGCCGCCGCGGCCCGGGGAAGTCGTGGTGGACGTGCCTGGTCGCTCGTCGTCATCGCCATCGTGTGGGCCTGTGGGAGCTCCGTCCCGAGCTGACGGCGGTGCCGTATCTCGACGACAGCTCGATCCACGAACAGATGGTGCGCTTCGCGTCGGCCCGGCTGAGCGCCGGCCACTCGCCGCTCACGAGCTGGTTCCCCTACCTCGGGCTCGGCTCGCCGCAGTTCCTGCACTACCAGAGCCTGCCGTCGATGATCTCGGGCGTCTTCGGCACGGTCTTCGACCCGAACACGGTCTTCCGCTGGTCGATGTACCTGCTGCTCGCGCTGTGGCCGCTGGTCGATCTACTGGTCGGCGCGGCTGTTCGGGCTCGGTCGCTGGACGGCCGCCGCGGCCGCGGCCGTGTCGCCCTTGCTCGCCTCGTCGGCCGGCATCGGCTACGAGGACATGGCCTACATCTGGCGCGGCTACGGCGTCTGGACGCAGCTGTGGGCGTCGTGGACGCTGCCCCTGGCGTGGGCCTTCAGCTACCGCGCCATCGACGCGCGGCACTCGATCCGCCGATCCGTGCTGCCGGCCGTCTTCTTCATCATGGCGACGGTCGGCCCTCCACTTCGAGACGGGCTACCTCGCGTTCGTGGCGCTGGTCGTGTGGCCGTTCGTCGTGCCGTCCGACCTGTGGCGTCGGCTCGGACGGACGGTGCTGGTCGGCGGCCTCGGCGCTGCTCGCCTCGGCCTGGGTCATCGTGCCGGTGCTCGCGCAGTCCCACTGGGCGGCACGCAACCAGGTCCTGGAGGGGACCGGGCTCGAGAACGGCTACGGCGCCCGCCACTTCCTCTGGCTGCTCATCACGGGCCGCGTGTTCGACTCCTTACACTGGTTCCCGATCATCACGATCTTCGTCGGCGTCGGACTCTCGTGTGCGTGTGGCGGTGGCGAACGTTCGTCGTCGGCCGTGCGCTGCTGGTCATCTTCGTGGTCACCCTCCTGATGACGTTCGGGCGCACGACCTTTGGCGGCCTGTACTCGATCCTCCCCGGTACCTCCGACGTCTTCATCCGCCGCTTCCAGATGGGGGTGCAGCTCTCGGGCATCTTCATCGCCGGGGTCGGCATCGTGTTCGTCGGGCGTTTCGTCGTCGAAGCGGCGCGGAAGCTCCTGCCCGAGGACCGACGGCGGCGGCTGGACGCAGCCCACCGGGCGAGTCCTCGTCGCCGGCCTCTGCGTCGCAGCGCTGGTGGTGCTCCTCGTCCCGGCCTGGACGTCGATGGACACCTACAACAGCGGCAACAAGTCCAACGTGAACCTGCAGGCCGCCGACGACGCCGCCCTGGACCCCCAGATCGACTCGTTGCTCGCCTACGTCCAGTCGCATCCCCGTGGGCGGGTCTACGCGGGCCAACCCACCAACTGGGGCGCCAACTTCACCGTGGGCGACGTCCCCGTCTTCAAGTACCTGGAGAGCAAGGACATCGACGAGGTCGGCTACACGCTGCGCACCGCGTCGCTCATGACCGACCCCGAGTACTACTTCAACGACACCAACCCGGGCGACTATCCCCTGTTCGGCATCGGGTACATCCTCACGCCGTCGGCGGGACCGAGTCGCCAACCGCCGGTCCCGGCCCAGCAGATCGGATGCAACGGCAACTACTGCCTGTGGGCGCTGCCGCAGCCTGGATATATCCACGTGTACGACACGACCGGCGTGTTCACCGCAACGCGGGCCGACGTCGGATCCCAGAGCGTCGACCTGTTGAATTCCGCCCTGCTCGCCAACGACCGAGACCTCACCGTGGCATTCAACGGGAACGAGGCGTCGCCGCCCACCGCCACGGATGCCACGCAGCTCACGGGTCCCCCGGGCCACGTGGTGGTCGAACACGCCAACCTCGCGCAGGGCAGGGCCAGCGCGGTCGTGCGCACCAACCGGCGAGCCACCGTGGTCCTCAGTGCGTCCTTCGACCCGGGGTGGACCGCCACCGTGGACGGCCATCCGGAGCCGACGGTGATGGTGGCGCCGGCGGTGGTCGGCGTCGTGGTCGGTCCCGGCACGCACACCGTCGCCTTCGCCTACGGCGGCTACGGCAGCTACATCCCGCTGTTCCTCCTGGCACTCGCCGTGTTCGTGGCGCTGGCCGTGGGACCGTACTTCTGGCGCCTTTGGCGGCGCTCCCGGGGCGCCACTACCGTCTGAGACCCCGACCACGAAGTGAGGGTGCCCCGTGTCCACTCCGCAGCGCTCCACCACTCCGGCCGCCACGGCGGCGCCGGCGGACGTCGTCGTCTCGTTCCTCGAGGCGTGGGCCCGCTTCGACGTTGACGCCGCGCTCGAGCTCGTCACCGAGGACCTCGAGTACATCAACGTGTCGCTCCCGACGGTCCACGGCCGGGACCGGCTCGAGCTCCTGGCCCGACCGATGATCCGCCCCGACCGCCTGGGCTTCAACGTGCATCTCCACCACGTGGCCGCCGAAGGGAACGTCGTGCTGACGGACCGCGTGGACGAGCTGACGTTCCGCCGCTTCGCCACCCGCTTCTGGGTCTACGGGCGCTTCGTCGTCCGCGACGGCCAGATCGCGGTGTGGCGCGACTCGTTCGACTGGCTGGACGTGACGATCGGCAACCTGCGCGGGCTCCTGGGCGTGGCGGCGCCGGCGCTCAACCGGCGCATGCCGGGGCGCTGAGGCGCCGGCGCTGACGCTGACGCTGAATCGAGGGGTTCTCCTCGGCGGCGGACCGCCGAGGGCTCCCGCCTACTGGAGGTAGCCCTCGACGGTGTCGGCCGAACGCTGGGCCGCCGCGTCGGGATCCTGGCCGGCGCTGCGCTTGGCGCGGCGCTGACGCAGGAGGTCCCACATCTCGTCGAGCGAGATCTCGAGGTCGCGCTTGCGCTTGAGCTCGTCGTTGTCCAAGCCCTCGCCGACGTGCGCCTCCTCGAGCTTCTGCTCCTCGGCAGCCAGCTCGCTGATCCGCCGCACGATGTCCTTGTCGTCCATGTCGGCCAGTCTGCCCGACTCAGGCCGCGTTGCCCAGCGAGGTCTCGCCCTCGCCGGCCGGCGCCGCCGCGCCCGCCCCGGACAGAGCCGGGGTGAGCACGTCGGCGATGGTGGCGGCCAAGTGGAACGTCATGACGTCACGGACCTCTTCGGGGACGTCCTCGAGGTCCGGGCCGTTGCGCTCGGGCAGGATGACCTCGGTCAGCCCGGCCCGGTGCGCGGCCAGCACCTTCTGCTTGACGCCACCGATCGGCAACACCCGTCCTTGCAGCGTGACCTCACCGGTCATGCCGACAACCGAGCGCACCGGGACGTCGCGCAACAGACTCACGAGCGCCGTCGTCATCGTGACGCCGGCGGAAGGCCCGTCCTTGGGCACGGCCCCGGCGGGGACGTGCACGTGGAAGCGCTTGCCGGCGAACGACGCCGGGTCGATCCCGAGCTCGTCGGCGTGCGAACGCACGTAGGAGAGGGCGATCTCCGCCGACTCCTTCATGACATCGCCCAGCTGACCGGTCAGGGTCAGGCCCTCGGGCCCGTCGGAGACGCTGGCCTCGACGAAGAGGACGTCGCCACCCGCACCCGTGACGGCGAGGCCGGTGACCACGCCGGGGACGCTGGTGCGGTCCGCCGCCTCGAAGAAGAAGTGCGGCCGGCCGAGCCAAGTCCGCACGTCGTCCTTCCCGACGACCACCGGCGCCGTGCGCTCACCGGAGGCGAGTTTGGTCGCCACCTTGCGCAGCAGCTTGCCGAGCTCGCGCTCGAGGTTCCGCACGCCCGCTTCCCGGGTGTAGTCGGCCACGATGGCGCGGAGCGCCTCGTCGTCGATCTGCACCTCGTCCTCACGCAACGCCGCCCGGTTGATCTGGCGACGGATGAGGTGGTGCTTGGCGATGGAGACCTTCTCGGACTCGGTGTACCCGTCGATCCGGATGACCTCCATGCGGTCGAGCAGCGGCCCGGGGATCGTCTCGCTGACGTTCGCAGTGGCGATGAACAGCACCTGCGAAAGGTCGAGGTCGATCTCGAGGTAGTTGTCACGGAACGTGTGGTTCTGCGCCGGGTCGAGCACCTCGAGCAACGCCGACGAGGGGTCGCCCCGGTAGTCGGTGCCGATCTTGTCGACCTCGTCGAGCACGATGACCGGGTTCATGGTCCCGGCCTCGCGGAACGCGTGGACCAGGCGGCCCGGCTGGGCGCCCACGTAGGTGCGACGGTGACCGCGGATCTCGGCCTCGTCGCGGATGCCGCCGAGCGACACGCGGACGAACTTGCGACCGAGCGCGTTGGCCACGGACTCGCCGAGCGACGTCTTGCCGACGCCGGGAGGACCGACGAGAGCCAAGATGGCTCCTGAGCCGCGCCCGTCCACGGGCGCGAGGCCCCGCTCGGCCTGCAGCTTGCGCACGGCCAAGTGTTCCAGGATGCGCTCTTTCACATCCGCCAACCCGTCGTGATCCGCCTCGAGGATGCGCGACGCCTCTGCGATGTCGAGCCTGTCTTCCGATTGCTCACCCCAGGGGAGCTCGAGCACGGTGTCGAGCCACGTGCGGATCCAGCCCGTCTCGGGGCTCTGGTCGCTCGTGCGTTCGAGCTTGTCGACCTCGCGCTCGACGGCCTTGCGGACGTGCTCGGGCAATTCGCGTGCCTCGAGCTTGGCCCGGTAGTCGTCGGGGTCCTCGCCGTCCTTGTCGCCGTCGAGACCGTTGAGCTCCTTGCGGATGGCATCGAGCTGGCGGCGCAAGAGGAACTCGCGCTGCGTCTTCTCCATGCCCTCTTCGACGTCGGTCTTGATCTTCTCGCGGAAGGTGAGGTCGGCCAGGGTGTCACGGGCCCAGCCGAGGACGAGGCGAAGCCGCGCCTCGACGTCGAGCGTCTCGAGCACCTCGACCTTTTGGGTCAAGGAGAGGTCCGGCGAGTAGCCGGCCACGTCGGCCAGCCGGCTCGGCTCGGTGATGTCGCGCAACCCGGCCGCGATGCGACCAGCGCCGCGGGTGTGCAGGATGTTCTCGAGCACGGCGCGGTACTCACGGGCCAACTCGTTGACCGTGGGCGTGGCCTCGGGCTCGGTCAGGGGCTCGGCCTCCACCCAGAGGGCATTGCCGGTCCCGGGCACGCCGGTCCCGATGGTGGCGCGGCTGTCACCCTTGATGGCCACGGCGGGCAAGCCGCCGGGCAGGTCGCCCTCCTCCATGACCTCGGCGATGACGCCGACGCTGGCGAAGCGGCCGTCGATGTGGGGCACGAGCAGCAGACGTCCGCCGGCAGAGCGGGCGGACTCCACGGCGGCGCGGGCCTCATCGGACTCGAGCGCCATGGTGAACACCATCCCCGGCAGCACCACACCGGAGGTGAGTGGGAGCAACGGGAGTGTCACGTTCTCGTTCGTCATCGGATTTCCTTCTGGTCAGTTCGTACGTAATGACGTAAGTACGAAATTCGTCTGATTGGTAAACCATTTCCCCCGGGGAGTTGTTCCCCAGGGCTGCGGGCCTGGTCAGGCGCCCGATTCTTGGTCCGGCGGGCCGGTGGGGCGGCCAGCCCGCTGCCTCGAAAAGAGAAGGGATCTAGCCTAGGGACGTGGATTCGCCCTTCAGCGCGTCGATGGCCCCGGAGGAGTCGGGGTCGACCACGCTGGCGCCGGCCCGCCCGCGGGCCGAGCTCGACGAGGGGGACCACGACCGGATGGCCCACATCGTGCTCGAGGGCTACACGCCCACGGAGGGCGAGAAGAAGGGCGAATACGTCTCGGCCGGGCCGAGCGTCGTCGAGGGCATCGTGAACTCGACCGCGGTGCGGGCGCTCTGTGGCAAGGAATGGGTGCCCGGACGCGACCCCAAGCGGTATGGGCTGTGCCCGACGTGCAAGGAGATCGCCGAGGGCATGGGGTGGAAGATCCCGGCTAACTGAGGGTGGGCTGAGCCGCTCGTTGGCGGCGCGACGGGGCCCGGGTATCGGGGGCTGTGTGCGTCGGGGTCTCCGGGCGTCGAGTTCGTGTGCCTACGCCCAAATGCTGCGTGTTTCGTTGACGAATGCGCACCCACGTGGTGCGCAAAACCTTGGCGAATGCGCAGCAACGCCGCGTAGTCAGGTCGAGCCGGCCCGGGGAAAAGGCACAGCAGCGCGGTGCCCGTTCGCCCTTCCACGCGGGTTGCCCTCGGGATAAGACTGCGGTGAGTCCGTGCTGACCCCCGAGGCCCAACTACCGTGCGGCTGACCGGCTGTGCAGTCCGGGCGCGTCAACGGCGGGAGGAGCACGTTTGGCACAGGTCAGCTTCGAGGGGGTCACCAAGCGCTTCGGCGACACGACCGCCGTCGACGATCTGTCGCTCACGGTCGCCGACGGCGAGCTCCTGGTGCTGCTCGGTTCCTCGGGATGCGGCAAGACCACGGCGTTGCGGCTGGTGGCGGGTCTCGAGCAACTGAGCGAGGGCACCGTCAGCATCGGCGATCGGGTGGTCAACGACATCGACCCCAAGGACCGCGATGTCGCCATGGTCTTCCAGAGCTACGCGCTGTATCCGCACCTGACGGTGGCGAAGAACATCGAGTTCCCGCTCCGCCAACGGGGCGTGGACAAGGAGGAGCGGGCGACCAAGGTCAAGCGGGCCGCCGACACGCTCGGCCTGAGCCAACTGCTGGCGCGCAAGCCGGCGCAGCTGTCGGGCGGCCAACGCCAACGGGTGGCGCTGGCGCGGGCCATCGTGCGCGAGCCGCTCGTGTTCCTCATGGACGAGCCGTTGTCGAACCTCGACGCCGCGCTGCGGGTGCAGACGCGGGCCGACATCGTCGAGCTGCAGGCCCGCCTCTCGACGACCACGCTGTACGTGACGCACGACCAGGTCGAGGCGATGACGATGGGCCACCGCATCGCGGTGATGAGCGAGGGGAAGTTGCAACAGGTCGCACCGCCCGAGGAGCTCTACGGGCGCCCGGCCAACGTGTTCGTCGCCCACTTCCTCGGGAGCCCGGGGATGAACCTGATTGAGGGGATGCTGGTCGAGAGCGGGACGTCGGGCGCCGAGGCCGGGGGCAGCGGCGAGACGGCTTCGCCCGGGGCCGGGCGGGGCACTCTGTGCGTCGCGTTCCCCGGCGCGTCGGTGCCGCTCCCGCCCGAGGTGGCGGACGCGGTGCGCGGCGCGGGCCCTGACGTCGTGCTCGGCCTGCGTCCCGAGGCCGTCCACCTGAGCGGGGACGGGGTGATCGCGGCCAGCGTCGTCATCGTGGAACTGCTCGGCGCTGAGACGCACGTGATCTGCGCCACCGAGATGGGGACGCCGCCTGATCGTGCGGCAGAGCGCCGGGGCGGCGAAACCGTCCATCGGCGAGGCGGTGCGCATCGGCGTCGACGCCGACCCGCGGGCCTACCACCTCTTCGACGCCGCCACCGGGCGCGCCTGGGTCCGTCGTGACCACGGTCGCCGCGGCCGTGCCGGGCCAGCCGGTGGAACCCGGGGTGGCGACGGCGCAGCTGGCGCCCGAGCCCCGGCACGGCATGCGCCGGCGGCTGCGCAAGGAGGCGGCGCTGGCCTACCTGCTGCTCCTGCCGGCGCTCGCGTTGTTCGGGGTCTTCTCCTTCTATCCCTTCATCCGCAACTTCAAGCTGATGCTGTACCAGACGCCGCCGGTCCCTGGGCTGCCGTCGCACTACGTCGGGCTGCACCAGATCGTCCCGACCATCACGTCGACGCAGTTCACCCAGAGCCTCGTCACCACGGTGGTCTTCGTGGTGCTCGTCGTGCCGATCAGCCTGATCCTCGGCCTCGCGCTGGCGGTGACGGCGCACCGCAAGTTGAAGGGCATGGCGATCTACCGGGTGATCTTCTCCTCCACCGTGGTGTCGTCGGTAGCGGTGGCGTCGGTCGTCTTCGGCACGCTGCTCAACCCGGTGGTCGGCCTGCTGCCCTGGCTCGGCATCAACCCGATCCCGCCGGCGCTCGAGAGCACGACGTGGGCGCTGCCGTCGGTCGCCATCATCACGATCTGGCAGTTCCTCGGCCTGTCCTTCATCATCATGTCGGCCGGGCTGTCGTCGGTCCCCGACGAGCTGATCGAGGCGGCGCGCATCGACGGCGCCAACGCCTGGTCGCGTTTTTGGCGCATGACGGTGCCGCTGCTCTCCCCCACCATCTTCTTCGCGCTCGTGGTGAGCACGATCTACGCCATGCAGGCCTTCGGCGCGGTGGACATCCTCATCGGGCCGCAGAACACGGTGCGCCTGCACACGAACGTCCTCATCTACGAGGTCGTGAACACGCTGCAGCTGGAGAACAACCCCGGCGCGGCCGCCATCATGGCCACCGTCCTGTTCCTCATCACCCTGAGCCTCACCCTGCTGCAGCTGCGCTTCTTGGAGCGGAGGGTGAGCTATGCCCGCTAAGACGACGAGCACGTTCGTGGTGAAGAACCTGGTGCCGCGGCGACGGGGCACGTCGCCGTCCTCCACGCCGGCCGATCCCCCGCCGTCGCCGCCGTCTCCGCCGCCCGAGCCGGTGGTGGCCGCCGCGCAGCCGCGCCGGCCGCGCCGGCGCCTGCGCACGTTCGGCACCTACGCGCTGCTGACCGTCTTCGCGCTCATCGTGCTGTTCCCGATCTACGTGACGATCGTGAACTCGCTGCTCGTCCCGGACCAATTGGTGCAGCAGCCCCCGCCGCTGTTCCCGACCAACCCGCAGTGGCACCACTACGTCACGGCCTGGACGACCGGCGGGATGTCCAAGTACATGGCGACCTCGGCGATCATGACCGGCATCATCGTGGCCGGGCAGCTGATCACGTCGATCCTGGCCGCCTACGCGTTCGCCTTCCTGCGCTTCCCGTTCAAGCGCACGCTCTTCGTCGTCTGCCTCACCACGTTGATGATCCCGCTCGAGGTCACGTTCATCACGAATCTCGACACGGTCACCTCGTTCCACTGGTTCAACTCCTACGAGGGCCTCGCCGTCCCGTTCCTGGCGACGGGGTTCGGCATCTTCCTGCTGCGCCAGGCCTTCCTGCAGATCCCGCGCGACCTGCAGGAGGCGGCCCAGCTCGACGGGTACGGGCACCTGCGCTTCATGACGCGGGTGGCCGTGCCCCTGGCCCGCCCCTCGCTGGCCGCCCTGGCCGTGTTCTCGTTCCTCGGCGCCTGGAACCAGTACCTGTGGCCGCTCGTGTCGACGGGCGGGTCGGCGCCGCTCGACACCGTGCAGATCGGGCTGAAGCAACTCCTCGGCACCCAGGTCTCGCAGATCCCCGTGTCGCTCGCCGGCGCGGTCATCGCGTTCGTGCCGCTGGTGATCCTGCTCCTCATCTTCCAGAAGCAGCTGGTCCGCAGCCTCACCGTGGGCGCGGTCAAGTAGACATTGGGCATGCGAACCGCCCGCCTCTTCCGCCTTGCCGCCGCCGCGCTGTTCGTCACCTCGGCCAGCGCGGTCAGCACCGCCGCCGCGGTGGCGGTCGCCACGCCGGCCGGCGCGGCCACCAAGCTGCCGAGTTGCAACCTCTCGACCCTGGCCAAGCACAAGGGCACGGTGAACATCACGTTCTGGGAGTCGGCCAACTCGGCCAACCTGACCACGCTGCAGTCGATCACCAGCGCGTTCAACTCGTCACAGTCCAAGGTGCACGTAACCCTGGTGACGCAGGCCGGCTACGACGACACGTGGCAGAAGTACCTGGCCGGCCTCACCAACGGCCAGCTGCCCGACGCCGTCCAGCTCGAGGACCAGCGCACCCAGGCCGCCATCGACACCGGCTCGTTCCTGCCCGTCCAGTCGTGCATGAACGCGGCGAAGTACTCGACGAGCGACTTCCTCCCCCGCCCCCTCGCCTACTGGAAGGTCAACAAGGTGCAGTGGGCGCTCCCCTTCGCCGTCTCGGCACCGATCCTGTACTACAACCAGAACGCGTTCACGAAGGCCGGCCTGAACCCGGCCAGCCCGCCGGCCACGCTCCCGGCGATGCTGACCGACGCCAAGACGTTGAAGGCCTCGGGCAGCGGGATGGGGCTCGTCCTCGACCCCTGGCACCTCGAGACCTGGCTCGCCTCGGCCAACCAGCTGTTCGTGAACAACAGCAACGGCCGCAGCGCCCGGGCGACCAAGGGCGTGTTCAACAACAAGACGGCCGTGTCCATCTTCAGTCAGCTCAGCCAGCTGGTGCGCTCGGGCGACGCCACGACGAACCCCTCGAGCGGGCCGAACCAGTACGACAACCTGCTCGGCATCGGCAGCGGCAAGTACGCCATGACGATCGAGACGTCGGCCGCCCTGGGCACGGTGACCCAGCTGCTCGGCAGCGGCCAGTACGCCAACGTGAAGCTCGGCATCGGGCCGTTCCCGGTCTACAGCTCGTCGGTCAAGGGCGGGATCGAGCCGGGCGGTTCGGGCGTCTACATCTCGAGCAAGTCGTCGCCGCTGAACCAGGCGGCGGCGTGGACGTACCTCTCCTACCTCGTCAACACGCAGAGCCAGGCCACCTGGGCGGCGGGCACCGGCTACATCCCGGTGCGCAAGTCCTCGACGCAGACGGCGACAGTCCAGCACCTCTGGACCACCAACCCGGGCTACAAGGTCGCCTACGACGAGATCAACAACGGCGTCAACTCACCGGCCACCTCGGGCTCGGTCATCGGCCCCTACGCCGACGTCCGCACCGACGTGCTCAACGCGGAGATCTCCATGTACACCCAGGGCGTGTCGCCCTCGAAGGCGGTCTCGAACGCGCAGTCGAGCGTCACCCAGACGATCTCGAACTACAACAGCCGGCTCGGGACGCCGTAGGCGCAACTCGATTCAGAGACCGCGAACCGGTCAGCCGCCCGGCTCGGCCGTCCGCCGCTCCTGGCGGGACCGGAAGGGCGCAACCAGCTCCACGATGAGCGAGACGAGCGCACCGCCGGCCACGCCGAACATGATGCCGGACAGGAACGCGTCGTAGGTGTCGTGCTGGGTCTCGCTGGTGTTGACGGCCGCGAACGCCAGAGGTTCCGGCAGCGTCTTGTCGGCGGGCCATTGCCAGCTGTCCGACATCACGACCTTGGGCTGTTGCAACGACTGAATGGTGTAGTCGGCGGTGTCGGCATCGGGCGAGCCGAGCCTGAGCTGGCGGAGCACCCCATCGGGATAAAGGGTGGCGTCCGCTGCGACCGGAGGCAAGCGGGCGTTGAGGTATGCGCCGTGGAGCGCGACGGGACCGTTCGACCGCCAGCAGAGGTGGACCTGGAACGGTCCAGTCCCGGTAATGCCGGTCGGCTCGCTCGCCTCGAGAGTCCAAGTAGCTTGCCTGGTCCTTCTTGAGCGCGGAGTCAAGGGCGCCGCGCCCGAGGATGCGCTGCGGAGGTACGCGCACGGCCGGCCCGCCCTCGTAGACGCTGAGTCGTGATGGCGTGCACAGGGTGGCTTGGCCGAGGTCCTCAACGACCAACAGGAACCGGCCTTCTTGTAGCGGCGGTGGCGTTACGGGGAGGCCCGCATACGAGCGCCGTGAAACTGAGGACCGCGCCGCCGTTCGCAGCCGGCGTCAAGGTTTCCGTGAAGTCAAGGGAAGACGGCGCCTGCACGACGAACAGACCCGGCCCTGGGGTACGGCCAAGAACCCGCCCGACGCCGGCCGAAGTTCCCATCCCGCCAGGGCGAGTCCGACCGTCAAGCACCAACAGCGTCGCGATGCAGTACGGGGTGCAGCCGGCTGAAGTAGCTGTCCTGGTGTTGGTTGGGACCGACCACGCGGACTCCTCGACGACCGCCTGGCAGCACACTACGGCCGATTGCCCAGCGGACACGGGGGATGAGGGGTCGAAGCCGAAGTCGCCCGAGGGGCCGACGTAGGCTCCCGCACGACGCACAAGTCGGGAGGCCGCGGTGGCGATCGAAGTGGTCCGGGGCTACGAGCAGATCAGCCCCAAGGCCTACGAGCACCCGGCCGACAAGGCGGCGACCTCCGCCCTGCACTCGGTCCCGCTGCTCGACACGGTGGTCAAGCGGCTGACCGACCTGGGCCACGAGCGGCGGCTGCGCCAGATCGTGATGGGCAACGCCATCCGGCTCGGGCCCGGACAGGTGCCCGAGGTCTGGGGCACGTACGTGCGCTGCGCCAAGATCCTCGATCTCCCCGAGACGCCGAGCCTCTACGTCATCAACAACGCCGACATCAACGCCATGACGATCGGGGCCAAGACCCCCATCGTCGTCGTGAACTCCTCGATGCTGCGCTCGTTCGACACCAAGGAGGTCGAGACCGTCCTCGGCCACGAGCTCTCGCACGTGCTGTCCGAGCACTACTACTACACGACCGCGCTCCTCCTGCTCAGCCAGTTCATGCAGGGCGCGCTGCCGCGCTCGCTGCTGCTCGGCCTGCCCGTGCGCGCCATGTACCTGGCGCTCCTGGAGTGGCACCGCGCCGCCGAGCTCTCGGCCGACCGCGCCGCCGCGCTCGTCATGGCCGACCCGCTCCAGCCCTGCCGGGTGCTCATGTCGCTCGCCGGCGGGTCGGTGCCCGGCATGAGCTTCGACGTCTTCTTGCAGCAGTGCGCCGACTACGACAGCGAGGACGACCTCTTCTCGCGCCACACCCGCTTCTGGTCGGAGCTGAACCTCACCCACCCGGTCGCGGTCAAGCGCGTCAAGGAGCTCATGGAGTGGGTGCAGACGGGCGCCTACGACCGCATCCGCGACGGCGACTACCCGCGCCGGGGGCAGGAGCCGCCGCCGACGGAGGAGTTCGAGGACGCCGTGGCCCACTACCGCGAGCGCTTCTCGCGGATCCTCGAACGGGCGGCCGGCGGGGTGCAAGAGGTCGGGCGCCGGCTCGGCAGCTGGCTGGAGCGCTGGCAGACCACGGAGCCCGGCGACGACGGGGACGCCAGCGCCGACGAGGACGAGGACGACTGGCGCGACCCCGACTGAGACGCCCGGATCCGGTCGGCCCGACCGCCGACCGGATCCATCCGACATTTCGAGGGCGCGCCGCCGTAACCTGAGTTTCCAGTGCCGGGAAGCCCTCCCGTTGGACGGCTCCGGCCAGGGGACACGGGGCCCCCTCGCCAGCCCCGCTCGCAACAGGAGGTAGGGGCATGGACAACAAAGGAGAAGGCTGGCTGGTCTTCGCAGCCGTCGCACTCGGCGTCGGCGGGATCATGCGCATCTTCGACTCCATCTGGGCGTTCCGCTACCACGGGGCGGTCCCGGAGAACCTGCAGAACGCACTCTGGGGGACGACCCTCAAGAACTACGGCTGGCTCTGGCTGGCGGTAGGCGTCGTGCTGATCCTCTGCGCCTTCGGCGTGCTGGCGCGCTCGCAGGTCAGCCGCTGGATCGGGATCTTCGCCGGAGCGGTCGCCGCTATCAGCGCCATCTGGTGGATGCCCTACTACCCGATCTGGTCGCTGACCTACATCGGCATCGGCGTCTTCGTCATCTACGCCCTCGCCGTGTACGGCCGCCGGGAGGTCGTCACCCAGTAAGGCAGTAGCGCCCGGTCCACACCGCACGACGGGCGACCCTCACTTTGGGGTGCGCCGAAACCGCGCCAGAACGCCACCGAGGCGACGGGCCGGCGCCGTGATGCGCCAAGACGCGGACGCCTTGAGCTCGTCGTTCTCACGTCGAGCCGAGGCGGCCACGGCTTGAGCCGCCGCGGCATCGTCCTGCGCCGCCGCGGCGGCCGCTCGAGCTGCGGACGCGTCAGCTTCGGCTGTTTGGGCGCGCGCTTCCGCGGTTCGGCGGGCGGTTTCGAGGACGTGCGGCTCCGGTGGCATCGACCAGTTCGACAGGAAGTGGCTCCCATGGTGCTCGACCTCGAGGAAGTCGGTGTGCGGTGACACCGCCTTGTACACCCGAAAGGTCTCGGTCACCGCGGCGGTGGCAGCCGTCTCGAGCGGGCCGACGAAGGCGGCGTTGGGAACTCCGAACAGAGGGTGGCGTGCCAGCCGCTCCATTTGCGCCGCGTCCACGTAGAAGCATCCGGCATGGGGATTCGAAGGGCGCGCAAATGTCAGGTCGACACCCATCCACCGGGCGCTCACGACTTGTGGGCCCGGTGGCAGCGCCAGATACTCGAGAGCGGCGGATGGAAGGTCGGCGTCCGGGTAGACCTTGTCGCCGCCACTGGCTTCGTAACGCGCCGGCATCAGCAGCGAGTCATGTCCGGCGAACGAGCAGAACCATTCTTGTTTGTCGAAGAGAAACGGATCGTGAATCGCGATGTCGTCTTCGAGGTACCCGAACGCGTCGTACCGACGGGCTTCCCGCGCCAACACACGATGAGCGGCAAAGGGAAGGTCAAGCGGCAGCAGGTCGGTCTGCTCGTGATGGATCAGTCGTTGCACGGGACCGATCGCGTCCAGAACATGGTTTGGACCGGTTGTCACGATCACCACGTCCACCTGATGTCTCGTCGCCGCGGGAACCTGCAACTCGGGCCGGACCATCGCCGACGGCCCGAACGTTTCGTATAGACGGGTGACGGTGCGGGCGATAGCGTTTGCCCGGACTTCAGGTGCTTCGCGCCTGGACCCCAGGGCGGACGATGGTTCGTGCCGGCAGAAGTGTGGGATGACGAAGAGCAGTCGCTTCATGATGGTCCGAGCAAACCGCAGACATGATGACATACCGAAACCTTGGACGGAATGGACGGCTCGGCAACCAGCTGTGGCAGATCGCGAGCACGACCGGCATCGCCCGGAGTCAAGGTCAACGGTCCGCCTTTCCGTTTTGGCGCTACCAATCCTATTTCTGTGTGCCCGGCGATCTCTTCGTCGATGATCGCGAACTTGTCGGTACCGATCTGGGCATGGGCTACTACCAAAACCTCGACCACCTGCACGGGATCGAGGACGAGATCACGACGTGGTTCAAGCCGGCTCCCGCGGTGTGGGAACGCCTCGCGCACCGGTTTGCCGCGCTGCTCGCCTTGCCCCACCGGACGGCGGTGCACGTGCGCCGGGGGGACTACTTGGACCACAGCGACCTCTTCACCAATCTCGATATCGGGTACTACCGCCGAGCCATGGCTTTGACGCAGGGTCCCTACCTGATCTTCTCCGACGACCTCGATTGGTGTCGCCGCCATCTTCCCGGCGACTGCGTCTTCATGGACCGCAATCGGGACTACGAGGATCTCTTCCTGATCGCCACCTGCCATGAGCATGTGATCGCCAACTCCACCTTCTCTTGGTGGGGCGCCCGGTTGGCGGAGAGTCGTCGGACCGTCTGCCCGGCCGACTGGGGTCCCATCTTCGAGGGTGGCACGGACGCCTTCGTCCCGTCAGACTGGATCCGGCTCGAATCAGCCGAAACCGAAATGGTGAAAGGTTGAACGACCATCCCGCACCCAGAGAGTCCGGAGGCCGCGTGAAAGCCTCCATCCTCCGGCCTCTCGCGTCCTCGGCCAGACGGTTGGTGGCCGGCGCCACCGACCCGCGGTTCGACACGGTGGAGCAGACCGTCGCGCTCCTTGCGCACAGAGTTGGGGAGGCCGAGCTCGCACTCGCCGACGCCCTGGCGGAGCTTCGGGCCCTGCGCCAGCAGGTCGACGAATGTCTCGACTTCCTCCGGGTCGACCACGACATCGTCCGCGATCTCCTCGAGGAGCTGAAACCCTCATTGGGACAGGAGCGTCGCTGAGTCGGGGCGGCGTCGGACCCTTCCGTCGCCCGGCCGCCCGGAATCTCACCGTCGGCCTCCGTGCCACCGCGCGGGGCTTTTCACCGTAGGACCAGGTCAGAACCCCAGGGACGCTAAACCCGACTAATCCACTTGTATTTAGCAACACGCGTGTATTAGTCTGCTTCAATGCACACGAGACGAACCCAGCCGCCCGCGCCCCGAGCCCTCCGGGGCCCGTCCCGCCGCGCCCTCGGGCGGAGCCTCGCCCTCGCCACCCTTGGCGCCGCCCCGCTCGCCCTGGCGGCGCTGCCGACCACCGCCGGCGCGCAGACCGGTGGCACGGTCAACCTGGTCGCCTACTCGACCCCCAAGCCGGCGTACACCGTCCTCGATGCCGCCTTCGCCAAGACCAAGGCGGGCGCCGGCGTCACCGTGTCCGGCTCGTTCGGGCCCTCGGGCACCCAGGCGACCTCGGTCGTCGACGGCCTCCCGGCCGACGTCGTCAACTTCTCGCTCGAGCCCGACATCACGAAGCTGGTCAAGGCCGGCCTCGTGTCGAGCTCGTGGAACAAGAACGCCACCAAGGGCATGGTGACCGACTCCATCGTGAGCTTCATCGTGCGCCCGGGGAACCCCAAGCACATCAAGACCTGGGCCGACCTGGTGAAGAGCGGGCGTCGGCGTCATCACGCCGAACGTGTTCAGCTCGGGCAGCGCCAAGTGGAACATCATGGCGGCCTACGGCGCCGAGCTCGCGCTCGGCAAGACCCCCGCCCAGGCCCAGACGTACCTGTCCCAGCTCCTGCACAACGCGGTGGCCCAGCCGTCGAGCGGCAGCGCCGCGTTGCAGACGTTCCTCTCCGGCCAGGGCGACGTCCTGTTCGACTACGAGAGCGACGCGCTCTACGCCAAGAGCAAGGCTGAGCCGGTCGACATCATCACCCCGCCGCAGACGATCCTGATCGAGAACCCGATCGCGGTGACCAAGACGGCCGAGCTCGTCGGCCAAGGCGTTCGTCGCCTACCTGCTCTCGTCGGCCGGCCAGAAGGTGTGGGGCCAGCAGGGCTACCGACCCGTGCTCCCCTCGGTGGCCAAGACGTTCAACTTCCCGAAGCCCAAGACGCTCTTCACCATCGACCACCTGGGCGGCTGGACGAGCGTCAACACGAAGTTCTTCGACCCCCAGACCGGCGTCGTGGCCAAGGTCGAGCAGAACCTCGGCGTGTCGACCGCCAGCGGATAAGCCGCCCGCACCGACACAGCACCGATCCACATGACCCACCTCGAAGCCTCCGTCGCGGATCTCGGGCTCGGCCCCCCGGCCCGAGATCCCGCGCCGGCCGAGCGTGGGCCAGGGCGGAGGAGGTCGCGTCGCTACTCCCTAGTGGCGCCCTCTTCCGCCCTGGCCCACGCCGGCGCGTTCGGGGCCAAGGCGGCCGGCCCTGCGCTGGCGGTCACGTACCTGTCGCTGCTGGTGCTCCTCCCCGTCGCGGCGCTGATCACCAACGCGTTCAGCGGCGGCTGGAGCACCTTCTGGGCCGCCATCACCCAGCCCGAGGCGGTCGCCGCGCTCGAGCTGACGCTCGTCATCGCGTTGATCGTCGCCATCATCAACTCCATCGCCGGCCTCGCCATCGCGTTCGTGCTCGTGCGCGACGACTTCAAGGGCAAGGCGTTCGTCAGCGCGCTCATCGACCTGCCCGTTCGCGCTGCCCACGATCGTCGCCGGCCTCACGCTGCTCGCGCTCTACGGCGCCAGCAGCCCCTTCCACGTCGACCTGGCCGGCACCCGCCTCGGCATCGGCGCCGCGCTGCTGTTCGTGACGCTGCCCTTCTGCGTGCGCAGCGTCCAACCGGTCCTGGCCGAGCTCGATGCGGAGATCGAGGACGCCGCGTCCTCCCTCGGCGCCACCCGGCGCCAGGTGCTGCGCGCGCATCCTGCTGCCGAGCGTCCTGCCGTCGGTGCTGGCCGGCGCCGGCCTGGCCTTCGCCCGCGCCGTCGGCGAGTTCGGCTCGGTCGTGCTCATCTCGGGCAACATCCCGTTCAAGACCGAGGTCGCGTCGTCGTGGATCTTCAGCCTCTCGCAGAGCGACGACCTCCCCGCGGCCAGCGCCGTCTCCATCGTGCTCGTCGTGATCTCGCTGCTCGTGCTCGCTCGGCATCGGCTGGACCCGCCGCCGCTTCGACATCCCGGAGACGGTGTGAAGGAGAACCGCTGGCGCCTGCCGCTGCGCTTCGGCGTCCTCGGCTACCTCGCCCTGCTCGTCGTGCTGCCCGTGGGTGACGGTCTTCTACCGGGCCTTTCAGCACGGACTCGGCGCGGCGTGGGATGCCCTCACCACGCCGGACGCCCTGCACGCGCTGTGGCTCACGCTGCTCGTGGCGGCGATCGCCGTCCCGCTCAACACCGTCTTCGGCGTCGGCGTCTCCATCATCCTGGCCCGCCACCGCTTCCCGGGCGCCTGGCTGCTCGATGCGCTGGTCGACATCCCCCTGGCCCTCTCCCCCGTCGTCATCGGCCTCGCGCTGATCCTCGTCTACGGCCACACCGGCTGGCTCGGCAACTGGCTGGCCGCCCGCGGCATCACGGTCATCTTCTCGGTGCCCGGCATCGTCATGGCCTCGGCCGCCGTGTCGCTCCCCTACGTCGTGCGCGAGGTGCTGCCGGTCCTCCAGGAGATCGGCACCGAGCAGGAACAGGCGGCGCGCACCCTCGGCGCCCGGCCCCTCACCGTCTTCCGCCGCATCACCCTGCCCAACATCCGCCGCGGCCTGGCCTACGGCGTCACGCTGACCACGGCGCGGGTCCTCGGCGAGTTCGGCGCGGTGGCCATCGTCTCGGGCGCCATCGCCGGCAAGACGCAGACGCTCACGCTCTTCATCTCCGACAGCATCGACAACCTCGACCCACAGAGCGCGTACGTCGGGGCGGTGGCGCTGTGCCTGTCCGCCCTCGTCGTGCTCTTGGTCCTGACCCTGACGGACCGCAACCGCGAGGCGTGGCACGGAAAGGCCGCCGCATGAGCATCGACGTCGACTCACATCTCCAAGCACTTCGGCGACGCCGTCGCGCTCGACGACGTCTCCCTCGAGGTGCCCACCGGCTCGCTCACCGCGCTCCTCGGGCCCGAGCGGCGGCGGCAAGTCGACCCTGCTGCGCATCATCGCGGGCCTCGACACCGCCCGATTCGGGCACGGTCGCGCATCGAGGGCGAGGACCTGACCAACACGCCGGCGCGCAGCCGGGGCGTCGGCTTCTGCTTCCAGCACTACGCCCCCTTCCGCCACCTGACGGTGCGGCGCAACGTCGCCTTCGGCCTCGAGATCCGACGGCGCCCCAAGCCCGAGATCAAGGCCCGGGTGGACGAGCTGCTCGAGCTGGTCGGCCTCGCCCACCTCGGCGAGCGCTACCCGTCGCAGCTCTCGGGCGGCCAGCGCCAGCGCATGGCCCTGGCCCGGGCGCTCGCCATCGAGCCCAAGGTGCTCCTCCTCGACGAGCCCTTCGGCGCCCTCGACGCGCAGGTGCGCACCCAGCTGCGCCAGTGGCTGCGCGACCTGCACGACACCCTGCACGTCACGACCGTCCTGGTCACCCACGACCAGGAGGAGGCGATGGAGGTGGCCGACCGCCTCGCCATCATCAACCACGGGCGCCTCGAGCAGGTCGGGACGCCGGCCGACATGTACGACCACCCGGCCAACGAGTTCGTGCTGACGTTCCTCGGGCCGGCGACGCGCCTGCACGGCGACTGGGTGCGCCCCCACGACCTGGCCATCCACCGCGCCTCGGACGCGCACCGTCCGGCCGGCGCCGTCGAAGGCACCGTGAGCCGGGTGACCCACCTCGGCTTCGAGGTCAAGGTCGACGTGGCCCTCTCGGGCGGGGGCGACTGCTGGGTGCAGCTCAGCCGGGGCACCGCGGCCGACCTCGGCCTCGAAGCGGGCCAGCGCGTCTGGGTGGCGCGCACCGAGCCGGTGGAGCACCCGCACGCCGACGCCAACGCAGACACCGACGCGACGCGGAGCCTGCCCAGCCTCAGCGCCTGAGCCGCGGCGCTCAGCCCGTCGTCGGGTGCGTGGGCGTCGAGCCGTCGGGGTTCAAGATGTCGAAGCCGTCGGGGATCGTGAGGTACCCCGGCGCGGTGCCGCCCACGTCGGGCACCCCGTAGTCCCACACGAGCGCCTGGGTCGTCGGGTCGATGGCCGCCATGCGGTTCCGGTAGTCGTCGTTGACCATGAAGACGCCACTGGGCAGCAGTTCGGCCAGCGAGGGCTGGTTCAGCCGGTTGATGCCCGAGGTTGCCCGATACTCGTAGAGGATCTGCCCGGCCCGGTTGAACTCCACGATGCCGCCGGGGTTCTCGTAGTCGGCCGTGAGGTAGAGGTCCGGCCCGAGCTGCTGGGGGTCCGACGGATACCCGATGGGCAGGTGGACGGTCCACACCAACGCGCCGGTCGGCGTGTACTCGGAGATGAACGAGCCCTTCGTCTCGGAGATGAGGAAGTTCCCGTCCGCGAGCGGGGTGTCACCGTTGGGCGAGCCGATGCCGGTCGGCGGGTTGTGGACGCACGACCCCGTCGTCCCGATCTGGTGCAGCACCGAGCCACCCGGGCTGATGACGAGGATCCGGCAGTTGTCGGCGTCGGCCACCGTCACGTCGCCGTTCTTCAGCAGGTACGCGTCGTCGGGCTCGTGGAGGTAGCCCGGCGCGCCGCCCGGCTGCGCGGGATGGCCGTAGGTCCAGAGCAGCTTCCCGCTCGGGTACCCGATCTGCACGATCGTCTCGTTCTCCTCCTGGTTCGAGATGATCGCCGTGCCGTGGTGGATGAAGAAGGCGTCGTCGGGGAAGTAGAAGCCGCCGGGGCCGGGCGGCGGCGGCATCGACGGGGGGTTGGGGTACCGCCAGGTCATCGTGCCGGTGTCGTCGAGCACGAGCATCCGGTTGTTCCCGCGGTCGGCGATGAGCAGCTTCTGGCCGAAGTACGGCGAGCCGGCGCCGGGCGCCCCCGCCGTGCCGAACTTGAGGTTGGGCCGCAGCATCTGGACGTTGGCGGTCGGGACGCTCGCGCTCTCGCCGCCGACGAGCCAGGCCGTGTCGGCGACGGTGGTGATGGCCGCGTTCGACAGCGGCGACATGAGGTGACCCGCCACCAAGGCCCGACCCGAAGCGGGGTCGAAGGCGTAGATGACCCCCGAGTCGGTCGATCCGCTCGTTCCCCCCGCCACGTAGATCACGCCGTCCAGCGTGACGGCAGCCGCGCCGAAGAGAGCCTGAGGCATGTGGCCGACCACCGCGGTCTTGCCCGTGCCCGTGTCGACGCGCTGGATGGCGTCGACCGCGCCCGCGGCTCCCCCGATCTGCTCGCCGCCGAAGGAATAGATCAGCCGGCCGAGCGACGCTACGGCCGGATAGCGCACCGGAACCGGGAGCGAACCGACGGCGCGAAACGTGCTCCCGTTCGTCGTTGCGAGCACCTGCGGATCGGCGTGCGTGCCGTCATAGCCACCGACGACTTAGGCCGTCCGCCCGATCACCACCGCGCTCGCATCCGAACGGGGTTGCGGCAAATGCCCGGCGACCGTGCCGGAGGCCGGGCCGGCGGCCGCACTCAACGGGAAGGCCTGGACGGTCGACACCGAGGTGAGGACGCCGCCGCCGAAGACGAGGACCCGGCCCCCCAGGACCGCTCCCGCCGCGTCGTGCGTCGGGTTCGCCAGGGCGCCGGCTGCCGTCGGCGACCCCGCCGGGACCGCGAGCTGGACCACCTTCGCCGTGCTCGCACTGCCGGTCGTGAGGCCCCCCAGCACGCTGATGGTCCCGGCGGCTGTGCCCGGCACCACGACCTCGCGGCTCAGCGGCGCCCCCAGCTGCCACGGGAGCAGTCCCGACTCGATGGCCGGGATCGCTCCCAACCCGCCGCCCGGGTGGCCCGAGGTCTGCGCGCCCACAGTCGTAGTGGCGCCTCCGCCGTGCTGGCCCGAAGCCGTGGTCGGGGGCGTCGATGCCTTCCCGCCGTTGCCCGAGGAGCCCACGACCGCCACGAGGGCGACGACGACCACGATGACGAGCAAGAGGCCGCCCACCGCAAAGGTGCGCCGGCGGCGGCGCAGCGTCCTGGCCCTGCGAGACGAAGGATGCTCGCCCGCCGGGCGTGGACTGGTCATGGCAGCCGTATCTTGGCCTTCGCCGGCACTACGGGGAAGTCCGGGCGCGACCCCCGACTGGGTCGATGACCACGCCATCGGCGCCGAACGCGATCGTCATGCCCTCGAACGCGGCCTCGACCCTTTCACAGTCGGCACCCCAACACGCCTGCGCATCGGCGACCAACAGCTCCAATTCGTCGTCGGTGTGGTAGGGGTCATGGTGGAAGAGCACCAACCGTTCGACCTCGGCCAGGCGGGCGAAGTCGACGACGTGTGCGATGGCCGAGTGGCCCCAGCCAATGTGGTGCGGATACTCGCCGTCGCCGTACTGCGCGTCGTGCAGCAGAACATCGGCGCGGTGCGCCAGGTGGTACCCGCTCACCCATTCAACTGGGCGGCCCGAGAGTCCCCCGGCGAGCCCGGGCTCGTGATCCGGCAGGTACACCAGGGAACGCCCCCGGTCCTCAATGCGGTAGCCGACGGTCGGACCCTGGTGCGTGACCAGCGACGCCCGCACCGTGAGCGATCCGATGGTGATCGCCTCCTCGGGAGCGTCGTGAAATTCCAGGCGGGCGGGGATGTCGGCCAGCCGTACCGGGAACAGCGGTGGCGAGAGATACATCGAGATCCGCTCGGCCAGTGACTGCACGGGAGACGAAGGCCCCCAGATATGGATCTCGCGCCCGGCATCGAAGAGCGGGCGGAAGAATCCGAGACCCTGGAGGTGGTCGAGATGGAGGTGGCTCAGCAGGATGTCGATGCGCGCGGCGCCGTCGTCGCGCATGGCGACACCGAAAGGACGCATGCCGGTCCCGGCGTCGAGCACCAGCACCTCACCGTGATCACCCCGCACCTCCACGCAGGAGGTGTTGCCGCCGTATCTGAGCGTGTCGGCGCCCGGCGTCGCCAACGACCCACGACAGCCCCACACGCGCACCTTCATTCTTTCGCTCGCCAGAACACGGTGAGCACGCCGTGCATCTCGTCGACATGGCCGAAGAGGGGATACGCGGTGACCTCGAACGGCTGACGGGTCCCTTCGAGGGTGGTGGCCAGGAGCGTCCGGTGGGCGGGCTCGCGGTCGTAGAAGGCGACCCCGGCCGGCGAGTCACGCCGTCGCAGCGGCGTCCCGTCGACATTGCCGAGCTCGAGCATCGCACCGAACTCCAGCGCGGTGATGCCGCCGATCTCGCTGTAGCTCTTCCCGAGGAGGACTTCGGCCGCTTCATTGCAGAACACCAGAATGCCCCCGGCATCGATCAGGAACATCGGCGTCGCCAGATTGGCCGCGAGCTCGCGAGCGAGGATCAGCGGGAGGCTGGGCTCGCTCGATGTGGTCCCGTCGGTCGCCATGCGTGAAGACTAACCACGAGACCCTTCGCGGCCCCGGTGGAGCGCCGGCCCGAAGGCCCTACGGAACGTCTCGCAGCTGGAGGTCTGGATACCGAGCCTCGATCATCCGACGGAACCCCACCCGCCACGGGACCTTGGTTCGCCCGAGCACCTCGTGCATGTGCGTCACGTCGGGCCACAGCGCTGAGTGCACCGATGGGTCGTATTCGATCAAGGGTGCGACCCCGACCAGCTCGCCCATGTAGGCGCAGTAGTCCTCGGCGCTGACGGTCTCGCTGCCCGCCCAGTTGACGACGACCGGCGGGACGTCGGCCACCTCCATGGCCCTGATCCCCATCTCGACGTAGTCGTCCTCATAGATCGGGTTGAAGTTGTTCGGTGCGTCCGGGTGCAGCCGCACCACCTTGCCCCGCAACATCCGGGCCAGTCGGTCGGCCGGTGCACCACCCTCGGGCCCATAGGTCGAGCAAATGCGGATGATCGTGAGCGGCACCCCGTACTCGCGCGAGATCCACTTGCAGACCGCCTCGCCCGCCACCTTCGAGAAGCTGTAGCTGTTGTAGGCGCCGTGCTGGGGAATGCCCGGTGGATCGGTCTCCTTGAGGGGCCGCTGCCCTTGGTACTGGTAGATGGAGCCGGTTGAGCAGAACACGAAGCCACGGCAACCCCGGCAGTGGGACAGCAGTCGGCCCGAGGCCTGCGAGTTCATCTCGAAGGCGGACGCCCACCCGTCGGCTCCCGAGGCCATGGCGGCGTGGAACACGTAGGTGAAGTCGTCGGGAATCGACGAGAAATCGGCGGTCGAGACGTCGATGGGCAACGGCCGCACCCCGACCGCCTCCAGCTTTGCCTGCGAGCCGGGGTCGGTGAACCGGGCCGCACCCCACACCTCGTTGCGCGCCGCGAGGGCGCGGGCGATCGGGAAGGCGACCCGCCCGGTCGCCCCGGTGATCAAGATCTTCTGGTCCTCGAGCATGGTTCCCCCCTCGTCCTTGACTCTCCGGCGGACCGCCCGGTTGCCGCCATCTTCGTCCACCAGCTCACCCTGCTATCGGGATACTGGTCAGCTCAAATCACTCGTGGTGCTCGCCCGATACGGACATCTCAGCGATCTGAGTTTGATTGGACCCATTGAGCTGACGAGAAAACTCTGCCCGATCGGTGCTGCTAACAAGTTGTGTCAACAACATTTCAATCCGTTCGAGCCGCACGTCGGTCACGTTCGTCTTTTCCTGGACGAAATAACTCGCGACAGTCGCCGTCAGTGTGCCAATGAGTCCGATCCCGACCAGCATGAGAAGAACGGCCACGCCCTGGCCAAACGACGTACTCGGATACCTGTCGCCGTAGCCAACGGTGGTTACCGTCTCCATCGCCCACCACAGCCCTTGACCAAAGTTGTGAATATTTGTTCCCCTAGCGTTGCGCTCGGCGAAAGTGACGAGTCCGGCACAGGCGAACACAATCGTCGCCGCGGCGAGGACAACAAAGTGGAAACCGTTGTGGGTGAAGATCGATTTACCTCGACGCAGCGCTTCCCCCACGACGACCGCAACACGGACCAAACGTAAGAGTCGAACCAGGCGACCCATCCTCAAGGGTCGGAAGAACGGGACTGCGACGATCAGCAGGTCCAGCAAGTGGGTCCGAATAAAGTGACCCCGTTGGGGCGCGAGTGACAACTTGATGATGTACTCGAGCGCAAAGAGCGCCCACACCATGTAATCAATCGTGGCAAACGTCTCAGCCATCGAGCCGTGCAACTGCACGACGAGTGGGACAACGAGCACTGGTAACCAGAGCAGAGTGACGACCAACATCGGCACATCAACGGCCTTCGCGAAGGCGTCATAACGTTCCTGTGATCTATTCATGACGGTTCCCAACGCCACCCGTCATTGTCCTCGCAGGTGATCGTCTCACCGTTGCCTGCCCTACCTGTTGCGCCGTGGTCCGAGTCGCGAACAGTACTCACCGGGCTCGTAGCAGTTCCCACCGCTCGTGAGCGGATAACAGCTCGCCGGCGCCGCTGTCGTGGGTGGCGGCGGTGGTGGTGGTGGTGGTGGTTGCGTTGTCGTTGTGGGCGGAGGGGGCGATGTGGTCGTCGTTGTCGGAGCATTCGTGGACGTTGTCGTTGGCGCCGCCTTTACAGAGGCCCGAGTCCCACACGCGTGGCTCACGTCCGACAGACCGTACTGTTTGGGAAGACGATCTGGCCTATGGCCCACTATGAGTAGGTACGACCGCTTGTGTACAACGGCAAGAACAGCGGTGGAGCCCTTAGGACAGGGATGAGTGACCTTGATCGAAGACGCTTCACAGACCGCAATCAAAGAGTGCGACACCTTAAGGTTCTTGACAACGGCAGTTAGACAATGCGCTGAGCGAGAAGCCTTAGAGGTCGTGGCCCCGGCGGTGTTGGCACTTGCTGCCACCACCGGAACGACTGCCGCCAACGCCAGCACTGCAACCAATAGTCTCTGCTTCACTAGTCCGCCTTCCGTGATTGCCGATCACGCGCCGCCTACGTCTGCCACCTCAATGGGGTCCCACCGAGATTCACGCGACTCTCCGATATTGTGGCCCAACGAGTAGCTCAACCAGAAAAGGCGGTTGGAGTGGGCTTATTGTCACGGCTATTGCTTCCTCGGAGCGTGAGGCGTGCCGCTCATCCGTGACGAGCCGCAAAACGCGCCGTGACGCCGAGGAGCGTCAAGAGGGTGCAGCGAGCCCTTCACCCCGTTAGTAATGCGACTTATTCCGTTACCCGTTCCCTAAACACAAAGCAGACCACGCGTCAGCGACAGCCCGTTTACACAGAGGGCTCGAAGTTGGTCTTTTTTGCATCGGACTCCGAAGGAGATCGCGCGCGTGGCGCGCACGACGAGGATGAGGTGGAAGGTGAGGTGCTCGACCTACCGCCGCTGACCAGCGAAAACGAAGAGAAATGCTCCGGGGGTGAGATTCGAACTCACAACCTAGCGGTTAACAGCCGCTTGCTCTGCCATTGAGCTACCCCGGAAGGTGACGCAAAGTCCACCAACAGCCCCAGCACGATATCAGCGGTCCAACGGGTCCCCAGCGCCACCAAAAGCCCTGAACAGCCCACCTGCGAACCGCCCCGACCGGTGAACGGCGGCGATGCCGGAAGTGCCGCGAGAGCCGCGTTCCCATAGCCTCTCGCGTAGGTTCAAAGACGACAGCAGACGCGGGGAGGGCCAGGATGACCATCGAGAAGACAGTCACACCGATTCGCCACGACGACCGGTTCTTCATCGGGGGGAAGTGGGTCGAGCCGTCCTCCGCCGACGTCATCGAGGTCATCGACTCGTCAACCGAGGAGCCGTACTTCCGCGTCCCCGAGGCACGCGAGGCCGACATGGCCCGTGCCGTCGACGCCGCCCGTGAGGCGTTCGACCGCGGCCCGTGGCCGCGGATGTCGCACGCCGAGCGGGCCGGGTATCTCCGGGCCATCGGCGAGGGCCTGCGCGGCAAGGCGGTCGAAGCCGGCCAGATCTGGCCGAGAGAATCCGGCGCCCTCTTCGCCATCGCCCAGTACATCGCGCCCGGCATGGCCGGCGTCTTCGACTTCTACGCCGGCCTCGCCGACACGTTTCCCTTCGAGGAGCCGGCGAAGCCGACCATGGGCGGAGAGTACGGCCTGCTCGTCCGCGAGCCGGTCGGCGTCGTCGGGGCGATCATCCCGTGGAACGCACCCATCAGCCTCATCTCCTACAAGATCGCCCCCGCGCTGATCGCCGGATGCACCGTCGTCCTCAAGTCCTCGCCCGAAGCGCCGGGAGCCGCCTACCTCTTCGGCGAGATCGCCGAGGACATCGGCCTGCCGCCGGGCGTCCTCAACATCGTCACCGCCGACCGCGAGGTCTCCGAGCTCCTGGTGCGCAACCCCGGCGTCGACAAGATCACCTTCACCGGCTCGACCGCCGCCGGCCGCCGCATCGCCTCCCTGTGCGGCGAGCGGATCGCCCGCTGCACCCTCGAGCTCGGCGGCAAGTCCGCCGCCGTGATCCTCGACGACATGGACCTGCAGACTGCGGCCGGCGCCATCTCTGGTGCCGAGTGCTTCCTGAGCGGACAGGTCTGTTCGTCGCTGACTCGACTCATCGTCAGTCGCTCCCGCCACGACGAGTTCGTCGACGCCTTGGCGGGCACGTTCTCTCAGGTCAGAGTCGGCGACCCCTTCGACGCGCAAACCCAGATGGGCCCGCTCGCCATGAGCCGCCAGCGGGACCGCGTCGAGGGCTACATCGCCAAGGGCGTCGACGAGGGCGCCACGTTGGTCACCGGCGGCGGTCGGCCCAAGAACCTCGACCGCGGCTACTACATCGAGCCGACGGTGTTCGCCAACGTCGACAACCACTCGACGATCGCGCAGGAGGAGATCTTCGGGCCCGTCCTCAGCGTGATCCCGGCCGACAACGAGGACCACGCCATCGCCCTGGCCAACGACACGATCTACGGCCTGAACGCCTCCGTCTTCACCAACGACGTCGACCGGGCGCGCCAGGTCGCCGGCCAGCTGCGCTCGGGCACGGTGGGGCACAACGCGTTCCGCACCGACTTCGGCGTGGCGTTCGGCGGCTTCAAGCAGTCGGGTATCGGCCGCGAGGGTGGCGTCGAGGGCCTGCTGCCATTCCTCGAGACGAAGACCGTGATCCTGAACGGCGAGCCCACGACCAAGTCGTAGGTCTCGGAGGAGTCCGGCCGCTCAGGACTCTTCGAGGTAGTCCCGCAGCAAGTGGGCGGCATCTGGCCGGCGCAGCTTGGCCAGCGTCTTCGACTCGATCTGGCGGACGCGCTCTCGGCGTCACTCCGAACTCCTTGCCGACCTCTTCGAGCGTGCGGATCTTGCCGTCGTCGAGGCCGAAGCGCAGGCGGACCACATCCTGCTCGCGCTCGGAGAGGTGGCCGAGCGCCTCGCGCACCGCCGCATCCAACAGGGATCGGGTCGCCGCGTCGTCGGGGACCACTGCTCCCCTGTCCTCGATGAGGTCGGACAGGTTGAAGTCGTCCTCGTCGCCCACCGGTTGTTCGAGTGAGACCGTGTCCTGATTGATCCGCAGGATCTCGCGCACCCGCTCAATCGGCAACTCGACCCGCTGTGCGACCTCTTCGATCGTCGGCTCTCGCCCGAGCTCCTGGAGGAGTTGGCGCTGGGCCCACACGACCTTGTTGATCGTCTCGACCATGTGCACCGGGATCCGGATCGTGCGCGCCTGGTCGGCAATGGCGCGGGTGATGGCCTGACGGATCCACCACGTTGCATACGTCGAGAACTTGAATCCCTTCGTATGGTCGAACTTGTCGACCGCGCGCATCAGGCCGAGGTTGCCCTCCTGGATCAAGTCGAGGAACGCGAGGCCGCGGTTGCGGTAGCGCTTGGCGATCGAGACGACGAGGCGCAGGTTGGCCTCGATCAACTCGTCCTTGGCCTTGAGGCCCTTGCGGACCAGGCGGCGGTTCTTCGAGAGCTCGGCCGCGTCGAGCAGGTCTTCCTGCGGGCCCTCGCCGGACAGGGCCAGCTCGTGGGCGGCCACCCTCGCCGCCGCCGCGTTGCCCTCTTCGATCGTCTGCGCGATCTCCACCTCGAGCTCGGCGTTCAGCAGCGGGACCCGCCCGATCTCCTTGAGGTAGGTGTGCACCGGGTCCTCGGCGCTGCCACCCGACTCTGCCGACGAACTGGCCCGCTTGCCGTTTGTCTCTCTGCGCGTTTCCGCCCTGGCGCTGCCGTTGGCCTTCTGGGTTGCACGCGGCGCCTTGCGCGGCTTGACCTCGACGGCCAGCTCCGCGACGTCGACCTCTACCTCGACCTCTTCTTCGACAATGAGTGTGACGCCCTCGGCGGTGACGCGGTTGATCAGTACGGTCAGGACCTCGGGCGTGAGCTCGACCGTGTGCAGCGCCTCGATCAACTCGCCCTGAGTGAGATGTCCCTTCTCGCGACCTTCCGCCAACGCGGCATCGAAGTCGACCTGTGACACGCCCGGCGGAAGCGCGACGTGCGCGATTGGTGCCAGGGCGTCTGAAGATGGGGCAGGCGACAGCGGCTCGACACCTTCGTTGTCGATCGCAATCGCCGTATCTTCGTTCACCCTGCCCCTGCCACGCTGGTTATGCCTCCCTCTCGACCAACCACGCTACCAACCGGTTGGCGGCATCGCGCCCAACCGCCGGGACCTCCAGTTCGTCCAGCCAAAGACGTACTTGGGCGGTCTCGGCCGACCGCGACTGCCAGGCGTCGCTCCCGGTGCGCGATTCGATCTCCATCTCGGCGAGCGCTCGCTGCGCTGCGCCGCGAAGCAGGCCGGCGACCACGACATCGACCGGATCACCCAATTCGGGGTCGCCTGCCAGCGGTTCCTCGACGATCACGCGCCGCAACACGACGGCAACCTCGGGTGACGCCGACTCCACGGCATCCTGCACGCTGTCGTGCTCGAGGAGCGCGACGAATGCACCGCGCTGCACCGGATCAGCAAAGAGCACGGCGTGCACACGGTCGGCAACGTCTTCGGGTCGGTGCACGGCCAACTTCAGCGCCTCGAGTCCCGGTCCCCGTCGCAGCGCCGACGCCACGGCCGCCTCGCTCCCGTCGTCGGGGCCGAATCGGTCGCTGTCATCGGTGGGGTAGTCCATCGGCGGCGGCTCGTCGCGCCCCGATCGCCCGCGGCGCGCCGGTGGCTCGGCCGGCGGGTGCGCGCGCACGTGGTCCAGTCGCTCTCGGAGCCGGGCGGCGTCGAGGCGGCATCGGTCCGCCAGCTGCATGACGTACTGGTCACGCACCAGGTCGTCGGGGTGCTCCGCCACCGCCGTCAGTGCCGCGTCCGCCGCGCGGGCGCGTCCCTCGGCCGTGGTCAGGTCGCCGCCGCCGAGCATGCGGTCGACACGGAACTGCAGGAACGGACGGGCCTCCTTGACGGCGCGGGCGAGCGCCGCCGGGATCCGTGCGGGCGAGGTCGCCGGGGTCGCTGCCGCCGGGCAGGTCCGCCACGACCACATCGACCTCGTGCTTGCGCTCCCATTCGTAGACGCGCGACGTCGCGCTCTGGCCGGCCGCAGTCGGCGTCGTACGCCAGCACGATGCGCTTGGCGAAGTTGCGCAGCAGCGTGAAGTGTTCCTCGGCCAACGCCGTGCCACAGGTGGCGACGGCCCACGGCACGCCGGCTTGGAAGCACCCGATGACGTCGGTGTAGCCCTCGCACACGACCACTTCGCCTTGGGCGATGACGCCTTGCTTGGCCCAGTTCAGCGCGTAGAGCGTCTTGCGCTTCGTGTAGATCGGCGACTCCTGCGAGTTCTTGTACTTGGGCTCGGGTCGCTCGGGCGGGCCCTGGCCGGGGCGCGGCGGCAGGATGCGACCGCCGAGCGCGACCGGCCGACCGGAGGGATCGCAGATCGGGAACAGGACGCGGCCGCGGAAGAAGTCCTGGGCGCGGTCGCGGCGGTTGACGAACCCCAGGCCCGAGTCGGAGAGGACCTTGGTCGGGAGCTTGAGCGCCTTGGCCAGCGCGTCCCAGTCGTCGGGTGCCCAACCCAGGCGGAACTGCCGCACGACCTCGCCGTCGTAGCCCACGCGAGCGCAGGTAGTCGCGCGCCGGACCGGCGTCGGGGGCGCGCAGCAGGCGATCGTGGTACCACGCCACCGCCGTTCCATGGCGTCGAGCAGCTCGGAGCGCCGCTGGTGGTCGCGACCTTTCTCCTGGTCCTCGTGGAGCGTGATCCCGACCCGGTCGGCCAGGAAGCGCACCGCGTCGACGAAGTCGAGATGGTCCATGGCGCGCACGAAGGAGATGGCGTCGCCCGAGGCGTGGCACCCGAAGCAGTAGTAGAAGCCCTCCTCGGCGTTCACGCTGAACGACGGGCGTCTTCTCGGCGTGGAAGGGGCACAGCCCGCTCCAGCGCCGCCCGACCTTCTTGAGCGCCACGTGCTCGCTGATCAGGGCGACGATGTCGGTGGCCGCCCGGACCTGGGCGACTTCCTCGTCGGGGATCCCCACGGCCCTGACGGTACCGCGGCGCTGTCCCTGTCCGAACGGGGCTCAGTTCGTGCTGGCGTAGCTTCGGACGGATGGTCGTCACCATCTACGGCGTCTGCGCCCTGTCCTTCATGATGCTCATGTACGCGCTCGAAGGTCGGGGACGCGGGTTCGTCCTGGCCTTCGCCCTGGGCTGCGCCCTCTCGAGCTCCTACGGCTTCCTCTCGGGCGCCTGGCCCTTCGGCGTGGTCGAGGCGATCTGGACCCTCATCGCGCTGCGGCGCTATCTGGCGTCGGGCCGCCCCGCCGAGACGCCCGCCGGCTGATCAGCTCGCCTTGGCCTTCTTGGTCGCCTTCTTCGAGCCGTCCCCGGCGGCCGGGTCGGCCGAGGCCATCACGGCCTGGGCGGCGGCCAGGCGGGCGATCGGCACCCGGAAGGGCGAGCAGCTGACGTAGTCGAGGCCGGCCTGGTAGAAGAGGTCGATCGACTCGCGGGTCGCCGCCGTGCTCGCCGCAGACGCCGAGCTTGAGGTCGGGCTTGCGTGGCCCGGCCGCGCTCGGTGCCGATCTGCACGAGCTCGCCGACGCCGTCGGCGTCGATCGTCTCGAACGGGTTGCGCTTGCAGCAGCCCCTGCTCGAGGTAGGCGGGCATCATCCGGCTCTCGACGTCGTCGCGGCTGAAGCCGAACGTCATCTGCGTGAGGTCGTTGGTGCCGAAGGAGAAGAAGTCGGCCTCCTCGGCGATCTCGTCGGCGCGCAGCGCGGCGCGCGGCGTCTCGATCATCGTGCCGATCGTGACGTCGAGCTTCCCGCCCTTGGCGGTGCCGGCCTTGGCCCCCTTGGACGGGCGCGGTGCCGCTCCTCGTTCACCTCGGCGACGGCCTCCTCCACCCAGCCGCGGGCGAGCGCCAGCTCCTCGCGGGTGACGGTGAGCGGGATCATGATCTCGACGATCGGGTGCCCGCCGTCGGCCACCCGCTGGCGGGCCGCCTCCATCAGGGCGCGCACCTGCATGGCGTAGAGGCCGGGCTTGATCACGCCGAGGCGCACGCCGCGGGTGCCGAGCATCGGGTTGTGCTCGTGCCACGAGCAGCGCCGCCTCGTAGCAGGCGCCGCTCCTCGGGGTTGAGACCCGACGGTGGCCTCCTTGATCGCGAGCTCCTCGGTCGACGGCAGGAACTCGTGCAGCGGCGGGTCGAGCAGGCGCACCGTGACCGGCAGGCCGTCCATCGCCTCGAGGATCTCGACGAAGTCGTCCTGCTGGACGACGCGCAGCTCCTCGAGCGCGGCGGTCTCCTCGGCCGGCGTCTGCGGCCAGGATCATCCGCCGCACGACCGGCAGGCGATCCTCGCCCAGGAACATGTGCTCGGTGCGGCACAGTCCGATGCCCTCGGCGCCGAGCTTGCGGGCGTTGGCGGCGTCCTCACCGGTGTCGGCGTTGGCCCGGACCGCCAGCTTGCCCTTGCGGACGTCGTCGGCCCACGACGAGGATGGTGTCGAACTCGGCGGGCGGCGCGGCCGCCGTCAGCGGCACCTCGCCGGCCACCACGATGCCGGCTCGCCCCGTCGAGCGAGATCCAGTCGCCCTCGTAGAGCACCGACGTCGCCCACGGTGACCGAGTGCGCGGCCGATCCGCACCGCCTCGGCGCCGACGACGGCGGGCTTGCCCCAGCCGCGGGCGACGACGGCGGCGTGGCTGACGAGGCCGCCGCGGGCGGTCAGGATGCCCTCGGACGCCAGCATGCCGTGCACGTCCTCGGGCGACGTCTCGCTGCGGACCAGGATGACCTGCTCGCCCCGCGTCGGCCGCCGCGGCCGCGTCGTCGGCGGTGAAGTAGACCTGGCCGACCGCGGCGCCGGGGCTGGCCCCGAGGCCCTTGGCCAACACGGTGTAGCCGGAGCCGGCGAACTGCGGGTGGAGCACCGAGTCGAGGTGGTCGTCGGTGACGCGCGACACCGCCTCGTCCTTGGAGATACCGAGGTCGCTCGGGCGGACCATGTCGACGGCCATCCTCAGCGCGGCGGCGCCGGTGCGCTTGCCGACGCGGGTCTGGAGCATCCAGAGCTTGCCCTGCTCGATGGTGAACTCGGTGTCGCACATGTCCTGGTAGTGGCGCTCGAGGCGGGCGAAGATCGTCGAGCAGCTCGGCGTGGATCTTGGGGAACTGCTTCTTCAGTGCCGAGATCGGCTCGGTGTTGCGGATGCCGGCCACCACGTCCTCGCCCTGGGCGTTGACCAGGAAGTCGCCGTAGGCGCCCTTGGCGCCGGTCGCCGGGTCGCGGGTGAAGCCGACGCCGGTGCCCGAGTTGTCGTCGCGGTTGCCGAACACCATGGCCTGCACGTTGACGGCGGTGCCGAGGTCGTGCGCGATGTGCTCCCGGACGCGGTAGGCGATGGCGCGCGGGCCCGTTCCAGCTGCGGAACACGGCCTCGATGGCGCCGCGCAGCTGCTCGGCCGGCTCCTGCGGGAAGGGCTTGCCGGTGTGTCGCTCGACGATCTGCTGGTAGGAGTCGACGAGATAGCGCAGCAGCTCGACCGGGACCTTGTGCGTCCGACTCGGTGCCGGCCAACTCCTTGGCGGCGTCGAAGAGCGAGTCGAACTCCTCGCCCGGGCAGCTCGAGCACGATGCGGCCGTACATGGCGATGAAGCGACGGTACGAGTCGAACGCGAAGCGCTCGTCGCCGGTCTGCTTGGCCAGGCCCTCCACCGAGTCGTCGTTGAGGCCGAGGTTGAGGACGGTGTCCATCATCCCCGGCATGGAGAACTTGGCGCCCGAGCGCACGCGAGACGAGCAGCGGGTCGGCGGCGTCGCCGATCTTCTTGCCCATCGACTTCTCGAGGCGGGTGCGGGCGGCCGCCACCTCCGCGTCGAGGCCCTCGGGCCAGCCGCCGGTCATGTAGTCCCGGCAGGCATCGGTCGAGATCGTGAAGCCCGGCGGCACCGGGCAGCTTGAGTACCGACGTCATCTCGGCCAGGTTGGCACCCTTGCCACCGAGGAGGTCCTTGAGCTCCATCGGCGGGCGTGGGTGCGTGTGGTCGAAGTCGAAGACGTACGGCATCGGGCCTCCTTGCCCTGGTCAGGCGGACTGTCGTGGCGAGCGGGGCCACGAGGGATCACTGCCCTTCCGATTGGGAACGAAGGGCCAGCCTACTTTCCCTCCGCCGAACCCTCCGTCGGCTCGTCGTCGCCGGGAGCCGCTCCGTACACCTGGCGCTGGAACACTTCCTTCGCCTGGCGCATGTAGTCGCGCACGACCGCGAGCTCGTCGGCCTTGAAGCGCTGCGCCACCTCGCGCATCTGTTCGGCGATCGGTTGTTGGACCTCCTGCAGACGCTTCTGGGCCGCGGGTCGGATCTCGACCCAGACCCGGCGCCGGTCCTCGGTGTCACGCCGGCGGGACACCATGCCCGCCTCCTCCAGGCGGTCGAGGATGAACGTGACGGCGCCCGTGGTGAGTCCGCTCTCCTCGGCGAGGCGGCCCGCGGTCATCGGCCCGAGGCGACCAATAAGGTCCAGGCAGCGCATATCGGTCCTGCTCAGCTTCAGCTTCTTGGCCACCCGCTCGTCGAAGTCACTGGCCGCGCCGAAGTACCCCATGATCTCGTTGCGCAGCTGCTGGCCAAGCTCCATCCGCGACCATTGTCTTGACACGTAAGTAACTTTATCACTAAGTTTCTTTACCAATGGCTTATTCTTCAAAATCTTCGATGGCCGTGGAGGCACACGACCTCGTGAAGGTCTTCCCCCGCGGCAACGTGCGCGCCCTCGACGGCGTGTCGCTCGAAGTGGAGGCCGGCACCGTCCTCGGGCTGCTCGGGCCCGAACGGCGCGGGCAAGACCACCGTCGTGCGCATCCTCTCGACCATCCTCGAGCCCGACTCGGGTCGCGCCTCGATCCTCGGCCACGACGTGGTGCACAGACCCGACGCGGTACGGCGCATCATCGGCCTGGCCGGCCAGTACGCCACGGTCGACGAGAACCTGACCGGGCCGGGAGAACATCCACATGGTCGGGCGCCTCTCGCACCTGAGCCGGAAGGTGTCGGCGCGCCGGGCCGACGAGCTGCTCGAGGCATTCGGGTTGTCCGACGCCGGCGACCGCGTGCTCAAGACCTACTCGGGCGGCATGCGGCGGCGGCTGGACCTGGCTGCCGCGCTGGTCGCCAATCCGCCTGTCCTCTTCCTCGACGAACCGACCACGGGACTGGACCCTCAGAGTCGCCAGGACCTCTGGGCGCGTCATCGAGGAGCTGGTCCGCGACGGCACGACGGTGCTTGCTGACGACGCAGTACCTCGAAGAAGCCGACCGGCTGGCCCGCGACATCGTGGTGATCGACCACGGGCGCGTCATCGCCGAGGGCACACCCGGCACGAGCTCAAGGCCGACCTCGGGACCTCGGTGGTCTCCGTGACGTTGCGGCGATCGCGACGCGATCGGCAAAGCGGTCGAGCTGCTCGCGCCACTCTCGGAGAAGGCCCCGATCGTCGAGGACCTCGTGATCGAGCTCACCGTGGAGAACGGGCCCAAGGTCGGGCGCCGATGTGCTGCGTTCGCTCGACGCCGCAGAGATCGCGATCGCCGGTTTGGCCCTACGCGAGCCGAGCCTCGACGACGTGTTCCTCGAGCCTGACGGGCCACAAGACCACGATGAGCGAAGACGAGGAAGCCGGAGCGGCCAAGCCGAAGCGGGGTCTTGGTCGGGCGCGCAAAGGCGACGTCACCGACGGGGAGGATGCCGCATGACCACGACCACCATCACCGCACCATTCGTGCTCACGGAGCCGAGTCAGGGCCACCGCCTGACGTGGGTCGTGGCGGACATCGCTCACCATGACGAGGCGCAACATGCTCGCGCTCATGCGGACGCCCGAGGCGCTCTTCTTCACCACGTTGCAGCCCATCATGTTCACGCTGCTCTTCACCTACGTCTTCGGTGGGGCCATCCACGTCCCGGGCGGCCACTACGTCGACTTCCTCATGCCCGGCATCTTCGTGCAGACGGTCATCTTCGGCGCCATGAGCACGGCGACGGGGCTCTCCGAGGACCTGCACAAGGGGCTGATCGAGCGCTTCCGCGCCCTGCCGATGAGCCGCTCCGCCGTCCTGGCCGGACGCACCACCTCGGACCTGGTCCGCAACGTCTTCGTCGTCGTCCTCATCACGATCGTCGGCTACGCCGTGGGCTTTCGCATCGGGACGAACGTGGCGTTGTTCCTCTGCGGCGCGCTCCTGATCCTGTTCTTCGCCTACACGTTGAGCTGGGGGTTCGCCTACATCGGCCTGGCCGCGCCCAACGCGGAGACGGCCCAGGTCATGGTCTTCCCGATGGTCTTCCCGTTGCATCTTCGCCTCGTCGGCCTTCGTCCCGGTCGCCAGCATGCCCGGGCTGGCTCCAGGCCTTCGCCGAACACCAACCGGTGACCCAAGTGGTCAACGGCGCACGGTCGCTGATGGTCGGCGGCGTGCTGCACGACTCGAGCGCCGTCGTCGCCGCCCTGTTGTGGTGCATCGGCCTGCTCGTGGTGCTGGCGCCGATGGGGTGCGCAAGTACCGCCGGGTCGCTTGACGCTAACCCTCGCCGGTCCGCCGGCGCAGCTCGCCGAGCAGGTCGGCGATCGGGACGCGGACCTGGTCGGTGGTGTCGCGGTCGCGCACGGTGACCGCGTCGTCCTCGAGCGAGTCGAAGTCGACGGTCACGCACCACGGCGTCCCGATCTCGTCCTGGCGCCGGTAGCGCTTCCCGATGCCCTGGGTGACGTCGTAGTCGCACATGAAGTGCGGCTGCAGGGTCGAGAGCACCCGCCGGGCCAGCGGCTCGAGCGTGTCCTTCTTCGAGAGCGGCAAGACGGCCACCTGGTAGGGGGCGAGCCGCCAGTGCAGGCGCAGCACCGTGCGCGCCTCTCCCCCGACCTCGTCCTCGTCGTACGCGTCGAGCAGGAACGCCATCATCGTCCGGGTCGCACCGGCCGCCGGCTCGATCACGTAGGGCGTGTAGCGCTCGTTGGTGGTCGGGTCGAAGTAGTCGAGCTTCTCCCCCGACGCCTTCGCGTGGGCCGTCAGGTCGAAGTCGCCCCGGTTGGCGATGCCCTCGAGCTCGTCGAAGCCCCAGGGGAATTGGAACTCGACGTCGGCCGTGCCGCGCGAATAGTGCGACAGCTCCTCGGGGTCGTGGTGGCGCAGCCGGAGCTTCTCCGGTGCGATGCCGAGGTCGAGGTACCACTGCATGCGCTCGTTGAGCCAGTAGTCGAACCACTGCTGCGCCTGGTCGGGCGGGACGAAGTACTCCATCTCCATCTGCTCGAACTCGCGGGTCCGGAAGACGAAGTTCTGGGGCGTGATCTCGTTGCGGAACGACTTGCCGACCTGCGCGATGCCGAACGGCGGCTTCTTGCGCGTCGTGCCGAGGACGTTGGCGAAGTTGGTGAACATGCCCTGCGCCGTCTCGGGGCGCAGGTAGGCGACGTGGCCCTCGTCCTCGACGGGTCCCGCGTGGGTCTTGAACATCAAGTTGAAGGCGCGGGCCTCGGTCAGGTCGTGCGAGCCGCAGTTGGGGCAGACCCCTTCGATCTTGTCGGCCCGCCAGCGCTCGTGGCAGTTCTTGCAGTCGACGAGGGGGTCGGTGAAGGTGGCCAGGTGGCCCGAGGCCGCCCAGATGGCGGGCGGGCCGAGGATGGCGGCGTCGAGGCCCACGACGTCGTCGCGCAGCTGCACCATCGAGCGCCACCAGGCGTTCTTGACGTTGCGCAGCATGTTGACGCCGAGCGGGCCGTAGTCGTAGGTCGAGCGGAAGCCGCCGTAGATCTCGGCCGACTGGAAGATGAAGCCGCGCGTGCGGCACAGGCGGACCACCTTCTCCATCAGGTCGTCCGAAGGGGCCGCCTTTTCTGCCGTCTCGGCGGTCTCGGTCATCGGTGCAGGATACCGGAGCCGATTCGGGCGCTGACCTCGTTGGCCAGCAGGCGGCCCCGCACGCTGAGCACGGCGCGCTCTCCTCGCCGGGTGACGAGATCGTCGAGCTCCTCGGGACGCTCCAGGCTCGTCCACGGCACGCCGCGGGGCGTGCGCAGCGACAGCGTCAGCGCCTCGAACTCGCGTTGGCCCGTGGTCAGCTCCTCACGGGCGGCCTCGGGCGAGCGGCCGGCCTCGATGGCGGCGACGTAACGGTCGGGGGTGCGCACGTTCCACCAGCGCGTGCCGGCGCGGTGCGAGTGGGCCGCCGAACCGATGCCGACATAGTCGCCCTGCTCCCAGTAGAGGTGGTTGTGCCGGCACTCGTGCCCCGGCTGGCACCAGTTGGAGATCTCCTCCCAGTGGTAACCGGCGGCGGTGAGGGCGGCGTCGGCGTGCTCGTAGCGCCGGGCCAGCGCGTCCTCGTCGGGGTGGCGCCGGGTCTCGCGGGCGAGGGGGGTGCCCGGCTCGACGGTGAGGCCGTAGGCCGAGAGGTGCGGCGGCGGGTGCTCGAGGGCGAGGACGTGGTCGAGGGTGCGGGCCCAGTCGCCGTCGTCCTCGGCGGGTGCGCCGAAGATGAGGTCGAGGTTCCAGGTGGCGAAGCCGGCGGCGGCCACCGCGGCGGAGATCGTCTCGGCTGCGTGCGGGACGTTGCGGCGGCCGAGCCCGTCGAGGACGTGGGCGTGGGTCGACTGGAGGCCGAAGGAGACGCGGGTGACGCCGGCGCGGCGGTAGGCGCCGAGGTGGGCCTCGTCCGCGTCCTCGGGATTGCACTCGACGGTGACCTCGGCGCCCGGTGCCCGCGGGATGGCCTCGAGCACGCGGCACAGCGTGTCGGGGTGGAGGCGGGACGGGGTCCCCCCTCCGAAGAAGATGGAGGTCGGGACTGGGAGGTCGGCGGCCCCGAAGACGCGTTGGACCTCGAGGACGCACGCGTCGGCGTAGCGCTCCATCAGGTGGTCGCGGTCGGTGTAGGTGGCGAACGCGCAGTAGTCGCAGCGCTCCCGGCAGAACGGGACGTGGACGTAGACGCCGAACGCGCTCAAAGGCCGGCCGTCGAGCGCATCGAGCGGATGCGCCGGTCGAGGTGGGCCTCCATGGCCGCGGTTGCCAGCTCGACCACCTCCTCGGTGCCGGCGGGCGGCGGGCCGTTGAGCACCGCCCCCAGGTCGCCGCCGAGGATGCGGCGCAGCAGGGCGAGCGCCGGCGCGCTCATCGGGCGCCCGCTGCGGTGGATACGGCACAGGGCGCCGCCGGCCACGAGGTCGAACGCGACCAGCTCGGTGGCGGGCTCGGACTGGCCGCAGGTGGCGCACTCATCGAGCACCGGGCCGGCGCCTTCGAGGACGAGCGCCTTCAGGAAGAAGCTCGGCGCGAGAAGCGTGGGGTCGGCGTCGGGGTTGGCGAGGGCGCGGAGAGCGCCGGTGAGCATCGTGTAGAGGGCGGGGTCGGGGTGGCGGTCCTGGGCCATCTGGTCGCTCACTTCGAGCAGCGCCATGCCCTGGGGGATGCGGTCGAGGGTCTCTCGTATCTGGCGGTAGGAATCGAGGACCTCGACCTGGTTGACGATGTCGAGGTCGCCGCGGCCCTGCCAGAGCAGGAGGTCGACGTGGGTGAGCGGCTCGAGTCGTGCGCCGAACTTGGAGTTGGTGCGTCGCACGCCCTTGGCGACGGCCCTGACCTTGCCGTGACGCTCGGTCAGGAACACCACGATCTTGTCGGCCTCGCCCAGGCGGTAGGTGCGCAGCACGACGCCCTTGTCGCGGAAGAGGCTCACCCGGGGGGTGTGTCTGCCTGGTGTTGGGCCGGGTCGAGGGGGCAGTAGCGCTCGCCGCGCTTGTCGGCCTCGGAAGCGGCCCGGCGCGCCTCCGCGGCCAGGTCGGCGGCGTGGTCGTGGGCGTCTTGAGCCGGGCGCTTCCGCGCCGCGATGGCGGCGTAGCGGGAGTTCCGGCCGTACAGCATGCTGCCCGCCCCGATGAGCCCGACCAGAGCGATCGCACCCAGCACGAATGACCCCGCCCCGTACTGCCCCTCGGTCAACACGATGAGCACGAACAGGGCGAGCAAGAAGGCCCCGAAGTACGTGGCTATCCGGGCGAGGGACATGGCCCCATTCTCGCAGCCCGGCGCGACGGGCCGGGTCGGCGGGGGTCGGGGCGTGACGGCGGTGCGGGCTGGCCGGGTCGGTGAACAGCGTTCGGCTCAACTCTTCTGGCTGCATGAGGCCAGCTCTGTTCATCTCGAGCGATTTGAACAGGACGCCCCTGGTCAAAGAGGGCACTCAAACAGAGCGTCCCTGTTCGCTTCCGCGGCTTTGAACAGGTCTCGCTTCATGCAGATGGAAAAGCACCCGGGAAGCTGGTCTGCCCGGCGGTGGTGCCGTCAGGGGTTGATCGCGCCGAAGCGGCGGACCCGCTGCTGGAACTCGACGACCGCCTTGTAGAGGTCGCGGCGCCGCATGTCCGGCCAGAGGGTCTCGGGGAAGACGAGCTCGCTGTAGGCGATCTCCCAGAGCAGGAAGTTCGAGATGCGGGTCTCGCCCGAGGTGCGGATGACCAGGTCGGGGTCGGGCATGTCGGGGAAGTAGAGGTGGCGGCGGATGGCCTTCTCGTCGATCTTGCCGGCGGGGGTGCCCTCGTCGACCAGGGCGCGCACGGCGTCGACGATCTCGGCGCGGCCGCCGTAGTTGAACGCCATCGTCATCACGAGGCGCCGGTTGTCCTTGGTCAGCTCGATCGACTCGTCCATGCGCTTGAGCACCCGGCGCGGCACCCGCCAGTCGCGCCGGCCGGCGAAGCGGATCTGCACGCCCTTCTCGTTCAGCTCGTCGCGCCGGCGCATCAGGAGCGACTGGTTGAAGTTCATGAGGTAGCGCACCTCGTCGGGCGGGCGCCGCCAGTTCTCGGTCGAGAACGCGTAGAGCGTGATCCACTTGATGCCGATCTCGAGGGCGCCGTTGACCACATCGAGGAGCGCCGTCTCGCCGGCGGCGTGGCCCTCGGTGCGGGGCAGGCCGCGGGCGCTGGCCCAACGACCGTTGCCGTCCATCACACACGCCACGTGCACGGGGACACGCGTGAGGTCGAGCTCGGGCGGGATCGGGTCCGGAGTCGGCTCGGCGGTGGTGTCGACGGGTCGGTCCGGCTGGTGGCCGTTCCCTTCGGCGCCCCCCTGCTCCCGGGCGATGGAGGTCACCCGGTGAACCTACCGCGGCGTCCGTGGCGCAGAGTTCGGGCGTTCCCAGCAGGGTCCCAACGACGCGTGATGGACTGGTACCCGTACCCGTCTGGGAGATCCGGGGATTTGGCGACGAGAACAGGGAGGCTCCCAATGGCAGAGCAGGCAGGCGCACCGCGCCCCGACGTGACCGACATGTACGCCGTCCACGGCGTGTTCCGTGACACCTTGGGTGCGGCACCGCGACTCGTCGGCGATATTGCGCCGGGTGACGCGACGCGGGTGAAGGAGATCGCGAACTACTACGACAACATCTTGTTCTTCCTCGAAGCGCATCACGCAGGCGAAGAGGCCATCGTCTTCCCGCGGCTCCGCGAGCGCTGCCCGGACGAGGGAGCACTGCTCGACAGCCTCGAGAGCGGCCACGAGGAGGCGCTGTCGTTGTTGGCGGGCGCCCGCACGTCGCTGGCCGCCTGGCCGGGTGCGAACGGGGACGCGGCTGCGGCTGCGGCTCAGTCGGCGGTCGTGGACAGCCTCGAGTCGCTGCGGACGCAACTGGTGACGCATCTCTACGAGGAAGAGATGGAGGCGTTGCCACTCTGCGCGGAGAACCTCTCCATTGAGGAGTGGGCCCAACTTCCCGGGCATGCACTGGCCGGGTACCAGGGCGACAAGGTCTGGCTGATCCAGGGCCTCATCCGCCAGCGCATGACCGAGGCGCAGCGGTCTCGGATGTTGTTCCACATGCCGCCGCCGGCGCGTGAGATGTGGACCGAGTTCGGCGAGAGCGCCTTCAACGAGCTCTCGGCGGAGATCGTGGTGGAAGTCAGCCGCGACTAGGTCGATGGCTGACGGTGGCCGGCCGGACCGGCGGTAGCGTCAGGCCGGTGATGGACGGGAGCGACGAGCCGGGCGACGGCTCCGAATTCCCCGACGCGGGTTTCGGCGACGAGTTCGACGTGGACCAGGCCTTCGGCGCCGCGGGCGGCGCGGCCGACGCGCGCCAGGCCGGCGACGAAGGGGTCGAGGGGCTCGAGAAGATCACGGCGCAGATGGCCGGCGGCGAGCACCGGCCCGAGCAGCAGGAGATGTGCCGGGCCGTCGCCGAGGCGCTGGTGACCGGGACGCATCTCGTCGTGCAGGCGGGCACGGGGACCGGGAAGTCGCTGGCGTACCTGGTGCCGGCCGCGCTGAGCGGCAAGAAGGTCGTCGTCGCCACCGCGACCAAGGCGCTGCAGAACCAGCTGGCGGAAAAGGACCTTCCGTTGGTCGAGTCCGGGCTCGGCCTGCCCGTGCCGCTCGACGTCGCCGTGCTCAAGGGCCGGAGCAACTACATCTGCCGTCAGCGGGTGGCCGAGGTCGGGTCGGGCGGGATCCAGGCCGAGCTCGGGGATCAGACGCTGGGGCGCGCCGACGAGCCGGACTGGGAGCCGCCAGAGGCCGACGCCGGTTCGGCGCCCGAGCGCGCCACGGCGCCGCCCGAGGGCATGGTCGAAGAGGTGCGCCAGCTCGTCGCCTGGTCGCAGACGACGCGGACCGGCGACCGGGCCGATCTCTCCTTCGAGCCGTCCGACCGGGCCTGGAACATGCTGAGCGTCGGGCCGCGGGAGTGCCCGGGCGCGTTCAACTGCCCCTCGGGCGGCAGCTGCTTCGCCGAGGCGGCGCGCGACCGGGCGGCGACGGCGGACATCGTCGTGGTGAACACGCACCTGTACGGCGCGCACCTGGCCAGCGGTGGCGTCGTCCTGCCCGAGCACGACGTGGTCGTCTTCGACGAGGCCCACCAGCTCGAGGAGGTCATGACCGCGAGCCTCGGGGTCGAGCTGACCCCCGGGCGCTTCCGCACCCTGGTCACGGCCGCCCGCTCCCTGGTCGAGCCGAAGGACACCGACCTGCTCGACTCGCTGGCCGCCGCCGGCGACCTGCTCGGCACGCTGCTGGCGGACCATGTCGGCGAACGCGTGCTCCAAGAGGGCCCGCGCGCGGGGGCCGACGACGTCGACCTGTCGGACCTGCTGGCCCGGGGCGCCGACGTGAGCCGCCGGGTCGTCGACGCGCTGCGGCGCGGCGGCGCGCAGCGCAGCTTTGTCTCGGGCGACGCCGACGACCCCGACCGGGCCAGTCGCAAGACGCGGACCCTGCAGGCGGCCGCGCACCTGGCCGAGGACCTGCACCGGCTGGTCGGGCGCACCGACAGCGAGGTGGCGTGGGTCGACGGCACCCGGCGCAACGCGCGGCTCCGCCTCTCCCCCATCGACGTCGGCCCGGCGTTGTCGGCGGCGTTGTGGGGCTCGGTCACCTCGGTCCTGACGAGTGCGACCATCCCGCCGCGCGTCGTCGAGCGGGTGGGGCTCGAGGAGTTCCCGACCGAGGAGCTCAACGTCGGCAGCCCGTTCGACTACCGCGCCCACGCGCTGCTCTACGTGGCGCGCCACCTGCCCGACCGCCGCGCCGAGGGCGCCGAGGAGGCGCTCTTCGAAGAGCTGGGGCTCTTGATCGAGGCGGCCGGCGGGCGCACCCTGGCGCTGTTCACGAGCCGGCGGGCCACCGAGGCGGCGGCCGAGGCGCTCGCGGCGGAGCTGCCCTACACGGTGCTGCTCCAGGGCGAGCTGCCGAAGGGCCGTCTGCTCGAGGAGTTCGCCGCCGACGAGACGTCGTGCCTGTTCGCCACGATGGGCTTCTGGCAGGGCGTCGACATCCCGGGCCGCGCGCTCTCGCTGGTGACGATCGACCGGCTGCCGTTCCCGCGGCCCGACGACCCGCTGCTCCAGGCCCGGCGCGACCGCGCCGGTGGTCGCGCCTTCTCGGTGGTCGACCTGCCCCGGGCCGCCACGCTGCTGGCCCAGGGCGCGGGGCGCCTCATCCGCACCGCCGACGACCGGGGCGTGGTCGCCGTGCTCGACCCGCGCCTGGCCACGGCGTCGCTACCGCGGGGTCCTGCTCGCCACGCTGCCGCCGATGCGGCGCTCGGTCGACCGCGACGAGGTGGAGGCGTTCCTGCGGCGGGCGTTAGACGAGGACGACGAGGACGGCGAGGACGGCGCCGGGTCGTAGTTCCGGCAAATCAGTAGCCGAGGCGGTCCAGCATCTCCTCGCGGTTCTGCCAGCGATGCTCGACCTTGACGAGACAGCTCGAGGTAGGTGCCCTCGGGGAGCGGCTCGCGGGCGGCGATGCCGACCGCCTTGAGCACCTCGCCGCCCTTGCCGATGACGATGCCCTTCTGGGAGTCGCGCTCGACGATGATCTCGACATCGGATGTGCGGGCCACTCCCACTCGGTCACCCGGCAGGCGATCGAGTGCGGCAGCTCGTCGTGGGTCTTGGCCAGCAGCTGCTCGCGGACCAGCTCGGCCACCCAGAGCGCCTCGGGCATGTCGGTCACCACGTCGGCGGGGAAGAACGGCGGGCCCTCGGGCAGGCGGGCGACGACGTAGGCCAACAGCGCCTCGACGCCCTTGCCGCTGCGGGCCGACACCGGGAAGTACTCGACCTCGGGCAGGTCGCCCAGCGCGTCGACCGCGGCCTTGGCCTGGTTCAGCCGCTCGAGCACCCGTCCCGACGGGGCGCGGTCGATCTTGTTGACGACGACGACCAGGCCGGGCACCTCGGTCTCGCCCTCGTCGCCGCCGTCAGCCGTGCCGGCCGTGCCGGCCTCGCCGGCGGCGACCCGCTGGACGTGGCGGACCGAGCGCTCGATCACGGTCCGGTCCCCCGGGCCGATGGCCGCGGTGGCGTCGACCACCGCGAGGATGACGTCGACATCGCTGCAGCGCCTCGGTCGCGGTCTCGTTCAGCCGGGTCCCGAGCGGCGGTGCGGGGCGGTGGATGCCCGGCGTGTCGACGAAGACGACCTGCGCGTCGGCGCCTCGTCGTGCAGCACGCCGAGGATGCGGTGGCGCGTCGTCTGCGGTCGGGACGAGGTGATCGAGACCTTCGTGCCCGACCATCTGGTTGACGCAGCGTCGACTTGCCGACGTTGGGCCGGCCGACGACGGCGACGAAGCCGGAGCGCATCTCGCTCAGCTGCCGTTGTGCGACGCGTCGCCAGCCCGGTCGCGCGTGCCGGGCCCCGCCGTTGCCAGGGCCAGGGCTGGGGCTGGGCCCGGGCCTGCAGCTCCGCCGGGCCCGCCGTCGCCGTCGTCGGACTTCCCGGTCGGCTCGATCCGGACCCGGCCGATGCGCCGGCCGCGCACGTCGAGCGCGGTGAGGCGGAAGCCGTCGACCTCGACCGAGTCGCCCTCGGTCGGGCACGTGGCCGAGCAGGTCGAGCATCAGGCCGCCGACGGTGTCCCAGTCGCCCTGCGGGCAGCTCGGCGCCCGAGCAGCTCGTTGGCGTCGTCGACCGGCGTACGCGCGCGTTGACCAGCACCGACGCCGTCGTCGAGGCGCTCGACGTCGGGCTCCTCGACGTCGAACTCGTCGACGATCTCGCCGACCAGCTCCTCGATCAGGTCCTCGAGGGTGACCAGGCCGGCGGTGCCGCCGTACTCGTCGACCACGATCGCCATGTGGAACTTCTCCTCCTGCATCTCGCGCAGCAGCTCCGACACCTCCTTGGTCTCGGGCACGAAGTTGGCCGGCCGCATGCTCGCCGCGCACCGGCTGGTCGACCTTGCCGACCCGCTCGGCCCGCATCAGGTCCTTGGTGTAGACGATGCCGACGATGTCGTCGATCCCCTCCGCCTCGACCGGGATGCGGCTGTACCCGGCCGCCGAGCGCCGCCTCGAGCGCGTCGCGACACGGTGGCGTCGGCCTCGACCGTCACCATGTCGGGCCGGGGCACCATGACCTCGCGGGCCACGGTGTCGCCGAAGTCGATGATCGAGTGGATGAAGGTGCGCTCCTCGCCCTCGATCACGTCCTCCTCGTGCGGCGACGTCGGCCATGGCCTGGAGCTCGGACTCGGTGATGTACGGCCTCGCGCACCGCCCTTGCCGTCGTCGGCACCGATGATCAGGTTGGCCAGGCCGATGAGCAGGGAGGAGAGGAACCGGATCGGGCGGGAAGCGGAGCAGCGTGATCACGAGCGGCGCGCTGAGCAGCGCGGCCCGCTCGGGGTGCTGCACGGCCCAGGTCTTCGGCACCGCCTCGGCGAACACGAAGATCACGACGACCTCGAAGACGGTGCCGAGCAGCACGCCCAGGCCGCCGAAGAGGTGCTCGGCCACGACGCCGACGAGGGTGGCCGAGACCAGCTGGCAGATCAGCACCAGCAGCAGGATCGGGTTGAGGAAGTTGGCCGGGTTCTCGACCAGGCTGGGCCAGCTGGCGCGCCCCGCGGCGCTTCTCGTCGACCAGCGACTTGGCCTTGATCCGGCTCATCCGGACGAGGCTCGTCTCGGCCAGGGCCAGCACGCCCGACGCCGCCAGCAGCACGACGATGACGACGATGAGGATGGCGTCCGCGGCCTGGAAGCCCGACGTCGCCAGCAGCGGGTGCACGCGCACGCTCACGCCTCCCGGCTGACCGGTAGAAGCGGTGCAGCAGCTGCCGCTCGAGCGCCTCCATCCGTTCGGCCTCGGCGTCGTCCTCGTGGTCCATGCCGAGCAGGTGCAGCAGGCCGTGCACGACGAGCAGGGCCAGCTCGTCGTCGAAGCTGACGCCGTGCTCCGCGGCGTTGCGGGCCGCCACCGCCGGGCAGATGACGACGTCGCCGAGCAGGGTCGAGCGCGCCGTCCTCGGCCGAGGTGCCCGGGCCCGGTGCCGCCGAAGTCGGGCGAGCGCCCGGTCGGGCCGGGCTCGTCCTCGATCGGGAAGGACAGGACGTCGGTCGGGCCGCTCTTGCCGAGGAACTGCTCGTTCAGCGCGGCGATGGCCTCCTCGTCGACGAAGAGGAGCGAGACCTCGGTCTCGCCCTTGACGCCCGCGCGCCGTGAGCACCTGCCGGGCCAGCGCGGCCCAGCGGGCGACGTCGACCGGATGCGTCCTGCTGCTCGTCGGCGGCGAAGACGTCGATGGTCACTGCGTGTGATCCCGCCCGCCCGTCTGCCATGTCGTAGGCGTCGACGATGTCGGCCACGATCTGGTGGCGGACGACGTCGCGGCGGGTCAGGTGGACGAAGGCGATGTCCGTCGATCCCGCCGAGCACCGGCTCGAGCCCGACCAGGCCCGAGCGGCCGCCCGGCACGTCGATCTGGGTGACGTCGCCGGTGACCACGCACTTGGAGCCGAAGCCGATGCGGGTGAGGAACATCTTCATCTGCTCGGGCGTGGTGTTCTGGGCCTCGTCGAGGATGATGAACGAGCTGTTGAGCGTGCGGCCCCGCATGAAGGCGAGCGGCGCCACCTCGATGGTGCCGCGGTCGAGCAGCCGCTGCGCGCCCTCGGGCTCGAGCATGTCGTAGAGCGCGTCGTAGAGCGGGCGCAGGTACGGGTCGACCTTGGCCATCAGGTCGCCGGGCAGGAAGCCGAGCCGCTCGCCCGCCTCGACCGCCGGCCGGGTGAGGATGATGCGCGTCACCTGGCGCGACTGCAGCGCCTGCACCGCCTGCGCCACCGCCAGGTACGACTTGCCGGTGCCGGCCGGGCCGATGCCGAAGGTGATGATGTTCTGCGAGATGGCGTCGACGTAGCGCTTCTGGCCGCCGTCTTGGGCCGGACCGTCTTGCCGCCGGCGGCGCGCACCACCTCGGAGCGCAGCACCTCGGTCGGCCGGACGTCGTCGCGCACCATGTCGATGGTGCGGGCCAGGGTGGACGACGTCGAGGCGCTGCCCCGCCTGCACCAGGAGGATGAGCTCCTCGAAGAGCCGCACCACCGGCTCGGCGTCGGGGCCCTCGACGGTGATCTGGTTGCCCTGCACGACGATCTGCTCGTCGGGGAAGGCGTGCCTCGATCTGGCGCAGGTGCTCGTCGCGGGTGCCGAGCAGGCCGGCCATGAGGTGGTTGCCCGGGACGAAGCACTCGGCGCGCAGGTGGTGCGAGTGGTCATGGGGTCGAGTCGTCATGTCGGCGAGAAGTGTCCCTTCAGCGGCTCGCCCCCGAGCACGTGGAGGTGGAGGTGGGGGACGGAGTTCATGGCGTCGGGCCCGACGTTGAAGACGAGGCGGTAGCCCCGGTCGGGCGTCGGCCAGCCCGGCCGCGTCGGCCACGGCCCGGGCCGCCATGAGCATGTCGGCCAGGACCGGCCCGTCGTCGGCGGTGACGACCGACGCGTCGTCGATGTGGCGCCGGGGCACCACCAGGACGTGGAGCGGCGCCGCCGGGTTGATGTCCTTGAAGGCGACGGTCGTCTCGGTCTCGTGCACGATCTCCGACGGCACCTCGCCCGCCACGATCTTGCAGAAGAGGCAGTCGGTCATGCGGCCGCGACGCTCTCCCCGTCGCTCTGATGCGGCCCGATCACTCGCGCGAACATACCGGGCGCCGGTCCTCTCCCGCGACCATGGGCCCCGATCAGGGTTGTCAGGGTTGGACCTCCGCAGGCTCGGCGGCGGCCACCGTGCCCGTCCGCAACGAGACCATCAGCGCCCCGGCCGTGACCGCCGCCGTCTCGGCCCGCAGCACGCTGAGGCCGAAGCCGACCGTCGGCAGCCCCGACGCCAGCTCGTCGGTGCTCCACCCGCCCTCGGGCCCGACCGCCACCACGCGCTGGCGCACCGACGGGCGGTCGCCGCTCAGCTGGGCCAGCACCACCTCGCCGGGGGCGCCCAGGGCCCCGAGCTCGGCGAAGCGCACGCGTGTCGCCGATCTCGGGCAACCAGACCCGGCGGCACTGGGCGGCCGCCTCGCGGGCCACCCGGCGCAGCCGCTCCACCGTCGCCTGCCCGCGCGCCCCGCTCCAGCGGACCACGCTGCGCTCGCTGACCAGCGGCACGATGCGGTCGATGCCGAGCTCGGTGAGCTTCTGGACGACCCACTCGGGGCGCTCCCCCTTGATCGGCGCGAAGGCGACCGTGAGGGCCGGCGTCGCCGCCGGCTCCGACTGCACGGTGCCGTCGCCCCCGATGCCCGAGGCGCCGGTCGACGGGCGCCAGCTCGGCGTCGCCCTGCCAGGTGACCCGGGCCCAGTGGCCGCGCCCGTCGGTGGCGATGACCTCCTCGCCGGGTCGCAGGCGGAGCACCCGGCCCAGGTGGTGGGCGTCCTCGTCGGACAGCGACCGGCACGGGCGGGGTCGTCGACGAAGACCTGCGCCGCCGCGGCGGCGCGCACGGCGATGGCGGCGTAGGCGGGACCGGCGCTAGCCAAAGGCGGAACGCAGGCGCGAGAACACGCCGTCGCCGCCGCCGGCACCCGGGGCGGCGACGTCCTCGCCCCGCGACGGCGGCGAACTGGCGCAGGAGCTCGTCCTGCTCGGGGGTCAGGTCGCCGGGCGTCTCGACCAGCACGTGCACGAAGAGGTCGCCGCGGCCGCGGCCGCGCAGGTGCGGCACGCCGCAGGCCGCGGATCCGCTCGACGTGGCCGTGCTGGGTCCCCGGGCGCCACCGTGACGCGCTGGGGGCCGTCGAGCGACTCGCACCTCGGTCTCGATGCCGAGCGCGGCCTGGGCCAGGCCGATGGTCAGCGTCGTGTGGAGGTTGTCGCCCTCGCGCTCGAAGCGCGGGTCGGGCGTCACGGCGAGGTGCACGAAGAGCGAGCCGCTCGGCCCGCCGCGCTGGCCGGCCGCGCCGCGCTCGGCCAGCCGCAGCGTCGAGCCGTCCTCCACGCCGGCCGGCACCTCGACGGTGAAGGTGCTCTCCTCCATGCGGCGTCCCTCGCCCCGGCAGTCCGGGCAGGGGTGCGGGATCATCTCGCCGGTGCCGCCGCAGCGCGAGCAGGCGACGCTCGTGACGACCTGGCCGAGCAGCGACTGGCGCACCCGGCGCAGCTCGCCGGTGCCCTGGCAGTCGACGCAGGTCTCGGGCTCGGTGCCCGGTGCCGTGCCCCGCCCGGCGCAGGCCGTGCACATGGCCGGCAGGCGGACGGAGATCTCCTTGTGGCAGCCGAAGACGGCCTCGGCGAACTCGAGGTCGAGGCGCACCTCGGCGTCGGCCCCGGCCTGCGGGCCGCGCCGGCGGCCGCCGTCGTCCCGGCATCTGGCCGAAGAAGGCCTCGAAGATGTCGCCCAGACCGCCCTCGAAGCCGAAGCCGCCCATGCCGCCGGCCTGGCGCGCCGAACACGCCCTCGGGACCGAAGCGGTCGTAGCGGGCGCGGCGCTCGGGGTCGCGCAGCACCTCGTAGGCGACGGTCACCTGCTTGAAGCGCGCCTCGGCGTCGGGGTCACCGTGGTTGGTGTCGGGGTGCAGCTCGCGGGCGCGGGCGCGGTAGGCCTGCTTGATCTCCTCGTCGCTGGCGTCGCGGCCGGACGCCGAGGAGCTCGTAGAGGTCGCCCAGCCCGTCAGTGACCGGCCATCGTGCGCCTCCGCTGCCAGCCGTTCGCCCAGCCGCTCGCCCACCACGTGCGCGGCGGCCAGGGCCCGCGGGTAGTCCATCCGGGTCGGGCCGAGCAGGCCGACCGCGCCGAGGTCCTGGCCGTCGACCGTCACCGGCGCGACGACGACGGCGCACGAGGCCAGCGGCTCGTAGCCGTGCTCGGTGCCGATGGCGACCGACAGCCCGCGGTCGAGGACGTCGCGCAGCAGCGTCACCACGACCAGCTGCTGCTCGAGGATGCTCGAGCACCGAGCGCACCGTCTCGACCGCCTCGAAGGACTCGGCCAGGCGGGCCGGTCCGCCGACGAAGACCTGGTCGGACTCGATGTCGCCGCCCGATGGAGTCGAGGGCGCCGGTCGACGGCCGCGCACCAGGCGGTCGACCGGCCCTCGACCCGCTGGGCGGCGCCGTCCAGGGCCCGCCGAGGGTGCGCCCGACCAGGTGCGCGGCCAGGAGCGCGCCGGCCGCGGCCAGGTCGTCGTCGGTGACCTCGCCGTCGAGCTCGATGGTGCGCTTCTCGACGGCGCCGTCGGAGAGCACGACGACGAGCAGCGCACGTGCGGGGCGACAGGCCCGACCAGCTGGACCGAGCGGATGGTGGCGGTCTCGTGCGACGGGCCGACGACGACGGCGGCGTAGGAGGTCAGCTCGGAGAGCAGGCCGGTGGCCCGCTCGAGCACGGTCTCGATCTCGCCGTGGACCTGGTCGAAGAACTGCGCCACCTGGCGGTGCTGCGACCGGGCCGAGCACGCCGGGCTCGGTCAGGTGGTCGACGAAGAAGCGGTAGCCCTTGTCGGTCGGGATGCGCCCGGCGCTCGTGTGGGGCTGGACCAGGTAGCCCGTCACGCTCGAGCGCCACCATCTCGGAGCGCACGGTGGCCGACGAGACCTGCACCCCCGGTGCATTGGCCACGTGCGAGGACCCGACGGGCTCGGCGGTCCCGATGTACTCGGTCACCACCGCCTCGAGGATGGCGGCCCGCCGGTCGTTGAGGGCGCGCTCGTCCCCGCTGGCGTCGGCTCGGGGTCTGGCTGTCGGCGGGTGGGAGTCATGGGTGCCTGGCACTCAAGTCTACCGAGTGCCAGCCGTCCCCCCTCAGGCGGTCGCCGGCCTAGCCCGGGGCGAGCTGGTCGACTCTCGGTCGACGGTGTCAGCGCCACCGCTCAGTCGTCCCCCAGGCGCAGGGCCGAGATGAAGGCCTCCTGGGGCACCTCGACCCGCCCGATGTTCTTCATCCGCTTCTTGCCCTCCTTCTGCTTCTCGAGCAGCTTGCGCTTGCGGGTGATGTCACCGCCGTAGCACTTGGCCAGGACGTCCTTGCGCTTGGCCTTGACCGTCTCGCGGGCGACGATGCGCCCGCCGATGGCGGCCTGGATCGGCACGTCGAACATCTGGCGCGGGATGAGCTCGCGCAGCTTCTCGGCCATCTTGCCGGCCGTAGTCGTCGGCCGACGACCGGTGCACGATGGTCGAGAAGGCGTCGACCGGGCGTGTGGTTGATCAGGATGTCGACCCGGACCAGGTTGGCGGTGGCGTAGTCCTCGGGCTCGTAGTCGAGGCTGGCGTACCCCTTGGTCCGGCTCTTCAGCTGGTCGAAGAAGTCGATCACCACCTCGGCCAGCGGGCATGCGTGTAGACGAGCTCGACGCGCTCGGGCGAGAGGTACTCCATGCGGCGTCATCTCGCGCCCGGCGTGCTCTGGCACAGCTCCATCACCGTGCCGGTGTACTCGGCTGGGCGTGAGGATGGTGGCCGACAGCATCGGCTCGTCGATGTGGTCGATCCGGCTGGCGTCGGGCAGCTCGGTCGGGTTGTCGACGTCGATCTCGCTGCCGTCGGTCAGGAAGGCCCGGTACGCCACGCTCGGCGCGGTGGCGATGAGCGAGAGGTCGAACTCGCGCTCGAGCCGCTCGCGCACGATCTCCATGTGCAGCAGCCCGAGGAAGCCGCAGCGGAAGCCGATGCCCAGCGCGTGCGACGTCTCGGGCTCGAAGGTGAAGCTGGCGTCGTTGAGCTTGAGCTTCTCGAGCGCGTCGCGCAGGTCGGGCAGCTCGTCGCCGTCGACCGGGTAGAGGCCGCAGAAGACCATGGGCTTGGGGTCGCGGTAGCCGGCCAGCGCGCTCGGTCGGCGCCGTGGCGTCGCCGTCGTCACCGTCTCACCCGAGCGGGCCTCGCCCACGTCCTTGATGCCGGCGATGAGGTAGCCGACCTCGCCCGGCCCGAGCTGGCCGACCGGGCACGGCGACGGGCGTGCGCGATCCCGACCTCCTCGATGTCGTGCACCGCGTTCGGCCTGCATGAAGCGCAGCCGCGCCCCGGCCGGCAGCGTCCCGTCGACGATCCGGATGGAGCTGACGACGCCGCGGTACTGGTCGTAGGACGAGTCGAAGATCAGCGCCCGCAGCGGCGCCGCCGCGTCGCCCGTCGGCGGCGGGATGCGCTCGATGATGGCGTCGAGCAGCTCGGGCACGCCCTCCCCCGTCTTGGCCGAGATGTGCAGGATCGACTCGGCCGGCAGCCCGAGCACGTGCTCGATCTCGAGTGCGCAGCGCTCGGGGTCGGCCGCCGGCAGGTCGATCTTGTTGAGGACCGGCACGATCTCGAGGTCGTTCTCGATGGCCTGGTAGCAGTTGGCCAGCGTCTGGGCCTGGATGCCCTGGGTGGCGTCGACCAGCAGCACCGCCCCCTCGCAGGCGGCCAGCGACCGGCTGACCTCGTAGCCGAAGTCGACGTGGCCGGGCGTGTCGATCAGGTGGAGGACGTGGCCGTGCGTAGTCGACCCGGACGTTCTGGGCCTTGATGGTGATGCCCCGCTCCCGCTCGATGTCCATGGAGTCGAGGTACTGCTCCCGCATGTCGCCGGGGGTCGACCGCACCGGTGAGCTCGAGGATGCGGTCCGACAGCGTCGACTTGCCGTGGTCGACGTGGCTGATGATGGAGAAGTTGCGGATGCGCTCGACGGCGACGGGTCCACGGTCGTTGGCGGGAGGCGGCACAGTCCGTCGATCGTACCGGCCGCGCCCCCCGTTCCCGATCGCCTGGCCAGGGAACTTGTTCGCCCCGGCGGCTCCGGCGCCTGTTGGATCATGGCCGCCACCTGCTACAGTTGGCCTCCGCACCGGTGGGCTCCCGCCCTTCCGCCGCCCCCTTTCGAAAACCGAGGATTTCTTCACGTGGCCAACATCAAGAGCCAGATCAAGCGGAACCGCCAGAACGAGAAGCGCCGCCTGCGCAACAAGTCGGTGCGGGCCGAGCTGCGCACGCGTACCAAGTCGGCCGTGACGGCCGCCGAGGTCGGCGCCGAGGACAGCGTCGGAGCCGCTGCGCCTGGCCGTGAAGCGGATCGACAAGGCGGCGGCCCAAGGTGTGATCCACAAGAACACGGCGGCCAACCACAAGTCGCGCCTGGTGCGCCGGGTGGCCGCGATCGAGACGGCCGCCGCCGAGTAGCGGCGCCACTCTCCTCTCTCAGGCTCCTCTCCCGCAGCGCCGGCGGCGCGCTCCAGAAGACTGCGCGTCGGCGTTACCCCATGTGGAAGGTGAACAGCTTCTCGGGGTCGATCCGCGCCCCCATGGCGTCTGCGCTGTCGAGCCACTCTTCGAACGACGGCCCCTGCTTGGGCAGGTACTCGTCGAGCATCGCCTGACGCAGCTCGGCGCACGCCGGGTCGTCGAGCGCGAAGCACTCGGCCCGGCCGTGCACCGTCACGGCCAGCTCCTCCCCCGGTAGGTGCGTCGCGCTGACCGCCGGCCGCGCCGCGAGGTGGCGCATGCGCACCGACTCGGTCCCCGAACTGAACCAGAACGTGCCGTGCAGGAAATAGCCGTCGACCGGCCCGGCCAGCGGACGTCCGTCCGCCGTCGCCGTGGCGAGGACGAGCAGGCACATCCCTTGGAGCCGCTCGGTCAGCTGTCGGGCGTCCAAGCGGCGCTCGTCGGTGATGATGTCGCGCAGGTGCGGCCCGGCACCGGCCATGGAGGCATCGAGCAGGGTCTGCAGGTCGATCCAATTCCTGTGGGTTCTCGAGCATGCCGCCAGTCCAGCACCAGGGTGCGCGCGCCGGCCGGGTGCGCGCGAAGCTGGATGCGAAGGCGAACGGGCTCGTCCTCACCCGCCGGTTCTCCGAGCGGGGCGTCCGCGATTTCGCCCGGCATAGCGGAGGGACGAAATGGCAGAGCCAGTTGGCGCTACCGCCGGCGATCCGTTCGGTGGTCGCACTCCGACGAGCCACGAACGGATGACCGAGCGGTCCTGGGATGCCTCGTATCGAGACGGCGGCCCGGCCCCGTGGGACATCGGTCGGCCTCAGGCCGCGTTCGTCCGCGTCGGCTCCGAGGGAGGATTCGCCGGCGACGTGCTCGACGCCGGTTGCGGAACCGGCGAGCACGCGCTGCTCGCCGCCTCGCTCGGACACCCGGTCCTGGGCGTGGACCTGGCGGAGACCGCCATCGCGCTCGCCCGGAAGAAGGCCGACGAACGTGGTCTCAGCGCTGAGTTCGCCGTGGCGGACGCGTTCGAGCTGGACGTGTTGGGCCGCCGGTTCGACACGGTGCTCGACTGCGGGCTGTTCCACACCTGCGACAGCGACGAACGGCCGAGGTACGTGGCCAGCCTGGCCTCGGTGACCCGGCCCGGCGGCACCGTCTACGTGTTGTGCTTCACCGACGACGCGCCCGACATCGGGCCGCATCCGATCAGCCGAGCGGACCTGGGAACGGCGTTCAACGAGGAGAGCGGCTGGAGGATCGCCGCCGTCGAGGCAGACGCCATTCAGACGACGTTCATGGAGTCGGGAGTTCCGGCCTGGTTCGTGACGATCACCCGACTCTGACGGCGGCTCCGCTCGACGTTTTTCGCCGGGCCCTCGGCCTCACGAGGCCTTCGCCTCGCTCGCGTTGGGCTCGCCCACACCCGTCGTGATGCGGCGCTTGAGGCTGGTGTTGACGTAGAAGCCCCAGGCGCTCGAGCACTGGTCGTAGCACTCGGATTCGGGCACGAGGCCGACATGAGAGAACCGGACTTCGCTCTGGTCGCCCTTCCGAGCGATGTCGAAGGTGACTTCCGTGCCCGTCCACTCGTTGGGGTCGTCGGTGAAGCTGAGCAGGGAGTCCACGATCTGCCATGTGACCTTGCGACCGGGAACGAGCTCGCTGACGCGCTGCTTCGAGTAGTGGATGTCCTCGTAGCGGTAGGTGAACTCCCGGCCCAGCTGGTCGGTGGGCCCCTCGATTTCGCCGGACCACCAGCCGCGCACGTCGGTGATGGCGGCGAAGGCCTCGTCGGGGGTCTGGTCCACCACGAACGTGGTGGTGAAGTTCTGGCTGGTCATGGTCTCTTCCTTCCGTTTATGCCGGGGATCGGCGTCCACTCGGTGCAACTGCCCCGCTCCGAAAAACTCGTCGCGTCTGAGCGCGGACGTCGGCCGCGACGAGTTCTGGACGAGCGGACGGTTGTAACGGTGACGGGGACCCTCCCCGGTCCAAAGGAGGCCACCGCAATGACTGATTCGAAGAAGTCCGACTCCACCGCACTCGTCACCGGCGCCAGCCGCGGCTTCGGCCGCGCCATCGCCGCCGCCCTCCACGCCCGAGGTGACCGGGTCGTGGCGGTCGCCCGCAACGTCGAACAGCTCGACGCCCTGCACGACGAGCTCGGTGACCGCCTGATCCCGGTCGTGGCCGACGTCACCGATCCGGTGGTGGCGGGCACGATGATGAGCCAGTACCGGCCCGACACCCTGGTCCTCAATGCTGGTGCCGCGCCGCTGGCCCGGCCACTCCAGGAGCAGACCTGGGAGAGCTTCAGCCGCAACTGGGAGGTCGACGTCCGCCACGCGTTCCACTGGATCCGAGAGGCGCTGCTGCTCCCGCTGCGCCCGGGCAGCACCGTCGTCGCCATGTCGAGCGGCGCCGCCGTCGCCGGGTCGCCGCTGAGTGGCGGCTACGCCGGGTCGAAGGCAACCATCCGCTTCATCGCCGGTTACGCGGCGGACGAGTCGGCACGCGCCAGGCTGGGCATCCGCTTCGTCTCGGTCCTGCCGAAGCTGACGTCGGCCACCGAGCTCGGGGCGGCGGCGGTCGAGGCCTACGCGCGGCGCAACGACATGACGATCGAGCAGTACCTCGACGAGGTCGGGCCGGGCATCACGCCCGAAGACGTCGGCAAGGCGACGCTCGAACTGGTCGCGGACAACGAGGCCGCCTCGGGGGCGTTCCTGTTGACGCCGGCCGGTTTGTCCCCCCTCCAATGATCGGCCCTCGCCGTAGGCTGCCTTCGTGAGTCGGCCCCCGGCGAGCGATGCGGTCGCGGCCGAGGAGCTGGAGCAGTACCGCCACGAATTGACCGGCTACTGCTACCGGATGCTCGGATCGATCCACGAAGCCGAGGACGCGGTCCAGGACACCATGGTGCGCGCCTGGCGAGCCCTCGATCGCTTCGAGGACAGAGAAGGGTTGCGGCCGTGGCTCTACCGGATCGCCACCAACGTGTGCATCGACCTGTCGAAAGGACGCGCCCGGCGGGCGCTGCCGATGGATGTCGCGCCCGTGCAGAGCGGCGAGCTCGTCCGGGGCGACGTACGGCCCGAGGCGTTCTGGATCGGGCCTGCGCCGGACCGGATGATCCTGTCGGGCGGCGATCCCGCCGAACAAGCCCTGTCACGCGAGTCGGTGCGGATCGCCTTCATCGCCGCTCTGCAACACCTCGCGCCCCGCCAGCGCGCCGTCCTGATCCTGCGCGACGTGCTGCGCTGGCGTGCCGCCGAGGTCGCCGTGCTCCTCGAGACGAGCACCGCCGCCGTCAACAGCGCGCTGCGCCGGGCCCGCGAGGCGGTCGGTGACGCCAACCGAGACCAGACCCCGAGCGAACCGTCCACCGACGACCGCGCGCTGCTGAACGCGTACATCGACGCCTTCGAGCGCGACGACGTCGACGGGCTCGTCGCGTTGCTGCGCGACGACGCCATCCTCGAGATGCCGCCGTTCGAGCTCTGGATGCGTGGGCCCGCCGACATCCACCGCTGGATGGTGGCCGCCGACGCCTTCGGCCAGGAGAAGTTCACCGCCGTCAGCGCCAACGGCTCGCCGGCGGTAGCGGTCTACCGCCCCCGCGAGCGTGGCGGGCGGCCCCGGGCGTTTGCCATCCAGGTGCTCGACTTCGTCGACGGGCGCATCGCGGCCATCCACGTGTTCCTGGAGCCGGCGCTGTTCGAGCTCTTCGGCCTGCCGCTCGAGCGGGCGGACTAGGACTGGTCATGGAGGGACCGCCGTCCCCGATTCGCGCGATGACCGACGTCGACCTGGACGTCTCCTGGCTGGTGCCGGCCGATCTGTGTGCGGTCGACGCTCTGGCGCGGCTGCACGTGATCGCGTCGCGCTACGGCCGTTCGCTCCAACTCCATGGTGCGTGCGGTGGACTGCCCGAGCTCCTCGAGTTCTACGGTCTGGGCGACGTGCTCCACATGTGCGGGTGCTGTCATCCCTGCAATGGGCCTACGCGACTGATCGAATGCTGACCGTCCTCCAGGGACAAAGAGTTCGCCGAATGCCTGTGATCGAGGTGCCTCAGATTGGGCTCACGGTCCCCGTTCCGAGCGTCCCACTCCGAATCAGGCACTTTGGGGCTACCCCACGTAACCAGGTTTCTCGGTCCGCTCGCTCGATATCACACTCGATTTATGGGCGCGTCATTGCGTTGCGAACCATTTCTGATCGAAGAGCCCGACACCTATGACGAGGTTACCAACGTCAGAGCTTTTGACGGAGATGCAGGCCCCGGTCGTTACCGTGCCCCCTTGGTGAACTTGATCGTTGTAAGGGGTGCCACCGAAGCAGGACGGCGATGAAATCGCGCTGCGTTCTGCCTTTGACGGACCGAGCAACTTCGGGGTGAGGAGTATTGGGGCCTCAGGTTTGGAATCAGTGCGAGTGGTTTGCAGCGTGTAGTCCATGAATGCGTAGCCCGCCGGCGGAGGCTCATGAGTCAGACTGTCGGTTGGTTCGGAGGTGAAGCTAGTGACCTTGACCGTCCATCCGTCAACGTTGCCCGATTGTCCAAAAGCGATGGGCGACGATGGGGACGATCCGTCACCACCCTTCTTGACAGGCTTTGACGGCGCCGTTATGGGCGCCTTGACTGCTTTTGATGCGCAGACGAGTGCTGCCGCATTGCCCGACTTGGTCACCGAAAAGGAATTTCCCGAACAGGTAACAGAAACGCTCTGACCACCGCTCAAACTGACCGTCTCGTGGCTCGTCTTGTGACTCGAAGCGCTGGCCGCATCTAGTGGAACGACCGCCGTTGCGGTGGCCGCAACCATGACCAGTACGAGTCTCTTCATGACGAGTCTCTTCATGACGTGCCTCTTCTCCTTGTAGTTGGACTACAGCGTTCGGATAGGGGCGAGGGAGTAGGGGCAAGGTGTCGAGTCTCGCTGTGACCTGCGTCAGTCAACGCATCGCTGCAGACTCAATGGTTGCGTCGTGGCTCCGCCAGTCCTCGATTCGTTCGCAACCACAGCTTGTGCTCCCGACATGCGATTCAGTAGGGGCTTTGGTCCCAGCGCGAACGAATCGCCAACAGCCGGGCGCCTAAGTCCGCCGACTCTGTGAGCATCGATTCGAGGGTCATCGCTCGGGGGTGCCCGCAAACGCCGGGACGTCGGCCACTGCTGCATCATGGGAACATGATCGACAAAAGGGGCCTGCTCTGAGTCAAGCTGGAGTCATGGGGATCCAGTTTGATGACCTACCGAAGTGGGAGTTCACTGTTGATGAGGTTTCAACAGACGTCTATCGCCTCCGAGCAGTTAGGGACGGCGGAGTCACCGGCGAAGGGACCGGAACGGACACAGACGCGCTCCTCGCTGAGTATCGGAGTTGGGCCCTGAGAGTCGAACGTGATTTGGCGGAACGAGGACAGCAATTCGAGTTGTAGTTGCGACCAGACAGTGTCGATTCGAGCGGCGTTCGGGGTAGCCCAGTACGCCGGGACTGAAGCTCCAGAATCGGTCAGGATGTGCGGGTGGAGCTATTGGAAAAGCGCTCACTCGAAGAGATTGAACGGTTCTTTGAAGGCTTGCACTTAAGAATCGTTGTCGACATTCATGCGCCACCGGAGCCATGCGCTGAGGAATTACGGGCAATGCCGAAGATCGTCCGTCGGGAGTTCCAGCACGGGGGTTCAACCGACCCACTGGGCGGCACTGCTCAGTACAGACGGTCGCACCATCCAGGCTTGGTATGGAGGCGGACAGGACCACGACAGCGCCATCCGAAGCGCTGCCTTCCGCTGGCGAGTAGAGCAAGGAGTCGATTCTGGCCAATGAATCCTCAGACTCTCCCCGTCCGCCGGCTATGCGGCGCTTGGCTCAAGGCGTCCGATGACGGCGATTTCACGACCCTTTGGGCATCGCCATACCGCTCGTGCACTGACAGTTGTTGCCTCCAAGGGGTGGTTTGGGTGATCAGGGCACATTGGCCAGCCACCCCAGACCGTCTGGCTCAAATGCTCCTGCAGGTAGTCAGCCAAGAAGGCTGTGAACTCCTCCGGATCCAGCGGGAAGTAGGTTCCGAAGCTTCCGATTGGCTCATCATCAAGAGTGAGCGAGACATCCCACCATTGCCGGTCGTCGTCGAAGTGCTCGGCCAGATTGAGGCGGGCCCGCATTTCGAGCACGCTTCCAGAATCCGTCAGAAGGTCGCGTTCAATCCTCCGGCAGCACTCATCAACCTCAGACTGCTCCATGGCCACATGCTTGCAGAGCGCCTGAGCATGGGTGCCGCCCGGTCGCCGGGACTGAGGGCCACTGCCACTCGTAGAGTGAGTTTCGGTGAGAGGTCAACCTCGGCAATTCGGATGTGCGATGGCATGCCTAGCGATTTCAGTACTGGCGACCGCTTGCTCCACGACGGTAGGCCCTAGAAAAAACGCCGAGATCAAGTCCCCACGTAGGACCTCGACAACCGGGACAACAGTGGTGGCCACGTCGACAACAGCGTCGCCTCAGCCAACCTCAATCGCCTCGTGTCCTGGCGGCACAAACTCGCCGACCCGCCCGACGAAGATTTCGATTGGGTGTACAGGGGGCATTTATACGGTGACCGGCATCAGCTGGTCGGATTGGGGACCGAACACAGCAAGCGACACTGGAACGTTCTCTCAGCACACCTGCCAACCAACGTGCGCGACTGGAACCACCTTCTACGCCTCGCCCGGGTCTCTGTACGTGTTGGACCCCGTAGGCGGGTTGTTCCAAGAGGTGGTCGTCACCGCGTCGGGTTTGAGAGGACCTCTGTCCGCCACACATCCTGGAACAGGATGGGGATCTGAATAACCCGGAATCCGTCGTCGAAGCTGAACAGGGTGCTCCAGTTCGCCGGGATGGTGAGGCAGATCATCTCGGAGGCCGCAGACTACGAACTGCCACCAGGAGCAGAACCGCAATCACCGGAACGCCGATCACCAGCCCGATTGTGTGGGCTACTCCATGCTGAAGATTCAAGAATGCCAAGAGCAGGATTGCTACCAATGCAATTGGGCTGAAAAGGAGGACCCGCCGCTGCCACTCCCGCTGCTCAGGAGTCAGTGGAGGTCGATCCTTCGGCGTGTGATCAGTCAAGCAGACGATGTGACGTAGCCGATCCATCTGCGCCACTTCGCGGTCCTGGGTGGAGCTGACCGGCACGATGAGGACAGACGATCCACGGCGGCGGGCCATCGGGTATCCGGCAATGGCGATCGGTTGGGCGCTAGGCAATCGCTGTTCGACACGCAACTCGTCGGCGGGCAATATTCGTTCGTGACTGCCAATTCCAAGGATGTGGTTCAAGATCTATTTCGTCGTTTGGCCGTAGGTGACCGCTCGGCCATCGACGAGTTGATCGCAGAAGACATGGTGAACCACGCCGCAGGTCTTCAAGGTCGAGAGGGTTGGAAGCAGATCAACGCGATAGTCGCTACCGACCTTGGTGGGGACCGATCCGTTGAGCATCACCACTTCATTGCCGATGGCGACCTCGTCGCGCACCATATGACCATCCACGGGCATCATCAGGCATCGACCATGCCGCTACTGGCTGGTGTGGAAGTCTCGGACACCGCCGTGGCATGGACTTACATTCACATTTGGCGTGTCGCCAACGGTCAGATTGTGGAGCACTGGGCGTGCAGAGACGATGTCGGGCTGCTCCGGCAAGTCGGAGCGTGGCCGCCGAACTAACCCTTTGCGACCAGGCACAGGTGTGCTGATACCGGCTGGGAGCTAACTGCCCCCGTACGACGGCCTGAGGGCAGCAGCGCAGCTGCGGGTGGGATCGCGACACCGAGTCCTTCTAGTTCTTGGGCGTTTCAGTCTGTAATCCAGCGCCCCCGAAGGTCCTCGAGCCACAGTGGCAACTCGATTGGGGGATCAGGGAGAGGCTCAACACCGCGCTGTTCGAGCAGGCGATGGAAGGACTCCGGATCGTCCCCCCAGCCCCGAGGGTCCCCCATCATGACTTCAAAGAGTGTGGCTCCCTCGGCCCCGGCCTCGAAGGGGCCGAACGCGGCTCCTTGAGGCAGCTCGATATGGGTGCCAGCCGGGCATCGCCGTTCACCGCAGACGATCTCGCCGTCGAGAACCATTACGACGTGCGGGCTGAGGTGACCGTGTCGCCGCTGAATGACTCCGGGATCCCACCGGGCGTACAGCGAGAGATAGAGCGGATCGGCAGAGAAAGCCAGCCACTTCTCCCACACCGAGGCGACGGTGCCGTCCGCCAGCCGCACAGCGCGGACCTGTTGCCAAGGGACATCGAGATCATCGAGGTGGCGGAAAGTTGCTTCGAGACCGGGCACCTTGGGCCTATCTGTGTCCGTCACGGACGACTTCTTGGCCTGATTTCGCAGTCACGGTGCGGGTGGTGTCCAGACGGGCGGTCCATCAGGCCATGGTCTCACGAAGTTCTGCGCGAGGGCGTGGCTGCCTCCTATCGCCGGGACGAGGACGGTGCAACTCAGGCTCGTTCGACTCAGCTCCAAAAACCTGCCTCGTGAGAGGATGTGCTCCGATGAGGCTCGAACCACCCGAGCGAACCCGGGAGTACCGCAACCACCATCTCGACAGCACCCGTTGGGACGACTTCGTGCCACGTGACGACGACATCTTCGTCACAACGGCGTACAAGGCCGGAACGACCTGGACGCAGCGCATCCTCGCTGCCCTGATCCTTGGACCAGAGCCCCTACCTGCGAGATTGAGCGAAATTTCACCGTGGATCGACTCACGGTTCATGGGACCTCTCCAACCGATTCTCGATCGTCTCGAGGCACAGCGTCATCGACGGTTCATTAAGAGCCATCTGGCCGCTGATGGTCTGCGGTTCTTCCCACGGTCCAAGTACATCGTCGTAGGCCGTGACACTCGCGACGTCTTCATGTCGTTGTTCAACCACTATTCGTCCTACACCGACATGATGTTCGAACTCTTCAACGACCCTGATCGGCCGGGGCCGGCATTCCCTCGTTGCCCTGCGACACCACGCGAGTTGTGGCCTCGGTGGGTGAGCGAGGGATGGTTCGAGTGGGAAACCGACGGCTGGCCTTTCTGGTCACATCATCACCATTTATCGACCTGGTGGGCGCTGAGAGAGCTTCCCAACGTGTTGCTTCTCCACTTCGGTGATCTCAAGGCCGACCCCGAGACTGAGATGAGGCGGATCGCCGATTTCTGCGCCATGGATGTCAGCGAGGATTCCTGGCCTGCTTTGCTGGCAACAATCGGATTCGACGCCATGCGCGACGAAGCACGTCACTTCGACGACCCCATGGCGATGGTGTGGAAGGGCGGCGCAGACCGGTTTTTCTACAAGGGCGACAGCGGTCGATGGCACGGCGTGTTGAACTCCGACGATCTTGCGCTGTATGAGACCTCAGCGTCGACCCTAGATCCGGCACTACGAAACTGGCTTGAGGGTGGCCGCCACGCCGTCGGGATCTGAGTGACACGATGGCTCGCGGGGTGGCCCAGTTCGCCGGTTCAGGGCGAAGGACTGTGCCGCGTCAGCCCCAACTTCACGCAGCCAGATCACGGCCATTTGCCAGAACTCAGGGGAAAATGAGGGCCGTGGCGACCATCTCCATGCCGAGCCTTCTGGTGGAGGCGTGCAACAAAGACGGACGCCAGCAGTGGCTGCAAGGGCTGTCGGCCGAGATCGAGGACATCACCGCCCGCTGGTCGCTCACGCTCGGTCCGCCCTTCGAGCCGGGCGGCCAGACGGCGTGGGTGGCGCCGGCGCGCTCCGCCGACTTCGGTGACGTCGTGGTGAAGGTCGGCTGGTGGCACATGGAGGCCGCCGACGAGGCGAGTGGGCTCCGGGCGTGGGACGGCGACGGAGCGATCCGCGTCGTGGCCGACGAGCGGCACTCGCCGACGACGACGGCGTTGCTGCTCGAGCGGTGCCGGCCCGGGACGACGCTGGCCGGGCGCCCCGAAGAGGAGCAGGACCTCGTCGTGGCCGGGCTGCTCCGTCGCCTGTGGCGCCGGCCGTCGGGCACCTCGTCGTTCCGGAGTCTCCAGTCGATGTGCGACTACTGGGCCGACGAGTTCGAACGCAAGGTGGCCGACGGCCGGGGCCAGGTCGAGCCCGACCTCGTCCGCCAGGGCGCCGACCTGTTCCGGTCGTTGCCGGCGACGGCCCCAAAAGAAAGCGAACGCCTGCTCTGCACCGACCTGCACGCCGGCAACGTGCTGGCGGCCGAGCGGGAGCCGTGGCTGGTCATCGACCCCAAGCCGTTCGTCGGCGATCCGACCTACGACGCGCTGCAGCACCTCTTGAACTGCCGCGACCGGCTGGTGGCCGACCCGCGGGCGCTCACCACCCGCTTCGCCGGGCTGCTCGGGCTCGACGCCGACCGCCTGCTCCTCTGGCTGTTCGCGCGCTGCGTGGTCGAATCGCCGGACATTCCCTGGGCGCTCGACGTCGCCCGCCAGATCCGGCCCTCGTAGCTAGCTTCGAGAGCCGGCACGGGCGCGGGCCGGGCGCGTCTGCTTGGCGGGCCGCGTCTGGGTCGCGAGGCGCGCCACGAGGATCTCGACGACGACCTCGGGATCGAGCCCGCTCATGCCGCGGCAGTCGAGGTCGGCCGCCGCGAGCAGCTTGATGGCCGCGGCGATCTTCTCGCTGCCCAGCCGGCGCGACTGCTGCAGCGCCTTCTTCGCCACGAAGGGCGCCGTGCCGAGGATCGCCGCGGCGTCGCGCTCGCTCAGCGCGTCGCCGCCGTCGAGGGCGAGCATGTTGGAGAAGTGCCCGTGCAAGGTGGCCAGGATCTGCATCGGCGCCAGGCCACCGGCCTCGAACAGACGGTGGAGCACCCGGAGGGCGACGCGTGGCTCGCCCCGGTCGATGGCGTCGGTGAGCGCGTAGCGCGGCAGGTTGCCCGCTTCGCCGAGATAGGGCTCGAGGTCGTCGGCGGTGACGCTCGCACCCTCGCCGTAGGCGGCGCTCAGCGCGGAGAGGAGTCCCTCGACCCGGCCGAGGTCCTCGCCCACGTGGTCGGCCAGCAGATCCGAGGCCTCGCGGTCGAGGTGGACGTTCGAGGCGCGCAGGTGCTCGTGGAGCCAGGCCTTGCGGTCGCCGGCCTTGCTCGTCGAGACGTCGACCACCTCGCCCTGCGCGCCGATGGCCTTGATCAGTCCGGCCGGGATGGTGCCGCCGCCGGCCACGAGCACCAGCACGGTGGTGGGGAGCGGCGCCTGCACCACCTCGATCAGCCGCGGCACGTCGGCGGTCAGCAAGCGGCCGGCGTCACGGACCACGACGACGCGCAGGTCCAAGAGGAACGGCGGGGTGCACGCGGCGTCGACGACGGCGCCGACATCGAGCTCCTCCCCCGCCGCACCGCCGATCTCTTCGACCACGAGCGAGTGGTCGCGGTCGCCCACCAGCTGGGCCACCAGCGTGCGGACCTCCTGGGCCACGAGCGAGGGGTCGTCCCCGCGGACCAGGTAGGCGGCGGCGCGTGCGCTCACGGCGCCTCGCTCACGGCGGCGAGGACGTCGCGGGCCCGGCAGGTGCCCAGGACGTCGTGCACGCGGACGATGCGGCAGCCCCACAGGATGCCGAGGGCCGCCGCGCCGATGGAAGCGGCACCCCGCTCGGTGATCTCCAGATCCAACACCTTGCCGAGAAACGTCTTGTTGGACGCGGAGAGCAGCAGGGGAAAGCCGAGCCCGGCCAACCGCTCCGAGGCGCGCAGGAGGGTGAGCGACTGCTCGGCGGTCTTGCCGAGGTCGAGGCCCGCATCGAGCACGATGCGCTCGGGCGGGACGCCGGCGTCGCGGGCGCGGCCGGCGCGCTCGGTGAGGAACGCCGCCACGTCGGCCACGACGTCGTCGTAGTGCGGGTCGGGGTCGGCCACGCGTGGGGCCAGGCGGATGTGCGTGATGACGACCGCCGCCCCGTGCGCGGCCGCCGCCGGCGCGTAGTCGGGATCGCCCAGGCCGCTGATGTCGTTGCCCATGACCGCGCCCTCGGCGTAACAGGCGCGGGCGACCGAGGCGCGCCAGGTGTCCACCGAGACGGGGGTCTCGAAGCGGGCGACGAGTCCGGCGACGACCGGCGCGACGCGGTCGAGCTCCTCGGGCTCGGTCACCTCGGGGCCGGGGCCCGCCTTGACGCCACCGATATCGAGGATGTCGGCGCCGTCGGCGACCAGCTGCTCGGCCCGCGCGTAGAGCTTGTCGAGCTCGAAGGTGGCGCCCTTGTCGTAGAACGAATCGGGCGTGCGGTTGAGGATCCCCATCACGAGCGCGCGGTGGGTGAGGTCGTAGCGGCGGCCGCCGAGATCGAGCGTGGGCGCCCTCGGGACGACGGGGTTGCGCTTCTCGGTGTCGGCCGCGGTGCGGGTGCCGGCGGCCCCGAGGGCCATCAGAACAGGCGCGCCGCCAGCGCCCGCCGGTACTCGTTGGTGCGCGGGTCGGACGGCCCGAGCGCCTCGAGCAGATCGACGAACTCCTGGCGTGCGGCGTCGTCGTCGCGCACCCGCTCGAGGAGGCCATCGAGCTTGCCGGCGATCTCGTCGCGGCCGGTGTCGGAGACGTCGACCCCGGCCTCGAGGAGCCGCGCGTCGGCCGCGAGCAGACGGGTCGCATCCGTCTCGGGGATGCGGGCGAGGATCGCCAGCGCCTCCTGGGGCTCGCCGCGATCGATCAGCAGCCGGGCCAGGGCCTCGATGGCGCCGGCGTGGTCCGGCTCGAGCTCGAGCGCACGGCGCAGCGACGCCTCGTCGCCCGCCGTCACCAGGTTGTCGGCCTCGCTCGGCGCCGGCGCGAGCCCCTGGATGAACGCGGTCACCTGCGCCTCGGGGAGGGCCCCGATGAACTGGTCCACGACCTGGCCGTTGGCGATGGCGAAGACGGCCGGGATCGACTGGACGGCGAACGACTGGGCGATGCGCGGGTTGTCGTCCACGTTCACCTTGGCCAGCGCCACGGCGCCACCGGTGTCGGCGACCGCCTTCTCGAGCATCGGCCCGAGCGTCTTGCACGGCCCGCACCAAGGCGCCCAGAGGTCCACGACCACCGGCACCGTGGCGCTGCGGGTCAGGACCTCTTCTTGGAATGTCTCGTCGGTGACGTCCATCGTGCCCCGACGCTAATGGTTGGCCCGGCTCCCGATGGTCGTCCCGCTGGTGGCCCCGACGGGTCGCGTCGGTCGTGTCGACCGGGGTCCGGACCGGGTCAGGACCGGCGGGATCGGCGCTCTGAAGGGGCCGGAGCCCACCGATTAGCGTCGGGACCCGTGTCGCAGGCTCCCGAAGGCATTCATGCAGGTCCGGTCACCGAGTGGCTGGCGGCCCAGCTGCCCGAATTGCAGCGCCCGCTGACGTTCACGCTCATCGCCGGCGGCCGCTCCAACCTCACCTTCCGGGTCGAGGACGCAGAGGGCCGGGCCTGGGCCCTGCGCCGGCCGCCGCTGCACCACGTGCTGCCGACGGCCCACGACATGACGCGCGAGTACCGCCTGATCCACTCGCTCGGCCCGGCCGGGATCCCGGTCCCCGTCGCGCTCGGGCTCTGCACCGACGAGGCGGTCAACGAGCGTCCCTTCTACGTCATGGAGTTCGTCGACGGGCACATCCTGCGCAGCGCGCCCCAGGCCGAGGAGGCCTTCGACGTGGCGACCCGGCGGGCCGTCGGCGACCACATGGCCGACACGCTGGCCGCGCTGCACGACGTCGACCCCGACGCGGTCGGGCTGGGTGATCTGGGGCGGCACGAGGGCTACATCGAGCGGCAGCTCAAGCGGTGGCGGGGGCAGTACGACCAGATGCAGGTCGAGGGCGTGGACCACGGCGACCTGGTCGAGCGGGTCAGCGACGAGCTGGCCCGGCGCATCCCCAAGCAGCAGCGCACGTCGGTCGTCCACGGCGACTACCGCATGGACAACGTCGTGCTGGGCGACGACGGGACGGTCCGCGCCATCCTCGACTGGGAGATCTGCACGTTGGGCGACCCACTCGCCGACCTCGGGCTCCTGATGGTCTACTGGGCCGACCCGAGCGACGAGATGGCCGTCCTCGGGCTCTCGCCGACCACGGCGCCCGGGTTCTCGACGCGGGCCCAGGTGCTCGAGCGCTACGGCTCGGTGTCGGACCTCGACATCTCGGGCGTCGGCTACTACGTCGCCTTCGGGTACTGGAAGCTCGGCTGCATCCTCCAGGGCGTGTACGCGCGCTACGTCGCCGGTGCCGGTGCCGGCGACACGGGCAGCGTCGACTCGTTCCCCGCGCAGGTCGGGCGCCTCTTCGAGATGGCGGAGCAGTCGCTGGAGTCCGCCCCGTGAGCCCCGAAGGCCCCGGGGGGATGACCGAGATCTTCGAGATCAACGCCGAACCCGCCCTGCAGGACCCGGTGCTCGTGGTCTCGCTGGAGGGCTGGGTCGACGCCGGCCTGGGCGCGACGACGGCGGTCGCGGCGCTGCTCGGCCAGGGCCCGACCGAGACGATCGTGACGTTCAACGGCGAGCACTTCTTGGACCAGCGGGCCCGGCGGCCCGTGGCGCGGATCGTGAACGGCGTGACGACCGAGCTGACGTGGCCGCGCACCGTGGTGCGCCACGGCACCGACGGGGAGGGGCGCGACATCATCTTCCTCGTCGGCCCCGAGCCCGACTTCCACTGGCGCGCCTTCACCGACGCCGTCGTCGGGCTGGCCCGTTCGTGGCGCGTGCGCATGGTCGTCGGCCTGGGCGCGTTCCCGGCCCCGGCGCCGCACACGCGCCCGGTCCGGCTGGCGGCCACCGCCCCGGCGGGCTCGTCGCACCTGATCGAGCAGGTCGGGATCGTCCAGGGCGAGCTCGAGGTGCCGGCGGGGGTCTCTCCGCGCTCGAGCTGGCCTTCGGCCAGGCGGGCACGCCGACCGTCAGCCTGTGGGCGCGGGTACCCCACTACGTGGCGGCCATGCCGTTCCCCGAGGCGAGTGCCGCCCTGCTCGAGGGGCTCTCCAGCGTCGCCGGCCTGTCGATCGACGCGTCGGCGCTGCGGCGGGCGGCCGACAGCTCGCGCCGCCAGGTGGACCAGCTGATCGCGGACAACGCGGAGCACCAGGCGATGGTGCGCAAGCTCGAGGAGAACATCGACGCCTCGGAGGGGAACGCGATGGGCGTGGACGAGGTGCCCTCGGGTGACGAGATCGCAGCCGAGCTCGAGCGCTTCCTGCGGGGCGAAGAGCAGTAACGGTCGGGTTGGCCAGGTTGGTCGGGTTGGTCGGGTTGGCGGACACGACGAAAGCGACAGAAGAGAGAGGGCGTACGCAATGAAGATCGACGGCGGCATCGGGTTCGACCCGAGCGGGGTGGCGGCGCAGGCGGCCAAGGCCGAGGCGAGCGGGTACGACGGCGTGTGGTCGGCCGAGACGAGCCACGACCCGTTCCTGCCGCTCGCCATCGGCGCCGGGGCCACCGAGAAGCTCGAGCTCGGGACCGGCATCGCGGTCGCGTTCGCCCGCAACCCGATGACGCTGGCCGTGCTGGCCAACGACCTCCAGCTGCTCTCCGAGGGCCGCTTCATGCTCGGGCTGGGCAGCCAGATCAAGCCGCACATCACGAAGCGCTTCTCGATGCCGTGGTCGCACCCGGCGCCGCGCATGCGCGAGATGATCCTCGCCATCCGCGCCATCTGGGAGGCGTGGGAGACCGGCGACGAAGCTCGACTTCCGCGGCGAGTTCTACACGCACACGCTGATGACGCCGTTCTTCAACCCGGGCCCGAACCCGCACGGCAACCCCAAGATCCTCCTCGCCGGCGTCGGCGAGCAGATGACCGAGGTGGCGGGCGAGGTGGCCGACGGCTTCCTCGTCCACGGCTTCACGACCGAGCGCTACCTGCGCGAGGTGACCCTGCCCGCGTTCGAGCGCGGCGCGCGCCAAGGCGGGCAAGACCCGGGCTGACTTCGACGGTCGTCGTACCCGGGCTTCGTCGTCACCGGCGCGAACGACAAGGAGATCGAGGCGGCCGACCAGGCGGTCCGCCAGCAGATCGCGTTCTACGGCTCGACGCCGGCCTACCGCCCGGTGCTCGAGCTCCACGGCTGGGGCGACCTGCAGGCCGAGCTCAACACGCTGTCCAAGCAGGGCGAGTGGGTGAAGATGGGCGAGCTCATCGACGACGAGATGCTCAACGCCTTCGCCGTCGTGGCGCCGCTCGACCAGGTGGCCGCCGAGGTCCTCCGCCGCTTCGGCGACGCCGTCGACCGGTTCAGCTTCTACGCGCCGTACAAGGTCGATGCCGAGGTGTGGAAGGAAGTGCTGGCGGGGTTCAAGGACTGAAACCTGTCCTGAGCGAGCTTCGGGCGCAGTCCTTCGAGTGCCTATGGAGCTGCTCTACACGGGTTCCCGATTTTCCGTAGTGAGAACTACAGAAAGGCCGTTTCTGTAGGGTTGCCTACAGGAATTCGTGGTTCCGAGTAGATCGGTCCCATAGTCACCCGGACACACACCACCGGATTGCCCCCAACCAGGGCGACGACGCTCAGACCACGACATTGACCAACCGCGGCGGGCGCACCACGACCCGCTGGGGCGTGGCCCCGTTCAGCGCCGCCACCACCTTCTCCGACGCCAGCGCCGCCGCCTCGGCGTCCGCCTCCGAAATCGACGCGTCGACCTCGACCCGGTCGCGGACCTTGCCGTTCACCTGGACCACCATGGTCACCGTGTCCTGGCGCACGAGCTCGGGGTCAAAAAGCGGCCAGCTCTGCAGGTGCACCGACGGCTCGCCCGGCCAGAGGTGCTCCCAGAGTTCGGCGGTGACGTGGGGGGTCAACGGCGCCAGCAGCCGCAGCAAAGCCCCGAGCGCCTCGCCCCACACCTCTTGGTGCACGCCGGCGTCCTCTCGGGCGTAGCGCTGCAAGGCGTTCAGGAGCTCCATGCAGTGCGCCACGGCCGTGTTGTAGGACCACCGCTCGAGGTCACGGGTCACGACGTCGATGGTGCGGTGGACGGCGCGCCGCACCTCTTGGTCGTCGTTGCTGAGGGCGCCCTCGCCCTCGCGGGCCGGCACGACCTCGGTGCAGGCGCGCCACAACCGGTCCAGGAATTTCCCGCACCCATCGATGACCTGTTCGGTCTGCTCGGACCAGTCCATGTCGTCGAACGGCGGCCCGACGAAGAGGTGGAACAGGCGCAGCCCGTCCGCCCCCACCGTCTTGTAGTAGTGCTCCGGGCGAGATGAGATTGCCCTTCGACTTGGACATCTTCGTCCCGTCCATCCGGATCATGCCCTGGGCGAGATACCGCTTGAACGGCTCGCGCGGCACCCCCGGCGCCAACCCGACGTCGATCAGCGCCCGCGTGTAGAAGCGGGCGTAGAGGAGATGGAGGATCGCGTGCTCGATGCCGCCGATGTACTGGTCGACCGGCATCCAGTGCTGCGCCGCCACCGGGGCGAACGGCTGCTCCTTGTTCCACGGGTCGCAGAAGCGCAGGAAGTACCACGACGAGTCGACGAAGGTGTCCATGGTGTCGGTCTCGCGCGTGGCCGGCCCCCCGTCGATCGGGCACGTCGTGTGCAGGAATCCCTCGTTGAGCGAGAGTGGCGACTGGCCCGTCGGCAGGAACTCGACGTCGTCGGGTGCCAGCACCGGGAGCTGGTCCACGGGGACCGGCACGACACCGTGCTCGTCGCAGTACACGGCGGGGATGGGACAGCCCCAGAACCGCTGGCGGGACATCAGCCAGTCGCGCAGGCGGTAGTTGACCTTGCGCTCCCCGATCCCCTGCTCCTCGAGCCAATCGATGGCGAGCGCCTTGGCCGTGGCTATGTCGAGCCCGTCGAGGAAGCCGCTGTTGATCTTGACGCCGTCGCCCGCTGTAGGCGCCGCCGCCTTCTGCGTCCCAACCTTCCGGCGGCTGGACGGTGCGCACGATCGGAAGGTCGTGGATCTTGGCGAAGGCCCAGTCGCGCTCGTCCTCGGCCGGCACGGCCATGATCGCCCCCGTGCCGTAGCCCATGAGGACGTAGTCGGCCACGTACAGCGGCACCGGCTCGCCGTTGAACGGGTTGATCACGTGGGTGCCGGTGAAGACGCCCCGCTTGTCGAGCGAGGCCGGGTCGCCCTCGCTCATCCGCTCGATGTCGGTCTCCCCGCTGGCCCGGAGGCGGAGCTCCTCGACCGCGGCGCGCTGCGCGTCGGTCGTCAGCGCGTCGAGAAGCGGATGCTCGGGCGCAATGACGGCATAGGTCATGCCGAAGCTGGTGTCGGGCCGGGTCGTGAAGACACGGAGGTTCAGGTCCTCGTTGCCATCGACCGACGAGATCGAACTCGGCGCCCTCGGATCGGCCGATCCAGTTGCGCTGCATGACCTTGACCCGGTCGGGCCAGTCGAGGTCGTCGAGCGCCTCGAGGAGCTCGTCGGCGTAGGCGGTGATGCGGAAGAACCACTGCTCGAGGTCGCGCCGCTCCACCAGATCGCCCGAGCGCTCGCAGGTGCCGTCGGCCAGGACCTGCTCGTTGGCAAGGACGGTCATGCACCCGGGGCACCAGTTGACGGGCGCCTTGCGGCGGTAGGCCAGTCCGGCCTCCCAGAGCTTGAGGAAGATGACCTGGTTCCACTTGATGTAGGCGGGGTCGTGGCTCCAGATCTCCCGCCGCCAGTCGTACACCGCACCGAGCCGGATGAGGGAGGCCTTGAGCTCCGCCATGCGCGCCTCGGTGAACACGCGGGGGTGGGTGCCGGTCTTGATGGCCGCGTTCTCAGCCGGCAGGCCGAAGGAGTCGAACCCGAAGGGCGAGAGCACCGCCTTGCCCTGCATGGTTCTGGTAACGAACCGCCAGGTCACCGAAGGTGTAGTTGCGCACGTGCCCCTGGTGCGCCGCGCCCTGAGGGGTAGGGGTACATGCACAGCGCGTAGTACTTCTCCCGGGGGTCGTCGTTGTCGACCTGGTAGGTCCCCTCCTCTTCCCAGAGGCGTTGCCACTTCGTCTCAATCGCCTCGACGTCGTACGCGCGTGCCATGCCACCAGGGTAGGCGAGGTCTCGTGCCTGTTTGGCATGTCCGACCAGGCCAGCCGGGCTGTTCTCGGCATGCACCGCCGCGCCGAGCGGTCCCCGATCGGCGCGACGCGGATCGGAGCGCCTGCCCTCGACTGCTAGCGTCATGCTCCGCCACTGGGGGCGTAGCTCAGCTGGTAGAGCGCCTGACTGGCAGTCAGGAGGTTCGTGGGTTCAAGTCCCATCGCCTCCACAAATCTCAGCGCGGATAGCCCAGGGCATCATTCTCTGGGCTATCCGCGCTTTTGCAGTCCGGCGCAGGGTTTCTTCTCGAGAACCCCGCCGGCCGGAGGTCCCAACCGTGGGTCAGGGCGGAGAGCCGCACTCGACCCCCTCTGACGTGGAGAATCTCGGGTCCTCTCCGAAAAGGGACGGCGCCCAGGTCGGTCGATGCGCGAGTCTGAAGCCGTGAAAGGGAGCCGAACACCATGTCGATGATCGACTACGACGCGCGTCCTGTGACGCCCCAGGTCATGCTGGTCGGCCGTCGGGCGTCCGCAGTCGGCTACAGCATTCGTGACTTTCTGAGCCGCAACGGTGTCCCCTACGAGTGGGTCGACGTCGACGACGCCGAACGCGTCGCCGCGGTGCTGCCCGACGCAGGAGATTGATCCGGATCAGCTCCCCGTCTGCATCCTGCCCAGCGGCGTCCGACTCGCACCGGCCACGCTCGAAGATGTAGCTGCGGGGCTGGGGATGGTGTCAGCTCCGACTGTTGTCGGAGTACGACCTGACGATCGTCGGGGCTGGTCCGGCCGGGACTCGCGGCGTCTGTGTACGCGGCCTCGGAGGGCTTGCGCGCCGTGGCCATCGAGTCGGTGGCGCCAGGAGGTCAGGCTGGGACGACCTCGATGATCGAGAACTACCTCGGCTTTCCGCAAGGGATCAGCGGAAGCGAATTGGCAACGCAGGGCGACGGCACAGGCCCGAAGATTCGGGGCAGAAATCCTTCTCGCTCGGCGTCTTGCTGACATCACCCGGGACGGACCGGGCATACGTGGCTCGACACTGTCCGACGGAACCAGCGTGCGGTCACGGAGCCTGCTGCTGGCCAGCGGGGTCGATTGGCGTCGCCTCGAGGTTCCGGGCATCGATGAACTGCTGGGCTCGGGTGTCTACTACGGCGCCGGCCCGAGCGAGGCGGTGACCTGCACTGGATGCCGCGTGGCCATCATCGGAGGCGGGAATTCCGCCGGCCAGGCCGTCATTCGCTTCTCGCGCTACGCCGCGCAGGTGACGCTGCTGGTCCGGGGTCCTTCGCTCGAGGCATCGATGTCGCAGTATCTGATCGTCAGGTGAGCAAGCTCGAGCAATGTCGAGGTGCGCACGAACACCGAAGTCGTCGACCTGGAATCGGATGGCCACCTGCAGGCCTGGTCCTCTCATCGAAGGGCTCGGTGACCCGACTACCGGCCGATGCCCTGTTCGTGTGCATCGGAGGCGTGCCACGCACGAAAGGCGCCGGCAAGTAGGCCTTGCTCTCGACGCGGCCGGCTACGTGCGCACCGGTGCCGAACTCAGCTCACCTCCTGGTGCGCTCGACGGATGGAAGTTGTCGCGCCAACCTCTCCCGCTCGAGACGAATCTGCCCGGGCTGTTCGCTTCGGGCGACATCCGAAGCGGATCCATCAAACGCTGCGCAGCTGCGATCGGCGAAGGCTCGATGGCGGTTGCCCTGGTCCACCAGCGCCTCGCAGAGCTCGGCGGCGACTGACATGGATACCCAACCTGCTGCGACAGATCCGTCGGGCGACCAGTCCATTGAGGGTCCGAGCGAGGAGGCAAAGGCTGAGTTCGCTCAGCCGGCCTCACGACAGGAAGTCCGCGCCGTCGCTGACGCTCTCGGGCTGAACGGGATCACCGCCACTGTGGTCGACTCGGGCGAAGAGGCGAGACAAGCGGTGCGATCCCTCCTCCCGGTTGGGGCCGAGGTCTACAACAACACCTCACGCACGCCTTGAGATCATCGGCGTCGCCGAAGACATCGAGCGGTCAGGGCTGTATCAACCACTCCGTCCTCGCCTCTACCAGATGGACCGTGAAATGCAGGCCCGCGAGATGCGTCAGCTCTCGGCCGCGCCCGACTGGGTCGTCGGCAGCGTCCACGCCGTCACGGAGGAAGGATCACTGCTGATCGCATCGGCCAGCGGGAGCCAGCTCGGTCCGATCGTCTCTGGAGCGGGTCACGTCATCCTCGTCATCGGTGCGTCAAAAGATCGTTCCCGATCTGGACACCGGGATCCGCCGCATCTACGAGTACTGCTTTCCTCTCGAGGACTCGAGGGCCCGGCAGGCCTACGGCGTTCCGAGCGGTGTCAACAATCTGCTGATCATCAACAAGGTCGATCATGACCGGACGGATCACCGCGATCCTGGTGAACGAGTCGCTCGGGTTCTAGATAGCTGCCCCGTCATCAGCGGGAGATACCCGTGTAGCTGGCCGGATAGAAGCCCTTCGGACTGCAGACGAAACCCGACTTGGGGTCGGGCGCAATCCGATGCCACGTCCCGTTCTCGTACTCGCGCGACCAGCCAGCATTGGCCCGGGATCTTCTGGGCCGGGTTCTGCGTGGAGATCAAGCCGCCGGCGTTGAACGACGTGATCTTGTTCAGCTGGGCGTCGAGGCCGGCCCGGGTGGGATTTGGTCCGGCCGCCTTCAACGCCTGCACAAACAGTTCTGCGTTGACCCAGGCGTCCAACGTGTAGATGTCGAGCTGGGAGGACGGGTCGACCTTCTTCACCCACTTGTCGAACGTGGCCACGGCCGGTACCACCTTGGCGTCCTCCCCCCGATAGAGGGCGTACACCCCGTTGATCAGTGTGCCGTTGCCCGCTGAGCCTGGCGAGAAGTCCTTCTCATAGGCGTTCGTTCCACTGAGGAGGATCGCATTGAGATTCTCCTGCTTCATCTCCTGCGCAATCGTGTTGACGAGATTGCCCGTGACGGTGGGCTCGAAGACCAGCTTCACCCCGGCATTCTTCATTTTGACGATGTCGGCGAGGAACGAGGTTTCGGTGAAGGTGGCGTCGCGGGAGTAGAGCCACTTGTAACCGAGGCTCTGCGTCAGCGCCCGGTCCGTGTTCTCCACCGCAATGACTGACGCAGTCGCGTTGTCGCCGATGAGCCCGAGCGCACTGGCCGCCGAGGGGTACTTCGACTTCAACCACTTGAACGGTCCCTCGATGCCACCGTTGTTCACCATTGGCACCGCGGAATAGAGGTTCGTGTCGTCGAAGATGGCGGGGTTCAGGGCCTGGGTCACCATCGGCAGCTTGTTGGCATCGACGATCGGCTTCTCGGCGCCGTCGAGCAGCGAGAACCCTCCGACGATGGCAAAGTCGCTTTTCGCAATGCCTTGCGTCTCGTTGGTCACGGTGCCCGGCGAGAATGCGCTGTCCATGCCGTTGAGGACGAGCTTGCGCCCGTTCACACCCCCTTGGCTGTTGACGTAGGCAAAGTAGGCCTCGGTCCCGGTCTTGGCGCCCGCGAACAAACCGGGTACGGGCGACGAAATGTCGCTGATCGAGCCGACGGTCACCGTCTTGGCGGTGATGCCTGGCGCTGGCGGCGGGGCCGCCGCCACCGGCGCGCCAACCGAGAGGGTGAGACCTGCGATCAACGACGCGGCTCCGACGGCCGGAACAAAACTGCGCACAACGTATCGGCGGCGAGAAGTCACTGCCCTCCCTTTCTCACTCGGCAATTTGCCGAACTGCATCTGTCACACATGTCCACCCGCATGGCTCTCCGATCGAATGTGATACCGCTGCGTGTAGCCGAGGAACTCTTCGGCCAAGCCCGCATAGGTCCATCCGAAGTCGGCGGGGTCATAGAGGTGGCGCCCGAAGGCGTCCTTCGGACGGTCTTTGAGGAAGACCTCCATCCGTCGCGCGTGTAGATCGCCGACCTCGGCTCCGAAGTGGCCGTAAAGGTCACGGACGGTCTGGAGGGGATCAGCCATCAACGCGTCGTAGTGGACGTGCCGACACCACCCTTCGGCTGCTTTGTCGTCGAACGCCACCGCGGAGCTCAGCGCGAACGCACACTTGCGCTTCCATTCCTCCGCCGCTGGTCGAGGGTCGGATCGCCCGGTCAGGGGGCGCTGTCCCGCGTTGGCGAGGCTGGCCAGAGACGTGACGACGGGACCGGGGTCGCGGTGCGTCCAGATAATGCGCGCGTCCGGGTACGCCGAGAGGAGGGCATCGAGATGCCAGAGGTGGTTGGGTGTCTTGAGAATCCACCGCTCGGTTGGTTGGCGTGACTGCAGGGTCTGCAAGGCGAGACGGTGCTGCGCGTACGCCGGGGTCATATCTGCCTGCTCGAGCCATCGGGCGTAGGTCGGGACATGGGCCTGGGTCTCGAGGGCCAGGGTCCGCACGTCGTACATGAAGAGCGACACGCATTCCTGCGCCAGAGTTGCCCCGAAGGGGTGCATCGCCTTGAGCGGAGGATTGAGCTTCATCAACCCGTCGAGCTCCTTGGCGGTCCGCGCGATGCGAGGATCCTCGTCGCCCTCCGCCAAGGAGGGTGGAGGAATGGGGTGGGCGGCCTCCCACTGCAGCAGCGGTCGCGCCGTCGGATCGAGGCCGAGCAGCATGGAAAGCACGCTGGTGCCCGTGCGAGGGAGACCGACGATGACCCAGGGGCTGTCGATGCGTTCGGCGTGCACCTCAGGGTGGTCCAGCGACCATTGATGGAGGGCGATCCGATTGGCCAGAGCCGACGACAGCATCTTCGATATCAGGATCCGGCCGAACGTGGTCAATTCCGCTTCGTCCTCGCAGGCCCGGAGGAACACCTCCAACGGCTCACGGTAGGACGCGCTGCCGAGATCGGAAGAACCAGCCGACTTGACCGCCGCGGCAACGATCGACGAAGGCGTCAGGGATGGTCGGGTGACACCCATGCGCGACAGCTGCGCCCCGACCTTGTTCAGCGCGCGGAGGGGCTTGCTCTGTAGCTCCGAGTCACGCCACGTGTACCCCCGATCCGTCAAGGAGCGATCTCCACGACGGTGCGACCAACGGAGCGCCGAGCTTCGTGCTCATCGAGCGCGCGTCCCGCCTCCTCCATGCTCACGCGCCGCCCGATGAAGGGTCGGATCGCCCCTTTGGACACCATTGTCAGGAGGTCGCCGTGGACCTCATCGGCAACGTCTCGTCCGAAGGGGTTGAAGCCGAACCTCCGCATGCCCGGGTCCACCGATTCCGCCCAACCCAACATCACGCACACGATGTCGATGTTGCCCAGGCATGCCATGCGCAGCGGCCGGCCCGTCATGCCGTTCTGGTCGTCGTCGGCGAAGCCCACCGCGAGGTAGCGGCCACCACGAGCCGTGCAACGCCATGAACGCTCGGCCACGTCTCCACCGGTCAGGTCGTAGACCACATCCGCGCCCTGATCGCCGGTGGCCGCGAGCACGGATTCAACGAAGTCGTCTTCGAGGTGATCGATCACCTGATCAGCACCGAGCGACGTGCAGAGGGCACCCTTCTCTGGTCCGCCGGCGATCGTCGATGACCCTGGCGCCGACCGCCTTGCCCAGCTGAATGCCTGCCGAACCCAACCCACTCGCGGCGGAGTGGATCACCAACGTCTCGCCCGTCTGCAACCGTCCCCTCCGGAACAGCGCCAGATGTGAGGCCTGAAACGTCAAGACGAAAGCCGCGGCCTCGGCATCGTCGAGTTCTGGCGGCGCGTCGAACACAGAGATCGCGGGGGCAATGGCGAACTCCGCGATTCCCCCGAGGGCCGTCTTCGTGATGGCCACGACCCGCTTCCCGAGCCAACCCTCCGCCCCGTCGCCCGCAGCATCGACGACCCCGCATACGTCCATGCCCAGCGTGAAGGGTGGCGGCGTGGGAACCGAGACCAGCTTGCCCCGACACCGATCGATGTCGTTGAAGTTGAGTGAGGCGGCGGCGACCGCAACCCTCACCTCCCCGGCCTCAGGCTCGGGCCGCTCGACCGCCCGCACGGCCAGGACCTCACCCGGGCTGCCGTGAGCGGTCACCTGCAAGGCCTTCATGTGCCACCCCCCGGTGATACGCAAGACGAACCTAGTTCAGTGTCTCACAACTCCCCTGTTCGTTCCACCGAGCCGTGCCTCGAAGGCAGGGACGAACCAGGCCTCGAGTTGTCGACGGATGTCTTCTGGGGCTCGGCCGCCGTTCCCGGGCACGGCCGCAAAGGAGATCAGGATCCGCATGATCCAATCGACCAGGTCCATCATCTCCTGCTCGGAAATCGACCCGTCGGCCAGCGACGACTCCAAGAGCGGCCGGACTCCCGCCTCGCCGATCCTGCGGAGCGCCTCGACGTGCATGGCTTGGGTGGCGGCCCAGGCGCCCGAGTCGCCACCGAAGACTGCGGCGTGGACGGGTCGTCTTCCGATCTCCGTGATGCTGTAGAGCATCCCTTCGAGAATGCGTTCCCGCGGGTCGTCGATGTGGGCGAGATGCGCCTCCGCATCGACCCCCATGGCCTCCGATTCTCGAGTCAGCACGGCCAAGAAGATCGCTTCATGGCTTCCGAAGCGGCGGTAGAGAGTGGCGCGAGATATGCCCACGACCTTCGCGATGTCCGAAGCCGTTGTCTTCCCCACCCCGAAGCGCAGGTAGCACGACGCGGCCGCATCCAGTATCGCGTCGAACTCGACGCCAGGATGACGTTGTTGGGACATTGGGCTCCTCGCCGGACTTCGCGAGCAGGCGTCGCACTCGCCGACCCTCTCCACCGTACACACGCGGCGAGGACGAGCCGGCGGGCATTTAGCTGATTTCCCGGGCTGTCGACGCTCGACGTTCCCTGCGCCACTAGACGCTCGGTGGGATCGTCGATCACCCGCGGCGAGAAGACGCCTCTGCGCTACGCGGGAGACCACCGTGTCAGTGGCGACGCCAGCCAATCGAGTACCTGTCGACGGGTGGTCGGACCGTGGGCGGTCCACGCCGAAGGGAGCGCACCGACGTTTCGAAGATAGGCGCTTTCGTCAACATTCGCCGATAGGGGATCCGCTGTCAGCGCGCAGCGTGTCGCCTCAGGCTCGATCCCAAAGAGCTTCGCCGCATTCAGCCCGAAGATCGCGGCCTTCACGTCGCTGGTCAATGCCGGATAGCCGAAAGCCTCTTGGAACTGGGGGGTTATCTGAAACGCCCTCATTGCCATGATCTGCGGCTGGGGACTGCCGTACCAAACGGCATCGGTGCCCCACATGACCCTGTGTGGCCCCACCCGTTTGAGCAATTTCCCGAGGGCGTGCGCGGCCTGGTCTGGCTGGGTCAGGAGCTGGCGCCAAGTGGTACCCAAGTCGACCCAGACGTTGTCATCGGCCGGCACGCTGTGTTTGTCGAGCGCGGCGAGCAGGGTGTCGATCCCCATTGTTGCGTTCGGGTCGTATGGGCCTTCGATATGGGCGGGATCCCAGGCGCCGTGGTATATGACAAATTCCATGTCCGGGAACAACCGCGATACCGCGACGACATCCTCCGGGTGGTTGAACGTCGGATCGAAGTTCACCAAGGGCAGCCCCTTGTGTGCAACGAATATCTTGACCCCCAGGTCGTGCGCGTGCTGAATGGTGGGGAGCCCGATCGTCGGATCTTCGAGCGAAAACCCGGTTCCTGACGGGCTCCAGGCCGTATAGACCTTGAACGCTGCTGGCGGGCCCGCCTCAGCGGCACTTGACATCTCGTCGAGAGTGGACTGGAGCGGACCCACGTTGGGAGCGAGAACGTTTTCTACCAGCAGTCGGCTTGCTCCGCCGTGCACGAGTCCGGCTGTGATCTGTTGGGACTTCAGCGCATCGGAAAATGGAATGGGGGCATTGGACGCGCCCGAGTTGGGGACATCGGTCAGAACGGCCACCGTGGTATCGCTGGCCAGGAACATGTCGTGGAGGTACGAAGCTCGGTCGACACAGTCGAGCTTGGACGCATCCGCGCAGTCCGCCGGGAGCATGCCGAGAACGAGGCCGACGGTCTCGGGTGAATTCTGCACCCACGGGCCGCTCGGGATGACGTGATGCGAATGCACGTCGAAGATGAACTCTCCATTGCTGGCCAGCGTCGTCTGACACGCCGCCGTGTCCTCGGGCGGGAGTGACGTAAAGGTGCCGCCCTGCCCGTGTCGTTTCGCTCTTGCTGCCTGGCTCGGAGTCGCTGGCGAAGAGCAGCCCGCCAGTTCGAATGCACTCAGGCACAGTGCTACGGCTCCGGCACCCTGAAGGAATTGCCGCCTGTCCACGCCGAGGCGTCTCGCCGTCTGGTCGATCGACTTGCGCATGAACTCGTCGAGCGCACGGTCACGGGCTTCCGACGCAGCCGGAACAAACTCGCCGTTGGAGATCGGTCCAGGAGGAAGCGGAAGCGGTGCCCTTGCACCCTCTTGGTCCCGCAGCCTCCGGAAGTAGCGGCCATTTTCGGCCATCGAGGGGACTGTACCCCGAGACGGCCCGGCGTTACGTGGGAAATTCGGAGGCAAGACCAAGAACCTGAAGGCTGATATGTCGTCGACGCCCTCCTGCGAGCGCTCGAGCGTTCCCCTTTCCATCGCTCCCTTCGTATGCAAGGGTTGCAATGACGCAAGCGAGGAGAGGGACATCATGGCCGAGCACCCAAACGTCCAGACGATCCGAGATGCGTACGCCGCCTTCGGCGCCGGCGACCTCACGGCCGCGCTGAAGGATCTCGCCCCTGATGCGGTGTTCCACTTCGGTGGCGAGGGCCCGATCAGCGGTGACTTCGTTGGCGCTGATGCGATCAGTGCGAACTTGATCGAGGTCTTTCAGCTCACCGGCGGCACGCAAAAGCTCGACATCAACAGCGTCTTTGCCGACGACAACCAGGGCGTCGTCGTCCTGCGTGAAACGGCCTCCCGACCCGACGGCGCCACGCTCGATGTGGAAGAGGTACACGTGCTCGGCATCGATGGCGAGGGCCGCATCACGGAGCTGACGGACCTTCCGGACGATCCCGAGGCGCACGACCGTTTCTTCGACGGCAAGTAGGACAACGGCGGCGCTCCCGCCGGAGAGTCAGACCGCAGCTGACCCTCCAGCGAGCAACGAGATCAGGCGATCTTGCGCCACGCCAGCTGGATCGCACCCGGCAGGTAGGTGTCGCCGAGCTCCCTGTCCACGAACTGCGCGAATTCCACGTCGACACCAAGTGCCTCCTGGCCCCGCTGGAGCTCATTGACGGAGCTGTAGACGCTGATCCATTCGACGGCGCCATACGCTCCCGTCATGGAGGCGCAAAATGAGGTCGGGCAGCCGGTAATCCTTCCGGCGCGTTGGGCGGTCTCCACGCCGAGTTCCATCCCACGCACCGAGCCCCCCGGGGCCAGAGTCGCCTGAACCGTCGTCGCGTAGGTCGCGTCGACCCCTTCGGCCGCCGGGTCGGTGAAGATGAACTGCAACAGGCCGTCGTCGACCGCGTCGCCCGATCCGTGCACGGCGCCCTCTTCGACCAAGGACACGTAGCCGGAGTCGCTGATGAGCTTGCCCTCGATCGTCTCGAGCGTCAGCAGGTCCTCGACCGTCGCCGTCCACACCAACGTCTGCCGCGCTCGGCGAGAACACACTGCTCCACATCGTGACCGGCACTTCAGATATCTGGTTGACCTTCTCGTTGACCCTCAAGGCCCAATCCAGTTGCTTCTCGGGGTTTCCCGCTCCGAGACGGACGGTTCGACTGTAGAGATACATGGACGTGTCCTCCTGGCTTCGAGCGTGCCAAGACCTCACCGTCCCGCTTTCGGCCAACCCCTGACAAAGGAGGGGCGAAGAGTTCGCCCGCGTGGCCCTCCTTCGCCGAAATCCTACCCCCATTGCACGGGGACCACCAGGGCCGGAAGTGAGGTTGTGACTCCTGGAGCGAGACGGCGATTCGTCACGAAAGGGGCCGGAGTCACCGTCGTGCCTCCGCCGGTGGACCAGGCCCCTCAGGTCCGGATTTCGACCAGTTCGATCGCTCCTTCGGGGCAGCCGGTGACGCATTTGCCACATTCGTGGCAGTCGTCGGCCCGCACGACGTAGGCCGTCATTCGTCGATGCGCGGTGCTGCGCACCTTGCCGAGAACGCTCAACGCAGTGAAGTCATCGGCGTCCATTCGGCGCACCTCGAACACGTCGTAGGGACAGTCCCGAACGCAATCGCGCTTGGCCTCACAGCGCCCATGATCGATGACCGGACGCGTCGTCACGCGAGCTACTCGAGCTCCTTCCAGTGCTCACGGCCGAACAACCGGCCCCATCGGGCCGTGAGCGACGGCCCCTCGTCGTGTGCGGTGTCCGGGTGCAGGACGAGGGATCCGCGCGGCGCCGGCAGGGCGTCGACCTGGTCGTCGGTGATCGTGGACTGGACCACGGTCGTCGTGATCTCGGTGATCTGGTCGCGGTCGACGAAGCGATGCCCGTGGTGATGCGTCTTGATCGCCAGGCCGTCGAACAGGTCGAGCTCGGGCACCTGGAGGACGTGTTCGACCGTACCGAACTCGGTCCCCGTGGTCGTCACGACCGGGGTGCCGGGTTCGAGGGCCATGTAGGAGATGGGTCTGCCGTCAGCCACGAACGCCTCCTCGCTGAGAGCCAAAAACTAAAGGTAGCCCGCTAGCCTCCCGCCATGTCCGCAGATGACCTGGCTTCCGAGCTGCTTACGACCGTCCTCGACGCCGATCCCCTGGCCGGCTCGCTCTATGGCTTCCCCGGCTTTGACGATCGCCTTCCCGACCTGAGCGCGGCCGCCGAGGAGCGCGTGGCGACGGACCTCGACTCGATTGCCCGCCGCGCCGAAGATCAACCGGACCAAGGGCTGAGCGAGCCCGAGCACCAGACCCTTGACTTCGTGCGCGTCATGGCCCGGGGCATGGCCGACGCCGCCCGCGTCCCCCTGACCGAGTTCACCATCTGCGACACCTTCGTCGCCCCCGTGCCCGGCGTCCTCACCACCCTGCCCAAGCTCCAGCTCGACACGGAAGAACGCCGGCAGGGCTACCTCACGCGGCTCCATGCGTTGCCCGAGTTGCTCGCCACCGCGGGCGAGCGGCACCGCCACGGCACGAGCGCCGGCCGGACCCCGGTGGCGCGCCTGGTCGCGTCGGCCGTCGCCCAGTTGGACCTCCTGATCGGCGACCCCGACCTCGGCGGGATCGCCCGGGCCGACGTCGACGACGACGGGTTCCGGCAGGCCGTCGGCGAGTCCGTCGAGCGCGACGTGCGTCCCGCGCTGGCCGCCTACCGCGACGGGTTGATGTCCGACATCCTTCCCCTGTCCCGCGACGACGAGCATCCCGGCATCTGCTTCCTCCCCGGCGGCGACGCGATGTACAAGGCCATGGCGCGCCTGCACACCTCGACGGACTACACCCCCGACGAGTTGCACGCCATGGGACGCGACATCGTCACGGAGGTGCGCGAGGAGCTCGTCGAGACGGGTTCGCGGCTCTGGCAGACGAGCGAGCCGACCGAGATCTTTGACCATCTCTGCAACGACCCGGACCTGCGCTACTCGAACCGCGACGAGATGCTCGAGCACGCGCGCGGCGCGTCGTGGCCGCAGCCGAAGAGGAGGCGCCGCACTGGTTCGCCACCGTTCCCGATCAGCCCTGCACGGTCGAGCCGGTGCCCGAGGCTGAGGAGGCAGGCATGGCCGCGGCCTATTACATGGCCGGGGCGATCGACGGCTCCCGGCAGGGGACGTACTTCCTGAACACCTCCAAACCCGAGGAGCGCCATCGCTACGCCGCGGAGGACATCGCGTTCCACGAAGCGGTGCCGGGCCACCACTTCCAGCTGACCATTGCGATGGAGTCGACGGATCTGTCGCCGGCGCGGCGGGTGCTGTACGACACCGCCTGTGCCGAGGGGTGGGGCCTCTACAGCGAACGCCTGGCCGACGAGATGGGGCTTTACAGCGACGACGTCGCCCGGATGGGCCTCTTCGCCGCCGACTCGTGGCGGGCGAGCCGCCTCGTCGTCGATACCGGCCTGCATGCGCTGGGTTGGAGCCGCCAGGAGGCGATCGACTGGCTCGGCGCCAACACACCCATGCCGCGCATCGAGGTCGAGTCCGAGGTCGACCGCTACATCTCGTTCCCCGGGCAGGCGCTGGCCTACATGGTCGGCCGGCGCGAGATCGTACGGCTCCGCAACCTGGCGACCGAGCGCCTCGGCGCCGGCTTCGACCTCAAGCAGTTCCACGACCTCATCCTGCGCGTGGGGATCCTGCCCCTACCGGCGCTGGCCCGGACCGTGGAGCGCTGGGTCGAGCGAAGCGCTTCCTAAGTCTGTTCGGGGCCCAGCGTGGAGTGTTGGTTGCGGATCGCGTCGTCCACCGCGTCGACCCAGCGCCGCGGCGTCCAGCGACCCACCTCGGGGTGGGCGGCCAGCTCGAGCTCGAGCGGAATGAGCACCGTCGCCTGCAGCTCCTCCAATGGGATGTCCTCGCTGGTGAGGTCCAGCACCTCGTAGGCCAGGTAGGAGCGTGCGATCTGCCAGCTCCGTCCGGTCCGCCGGGGCCTGGCCGGCCGATGCACGCAGTCGGCGATCTGGACGTCGCTGCCGTGGGCCAGCAGGTTCGTCCAGGTCCAGACCGGCACAGCGGTCCCCTTCGCCTCCCAGTACTCAGCCAGCGTGCCGTTCAGGTACGCCTCGCATTCGGCGGCCAGCCCGGCGCCGGCGAGGTCCCGCTGCCGCTTCCTCATCGTTTCCTCCCCCACACCGCGCTGCCCTCTCGAGCGGCGGCTTGGCACTCACTGCTACTCGTCAGGGGTGTACCCAGATCCTCCACATCGCAAAGGTGCCAATTTGCCGGTGGCCCCAGCCCTCACCGACGGGCACCTCATGCGAGCGCCGCCAGGTCCCGCCGACCCGTCGCACCCGCCGCCATGACGACCCCGAACAGGCAGACCGCGAGCACGTGGATCGCGGTGCACCACAGACAGATGGCCCCGATCCGGAAGAGCTCGACGTAGACCAGGTAGAGCACCATCGCGGCGCCCAGCCCGGCAAGCGCCACGCGGGTCCGGCCGATCCAGACCCGCCCCGACCGCCAGGCCCGGGGCACGGTGAGGCCAGTCATGGCGATCGACCACACCAGGCCGAGGACCGCTACCGGGACGCCGAGCAGCACGGACCACGAACTCGTCGTGACCAGCGTGCAGTTCACGACGCCGGTGTCCGGGCAGGCCAGGGCGGCCGGGTCGCTGTAGTGCGTCACCGTGAGATACGTCGCCACGGCAACGGCCGCCAGCGAGAGGGCGAGCGACGCGGCCCGCGCCCACCGCGGCGCCAGAGGGACTTCGTGAGAAAGCGTCCTCATGTCACGCCCCCAGTGACTTGGCGATCGACGCGATGACCGGCGAGCTGGCCACGCTGCTGGGTTGTTGGCCCGTCACCTGGCAGATGGCGGCCGTGAGTTCATTGGCCGCCCCGTCGATGGCCTGGGCCACCGCGCTGCTCGGGTCATCGAGCTGCTGGGCGATCTGAGCCTGGCTCAGTCCGGCGAGGACCTGGGGCGAGAAGCTCGCCCCGACCACGACGTACTTGTTCCCGATGTCGAGGAAGGGGATGCTCCCCTCCTGGTCGAAGCGCGCCAACAGGTTGGACTGCTCCGTCGTCGGGCGCTGCAACGTGGGATACGCCCCGTCGACCGCTTGGTTCGTCGCCTCCTCGACGGGCTGGAAGTCGAGATACGCGCTCGTGTACTGCGACCCGTAGAAGGACAGCGTCTGCGTGTCGGGGTAGACGTCGTTACTCGTCGAGTGGGTCGCCGACAGGTTCGAGAAGGTCCCGAACCGCGAGAGCGCCACGGCGATGGCCCAGCGCTCCGCCGCACAGTACGGGCAGTACTCGGCCCCGATGTACGCGACGACCGGCTTGCCGTCCGCGGCGCGGAGGATCGGGCCGCTGTCGCCGGTCGCGTTCGGCGCGAGCACCGAAGCGGGCTGACCGACCCGGTCGAGCGTCGCCGCCGGGACGCTGAGCGACGCCGCGACGGTGGGCGCCAACGCGGCGGTTCCCGGATCGGATGATGCGGCTGCTCCCTTGCCGCCGGGAAGCGGCGAAGCGGGCGCCGTCGACGCCGACGAGTTGGACGTCGCCTTCACGATCACCATGGTCGCGATGACCGCGAGGACGAGGACGACCGGCGCCAGTGCCGACAGCACGGGATGCCTCGAGCGGAACCTCTTCGAGCTGGTGGAAGGCTTGCTTGCTGGGCGCGCCCCACGGACGCGCCGGTTGGTTGATATCGACATTTCGTTCTCCTGAATTGGCCGGGCGCGACGGTTGTCGGCCCGAAAGCTCCACAGAGGCCGGAAGTGACCTCCTTGTGATCGGTGGCGCCAGACGCCTCGCCCGAGGGCGATGCGTCGCTGACGCTGGGCGGCGCAGGCTGCGCGGTGGAGCTAGGAGAACTGCGGTGGCCGGAGGAGCGGGTTCGGGCTGCCGGCCGGGAGCGGAGTGACCTGGGCGCGCCGGCGGCGCAGTCGCCCGGCGGCGATCGCGATGACGGCGAGCCCGCTCAGCACGCCGGCCAGCGCCACCATCGGCGCGGGAGCCGGTGGTGCGGGGGCGCCCTTGCCGCAGGTGACGTCGGCACAGGTCGGGAGGCCCGCCAGCGGAGTTTCCGCCAGTTGCACCGCCTCGGCCGCCGTGCTCTGCGCGCCCGCCACCAGACCGTGCGGCAGGAAGCCGCCGACGATCGCGACGGCGACGATCGCCACCAGCGCGACGCGCGATCTCACGGACATGGCCAAGAGGCTAAAGGCGCCGCTTAAACGCCCGCTAAGAATCGGGGTTCGGCCCGGTCGCCCCGGTCGGCCAGCGTCGGCCAGCGTCGCCGCGCCGGGAAGTACCGAGGCAGTTAGCGGGTGTCGCCATCGAGCGACACGCCCTGGCGCAACACGTGCACCGCACGCCCCGTCCCGACGGGCACCCGCTCGAAGCACGACTCGACCCGGCGGTGCCAGACCGTGTACCAGGTGGCGAAGGCCGCAAGGAAGAAGGAGATGGATCCGATGACCAGCGTGAGCATTGCCATATCGACCTTTCCTGTGACCGCCCCCTCATGGCCTGCCACATACCTATTGCTCTCAGTGTCCGTTCGCTGCAACCCCGCGGCTAGGCCCAAAAGTCCCCTTCAGGCGAACCCGTGACTTTGGTCCTTTGTCGCTTGGCCTAGGTGCCGAAGCTGCCCGTGACCGCCGGGATCTGGGCCCCGGGCGTCACCGGCGCCTGTCCCTCTTGCTGGGCCATGATTCCGGCCTCGACGACCTGCTGGTCGGTCGGGTCCATGGTCAGCGGGCCACCCGGAACCGGGACCTGCCAGACGTGCAACATCTCGGGCGTCAGCAAGGCGTGTTCGCCGGTCGGGCAGGTGCCGTCGGTCTGGAAGCCCGAGATCGTGCCCGTCGCCCCGCCGGTGCACAGGTTGGTGTGCGCGTGCCATTGCGTCAGGCACCCGCCGGGCATCGGGCCGTCGTCACCGACCGTCGGCATGAGGTACATCGCCGCCACCAAGACCGGGCCGTAGGGGGTCGAGGCGTAGACCAATGACTGCACGTGGTTGGGGTCGAGGACGTACTTACTCTGCATGTAGGACAGGTTCAGGTAGTGGACCACCGGGTAGCGCGGGTCGGTGATCGGCACATACCCCGCGGCCTTCGCCACGTTGAGGTCCTTGTACTTGGACACGGCCGAGCTCGTCGTCTGCACCAGCTGCATCGCCGCCTCCGTCTGCGCCCCCGTGGGTGCGGTGGCACAGTTCGGTGTCTGCATCGCGTGACCCTTTTCGGTCTTGTCGTACACGGTGGTCAGCACCGAGGTCTCCTGGGCCGGCAGGGGCGGCCCGGCGTAGTGCCAGTTGGGGTCCGCCTGTCCGTCCATGCCCGGCATCGCCAGGACCCCCTTGGCGGCGTGCGAGGTGTGCGAAGACGACGACGCGCGACCCATGGCCATACCCGACATCGCCGGCGCGGCCGATGCGGGTCGCGACGAGTCGCCTGCGGGCGCTGACGCCGACGCGGCGACCGCGACGGGATAGGTCGAGCTCAGCACCAGGACGGCGAGCGCCGCCGCCGAGGTCGTCAGGCCCGCGACGGGGTGGCTGCGCAGGAACGCGCGACCCGGCGCGCTGGCCGGCACCGCGTGCAGCGTCGGCACCATGGCGAAGGCGAGCAACGCCACCAACGGCGCCGCGTTGGGGTCCGTACCCATGCCGGTGAACATTGCGCCTAAGCCCATGCCGGTGACCCAGAAGATCGCCTGGATGACCACTCCCGCGAGGAGGAACGGCTGGATGCGCCGGCTGAGGAGTGGCCCTACCGCAATGGCGAGAGAGACGCCGGCGAGCACCCACGCCAAGAGCGAACCGGTGTGCGGGAGTGCGTTGGCGAGCGACGTCTCGAAATGCGCGTACCAGCCCGGCTGTCCGCTGGCCGCCGTGTCCAGGGTGGATCCGATCGATCCACTGGCCCGGTTCGCAGGGAAGAGCCACAGCACGGCCGAAAGCGACCAGAAACCGGTCCAGGCGAAGAGGGGGGCACCCGAGCCCAACGGCCCCGTCGCCGCGGCGGACGACGCGAGACCGGGCGCCACGTCGGTACCGTCGGCCTCGGTGGGCCACACCAGCAACCCGATCAGCGGGTACCAGATGACGGCGCCCGGGGCGCCCGTGAGCGGCGAGGCGGTACCGGCCAGCAGCATGCCGAACCCCTCGCCGAACCACCAGACGCCGAACGCCCAGATCGCCATCGCGACGATGGCCGGCTTGACGGTGCGGCGGAACAACATCCCCACGCCGATGCCCAATTGGAGGGCGCCGAAGAAGAAGTTCCACACCCCGGCGTCGGGCTGCACGAAGTGCGCCAGGTTCGTGATCGACCAGGCCACCGGCGCAGGCTGGCCCTGCGCCATCGGCAGCATCATCTGCTTGACCAGGTCCGGGCCGAACATGCGCGGCTGGAACTGCAGCAGAGCATCGAGAATCCACAGGCAGCCGAGCGTGACCTGCACCACGCGCACCCGGTGCGTTCTGCGTTGCGCCGCGATGGCTGCTTGGTCCCCCAGCTCGACGTTGCCCCGACCCTCGGCCATGATGCCCCCAGTCCTCGATGACCCCCGATGCAGGTCTGGCCTCCGTTCACGGCCCACTGCCTCGGTCACCGAACTCCCGCACGCCAACCTAGGGCGGGAACCTCGGCCCCGCCGGTCAGCTGCGAAAACCCCGGTCCCGCCCTTTGGTGAGTCGTATCAGCCGGTCGCCGCCGGCGGTGGGCCGGCGCTCGTGGCCTCCACCGGCTCGGCGCCTGCACCGGCGACCAGCCGCGCCCAGTGCACCACCAACTGCAGGAGACCGAGATAGACCACCACGACGATCACGGTGATCAAAAGGTCCCAACCCGACAGGTTGTCGCCCAGGAGCACGACCAATCCCACGATCGCCACGCCGAGAACGCGCAGGCCCTTGACGTGCTCGGCGATCCACCCACCCGTCTTTCGGGCGGCGGACGAGGTAGCCAGTCCCTCCTCGGCGCCCGACGTCAGGGCCCGCACCTGCCGGACGACCCACCGGCCCCCTGCGGCGGCCTTGGTGCGGATCCACACCGCGTAGGCCGCCGGACCAGCGACCCACGCGCCGAGCGCGACCACGAAGGCGGCCAGCACCGTCCAGCGCAGGTCCTGCTTGAGGAAGCGCAACAACGTGTCCCACACCGCCGCTGACACCGCCACGTCGAAATTGTGTGACCCCGCCTCGTTGAGGAAAACCGTGCGCCCGTAGGCCAGCACAGCGAGTAGCACCAAGGCGAACAGGCCGACGCCGACGGCCACGCGTAGCAGCGTCTTTCGGCGTTGGACGGCGATCAGGACGGCCAGCACGCCCAGCACCAGGGCCGTGACCGGCACCGCCCAACCCAAGGTCACCACCGTGTTGAAGAGCCCACTGAACTTCGACACCTGCGACTTCTGGACCACCGTCAGCCCGAGGCCGCTGCTGTTGGTCAGGATCGGCTTGATCGGGTTGAACAGCGTGACGCCGCGGGCGTCGAGCTTGTCGATGATCTGGTTCAGGGCCGGCGTCAGGTTGAGGACGACGCCACTCTTCGAGAGCGTCTTGGTCACCGTCGTCTGTTTGCCGGTAAGGGTGTTGACCACCACGGTGTGGGTCCGGCGGTTGAGCGCGTCGAACAGCTGGCCGAACTTCGGGCTCTCCAACACCCGGAGCGCCACGCCGTGCACGTAGCTCTTCACCTGATTCGTCACCGGCTTCACGATCGGCTTCGCCTTGGCTGGCAGCGCGTCGGTGATCTTGTTCTGCACGACCATGGTCGAGAAGAGCTCGTTGGTCGCCTTGTTCGCCAAGTGATCGATGACGACCTGGTTCCTCGCCAGCGGGGCCATGGTGGAGACGTACTGATCGGTGTTGGTGACCGTCGTGATCGCCCACGCGGAGAGCACCGCGATCGGGATGAGAAGCGACGCCAGCACCACGAGGACCCACGAGATGATCCCCCTCGTACGGCGCACCCGGGGGGTCCTCTTTGTGCCTACGTCGGCTACCGAGGTGGCATCGTCTGTCGCTTCGTCAGGACCGAGGTCACTCATTTGCGCACGTCCTCCCGCATTAGACATTGCTTAACGCATCACAGCGGGCGGCGCTTAGTGCCGAACGGCTCTTTCCTCCGTGCGCCGTTCGGAGTAGGAAGGGGGGATGGACGGGGCGACTCCTGCTCGGGCACTACGAGTGATGATGCTGAGCGCAGCCACCGCGGTCGTTGCCCCCTTCGTCTTCGTGAGCATCATCGTCCTCCGCAAGGCCGCCATCCGGATGCAGGCGAAGTCGCGCTTCTGGAACAAGCGACTGCAGCACGAAATCGCTCGCTGGTCCTAGGTTCGGGCCGCCGACGGCCCCGGATTCCGATGACCCTGGGCCTACGCTGAGCGCATGCTCACCGGCCTCGCCCACACGGCCATCTGCGTCCCCGACATCGAAGAAGCCGTTGGCTGGTACTCAGAGGTCCTCGGTCTGCAGGTGCTGTCGCCGCCGTACACGATGCAGGGCACCCAGATCGAACACGACATGGGTGAGCTCGTGCCGCCTCCGGTGATCGTCACCGGGGCGATCATGGGCTTCGGGAAAGACGACCGCGTCATCGAGCTGATCGAGTACCCGGCGGCCGGAATCGCTCCCGCCGGACCCGGACGTCCCGTCGTCACCAAGTTGGGCCTGACCCACGTCGGGATGACCTGTGACGACATCGAGGCGACGCGGTCGGAGCTCGAAGCGCGAGGGGTCAGATTCTTGACGGCGGGCGTCGCCGACGTCGCCGGCCTGAAGACGACCTGGTGCCACGATCCCTGGGGAACCGTGATCATTCTGCTCGAGAAGCGTGACGGAACCCGGCCCTATTGGGGTCAGTTCTCGGCGTAGTCCTCCTCCGAAACCCCGGAGGCACGGTCGCTCGTGAGGCGGCGCGGGAACGATGGAGCACGGAATACGGCAAAAATCGTCCGAAAGATGTGCATTCGTGGGCACGCGTCGGCCACAATGGCGCCCATGAACAAGCGAGAGCTAGCTAGAGCAGATCGCGGTCCAGTCCGACGTCGAACTGAAGACCGTTGTGTCCGTCTTGGAAGGGTTCACCGATGTCGTCACCGCCGTGGTGTCCAAGGGTGAGCCGGTCTCCATCCCGGGCTTTGCCAAGTTCGTCAAGGTCGACCGTCCGGCCCGTATGGGTCGCAACCCCGCCACGGGCGAGGCGATTCGCATCAAGGCGTCGAAGAAGGCCCGCATCACGCCCGTGAAGGCGTTCAAGGATGCGGTCCTTGCGCCTGCGAAGGCACCCAAGCTCGTGAAGGGTGCGTACCCGACCGTGGACACGGCCGTCGCAGCGGCAGGCAAGTCAGCGGCCGTACCGGCCAAGGCCCCCGCCAAGAAGGTGGCCGCTGCCCGCAAGGCACCGGCTCGCAAGGCGCCGGCTCGCAAGACGGCCGCCCGCAAGGCCCCGGCTCGCAAGACCGCAGCCCGCAAGGCGCCGGCCAGGAAGACCGCCAGGAGGTAGTGGCACCGGGCCGGGCCCAATGGGCCCGGCCGCCACATCTCCCCGCTCGCATGAGCGAACCGGCTGAGCCGCTTGCCGCTCGGCCGCTGAGCGATCCCCATCCGGATCGGTTGTCGCCACGACATCCCGACTACGACGCCATCGTCGCGCGCGCACGCAGAGGCACTGCACTCCGGCGCGGACACCTACGTCGATCCTCCGAGCGGCCTGACGGTGCTCACCGCTGGGTATTTGGCGCGTCGCGGTTACTGCTGCGAGTCGGGATGTCGACACTGTCCTTTCGTCATCTGAACCTCCGACACACGCCAGTGGCGACCCCTATGCTCCAGGCCGTCAGAGCACACGGAACGGGCACGGAATGAGCGACACCTCTCAAGGTCCAGGATGGTGGTTGGCTTCGGACGGGAAGTGGTATCCGCCGGAGCTGTGGACCGGCCCACCCATGACCGGTTCCACGCCCCCGCAGAGCACACCGACCACGTCGCCCGGCACCACCTATCCGGGCCAGACCGATCCCTCCTTGGGGCAAGGTGCGGCGTATCCGGTCCAGCCGACCGGCCCCGTCGGCGCGCCCTATGGCGGTCAGTATCCACAACAGCCGTACGGCCAGTACACGCCCTACGGCGTGCCGGTGAAGCGCAACAACGGTTTGGCCGTGGCGTCGCTCGTCTCCGCGTGCGCCGGGTGGCTGTTCTTCGTGCCGGCGGTGCTCGCCGTCATCTTTGGGTTCGTCGCTCGGTCGCAGATCCGCCAGTCCGCTGGGTCGCAAAGCGGGGACGGCCTCGCGGTCGCGGGGATCGTCGTCGGCTTCGCCTGGATCGCCCTGTTTGTCATCCTGGTCGCCGTCGGCATCGCGAACCGCAACACCACCGGAGTCGTGGGCCTCTCGACCGCGCTCTCCGTTGCCGGTCTTTAGCGCAGAGGAGGACGATGCAAGGACTTCTCTACGGGGTACGCCCCGAGGTCTGGGCGCCACCCGACGAGACGAACCAACTCCTCGTCGGGTTGTCGCGCACGCCAATGGTGCTTCGTGAACTCGAACGGCCCACGTTGGTGCGCGACGACTGGGCCGTGGCCAAGACTCGCCTCACCGGGATTTGTGGTTCCGACGCCAAGATGGTCTTCATGGACTTCGGCGACGACTACGGCGACAGCGCGCTGAACGGTTACTTCACGTTCCCGACCGTCTTCGGCCACGAGGTGGTTGCCGACGTCGTCGAGGTGGGCCCGGCGGTGACCACCCTCGAAGTCGGCCAGCGGGTCGTCCTCAACCCCTGGCTCTCCTGTGGCCCGCGGGGCATCGATCCGCCGTGCGGGTCGTGCCAAGCCGGTGACTACAGCATGTGCTGGCACTTCACCCAAGGACCAATTGCCGCCGGCATCCACACCGGAACGTCGAAGGACGCGCCGGGCGGGTTCGCCGAGTTCCTCCCGGCGCACGAGTCGATGCTGATTCCCGTTCCCGACGGAGTGACGGACGAAGTCGCGGTGTTGGCCGACCCGTTTGCCGTGTCGCTGCACTCGGTGACCCGTCACCCGCCGCCGCCCGGCGGCAAGGTGCTCGTCTACGGTGGCGGCGCCCTCGGCACCACCGTCACCGCCATCATCCGGGCGCTCTACCCCGACGTGCAGGTCATGGTCGTGGCTCGTTTCCCGGCGCAAGCCGCGTTGGCCGAACGCCTGGGCGCCACCGTGGTCGATCCCTTCCCGGTCGAGCAGCTGCTCGAGGAGGCGGCCGCCTGGTCTGGCGGCGTCCTCCAACGCTTCGAGGGCAGCGGCCTGCCGATGGCCCATCCCGGTGGTTTCGACGTGGTCTACGACACGGTGGGCACGGCGCAGACCGCGGAGGTCGGCGTCCGGCTGCTCAAGGCGCGCGGCACCATGGTCAAGAGCGGCGTGCACGCGCCCGAGCGCTGGGAATGGTCGCCGCTGTACTTCAAGGAGATCTCCTGGGTCGGCTCCAACGCCTTCGGCGTCGAAGAGGTCGACGGCATCCGGATGCACGGCATCGCTCACTACCTGCGCCTGGCCGACCAGGGCCGGGTCGACCTGACCGGCATGCTGACGCACATCTACCGCCTGGACCAGTGGCGCGATGCCTTCGTGGCCCTGGCGACCCAGGAGGACAGCGGCGCCATCAAGGCGGCGTTCGACTTTCGCTGAGGCCTCGAGCGGGCATGGCTCCGCGTGTTTCGGCGCCCTCTACGGGATAGCGTCAACGCCCTGGGGGACGGCGGAAGACCAGAGCGCAAGCAAAGGGGGCCTCATGACCACCAGCGAGACGATCCCGAACTCGGATCTGGCTTACGAGCCCAAGTGGGGCATCGAATCTCCGTCCACCACGGTGTTCGACTTCGACTACACACACGGGCGCGACCAGCTTCTGCGCCTCTACGACAAGGGGACCCGGCGGCAGTGGATCGGCAGTGACCGACTCGACTGGAGCCAGGAGGTCGACCTGACCAACCCAGTTGGCATGCCAGACGAGATGAACCCGATCTTCGGCACCGAGTGGTGGGACAAGATGTACGACGAGCGAAAGGGCGAGCTGCGACGTCACTTCGAAGCCTGGCGCTTCAGCCAGTTCATGCACGGTGAGCAAGGCGCGCTGATCTGCACCGCAAAGATCGTGCAGACCGTCCCCGATGTCGACTCCAAGTTCTACGCGGCGACACAGGTGATCGACGAAGCACGCCATGTCGAGGTGTACAGCCGCTACCTGCACGAGAAGGTGCAGCTCGTCTACCCGCTCAATCCGCATCTCAAGGCGCTGCTCGACAACGTGATCGCCGACAGCCGGTGGGACATGACGTATCTCGGGATGCAGGTCCTGATTGAGGGGCTGGCGTTGGCCGCCTTCGGGATCATCCGCAACAACGCCACCGAGCCGCTGGCCAAGGCACTGAACGCCTACGTCATGCAGGACGAGGCGCGCCACGTGATGTTCGGGCGCCTGGCGCTACGCGACTACTACCCGCAACTCTCCGAAGCCGAGCGCACGAGCGGGAGGACTTCTGCGTCGAAGCGTGCTACCTGCATGCGCGACCGGTTCCTGGGCGAGGAGATCTGGGAGCGCCTCGAACTGCCGCCTGAAATCAACAGCTACGTGGAGAACAGCGAAACCCTGCGGATGTTCCGCGGCTTCCTGTTCATGCGCATCGTGCCGATCCTGCGCGATATCGGGCTGTGGGGCCCGAAGATGCGATCCGCCTTCGAGGAGATGGGCGTGATGGGGTTCGCCGACACCGACATCGACGCCGAGATGGCCGACGACGAGAAGGCGGCCCAGGAATACGACGACGCCCGTGACGTCCGCATGGCCCACGTCGAGGTGGTGGCCGGACAGGCCGAAGCCTGATCCACCGGCGCCGCCCCGCTCAGCCGCCCTCGAGCCCCGCCTGGATCTGCTGCGTCGGTTCGTTGGTGTCGAGGTAGTCGCGCCACGACGTGACCTTGCCGTCGCCGTCAACCTCGATCACTGTCGCCCCCTGCATGGCGATCGGGATGCCGGGCTTGCCTTCGCCGGCGTTGAACGTGGCCGTGCCGGTCCACTCGAACACCGCCCAGTCGTCCCCGCCACGGATCCGGTCCACCCGCTGGGCCCAGTCCGGGAAGATCGCATCGGTGTCGGAGGCGACCTTGCGGACGTCGGTCGTCCAGGGTGTGACGGGGTCACAGAAGCGGCCGCTCTCGGCGAACAGCGCGGCGAACGCGTCCGGCCCCTTCACCGCTTCGAAGCCGCGGGCCCAGCCCTCCCAGTCCACCGGCGCGCCTAGCGTCCCTTGCCGCGGAGGCTCTTGGCCTCGAAGGTGATCACCGCATCGTCGAGCGACAGCACCATCTCGGGCTGCACGAACTGGTGCTCGCTGGCCACCAGCTTCACGGCCGTGCCCCAGGCCGTGAACCCGACGGCGTGCTTGGCGAAACTCATGGGTCCCTCCGTCACCTTCACCTCGACCACCCCTTCGCCACCCACGTCGAGCGCAGACTGCTGCATCTTCTCCATGGCCGACTCGCGGGCAGAGTACATGGCTTCGGTGTAGTTGGTCAGCTCGATGTTCTGCGTCGACTGCTTCATGGCGGCACCGGCCGTACGTCGGGGCGAGTAGACGAAGCAGGCACCGAACGCGAGTCCGACGGGCATCCAGCCGGCCCGGAGCAACAGCGTGAAGTCCCGGGCCGAGAGGTCCGAGACGAACGGCATGGCGAGCGCCGAATCGGTGCCCCGCGGGTCGTGCCCGTTCACGGGTCGCACCGCGGTACCGACCAATTCGACGTCGATGTGGTGGGTGCGCACCGACACCTCGACCCGCACCCCGACGACGCCGTGGCCGTGCACCTTGGCGCACTCGGCGCGCAGCGCCCGGGCGGCCTGGTCGACCGCCGCGTTGTGGGCGTCCGACGCCAGCGAGATCGCGCCCCGACCCCAGTTCCACACGCCCACGGGCACCGAGACGACGGCCACGCCGCAGACGAGGTCGAGGGGCTCCCAGCCCGCGGCGTGGAGCAGGAGCGCCTCGTCCACCGAGAGGTCGGACGTGATGCCACGGGCCCGCGAGGGCGGAGCGGCCACCGCCATCGTCTCGGCACCCCGACGCATCTCCGCCTGCAGGTCCGGCGTGGACGGTGCGCTGGTGCTCATCCGAGTCGCACCGTCGGCCGCGGTGCGGGCGCCGGGTCGAAGTCCTTGAAGCGCCGCATCCGATTGCCCCGCAGGGTGCAGTCGATGACCTCGTCCCCGGCCGCCAGCTCCCGCGTCGCCACGTCGATGAAGGCACCGTGGAGCTCGTCGCCCGCCAGCTGTTGGCGCACGTGCTTGCGGGCCAACTGGCGGGCCGCCATGTGCGCCTTGCTCACCTGCTCGACCAGCTGCGGCCCGCTGGAGGAGTAGCCCCAACCCACCTGGCCCTCCATGAAGTACTCGGTCATGCAGTAGGCCCAGACCCGGACCGAGGCGAGGGAAGCGACCACCGCCACGGGCATGAAGCCGGCCTCGATCGACTTGGTCAGTCGCTGGCCGGCGAGGTAGGTGCTCCACGGGACACCGCCGGCGGGGGGCGGCCCGTCCTTGACGGTGACCGCCGTCCCGAGAAAGTGGAACTCCGTGTTCCCGGTGTCGGCGAGGCTTCCCACCCGATCCACCACGCCGATCACGCCGTGCGCGCCCATGTCGGTGGCCTCTTCGATCATGCGGGCGTAGGCGCTTCCGTAGCCCTGCGTCCAGGCCGCCTCGACCCACGGCTGCTCGAGGTTCTGCCCCCACATCCTGTGCTCGGCCGACACGTAGCCGTGCGGGCAGCGGTACGTCTCCGAATAGGAGCCGTCGCCCTGGGAGCCGTAGACGTAGGGCGACATGCCGCGGCCATAACCCGAGCCCGGTCCGTACCAGCCCCACCGCATGACACAGAAGCCCTGCACCAGCGCGACCGGCTCGAGGCCGAGCTCGAGGCAGGCGGCGAAGTCGGGCACGGAGAGCCCCGAGGAGAACGCGCCCGACTGCATCCGCCGCACGGCCGCTTCGGGCAAGTCCCCCGCCGCCGGTTCCGGCGTTGCGTCGGGGCCGCCTGGTCCCGATGGGTCGGTCATCAGTTGTCGAGCGAGATGATGGTGGTCGGCTTCGGCAAGGTGACTTCCCCGCTTCGCTTGGTGACCGCCGTGCCGAGGGCGAGGAACTCGATGGTGTGCGAGCCCCACTGGTGCGACTTCTCCTCGAGTCGTACGCCCACGATGCCGCTGGCGTTGAGGCGGCCGGCTTCGTCCTGCATCCGCGTCATGGCGAGCTCGCGCGCCTCGTAGAGCGCCTGGGTGAAATTCGGCAGCTCGACGTTCTGTCCCATGGAGCCGAGTGCCTGGGTCAGCTTGCGGTGCGCAATATGGAAGACGCACGTGCCCATCACGAGGCCCTGGGGCACGTGGCCCGTCTGCATCAAGGTCCAGAAGTCCTGACCGGACAGGTCGGAGGTGAACGGCTTCCCGAGCGCGTTGAGGTAGGAGGTGCCGTCCTCCGCCTTCACCGCCGTGCCGAAGGCGATGAACTCGGCGGAGTCGTTCCCCCACTCGTAGTAGTTGACATCGAGACGCACGCCCACGACGCCGTCGGCGCCGAGCTCCTCCGCCTCCTCTTCCATCCGGTTCATGGCGAGCTCGCGGGCGGTGTACATCGCCTCGGTCAGTTTGGAGAGTTCCTGGCTCTCCCCCCACTTCCGCGTCTGGATCCCGATGTGGTAGATCGACGACCCCATCACGAAGCCGAGCGGGTGGAAGCCGGCCTCCTTCACGAGCAAGAACTCGTTGACCGACAGGTCGGAAGTGAAGAGGCCGTGCTCCAGCTCCTCGAGCCGGTGGGCGGCGTCCTTGGGGAGGTCGCTTGCTCCTGGCACGCCCACTTCGGGCGTTTTGTCGGTCACGATGCATCTCCGATCACAATGTTCTCGAGAGCGACGCGGGTCTGCTCGCTCGTCGCGGCCTCCGACTGCAGCGTGGAGAGGAGACGGGTGAGCCAGGCGTTCATGTCGACCTGCTCGTTGCGGATGCGGATGCCCCCCGACGAGTGCCCGATGGTGCAACGCACCGATGGCGCCCTCGACATCCGCCTCGCAGGGTGTCGTTGCCGAGGGTGACCCGGACCGACTTGATCTCGTCGGACTTGCGGAAACGCCCGCCGGACCGTTCCACCGCGATGCGATCGCCGAGCGCGTCGGAGAGCTGTGCGACCAACAGCTTGAGCATGATCCGGGCGTCGGTGCTGTTCGACGCCAACTGCGCCACCGCCAGGCTCAGATCGAAAGCCCCGTCTCCTGTTCCTTGGTCCGCGCCGACGATCGCACCAAAGCCATCACCGGGCGAGCCCGTGGGCTCCATCGACATTGATCGCATCGTATCCGCCCGGTCCCCGGCGCCGGACCGGCGGCCCGAGGAGCGAACGTTCAGACCGACGTGACCTCACAGATGACCACGGGAATGTCGCGGCCGGCCCGTTTCTGATAGCCGTCGTAGCCCTTGTAGGCGGCCACGATGTCCGGCCAGAGCGCCGCCTTCTCGTCGGGTGAGGCCGTCCTCGCCCGCATCTTGCGGGTGGCCCCTTCGATGGTGACTTCCACGTCGGGGTTGGCCGTCAGGTTGCGGTACCACTGCGGATCGCGATCGTCGCCACCCTTGGACGCCACGAGCACCACCCGGGTGTCGTCGCTGATCGGCGAGGTGAGCATGGTCGAGCGCGACTGGCCGCTCTTGCGCCCGATCGTGTGGAGCTCGACCGCCGCCATGCCGAGGAGCTTCTTGGGATAGCGGCCGCCCGTGACGGCGAGCACCGCCCGGTGCGCCCAGTTCAACAGCTTGAACCCGGCGTCAACCAGGGGCTTGCGTTGCTCCGCCATGCGCCGTCCTTTCCTCATCCCAACCTGACACGCACCTTGCGTGTCGGAGCGAATGAGACTCTTGGTCAGCAGGCCCGAAATCTAGCGGCCCCGTCCCGACGGCCTCGCCGAACACGCGGGCGGCCGCCCGCTGGGCACTCCCCTCGCTCGGTAGCCTTGCGCCCGGCGGGTGCAGAGATCAGGCGACCGGCGACATCAGCGGAAGGAGATCGGTGCTTCCCCCACCTCGCACAGCGCGCCATCGTTCTTCCCGGCAGCGCCCTTTCGCGATCGTCCACGTTGGCCGCGCTGGTCGCCGCGGTCGGGCACGCTGGCGCTGGGCGTCGCCGCAGCGGCTCCAGCCGCCGCGGACAACTGGGCGCCCGTGCACGCCGGCGACTTCCCCGATCCGAACGTCCTGCAGTACGGCGGCGTCGACTACGCATTCGCCACGCAGAACACCGTCCTCCCCAACCCGACGATCAACATCCAGGAGTCAACCTCGACCGACGGGGTGCACTGGTCGGAGGCGAGCACCGACGCCCTTCCGGTGCTCGGGTCGTGGGCCAAGCCGGGGAACACGTGGGCGCCGAGCGTCGCCCGCAACGGCAGCGAGTTCGTCATGTACTACACGGCCACCGAGAGGACCGCGCCGAATGATCAGTGCATCGGCGAAGCGACCTCCGCCACTCCGGGCGGGCCGTACACCGACGTCTTGGGCGGACAGCCGGTCGTCTGCCAGGACGGCACCGGCTGGCCGGCGCCCGACGGTCGACAGCGGGAGCGGTCAGGGCGACATGGGCGGGAGCATCGACCCCGACGTCTTCACGATCACGGGCGGCTCGTCGTTTCTGATCTGGAAGAACGACGGCAACCACGAAGGCAAGCCCACCACGACCATCTGGTCCGTGCCCCTCTCCACCGACCTGTTGACCCCCACCACGTCAACGGCCACGGCGCTGCTTACGGCCGACGAGCCGTGGCAGGACGGGGTCGTCGAGGGGCCCGAGATGTATGAGAACAAGGTCACGACGAGTGGGACCGGCGGCACGACGACGACGCCCTACTTCTACCTCTTCTATTCGGCCAACGACGAAGGATCCGCGAACTACGGCATCGGATGGGCCAGCTGTCCGAACGGCCCGGCCCAGCCGTGCACGGACGGTCCGACGACAGCCAATCCGATGTTGACCAGTCAGCCAGGCATGTCGGGGCCAGGCGGCCCGAACGTCTATTCGTTGCCTGCGACCACGGCGCAGCCCAGCGGCCAGACCGTCCTGGCCTTCGCCGCCTGGCAGGGCGACACGATCGGCTACCTCGCCTGTGGCATTCGACCGATGTACCAAGCCGAACTCAACTTCAACGACTCGGTCACCCCGCCCACACCCGTACTCAGCGATACGGACCCCGACGGTGCTGCCGCGGCCGGGCCGACCTGCCCGCCGCCGCCGCCGTCTCCCCCGGCCGGTTACTGGCAAGTCGGTTCGGACGGCGGGATCTTCACCTTCGGCGCGGCGAATTTCTACGGCTCCACCGGATCGATCAAGCTCAACAAGCCGGTCGTGGGCATGGCCGCCACGTCGAGTGGCAACGGGTACTGGCTTGTCGCGAGTGACGGCGGCATCTTCGCCTACGGCGACGCCCAGTTCCACGGATCGACCGGCTCAATGGTGCTGAACAAACCGATCATCGGCATGATCCCCACTCTCGACGGAGGCGGATACTGGTTGATCGCCAGCGACGGCGGTGTCTTCGCGTTTGGCGACGCCCCCTTCTTGGGGTCGACGGGCGGCAGCGCGCCGCCCTATCCCATCACGGGCGCCGCACCCGGGTACCTCGACGGTGGCTATTGGATGGTCGATTCCAACGGCCAAGTATTCAACTTCGGCAATGCGCCCGCCGAGGGCTCTCCGTCCTCCGCTCCCGGCGGCTACTTCGTCAGCGGCATCGCGCCGACCCACGATGACAACGGCTACTGGCTTTCGAGTTGGAACGGCAACGTGGCCAACTACGGCGACGCCGCCCCGTATGGCTCCATGCTCGGGACCAAACTCAACGCCCCGATCCTGGGGATCACCGCCACGCGCGACGGCGGCGGCTACTGGCTCCAGGGTGCCGACGGTGGCATCTTCACCTTCGGGGACGCGCCGTTCCTCGGCTCCATGGGCGGCCTGCACCTGAATGCACCCATGGTCGGCATCACGGCGCGCTAGGCCGACCGTTAGGTGACGTAGAGGTCGCCGTCGGAACCTTCGGCGACCTGCAGCTGCTTCAGCCCGCTTTGGGCCGGACCGACCTCGACGGACCCGGTGCGGCCGTTGAACTCCGAACCGTGGCACGGGCAGATGAACAGCCGCTGTGACGAGGAGTATTCGACCGTGCAGCCGGCGTGCGGGCACACGGCATCGAAGGCGAGGAAGGTCCCGGTCGCCGGTTGCACCACGAGCGACGGATCACCCGAGGACGGGTCCTGGAACGAGGCCGCCCCGCCCACCGGGACGCGATTCGCGGGGCCGATCTTGGTTCCCGGTGGCTGGCTCGGTGCAGCCGTTGTCGGCGTCGTCGTCGCCGGTGCGCTCGAAGACGGCGTGGTGGTGGACCCGACCGCCTGTCCTCCCGGGGGCGAAGCACCGAGGTTCCCCGTCGCCAAGTCCTTGGCCGAAGACCCTGAACCCCCCGCCAGCCGTCCCAGCCCGGCCGCCACCCCTCCCCCGAGCAGGACGGCCGCCGAGAGGCCCGCCGCGGTGCCACCCCGGGCCAGCATCGTGCGCCGGTCCAGTTCCTGTTGGTCGAGGCGGCGCGTCGGGGCCGGCTGCTGCGCCAGGAAGGGACAGGGACCAGGGGCGCAGGGCGCACCGTGGCGCGCCTGGCACTGCCCGTTGTCGAACTGGCCGCACACGCGCCGCACGGCGGCGAAGGAGATCGGGACGATCGCCACGGGCTCGGCGCCCATTGCGACGCGCGCCCGCCGGGCCAGGACTTCATCGGCCGACAGCACGCCTCCGGCGCCTGCGATCACCAAGGGCGTCCAGGCAAAGAGGAACACGATGTCCGACCCCGTGTAGTACGGGTGCGAGTGATAGCTGATCGTCAAGAAGAGCATCAGCGACAGGAGCAGGCCGCCCGCCGCAGCACCCCGAGTCAGGAACCCGAACAGGGTGCCGAGGCCGACCGCGACCTCGGCGAACGCGATGACGAGGCCGACGAGGATCGACACGTGCGAGATCGGGCCGAGCAGGCCGTGGATCGGGCTGACCCGCTGGGCCCCGGCCAATTGCGCCTGAATCGACGCCGGGTTGGATGCGTCGAAGAATCCAGGGTTGGCGAGCTTCTGCAGACCAGCGAAGACGATGGTGAACCCGAGGAAGGCGCGTAGGGGGAGCAACGCCCAGCCGGCGGTCGTGCGGGCGTGCGGAGGCGGCCGCAACCAGTCCCGATCGAGACCCCAGTGCCGTTCTCGTCGCGTCGCGTCCGCGCCTCGCCGGAGCGGCGACCGGTCGCGACCTGTTCGCCGAGCCTGCTCGATGACCTTTCTGCGGTGTCGGCATGTTTGATCTGGTCGCCCCCGCGACGAACGCTCAGTTGACGGTCGGCGACGACTCAGTATGAATCGACCTTCCTTACGAACAGATGAACGAGTCCAGGTTCAGCCAAACCTACGTGCCCACCCCCGGCCTTAGAAGCCAGCCCCTCCCGAACCCGTGTTCGAGGGTGCGGTGGTCGTCGTGGTGGTGGTCGTGGGCGGTGGGGGCGCCTGGGTCACCGGCGTCTGTGTCGCCGGCGGTGAGGTCGTGGCGGCGTGCGGCTGTGTCGTGGTCGTCGGCGCCTGCGTCGGGGTCGTGGTGGGCGGCGCCACGGGCGGGGCGGAAGAGAGACCGCTCTTCAGCACGGCGTAGAACGCGGTCGCCACACCCTGTCCCTTGGCTTGTCCCTTTTTCTTGTCGCCCTGGAACCGATAGAGCGCGACGTGGTGGAAGGCGACCTGCCAGTGACCGCCGGAGACCTTGATGAGCGACAGCCCCTTGACGCCCTTCGGCCCTGCGATGTGGGCGCCCTTCGAGGCCAACAACGGCGGCCAGATCGTGGCGCAGGCTCCCGTGCAGGTTGCGTTGCCGGCCGGGTCGTGGGTGAAGCGGTACAACGTGAGGCCCGTTCCCGTGGTGAGCACGGTGCCGACGTTCGGCGCCTTGGCCGTCGAGATGTGGATCGTCTGCACGTGCGAGCTCGTGGCACCGGCGGTGACGGCCGGACCGGCGACCGCCAACGCGGTGCCTGTGAGGACGGCGCCTGTCAGCGCCGCCGCGGCGAGTCCCCGCAATCCTCGGGCCCGTGCGGCCCGTCCGTCCTGCCGGTGCTCGTGCATTCGCATCCTCTCCACTGTGGCCATGGCCAGCCCGTCCTTTCGCCGTCGTCGCGTCCGCTTGCTGGTTGGTCATACGGCCCAGAGTCGAGGGTGGATTGCGGCCTATCCTGTGCTCGGCTCCCGACCGGCGAGAGGCCGGGTACGGGACCACACGTTGAAGGCGGCAAGGGAGGGCAGGTCATGACGAGTGGCACCGGCGGTTTCGAGCTGCGAGGGATCAACCACCTCGCACTGGTGTGCCGTGACATGGAGCGGACGGTCGACTTCTACACAAACGTGCTCGGCATGCCGTTGGTCAAGACGATCGAGCTCCCGGCGGACATGGGCCAGCACTTCTTCTTCGACTGCGGCGGCGGCGACTGCCTGGCCTTCTTCTGGTTCCCCAAGGCGCCCGACGGTGTGCCCGGGGTCAGTGCACCCGCTTCCCGGCCCGACCAGGGTGACCTCACGAGCGCCATCGGGTCGATGAACCATGTCGCGTTCGACGTGGCGCCCGAGAAGTTCGAGGAGTATCGCGACCGCCTGATCGCCGCCGGCGTCGACTGCACCGAGATCGCGAACCACGACGAATCGGAATTCGGCATCAGCGACGAACTCCACCCCGGCGTCTACATCCGCAGCGTCTACTTCCAAGACCCCGACGGCATCTTGCTGGAGTTCGCCTGCTGGCTGCGCGAGTTCAGGCCGTCCGACGTCGCGCACGCGCCGGTCCGCGCCGTCGACGCCGACCGGTCGAAGGAGCCCGCGCTCCCGGCGCAGCCGACCCCGGTCTGAGCTTCCGCCGCGCCGCGCCGGCCTCACTTTCACGACGAGCCCCTTCGAGCACAGGACCCACCATGCCCAGACTCCGCCAGGTCCCCAAGGACGAGGCCACCGCGCCGATCGTCACCACCATGTACGAGTGGCTCTTCGAGGGCCGTGATCCCGTCGCCGAGCCGGGGAGGTGGGACGGGACCCCCGGTGACTGGTGGACCGTCTTCGCCAACAGCCCCGACATCCTCGATCACTGCGTGAAGGGCTTCGGCCTCTACCAGTCACCCGACCGCCAGCTCGATCCCAAGCTGCGGGAACTCGGCCAGATCAGGGCCGGGTGGGCCGCCGCCAGCCAGTTCGTCTTCAGCCAACACGCCAAGTCGATGCGCGGGCTCGGCATGCCCGAGGAGAAGATCACGCACATCCCCGCCTGGAGCGTCGCCCCCGAGGGAACCTACGACGCGACCGAGCGCGCGGTGCTGGCCTACACCGACTGCCTGGTCTACGACCACGGCCGCGTCCCCGACGCCCTCTTCGACGAGCTCAAGCGCCACCTCGACGATCTGGCCATCCTGGAGCTCACCTACATCACGACGCTGTACTTTCAGCACGCGGTGATGTCCAAGGCCCTGCGCACGGAGTTCGACGATCGAGACGAGGTGATCGTCGAGGTCGAAGGGCCGCCGGGAGCCACCGCCATGCATCCGGGTCCGGGACGGTGACCGCTCCCTACGACGTCACGCCCGACGACGAGACTCGCCACGCACCTGACGCCGACGAACTCTGGAACGAGTCGTACTACTGCGACTTCGTGCAGGCCGACGGGTCGTGGGGCGGATGGCTCCGTCTCGGCCTGTACCCGAACCGCCAGGTGGCGTGGTGGACCACCTGGATCGTGCGCCCCGGCCAACCAGGCGTAGCGTCGGTGGACTACCGCTGTCCCGTCCCGCCCGGCAACAGCCTCGCCGCCACCACGTCGCATGAGAACACCCGGATCGACATCGACCTCGTCCGACCGCTCGAGGAGTTCCGGCTGGCCGCCGACACCGCCGCTCTTCTCGTCCCGCCCGACGCTCGCACCTACGACGAAACGGGGACGCCCACCCGCCTCGCCGTCGACCTGACCTGGACCACCCAGGGCGTCCCGTATCACTACGGCGTGACGACGCGCTACGAGATCCCCTGCACCGTCCGCGGCACCGTCACCATCGGCGACGACATCTTGGCCGTCGACGGGCACGGGCAGCGCGACCACTCGTGGGGCGTGCGCGACTGGTGGGCGTTCGGGTGGTGTTGGTGCTCGCTGCGCCTCGACGACGGCACCCGGGTCCACCTGGCCGACATCCGGGTTCCCGGGATGCCCATGTTCTTCGGCTACGTGCAGACGCCCGGCACGGTGGCCCCGTTGCGTGCCCTGAGCGTGTCCGAGGAACTGATGGACCAAGGCTTCCCGCGCCGGGCTCGCATCGAGTTGACCGCCGGTGCCCTCGCCGGCGACGACGGGCCGCCGGTGGCCGGCCTCGGCCTGGACGTCACTCCCCTGGGCTTCGGTCCGGTTCTCCTCCGCAACGACGACGGGCGAACCAGCCGCTTCCCCCGGGCCCTGCTCGAGTGCCGGGCCGACGACGGCCGCACCGGCACTGGCTGGATCGAGTGGAACCAGCCCGACACGCCCGCCTGAAAATCGGGATGCCCTGACCCCGGTGTGACCCGGGTCGCAGCGGGAAACGGGTCGCCGGGTGGGCGGGACCCGATTCCTGCTCGCCGTGGCACGCCGCTACCCTTTTGTGGTGGCCACCCACCCCAAATCCACCCTGGACGGTCCGCGCCTTCTCGCCCGAACCCGCGGGCGCCGGCGCCCACGTGTCACGCCCGCGGCGGCCTTCTCCGCGCTCGGCCGCACTGTCGCTCAGCGCCGCCGTCGCCGCCGGGCCGGCCGCACCAGCGGGCGCCAAGTCGACCACCACCACGACCAAGGCCGCGCCGACCACGACCACCACCGTGGCCGGTTCCAAGGTGTCGGCGGCTGACCGCTGGCTCCTCAAGGCCATCGGGGCCGAGTCCAAATTCGGCAGCGTCCGCATCGACGGGAAGATCAATCAGGGCAAGACCCCCATCTATCTGGACCTCGTCGTGAACGCCGACGGCGAGGGCGGGGGGACCTTTATCCAGGACGGTTTCAACATCCAGCTCGAGCGGGTGGGCCCGATCCTGTACTTCAACGCGCCCAAGAAGTACTGGCAGAAAGCTTCCTCGGCCGCGCAGGCCAAGCTCTACGGCGGCAAGTGGCTCGAGCTTTCGGCCCTGGACGGCCGCTTCGTCTCCTTCGACCAGTTCCTCGACGCGGACGACCTCGTCTTCGCCGCCTTCGAGGGGCACTCGACGCCCCTCAGCGTCAGCAAGCCGACGACCTTTCAGGGCCACAAGGTCGTGATCGTGAAGGAAACCGTGGTCACCAACGGCAAACGCGCCACCGGTTACATGTACATCGCCGCCAAGGGACCGGCGGTCGTCTACAAGATCATCAACGACACGCCGGGCGACAAGAGCACCATCGTCTTCTCGCACTACGGCAAGTCGGTCACCCTCAACGTCCCGCCGAACGCCATCAACCTCACGTAGGTCCCGCGGGCCCGCGGCGGGTGCTCGTTAGCGGAACAGGTCGCCCAGCACCTTGGCCGTTCCGGCGGCCGCGGCCCCCGTCTCCACCGGGTGGCCGTCCCGATCGGGCAGGTACTGCCCGATGACTCCGGCCAGTACCGGGAGCGGCATCGACTGCAACCAGATCCTTCCGGGTCCCGTCAGCACGGCGAAGTGGTGCCCGTCGGATCCCATGTAGCGGTTGGCGAGCCCGGGCACCTTCACGACGGAGAACGTCACCGACGCCTGGAATAGACCGGCGTGACCCGGGTGCACGCGCATGGTCTGGCCCGGCTGGAGGTCGTACGCGATCACCTCGCCGGAGAGGTCCACGAAGGCACGACCGGTGCCGCCGATCTTTTGGAGGATGAAGCCCTCGCCACCGAAGATGCCGCCCCGGAACGACTGCTGGAACCCCATGGTCAGCTCGATGCCCGGGGTGGCGGCCATGAAGCCGTGCCGGTGCACCATGAACTCGTTCCCGGGCGCAACGTCGATGGGCAGGATGTGGCCGGGCACCTTCGAGGCGAACGCGATCGAGCCGGGGCCTCCCTGGGCGGTGTAGGTCGTCATCATCACCGAGGCCCCCGACACGGCGCGCTTGACGGCGCCCATGATCCCCTTGCCGCCCATGCCGCCGCCGGTGTTGGTCTGCATCTGGATCGAATCGGACATCCAGCTGAACTCGCCGGCCTCGGACACGATCGACTCGCCGTCTTGGAGCGACAGCTCGAGCACCGGCATCGTGCTTCCGTGGATCGTCTCTTCCATCGTGATCCTCCCAACTTCTCGAAGGTGACCGTTTGAACGTCGGCCTAAGCCGTCCAGTCGGGCCGCTCGATCTCGTCAGAGCGTACGTCTTGACCCGGCCCGTGCGCTCCCCGCACCAGCCGCTCGGCCAGCGACACTTCGGTCAGGCCCAGTGCCATGCCGAACGCGCAGCCGAGCACGAAGTTCGAGAGGAACACCAGGAAGATCTGCTCGTGGGGCACCAGCTCGGCCACCAGGACGAGCACCTCGTGCTCGACGGCCAGCGGGATGGCCACGAAACAGAACACGAGGACGAAGTGGGGCCACACCAGCGACACCGAGCGCCGCAGGGCCTCGAACACCTTGCAGCCGAGGAGGTTGATGAGCGGGCCCACCAGGGCGAAGAGGGTGTCCATCACCAAGCCCGGGACCACGGCGAACACGGCGGCCACTCCTCCGATCAAGAGCAGAACGAGGTCGGCCCCGATGAGTCGCCACCACGGGAGCGCTCGCAGCACGCGCCCGCACACTCTCGGGCTTCTCGTTGCGCTCCACGGCGCCGACCAGGCGTTCGAGCATGCCGCTGTAGAACACCAGGCCCAGCGTCGAGGCCCCGAAGACGAAGGCGAACGCCACGGACTCGAAGCCGAGATGGTCCACGGCGAGCTCGGTGAAGACGGTGCCCTGGATCGCGTCGAGGCCGAAGATGACGAGGGCGGGCACGACGACGCGGCTGGGCTCGAGGCGCAGCGTGCGCCACGCCATGGAGAGCAGCTCGGCCGGGTGCAGCTCGTGACGGTTCGGTCGGACCGGCCGGTCCGAGGGTGCGGCGGCGGTCATGCGGGCATGAAGCCGTCGCCGACGAAGTCGAAGAGCCGGCGGTCGGGATCGAACGGGGCGGGCACGCCTTCGAAGCGATGGTGGCCGACGGTCATCACGGTCCCCTCGGGCGCCTCAAAGGCCACCTCGCCGAAGCCCGCGGCCGCGAAGTCGGCCCGGATGGCCGGGGTGGCGTCGGGGGACCGGCGATGCCGGGTCCAGACCACGTGGGACCCCGAAAGGCAGAACGACGGCAGCGCACGCACGGTGGCCGTGATGTCCGCCGCGCGGATGTTGCCGAAGACCCCGCACACCAGCACGAGGTCGGCCGGCACGTGCTCGGTGTACCAACGGGCCAACGACGCATCGCCCTCCACGACCCGGACCATCTCGCCCACGCCCGCCGCCTCGGCCCTCGCCCGGGCGAAGGTGACCAGCGCCGGGTCGAGCTCGACCAGAAGGGCGTCGACGTGGTCGCGGCGTGGGTGCTCGGCGACGACGTCGATCACGTCGCGACCCTGCCCGGCGCACAGGCTGACGATCCTGATCGGGCCGCCGCGGTCGGACGGCACCGCGTCGAGCACCTGGCGCACCATCGCCTGGACCGTGCGCAGGCGCAATGACAGGTTCGTTCCCGGATCCTCGTACGCGCCGTGCCACTTGACCCAGTGCGAAGGTTCCTCGTGGCCACGCGCGGCCGCCGGGACGGATCGATCGAGGTCCCCGGGCACCATGGCGCCCCATCGTAGGGTGGGTCCCCGTGACTGCCCCACCCACGCAGGCGTGACCGTCACGTGATCAAGTACCTCGGCTCCAAGCGCCGTCTCATCCCCGTCCTCAGTGAGATCTGCCGCGCCCGCGGACGCCCGCACCGCCCTCGACCTCTTCACCGGGACCACTCGCGTGGCCCAGGCGTTCAAGGCCCAGGGCGTGCACGTCACCGCGGTGGACAGCGCGCGCTACGCCCACGTCTTCGCCCGGACCTATGTCGAGACCGACGCCGCCGCCATCGACGTGGGCGCGCTGCGGGCGGCCGTCGCCCATCTCAACGCGCTCGATCGGCACCGAGGGCTACGTAACCGAGATGTTCAGCCGGCAGGCCCGCTTCTTCCAGCCGCACAACGGCGCCCGGATCGACGCCGTGCGCGACGCCATCGAGGCCGAGTACGCCGACTCGGCGCTGTATCCGCTGCTCCTCACGAGCCTCATCGAGGCGGCCGACCGGGTCGACTCGACCACGGGTGTCCAGATGGCCTACGTCAAGCAGTGGGCGCCGCGGTCGTTCAACCCGCTCGAGCTCCGAGTGCCCGAACTGCTCGACGGGCCGGGGCGGGCCGTCCTGGGCGACGCCGTCGAACTGGCACCCGCGCTCGGGCGCTTCGACCTCGCGTATCTCGACCCCCCGTACAACCAGCACCGCTACTTCACCAACTATCACGTGTGGGAGACCATGGTCGCCTGGGATTCGCCCGAGGCCTACGGCGTGGCCCGCAAGCGCGTCGACTCGCGCGACCCCTCGACGCGCTCGGCGTTCAACTCCAAACGGACGATGGCCGGCGCCCTGGGCTCGGTCGTCGCCTCGGTGGACTGCGACCTGTTGGTGCTCTCCTACAACGACGAGTCGTGGTTTGCGCTCGACGAGCTCGAGGCCATCTGCGCCCAAAGCGGCCCGCGGGGGGGCGACCGACGAACGGTGGCCACCCTCGCCTTCGACTCGGCGCGCTACGTCGGGGCGCGCATCGGGATCTTCGACCCGGCGGGGCGCAAGGTCGGGCGCGTCGGCCATCTGTCGAATCGTGAGTTGCTGGTCATCGCAGGCGAAGCAGACCTCGTGCGTCACGTGGTTGCTGCCGTACGGTCCGGCGCGTCGAGCCCGGTGGACCCCGCCGGATCTCGGGTGGATGTGGCCACGATCGGCGCGCCCACGGTGGATCGACTACAACAGGCAACGTGAGCAAGCACGATCAGGGTGGCGGCGGTCACGGCCATCATGACGACGGCTCGACCGCCGAGTTGCGCCACACGGGCGACGACTACCCGCGCCTCGAGGACTGCGATCTCTCGCTGCGCCTCTCGAAGGACGAGGAGGCCAAGCGCCTCGGTCGGGCCCAGCGCCGCCTGCTGCACCTACGGTTGATCAACGGCGGCCAGCTCAACGAAGGTAGCCTCGGTCCTCCGGTCTGCATCGTGTTCGAGGGCTGGGACGCGGCCGGCAAGGGCGGGGCCATCAAGCGCCTCGTCGAACCGCTGGACCCGCGCCACGTCCACGTCGCACCGTTCGCGGCACCCACGCCCGACGAGCTGCGCCATCACTTCCTGTGGCGCTTCTGGCCGCCGTTACCCGGCTGGGGCGGCATGACGATCTTCGACCGCAGCTGGTACGGGCGCGTCCTGGTCGAGCGGGTCGAGAACCTGGCCACCGAGGTCCAGTGGCGCCGCGCCTACCAGGAGATCACCGACTTCGAGCACACGCTGGCCGAGGAGGGGATGATCGTCATCAAGCTCTGGATGCACATGTCGCACGAAGAGCAGCTCCGGCGCTTCATCCGGCGCCGCGACGATCCGCTCAAGTCGTGGAAGCTGACCGACGAGGACTGGCGCAACCGCGAGAAGCGGTCCGAGTACGACGACGCCGTCTCCGACATGCTGCGCCTCACGCACGGGCCGTTGGCGCCGTGGGACGTGATCTCCTCGGAGAACAAGCGTCACGGGCGGGTCCAGGTGATCGAGACGGTGATCAGCCGCATGGAGGCCGGCATGGAGCGCTGGGGTATCTCGGTGCCGTCCAACGACGAGGCCGAGGAGAAGACCGAGCTCGCGTTGATGTTCGACGACCCCGAGTTCCAGCACGGGCCCGAGAACCCGCCGAACGGCGCAGTGGGCGCCGAGGAGCGTCTGCAGGCATGAGCCCCGAGCGGCGGGCCGGCATCACCATCCCGTTCGACGGGATCCCACTGCACGCCCACCGCGAATGGTTCGCCCGGCTGCGTGAGCTCGGCTACACCGACCTCTGGTCGGCCGAGGTCGACGGCGGCGACGGCTTCACGCCGCTTGCGCTGGCGGCGGCGTGGGAGCCCACCTTGAACCTGGGCGTGGCCATCACGCCCGTCTACACGCGGGTCCGGCCCTGTTGGCCCAGAGCCTGGCCGCCCTGGCCGACGCCGCCCCCGGCCGGGTCGCCTGCGGGCTCGGCGCTTCTTCGGAGGTCATCGTCGCCAACTGGAACGGGCTGGCCTTCGAGCGCCAGTTTCAGCGGGTGCGCGACACCGTGCGCTTCCTGCGCCTGGCCTTCAGCGGCGAGAAGATCACCGAGGATTTCGGGACGTTCGCCGTCAAGGGGTTCCAGCTGGCGCGGATCCCCGAGCAGCTGCCGCCCATCTACCTGGCGGCGTTGCGGCCCGGCATGCTGCACTTGGCCGGGCGCGAGGCCGACGGCGCCATCCTCAACTGGCTCAGCGCCAACGACGTCGCCACCTCGGTGGCCGAGGTCGAGAAGGCGGCCGAAGGTGCGCGGCGCGAGATCGTCGCCCGCATCTTCGTGATCGTCTGCGAGGACGCGGACCTGGCTCGGACGATCGGCCGGCGCATGATCACCGCCTACCTGAACGTCGCGGCCTACGCCGAGTTCCACCGCTGGCTCGGCCGCGGTCCCGCGCTCCAGCCCATGTGGGACGCCTGGGCGGCCGGCGACCGCAAGGGCGCCTTGGCGGCCATCCCCGACGAGGTCGTCGACGAGCTCGTCGTGCACGGCTCGATCGAGCAGTGCCGCGCCCACGTGCAGCGCTACGTGGACAACGGCGTCACCATCCCCGCACCGGCGATCATCCCGATCGGCATCGACCTGGCCGATGCCGTCGCGGGGCTCTCGCCGTCGGCCGGCTGAGCACGCCCATGGCCGGGATCGACTTCCGCACCACCTCGCTCGAGGAGCTGGCGCGCTCGGTGCGCGCCAAGGAGGTGAGCGCGCGGGAGATGACCGAGGTGGCACTGGCGCGGATCGAAGCGCTCGACCCGACCTACAACGCCTTCGTCGCCGTCGACGCCGAGCGTGCCCTGGCCGAGGCGGCCGGGGTCGACGAGCGCATCGCGACGGGGCACGATCCCGGTCCGCTGGCCGGCATCCCCCTCGGCGTGAAAGATCTGCAGGGCGCGGTGGGGTACGTCACCACCTACGGCTCCGCCCTGCACGCCGACGACCCGCCCGCCACCGTCGACGACCCCTTCGTCGCCCGGCTGCGCGCCGCCGGCTGCGTCGTCGTGGGCAAGACGAACACGCCCGAGTTCGGCTGGATGGGCAACACGACCAATGCCATCTTCGGCGCGTCGCGCAACCCATTCGACGTGACCCGGGGTCCCGGGGGCTCCTCGGGCGGTGCGGCCGCCGCACTCGCCGCGGGCATGGTGCCGCTGGCGACCGGGTCGGACGGCGGTGGCTCCATCCGCATCCCGTCGGCCTGCTGCGGGCTCTCGGGCATGAAGCCGAGCCTCGGCCGGGTGCCCGGCGGCGGGGCCAACCCGCCCGGCTGGCTCGGCCTCTCGACCAACGGGCCGATGGCACACCGCATCGCGGACGTGGCCCGCGCCCTCGACGTGGCCGTCGGCCCCGACCCGACCGACCTGCAGGCGCTCCCCCGGCCCGAGGCCTCCTGGTTGGCCGCCCTCGACGACCCCCACGTGCCCGTGCGCGTCGCCTACGCGCCCACGCTCGGCTACGCCACGGTCGACGCGGAGGTGGCGGCGGCGTGCGAGAACGCCGTGGCGACGCTCGAGTCGCTGGGCGCCGAGGTCACCGTCTTGGACTCGGTGTTCGACGCCGACCCCGTCGGCGACTTCCTCACCTTCACGGCCGCGGCCACCCTGCGCACCCTGCGGCCCTACATGGGGCATCCCCGCTGGGACGAGGTCCATCCCGTCCTGCGCCACTTCGTCAACCTGGCCCAGGAGACGACGGCGGAGGAGATCCTGCAGATCTTCGACCATTTCCACCTGATGAACCTGCGGCTCGTCGAGCTGTTCCACACGTCGCGCATCCTCGTCACGCCCACGTGCGCCGGGGTGGCGCCGTTCGCCGACGACATGGAGAGCACGGTCAACGGGGAGCGGACGGCCAACTGGATCCAGTTCACCTACCCGTTCAACATGACCAAGTCGCCGGCCGCCACCGTCCGGGCCGGCACGAGCAGCGAGGGGCTTCCCGATCGGGGTCCAGCTCATCGGGCCCCAGCACGGCGACCTGGTGGTGCTCCGCACCGCCGCCGCCCTCGAGGCCGCCCTCGACCTCGATACGCTCGCACCGTTGCCGGCCTGAACGCCGGCGGACCGAAGACGAAGACGCAAGGAGTCCAACCCATGTCGATCGCCACGCCCGACCGCCGCGATGCCGTCCGTCTCGTCGGAGAGGACGACGCGCCGTGGGCCGACACCGGCATCGGCGTGCTGCTCAAGATCGTGCGCTTCGACGTCCAACGCGGCACCTGGGTCATCCTCAACCGCTTCCGCCCCGGCGTGCAGCTGCAGACGCACCGCCACACCGGCTCGGTGGACGCGTTCACCTCGGCCGGGCGCTGGCACTATCTCGAATACGACTTCTTCGTCACGGCCGGCTCCTACCTGTACGAGCCGGCCAACTCGGTGCACACGCTGCACGTTCCCGAGGACAACACGGGCGACACCGATGTCTGCTTCATCATCGAGGGTGCGCTCTTGAACCTGGCGCCCGACGGGTCCGTCGAGTCCGTCTCGGACGGCCCGGGCACGCTCGAGGCGTACTACGCGTTGCTCGAGGCGCAGGGCGACCCCCGCCCCAACGGCATCATCGTCTGAGCGGCGCCGGCGCCGCGGAGTCACGGGACACCACGTGGGAGTCGACGCCACCAGCCTGCTCGACCCGTCGCTCTACGCCGAGGGTGATCCCTTCGCGCTGTACGCCGAGCTGCGCCGAGACGCGCCCGTCTGCTGGGTCGAGCGAGCGGGGGGCGGCTTTTGGGCCGTGGCGACCCACCCCGAGGTGTCGTCCATCGGCACCGACCCCGTCGGGTTCTGCTCCTCGCGTGGGATTCTGACCGACGAGATCGGCACGACCTATGACGACCCGCCGACCATGATGCACACCGACCCGCCGCGCCACACGCGGTACCGACGCCTGGTCCAGCCCGGCTTCAAGCCCTCGATGGTGCGCCTCATGGAGGCGGGGGTTACGACCAAGGCCCGGGCGCTCATCGATACGATCGAAGGCGGCCGGGCGGTGGACATCGTGCCGGCGTTGTCGATCCCGTTCCCGTTGCAGGTGATCTGTGAACTGCTCGGCGTCGACGGATCGCAGTGGCCGCGCTTCTTCGAGTGGTCGGAGGCGGTGATCCCGGGCGAGAGCGAACGCACGGAGGCCGAGCGCGCCGAGCTGCAGGTGGAGATGTGGGGCTACCTCATCGGCGTCGCGGAGGAACGCCGTGCCGCGCCGGCCGACGACCTCGTCTCGGTGCTGGCCACGGTGGGATCGGACGAGGGCGCGGGAGCGGACCAGTTGAGCGAGGCGGAGCTGGCCATGTTCCTCATCCAGCTGCTCGTGGCCGGGAACGAGACGACGCGCAACCTCATTTCGGGCGGTCTGGCCGCGCTGGCCGCACGACCCGAACAGTGGGCCGCCCTGCGCGCCGACCCCGGACTGATCCCCAACGCGGTCGAGGAGCTGTTGCGCTGGACGACACCGGTCATCTCGTTCATGCGCACCGCGACGGCCGACTGCACCCTCCGCGGCCAGGCCGTGGCGGCGGGCGACCCGGTGCTCCTGCTCTACGCGTCGGCGAACCGCGACGAGGAGGTGTTCGGCGCCGACGCCGACCAGCTCCGGGTCGACCGCCACCCCAACCCCCATCTGAGCTTCGGCTTCGGGCCGCACTTCTGCCTCGGCGCGGCACTGGCGCGACTGGAGGGCCGGGTCGTGCTCGGAGCATTGGTCGAACGGTTCTCGTCGATCACCCTGGCCGGCCCCGTCGAGCGGACGCCCAGCCCGGTGATCGCCGGGGTCCGCCACGCCCCGCTTGTCTTCGCCTGAAATCGCGATCACCTTCAGAGGTCGAGGTCGAGGTCAATCGTCCCGGCGCCGCGGTAGCTGCTCGGAACCGGGTGCTGGACTGGAAGGATGAGCACCATGCCTGATCCGCGTGTCACGGTCGCCGAAGAGTTTTTCCAGAAGCTCTTCGCAGGCCATCTGGCCGCCGCCCGCGACCTCCTCGATCCCGCGGTCACAGAGATCGTGCCCGGAGCAGGCGCACCCTCAGGCGTCTTTCACGGCGTGGAGGCGGTGACGGCGCACCTCTCGACGTTTCTCCGGCTCACCGAGGAGCCGATCGATGTCCTCCAATGGGAGGACTGGATGGCCGGGGTCGACAATGTCGCCGGGCTGGCCCGGATTCATCTGCAACGTGAAGGCCAACAGCACGATTTCCGGGTCATCTTCCTCATCACGGTGAGCGAACGCGACGGGCTCCGCCGAATCTCGCGGATTGAATCGTTCTACAGCGATCAGGCAGCAATGGATCGCTTCTTCTCCGTCGAGTCATAGCCGCACCGAGCCCGGGAACCACCCTCCGGAGGAGGAGCAATGCCCTCAAAGATCGAGGACTACGCGATCATCGGCGACACCAAGACGGTCGCCCTCGTCGACCTCACCGGATCCATCGACTGGTGGTGCGCGCCGCGCGTCGACTCCGGCGCCGCCTTCGCGGCGCTCCTCGGCGACCCGGGCAACGGCAGGTGGCTGATCGCCCCCAAGGGTGAGGTGACCAAGATCACCCGTCGTTACGAACCGGACACGTTGATCCTCGAGACGATCTTCGAGACGCCGACGGGCTCGGTGTCGGTGTCCGACTTCATGCCGCCGCAGGACGGGAAATCGATGATCCACCGCATCGTCGGAGTGTCGCAGTGGCACCGTCGAGATGCAGATGGAGCTGATCGTGCGCTTCGAGTACGGCGCAATCACCCCCTGGGCCACCGCGACCGGTGACGGCCTCGTCCTCGTGGCCGGTCGTGACGGCCTCCGCCTGCACAGTCCCGTCCCTCTGGTGGGCCGGGACAACACCACCGTGGCCTCCTTCACCTTGTCGGGCGACATGCGGCGCCCCTTCTCACTCACCTGGTTCCCCTCTGAGATCCACGCCCCGCTCCCCCTCGACAGCCTGGCCGCCCGCAACCACACGCGGCACTACTGGCACAACTGGGTCGCCCGCTGCACCTACGACGGCGGTTGGCGCGACCTGGTCGTCCGCTCGCTCATCACGTTGAAGGCCCTTACCTACGAGCCCACCGGCGCCGTCTGCGCGGCGGCGACGACCTCGCTCCCCGAGACCCTCGGGGGCAATCGCAACTGGGACTACCGCTTTTCCTGGCTCCGCGATTCGACCTTCACCCTGCACGCACTCTTGCTCTCCGGGTACACCGACGAGGCGGCGGCGTGGGTGCAGTGGCTCCGCCGGGCCGTCGCGGGGAACCCCGACGAGATGCAGATCATGTACGGCATCGACGGAGAACGGCGCCTCGCGGAGTTCGAACTCGATCACCTCAGTGGCTACGAGGGCGCCAAGCCCGTCCGCGTCGGCAACGAGGCGGCGGCCCAGTTCCAACTCGACGTCTACGGCGAGGTCATGGACTCCGCAATCACCTCCTGGCGAGGCCCTCTCGCTCAGGGGGCGATCCACGCCTCGCCGGATCTGATGATGGCGATCCTCCGCCACCTCGAGACGGTGTGGCGCGAGCCCGACAACGGGATCTGGGAGGTGCGCGGCCCGCGGCGGCATTTCACCCATTCGAAGGTCATGGCCTGGGTGGGCTTCGACCGCGCCGTCACCCTGGCCGAGGACGGCATCTTGCCGAACGGACCGATAGACCACTGGCGGCAGCTGCGCGACGAGATCCACGCGGAGGTCTGCGCCCAAGGCTTCGACCCTGCGCTCAATTCCTTCACCCAGTACTACGGCTCCAAGCTGCTCGACGCCAGCCTGCTCATGATCGCGACCGTCGGCTTCCTGCCGCCCGACGACCCGCGCGTGGTCGGCACCGTCGAGGCGATCCAGCAGGGGCTCGTCACCGATGGCTTCGTGCGCCGGTACGAGACCGACACCGACGAGGACGTCGACGGCCTGCAAGGGACCGAAGGCGCATTCTTGATGACGAGCTTCTGGCTCGCCGACAACCTCGCATTGCTCGGGCGCCACGACGAGGCACAGGAGATGTTCGAGCGCCTCTGTGCGCTCGGCAACGACGTCGGTCTCCTGGCCGAGGAGTACGACCCGGTGGCCCGCCGGCTGTTGGGGAACTTCCCGCAGGCCTTCTCACATGTCGCCCTGATCAACACCGCCGCCAACCTCTCGATGCCCGAGCATGGACCCTCTGCGATGCGCAGTGGGCGTTACGGCCACGCCGACGTCGGAAGGCCCTTCGAGACGGCGCAAGGACGCGCCCTCGGGACAGATCGTCGTCTATGGCGGGTCGTCCGGGTTGGGTGTTCATGAACGTCGACGCCCCGACGTCCACCGGCACGGTCAAGTGCGTGCTGCGGATGATGGATGGTTCCGTCGTTGCCGCTGGGACCGTTGATCTGCACCACGGGACCGGCGTGCTTTCCAAGAACATCCGACGTCGACACGAGTCGGCTCCACGGGGCGACGCTCTACAGCCCTCGCACCGTCGTCGGCAGCGCAACCTTCGCCTGACGGCCGCGCCGACCAGCCGCGCCTCGTCCGCGTGACGACTCTCGACAACGCACGCGACGCTCGGGTCGCCCTGTAACCCACGCTCCTATTAGGTGACGAGATTCGTTCCCGACCAAGGAGCAACCCATGAGTCACCGCAAGGACCTGACCGCCGCACGTCGATCGGAGCTCGACCATCGCGCCATCAACATCGCCGGTCATCTGTTGCTCGGCGTTGTCTGGCTCGAGCGCCGGATTGCCTACGTGCCGGACCAGCTCGGTGCAGTCTTCGACAGGGCCGGCCTGGGCGGTTCGAGCGGGCCGGTCCAGCATCCGGTCGGGACGGGGAGAACCGGACACGAATCGTAGACAGCGGGTGGCAGCCGTCGCTTCACGAGAGATCGCGCAGGGAGCAAACGGAAGGACTGATGAGCATGACCGTGGTGAAGTTCGACAACCGCACCGCACGCCGAGGGATCGCCGGGACGGAGTTGGTCCACGGGAGACCGGCGGGGACATTCGGCCGGGGCCGAGTCTGTTCGACGGACGGGTGCGGAACGACCCTCTCGATGTACAACCCGAATCCACGTTGCTGGATTCATTCGAACGCGTAGGGGCCGCCACCACGCCGAGGTCGTCCCCGACGTGTGCCACGCTGCGACGACTGACCGTCCGAGTGACGCCGCTGACGCTTCCTGCGCCGGTAGCTTTCCGCCTAGGTCAGGCCGACACGAGCACCTCGCCCTGACACGGGTCGGGCGCTCGGCCTTCGGTCGACTCGACCGGCGAGACCACCACCACGCGCTCGCGCCCCGGCAGCAGCTTGAAGGCCGCCGCTGCGCCGACCACGGCCACGCCGGCGCCGGCGATGCAGGCCACCATCAGCCCGCTGTGGAAGGCGTGGAACACGATCGTGTCGAGCGCGGGCCGGACGTTCTGCGGCGCGCGGTGGATCACGGCCAGCGCCGCCGCCACGGACTGGTGGGACTCGGCCTTGGGCACGGCCGGTATCGGCAACGGCCGGAAGGCGCTGAGGATCTTCGGCGCGTAGGCGGAGGCGAAGATCGACCCGAAGATCGCGACGCCCAACGTGCCGCCGAGCTCGCGCGTCGTGTTGTTGACGCCGGCGGCGGCGCCGCGCTGCTCGTCGGGCACCGACCCCATGACCGCCTCGGCCGTCGGCGCCGTGATCGCCGACAGACCCAGCGCGAGGAGCACCATGGAGACGATGATCGGCCCGTAGTAGGCCGTGTTCGCTTCGGAATTGAAGGCGGCGACGACCAGGCCACCCCCCATGAGGAGGAGTCCCGTCGTCACGACGACGCGTGAGCCGATCTTGAGCGCCAGCACCGCTGCGATCGGGGTGCAGACCCCGGCGGTGATCGCGAAGGGCAGGGTGTGCACGCCGGCCGACAACGTCGAGTACCCCTTCACGAACTGGAAGTACTGGGTGATGAGAAAGATGAACCCGAAGAGGCAGAAGAAGGCCACCGAGAGGGACAGCGCGCCGCCGCTGAAGCGAGGGATGACGAAAGACCCGTACGTCGAGCAGCGGTCCCTCCACTCGCAACTCCACGAAGGTGAACACGGTGAGCAGCACCGCCGCGGCGGCGAAGCAGGCCAGGGTCCCGGTGGCGGTCCAGCCCCACTGCGGCCCCTCGATGATGGCCAGGACGAGCGCGGTGACTCCGGCCGTCGACAGCACCATGCCGCGCCAATCGAAACGGTGCTGGCGGACCCGGGGCAGCCGAGGGATCAAGAGCTGCCCGGCGATCAGGGTGATCACGACGATCGGGATGTTCACGAGGAAGATCGACCCGTACCAGAAGTGCTCGAGCAGCCCGCCCCCGACGATCGGGCCGAAGGCGACGGCGATGCCCGAGGTGGCGCCCCAGATGCCGAGCGCCTTCTGGCGCTCCGAGTGATCGGGGAAGATGCTCGTCAGGATGGCCAGGCTGGCCGGGAAGATGAAGGCCGCCGCCACGCCCATCAGCGCCCGGGTCGCGATGAGCGTGCCCGTCGAATGCGCCGCTGCGGCCGCCGCCGAGAAGAGGCCGAAGAAGATCAGGCCGATCTGCATGGTGCCCTTGCGGCCGAGGCGATCCCCGATGCCGCCGCCGGCCAGCAGCAGCCCGGCGAAGGCGAGGCTGTAGGCGTCGACGATCCATTGCAGCGAGGAGATCGAGGCGCCGAGGCTGCGGTTGAGGGTCGGCAGGGCGACGTTGACGATGAGGTTGTCGACCACTACGAGGAAGACGCTGAGGCACAGCACCGCCAGGATCAGCCAGCGTCGGTCGGCGGGTGGCGCGTCGGCCGCACCGTTGGCGGTCGGCCGGCCCGTCAACGTCTCGAGGGTGGTTCCAGTCATCTCGGCTCCTTCGGCACTGGGAGTTGTAGTACGCTGTACTATTGTTATAACACGGTGTTCTTCAGTAAGGTACGGATGTGACAAAAAAGCTTCGGACCAGGACGCCCAGTGCGGGCATGGAGGCGGCGCTGCTCGAGGCGGCGGCCGAGATCTTGGAGACCGAGGGCCCCGATGCGCTATCGGTGCGACGGATCGCCGCCGCGGCGGGGGTGGCGCCAATGGGCGTCTACAACCACTTCGAGTCGAAGAACGGGATCATCGAGGCGCTCTTCATCCAGGGCTTCGACCGGCTCCGCGACGCCCTCGCCGGGATCGCCGACGTCCGCGATCCCTACGAGGCGATGCGCGAGGGCGGCCGTCGTTACCGCGCCCTCGCACTGGAACAACCGATGGTGTACCAGCTGATGTTCCTGCGGGTCGTCCCGGGGTTCGAGCCCAGTGACCATGCCCTGGAGATCGCCGCCCGTGCGTTCGACGCCCTCGTGGCCGCGGTCCAGCGCGCCATGGGCGCGGGCGTCATCGCGGAAGCCGAGCCGACGGAGACGGCCCAGATCATCTGGTCCAATGTCCACGGCTGGGTCTCTCTCGAGCTATTGGGCGTCGGGTTCGTCGACGACCAGGCGGCAGGGTTCGACCGCAGTTGCGCCTGCGTCTTAGCGGGACTCCGCCCGGGCGCCCAGGGTTCGGGGCCGTCCAACCCGAGCTGAGCGACGCCCGACGACGATCGCCGCTCCAAAGGGACGGGGAGGCGGCAGAGAAACGGCTAGCGGGGGTCGGGCCGGTCCAGGTTCCAGTGCAGCGCCACGTTGGGGTACCACGTACACGCGTCGTCGGTCCGGTAGGGGATCATCCCGAAGCGCGTGATCGTGCGCTGACCGCCCTCGTGATCGCCGTAGAGCAGTTCGACGGTGAACGGCTCTGCTGCCTCGATGTCCTTGCGCAATGCCGCGTAGTCCGGGTCCGAGGGCTCCCGGATCGCAGCCTGCCAGAAGCCGACGTCGTTGGGGGCGATGTAGAGGTCCCGCGTCTGACGCCGGAACTGTTCGGGCGCGAGGTGCGGCGTGTCGGCGTTGGCCACGTGGGGGACGACCGCCCATCCGACTGCGACCGCCAGCCCCGGCCCGGCGTTGCGGAGCGAAATCGCCATATAGATGCGGTCGTCGATGAGCTGCACGATGCCCTGGGCGCCGTCGAGCCGCGCCCAGTGGTTGTCCATCCAACGGATCTTCTGTACGGGGTCGTCCAACCGCGAGGTGACCAGCACGGGCCGGAGGTTGACCCGGAAAGCCTCTTCGGCCACCCGCGCGGAGCGGTTGGCCGAGCGAATGGACGCGAACGTGGCGATCGCCAGGACGAGCGTCCCGATCGCGGTGGCGAACGACGCGACGGTGGCCCAGTCCGTGGAGGCGAGCATGATCCCAGACGTTAGGCCGGACAGGGCCGTCTGCGTCGGAGCAGGCCTGCTGGCAGACTCGCCGCATGCTCGCCCACGTCTCCATCCAGTGCGCCGACTTCGACCACAGCGCCGCCTTCTACGACGCCGTCCTCGCACCGCTCGGCGGACGTCGGATCATAGAGGTGGGCGGCGACGCCATCGGCTACGGCGTCCCGCCGGCGGCCACCTTCTGGCTCGGGCGGCAGCGAACCGGCGACGGGTTCCGCGAGACCCACATTGCGTTCCTCGCTCCCGGTCGCGCCGCCGTGCGGGCGTTCGTCGAAGCCGCCCGGGCAACGGGGGCCGAAGTGCTCCACGAGCCGAAGGTGTGGCCGGACTACCACTCCGCCTACTACGGCGGGTTCGTGCGCGATCCCGACGGCAACAACGTCGAGGCCGTCTGCCACTCCCCCGAATAGGCGGAGAGCCCGCCGGGTCAGGCGGAGCGCACGGCCGCCTGCGCCGTGCGATGCCGGCTCAGCTCGGCATCAGTCCTTCCACGGCGAACCACTCGACGCGCGAGGGCTCCGGCGCGCCGGCCTGGGCCAGGGCGGCACCGAGGCGCGTGTTCATGAACGCCTCCTGGTGGCCCTGGGACTCCCACACCTCGAAGACGAGCAAGGAGTTCCCGTCCTTGCTGGCGCCGACGTGGCTCACGAGGCCGTCGGGCCAGTCACCGCTGCCGTCGGCGGGCGAGATCCCGAGTATCTCGTTGACCCGGTGGTACAGGCTGGGATCGCCCGGGAACTCGAGGATGATTGCTTCCGCCATGGGATCGCCTCCTTCTCCGGAATGCTCCGGGATCGCAGACGCGCTCACGATACGCCCGCGCGCTTCGCGCGTGCTGGGAAATGTCGGGCTCAGCCGTAGAGCGAGACGAAGTAGTGCAGCACGCTCGAGCACACCGCGGTCTGGACCACGGGCAGGGTGCACGTGGCGACGTACGCGCTCGACTTGTTCCCCCCGGGCAGGTACAACACGACCCCGTTGGCGGGATTGAGGCCGCCCGACGGCGAACCGGTGCCGGCCGTGCCCGGCGGGTCGACGAAGGCCACGTTGTTGGCCGACGCCGGCAGCACCGTCTCGGCCGCCGGATGCGCCGCGCAGCCCTTGCCGAGGTCGCGCTGCAGCGCCGCCGCTGCGGCCGGCACCACCGGGCAGGCGGCCGACGCGCCCTGCACCGGGCTCGCCCCGGTCTCGTAGCCCTCGATCGCCGAGACGGCGGAGGTGGCCGCGAGGTGGCCCCCCGAACCCGAGGGCACCCCCTCGCCGCCCGCCGGCTGCAACAAGATGCCACCGCTGCCGTTCGCTCCGTAGGAGCCCTTGCAGATCCAGCCCCTCGGCCCGAGCATCTGGATCACGCCGGCCTCGTCGCTGAAGACGACGAGGAACTGGGCCTGGTTGGGCGGGATCGAGACCGTCTCGGTGGCGGGCAGCGCCACCTTGGCCGGCGGGGTGGTGAGCGCGACGACGGTCGGGCAGGACACGACCGTGAGTGCGACGGGCCTCGCGGGCGGGGTTGTGCTGGTCGTCGTCGACGCGCTGGTGGTGGTCGACGAGGTGGCGGGCTCGCTCGATGTGGTGGTGACCGACGACGACGACGGAGTGCCCGGCGACGAGCTGCACCCGGCCAGCACGAGCGCCGCCAGCACCGCCGCCAGCGCGCCCGGCGTCACCAGTGACGCTCTCACTCGCCCGAGGCGCGGCATCGTTGCTCCCTCCATCCGTGCCCCACTCGTGCCCCGCTCAGGCCCCGAGCAGGGACGCAACCTAGGCGTCGACCGTCAGGCTCTGCAAGAGGTCGGCGAAGCGCCGCTGCGCCTCGGCCCGGCGCGTCGGGATGTGCTCGGACGGCACCTCCCGCGGCGAATACCTCTTCAGGACCTGGCGCGCCACCGTCTGGCGGTGCACCTCGTCGGGCCCGTCGTAGATACGCGCCGCCCGCGCCGCCCGGTACATGTGCTCGAGCGGCAGGTCGCACGAGAACCCGAGCGAGCCGTGCACCTGGATCGCCCGGTCGATCACGTCGTAGAGGACCTTCGCCCCGAAGTACTTGATCATGGCGATCTCGACGCGCGCCGCCTGCGCGCCCTCGGTGTCCATCTTCCACGCCGCCTGCAGCGTCATGAGCCGGGCCGCCTGCATCTCGGCCATCGAGTCGGCGATCCAGTTCTGGATCGTCTGCTTCTCGGCCAGCGTGGAGCCGTGCGCGTAGCGCGACACGGCCCGCTCGCACAGCATGTCGAAGGCACGGCGGGACTGGCCGAGCCAGCGCATGCAGTGGTGGATGCGCCCGGGCCCGAGCCGCTTCTGCGCCAGCGCGAACCCCGAGCCCTCACGTCCGATCAGGTTCCCCGCCGGCACCCGCACATCCGTGTAGATGATCTCGGCGTGGTTGCCGAAGCGCCCGAACGGCGTCTCGGGGTCCTCCATCGTCGCGACGTCGCGCACGATGTCGACACCGGGTGTCGTGACCGGCACGATGATCATCGACGACCCTTGATACGGGTGCACGTCAGGGTTCGTCACCGCCATGACGATGAGGAAGTCCGCCACCGACCCGTTCGAGGTGAACCACTTGTGGCCGTTGATGACCCACTCGTCGCCGTCGCGCACGGCCGACGTCGTCAGCAGGGTCGGGTCCGACCCGGCCGTGTTGGGCTCGGTCATGGAGAACGCCGAGCGCAGCTCGCCGTCGAGCAGGGGCTGCAGCCACTGCGCCCGCATCGCCTCGTCGCCCGTCTCCTCGATGCCCACCGCCAGTAGCTCCGCGTTCCCCGAGTCCGGTGCGTTGTTGCCGAACACGACGGGCGCCAGCGCCGACTGCCCGAGGATCTCGTGCATCAGGCCGAGCTTCACCTGTCCGAACCCCATGCCCCCGAGCGCGGGCGGCAGGTGCGCCGCCCACAGGCCCTCGGCCTTCACCCGCTCCTGGAGCGGCCGGATGATCTCGCGCACCTGGTCGTAGGTCAGGTCCAAGGTCTCGAGCGGGAAGACCTCCTCGCGCACGAACCCGCGCATCCACGCGAGCTTCTCCTCGAACTCGGGCTCGGTCGAGAAATCCCAGGCCATCACGGGCTCCTTCTCCCCGGGCAGCGTGAGATATCGGCTGTCGGGGGTCCCCACCCTGCCACTACCGTGGGCGCCGTGACCACCACGCCTGTCGCCTTCCGTTCGATCGCGCCCGCCGACGAGAATTTGGACAACCCGCCGCCCCCGCCCCAAGTCGCCCTGAACGCGGCGGACAGGGCCGTGATCGCCCGGGCCGAAACGGCCCTCCTCGACGAGCGGCGGCTCGCTCACCGGCGACGAGCTCGCCGCGCTGGCCGCGCTGCCCGACGGCGCCGTGCCGAACGCTCGCCGCGCTGGCCCACGAGGTCCGGCTGGCCTGGTGCGGCCCCGAGGTCGAGGTCGAGGGCATCCTGTCGGCCAAGACCGGCGGCTGCCCCGAGGACTGCCACTTCTGCTCGCAGTCGTCGCGTTCGACACCCCGGTCAAGGCGACCCCGTTCCTCGACACCGACGAGGTGCTCGCCGCGGCCCGCGAGACGGCAGCCCTCGGCGCGTCCGAGTTCTGCATCGTGCTCGCCGTGCGCGGCCCCGACGAGCGCACGCATGCAGCGCATCCTCGACCTGGTGCCCCTCGATCCACGACGAGACCGGGCCTCAACGTGGCGGTCAGCGCCGGCATCCTGACCGAGGACCAGGCCCGGCGCCTGGCCGAGGGCGGCGTGCACCGCTACAACCACAACCTCGAGACGGCGCAGTCGTTCTTCCCCTCCATCGTCACGACCCACACCTGGGACGAGCGGGCCGACACCTGCCGGCTCGTGCAAGGCCGCACGGCATGGAGCTGTGCTGCGGTGTGCTGCTCGGCATGGGCGAGACCGACGCCCAGCGCCTCGAGCTGCTCGACGCAGCTGCGCGAGCTCGAGCCCGCCGAGGTGCCGCTCAACTTCCTCAACCCCCGACCGGGCACCCCGCTCGGCGACCGGCCCGTCGCTCGAGCCGCTGGAGGCCATCCGCTGGATCGCGCTGTTCCGCCTCGCCCTGCCGTCGGTGATCCTGCGCTACGCCGGCGGCCGCGAGGTCACGCTGCGCGACCTGCAGGCCATCGGCATGACGGCGGGCATCAACGCGCTGATCGTCGGCAACTACCTGACGACGCTCGGCCGCTCGGCCGACGAGGACCTCCAGATGCTCGACGACCTGCGCATGCCGATCGGCGCGCTGAGCGCCGCCATCTGAGTCTCGCCGGCGAGTCGCTGCACCCTCATGGCAGAGGCCACGCACTGCACGGGATGCGGGAGGCCGAACGCGGCGTGCGCCGGTTGCGGCCGTGAGCTCGATCCACCGCGTTTCTGCCCCGAATGCGGTCGCCGCATGACCGTCACCGTCATCCCGACCGGCTGGGTGGCCCGCTGCCGCGACCACACCGAGTTGCGGTCGGCGTAGCGCCACCGGCCCGTCGGCCGCAGTTCTCGACCAGGAGGCAGGCATGGAACCACAGCCCGGATGGGACAGCGCGTTGGGACTCCGGATCGAGGAGCTGACCCCCACGCGGGTCGTGGGCTATATCGACATCGATGAGCGCCATCACCAGGGCTACGGCATCGTCCACGGCGGCGTCTGGGCCTCGGTGGTGGAGTCGGTCGGCAGTCACGGCGCCGCGGTGGCGGCGCACGAGATCACCGGACAGATGGCGGTGGTCGGGGTCGCGAACTCCACCGACTTCCTGCGGCCCCATCGCACCGGCCGGGTCCGGGCGACGGGCACGCCGATCCAAAGGGGCCGGACCCAGCAGATCTGGTTGGTCGAGATCGAGCGCGAAGACGACGGCAAAATGGTCGCCCGAGGGCAGCTGCGGGTGCAGAACCTCCCCGCCCCGCCGGATCGGCGGGGCTGAGCCGCCGGCTACGAGGTCCGGAGGGGTGACCCGGTCTCGAGGAGCGTCTTGAGACTGGCGAGCACGGCCGACCAGCCTTCGGAGATGGCCTGGCGAACCTCGCTGCCCGGCGGCGTCATGCGCCACCCGCTGGTGCCTCGACGCCTCGCACGCGCGTCGCCAGCTCCGCCTCGGCGCCCGGTGTGACGAACACGTGGTAGCGATCGCGGTCGCGCAACCACGCCAGATTCCGCTGGTGCAGATCCAAGCCCCGGTCAAAGCGGTTGAGCGCGACGAAGACCGGCACGGACAGACGTCCCAAGGCATCAGCGGTGAGCCGCACCGCGTTGATGGTGCCGAGACCGGCGTCCGCCACCAGCACGACGCAGTCGGGTGCCACCGCCTCGATCAGGGCCAGGCAGTCGCCGTCTTCGGCGATCGGTGAACGCAGGCCCCCGGCGGTCTCGAGGAAGCCAACGTCGACCGGCTCGCCCGGCCAGCGCAACTCGTCCACCAGGTCGGCCACCGTGAAACCGGGACGACCGAGAACCGCCGCCGCCATCGGTGGCGCCAACGCCGCCTCGTACCACCGGTGCGGCGCGCACACCGTCTCGGGTTCTTCGCCGCTGGCCGCGCCCAGCACGGCGGCGTCGTAGCCGGAGGGGTCGTCCGCCGGGTCGAACGACTGGGCGGGCTTGCGGGCCGCGACGCGGGCCCCGGCCTCGCCGAGCTGGCGGAGCAATCGGGCCGTGACCCAGGTCTTGCCGATATCGGTGCCCGTTCCCACGACCGCCACCACTCGGCTCGGACGCGCCACTAGTGCGCCGCGACTGCCGGCGCCGGGAGCTCCAACGCGACGAGGGCGTCGATCAGCCGGGCGACGTCCGCGTCCCGGTGGGCGGCCGACAGCGTGACGCGGAGCCGGCTGGTGCCCGCCGGGACGGTGGGAGGGCGGATGGCCGGAACCCAGAGCCCGGCGTCGAGGAGGGTGGCGGACGCATCGATCGCCGCTTGTTCGGGACCCAGGACCACGGGGACGATCGGGCTCGGATGGGCGGGCGGGGCCACCGCACACTCGGAGAGGCGATGCACCAACGAGGCGAGCCGCGCCACGAGCGCCTCGCCCTCGCTCGAACGCACGATCCGGAGCGCCGCCAGCGCCGCCGCCGCATCGGCCGGGGGCAGCGCCGTCGAGAAGATGTACGGCCGGGCCCGGTTGATCAACAGGTCGACCACGTCGCGTGAGGCGGCCACGAACCCGCCGAGCGCCCCCAGGGTCTTCGACAGCGTCCCCACCCGGACGACACCCGACCGTGCGGGTGGGGCGACGGCCGCCAGATCGAGGTGGGGGCCGAGCACCGCATGGGCCTCGTCGAGGACGAGCAGGGCACCGTGCCGGCCACACAGCGCGAGCAGCTCGTCCACCGGCGCCACGTCGCCGTCCATGGAGAAGACCGTGTCCGTCACCACCAGGGCCGGCGTGGCAGCGTGTGGCCCGCCGGCGGCCAGCAGATCCTCGAGCTGCCCGAGGTCGCGGTGGCCAAAGACGGTGACCTGCGCACGCGCCAGCCGGCACCCGTCGATGATGCTGGCGTGGTTGAGCTCGTCCGAAAAGACGCGCACGCCAGGCCCGCCGAGGACGCTCAGGACCCCCAGATTGGCGGCGAACCCGGTCGGGAAGCAGACCGCGGCCTCGGTGCCCTTCCACTCGGCCAGCTCCCGCTCGAGCTCGACATGGACCGGTCGAGAGCCGGTGACGAGTCGTGACGCACCCGCTCCGGTCCCCCAGCGGTCGATCGCCTCGTGGGCCGCCGCCGCGACGCCGGGATGTGCGCTGAGTCCCAGGTAGTCGTTCGACGCGAACGACACGACGTCGGCACCTCCGAGCGCACCCTCGGGACCTCGGGCGTCGAATGGGCGCGGCGCGCGCCAGCGCCCCTCGTCGACCACCTCTGCCAATTGCGATCGGATGCGGTCGGCCCAGTCGCGCGAGCTCACGATGTGTGCGTCACGTCGTCGAGCGCGTCCGACAGGGCGTCGACCATCCGCACGATCTCGCCCTCGGTGATGGTGAGCGGCGGCATCAGCACGACGACGTCGCCGAGGGGCCGCAACAGCACACCCCGGGCCACGGCACCGGCGCACACCCGGCGACCCCAGCGCAGCCCGTCCTCGGGTGGCGCCAGTTCCACGCCGACCATGAGCCCGCGCTGACGGACCTCTCGCACGGCCGCACGCGGGGCGACGCGCTGCGCCAGGAGTTGCGCCAGTTGCGTAGCGCGGGCCCGGACGTTGTCGAGCACGCGCCACGACTCGACGAGGCGGAGATGCTCGAGGGCAACCGCGGCGGCCAGCGCATTCCCGCCGTAGGAATGCCCGTGATAAAAGGTCAGCGGCCCGAGGTCGGCGCCGAGGAACGCGTCGAACACCCGGCCCGACGCCACGGTGGCCGACATGGCCAGGTAGCCGCCGGTGATGCCCTTGCCGAGGCACAGCAGGTCGGGGCGGACACCGCACTGTTCGGAGGCGAACAGCGAGCCGGTCCGGCCGAACCCGGTCGCGACCTCGTCGCACACGAGCAACACGTCGGCCTCGCGACACGCGTCGCCGACGCGCCGCACATCCGACGGGTCGGCCACCAGCATGCCGGCTGCGCCCTGCACGAGCGGCTCGAGCACGACCGCAGCGAACTGGCCCGCCCGCGCCGCGATGGTCGCACAGGCCTTGTCCGCCCAGCCGGGATCGGCGTAGCCGGGCGTGCGCACGACGGGGAAGCACAACGGACCGAACGCGGCGCTGAAGACGCCGCCGTCGCCGAGCGACAGTGACCCGATCGTGTCGCCGTGGTAGGCGTCGCCCAGCGCGAGAAATTCGGTACGGCCCTCGACGCCGCGGTTGATCCAATACTGGAACGCGATCTTCAGCGCCTGTTCGACGGCGACGGCACCGTCGGCGGCGAAGAGAAAGTGGGGATCGTCCAACGGCACGACGGCGGCGAGCGCCTCGGCCAGCTCGACCACGACCGTGTTGCCGTTGCCGAGCATCGTCGAGTGCGCCACCTTGCCGGCCTGCGCGGCCAGGGCGGCGTCGAGCTCCGGGATGCAGTGCCCCAGGGTGTTGACCCAGAGCGAGGAGATGGCATCGAGGTACCGGCGCCCTTCGGCGTCGATCAGCTCCCGGCCCTCGGCCCGCTCGATCATCAGCGGGGCGTTTTCGGCGTAGGCGGCCATCTGGGTGAAGCCGTGCCAGACGACGGCGGCGTCGCGCTGGACCCAGCTGGGCGTGGGGTCTGAGGTGGCGCTGCTCACCCGCCGATTCTGGTCGCCGGGGGGCCGGACCGGCCAATGGGCATCCTGCGCGAAAATGGGGGCATGGACCTGATCGGCGTCGTCGACACGATGTTTGCCCGCTACGACATGGGCGCCGACGCGGTCGACGAGCTGTCCCAGTGCCCCGGCTACGGGACGACCTTCACGACCATCCGCCGCACCGTGCCCGGGTTCAAGGACCTGGCGGTGGCGGCCAAGAAGCTGATCGAGGAGGAGGGTTGCCGGATCGTCGTCGCCCTGGGCATGCCCGGCAAGGAGAAGGTGGACAAGGTCTGCGCCCACGAGGCGTCGACGGGGATCATGACGGCGCAGCTCATGACGAACACCCCGATCCTCGAGGTCTTCGTCCACGAGGACGAGTCGGACGACCCGGCCACGCTGGCCCAGGTCTTCGAGAACCGGTCGCGGGACCACGCCCGCAACGCCTATCTGATGCTCTACGAGCCCGAGCAACTGACGGCGCGGGCCGGGCAGGGCATCCGCCAGGGTTTCGCCCACGCCGGCCCGCTGGAGATCTGAGCAAGGTCACCGCCGCTCGGACCGGGACTCGGATCGGGCGTTGGGCGGGGCCGGGCCCGTCCCCTCAGCTGGCGGGCCCCCGGATAGTCCGCCGACCCGGGTACTGGCTGCCCGCCCGCTGAGGGGCGGTTGCTGTGAGAGCGCTTTGACAGTTGGTTGGCTAACGAACGGAACAAAGGGTCTGGTGCAGGGCCCGATCGGCTAGGAGCTCTTCCAGGTGACCGAGAACGACCGCCCGTCGGCGCTGAGGTTGCTCGGCACGGCCAGGGTCCGGCCGCCCGACACCATGGTGATCTCGTTGGCGGCGAAGCTCGACAGCGATCCGTTGTTGCCCGCGTTGTCGATGAGGTCGGCGCTGGAGAAGTTCACCTGGCCGAAGTTGGGCAGCGGCACCTCGCTACAGAAGATCAGGGTGCACGAGGACGGCGCCTCGGCGACCACCTCGGCGGAGGTGCGCCCGAACGCGGGCGATGCGGTCTGGGTGGTCGAGAACGTCCAGCCGGCGGTGGTGTCCTTCTCGGCCAGGAAGAACTGCGTGCCCGCGGGGTTCGAGGCTACCCACGCAGTGATCTGGTCGCCCGGGTGGACCGGATACGAGGAGGAGAGGGCGACCGAGCCCTTGGGGTACATCTCCCACCACGCGTAGTAGACGGGCGTGCCGCCCGAGCAGTCCGAGTCGGTCCCGAGCTGCTCGACGCTCGACGACGCGTACCCGTCCAGGCCGACCCAGAACGACGACGCCGATCCGCCCGAGCCGAGCAGATTGCCGAGGCCGTTGCCGCCCAGCAGGCCGCCGAGCAGTCCGCCACCACCACCGCCGCCGCCCGAGCAGTTGACGCTGGGCTCGGTCCAGCTGGCGGCGACCGAGTTGTAGGTGTCGGCCGTGTCGGCGTAACCGCTCCAGTTGGCCGACTGCACGTTGGTGGCGTGGCGCAGGCCTTGGCCGAGCAGGGAGCCGAGGCCGGGCAGCACGACCTTGCCGATGATCGGGTCGTGGTAGAGGCCGGGGGTAGGCAGGCCGGAGCCCGCCGAACTCGCTGGAGCCGCCGCCGCAACGGGCGAGGCGGCGGCGAAGGCCAGAACCGGCGCGGCCGTGGCCGCCAGGCCGAGCGCGCACGCCGTCGACACGAGCATCTTCCGTGCGGAACCCCGCATCGAACCTCCCCTGATCATCTGGCTCCCAGCAGCCACTTCCCACCCAGACCAGTGTTGCGTTCGCCGGCCGGCCACCAATGCGGCGCCACGACGCGACGGGCACGGATACGCCCCGTACCGGAGGGGGAACGGTGGTGGGTCAGGGATCTCGCGGAAGTCCCAACACCTTTTCGGCCACGATGTTGCGCTGCACCTCGGCGGTGCCGCCTCCGACGGTCAGGGCCGGCGAGAACAAGAACCCCCGCGACCAGGTGTTCTCCCCCGCCACGGCGCCCTCGGGACCCCAGCCGCCGACCGGACCGGTGCCGAGCACCATGGCGTGCGGACCGGCCAGATCGCGGGCGATGTCCATGATGTGCTGGCCGTGGGCGTCGGCGATGGCCTTGCGCACCGAGGCCTCGGCCCCCGGCGCCTTGCCGGCGAGGACGGCCGAGACCATGCGCAGGCGGAGGACCCGCAGGATCTGCCCTTCGATGAAGACGTCGACCAGGCGGTCGCGGGTCGCCGGGTCGGGCGCGCCGCCGGCGGCGCGGATCGTCGCGACGAGGTCGTCTGCCGTCGGGCCCATGCCCCACAGCGCACCTTCGCCGCTCAGCGACACCCGCTCGTTGCCGAGCGTCACCTTGGCCAGGTCCCAGCCGCCGTGCTCTGGGCCGATCAGGTGGTCGGCCGGGATGCGCACGTCGGTGAAGAAGACCTCGTTGAAGGCGTGCTCGCCCGTCATGTCGATGAGCGGGCGGATCTCGATCCCGGGGGCGTCCATGGGGCAGACGAAGTAGCTGATGCCCTGGTGCTTCGTCGCGCTGGGGTCGGTGCGCGCCAGCAGGATGCCCCAGCGGGCGATGTGGGCGTAGCTCGTCCAGACCTTCTGGCCGTTGATCACGTAGTGGTCGCCGTCGCGCTCGGCCTTGGTGGTCAGCGAGGCCAGGTCCGAGCCGGCGCCGGGCTCGGAGAAAAGCTGACACCAGAAGTCCTCGCCCGAGAGCAGGGACCAGAGCCAGCGCTCCTTCTGCTCGTCGGTGCCGGCGTAGAGCAGCGTGGGGCCGGCCCAGCCGATGCCGATGGGGTTGATCGGGCGGTGCACGCCGGCCTTCTTGAGCTCCTCGTCGATGACCAGCTGGGTGAGCGGGTCGGCGTCGAGGCCGAAGGGCGGCGCCCAGTGCGGCACGACGTAGCCGGCCTCGGCAAGGGTGCGCCCGGTCGGGTGCGGGATGCTCCTCCAGCCAGTCCCTCACCCGGCGCCGGCGGGGATCGTCGTCGCCGGGGAGGCCGAGGTCCACGGCGGGAGCGTATTCTCATCATCTCGCTCCGCGCATCTCGGCGGGCGGGGGGGTCGACGGGTGTCGGCGGTCGTGGTGCGGTAGCAGTGGGGACAGGGCGGGATTGGAGCGAGGAATGACTGACTGGAACTACGCAGACGTCTGGGAGACGGTGGCCGACCTGCAGCCGGAGGCCCCGGCGGTCGTCCAGGGCACCCGGACGATGCTGTGGGAGGAGTTCGACCGCGGCGCCGACGGCGTGGCCCAATTCCTCTTGGACCTCGACGTGGCGCAGCAGGACAAGGTCGCGGTCTACCTCTACAACTCGCCCGAGTACCTGCAGGCCACGTACGCCGCCATGAAGGTCGGTCTCGTGCCGGTGAACACCAACTACCGCTACGGCGACGACGAGCTGTCGTACCTGTGGGACAACGCGGACGCCGTCGCGGTCGTGTTCCACGGCGCGTTCGCCGACCGGATCGAGCGGATCCTCGACCGGGTCCCGGGGTGAAGGGCTGGCTGTGGGTCGACGACGGCTCGGGACCGTGCCCGGACTGGGCCACCCCCTACGAGGACGCCATCAAGTGTGTCGTCGGGCGCACGCGGGCGCCGTGGGGACGCAGCGGCGACGACCTCTACATGCTCTACACGGGCGGCACCACCGGGATGCCCAAGGGCGTCATGTGGCGCCAGGACGACCTCTTCGCGCGCCTCATCGACGGCGGCGTGCGCCACTACGACGTGAACGGCGGGATCGAGGCGGTACGGGCTGCGGTGTCGGCATCCCCCGGCGGCGTGACCCTGATGCCGGCGTGCCCCCTGATGCACGGGACCGGCGGCTTCACGGCGAACACGACGCTGGCCGAAGGCGGGCGGGTCTGTCTGCTCGAGTCGCGCAAGTACGACCCCGTCGAGCTGCTCGACACGGTCGAGCGGGAGAAGGTCAACGGCCTGGTGATCGTCGGCGACCCGTTCTCACGACCCCTGATCGCCGCACTCGACGAGCACCCGGGCCGCTGGGACCTGAGCTCGCTGCTGATGGTGATCTCCTCGGGCGCCATGTGGAGCGAGCCGGTGAAGCAGGAGCTGCTCGCCCACCACCCCAACGTGCTGCTGGTCGACGCGTTCAGCTCGTCGGAGGCGCTCGGCATGGGCATGTCGGTCTCGGGCGGCGGCGCGGCCGCGCAAGACGGCGTCGTTCACCCTCGGGCCGGACGTGAAGGTCCTGACCGAGGACGGCCGGCCCGTGGAGCCCGGTTCCGACGAGGTCGGCGTGCTGGCGCTCGGCGGGCGCAACCCCTTGGGCTACTACAAGGACACGGAGAAGTCCGACCGCACGTTCAAGGAGATCGACGGGGTGCGTTTCTCCATCCCCGGCGACTTCGCCCAGGTCGACGCGGACGGCACCATCCACCTGCTCGGGCGTGGCTCGGTCTGCATCAACTCGGGCGGCGAGAAGATCTTCCCCGAAGAGGTCGAAGAGGCGTTGAAGACGCACGCGGCGGTGCGCGACGCGGTGGTCGTGGGCATCCCCCACCCGACGTACGGCGAGCAGATCGTCGCGGTGGTGGAGCCGGCCGACGGTGTGCCCGCCGACGACGTGTCGGAGGCCGAGCTGATCGCGCACGTGAAGGACCGCTTGGCGTCGTACAAGGCGCCGCGGCGGGTTCGGTCCGTGGCGACCATCGGGCGGGCGCCCAACGGCAAGGTCGATTACAAGCGGCACCGGGCCGAGTCGATCGAGGAATTGGGAGCGGCGACGGCAAGCTGAGGCCTCGGCCTCTGGCTCGGCCGCCTCTTCTTGTCGTTGCGCCTTCTTCTGTGTTCGTCGCCCCGGTCGACGCCACACGGGGCGAGTCCGAGTGGCGTGACTTCGTGGCGTCGCACCCGTTCGGTCATTTGGTCGCTCGCGGCGGGCCTGAGCGCGAGTTCCCCGTCGTCGTGCCGACGCAGTTCGTCTTGGCCGGCTCGGCCGTGTGGCTGCACCTGGTGCGGGGCAACCCTGTCTTCGACGCGCTGGTCGAGAACCCCAAGGTCGTGCTGAGCGTGGCGGACGACTGGGCCTTCGTCCCGTCGGCCTGGAAGGCGATCGGCGCCGAGGACCCGCTGTTGGGGATCCCGACGACGTACTACGGCGCGGTGCAGTTGGCCGGCTCGGCGCTCGTGCACGACGAGCGGGTGACGCCGGGCAGCGTGGCGGCGATCCTGCGGCGCCAGCTCTCGGCGTTCCAGCCCGAGGTGGAGGTGGCGGACCCGGCGGAGGTGCACGGGGCGAAGCTGGCCGCGATCCTCGGCATTGAGATCCGCGTGACGCAGGTGCTGGCCAAGTTCAAGTACGGCGGGAACGTCGACGCCGAACACCGCCAAGCGGTGGCGTCTCGACTGCTCGAGCGGGGCGGGCCCGGTGACGAGGCCGCGGCCGGCCACGTGGTGCGCCGGTTGTCGGCGGCCGACTGAGCGCGCCGAAGCGCCAGCGCCCTACTCGACCGCCTTGGCCAGGTTGGCCAACGTCTCGGTCATCTGGCGCTCCGCGTTGTCCGAGCTGTGATCGCCCATGACCCGTGCCACGCTGGCGAACCACGGCTTGCGCTTGTCCTTCCAGGACTCGGTCACCACGCAGCCACCGTCGGTCTCCTCGAACTCGTAGCGCCAGTTGGCCACCTCGAGCGGGCCCGACGTCACGGCGAACTCGAAGACCTTGCCGGGCTCGCACTCGACGACGGTCACCGTGGTCGACCAACGGCGCAGCCCGTTCTTGTTGTTGCCCTTGAACACCGAACCGAGCGCCGGCCCGGTTGCTCCCTTGATCCACCGGCCGCCCTGGTTCTCCGGTGACCACTCCCCCATGCGTGGCAGGTCGGTGACGAGGCCCCAGACCTTGTCGGCGGGCGCGGCGATGTCGCGGCTTGTAGCGGTCGGGTAGGCCATGGCCGAACCTTACTCCGAGCACCCGAATTGCCAGGATTTTCCGCCCACTGGGTCAGTTCGTCCCGGGCCGTTACGATCACGCAGAAACGGGAGGGCACTGATGGCCACGGCACGCAACGGTGACGTCGAGATCTATTACGAGGTCTTCGGGGATCCGCGTCAACCGACCCTTCTGCTCGTCAATGGCCTCGGATCGCAGTGCACCAACTACGCGGTCGAATGGTGCGAGCTGTTCTGCGCCGAGGGCTACCAGGTGATCCGGTTCGACAATCGCGACGTCGGGCTCTCGACGAAACTCGACGGCGTCGACTATTCGATGGCCGACATGTGCACCGACGCCGTCGCCGTGCTCGACGCGGTCGGCGTGGACCGTGCGCACGTCATGGGATGCTCCATGGGCGGGATGATGGTGCAGCGCTTGGCGATCGATCACGCCGATCGCCTGCTGTCCATGACGTCGGTGATGTCGAGGACCGGCGAGCGCGGGTACGGCGACAGTTCCGAGGAAGCCCTCGCCGTGTTGCTGGCGCCGCCCGCGGCATCACGCGAGGCCTACATCGCCAATCACGTCGCCGCGCAGCACATCTACGGGTCCAAGCCCGAGTGGCTCGACGACGACGCCATTGCCGCCCGGGCCGCGGCCGCCTACGACCGTTGCTTCTGCCCCAAGGGCATCGGCCGTCAGATGCGAGCCGTCGCGACACGACGGATCGCGCACGGACGAGTTGCGGAACATCGGTCTGCCCACGCTGGTGATCCACGGCAGCCGGGACACGCTGATCGCCCCGAGCGGCGGGCGGCGTACCGCGGAGATCATCCCCGGAGCCCGCTACGTCGAGATCGACGGGATGGGGCACGACTACCCACCGGCCGTGTGGCGGGAATGGGTCGCCACATGGTCCGGGTTCGTCGCCGAGCGCGTCGCCGCATGAACGCCCCCGGCGATTGCCCGCAGAACGAGAACCTGTTCTAATCTTCGCCCGATGGAGTTCAACCTCGCCGACCTGTTCGAGGCGGCCGTCGACGCCTACCCCGAGCGGGAGTACCTGGTCGCGAACGGTCAGCGGCGGACCTACGCCGAGCTGGAGGCCCGCGCCAACCAGCTCGCGCACTACCTGGCCGCCCAGGGCATCGGGCCGGGGGACCACGTCGGGATCTACTCCTACAACTCCGTGGAGTGGGTCGAGACGGCGTGGGCCGTCTTCAAGCTGCGGGCGATCTGGATCAACATCAACTACCGCTACGTCAAGGACGAGCTGCAGTACCTGCTGACCAACGCCGACCTGCAGGCGCTCGTCTACCAGCGTGAGTTCTCGCCGCTCGTTGCGGCGCTCAGGCCCGAGCTTCCGGACCTCCGGCACCTGGTCGTGATCGAGGACGGGTCCGACGCCGTGGTGGCGCCGGGGTCCGTCGACTACGAAGCGGCGATCGACGGGCAGTCATCGGCTCGTGACTTCGGCCCCCGCTCGGGCGACGACCTCTACATCCTCTACACCGGCGGCACTACCGGCATGCCCAAGGGCGTGGTCTGGCGCCACCAAGACGTCTTCTATGCGCTCGGCGGCGGGACCGATCCGGTGACCAACACGCGGATCACCGACCCGGCGGTCATGGTCGCGAAGGGCGCGGGTGGCGGCCTGGTGCACCTGCCGGTGGCGCCGCTCATGCACGGGGCGACGCAGTGGTGCGTCATGGGCCAGAGCTTCGTCGGCTCCAAGATCGTGCTCATGGCCAAGTTCGACCCGCACGACGTCTGGACGCTCGTCGGCTCCGAACGGGTCAACTCGGTGATGATCACGGGCGACGCCATGGGCAAGCCGCTCGTCGAGCAACTCGACGAGCCAGCCGCCGCGTCCTACGACCTGTCGTCGCTGTTGGCCGTCGTGTCCTCGGCCGCGCTGTTCTCCGCCCCGGTCAAGGACCAGTTCTTCGAGCGGCTGCCCAACCTCGTCATCACCGATGCCATCGGCTCCTCCGAAGGCGGCAACAACGGGATGACCGTCGTCACCGCCGGCCACACCGCGATGAAGAGCGGGCCCACCGTGCATCTGTTGGGCGAGACCGTGGTGTTCGACGAGAACCTCGAGCAGGTGGAGCCGGGTTCGGGCACCATCGGCAAGATCGCCCGTTCGGGCGACATCCCGGTCGGCTACTACAACGACCCCAAGAAGACGGCCGAGGTCTTCATTCAGGTGCAGGGGCGCCGCTACGTGATGCCGGGCGACTACGCCACCGTCGAGGCGGACGGCTCCATCACGTTGCTGGGCCGCGGCTCGATCGTCATCAACTCGGGTGGCGAGAAGATCTTCCCCGAAGAGGTCGAGTCGGCGGTCCGTTCGCACCCCGACGTCATGGACGCCATCGTGTGCGGCGCGCCGGACGAGCGGTGGGGCCAGACGGTGGCGGCCATCGTGCAGCCACGGGTCGGGCACGCGGCGCCCTCGTTGGAGGAGCTCCAGGAGCACTGCCGTTCCTCCATCGCCGGCTACAAGCTGCCGCGCCGGCTGCACGTCGTCGACGCCGTCGAGCGCTCGCCCAGCGGGAAGCCCGACTACACGTGGGCTGCCGCGATCGTGAACTCAACCGAGGTTGGCACCGGCTCCTAGCTGTACACCTCGCGGACGCGTCGACACGGTGAAGGCGGCGCGTTAGCGTGCAGCGATCACTCGGGGAACGAACACCACGTCGACGCGGTTGAAGCTCGCGCTGCTTCGAGCGGGCGGTGTAGCCTGCCTGGGCTTGGGCCTCGTGACGCTCCTCGGCGCCGCTCCGGGCACCGGCGGCGCGGCGATCCCGCACGCAGACGGCACGACCTCGTGGACCGTGTACCACGGCAACGCGTTGGGCACCGGCGTGGATACGTCGGGCGTCACGTTCTCGCCGCCGAAAGGGGCGTGGACGTCGCCGGTCCTCGACGGACACATCTACGGGGAGCCGCTCGTCACGGGCGGGCGCGTCTTCGTGGCCACGGAGAACGACACGGTGTACGCGCTGGCCGCGGACAATGGCTCCATCCTCTGGTCGACCCACGTCGGGACCCCGGTGCCGTCGAGCGACCTTCCGTGTGGCGACATCAGCCCGACGGTGGGCATCACGGGCACGCCGGTCGTCGACGCAGCGCGCGGCGAGATCTTCGCCGTGGCCGACGAGTTCGTGGGCGGGACAGCGACGGCCGCCCACTTCCTCGTCGGGCTGAACATCTTCACGGGCCACCAGGACCTGAACCAGGCCGTCGACCCGCCCGGCCAGCAGCCGACGGCCATCCTGCAGCGCACCGGGCTGAACCTCAGCAACGGCCACGTCGTGTTCGGCTACGGCGGCAACGACGGCGACTGCCCGAGCTACAGCGGCTGGGTGGGCTCGGTGCCCGAGGGCGGCGGGACGCCCGCGTTCTACCAGGCGGTGCCGATCGGCAACGACGGGGCGGTGTGGATGGGCGGCGCCGCGCCCGAGGTCGACTCGGCGGGCAACATCTGGGTGACGACCGGCAACGGGTCGTCCGCGATGCCCTACGACTTCAGCGACTCGGTGCTCGAGCTGTCGCCGAGCCTGGCCCGGCTGCAGTTCTTCGCCCCGTCGACGTGGTCGAGCGACAACGCGGGCGACCTGGACCTCGGATCGAGCCCGCCGGCGCTGCTCTCGAACGGGACCGTCCTCCAGGTCGGCAAGTCGTCCCGTGCGTACCTCCTGAACCAATCCGCGCTCGGTGGCATCAGCGACCCGCCGCAGATCGCGACGTGCGGCAGCGACTCCGACGGCGGGGACGCGGTCTCCGGGACCGTGGTGTACGTGCCGTGCGGCACCGGGCTGCTGGCGATGGAGACGAGCCCGCTGGGCCCGCAGTGGCAGACCACGAGCGGCGCCCACAACCCGCCCATCGTCGCGGGAGGGCTCGTGTGGTCCATCGGCAACGGGAACCTCTATGGACTCAACCCGTCGAACGGCACGGTGGCCCAACAGGTGAGCCTCGGGAGCCAGGCCAACCACTTCCCCACCCCTTCGGTCGGTGACGGCCTGCTGTTGGCGCCGACGAGCGACCAGGTGGTCGCATTCAGTGGCTCGGCCGGACTGCCGGGTCCGCCGTCGCCGGCGCCCTCGGCCCCCGCGAACTCGTCGTACTGGCTGGTGGCTTCGGACGGCGGGATCTTCTCGTTCGGCAACGCACAGTTCCTCGGCTCCGCCGGCGGGACGCCGTTGAACAAGCCGGTCGTCGGGATGGCGCCCACGGCATCGGGCAACGGCTACTGGCTCGTCGCGTCCGACGGTGGGATCTTCAACTACGGCGCCGCGGGCTTCTTCGGCTCGCAGGGCGGCCAGCCGCTGAACGCGCCGATCGTCGGCATGGCCGCCACGCCCGACGGCGGCGGGTACTGGCTGGTCGCGTCCGACGGCGGCATCTTCAGCTTCGGTGACGCCCAGTTCTTCGGCTCACAGGGCGGCAAGCCGCTCAACAAGCCGATCGTCGGCATGGCGACGACCCACGACGGGCTCGGCTACTGGCTCGTGGCGTCCGACGGCGGCATCTTCAGCTACGGCGACGCCGCCTTCCACGGCTCGGAGGGAGGCCAGCCGCTCAACAAGCCGGTCGTCGGCATGGCGGCGACATCCGATGGCCTCGGCTACTGGCTCGTGGCCTCCGACGGCGGGATCTTCACCTTCGGCGACGCGCGGTTCGCCGGCTCGACCGGCGGGACGACGTTGAACAAACCGGTGGTCGGCATGGCCGCCACGCCCGACGGTGGTGGGTACTGGCTCGTGGCGTCGGACGGCGGCATCTTCAACTACGGCGATGCCGGGTTCGCCGGCTCCATGGGCGGGACACCTTTGAACCAGCCGGTCGTGGGGATGGCACCGGCCGGTCGCACCTGATCGACGGGTTCGTTGGCGGGGCGCCGGCTCGCCCGAACTGCCGGTCGGCCCCTGGCCCGGGGTGCAACGACAACGTCGGTGGCGCGCGTTATCGTGCGCCGATCGATCGGGGCGCTTTACAGGGTTTGGCGGTGTCGTCGCGCGGCGTCAGGATGCTCGCGTCGCCGCGCCGTGCCGCGTGCAGCCTCTTCGCCGCCATGGCGTTGTTCGTCCTGGCCCTCGTCGTCGGCGTCCCGCCTCGTCCGGCCGGTGGCGACGCCGTCGCCGTCGCACACGTGGACCCGACGTCGTCGTGGACCGTGTACCACGGCGACCCCCTGGGCACCGGCAACGACACCTCGGGCGTCTCTTTCTCCTCCGCGACCCAGGCCTGGAAGTCCCCCGTCCTCGACGGACAGACCTACGGCGAACCGCTCGAAGCCACCAACCGCGTCTTCGTGGCGACCGAGAACGACACGCTGTACGCGCTCGCCGCCAACTCGGGGGAGGTGCTGTGGTCCACGACGGTCGGGACGCCCGTCCCCGCGCCCGACACCTTCTGCGGGAACATCGGCCCGACCGTAGGCATCACCGGGACGCCCGTCGTCGATGTCGCACGGTCCGAGATCTTCGCCGTGGCCGACGAGCTCGTCGACGAGCAGCCGGCGCACTTCTTGGTCGGGGTCAACATCTACACGGGGGCCCAGGAGCTCAACGTCGAGGTCGACCCGGCCGGGTCGTCCCCCGCGCACCTCCTGCAGCGGACCGGCCTCAACCTCGACAACGGCAACGTCGTCTTCGGCTTCGGAGGCAACGCAGGGGACTGCGAGCCGTACCACGGTTGGATCGTCTCGGTCCCCGAAGCAGGCGGGACGCCGCTCGACTACGCGACGACGGGCGCCGTACCCAACGGAACGCAGGGTGCCGTCTGGATGGGTGGCGCGGCGCCCGAGGTGGACGCGTCGGGCAACATCTGGGCCTCGACCGGAAACGGGTCGGCCGACACGCCCTACGACGGCAGCGACTCGGTGATCGAGCTCTCGCCCCAACTCCAACTCGAACAATTGTTCATGCCGAGCGACTGGTCCTTCGACAACGACAACGACCGCGACCTCGGGTCGGCGGCACCCGCGCTCATGTCGAACGGCACGCTGCTCCAGGTGGGCAAGTCGCAAACGGCCTTCCTGGTGAATCAGGCCTCGCTCGGCGGCATGGGCGGCGACGTCGCCTCGGCGCCGGTCTGCCCGAACAGGAACTCCAACGGCGGCAACGCCGTCGACGGGACGATCGTCTACATCCCGTGCTTCGACGGCATCCAGGCCATCCAAACCAGCCCGTCCTTGAGCGTTCTGTGGACGGCGGCCAGCGGCTCCCACGGCGCCCCGATCCTGGCCAGCGGGCTCGTGTGGACGATCGGGTCGAGTTCTCTCAACGGATTGGATCCGGCGACCGGGAACACCGTCGAGCAACTCACCGTCGGCAACAACGCAAACCACTTCCCCACCCCGTCGGTGGCTGACGGGCTGCTCCTCGCTCCGGCCAACAATCAGGTGGTCGCGTTCGCGGGGTCCGCGGGGATCCCGGCGCCGCCGCTCCCGGCAACGCCGGCACCGCCCAACTCTTCGTACTGGATGGTGGCCGCCGACGGCGGGGTCTTGTGTTACGGCAATGCCGGCTTCTATGGGTCCACCGGCGGCATGACGCTCAACGAGCCGATCGTGGGCATGGCACCGACGCCTTCGAAGCTCGGCTACTGGCTCGTGGCTTCGGACGGCGGCATCTTCTCCTACGGCGACGCGTCGTTCTACGGCTCGATGGGCGGCCAGCCTCTGAACAGCCCCATCGTCGGCGTGGCGCCCACCTCCGATCGCGGCGGCTACTGGGAGGTCGCGTCGGACGGAGGGATCTTCGCCTTCGGCGATGCCCTGTTCTTCGGCTCCATGGGCGGCAAACCCCTGAACGAGCCGATCGTCGGCATGGCCCCGACGCCCGACGGCGGCGGCTACTGGGAAGTGGCGTCGGACGGAGGGATCTTCGCCTTTGGCGACGCCAACTACTGGGGGTCTATGGGTGGCCAGCCATTGAACAAACCCATCGTCGGCATGACCCCCACCGCCGACGGCGGCGGCTACTGGATGGTGGCGTCCGACGGAGGGATCTTCGCTTTCGGCGATGCCCTCTTCTTCGGTTCCGCCGGTGCGACGCCGCTCAACCGCCCAGCCGTCGGCATGGCCGCCTCACCCGACGGCCAGGGCTACTGGATCGCGGCCTCCGACGGGGGCATCTTCAACTACGGCGACGCCGGGTTCACCGGCTCCGCGGGCGGCTCGCCGCTCAACCAGCCGATCGTCGGGATGGCGTCCGCCGGCTGAGCTCTCGACGTTCAGCGGTCGTCGCCGGCCCACGTCCAGCGGGGAACCTCGCGCAGCGGATGCAGCTCGTCCTCGCTCGTGGCGTTCGAATTCTGCATGGCGACCCGGGTCCCGAAATCGACGTGCTCGAGCACGGCCCGCCGAAAGTCCTCGTCTTGCGACGTCCCGGCGGCGTCGAGGGCGGCGGCGTAGAGGTCGACGAAGCGCTGCCGTTGCTCCTCGGTGATGTGCAGGCCGCGGTGGACGTCAATGAGATGGCCGAAGCCGAGCTCCTTGCTGAAGCGGTCGGGACCGCCGAACGACTCGGCCGTGAACCAGGTGAGGTGCTCGACGTGCTTCGCCTGGCCCTGGCCGAAGAGCGGCTGGAGCAGCGGATCGGCGAGCACGCTCGCATAGAAGAGGTCCTCGAGGCGGTGAATGCCGTCCTCACCGCCGGCGGCCTCGTACAGGGTCGGCATGTTCCACCTCTCGGGACGAGCGTCCCGTCGTCGGGCCCGTGTCACCGGCCATGCTAGGGACGACACCACGCGATGATGCACCCATGCCCGGAGCCCGAGCGAGCTTGAGCGTGTTGCTCCTGACCGGCTCCCCCGGCTGCGGCAAGACGACGGTGGCGCCGCTGGTGGCCGACCGGCACGAACCGTCGGTCTGTCTCGACCTCGACTGGTTCTTTGCCAAGGTGCGCCGAGGCTTCGTCGAACCGTGGCTGCCCGCGGCGCACGAGCAGAACCGCGTCGTGTTGCGTGCCGGTGCCGAGGCGGTGGCCGCGTTCGCCAGCGGTGGCTACTTCACCGTGGGCGAGGGCATCTTGTACCCGCCCATGCTCGATCTCTTCGTCGCGGCGTGCGCCCCGCACGGGATCGAGCTGCACTACGCCGTCCTGCGCGCGCCCGTCGACCTTGTGCAACAACGCGTCCAAGACCGCCGGTTCGAGCCCGCGCACACCGGCGCGCTCGCCGACGCAGGTGTGGTCGAGGACCTGTGGGAGCAGTTCGAGCGCCACGGCGTCGCGGCGCGCCACCGCGTGGATTCGGGAGACCGCAGTCCGGGTGCGATCGCCGAGGAGATCGACCGCCGGCTCGGGGCCGGCGAGTTCCGCCTGTAGCGGCTACTTGGCCACCGACGCGGCGGCCTTGCGCTGCTTCGTCGACCGGTGCTCGGGGTCCTTGTCGAAGTCCTTGAGCACGTGCTTGCCGAAGGTCTCGACGGCCTCCTCGCACAGCTCGATCTCCATGGAGGTCGACAGCATGCCGAATGCGAGCTGGTCTGCTCCGGTGGCAACGAAGCTCTCGATGGTCTTGCCGACCTCGTCGGGGGTGCCGATGGCGGTGACGCCGGCTGCGATAGCGGCGTCGAGCGTGGCGGCGTCCATGCCGGGGATGATGGCGGGCCACTCGGGGATGCCGGGGGGCTTGGGGAACGTGTCGAGATAGCGGAACACGAGGCTCAGGTGGTAGTTCGAGTCCGCATCGAGGAACGTCTGGCGCGCCTTGGCCCCGTCCTCCATGCAGATCATCTGCGTCGTGATCATCACGTTGTTGTTCACGAACTCGCCGACCGGGTTCTTGCAGTCCTCGATCTTCTCCTTGTAGCGGGCGACCAGCGGGGTGAGCTGGTCGGGCGTGGAGAAGCCGAAGCACAGGACGCCGACGCCCATCTCGGCGGCCAGGTCGAAGGTGGAGGGGCTGCCGGCCGCCATCCAGATCGGCGGGTGGGGCTTCGAGTACGGCTTGGGCAGCACGTTGCGCGGCGGCATGGAGAAGAACTTGCCGTCGTAGCTGAACTCCTCGTCGCGCCACATGCGCACGATCTGGGGCAGCGTCTCGGCCACCATCTCGCGGGTGAGGTCGGGGTCGTTGATGCCGAAGCCCCGCTGCTCGGTCGTCGACGAGCCCCGGCCGGTCCCGAACTCGAAGCGGCCCTCGCTCAGGTGGTCCAGCATGGCCACCCGCTCGGCGATCCGGGCCGGGTGGTTCACCGGGGGCGTGATGTTGAAGATGCCCGAGCCGATGTGGATGTTGTTGGTCTTGGCGGCGCAGTAGGCCAGGAAGGACTCGGAGGCCGAGAGATGCGAGTAGGTCGTGAGGAAGTGGTGCTCGGAGGCCCAGGTGTACTTGAAGCCGGCCTTGTCCGCCGCCACGATGAACGCGACCTCGTCCATGATGCGGTCGTGTTCGGCCGAGGCGCCATGGCGCTCTTCGTATCTCGGCAGCACGCACGCGGCGTTGAAGATCCCGAATTCCATGGGGTGTGCCCGTCCTCCGCTTCGGCCGCGGTCCGTTCCGCAGGCGCTCCAGCGACGGTAACACGGAGGTGGCTAAAATGCAACGTGTTCCAATAATGGGACTTCCATCCCAGGTCAGAGACTTTTGGAGATGCAGTGAACCCAGCTGACGGACCAGACGCGCCCGGCCTCGAGCCGGGGCCCCCACCCGAAACGATCGCCCGCGCCGTCCTGGAACGCGCCGACGACTCCGGGCTCGGCCTGTGGACGGGCGACCTCCGGCTGAGCCACGCCGAGGTGGTCGCGGCATGCGGCGCGGCGTGGGGCCTGGCTGCGCTCTGGGCGCGGGCCGGCGGCGGCGCCCTTCCACGTCGCCGTCCTGCTCGACAACGTCCCCGAGTTCGTCTTCTGGCTCGAGGCGGCCGCGTTGACCGGTGCCGTGGTCGTGGGGGCCAACCCGACGCACCGGGGCGACGAGCTCGTGCGCGACCTGAGCCACACCGAGTGCCGGTTCTTGGTGACCGATTCGGCCTCGCTGCCGCTGCTCGAGGGGGCGCGGCTGGGCGGACCCGACGGCGACGGGCTCGGACGGTCTCCGCCGACAACCCCCGCGTGCTGGTGGTGGACACCCCGGCGGCGCAGGCCGCACTCGAAGCGTTCGACGGCGCGTCCGCGGCCGACGTGCGTCGACCGCTCCGTGACGCCCGAATCGCTCGGGCTACCTGCTCTTCACGTCGGGCACGTCGGGCGCGCCCAAGGCGTGCCTGTGCACCCAGGGCCGGCTGGCCCGCATCGGGGCGATCGTGGCGCAGATGTTCTCGCTGACGCCGGCGGACGTCTGCTACCTGGCCATGCCGCTGTTCCACTCCAACGCGTTGATGGCCGGCTGGGGCCCCGCCCTCATGGCCGGCTCCGCCGTCGCGCTCCCCTCGGCCGGGCGCTTCTCGGCCTCGGGCTTCCTGCCCGACGTCCGCGCCGCCGGGGCGACGTACTTCAACTACGTCGGCAAGCCGCTGGCGTACGTCCTGGCCACGCCCGAACGGCCCGACGACGCCGACAACCCGTTGGTGCGTGCGTTCGGCAACGAGGGCTCGACCGACGACGTGGCGCGCTTCGCCGAGCGCTTCGGGGTCGCCGTCACCGACTGCGTACGGCTCGACCGAGGGCGGCGCCACCGTGGCGCGCACCCCGGACACGCCGCCCGGCGCGCTCGGCCGGGCCCCCGAGGGCACCGTCGTGCTCGATCCGGCCACCGGCGAGGAGTGCCCGCCCGCGCGCTTCGACGACCAGCGGCCGGCTGCTGAACGCCGAGGAGGCCATCGGCGAGCTCGTGTCGAAGGCCGGCGGCGCCGGCTTCGAGGGCTACTGGCGCAACGACGAGGCCGAGACGGCGCGCCTGCGCGAGGGCTGGTACTGGACCGGTGACCTGGCCTACCGGGACGAGGCCGGGCTTCTTCTACTTCGCCGGTCGCGACCACGACTGGCTCCGGGTCGACGGCGAGAACTTCGCCTCGGCGCCGATCGAGCGGATCCTCCAGCGCCACCCCGACGTGGTGCTGGCGTCGGTCTACGCGGTGCCCGACCCCGTCGTCGGCGACCAGGTCATGGCCGCCGTGCAACTGCGCCCGGGCCTCGACGGGCTCGACCCCGGGGCGCTGGCCGAGTTCCTGGCCGCGCAGGGCGACCTCGGCACGAAGTGGGCGCCGCGCTTCGTGCGCCTCAGCGCCGCGCTGCCCATCACGGCGACCAACAAGGTGCTCAAGCGCGCGCTGCGGGCCGAGCGCTGGAACTGCAACGAACCGGTGCTGTGGCAGGCGGAGAAGGGCGGCGCCTACGAGACCCTGTCGGCGGACGCGGCTCGGGTGCTCGAGGAGTCGGTGGACGGCCGGGTTCTCTGAGCCGTCCGGCGCGTCGGACCCCTTGAGCTATCGCCAAAGGCGATCGACGGGGCGCTCAGCGGTCGACGCCGAGGACCAGGCCGCTCGTCGGCACGCCGGTGCCGGCCGTCACGACGACGTGCTCGACGTCCGGCGACCTGGTTGACCGAGGTGCCGCGCACCAGGCGGACGCCCTCGGCGATGCCGTTCATGCCGTGCAGGTAGGCCTCGCCGAGCTGGCCGCCGTGGGTGTTGATCGGCAGCGCGCCGCCGAGCTCGATGCGCGCCGTCGCGGACGAAGTCCTTGGCCTCGCCCTTGCTGCAGAAGCCGAACTCCTCGAGTTGGTAGAGCACGAACGGCGTGAAGTGGTCGTAGAGGATGGCCGTCTGCATGTCGTCCGGCCCGAGCCCCGACGTCTCCCAGAGCTGGCGGGCCACGACGCCCATCTCGGGCAGGCCGAGCAGGTCGTCGCGGTAGTAGCTCGTCATCATGTCCTGGCCGGCGCCCGACGCCCTGCGCGGCGGCCCGGATCACCGCCGGCGGCCGTCTGCAGGTCACGGGCCCGCTCGAGCGACGTGACGACGAGCGCCTGGCCGCCGTCGGTCTCCTGGCAGCAGTCGAGCAGGTGGAGCGGCTCGACGATCCAGCGGCTGGCCTGGTGCTCCTCGAGCGTGATCGGCTGCTCGTAGAACCACGCCTTCGGGTTGGTGGCCGCGTGCTTGCGGTCGGCCACGGCGACGCGGCCGAGGTCCTCGCTCGTGGCGCCGGTCACGTGCAGGTAGCGCTGCGCCGCCATGGCCACCCACGACGCCGGGGTGAGCAGGCCGACCGGGAGGTACGACGCCATGTGCGCGTTCTCGGCGTTGGGCATCGGCGGGCGGCCCTGCACGCCGGCGCCGAAGCGGTTGCCGGAGCGCTCGTTGAAGGCGCGGTAGCAGACGACGACGTCGGCGACGCCCGACGACACGGCCAGCGCCGCCTGCTGGATGGTGGCGCACGCCGCGCCGCCGCCGTAGTGGATGCGGCTGAAGAACGTCAGGTCGCCGATGCCGAGGCTGCGGGCGATGTCGATCTCGGGGTTGGTGTCCGAGCTGAACGTCACCATGCCCTGCACCTCGGTCGGGCGCGATGCCGGCGTCGTCGAGCGCGGTGGCGACGGCCTCGACGGCCAGGCGCAGCTCGGTGCGGCCCGAGTCCTTGGAGAACTCGGTGGCGCCGATGCCGGCGATGGCCGTGCGTGCCGGCGAAGGTGTGGGCGCGGGCATCAGGCCGGCCCCTGTCCGTTGCCGTCGTCGCCGAGGGGCAGAATCACCTGACGGTGCCGGTGACGTGGTCGCCGAGGTCGTTGGCGCCGCGGATGGCGACGGTCACGACGCCGGTCGTGCCGTCATCGCCGAGCGGCCCCTTGTCGGTGACCGCGCCGGTGAACGTCATGGTGCCGTCGGGGTAGTTCGGCGCGCCGAGGCGGATGTTCACGTCGGCCAGCCGGCTGCGCGGGCCCGACCAGTCGGTGACGTAGCGACCGACGAGGCCGTTGGTGGTGAGGATGTTCATGAAGATGTCCTTCGAGCCGCGCTCTGGGCCAGCTCGTGGTCGTGGTGCACGTCCTGGTAGTCGCGGCTCGCGAGCGCGCCCGACACGATGAGCGTGCGCGTGATCGGGAGCACGAGCGTCGGCAGCTCGTCACCGACGGCGACGTCGTCGAAGGTGGGGCCGGCGGCCACGCTGCTCACCGAGCGGCCTCCGCCGACGGCGACGCTGACGGCGACGTCGACGCCGCGGCGAGCGCCTGCCGGGCGATCTCGCTGCCGAGCTTCGACAGCTGCGCGCTCGGGCCGCCGAGCAGCAGCTCGATCTGCTTGCCCCACAGGAAGTAGCGGTGGATCGGGTAGGTGATGTCGGCGCCCATGCCCCCGTGCAGGTGCTGCGTGGCGTGCACCACCCGCTGGCCGCGCTCGGCGGCCTACCACTTGGCGACCCGCGCCGACTCGGCGGCGTCGCGCCCGGTGTCGAAGCGCCAGGCGGCGTTCTGCCACGTGACCCGCATGGCCTCGATGTCGATGGCGGCGTCGGCGGCCTGAGCATCGTGCCCTGGAAGGTGCTCAGCGGTCGCCCGAACTGGTGGCGGGTGTTGAGGTAGCTCGGCCGTCTGCTGCAGCGCCGACTCGCAGACGCCGACCTGCAGCGCGCACAGGCCGATGGTCGCCGCGACCAGAAGGTCGTCGAGCACGGCCCGGCCCGCGTGCGGCGCAGCGAGGACGTCGTCGGCCTCGACGCGGACGCCGCGGAGGTGGAGGTGCGGGTGGATCTCGCGATTGGTCGTCACCGTGCGCTCGAGCGTCACGCCGTCGGCGTGGGGGTCGACGAGCGCAACCAGCACGCCGCCGTCGACGGCGGCGGGCACGAGAATCCGCGTCGCCAGGTGCGCCTGCGGCACGGCGAGCTCGGTGCCCTCGAGCACCAAGCCGTCGCCCGAGGCCTCGGCCCACACCGGCGGGGTCGACGTCGGGCTCGACGCGCTCCCGGTCAGCGCAGCCGTGAGGAAGGTGTCGCCGGCCACCACCCCGGGCAGCCAGCGCGCCCGCTGGGCGGGCGAGCCGAAGCGTGCGAGCGGCAGGGCGCCGAGCACGAGCGTCGCCCACAGCGGGACCGGCGCCACGACGTTGCCCTGCGCTTCGAGCAGCAGGCACAGCTCGAGCAGGCCGAAGCCCGCGCCGCCGTCCGACTCGGGCACGGCGAGGCCGAGCAGGTCGGCGCCGGCCAGCGCCTGCCACAGGTCGCGGTCGACGCGGTCGTCGGTCTGCTCGACCGCCGCCACCCGCGCGGGGTCGACCAGCCCGCCGAACAGGCCCGTCGCCGTCTCGGCGACGGCGAGCTGCTCGTCGGTGAAGGCGAAGTCCATCAGTGCCCCTCCCCTGCACCGCGAACCCGAGCGCGAGCCCGCCGGCACGAAGACCGGGCAGCGACAGCTCCTCGTCGAAGTCCACGAACTCGGCCCGCAGCGGCATGCCGATCTCGATGTCCGCCCGCTCGACGCCGCTCAGGTTGGCCACGACGCGCGTCCCCTCGTCGAGCTCGACCAGGCCGATCGGCAGCGGGTACTCGAACGCCGGCACCTGGGGGTAGTGCACGACCACGTAGGAGTACAAGGTGCCGCGGCCGCTGGAGGTCGACGGTGTCCCACTCGAGCGAGCCGCAGTTGGCGCACGCCGGCAGCGGCGGATGGCGCAGCGTGCCGCACGAGGTGCAGCGCTGGATCAGCAGGTGGTGCGCCCGGGCCCCCTCGAACCAGAACGCGTTGTCCTGGGTCAGCGCCGGGTGCGGGCGGGGCGGGCGCGCCGCCTTGCGCTGGGGCGGCAGGTACTTGAGGATCCGAAAGCGCATGGTGGCGACCGGCTCGCCGGCGTCGTAGAGCGACTGCACCGCGGCGGCGTCGGCGGGCGGATCCACCGGCACCTCGGCGTCGGGCACCGCCACGAAGTCCAGGCGGGTCGTGAGGAAGCGGCCCGTGCCGAGCCCGGTGCGCTTGGGGTCCGAGATCGCCTCGATCACCGAGCGCACCAGGAGGCGGTCGCCCACGACGAGCGGGCGCCCGTACTGCTGCTCGCAGTTGGTGGCCACCACCGAGGTGAGCCCCTCCTCGTCGAGCAGCTGCATCATGCGGTCGCTCGGCCCGTCGCCCTGCGCGGTCCCCGCGTCGCGGGCCTCCTCGGTCAGCAGCGACGCGCGCAGCCCGCGCATGATCCAGGCCTGCAGCATCGTCGGCGGCGCGATCAGCTCGTCGTAGCCGGCGGCGCGGGCGGCCTCGTCGGAGACGTAGACCGGGTTGTGGTCGCCCATGGCCTCGACCCAGTGCCGGATCATGGGCACGTTGACCGCGTGCGGCGAGAGCGTGGGCGGGCCCGCCGTCTGGCCGACCAGCGCGGTGAGCTCGGCGCTGCGGTCGGGGAACGGTGCGAGCTCCTCGAAGCGCCCGGCCGAGCCGTTCGACGACGCCTCGGTCGCCCCGTTCGACGATGCGGCTGCGGCGCTCACCGGGCGCCCCGGGTCATGCCGAGCCCGGCCGTGGCCACGATCTCGCGCTGGACCTCGTTGACGCCGCCGCCGAACGTGTTGATCTGCGCCTGGCGTCCCGTCGCCTCGAGGCGCCCGCGGAGCAGCGCGCCGGGCGAGCCCGGCGTCAGGTAGCCGGCGGCGCCGACGACACCCGACAGCAGGCGAGCGACCTCGAGGATCCGCTCGGTGCCGAACACCTTGATCGACGACGACTCGGCGCCCGTGAGCTCGCCGTCGGCCACGTGCACGGCCATGCGCCAGTTCAGCAGCCACATCGCCTCGAGCTCGGCCTTGCACTTGGCCAGGTCCATCTGCACCCACGGCTGCTCGATCACCACGTGGCCCTCGTCCGACGGCGTCGTCGCCGCCCACTCACGACGTCCTCGTAGAGCGAGAGGGCGAGGCCGCTCCAGGCGGCCAGGCCGACGCGCTCGTGGTTGAGCTGGGTGGTGATCATGCGCCAGCCCTCGTTCTCCTCCCCGACCCGGTTGGCCAGGGGCACGCGGACGTCGTCGTAGAAGGTCTGCGTCGTGGTCAGCCCGCCGACCGTGTTGATGATCGACCACTCGAAGCCGGCGGCGGTCGTCGGCACGCACAGGATCGAGATGCCCTTGTGCTTGGGCGCGTCGGGGTCGGTGCGGCAGGCGAGCCAGACGTAGTCCGCCTCGTCGGCGCCGGAGGTGAAGATCTTGGCGCCGTTGACGACGTACTCGTCGCCGTCGCGCACGGCGCGGGTGCGCAGCGAGGCCAGGTCGGTGCCGGCCTCGGGCTCGGTGTAGCCGATGGCGAAGTTGATCTCGCCGGCGAGGATCCTGGGCAGGAAGAAGGACTTCTGCTCCTCGGTGCCGAAGCGCATGATCGTCGGGCCGACCGTGTTGATGGTCACGAACGGGAACGGGGCGCCGGCGCGCTGGGTCTCGTCGAAGAAGATGAACTGGTCGGTGGCCGGGCGCCCCTGGCCGCCGAACTCGGTGGGCCAGCCGATGCCGAGCCAGCCGTCCTTGCCGATCTGGCGGACGACGTCGCGCCAGGCGTCGCCGGCCTCGCCGCCCTCGGCCAGGCCGGCCCGCACCTCGTCGGTCAGCAGCTCGGCGTAGTAGCGGCGCAATTCGGCGCGCAGCTCCTGCTGCTCGGGGCTCTCTTCGAGGAACATCGTGGGGCAGCCTCGCGTGCACTCGGCGGTCCCTGCCAGGTCAAGGCCGCGCTCGGACAAAACTGTAACACGTTCTCGTTTCGGGGGGCGGTCCAGGGGGTGGCCAGCCGCCCTTTTTGTCGACGTGTCGGGGCGGCGGCTGCGCTCAGCCCGTCACCGTGACGCCCTCACGCAAGGGGGCCGAGGTGAACAGGTTGAGCCCCAACGCCTCCGAGAGGAAGGTCGTGACGCGCTGCCCGCGCACGCTGTTGCCGGCGTCGTCGAGGGGCGGCGAGAACGTCCCGACGCCGCCCTTGCCCGGCGACACCGTCACCAGGCCTCCGCTGACCCCGCTCTTGCCGGGGAGGCCGACGTCGTAGAGCCACTCCCCCGACCGCTCGTAGAGCCCGGCCGTGGCCAGCACGGCCAACACCCGCTTGCAGTTCGCGGCGGCGATCGCCCGCTCGCCGGTCAACGGATTGACGCCTCCATCCGCCAAGGTGGCGCCCATGACCGCCAGGTCGCGGGCACTGACCCGGAGCGCGCACTGGCGGGTGTAGAGGTCCGTGGCGACTTCGGGGTCGCAGTACATACGCCCGTAGCCGTTGAGCAGGTGGGCGATGCCACGGTTGCGGAAGTTGGTCTCCGCCTCGGACTCGTACACCTCGTCGTCCATCGCCAGCCGCCGCCCGGCGAACCGCGAGAGGGCGTGCACGACGGACTCGAACTTCTCTTCGGCGCTCCCTCCCGGGACGAGGCTGGTGGTGGCCAGTGCGCCGGCGTTGACCATGGGGTTCATGGTGCGGTCGGCGTTGAGCTCTATGGCCATGACCGAGTCGAAGGGGAGCCCGGTGCTGTTGACACCGAGCTTGCGGCGTGCCTCTTCGGGGCCGAGCGCGTCGCAGACGAGGGCGAAGACAAAGAGCTTGGAGATGCTCTGGATCGTGAACTCCTGCTCCGCGTCGCCGACGGCGACGACGCCCCCGCCCACACCGGCCACACAGACGCCGAAAGCGTCCGGCGAGGCCTCGGCCAGGGCGGGGATGTAGTCGGCCACCCTCCCCTCTCGGAGACGGCGGAATCGGTCGTATCCCTCGGCCACGAGTGCCTGCACTTCCTCGGGAGACGGGAGATTTCCGGTGGAGACTCGCTCGACCCGCGGACGGTCGCCGGCCGGTTGGTCGTCTTCGTTCGACATGGTCTGTCCTCTCGGCTCTCGTCCCGTCTGGTGGGCCCGGTCCGCTAGGTCGCGGTCGGGCACGTCCGTCACGTCTTCCTCGGTGATGGCGGGTAACTCGGCGATGGCACGCAGCAGGTGCCGCTCCCACACCTCACGGATCTTGTCGAGCAGCGGCGAGTCGCTGTCGATGCGGAACTCGCTGAAGGTCCCCGTCTCGCTTCGGTAGACACCGAAGTCGTACGGCGGCCCCACGGACAGGTTCGCCCGTGCGGTGCTCATCATGGAGCCGAGGGCGATCTTCACGGCGGTGACCAGGTCGACGTTGGCCTCGACCGCCAGCTCCAGCATGAACTTCCCGTACTTGCTCTCGCCGATCTGGAGAAAGGGGCGGTCGTCGGAGGCCCGGATGTAGTTGCCCTCCGGATAGACGAGGAGGATGTCGGGCCGCTCGTCGCCGACGTGCCCACCCAAGATGAAGGTGGCAGTGGCGTCGGCCCCGACCTGCGCTGAGGCCCTCGCGGTGCGAGACCGCCACCTCCCGGCTCAGGCGGCCGAGGTACAGCGCGGCCTCGAAGAGGTGGGAGACGGTCGCCAGGCTCTCCGCGCCCGTCCCGCCCGTCGCCGGCCAGGTCCCGTTGCCATCCGGTCGAGGACCTCCTGTGTCGTGGCCAGGCTGCCCGCCGACTCGATCACGAAGAGGCGATCGGGCGCCGGCTGCAGCGACGTGCATCTTGCGGTAGGTCCCGACGTTGTCCACGCCGGCGTTGGTGCGGGTGTCGGCCAGGAACACCAATCCGTCGTGGAGGCGAAGGGCCAGGCAGTAGGTCAACGGTCTCGTCCTCGATTCGCAGTGCGGCGTTGAACGACGCGTCGGATGGGGAGTGCCCGGGGAAGATACCCCTGCTCGGGGAGCGGCGGCGACGGTGCCGGGGGGACCGTGCCGCCTCGGGCCGCCGCCCCGCTCTATGCGTATGATCAACTGACACACGTTCTAAAAACGAACGCGAAAGGCCAGGCACGCAGCGGCGGCGAAACGTCGGCCGGGCGGCCGGGCCGAGCAAGCGAAAGGGGGGTCCTTGAGCCTCGACGAGATCGACCTCATCGACGGGCGGAACTTCGTGGCCGGGGTCCCCCACCACTGGTTCGCCGAGCTGCGGGCCGAGGCGCCCGTCTACTGGCACCCCGAGGCGGTGGCGCCGCGGGGCGGCTTCTGGGCCGTCACCCGCTACGACGACTGCGTCACGGTCAACCGGGACTGGGAGCACTACTCCTCGGCGCGGCGCGGCTCGCTCTTCCACGAGATGGACGACGACCAGCTGGCCCAGCAGCAGCTGATGATGGTCAACATGGACCCGACCATGCACACCCGCTACCGGCGCCTGGTCAACAAGGGCTTCACGCCCAAGATGGTGCGCGACCTCGAGGCGCAGATCGTCGGGTACGCCGACGGGATCATCGACGCCGTGTGCGAGCGCGGCACGGCCGACTTCGTCGAGGAGATCTCGGCCGAGCTCCCGCTCCTGGTCATCGCCGAGCTGCTCGGCGTGCCCCAGGAGGACCGGCGCATGGTCTTCGACTGGTCGAACCGCATGATCGGCTCCGAGGACCCCGAGTACCAGCTCCCGGGCGTCGACCCCGGCGAGGCGGCCATGCAGGTCTACAGCTACGCCGAGGAGCTGGCGTCGCAGCGCAAGCTGGCGCCCAAGGCCGACCTGGTGTCGGTGCTCATCAACGCCGAGGTCGAGGGCGAGAAGCTCGATCAGCTCGAGCTCGACCTCTTCTTCCTCCTCCTCATCGTGGCGGGCAACGAGACGACGCGGAACCTCATGTCGGGCGCCATGACGGCGTTCTTCGAGCATCCAGACCAGTGGGAGAAGCTGCGGGCGGACCGCTCGCTCCTGCCCGGCGCGGTCGAGGAGATGCTGCGCTACGTCACGCCGGTCATGCACTTCCGCCGCACCGCCACGGCCGACTTCGAGCTCCGCGGCCAGGAGATCAAGGAGGGCGACAAGATCGTCTTCTGGCACACCTCGGCCAACCGCGACCAGGAGGCCTTCGACCGACGCGGACACCTTCGACGTCACGCGCTCGCCCAACAACCACATCGCGTTCGGCGGGGGCGGGCCGCACTTCTGCCTCGGCGCCAACTTGGCGCGCATGGAGATCATGGTGATGTTCGACCGCCTCCTCGACCGCATCCCCGACATGCGCCTCGACGGCGAGGTCCAGCGGCTGCAGTCGAACTTCATCAACGGCACCAAGCACATCCCGATCGCGTTCGCGCCGTCGGCGCCGGTCGGGGGCATGCCGCTGCCGGCGCGGGCCCGCTGACGTGCACGCAGCGTCGAGCGGAACGGAGGGCGCCGGCAGCGCCGCTGCGCTTCCACCAGGCGGTCAGCTTCTTGCCCACGCGCCAGGCCGTGCCGCTGGCCAAGGCGTCCGACGAGCTCGGCTACTCGGGCATGTACGTCTCGGACCACCTGTTCAACCCGCGGGAGCTCTCGTCGCGCTACACGTACTCGGTGCGCGAGGACGGGCACCCGGGCTGGGAGGCCGAGACGCCGTGGCCCGACCCGATGACGCTCATCGCCGGGATGGCCACGGTGGCCGAGCACCTCTTGTTCACCACCGGGGTCTACGTGGCGCCGGCGCGCGACCTCATCACCGTCGCCAAGTCGGTCGCGACCGCGGCGGTGATCTCGGACAACCGGGTGCGCCTGGGCGTCGGCGTCGGCTGGTGCAAGGAGGAGTTCGACCAGACCGGGCAGGACTTCGCCACGCGCGGCAAGCGCCTCGACGAGATGATCGTCGCCCTGCGGACGCTCTGGCACGGCGGCTGGGTCGAGTTCCACGGCGAGTACTACGACGTCCCCGAATGCCAGATGCTCCCTGCGCCGAGCGAGCCGGTCCCGATCATCGGCGGCGGGCACTCGCCGGTGGCCTTGCGCCGGACGGCCGGCCTGTGCGACGGCTGGATCGCGGCGGGTGCGTACAGCGCGGAGGAGGCCTGGATGCATCTCGCCAACCTGCGCGAGGCGCTGAAGAAGGCGGGGCGCGAGGACGAGAAGGACTTCACGATCTACCTGTCGATCAACGAGCGACCCGACGTGGACCTGTACCGGCGCTTCGCCGAGGCGGGCGTGACCGACATCGTGTGCGCGCCCTGGATGTTCGTCGACGTCAAGGACGGCACGCCCGACGACGAGGCACTGGCGGCGCGCCTCGGCGCGGTGCGCTGGTTCGCCGACGAGATCATCGCCAAGGTCTGAGAGGAGCCCAGCAATGAAGACGATGAAGATCGGCCTGCAGATGGGGTACTGGGGCGCGGGCCCGCCGGCCGGTGCGCTCGAGCTCGTGATGGAGGCCGACCGCCTCGGCTACGACTCGGTCTGGACGGCGGAGTCCTACGGTTCCGACGCCCTGACCCCGCTCGCCGTGGTGGGGCTCGCGCACCGAGACGCGTGCGCCTCGGCACGTCGCTGTGCCAGCTGTCCGGCGCGCACGCCGACCGCCATGGCGATGGCGGCGATGACGCTCGACCACCTCTCCGGCGGCCGCTTCGTCCTCGGCCTCGGCGTGTCGGGCCCGCAGGTCGTCGAGGGCTGGTACGGCCAGCCCTTCACCGGCGCCGCTCGCCCGCACCCGCGAGTACGTCGACGATCGTGCGCCAGGTGCTGGCGCCGCGAGAAGCCGGTCACCAACGACGGTCCGCACTACCCGCTGCCGTACCCGGGCGGCACCGGGCTGGGCAAGCCGCTCAAGTCGATCGTGCACCCGCTGCGCGCCGACATCCCGATCATCCTCGGCGCCGAGGGGCCGAAGAACGTCGCGCTGGCGGCCGAGATCGCCGACGGCTGGTTCCCGATCTTCTTCTCGCCCAAGGCGATGTCCTCCTTCGAGGCGTCGCTCGACGAGGGCTTCGCCCGGCCGGCGCGCGCGGCGCAGTGCCGACGACTTCGAGATCCTGGCCTTCGTCGCCGATCGGTGATCAACGACGACACGGACGCGGCGGCGGACGGGTTCCGGCCGTATCTCGCGCTCTACATCGGCGGGATGGGCGCAAAGGAGATGAACTTCCACTTCGACGTCTTCGCGCGCATGGGCTACGAGGAGGCGGCACACAAGATCCAGGACGCGTACCTCGACGGGCGCAAGGACGACGCGGCGGCGGCCGTGCCCACGTCCATGGTGGAGGACATCGCGCTCGTCGGGCCGGTCGACAAGATCCGCGACGACCTCGAGGCCTGGCGCGAGTCGCGCGCCACGACGATGCTCGTCAACGGGGACCTCGCGACGCTGCGGACGATGGCCGAGCTCGTGCTCGGCTGAGCGTCACCAGCGCAATCGGCGTGCAGGAGGGCTACTGTCCCGCGTAGCAAACCAGACAGGGGCACCCATGACCGACGTACCTCCCACTGCCGCGCCAGAGCCGGCAGCCGACCAGTCGCCCCCCGCAGCGGCACCACCGCCACCACCACCGCCGCCACCGAATCCCCCGCCCGCTCCTCCGCTCGGCTACGGAGCGATGCCGCCACCTCCGGCGGCTCCGGCGGGCGTCGCGCCGCCCCCGGGCATGTACTTCGACCCGATCAGCGGGCTCAACCTGCCTGACGGCACCGCGCTGGCCCCGATCGCCCGGCGCATCGGCTCGTGGTTCCTGGCTATTCCGCTGATCATCGTCACGCTTGGCATCGGCTACCTGATCTGGGGCCTGATCATCTGGAACCGGGGCCAGACGCCCACCCAGCAAGTCCTGGGCATGCGGACGTGGCATCCCCAAAGCGGGCGCAACGCCGACTTTTGGCGGATGGCGTTGCGCGAGATCGTCGGCGGCATCGCCACCGGGATCCTGAGCTTCGTCACCGAGCTGCTCTCGTTCATCCTCATGGTGACCGGCCGGGAGCGGAAGTGCCTGGCCGACCACATCGCCACCACCGTGATCCTGCGCGACCCCGACAACCGCCTGGCGACGACCTAGCGCGCCTGCACTCCCCACTGCAGGGAGGCTGACCTGGCATGCACGGCAGGGTCACACGTATCCGCCACAATGCCGGAGTGACCCTCTTCGACGTCTCCTGCTTCGACCAGTCGGTGCCCGAGCCCGGGCCGGAGACCCTCGGGCCCGCCGACGTCCCCGGGCCCGCGCCCGACGCCGGTCCCCGAGTGGAGGTCCGCGTCAGCGCGCGACGAAAGAAGACGTCGGAGGCGCGGTGGGACGGCGACCGGATCGTGGTGTCGCTGCCCGCGCACCTCGACGGGGCGGCCCGCCAGTCCACCATCGACTGGCTCGTCGAGCGACTCATGACCCGGCACCGCCTGCCCTCGAAGCTCGGCGACGACGACCTCCTGGCCCGCGCCGTCGCCCTCAGCGAGCGCTATCTCGTAGGGGCGCGACCGGCCTCGGTGCGCTGGGTGACCAACCAGACGGCGCGCTGGGGCTCGTGCTCCTATTACTCGGGCGACATCCGGGTCTCGCACCGGCTGCGCGTCGTGCCCGACTGGGTCCTCGACTCCGTGCTCGTCCACGAGCTGGCCCATCTCACGCACCCCGACCACTCCCCCGCCTTCCACCGACTGGCCGACGGCTACCCACGCCACCAAGAGGCGGCAGTATTCTTGGCCGGGTACGGACTCGGCCTCTCGGTGCCCGCGACGTCCTGAGACGCCTCTGACAAAGGCCGGGCCGCCCGGCGCGCCGCCCTATCGTTGGGCCCATCGTGAGCGACGGCGCGGGACGGCCCCGGTGAAGATCCTGCACCTGCCACCGATGCTCCAGCACGGGGTGGCCCGCGGCACGGCGCGGCGGGCGGTGCGCTTCGGCCGGCCCTACCGGGGACGGCTCGGCGTCCTGTTGAGCGTCGTCGTCCTCGACGCGCTCCTGGCCGCGTCGGTCCCGCTCCTCTTCGGGCTCATCGTCAACGCCATCGTCGCCAAGAACCACGGCCAGATCGTCGGCTTCGCCGTCGCGCTCGCCGGCGTCGCGGTCGTGGACCAGGTGCTCGGGTTGACGAGCGTGCTTCTCTCGGCGCGGATCGGGCAGGGGATCACGTTCGACCTGCGCTCGGCGGTGTACCGGCACATCCAGAAGCTGCCGCTCGCGTTCTTCACCCGTACCCCGACCGGGGCGCTGATGAGCCGCCTCGACAACGACGTGGCTGGGGCGCAGCAGGCCTTCACCGACCTGACCTCGGTCGTCGTCAGCAACGGGCTCATCTTGGTGGTGTCGTTCGCCGTCATGTTCGCCCTCTCCTGGCCCTTCGCCCTCCTGACCCTGGTGGCGCTGCCCGTCGGGGGCCTAATCGTGCGGTTCGCCCGCACGCGGGTCGCCGGCCTGTCGTGGGCCAACCTGCAGGCGCTCTCCAACATGAGCACGCACATGAGCGAGCGGTTCAACGTCGGCGGCGCACTGCTCGTGACCCTCTTCGGACGGCGGCGCGAAGAGGCCCAGCGGTTCGACCGCCTCTCGGGCGAGGTCCGCGACGTCCAGGTGAAGATGGCGGTCTACGCGCGCAGCTTCTCGGCCATCTTGCTGGTCGTGTCGGGCCTCGTCACCGCGCTCATCTTCGGGTGGGGCGGGATCCTCGCCGCCGACGGCACGATCAAGGCCGGCACCGTCGTGGCGCTGGCCACCTACCTGGGGCGGATCTACGGCCCGCTGATCTCGCTGGGGGGCCTGCCGGTCGACGTCGTGAACGCGCTGGTCTCCTTCGAGCGGCTCTTCGAGGTCCTCGACGTCCCCGTCGGTCTCAGCGAGCGAGCCGGCGCCGTCGACATCCCGCCCGGACCGGCGACCGTGCTGGTCGACGACGTCGACTTCGCCTACCCGGGGCCCGAAGGGAACTCGATCCCCTCGCTCGAGAACGCCGGGGGAGCGAGGCGAGGGCGCGCGACGGCGAGGGCGGCGGCGAGAGCGAGGGCGAGCCCGCGTCGACGGTGCTGTCCGACGTGTCCTTCGACATCGCGCCGGGCCAATTGGTCGCGCTGCTCGGCCACACCGGGGCCGGCAAGACCACGATCAGCTACCTCATCCGCCGTCTGTACGACGTCTCGTCGGGCTCCGTCTCCATCAACGGGGTCGACGTGCGCGACGCGACCGCGCGCTCGCTCCAAGAGCGCATCGGCATGGTGACCCAGGACGTCCACCTCTTCCACGACACGATCCGGGCCAACCTGCTCTACGCGCGGCCCGACGCGTCCGACGAGGACCTCCGGCGCGTGCTCGGAGAGGCCCAACTGCTCGCGACGGTGGAGGGGTTGCCCGACGGCCTCGACACCGTGGTCGGTGACCGCGGCTTCCGACTCTCGGGTGGGGAGAAGCAACGGCTGGCCCTGGCCCGCATGATGCTGGGCACGCCCTCGGTCGTCGTGCTGGACGAGGCCACCGCCTCGTTGGACACGGCCACCGAACAGGCCGTGCAACGCGCGCTCGAGGCAGCCCTGGCGGGGCGCACCTCCTTGGTCATCGCCCACCGGTTGTCGACCATCCGGCGGGCTGACCTGATCCTGGTGCTCGACCACGGGCGGATCGTCGAGCGAGGGACGCACGACGAGCTCCTGGCGCAGCGGGGCAACTACTTCGAGCTGTACACCGCGCAGTTCGCCGCCTCGGCGTAGGCGGGCGGGGTTCGCCGCGCTCGCCTCCCAAAGGGAACAGCCGCCCCAAAAGACAACCGGCCCGCACGAGGCGAGCCGGTTGAGTGAAATCCTTCTCCTCCCGCCGGTCACCCGGCGGGGAACCCTGCCTTAGAGGCCGAGCTTGACGACGATGTTCAGCAACGACCCGATGCTGAGCAGCACGTCGCCATGGATGATGCCCGAACCGCCCATCGTGAGCTCGGAGAGCGTCCCGAGCTTCGTAAGCGTCGGCGCCTCGTACTCTTCCACCTTGTCCGCCACTGGTGAATCTCCCTTCGGTGTCTGTTCGCCTGACCGCACGATACAGGTGGTTTCACCTGTGTTGCAATGGTGAAACGCAACAGATCCGCAACCCTTGCGCGTTTATTGCGTCGCCTCTGAATAAGGTTTCGGCGTGCCCAGGACCAGTGATGCACCACCATCTTCGCCCGCCCTGGGCGCATATGGCCTGGTCGTTGACGGTATTCCGGATGCCAACCCCTGGATGCAACCTCAGTTGGCAACCGCGCCCCGGTTCTCGTTGCTGGTGCACGTCGACGAACATGCCGACGACGTCTCCGAACCGGTCCTGACCGAGACGCGAGCCGACTTCCCACTTATTGGAGGGGGCCGGCTCCGCCAGGAGCGCCATCGCCCCGAGGCACACCTGCACCTCGGGGCACGACCGACCGACGAGGATCTGTTGCACCCCTATCTCGCACCGGCGGCCGCCCTGTACTGGCAGTGGTCGGGGCGCGAGGCCATTCACGCCGGGGTCTTCGAGGCCGGGAGCGGCGCCGTCTTGATGCTGGGCGACAAGGAGGCGGGCAAGAGCACCACGCTCGCGTGGCTGGCGACCCAGGGCGGGACGCCGGTCCTGTCCGACGACCTGGCCGTCCTCGACGGGGACCAGGTGCTCGTCGGCCCACGCAGCATCGACCTGCGGGTCGAGGGCACGTTGCCCGGCGTGTCCGAACATCTGGTCCGGTCCGGCGAACGCAACCGGGTGCGGCTCCCGGTCGCACCGCCGGCCCTGCGTCTGGCCGGACTCGTCGTCCTCGACTGGGGTCCTGCGCTCGAGCTCGCTCCCGTCAGCTTCGCCAGCCGCATGGAGCTGATCGCGCGCCAGCGGACGTTCCCGACCGTGCCGGCGAACCCGACCGCGTTGTTGGAGCTCGCCAGCGTGCCGATGATCCGGGCGGCACGGCCCCGCGACCCCGGCGGGCTGGCCGGTTTCTGCGGCGCACTGGTCGACTACTTCTCCTGAGCGCCCCCCTGGGACGCCAGCCACGCCGCGTGGAGCAGCGTCCAGCTGTGGAACACCGGGTACTCGGCCCGCCAGGCGGCACGGAGCGGCTCGGGGTCGACAAGCGCGGGGTCGAGCCCGCGCCCGTCCCACGAGTCGATGAACGCCCGCGCCTGTTCGAGCCACACCGCATCGCCGAAGGCGGCCTTGCCCACGCGCTCGACCGTCTCGGTCGGCAGCAGGTCGCCCACCAGGTGGCGCATCGCTTGGGTCCGGTCGCCGAAGCCGGCGGCGCCGCCCTCTTGCGCCAGTGCGGCGAGGAACTCGGGGTGGAGCAACGGGTGGCCCACCTCCACGTCGTCGCGCGCGCCGATCGCCGCGAGATTGCGCTGGGCCAGATAGAGGGCGCGTGCGCCCGCGTGCCAGGCGACGCGCTGATCCCACCGGCGGGGCTCGCCGGCGGCCCGCTCGAGCAGGACATCGGCGTACTCGGCGCCCGCCGCCAGCGAAAGCCAACCGGGGACGAAGACGCCGCGCCGGCGATAGGCGGCACGGCGCAGCGGCGTCGGGGCGAGGGCGAACCCGACCCGGATCACGTCGCGCGGCCGCGGCGCGACCCGGCGGTGCAACACCGCCTGCGCGTGGCCGAACCGCCAGTCGCCGAAGAGACCGTCCCCGTCGAGGCCGGTCAGCACCGTGCCGCCGGCAGCAGCGCGGAAGACCGGCACGTGGAGGTACGCGTTGGCGGGCCACATCAAGCCGACGTCGGTCAGGCAGCCGCGGGCGATGTCACCGAGGAGATCGAGCTCATCGTGCAGGTCCACGCGTTGCCACTCGTCGAGGCCGAGATGCTTGATCACGTGCTCCTGCCAGTCGGACTCCTCGGTCAAGGGCTTGCCGGGGAACCGGAACGTGAAGGGGACCGGGAGCGGTAGCCCGTCGCGGCGCGCGACGTGGGTGGCGACGGCGAGAACGGCCGAGGAGTCTCTTCCGCCGGAGAAACTGACGACACACGGCGTGCGCTCGAGAAAGCGCCCGATGACGCGCTCGAGCGCGGCGCGGGCGGATCCGGTCGGACCGTCGGGCAGCGGCGCGATCGGCTGCGCACCGAGAGCCACGCCGGCGGCACGTTCGAGCCGGGTGAGCGAGGGCGCCCGCGCCTCGCTGGTCGTCGCCTCGACGTCAGTCATGGCGCGACGGCACGCGCCTTGGGTGGGATCCGGTGGATCTCCTGGTGGCCCGCGCGTGCGGCCGCGGGTGCGTCGGCCAGCCAGGCGTGCGCCGTGAATCCCGACGACGGGGCGGTGACCCCGATCACCACGTCCACCGGGTCACCGTGGTCGGACCGCCACGCTTGCGCGATCAGCGCATTGCTCAGGCACTTGTCCTCCCGGTCGCGTAGGAGGCGGGCGACCGCACGCGCGCCGCGCCCGGGGATCCGGGCGGAGGACGGGAACGGGACGGTGCGCACGTCGTGTTCGTCGAGGTGGCGACAGCGAGCGAGACAGCGCACGGTCCAGACGGCGGCGCGCAGGTCGTCAGGCGTCGGGGCCCGCATGCCCCTCCGCCGGCAGCAGGAGGTCGGCTGCTCGGAGCTGCTCGACCAGGGTGTCGACATCGCGCTCGGCCACCTCGACCGGGACGTCGTGACGTTCGCGCAAGGCGTCGACAAGCGCCAACCGGTCGGTCCCCTCGACCATCAGCGGCCAGAGACGAGCGCCGGTGCGGTTGAGGCTGAGATAGGTCTGCGTGCGCAGGTCGAGCAGGACGAGCTCGTCCTCGACGGTGCGCGTCTCAAGATCGTCCGCGCGGGCGACGATGGGATCTGTCATCAGGGCTTGAGGATACGCCGACGGGACACCAGGGCCGATCCGGCGCGGCTCGCCACGACGAACGGGCGGGCGGCATAGGCCAACGCGAGGCCGACGCGCCCGTGACGGGCCAACGGGGACACCTGGCGCATGTTCGCCGGCGACAGCATGACCGGGTTGACGAGGAGGCGCAGCCGCTCACCAAAGCTCTGCGCATCGAAGAAGCGTTGCAGCTGGTAGGCGGGCAGCTCTTGGTGGCCGACCGTGGCGGCGATGCGCACGATGCCGCGTCGATCCGCCGTAAGGCGAAGGCGGGCGCACAACGCTTCGCCTTCGGGGAGGAGGCAGAGCCCCGCCGCCATGGCATCCTCGGCCCCGAGCGCCCGGCTGACTGCAGCCGCCTCGGACCATTCCTCGCTCGTCCCGGCCGCGACGGCGCGCCGGAGGTCCTCGAAGGGCCCGCTCGCCTCGCCCGCTTCGAACGCATGCTGCACCGCATGGACGGCCATGTGGAGGCACCGTGCGGGCACGCCCAGCACATCGACGTCGACCTCGCCAAGGGTGATCGACGACTTCGAACGGCTCAGCACGCGCCACACCTCGGCGGGCGACGACGCGAAGTACGGGAGCGTGCGGTGCAGGTCGACCGTCTGCGCATAGCCGCTTGCGTCGCGCTGATACGTATGGGCGTGGTCCACCAACGCGTGGGACGGCGCCCCGAAACCGCGCAACCGCAGGAGGTCCGACGCGCGGCCGAAGTCTTCCGGGCTCACCAGGAGGTCCGTGTCGCGATAGACCCGGCCGCCCTCCGCGTAGAGCCACTGGGCGATGGACGGTCCCTTCAACAACAGCGACGCGACGCGCGCCTCGGTGAACGCGGCGACCACCTCTTCGGTCACCTGGTCGACGGCCATGGTGACCGCCGCGCCGATCAAGCCCGCTCGTACCCCGTCCGCCATCGTCGACGAGTATCGCGCCGCACCGAGCGCAGGCGCAGCCTTTCGGCGCGACCGTCAGCCGCGCCGAGGAGCGTCAAACCGGCTCGTCCGCCAGGATGCGACCGAGGCGGCGGAGGCTCTCGTTCGCGCCGCCGAGGGTCAGTTCGATCTGGCGCGTGAGGAGGAAATAGCGGTGGAGCGGGTAGTCGCGGTCGACCCCGACGCCCCCGTGGAGGTGCGAGGCGGCGTGCACGACGCGTTGGCCACCTTCGGCCGCCCAGTACTTGGCCACGGCGATCTCCGAGGCGGCGGGCAGGCCGGCGGCCAGGCGTGAGGCGGCCTGCCAGGCGGTGAGGCGGATCGCCTCGGTGTCCACGTAGGCGTCCGCGGCCCGCTGGCCGACGGCCTGGAACGTCGCGATCGGCTTCTCGAACTGCACCCGCGTCTTGGTGTACTCCGCCGTGAGGTCGAGGGCCGCGGCGCAGGCGCCCGCCTCGAGGATGCACAGCGCCGTGGTGGCGTAGTCGGTGATGCACGCGACGATGGCGGCGCCGTCGGCCTCGTCGCCGCCCAGCCTCTGGTCGGCCGCGACCGGCACGTCCGCCAACTCGATGATCGCCTCGGGACGCCCCGTGGTGGTGGTCTGGCGCGCCAGCGTCACGCCGGGTCCACGCCGGTCGACGACGAACACGCCCAGGCCGGAAGTGGCGCCGTCCGCCGTCTTGCACTGGGCCGGGACCAGCACCGCATCGGCGGAGAAGGCCGCCGGCACGCAGGCCTTGGTCCCGCGCAGCAGCCACGAGCCATCGGCCGCGACGGTGGCCGTCGTGGCCGGCTCGGTGCCGCCGGGCAGGATCACCTCGCCGCTCAGTTCAGCCAGCGCAGCGGTCAGCACGGACTCGCCGCTCGCTACCCCCGCCAGCCAGGTCTTGCGCTGCGCGTCGGTGCCGAATCGGGCGATCGGGACGGCGCCGTAGACCATCGTCTCGACCACCGGGACGTAGGCCGCCGTGCGCCCGGCCGCCTCCACCACGAGGCAGGCGGCCACGAAATCGAGCCCGGCCCCGCCGACGTCTTCGCTCAGATGTATGCCGAGCAGGCCCACGTTCGCGAGCTCACGCCACAGGTCGCGGTCGAAGGGACCTTCGTCGCCCGCCTCGGCCTCGATCTGCTTCAGGCGTTCGTGCGTCGACCTTTCGCTGAAGATCTGCGCGGCGAGCTGCCGGACGGCGTCCTGCTCTTCGCTGTAGGTGAAGTCCATGGGTTCTCCTCGCTCGAACGGCTCAGCGCAGCGACCGCGGCATGCCGAGGCCGAAGATGGCGATCAGGTCGCGCTGGATCTCGTTGGTTCCCCCACCAAAGGTGAGGATGATCATGGAGCGGGCGTACATCTCGAGCCGTCCCGCGATGACCGCCGCCGGCGACCCGCGCGTGAGATAGCCGGCCTGGCCGATGATCTCCATCAGCGAGCGGAACGCCCGCAGATAGAACTCCGTGCCGAAGACCTTGATGGACGACGCGTCAGCGACGTCGAGCTGCCCCTGGGTGCCCTGCCAGGCCACCTTCCAGTTGATGAGGCGCAGGAACTCGAGCTCGGCGTGCACGCGGGCCAGGTGCTCCTGCACCCACTCCTGGTCGACGACGCGGCGCCCGTCGGGCAGCTTCGTCGCCTGGGCCCAGGCCCGCACGTCGGTGAGCACCCGCTCGATGATGCCCGGCGAGCACAGCGTGACGCGCTCGTGGTTCAACTGGTTCGTGATCAGCTTCCAGCCCTGGTTCTCGCCACCGACCAGGCTCGTGGCGGGGACACGGACGTCCTCGTAGAACGTGTAGTTGATGTTGTGGTCCCCCAGCAGCTTCATGGGCACGACCCTGATGCCCGGGGTGTCCATCGGGATGAGGAACATGGAGATCCCCTTGTGCTTGGCCACGTTGGGGTCCGTGCGGGTGGCCAGCCAGATGTAGTCGGCGTCACCGGCCAGGCTGGTGAAGACCTTGGCGCCGTTGATGACGTACTCGTCGCCGTCGCGCACCGCCCGGGTGGTCAGCGAGGCGAGGTCGGTGCCCGCGTTCGGCTCGGTGTAGCCGATGCAGAAGTGGATCTCCCCCGCCAAGATCTTGGGCAAGAAGAACTCCTTCTGCTCCTGCGTGCCGAAGTTCATAATCGTCGGACCCACGGTGTTGATCGTCAGCATCGGGACGGGCGCCCCGCTGCGCATCGACTCGTCGAAGAAGATGAACTGTTCGATCGCCGATCGACCCTGGCCGCCCCATTCCTCGGGCCAACCGATGCCGAGCCAGCCGTCCTGGCCCATCTGGCGGACGACCCGGCGCACCACCGGGCCGATGCCGTGCGCCTGCGACAGCTCCTGCTCGACCTCAGGGGTGAGGAGGTTTTGGTAATAGGCTCGCAGCTCGCTCTTCAGCGTCTGCTGCTCCTCGGTGTAGGCAATCTCCATCGGTGTCCCTCCCGGGATGGCGGGGGCGCGTCGCCCCACGTCGACGCCACGTCGTCGCCGGCCGGACCGCTGAGCTCGGCGCGGTAGAACACGTTACAGTCCGACCCGCCGAGGCGGCCAATGTTGCCTGGGCGGGACCACACGTACCGACGGGTAACCTGCACGTCGTCCTCGGGCCCCAGACCCGGGCCGACGATCAAAGCGAGGAGCGCTCACCATGCCTGAAGCCGTCATCGTTGCCACCGGTCGCACGCCGATCGGCCGGGCCAACAAGGGTTCGCTCGTGGAGTGCCGGCCCGACGACCTGAGCGCGCTGGTCATCAAGGCTGTGCTGGAGAAGGTGCCCCAGCTCGACCCGCAGACGGTCGAGGACGTCATCTTGGGGTGCGGGCAGCCCGCCGGCGAGGCCGGGTACAACGTGGCGCGCGTGGCCGCCATCATGGCGGGACTGCCGGACGTCCCGGGCGTGACCGTGAACCGCTACTGCTCCTCTTCGCTGCAGACCATCCGTATGGCGGCGCACGCCATCCGGGCCGGCGAGGGCGACGTCTTCGTGGCGGCCGGCGTCGAGACCGTGAGCCGCTACATGCACGGCGCGTCGGACACCGGGCCGCACAACGCCGCTTTCGCCGACGCCGAGCAGCGGACGAAGGTGCGCACGCCCGCGGTCACCGAGCCGTGGACGCCACCGACCGGCCTGCCCGACGTCTACATCGCGATGGGTCAGACAGCAGAGAACGTGGCCGAGTTCGAGAAGGTCGGCCGAGCGGAGATGGACGAGTTCGCACTTCTGTCCCAGACGCGCGCCGTCGAGTCGCAGCAGAACGGCTTCTTCGAGCGCGAGATCATCCCGGTGACACTGGCCGACGGCACCGTGGTGACCAAGGACGACGGCCCGCGGGCCAACACCACCCTCGAGGGCCTGTCCAACCTCCAGCCGGTCTTCCGCGAGGGCGGCACGGTCACGGCGGGTAACGCCTGCCCGCTCAACGACGGCGCCGCGGCGGTCATCGTGATGAGCGACACGAAGGCCAAGGAGCTCGGCATCACCCCGCTCGCCCGCATCGTCGCCAGCGGTGTGTCCGGTCTCAACCCCGAGATCATGGGCCTCGGCCCGGTCGACGCCTGCCGCCAGGTGCTGGCCCGGGCGAGCATGTCGATCGACGACATCGACCTGGTGGAGATCAACGAGGCGTTTGCGGCCCAGGTGATCCCCTCGGCCAAGCACCTCGGCATCAGCTGGGACAAGCTCAACGTCCACGGTGGTGCCATCGCCCTCGGCCACCCGTTCGGGCAGACCGGCGCCCGCATCATGACCACGCTCCTCAACGGGCTCGAGGACGGGGGCAAGACCTTCGGCCTCGAGTCGATGTGCGTCGGCGGCGGGCAGGGCATGGCCATGATCGTCGAGCGGCTGAGCTGACCGGCCGGCCGGCCGGCTCAGCGAGCCGGCTCGGGCCCCCGCCAGAACGAAGACTCGTCGATCGGCAGGCACGTCCGGCAGAAGTCCTCGCCGAACGGCGTGAGATGGATGCTGCGCCGCACGATCCGCGGCACGCGGCCGGCGTGCCGGCGCGCGGCGGCGACATCGGGCTGCACCTCGAGCACCTGGTAGCGAACGGGGTCGACCTCCTCGCGCGAGAACCAGATGAGGCCGAGACGGAAGAGGTTGTTCTGATAGGCGTTGGTGCGCGCGACGTCGCGCACGCCCGAGCGGAGTCCGATCATGGAGAGGCCGCTCGCCACGAGCTCCGATCCGATGCCGAAGGGGCGCCCCGTCCGGACGTCGACGGACGGCTGCGGTCCCTCGGTCGCCAGGAAGCGCAGGATCCGCGCCTCGTCCGGCGCGAGCTCGTCGAGCATCCGCTCGTAGGCCGGGTGGATGTCCGAAGAGAACCACACGTCCGCCGAGCGATAGAGGAGCTCGGCGCCGCGGGCGTGCAACTCTTCGGTGGTCGCGCTGACCGGCTGGGGGTGTCCGTGCTCGGGCTCGTCGGCACCCATGGCCTGACGACCGAGGCGCCGCAGGTCCGCCGTCGCCTCGCGCATGGCCTCCGATGGACGCGCGCCGGCGGCCAACGCGGCCACGACGTCGCGACCGGTGTCGACGGTCGTGCGCGCCGTCCACTCCGTCAGGTGCCACCAGGACCGGGCGGCCAGGCGCACCAGGCCGGGCGCCGCCCGAAGGACCCGATCGACGGTGACGGGGCCACTCAGGTCGTCGAACGGCAATTCGCCCGACGCCGGTCGTTCGTGGTTGGAAGCGGGGTCACTCATCTCACACTCCGAAGATGGCCAGGTGGAGTAACCCGGCCCCGAAACCCAAGACGGCTCCGTGGAGGAACAGTAACCACTCGTCCTGCTTGATCGCCGATCGCAGCAATTCGCTGAACTCGTCGGACGGCAACCGACGCATCTGGCGCGCCACGAAGTCGTAGATCTTCGCCGCTTGCTCGCGCCCGAACTCCTCGTCGTCGAACGCAGAGGCAAAGTCCGTCGCCTCGAGCGCCACCGAGGCGCTGATGCGGTCGTATTCACGAGACCCGATGGCCACGCGCAGCGCACCCTGGGACCGACCGATGGCCTTGTCCACGGCTGGGCGGATGGTGTCCTCGAGCATCTGTCGGGTGCGATCCGAGCGCGGCCCGTAGAGGAGCTCATTGCCCACGTTGTGCAGGTTGATGACTTCATCCGCAATGAGGCGGGCGAACACATCGCTCACCTCCGGCTGACGCTTGAGAAAGAGACCCTGCAGCCGGAACGGGCCGACCTGACGCGGCTGCACCGGTTCGAAGATCATGGTGATGCCGACATAGTTGACGAGATACCCGATGACCACGCCTCCGATCGGAAGCACCCACCAATAGGGAAACGCCTGGACCACGAAGACAAGGACGATGCCGAGCGGCACCCCGAGGTAGAACCCGAAGTTCTGCATGAAGCGCAGTTCCTTGCGCCCGACCTCCTGGAGCATCTGGTTCATCATCTCGGGATGGCTCTCGAAGTATGAGATCACCATCAACTTGGCGTCGATCAATTGGTCGATGTGCTCGCCGACTTCGGTCGTGATGACGCGCGCCAGTGACGGGAGCTCCTGCTCCACCCGCGCGAAGACGGCTTCCTTGAGGGTCGGCGGCAGATCGCGCCAGAGCTGTGGGTGCTCGCGGATGATGATGCGCTCGACCACCTGGCGAATCTCCGGTTGCGCGGTGGCCACCAGATGATCGGCGATCTTGTCCGGTTCGAGCTGTTGGTAGAAGTCCGAGATGCTGCCGACCTTGGCCAACGCCTTGTCCACCGAGATGCTGGCCATCTTGTCGACGCGCGAAGGAACGATGCCCTGCCAGCCGAAACGCCCATCCTTCGAGATGGCCGGGATGACCTGGACGCGCCGGGGCAGGTACGGATAGAGGAACTTCAGACCCGGGACCCGCGTGCCCCGGAAGCGGATGGGCCGGAACAGCATGATCACGCCCGTCCAGTTAGTGATGTAGCCGATGGCTCCGGTGAAGAGCGGGATCGTCACCAGCGCGACGACGAAGTGCCGATTCAGCTCAAGGGCGACGAGGTCCACGGCGCCACCTTCCCGCGTTCCGCCCGCGTTGGGTCATGAGGCCCGGAGACAGTAGTCCACCTGACGCGAGCGCCGACGGTTACGTCTGCTGGGCGTGCGCCTGCTCGACCGCGGGAACCGGACCCGGGTCGACGCCTTCACGGTCGGCCAACTCCAACGAGACGAGCTCGCCCAAGAGCGCGAGGTCGAAGAAGCGGCCGAGGTCGTCGTCGCCTTCGGCCCACACCTCGAGGACGTCCGCCATGACCTCCTCGGTCGCGTCGCGCACCGAAGCGAACAGTCCGGGCAGCGTCGCCTGCTCGCCCCGGTGCCGCAAGAGCACGAGGGTCATGGTCTGGCGCGTGATGTCGCCCCCCTGACCCCAGCCCGCCAGCTCGTCGTACGCGAGCCCGGGCAGCTCGGCGAAGAAGGCGGGCGACTTGGCGTTCAGGTTCACGCAGGACTTCCACCACTGCGCCGCGGCGGCGCCGACGCCGCTGGCCCCGTAGGCGAGCGGGATGGTCCGGCCGATCCGGCGGGCCACATCCGCGGCCGGGCCGCGGTCGGCGACGAACACGTCGCGACGCCGAGCGAGGGACGCCGCGGCGGCAGAGACCGACGGTGCGGGGTCGGGCACGAGGCCGTCGCGACTCAGCGCGCACAGCAACGACACGGTTGCGCCGGCGAGTGCGGCGCGCGCCGCAGGGCCGTCGGGCGCAATGGGGCACCACGGGAAGCCCTTCTCCGCGGCCAACCGGGCCAGCTGGCCGTCGCCGCCGATCGCGACGACGCGCGCACCAAGATCGAGCGCCTGGTGCGTCGCCGTCAACGTCTCGGGGCTGTCCGGACCGCACGACACGGCCAACACGAGACAGGAGGGTCCCACGATGGCCGGCACCGCGGCGCCGCGGCACATGACGAAGGGGACCGAGAGCCGGGGGCCGGACACGGCGGCGGCGGCCGCGCACGCCGTGGCCGCCGTGCCGAGGCCGAGGCCGACGATGGCCGTCGGTGCGGCGGTCGCCGAGCTCGGCGATCCGAAGACGCGTTGCGCGGTGTCGAGGGCGCCCGCCAGGTGCTCGGGGAGCGACACCGCCGCCTCCCACATCCCCGCCGAATCGAGGCGGGGCGGGCGGCTCACCCCTCGGCCGGCCCGGTGGCCCGCACCCCGTCCTTCTCGGCCTTGGCCACCAGGCGGTCGTGCTCGGCCCCGCTCACGTCGGCCGCCTCGTCGACGAGCATGACGGGCACCCCGTCCTCCACGCGGTAGCTCTTCTTGAGCCGGGGGTTGTAGAGGACGTCCTCGTCGGCGAACCACAGAAGGGGTCCCTTGTCGACGGGGCAGGCGAGGACGTCGAGCAGGAGGGGGTCGAGGCTCATGAGGGACTCCTCAATTCGGGTCGGCCGGGGTGCCGGCGTGGGCGGCGATCAGATCCTGCACCTCGGCGACGTGCGCCGCGCACAGGGCGGGGGTCCGAGCCTCCACGTTGAGGCGCAGCAGCGGCTCGGTGTTGGACGGCCGGACGTTGTACCACCAGTCGTCGTGCTCCACGGTCAGCCCGTCGAGCAGGTCGACCGAGCCACCGGCGGCCCGTTCGGCCTCCGCGATGGCGGCGACCGTCGCCGCGGGGCTGGCGACCTCGGTGTTGATCTCACCGGAGTCGGCGTAGCGCTGGTACGGCTGGAGCATGGCCGAAAGCGGCTCGTCACTCTGGCTCAGCAACTCGAGCACGAGGAGCGCCGTGATGATGCCCGAGTCGGCCCGGAAATTGTCGCGGTAGTAGTAGTGCCCCGAGTGCTCGCCGCCGAAGACGGCGCCGGTCTCAGCCATGATCTTCTTGATGATGGAGTGCCCGACCTGGGTCCGTACCGGCGTGCCCCCCATCTCGGTGACGACCTCGGGCACGACGTGCGAGCAGATGAGGTTGTAGAGGATCGTCTCGCCCGGGTGCTTCCGCAGCATCGAGGCCGCCACCAGCGCCGTGGTCAGCGAGCCCGAGACGGGCTCCGCCTGCTCATCGACGAGGAAGACGCGGTCGGCATCACCGTCGAAGGCCAGCCCGACATCGGCGCCGCGATCGAGGACCGCCTTCTTCAGGTCGACAAGGTTCTCCGGCTGGATCGGGTCGGCCGGATGGTTGGGGAACGAACCGTCGAGCTCGGGGAAGAGGACCTCGACGTCGAAGGGCAGGCGGTCGAAGACGATGGGCACCACGAGGCCGCCCATGCCGTTGGCGGTGTCGGCCACGACCTTGAGCGGCCGGAGCGAGGCGACATCGACGAAGGAGATGACGTGGTCGGCCCATTCCCCCAGCAGGTCCAGCTCTCGATGGCCACCGGTGAGCGGCGGGATCGGCTCGCCGCAGAGCTTCTCCGCCTCGGCCTCGATGTCGGCCAGTCCGGTGTCACGGCCGATCGGGCGTGCGCCCGAGAGGCACAGCTTCATGCCGTTGTACTGGGCCGGGTTATGCGAGGCGGTGAACATCGCGCCGGGAGCGTCGAGGTGGCCGGAGGCGAAATAGAGGAAGTCCGTCGAGGCGAGACCCAGGTCGGTGACGCCGACGCCTTCGGCGCGCACTCCGTCCGAAAAGGCGCGCGAGAGCTCGACGCCCGACTCGCGCATGTCTCGGGCCACCAGGATCTCGGGCGCACCGGCGAAGCGCGCCATGGCGCGGCCGATGGCCAGGCACATGTCCGCATCGAGCTGATCGGGCACCGTGCCGCGCACGTCGTAGGCCTTGAAGACCTTGTCCATCCGGGTCACGGCGCACCACCATAGGTGGCGGTCCGAGGACCCTCCGCACGAACCCGCGGCCGCGGGGCGGAGCTCAATGGATCACACCGCTCCCGGTGGCGATCGCGATGATGGCGACCAGGTTGAACGTGGCGTGCGCCACCATGTTCATGCCGAGACGTCCGGTGCGGTAGGAGACGGCGGCCAGCACGATCCCGAACGCGGCCAGGCCGGCGAACTGCACCCACTCGCCGTGCGCGGCGCCGAAGAGGAGCCCGTCGCCGACGACCGCCAGGACGACGCCGGCGGTACGGGCACCACCGATCGCCTGCATCGGCGTACACAGCCGGACGAGCGACTTGAGCAACAGCCCGCGGAAGAACAGCTCTTCGACCGCCGGCGCAAAGAGGACAGTGGCAATGGCGATGACGACGAAGCCACCACCGTGGGACGCCCCGGTAAGCCGCTGCGAGGGTGCGTTGAAGTTGTGGATGTCGTGTTGGAAGGGCGCGTACATGACCGTGATCAGGAACTGTCCGCCGACGCCGATGGCGATGCCGACCAGGTCGATCAGCCGGAAGCGCAACCCGAGGTCGCGCACGAAGTTCCGCGTGCCCTGGGTGCGGCTGGCCAGCCAGGGAGCACCGATGAAGCCGATCCACAGACCGATCAGCGTGGAGACGACGTACCACTCCGGTGGCACCGTCGACGTCGCAATCGACTGCATCTGCGCCGACGTCTTGCCGGCGACGGCCCCCGAGATCAGCGCGAAGATCGTGGCACCGACCTGGCCGACGAGGAAACCGGCCACGGCGAAGACCAGCCAGATGAAGGCCTGTCGCTTGGTCTGGGGCGGGATCCGGGGCGTGTCGAGGAACGGCACCTCGCCCTCGCGGCCGTCAGGCGTGCCGAGCGCGACGACACCCCCGTAGGGCGGGGGACCCGGCGTGGCCGATGCGCCGTAGGGCACGGGCGCAAGCAGGGCGCCACCGGGCGAGGGCGGTGCCGGCGGAGGGCTCGGCTGCTGGACCCGCTCCCGAGGCACGTAGCCGGCGGGGATCGGCCCCGGTGGCCGGGCCGGTGGACCGGTGGCAGGCGCGCCGGGCTCGGGGTCGCTCATGGAAAGACGATACCGGCGTGCCATGACCCCGGGACCTGCAGGTCGAGAGGGCAACGGACCAGGTGAGGGGCGGTCACCGTCACGCAAAGTCGGCGCCTAGCATGGCAGGGGTGAGTCCACAGCGTGCCGACAAGCCCGCGAACCGTCCGAACGCGCCCCAGAACGGGGAGGGTGGCGGTCCGCCCCAACCCGGGGCGCCGAGCGGCGGACAGAGCTGGCGCTGGCTCTGGGGCGTCCTCGCCATCGGGATCGTGGCCATCCTGCTCGCCGTCGGCACGATCAAGACGAACAACGCCAAGACCATCACGTACACAAAGTTCATGCAGGACGTGGCGGCCAAGCAGGTCTCGACGGCCAAGATCTCCAACGCCAACGGCCAGATCACCGGCAACCTCAAGAACGGAACGAGCTACCAGGTCCAGGGCCCGAGCCCGTCGCTGCCGAATGACGTCTCGACGATGCGCAACGACGGCGTGGAGGTCAGCTTCCCGACGCAGGGGTCGAACCTCCTGGGCGACATCCTCCCCTACGTCTTCATCGTGGCGATCGGCGCCGCGTTCATCTTCTTCATCGGGCGCCAGACCCGGGGCCAGATGTCGGGGATCATGTCGATCGGCCGCTCCAAGGCCAAGACCTTCAGCAGTGACCGCCCGTCGACCACCTTCGAGGACGTCGCCGGTTACACGGGAGTGAAGCAGGAGATCAGCGAGGTCGTCGACTTCTTGAAGACCCCGGCCCGCTTCAAGGAAATCGGGGCCAAGATCCCCAAGGGCGTGCTCCTCGTCGGCCCGCCCGGCACCGGAAAGACGCTGATCGCCCGTGCCGTCGCCGGCGAGGCCGGGGTGCCCTTCATGTCGGTCAGCGGATCCGACTTCATGGAGATGTTCGTCGGCGTCGGCGCCAGCCGGGTGCGCGACCTCTTCCAGACCGCGCGCAAGCAGGCTCCGGCCATCGTCTTCGTCGACGAGATCGACTCGATCGGCCGCAAGCGCGGCGCCGGGCTCGGCGGCGGCCACGACGAACGGGAGCAGACGCTCAACCAGATGCTCTCGGAGATGGACGGCTTCGACACGGGCGAGGGCGTCGTGATGATCGCGGCGACGAACCGGCCCGACATCTTGGACCCGGCGCTACTGCGCCCGGGCCGCTTCGACCGCCAGATCGTGGTCCCCCTCCCCGATCTCGACGAGCGCCTCCCCATCCTCCAGGTGCACTGCAAGGGCAAGCGGATGGCGTCCGACGTCGACCTCAGCGTCGTGGCGCGGGGCACGCCTGGCATGTCGCGGCGCGGACCTGGCGAACCTGGTCAACGAGGCGGCGCTGCACGCCGTGCGCCGCGGCAGCGCCGACATCGCCATGGCCGACTTCGAGACGGCACGCGACCGCGTGCTGCTCGGCCAGCGCCGCGAGTCGATGGTGCTCTCCGAGGACGAGAAGGAACGCATCGCGTACCACGAGGGCGGCCACGCCGTGTTGGCCTACGTGCTCGAGCACGCCGATCCCGTGCACAAGGTGACCATCCTGCCGACCGGCATGGCGCTCGGCGTCACCCACCAGTTGCCGATGGAGGAACGCCACATCCACCCGCGCAACTACATCGAGGACTCGCTGTGCGTCCGCATGGGCGGCCGCTGCGCCGAGCTGCTGGTCTACGGCGACCTGTCGACGGGTGCCGCCAACGACCTCGTCGGCAACACCGAACTGGCTCGCAAGATGGTGCGCGAGTGGGGCATGAGCGAAGCCATCGGCCCCATGGCGTGGGGATCCCAAGGCCAGGTGTTCCTGGGCGAGGACCTCATGCACACGCGTGACTACTCCGAGGACACCTCCAAGGTCATCGACGACGAAGTCGAACGGATCTTGCGCTCGGAGGAGCAGCGGGCGATGGACGTGTTGAGCAAGCACCGGGGCGGGCTCAACGCCATCGCCCGCGTGTTGCTCGACAACGAGATCATCGACGGGGCCGAAGTGTCGCGACTGGTCGACGAGGCCCATGGATCGCCGGTCCACGGCGAGGGCGTGAAGTCCGTGCCCCACTTCAACGAGTCGGCCATCGGCGCGTCCGGCGACCTGGCGATCGCCAACGGGGCTCACGGCGCGGCCGAAGGGGCGAACGGAGCGGGCGCCGCGACCGCCAACGGCCACAACGCACACGACGAGGCGGTACCCGCCGACGGGCCCGTTGTGGTTCCGGCCACACCGGCGGTGCCCACGGCGACGGGTCGGACGACCGAGGCTGAGGCCTGGCCGCCGCCGCCCTGGCCGCCCGCCGAGCCGGGAACAGGGACGCCCGAAGGTTCCTCCGGAGGCTAGAAACCTTCCTCCCACGACCCGGGCCGGGACACCCCGGGCGGCGACGCCGGGGCCACCGAACCAAAGCGGGCCGGGCGGCGTCATGAAGGGGGATGGTGGACGCACAGCTGGCCGAGTGGCTCGAGGAGGGGTACGTGTCCTCCTTCCGCACGGCCTGCCTGATCCTGGGCAACCGGGCCGATGCAGAAGACGCCGTCCAAGAGGCGTTCCTCCGGGCATGGCGCTTTCGCGACTCGCTCACCTCGGTGCCGAGCATCCGGCCCTGGCTCTACCGGGTCGTCGTCAACTCGTGCTACTCCAAGCTGCGCCGCGAGATCCCGCACCGGGACCGCCGCGCCGGTGACGAGCCGCTGGCCCACCTGCCTGCCCAGGGCGTCGGGCCGGAGGTCAGCGCCGAACGCGGCGAGGTGGCCGACACCGTGCTGGCCGCACTCCAGCGACTCCCGCTCTCGCTTCGGGTGCCGGTGGTGCTGCGCTACTACGCCGATCTGAGCGAGCGCGACATCGCGCACGCCATCGGCCGACGCCAGGGCACGGTGAAGTCGAGGCTGCACGAGGCGCGCCGCCGGCTGGCGGACGACCCAGAGCTCAGCGCGCTCGCCCACGCGGACGACCAGGCTGACGAAACGCCCGCCGAGGAGGCCGGATCATGACCATGCTCGACGACGACCGACTCTCAGCGCTCCTCGGCCTGGCGGCGGAGGCGTTCGAGGCACCTCCGGCGGGCCCGGACGAGATTCTGGCGCGCGCCCGGATCGGTGCCGCGGTGGGCGACGGCGACGGGACCGAGACCGGCGAGGACGACGGGGCCGACGCGGCAGACGACGATGCGGCGACGTTGCCGGTGCCCGGTCGCCGGCGGCGTCTGGCGGAGATGGCCGGCCGACACCGGATGCTGTCCGTGGCGGCCTGCGTGGTCGTGGCGTTGTTGGTGGCCGGCACGATCAGTGCCGTCGTCGGCTCGCGTCCGAACCAGAGCGTGACATCGGGGCTAAGGACGCCGAAGGCGGCGGGATCGGGTGGCGCGGTCATCGGTCCTTCGACGACCACGACGTCGCCCGCCGTCCGGGGCCAATCCGGTGCAGCAGGGCTCAGTCAGAACGGCACGGCGTTCGGCACGCAACACGCGGCCGGCGGCGGCGCGGGCAACGCGGCGAGCGCCGCCCCGAGCACCTCGTCGCTCCCCAAGGACTCGGTCGGGCAGTCGGCCAAGATCGAACAGACGGGGACCCTCGGCTTGGTCGTCGGCCGCGGTGACCTGGCCCAGACCATGGCCCGCCTGACCGGCCTGGCGAGCGCCTACGGCGGCTTCGTCGCCAACTCGACGAACCAGAACGGGCCGGCCGGGGGCACACCGTTCGGCACCATCACCCTCGAGGTGCCGGTCGGCAACTTCTCCGCCGTGCTGAAACAGGCTGAGCACTACGGCAAGACGTCGAACGTCTCGACCAAGGCCACCGATGTGACGGGCCAGTACGTCGACCTGCAGGCTCGCCTCTCCGCGCTCGAGGAGACCCGCCAGCAGTACCTCTCGATCCTCGCCAAGGCAACGAGCATCGGCGACATCCTGGCCGTCCAGGAGCAGCTCGACGGCACCCAGTCCCAGATCGAGCAGCTGCAGGGCCAGCTCCAGGTCCTGACCAGCGAGACGTCCTACTCGACGCTCAACGTGACCGTCGGCGAGAACGGGCCCCCACCGCGGCCGGGCCCGCTCCCCGAGTCCGGCCTGGTGCAGTCGTGGCACGACAGCGTCGGCGGGTTCGTCGCCGGGGTCGACGGGGTCGTCCGACTGGCTGGTCCGTTCCTCTTCGCCCTGCTCTGTCTCGCCATCGTGGCGGTCGGGGGCCGGCTGTTGTGGCGCCGCTACCAGCGCCACCGCCTCTAACGATCAGAGGCCGATGGGAGCGGCCAAGGGGAGGCCGGGCATGGTGACGGCGCCGACCATCCCGCTGGGCGTGAGGTCCTCGCTCACCGCCATGGGACCGGCGCCGCGCACCACGATGGCATCGAGCCCCGCCTGCGAAAGCGTCGTACCCGAGATCAGCGCGGTCGCGCCCGGCTCGAGCACCTCCGAGTTCACGAGGCGCTGCTGGCGCCCCGGTGCCAGCGCGTAGGCGCTGAAGGTCTCGCGCGCACTGCTCAGGTTGAGGACGGCCAGCGTGTGCGGGGCCGCACCGCTGACGGCAAGGTTGCCGCTCGTCCCCGGTGGCGGCACGATCCACTCGTGCGTCGGCGTCCCCGAAGCGAGGGCGCCGACGGCAGTGACAAGACCGGCCTGCGGCGCCGAGGCGGAGCTGGGCGCCGCCACGGAACGACTGACCACCACGCCGGGCCCGCCTGTCGCGTCCACCCGGGCCGAATAGGGCGCGCCGACGGGGATTCGCGTCTGAGCGCTCGATTGGAGGGACCATGTCGCGCCGGGCGCCACCGTGCGCGTCAGGGGCGCCAACGGTCCCGAGGCCAGCCGCAGGTGCACCGACACGGCCTCGGGCACGGTGCCCGGGTTGAACACGTCGATGTACGAACTGCCCCCCGCAACCTCTTGCGCCTGCGGGATCGCCCAGTGCGGCTCGGCGTGGGTCACGCCGGCCACGACCGCGAGCCCAGCGCTCGAACCGACGTACGCCTGGAGCGCCGCGGCGACGACGCGACCCGTGCCGCGCCGTGACCACCGTGCTCACCTGTGCGGTCTTCTGCACCACGGACCCCACGTCCTCCACCAGGACGGCCCCCGGGCTGAGCACGACGCCCTGGTAGTTGATCGGCTGCACGGGGCCCGCCGCGGTGTCGAAGGTCAGATCGACGACCACCGGTGACGACGTCGGGTTCAAGAGCGCGATGTGCAGCGCGTTGCCATCGGCCGTCGATCCGTCGGGGAAGTACCAATTGGCCGATGTCGTGCTCTGGCAGGGGGCCACGGACCACCCCGTGGACCCGTGCACCGCTTGCGAGACGGCCACCCCGCCGCCGGCGACGGTGACCGTCGAGGCTTCCCACGAGCCCGACGAAAGGCTCGGCAATGACGGTGCGATCACGCCTCGCGCCGGCACCGAGACCGCAGAGTGCACCGTTGCACCCGAGTCCGAGACGGACGTGACCTCGGCGACCACCGCGTGCACCGTCGTGTTCGAGAGCACCGGGAAGCCGGGGGCGGCGCCCGAGGCCACCGACTGCCCGGCGCAGTACCACGCCGACGATTCGGCGTCGGGCGGGCTCACCAGCGAGGCGGGAACCGCCAGCGTCGCCAGACGGAGCTGGGGACCCACGCGTGCCCGCCACGACACCGACGATCACGATCACCGCGGCGACGACGAGGAGCACCGGCCAGCGCCGCTCCGACGTGTGGTGGGCGGCCCGGCCGTGCTGCGCCGGGCTCACGACGCGCTCCGATGACCGGGGCGGGACCTGGCGCGACGCCGGCCCACGAGCGCGGCCACCAGGACGACCCAGAGGGCCACCTCGGCCAAGACGGCCAACGGCACCCACGGGAATTGCGACAATGCGAACTCGGCCCGGCCCTTCGTCGTGGCGTACTGCGCCGCCCAACCGAATGCGGGCTGCGGGCGGACCGATCGGCCGTCGACGGTCAGCGCAAAGCTGCCGGCCGGGGCGTACCCGGCGTAGACGGTGCCCGCCTGGATCTGGCTCGTGGCGGGCGACGACCCCGACAATGAGCTCAGGAGCGGTTGCCAGCCCACGACATCCGCCCCACTCGGATACGACCACGATCCCACCACGGGCAACGGGGCGGCGCGCTGGGCGGTGACCGGCATGGCCTCGTCGTTCTCGAACACCTGGACGCCGACTTCGCCCGGGACGACGTGCAGGTCATCCTGCCCGAGCAGCGCGGTCTCGAGCCCCTTTGGCGGCGGCGCGTTGACCGTCGGAGTGAGCGAGGCGACCGTCGAAGGGGCCAAGCCCTGGACCACGACGACGTCGCGCACACCCGCCGAGGCCAGGAGCCGGCCCAGGTGCACGGTGCCGCCGGAGGTCGCGAGCCGCACCGCGTCCGCCACCAGGACGGCCGGTCCCGGCCCGGCCGGGGTGAGCACCTGCGACGCGTCCGGCAGATCAGCGGGCGTCAGTGCGTAGGCGAGACCTGGCTCAACCGACCACCCGCCGACCGGAAGGGCCCGCGGGTCGCCGAGCCAGAGGACCCGTGCGGCGTCGGTCGCCCCGGGATGGTCGAGAAAGGAAAGCGGCTGTTCGATCCCCTGGGACGGCAGACCCCACCGGCCACCGACGGCCCCTGCAACCACAGGCAGCATCCCGACCGCAACGAAGATGACCGCGGCGGCACTGCTCAATTGGCGCCAACCGAATTCGCGTCCGGTGAGGTCGTTCTCGAAAGAAGAGATCCCCACGCCGAGGCAGGCGGCGACCGCCAGCGCCGCCGGTGCGAGCACGACCGTGAACGAGGGGGCGAACGACCCCATGTCGCCGCGCACGGCCGCCAGGGCGAGCCCCCACGACGCACAGGCGGTGACCCAGAGCCGCGCCGCCCACAGGAGCCTGATCCCACGTCCGAGCGCGAGCGGGAGCGCGGCCGCAGCGACCAACAACCAGACGAGCGGTGAGCGGGCAACCGGTCCGACGGCGAAACGGACGATCTCTCCCCAGTCCGGCGCCGTCGCACCCGAGATCGGCAGTCCGAAGATGGCCACCGAGCCCTTGCCGGCCAGCGCCGTGCCGATAACCCACGGCGCCGCCAGCACCACCGCCACCACCAGGGCCTCGAGCGCCACCACCAGCACGCGCCATCGGGACTCGCGCGCTCCCACCAGGACGGAGCCCAAGCTCCAGGCCAGCGCAGTCACGAGAACGAGCGGCGCCAGGGCGGGCGCAAACGCGGCACCGACCGCAATCAGGACGCCCAGGATCGCGACCTGCCCCGCCGGCTTGCTGCGCCAGCGCGTCCCGGCCCGCACCGCGTAGGGATCCAGCCCGCCGGCCCGGGCCAGCCACAATGCGATGAACGGAAAGATCGCGTAGGCAACGAGGCCATCCCAGCGGCCGGCGCCCAGCGAGCCGTAGGGCAGCGGCAGGCCGAGGTATGCGATGACGGCGACGACCCGCGCCCGCGACGACACGAGCGGCCGCATGAAACGCGCCACACCGAGCGCACCGAGGGGGATACACCCCAACAGGAGGACGCGCTGCAACGTGCCCATTGCGCCGAAGAGCACGGTGCCCGTAATGCCGAAGAGGCCGAAGACCGGTGTGGCGGGTGCCGTCGTGCCCACGCCGATCGACTGCCAACCCGAGAAGAAGTGGTGCCACGTGGTGGACCACGAAGGCAAGGGCGCCAGTTGGCCGACGAGAGGGAGGGTGCCGAAGAACAGGTCGCGGGTGCCAAGCACGATCACGAACAGCGCGACGAGCACCGCCACGAGGCGCTGACGTCCCGGTGCTCAAGGGGGAGGTGCGGACCCGGCGGCCGAACCGGTCGCGGCCGGCTCGGCGACCCAGGTCGTCGAGCTCGTCAAAATCGGAGTCTTCGCTGAAGGCCGACCCCACGCTCCCGGTGAGGACCGCCACCGCCGCTCGCTCGTTCTCCCGCTCGACGCGTTCGGGTGAGAGGGCCACCGAGTTGGCGGCTTCGAGGCCTTGGTGGGACAGCCGGCTCAGGTAACGCGACAGGCGGGCGCTGCCACGAAGCTGCAAGCGACGCACCTCGCTGTCGGGGAACAGGCGATGCTCGGCCAGCTCGCCGCGCAGCAGCGAGATCTCGGTCAGGCGACGGGCATTCCAGGTCCACGCGCCGAACACGGCCCGCGCCCGGGCCCCGTCGCGGGCCAAGAGGGCGACCAGCACCTCGCCCAATGCCAGCAGCGCAGCCTGCGGCAGGACCCGCACGAGGTGGGTCCGGGTGTAGCACTTGAGGACGGCGCGTAGCTCGTGGCGGCGCTGCAGCGACTGCATCGTGGCGGGGTGCCGCCCCTGGAGGGCTCGACCCACCGACACCGGGGCGAGCCCGCTGGCCACCGCCTCGCGGTGCCGCACCCGCGCGTCCGGCGCGACGACGACTCGCGAGCCGACCACCTGGCACCGCCACGACAGGTCGAGGTCCTCGCCCATGGCGACGATGCCCGGGTCGAAGCCTTTGAGCTCACGGAACAGGTCGGCGCGGATGAGGATGCAGCCACCCGGGGCCACGAAGACGTCACGCACCGCATCGTGCTGGCCGTGGTCGACTTCACCTTCGAGGATCCGGTCGACCACGGCACCGGTCTTGTCGCAGCTCATTCCGACGTGGAGCAGGACGCTCGGGTCGTCCCAATTCACGAACTTGGGCGAGACGACCCCGGCGTTGGAGCGGAACGACTCTTCGACGAGCTTGTGCACGGCATCGGGGTCCGGCGCGACGTCGTCGTGACACAGCAGATAGAAGGCGGCGCCCTCCACCATCCCCAGGACCTCGTTGCTGGCGGCCCCGTACCCGGGACGGCCAGGGAGGTGCCGGACGAAGGCGTCGGGCAGCACGCGCCCGACGCGCTCGGTGACCTCGGGGGTGTCGTCACCGGTCGCCAGGACCAGCACGGAGAGCTCCTGGTAGTCCTGGGAGGCCAGGGAGGAAAGGGCCTCGTCGAACCACGGGCCGGGCTCGGTGGTGACCATGACGGCGACCACGGCCGGCACTTGGGCGTCCATCAGGTGGCTGAGGCTATCTGTTCCGCGATATCCCCCCCAGGCACGGATTTCGTGCTCGGTGCTTGCTACTGTTTAACAAACATGATACTCTAGTACACGAAGACGCGGGACCGAGAGCCGGGACCGTGCCAGCAGATCGACAGAGTCAACGGACAAGACAGGAGGCATCATGCCTGACGTGACCAACAACATCGGCACCCTCTCGAAGGGTGTCACCGACCTCGCCCGCGACGCGGCGTACGTCGCCGTCGGCCTCGGGGTCCTGGCCTATCAGCGGGCCCAGGTCCAGCGGGTCGAGCTGCAGAAGCGCCTCTCCAAGGAGCTCCCGCTCGACCAGCGCATCGGCGACGTCCGCCAGGGCGTGGCCAAGGGATTCGCCCAGATCGACGACCTGGCCGAGTCGGCCGCGCAGTTCGTCGAGACGCACGCTGCAGCCCCTCGAGGACAAGCTGCCGGCCTCGGTGTCGCAGATCACCATCAAGGCCCGCGAGCAGGCGCGCGAGGTGCGCATCCAGATCCGCCAGCGCGTCAGCGCCTGAGCATCGCCTTCGGCACCACGCCGACAACGCTCGCCGTCAGTCCGCCTCCCACGAGGCCAGGACGTCGGCGAGCGTTGTCGCGAGCGGGATGGACGGCTGCCAGCCGGTGGCAGCGTGCAGCCGACCGGCGTCACCGCGGAGCACGGGCACGTCGACGGGCCGCACGAGCTCGGGGTCAGTCTCCAACGTGAGGTCGGCGCCGGCCAGCGCCAGCAGCTGGGCGGCGACATCCGACATCGCCACGTCGCGGCCCGAGCACACGTTGTAGACGTCACCGGGAGCACCTTTTTCGATCAAGAGGCGGTACGCGACCACCACGTCGCGCACGTCGGTGAAGTCCCGGCGCGTGGTCAGCGTCCCGACGCGCAGAGAACCTGCCCCCGACCGGCGGGCCTCGACGATCCGCTTGGCCAGTGCGGGGACGAAGAAGTTCGGCGACTGCCCGGGGCCGATGTGGTTGAACGGGCGCACGACGATGACCGGCTGGCGGTAGCCGCGCCAGGCCTGGAGCGCCACGGCTTCGGCGGCCAGCTTGCTGGCCGCGTACGGGCTGGCCGGTGCCGTCGGGGTCGACTCTCCGAGCGGGAGCTGCTCGGGGCCGACCACCCCGTACACCTCCGCCGAGCTCACGACGAGGACCCTGGCCTGCGGCAACGTGCGGGCGGCCGCCAGGACCTCGGCCGTCCCGAGCACGTTGACCCGAAGCACCTGACTGGGGTCCTCCCAGCTCTCTCCCACGTGGGTCATGGCCGCAAGGTGGTAGACGGCGTCGGGAGCCACGTCGTGGAACACCCGTCGCACCGCCGACCCGTCGGCCACGTCGGTCTCGAGGTCGATCACCGCGACGTCGTCCCCGTGGTCCTTCAGGTGCGCGGCGAGCCACTGGCCCACGAAACCCTTCCCCCCGGTGATCAACGCGCGCATTCGCCGAACCCTACAGCGAGGCCGAGCGAGCCAGCGCATAGGCGCCGAGGTGCTCGGCCACGCTTGCCTCCCACGTTCGTTCCGCCGCCACGGCCAGACCCAGTCCCCGGCGCTCCGTCTCCCGCCCCTGGTCGAGGGCGATGGCGATCGCCTCAGCCAGCGGCGTGACGCTGCCCGGCGGGACCAGCAGGGCGGCGTCGCCCGCCAGCTCCGCCATCGCCGTTCCCTCGGTGGTCACCAGCGGGGCGCCGCACGCGAGGGCCTCGAGCGCGGGCAGGCCGAATCCCTCCTCCAAGGCGGGGTACGCCACGACGGCCGCCTGGCGCAACAAGGCAGGCACTGCCGCGTCGGGCAGATAGCCGGTGCGCACGATCCGGTCCGGGTGCCGGGCGGCCGCCAACGCCCGCTCCGTCTCGCCCATCCCCCAGCCGGTCTGGCCCCCGAGCACGAGCACCGGGTCGGGTCGGGTCGCTGCCAGCGCGTCGAACGCGGCGACCAGCGTTGCCACCCCCTTGCGCGGCTCGAGCGTGCCGACGAAGGCCACGATCGGCCGGTCGGCCGGCAGCCCGAGCGCGGCCAGCGCGGCGGCGTCCGCGCCCGGGCCGGGCTCGGTGGGCGAGAACCGCCCATGGTCCACGCCGTGCGGCGCCACGACCACCGGCGCGCGGACGGGCACGCTCGCGTGCAGCCGTTCCGCCGTCACCTGGCTCACGCAGATCAGCACCCCCGCGTTGAGCGCAGCCCGGCGGATGGCTCGCCGAAAGAACGCCGCCTTGGAACGGAGGTGCCACTCGGGGTGATCGAAGAAAGTGCAGTCGTGGATGGTGACCGCACACGGGACTGGTGCACGCGCCGGCATGGTGTAGTGCGGCCCGTGGTGCACGGACACCCCGGCCCCTCGCAGAAGGGCGGGCAGGCCCAGTTGCTCGTAGGCGAGGCGACCCGGTCGCGACCGCGGGACCTGCGCCTGGAGGCGGGCCGCGCCCATCTCGTCCCAACGCGCGGCGTCGCCGCGCCGCGCCACCAAGGTCAGCTCCACGCCAGGGTGCAGCGCCAGGCCCCGGGCGAGCGCCAAGGTGTACTGCCCCGCCCCTCCCGGGAGCGCCGGCACGGCGGAGACGTCGAGAGAGACCTTGAGCGGCCCGCCGCCCGTCATCGCAGTTTCTTCCACAGGGCGACGTGTTCGCGCGCCGCGACGTGCCACGTGCGGGCCGCCGCGAGCGCGGTCCCGCGGGAGATCAGGTCGGCGCGCAGCGCGTCGTCGCTCAGGACGGCGCCGAGTCCGGCCGCCACGTCGTCGATGTCGAACGGGTCGACGATCCGAGCCGGGGCCGGCCCCGATTCGCCGAGATCGTGCACGCTCGGCACCTCCGCCGACACCACCGCCGGTGTCCCCATCCGCATCGCCTCGAGCGGGGGGAGCCCGTAGCCCTCGGTGAGCGGGACGTAGGCGAAGGCCCGGGCGTGACGGTAGAGACCCGAGAGCACGGGGTCCGGGACGGATCCTGTGAAGACGACGCCGTCGGTGTCGGGCGGGCGGGCCCGGCGACCCCAGCCCGTCGGGCCCACGATCACGAGCGGCCAACGTTCGGGCAACGAAGGGCGTACCCGCCGGAACGCCTCGACCAGGCGGTCCAGATTCTTGCGCGGCTCGAGCGTGCCGACCGTCAGGAGGTACTCGCCGGCGACGCCGACGCGGCGCAGCAGGGCGGCGGTGGCGTCCTCGTCGGGTGGTTCCAGGTGATCGCTGCCACCGCGGACGATCGTGATCCGCGCCGCATCGACGCCGAACGCGACCAGATCGGCGGCAACGAGACGGGAGGGGACGACGAGGGACGCCGCAGAGTCGCGGGCTCGGCACAGGGCCGCCTCGTGCCAACGCCGGCCTCGCCCGGTGGTGGCCTCGGGATGGCGGTGCCAGGCAACGTCGTGCACCGTGACCGAGAGGCGGCTTTGGCTCCCCGGCCGCAGCATCGGCGCGGCCAGCGACACCGAGTGGACCACGTCGAACCCTTCGGGAGCGCGGAGCCACGAGTGGTCCCACGCCCTCGTCATCAGCCGGCCCGGAAGCGGTGACACGACGAGCGGGCAACCGAACGCGGCGAGAGGATCGCCGCCGTGCCGTGGCGGCCGGCTGGCCAACAGCGTCACGTCGACGCCATCGCCGTCACCAGCGCGCCAGGCCGCCCAGGAGACCGCGCGCGTACGCACCGATCCCCCCGGGCACCTGCCGGCGCAGCTGCTCGACGGCCACGAGCACGGTGGGGGGCGGGTCAGTCACGCCGGTTCCCGGACGCATCGCGGTACAGCCGTTCGAGCCCTTCGCCGCACGAGGCCCACGAGAAGCGGGCCACCCAGGCGGTCCCTGCTGCGATCAGGCTCCGTCGTACGGATTCGTCGGACAGGCACGCCTCGAGCGCCGCGGCCAGGCCGTCGCGGTCGCCCGTATCCACCAGCCGCGCACCGTCGCCCAGGACCTCGGGCAGCGACCCGGCGCGCGTCGCGACGACGGGCACCTGCGCGCGCATGGCCTGCAACGGCGGGAACCCGAACCCCTCGTAGAGCGACGGAAAGGCCAGGACGGCGGCGCGACCGAGGAGCGCGGCCAGGTCGGCGTCCTCGACCCAGCCGGTCCGCACGATCCTCGCTCGCGCCGGCGAGGCCGCGATGGCCTCGTCGAGGGCCTGGACGCCCCAACCGGGCGGGCCTGCCAACACGAGCGACACGTCGCGCGTGGTGCGCGGCCACGTCGCCGAACGCGCGGACCAGGCCAGGGAGGTCCTTGCGTGGCTCGGCGGTCCCCACGGCCAGGCAGTACCGCCCGGTCCCAGCGGGTAGGAGGCGTCGCACGGCGGCCTCAGCCTCTGCGTCGCTCAGCTCGGGCAGTGGGGGCACCCCCGGGTGGACCACGCGCACGCGCTCGGGGTGGGCCCCGAATGCCTCGACCACCTCGCCGGCGACGAACCCCGAGTCGGCATGGACCCAGGCCCCCCGAGCCAGGGCCCGGCGGATCAGTCCCGGGTAGGCCAACGTCGCGGCGTCACAGAGTTCGGGGTGGTGCAGAGGGGTGAGGTCATGGACCGAGACCACCGCCGCGGCGCGGCGGGTCGGGGGCACCACGAAGTTCGTCCCGTGGACGACGTCGGCCGGACCGATGAACCATTCGACGGGCGGGACGTCGCGCCGGGCCCAGAGCGCATGAAGAGGACGCGCCGGCATGGCGCGTTGCGTCGACTCCACACCCGCGGGGAGCTTGCCCTCCAGCAGTGACCGGCGGCGCCAACTCACCGCAAACGCGTGCACGGCGACGCCGGGCCGCGACGACAACGCGCCCAGCGCGCCCTGGCAGAAGGCACCGATGCCCGTGGGGAGCCCGAGGAGCGGTGTCGCGTCGAGGGCGACCCGCAGGCGCGTGATCGACGCGCCCGGCGGCGTGGGGACGTCGCTCAGGTCGTGATCGCCCCGTCGATGGACAGAATCGCACCGGTGACGTAGTCGGCCTCGTGCGAGCCGAGGTAGGCGAAGGCCCCGGCTATCTCGTGGGGGTACGCGAACCCGATCGGCGTCATCAACCGCTCGATCAGCTTCCAGTCCGAGTCTTCGGGCGGCCCGAAGTTGTGGATGATCGGCGTGTCGACCCCACCGGGTGCGACGCCGTTGACGCGGACCCCGCGCGCCATGTACTCGACGGCCAACGCCTTGGTGAGCATCTTGACCCCGCCCTTGGACGCGCAGTACGCCGCCGAGTAGGGCTGACCGATGATGCCGGCCGTCGAGACCGTGTTCACGATGGCGCCGCCGTGTTCGATCATCCCGGGAAGGACGGCCCGGCACATGAGGAAGGTGCCGGTCAGGTTGACCGCGATGATCTTGTCCCACCCGCTCAGGGACTGCTCGGGCGTGTGGGCGAACCCACCGATGCCCGCGATGTTGCACAGATTCGTGATCTCGCCGAGCTCGGACTTCGACTGCGCTACCGCGGCGGCCACCCCGCCCTCGTCGGTGACGTCGCAGCGCAAAGCGATGGCCCGTCCACCGACCTCGGCCGCCTCGTGGTTGATCTCGGCCGCGACGGCGGCGATGGCATCTTCGGCCAGATCGAGACAGGCAACGGCGGCTCCCTCGGCGGCGAGCCGCCGCGCGGTGGCCCGCCCGATGCCCGATCCTGCCCCGGTGACGATCGCGACCTGGCCCTCGTAGCGGCCGGAGGTGATCGCCTCAGGAGCCGTCCCCCGATTGGGGTCGGACTCACCGACTCGCTTGGTGGGGCTCATGCTCGCTCCTTCTTGTCAGCCTTGGCGGCCTCTTCGTTGTGGCCACTGCCTACCATCCCGGCGCCGGCCCCACGATCCCGTTCCCGGGCCGACCGGCGCTCCTCGGCCGCCCGCGCCGCGAGGGCGCCCAGGCGCACCGGATCCACCTTCATCATCGCGGTGAGGGGAAGCTCGTCGACCACGACCAGGGCATCGGGGGCCTTGTAGTCCGACAGCTGCGCCGCACAATGCGCCCGCAGGACGCCGAGCTCGGGTTCAGTGCCCGGCTCGGCCACCACCACTGCCACCCCGATCTCGCCGAGTACGTCGTCGGGCGCCCCGACCACGGCGGCCCGGGCGATGCTGCGGTGTGAGGCAAGAGCCTCTTCGACCTCGGCCGGATACACGTTGTAGCCACCCCTGATGTAGCGCTCGTGGGCACGGCCGGCCAACTGGAGGTTCCCTTCCCGGGTCACCAGTCCGAAATCGCCCGTCGTTCAGCCAGCCTTCGGGCGTCAGCACCGGCTGCGGTCGCGTCGACGTCGATCAGCTCGTGCGCCGTGCGGCCGCGTCCCGGACCTTGTCCCCAGTAACCGCGCATGGCGGCCGGCGAGCGCAGCATGACCCGTCCGATCGAGCCCGGGTCGACGGGCGCGCCGGCGTCGTCGACGATCGCGAGCTCGACGCCGGGGACGGGGCGACCCACGGTCGTCGCCACCTCGGCGTCCGACGACGTCAGCGTGGTGCCGGTCCCGAGCGAAGCCTCGGTCGAGGTGTACCGGACGACGACGGGAGCCGCGAACCGTCGTCGCACCTCGGCCACCATCGTCGCGCTCATGCGGGCCGCGCCGGTGCCCACGACGCGGAGCGCGCCGAGGTCGGCATCGGCCAACCGGTCGGACGCCAACATGAGCGCCCACTGTGTCGGCACCCCCTGGCCGACGGTGATCTGCTCGTCGGCCATGATGCGGATCGCGTCGTCGGCCCGCCACGGTGTCGGGGTGATGACGGTGGTGACCGCGTGCGCGATCTCGTCCCAGGCGCGGGTCATGTAGGCGACGTGCGCGAACGGCAGGGGCGACAACCGGCGGTCGCCCGGTTGGCTGAGCACGTCGGTGCCGCGGGCCACCGCGGCGAGGTTGGCGTGGTCGAACACGGCGCCCTTCGGCCGCCCCGTCGTCCCACTCGTCCACACCACCGCCACCGGGTCGTGCGGGTCGAGCTCAGGCCACGACGTCGGAGGTGCCAAGTCCCAGGCCTCGGCCACTTCGGCGCGCGTCACCTGTGGCACTCGGGCGGCCTCGGGGGGCACGGCCGCGTCCGTATCGACGACCATCAGCACGGGCACCGCCCGCTCCACGATGGAGGCCACCTCTTGGGCGCCCATGCGCGGATTGATGCCCGAGGTGATCGCGCCCAGACGCTGCAGGGCCGCGTAGAGGACGGCGTAGTCGATGCACGACGGCAGGAGCAGGCACACGACGTCGCCCTTGCGGACGCCCCGCCCCTCCAGGTAGCCGGCCACGCCGTCGGCGGCACGGTCCCACTGGGCGAAGGTCAGCGACCGGCGCGCCCCCGCCCCGGCCGGCTCCACGTAGGCCTCGACGTCGCCGTTGACGCTGGCGGCCTCTCGCAGGACGGACACGACCGTCGAGTGCCGTTCCAACGGGATCGCGGTGGGCATGGCGGGCGGCGATGGTACCAGGGGCCCCGAACGGACCTCTTCGCTCGCGCTCCTATGCTCGCTGCGTGCTGGTGGCCCTGTGCGGCGGCGTCGGCGCCGCCCGAATGCTCTCTGGCCTGGTGCGCGTCATGCCGGGCGACGAGATCACCGCCGTGGTCAACGTCGGCGACGACATGATCCTCCACGGGCTCTTCATCAGCCCAGACCTCGACACGGTGACCTACACGCTGGCCGGCATGGACAACCGCGAGACGGGATGGGGGGTGGCCGGCGAGAGCTGGGCTGTGATGGACGAGCTGGGCCGCTTGGGCGGCGAGGTCTGGTTCCGGCTGGGTGACCGTGACCTGGCCACCCACCTCTTCCGCACCGGCCGCCTCGCCGCGGGCGAGCCCCTGAGCACGGTGACGGCCGCGCTGTGCCAACGCCGTGGCATCGGAGTCCGCCTGCTGCCTGTCACCGACGACCCGCTGCGGACGCGGCTCACGCTCGCCGCCGCCAGCGCCCTGGGGCCGGCCGGCACCGAGGTGGGCTTCCAGGACTACTTCGTCCGCCTCGGCTCACGACGTGCCGGTGCACCGCGTGCGCTTCGAGGGGGCGACGAACGCGCGCCCCGCGCCGGGTGTCATGGCGGCCTTGGCCGACGCGGACCAGATCGTCGTCTGCCCGTCCAATCCCGTGGTCTCCATCGGACCGGTGCTCGCAGTCCCCGGCGTGGTGGAGGCCCTGCGGGCACGGCGCGACGACGTCGTCGCGGTCTCCCCCATCATCGCGGGAGCCGCGTCTGAAGGGCCCGGCCGACCGCTTGCTCCGCGAGCTGGGCACAGAAGCCTCGGTCGTCGGGGTCGCCCGGCTGTACGCGCCGTGGGTCGGGACCCTCGTCATCGACGAGGCGGACGGCGCACGCGCTGGCGCGGTCGAGGCCGAAGGGCTGCGCTGCATCGTGGCGCCGACGGTCATGAGCTCTCCGGAACGGGCGGCCGAGCTGGCCCGGGTGGTGTGCGATGCCCGGCGCTGAGGGCGTGACCCTCATTCCGCTCACCGGCATCGGTGAGGTGGACGCCGGGCGCTGACCTGGGCGACCTCATCGCCGCGGCCGTGGCACCGGCGCGCGCCGGACGGCCCCGAGCTCCGTCCGGGCGACGTCCTCGTGGTGACCCAGAAGGTTGTCTCGAAGGCCGAGGGCCGCATGGTCGAGCTCGATCACGCCGACCCTGAGGCCAAGGTCGCCTTGGTCGAGCGGGAGTCGGTGCGGATCCTGCGTCGCAGGGGCGACCTCATCATCAGCGAAACCCGCCACGGGTTCGTCTGCGCCAACGCCGGCGTCGACCTCTCCAACGTGGCGGCGGGCACCGCCGCGCTGCTCCCCGAGGACGCCGACCGCTCGGCGCGCCGGATCCGGGCGGCCCTGGACCGCCTGCTCGGGGTCGACCGTCGGCGTGATCGTCTCGGACACGTTCGGGCGTGCCTGGCGCCGCGGGGTCACCGACGTGGCCATCGGCTGTGCGGGCGTCGCGGCGGTGGTCGACCTCAAGGGGCACCCTCGACGCAGGAGGTCGCGAGCTGGCGGCGACCGAGGTCTGCGTCGCCGACGAGATCGCCGGCGCGGCGGAACTCGTCATGGGCAAGGACCGCGGCATCCCGGTGGCCATCGTGCGTGGCGTCCCGGCCGCGTGGCTGCGGCCCGCCTCGGTCCGCGCCGAGATCGTCCGCCCGCCCGACGAGGACCTCTTCCGCTGAGTCGCCCTCAGCCCAGCTGTGGCGCCGACGAACTCGAGCACGGCCCGGGTGCCGTCGGCCAATTCGGTCCAGGGCCGCCAGCCCAGCTGAATCGCCGCACGTTTGATGTCGAGGCACGAGCGCAACAGCTCGCCCGGCCGCAACGGCGCGAAGACCGGCGCGACCTCGACGCCGGCCTGGGCGGCCATGGTCGACGAGCAACTCGTTCACCGAGGTCTCGCGTTCCCGTCCCGATGTTGCAGACGAGGCCGCCGCCACGCGTCGCGGCCCGCACGAAGGCGTCGACGACGTCGTCGACGAACACGAAATCCCGCGTCTGCTCGCCGTCCCCGAAAATCGTGACCGGCTCGCCCCGCAGGATCCGCTCGGCGAAGATGGCCACGACACCGGCCTCCCCGTGCGGGTCCTGCCGCGGGCCGTAGACGTTGCCGAGGGCGAGCGCGGAGAACTCGAGCGCGTGCAGCTCGCGGTAGGCGACGAGGTAGTCGATCACCGACTTCTTGGCGACGCCGTAGGGCGACAGCGGCTGCTGGGCGTGCGACTCGCGGACCGGAAGCTCCTCCGGCGCCGGGTCGCCGTAGAGCGTGCCCCCGCTGGCGGCGAACACGACGCGCTCGGTCTCGGCCTGGCGGGCCCCTTCGAGGATCTGCAGCGATCCGATGATGTTGACGTCGGCGTCGTGGGCCGGCCGGGCGACCGACACCCGGACGTCGGCCTGGGCCGCCAGGTGGAAGACGAGCTCCGGGCCGGCGGCGGGCCATCAGCTCGACGACCGCCGGCGCCGTGATGTCGAGGTGGTGAATCGTGAGCGCCCGGCCGCCGCTGTCCGCGCGCCTCGGACAGATTCGAGAGCGAGCCGGTGGAGAAGTCGTCGACCACGTCGACCTCGTGACCTTCGGCCAGCAGCCGGTCCACCAGGTTCGAACCGATGAAACCCGCGCCGCCAGTGACCAGGGTGCGCATGCGCCGCCCTTCTTAGCCCGACACCCGTTCGCCGTCGACCAGCGTTCCGGAGGAGACCACGGCGTCGGCGCCGAGCACCGAGACCGGGCGCACGTCGCCCCGTTGCCCCACGACGGAGCGGGGGCCCATGACCGAGCCCGAGACCTTGGCGTCGCCGGCCACGTGGCAGTCCTCCATCAACACGGAGTCGCTGACGACGGCGCCGGCGGAGACGACGGTGCCACGGCCGAGGATGCTGCGCTCCACCCGGGCACCCGGCTCGATCACGCAACCGGCGAAAAGTACCGGAGGGCGCGACGACGTCGCCCGAGACCTCGCTCTCGCCCTCGACGAGAACGCCCCGGCCGTCGATCGACCAGCCCGGGGGCGACCAGCGGACCACGCTTCCCCGCCACGTAGTCGAAATTGGCCTCGAGGAAGGCCGACGGTGTGCCCGTGTCGAGCCAGTAGGCGTCGTCGGACCGGGCGAAGAGCCTGCCGTCGCGCACCATGGCCGGGAAGGTCTCCCGCTCGATGGAGACCCGCCCGCCCTCGGGGATCCGCTCGAGCACCGAGGCCTCCAGCACATAGGTCCCGGCGTTGATCTCGTTGGTCGGCGCCTCGTCGCGCGGCGGCTTCTCGACGAAGGCGGTGACCCGACCCTCCGAATCGGTCGGCACCACGCCGAACGCCGAAGGATCGGCGACGGGATGCAGGGCGATGGTCCCCTCCGCCTCCCGCTCGCCGGTGAAAGGCGACGAGGCCGGTCAGGTCGAGGTCGGTGAGCACGTCACCGTTGACCACGACGAAGGTCTCGGCGATACCGGCAAAGGTCGCCGCGAAGCGCACGGCACCGGCCGTGTCGAGGGGCTCGGGCTCGACGGCGTAGGTCAACCGCACCCCGGCCGCCCGGCCCTCGGGGTAGGCCTCCATGAAGGCGTCGGGGAGGTAGCCGAGCGAGAGCACCGCCTCGTCCACGCCGTGCGAAGCGAGCTGGCCGAGGACGCGCTCGATCATCGGCACGCCGACGATCGGGAGCATCTGCTTGGGTGACGTGAGCGTAAGGGGACGCAACCGCGTCCCCTCGCCCCCGACGAGGACGACCGCCTTCATTACTTCGTTGTCGTCGTGGACGAAGGCTTCGTCGTGGTGGTCGTCGACGCCCCGGTCGTGGTCGTCGCTGCGGCGGTGGTGCTCGTGGTCGTGGCCGCGGTGGTGCTGGTGGTGGCCACCGTCGAACTGGTCGCGCGCCGGCGCGGTCGTCGTGGTCGTGGCGACCGGCTGGTTCCCCTGAAGGGCCTGCAACAGGGCCGTGATGGTCGATCCCGGCGGCTTGGGCAGCGTGGTGTTGCTCGGCGCGAAGCCCACCGTGATCAGCTGGCGGTTGAGGAACCGGAGATTGGCCGGCTTGAGCGTGGTGACGCCCTTGGTCTGTTCGAGTTGCCCGTTCTTGCCGGTCGTCGTCGTCAGGACCCACCACCGGGCCTGCACCACACCCGCCTTGCCGGCGTCCGGGGTGCCGGCTGGGCACTTCTCGCCGTTCTTGTACTCGGGGGTCTTGGCGGCCGGGTACTTCAGCGAGGTGTTGGTCACCGTCAACCCGGTATAGCCGCTGGCGAACTTGCCCACCGTGGCGTTGGCCCCCGCCTCGCTGGCTGTCTTCGGCGCGATCAACAGGACGCCGTCTCCCGTCGTGGTGAGACCCGTCGACGAGCTGCTGGGGGATGCGGCCAGCGCGGGCTGCATCGTCCCGCAGATGTCGAAGGCGATGGCACCGTGCCACGTGGTGCCTACGGCCGGCTCCACGGTCGACGCGGTCTGGTTGTAGTGGTACTTGGCGAACGCGACCGAGGCCAGCCCGACGAGGACGATCAACACCAGGGCGGCGTACCAGTTCACCGGCATCTGGCCGCGATAGGTAGCGCCGCCACCCGTGGCGGCGGCGCGGGCGACCGATTTTCCAGAAGAGCTTCTCGCCATGGCGGGACGCCACCCTACAGCCTGGCTGGTGTCCCTCCCGTCGCAGGCCCTCCGCCGAGAAGCGCTCGGTACAGGGCGGTCGTCTCTGGGTGCAGGGGCTCCCATCCGCAGCCCTCCCATTTCCCAAGCTGGGGTGGCACGAGCAGGTCGCCCGCCACCGCGAGCAGTTGGGCCATGACGGCGCGCAGCCCGAAGCGGTTGCCCTGAGCCTCGAGGGCGACCAGCAACGCCCGATACAGCCGTTCGTCGTAGGGGCTCACGAGCAGGCCTTGCCGCACGAGTTGCTCCGACTCGAGCGCCTGGCCGGCACGCAGCAGGCCGGCCGCGCCCCGCAAGATGGCCTGCACGATCATCGTTTCGACCTGGGCCTCGCTGCCGTCGAGGACAGCCCAATCCGCCCGGCGCAACCCGCCGAAAAGCGGACCCCTCAGGAGCCGGGCCGCCTCGGTCCAGTCATCGGTCTGCGCGAGCAGAGCGAATTGGTCGACGTCTGTCACCACCGAGCGGTGCAGTCGCAGCTGCGGTCCGCACGGCAAGCGTGGCGAGCCGTCCGGAGCTCGGCCGAGTGCGCGGCGGGCGTCGGACGCCGTGGAATAGAGGGTAGAGGTGGACACAGCCCGATCCGGCCAGAGCGCGACTGCCCAGTCCTCGTGGCGGAGGCCGTGACGGTGGAACGCGAGGTAGACGACCAGATCCATCGCGGCCGTCCGCTGGAACGGATAGGCCACCCCGACCAATTCGACGGGGCCGAGAACGTTGACGTGGACAGTCTGAGATGCCATGCCACGGAACGGTCGCCGTTCACGGCCTGTGGTTCAGTGTTTTGTCAGCCTGAAGGAGAACCCAGCCGGTGTTTCGATGAACCTAAACGTCGAGCCTCGGTGCACATGAGCAAACGCACTCGATTGTGCCGCCCAGTCAGGTCGTGGGTTGACAGCCGGGTATTCAAAGCTGTTGCGGACACCGAAGAGGACGATGCACGCCAGACAAAGGAGAGGGACAAGGGCAAATCGCCGATTCCGACCATAGAAATACACACAGGTCCAGATGACATCGGCGACAAGGGCACACGTGGGCAAGAACCAATATCGGGCCCCGGCATCCACAGCGAGCCCCTGCCATTGAAAACCGGATGCGGACACGACAGGACTCGCCAGTGCTGAGAGCAAAATAAGACCCGCAAAGGCGTTGAGGAGACGCAACTCGACGGGTCCGCGCCACATCGCAAACGCCACGATCGCCGCACCAATCAAGAGCAGTACGGCGGAGAGCCACGGATGGCTTGCGAGTTGCCCCGGTGACGTCGCAGGTGGACCGATCGCGGTCCCACCTACTACCTGGCCGCCCAATATCTCGGCGAAGCGAGGTCCCGATACGCCGAGTGGCGCCAGATGGCTCCGATAACTTCCACTCGTAGCAAATTCAACGAGTTGGACCGCCGCGAGCACCCCGAGCACAGCGGTCAAGACGACGGTCCATCGCCGGCGACGGACGAAGTAGACAACCAGCGCGATTGGCGCGAGCACAACAACGAACGGTCCGGTCAGCGCGCTCATCATCACGACCAGAAGATCAAACGCGCGCCAGGGCCATCCCCCGTCATCGGCGATCACGACGAGAAAAGCCAAGAACGCAAGATGCCACTGGGCGTTGGTCAGGTTCGCGTTGATTTCCTGCGAATTCGGGAGCAGCAGGTAGAGCAGCGCGAAGAGGCAACGCAGCCAGACCGAGGGGATGACCTTCTCCATCCGGCGCGTCACAAGGAAGCACGCGGGAAGGACCTGCACCGCGATGGCGACGGCCACGAACAGCAATGGAAGCCGTCGGATGGGAACGAGAAGACCGACGTCGGCGATCAGCCTTGGAAAAGTCTGCAGATAGCCGGTGTGGGCCCAGCCAAGAGGCCGCAACGCTCCCGAGTTGTACGCATTCGAGAACCAGACCAAGCCGTCTTCGGCGTACAGCTCTGGGTGCCGAATGGCCGACGGGGACCGAGCGAAGACAATGGCGACGCCCACGATCGCGGTGGCTGCGACGAACACCGAGGATGGCACAGAAGTAATACCGAAAGACCGCCCTCGCTGCATCTCGGGACTAGCCCGTGCTTCGGAAATCGCGGTACCGGAGGTCGCTGTCATCTCCTCGGTCGGGTTCCTTCAATGGTGTTGCGATGACGGCAACCAGGAAATCACGCACTCACTCTACGGCACGGCCGTTGGGCTCAGAAGTCCCAGAACAGGTCGTTGCACGCCTTGACATCCCTACCTCGGTCCGACCTGCACGGCTTGTCTTCGTTGACGACGCCAAGGCGCGGCCGCGCACGGGGTTCAGCGCAGTTCGTGGGGGCGGAGGGATTCGAACCCTCACTGGAGACGGTTTAAGCGCCTTGCCTCTGCCAGTTGGGCTACGCCCCCGCGGACCCATTCTTGACCCCGGACGGGACCCCCGTGAGGATGCCCGTGTGGATGCGGACCTCGGGGACCTGACCGATCTCGACACCTTCGCCAACGGTTTCCCGCACGACGTGTTCCGCCGGCACAGGGAGCTGGCTCCGGTCTGGTGGCACGAGCCTACCGAGCACACACCCGACGGAGAGGGCTTCTGGTCCGTGGCCACCTAGGACGGATGCTGCGGGTGCTGCACGACCCCGTGACCTTCTCGTCGGAGACCTGTGGCGACCGTCCTTACGGAGGAACGGTCATCTGGGACCTGCCGTGGCGGGCGTGGTGCTGAACATGATGGACGCCTCGCGCGCAGAAATCGCCACTCGGGCATCCGCCACCTGCCCCTCCGGGGGACCCGGGCCGCCGCCTCATCAGCCGCCCTCTAGGGAACAGACGATGCGATCGGCAGAGCCCGGGATCGCTCCAGCACGGCCAGCTCACCGTCGCGCGGTGCGTCGACGAGGCCGCTCTGCGCGCCGAAGACCATGGTGGCGCGCCTCGGCTCGATCCCACTGACGCCACTCACCAATGCCCTCGTGCGACGGGTCACCCCGCGTCGCAAACGCGAGCCAGGCCATTTGCATCTGCCGGGACAGCGTCACTGCGGCAGGACCACCGCCCGAGAAGATCTGCACCACGGGAATATGCACCGCACCGAAGATGAACGGCAGCTCGAGCGCGTGGGTCGAGCCCAGCAGGCCGTCGAAGGCCGGCGACTCCCAGTCGAAGAGGTAGGCAAAGGTCTTCGAGGTCTGCGAGCCGTGGGCCGCGGCCAGTTGCAGGCTGGGCCAGCGGAAGACGATGTCCGTGCCGGCCGCCACCCAGATGTCCTTGACCTCGACCGGTTCGGACCTGCCGCGACGCATCTCGCGATACGCCTCGATCACCTCGAGCGGCGGGATCTCGGGCGCCGCGTTGGCCAGCCAACGCTCCAGGCCGTTTTCGTCCATCGCCAGGAGGGCGGGGTTGCCGAGGCCAAACAGCGTGAGCTCGTCCCGGTTCGTACCGATCATGAGGTCGACGCCCGCCGCGGCGCCATCGGCAACGGCGTCCAGCGGGTGCACGGGTAGGAACGTCCCGTCCACAACCGGGAGGAAGGGCAGCGGGATCAAGCCAGGATCGGGCCTCCGCTTGCCGATCTCTGCCGTCGCGGCGACCAGCTCGGTGGCGGGAACGTGTTCGAGCGAGGTGCGGTCACACGACGCGATACCCATCACGGCTGCCAGGCGATCGGCGGCGCGTTCCGCATCGTCGATCGAATGGACGTGGACGCCGCCGCTCTGGACGATGGCGCGGCGAAACAAACCTCGTGCGGCGGGGCAGCCCAACAAGGCGGCGACGCTGAAGCCTCCGGCGGATTCGCCGAAGATCGTGACGTTGTCGGGATCGCCGCCGAACCCGACGATGTGCTCACGCACCCAGGCCAGCGCTGCGACCTGGTCCTGGAGCCCCCAATTGCCGACCAGTCCGTCCGGATCGTCCAGCAGCCGGTGCCCGAGGAAGCCGAGCGCGCCCAAGCGGTAATTGATGGTGACAACGACGGCGTCGCCGTTCCGCACGAGATTGCCACCTCGATAGAGGAACACGGACCCGCTGCCGGACGTAAAGCCGCCTCCGTGCACGAACACCATGACCGGCCGCCGAGCGGCCGGGTCGAGCGCAGGCGTCCACACGTTGAGGAAGAGGCAGTCTTCGCTCTGGGGTTCGGCTGCGTCGGGATCGGACGGGCTGGTCACTCCGCCTACCGCTGCGGACTGCGGCGCAATAGCTCCGAACGTGGAGGCGTCTCGAATCTCGTCCCATGGCTCCGGAGGGAGCGGTGGTCGCCAGCGCAGGGACCCGACCGGCGCACGTGCGTAGGGCACGCCCGAGAACGACCAAAGGTCGCTCCGCCACTTGCCCCGCAATCGCCCTTGGGATGTCGAACGACGCCCTTCACGCACGGTGACCCTAGGGAGGGCGACCCGGCGAAGCAATCGACGGGAAGGTGAACGGCGCGCGAACTGGGGTCGCAACCCGCACGGCCACGCGCTGGGTGCCGAAATTGCCACGTCAGAGCCGTTACGCTTTGCCGGGTGGGAACAGTGAGATGTCGGACCACTGTCCGTAGGATCACCCCTTCTGCCCGTGTGGCCATCCTCGCCGGGTTGTTCGGCGCGCTCGTTGCGCCACTGGTTGCCCCGAACGTGGGTGCCACCAACAGTGGGACCCCGACGACGCTCCCCGGGCCGGCCCCGAACCAGTCCCAGATCAACGCGACCCAATCGAAGGTCGCGCAGATCGAGAGCACGCTCACCCAGGAGGAGCAGCAGACCTCCATCCTCGACGACAAGTACAACACTGCCGAGCAAAATCTCCAGAACGCCCAGAATCAGTTGCAGGCGCTCGCCGCCAGCTTGGTCCGCACCAAATCCGAGGTGGCGGTGGACAAGAAACTGGTGGCCAACGACGCGGTCGCGGCGTACGTCTACGGGACGCCTGCGACGGGCTTCACGTCGTACTTCTCATCGTCCGCCAGCCTGAACCAGGCGCGCAACCAGTACACGAACCAGATCGTGGGCAACCTGACCCACGACGAGGACGCGCTGGCGAGTTCGGAAACGCATCTCCAGAGCGAGGAGACGCAGCAGGAATCGGTTGCCGCGCAGGCGCAGACCGATGCCGCGCAGGCGAAGTCGCTCGCGCAAGCGAACGAGCAGGAAGCCGCGGCGACCAGAGGCCACCCTCGGTCAGGTCCAAGGACAACTGGCCAACGAGGTGGCACAGGCTGCGATCCAAGAGGCACAGCAGGAGGCGGCCGCCGCGGCGCAGGCAGCGAGCGCGGCCCAAAAGCAGCAAGCGGCCGCCGCAGCCCAGGCCGCGGCGACGGTAGCGGGCGCGGTCGGTGGTGCGGGCAGCGGCGCCGCGGCAACCGACGCGGCCAACCAGGCGGGCAATGTCGGTCCCGTCGGCGGCACCAGCTCGGGCGGCGGGCAAGGGATGGCGGCCGTCCAGGCGGCGGTGTCGCAGCTCGGGGTGCCCTATGTCTTCGGGGGCGAGCAGCCCGGAGTGGGCTTCGATTGCTCCGGGCTCGTGCAGTGGGCGTGGGCGCAAGCCGGCGTCTCCATCCCACGCACCACCGAGACGCAGTGGCCCGCCCTCTCCCACGTCCCGCTGGACGCCCTCCAGCCTGGTGACCTGCTCTTCTATTACAACCTGGACGGCGACAACCAGGTGGATCACGTGGTGATGTACGCGGGCTCGGGACCCTACGGCACCGACACCGTGATCCAGGCCCCGTTCACCGGGCAGCACCGTCTCCTACTCACCGATCTTCACCGCCGGCCTGATCGGGGCGGGTCGCCCCTGACGAAGGGTCGGGGGCCTCACCGCCTCGGCCGTGCCAATCCCTGCGCTCGGTACGATGATCCGATGCCGAGTGGACGCCAGGTCGTCGGCGAGAAGAACCGGACCACGGCCATCGTGCCCCTCCGCGTCAACAGCGCCGATACCGAGGAGCTCGAGGACCCGCGCCTGTCCGACGTGGACGAGTGGGGCCGCTCGGAGCGCACGCGAGCGCTGGCCCGCGCCCTCTACGAGCCGATCTACTCCAGGTGGTTCCGCGCCGAGTGGGAGGGACTCGAGAAGATCCCGACCGAGGGCGGCGCGCTGCTCGTCGCCAACCACGCCGGGGCCATCCCCTCCGACGCGCCCGTCATCATGCACGGGATCGAGAAGGAGCTCGAACGCCCCGTCTACGGACTGGCCGACTACTTCTTCCGCACGGTGCCGGTCGTCGGCACCCTGTGGGCCCGGGCCGGCGGCGTGTCGGCGCACCCGGACAACGCCTACCGGCTCCTGAAGGAACAACGCCAGCTCGCCCTCGTCTTCCCGGAGGGCACGAAGGGCCCGTCGAAGTCCTACACCGACCGCTACCAACTGCGTCGGTTCGGCCGCGGTGGCTTCGTCGAGATCGCCATGCGCGCCGGAGTGCCGGTCATCCCGATCGCCGTCGTCGGCTCGGAAGAGGCGATGCCCATCGTCTTCCGCCTGCCGACGCTCGCCAAGGCGCTCGGGCGTGCCCTACTTTCCCGTCACGGCCAACCTGCTCGCGATGGGCCCGCTCGGCGCGGTCATGCCGTTCCCGGCCAAGTTCAAGCTGCGCGTGCTCGACCCGGTGCAGTTCGACGTCCCGCCCGACCAGGAGCGCTACTCGAAGAGCCGCATCATGGAGGAGTCCGAGCGCATCCGCACCCACCTCCAAGAGGCGGTGTACGACATGCTGCGCGACCGCCGCAGCGTCTGGTTCGGATGAGCCGCCGCATCCTGGTCACCGGAGCGGACACCTTCTGGGGTGGTCGGATGGTCCAGGCCCTCGAGACCGATCCGAGCATTGAGGTCATTCTCGGCATGGGCACCCGTGCGCCGTCGGTGCCCTTCGAACGCGCCGAGTTCGTCAGATCGGATCAGAACTACTCGATCCTGAACCGAATCGTGAAGGCGACGCAGGTCGACACGATCCTGCACACGTTCATGATCACGAACTCGACCACGGTGCCCCGGCGTGCCATGCACGAGATCAACGTGATCGGGACGATGAACCTCCTGGCCGCCGCGGGCGCAGCGGGATCCTCGGTACGCCACATCGTGGTCAAGTCCTCCACGCTGGTGTACGGCTGCGCCGCCAGCGACCCGAACACGTTCCCGAGGACACGCCCCGGACGAGCCCGGTCAAGACCAGCGTCGAACGCGCGCTCGTCGAGGCCGAGGGCCTCGTCCGCGACTTCTCGGAGGACAATCCCGCCACCAAGGTGACCGTGCTCCGCTTCGCCAACGTGCTCGGCACCCACCTGACGACGCCGATCAGCCGCAACCTCGCCCGGCCGCTCTGCCCGTCCATCTTCGGCTTCGACCCGCTCCTGCAGTTCGTCGAGGAGGACGACGTCGTGCGGGCCTTGGTGCACGTCACCCGGGGCGGCATTCCGGGTCTCTACAACGTCGCCGGGCGACGGGCGGCTTCCGTGGAGCGAGGTGGCCAGCATCTGCGGCACCCGGCTCGTGCCGCTCTCGCCGTTCAGCCCGCTCAAGCTCCGTCCCTTGGCCCGGCTGTTCGACCTGCCAGCCGAGCTGGAGGACCTGCTGCGCTACGGGCGAGGAGTCGACACGCGCCGCTTCGCCGCGACCGGCTTCACCTACAACGCAACCAGCGCCGGCGCCGCTCGGAAGTTCATCCGAGCCGTCCGGCTCCGCCGTCAGTCCGGTCGCCAGCCGATGTCGTACACCTACGAACACGACATCGAGCAGTTCTTCCGTCACTCCCCGTCGATCGTCGGCACGAGCGACGCCTGATTCAGCCGGCCAGCCAATCGGCGACGAGATCTGCCTCCCTCGCCGCCCACTCCTCGGCGGTGATCGCGTAGCGCACGTGGTCCTCCCAGACGCCGTCGATCTCGAGGAAGCGCTGGGCGACGCCTTCCTCGCGGATCCCGAGCTTCTCGACCACGCGACGGCTGGCCTGGTTCCGAGGGATGATGGAGATCTCGACGCGGTGCAGCGAGATGGCCTCGAAGGCGAACCGCAAGCGTCACGACCACCGCCTCGGGGACGAGGCCGCGGCCGGCCAACGCCTCGTCGATCCAGTAGCCGACGAACGCGCTCTGGAACGGCCCACGCTGGATCGACGACAGCGTCACCTCTCCGGCAAAGCGCTCCCCGACGAAGATCCCGAAGCCGTAGCCGGTGCCGAGGTGCCGCTCGCGCTCCCTGATGCCACAGCGCGCGGCGAAGCTCGGCCGGTCCTCCGACGGCACCGGCGCGCCCTTGGGCCGGGGCTCCCAGCGCAGGAGCCAATCGGCGCAGCGCGGTCCGCACCTCGTGCCAGGCCGGGAAGTCGTCCTCGGTGAGGGAGCGCAGCACGACCCGTTTGCCCCGGAGCTCGAGCGGCGCGTGCCGGACGGTCCTCGCCGCGCTCACCGACCCAGCACCTCCCTCAGCGCGCCGAGCAGCGTGACGACATTGCGCCGGCGCGCCGTGTTGCCCATGCAGCCGATCCGCCAGATCTGTCCGGCCAGCTGCCCGGCTCCGGCTCCGATCTCGATCCCGTACTCGGTCGAGCAGCCGGCGCCGGCACGCGGCGTCGTCGACGCCCTCGGGCACCCTGACGGTGGTCAGCTGGGGCAGCCGGTGATCCGGGCTCGACCAGCAGCTCGAGTCCGAGCGCCTCGAGGCCCGTCCTGCAGCTCCTTCCCGCAGTCGGCGTGGCGTTGCTGCACCTCGGCATGCCCTCGTCGAGGAGGACGCCGAGCCCGGCGTGCAGCGCCGCGACCATGGAGACCGGCGCGGTGTGGTGGTAGACGCGCCCGCCGCCCGAACCGTCCTGCACGTACTGCGACAGGAGATTGAGGTCCAGGTACCAGCTCGAGGGGCGTTCCAGCAGGCGCTCGAGGGCGCGAGGCGAGACGGTCAGCGGGGACAGGCCCGGCGGGACGCCGAGGCACTTCTGGGTGCCGCTGTAGGCGATGTCGACGGACCAGTCGTCGACCTCGACCTCTATCCCGCCGAGCGAGGTGACCATGTCCACCAGCAGGAGCGCGTCACCCTTTCCGCGCCCGAGCGGCTCGATGTCGTTGCGAACCCCCGTCGACGTCTCGGCGTGGACGACGGCGATGATGGAGGGGGATGGGTGGGCGGCGCAGGAGCAGATCGGGATCGATGGCTTCGCCCCAGGGCGCGTCGACCCGAACCACCTCGGCTCCGAGACGCCCGGCCACCTCGCACATCCGCTCGCCGAAGACGCCGTTGACTCCGACGACGACCGGATCGCCCGCTCGCACGAAGTTGACGAACGACGCCTCCATGCCGGCCGATCCGGTTGCCGCTGAGCGGAAGGGTCAGGGCGTTCGACGTCGCGAACACTCGCCGGAGGCGCTCGTTGGTCTCGTCGAGCATGGCGAGGAACTGGGGGTCCAGGTGCCCGAGCACCGGACCGGCCAAGGCCACGGTCACTTCCGGGTACGGGTTCGACGGTCCTGGACCCATGAGTACGACGTTCGGTCATCCCCACGGCCGCATCGTGACAGGTCCACGCTCACCTGCGCCAACGCCCCCGATGGCGCTTGTCGAGTCCGGTAGATTGCCAGCGTGGAACGGGTGCTCTTCGCCCCACGAGAGCTACCGCCCCTCCGCCCGGACGTCACACACGACGTCGCGACGTACAGCAACTGGGTGCAGACACGCGAGCAGGAGCGGACCCGCGTCACCAAGCGATCGACCCGCTCCAGCAGGCTCGATTTGGCCCCGCTCCACCTCGTCCTGGCGGTCGCCGACTCCCCGGTCACGCTCGTTCGGCTTGCGCTCGAGGGGATCCGGGACCAGTGCGAGCCCCAATGGACGCTCCACGTGGTGTGCAACGACGAACGGATCAACGAGGTTGATTCCCTCGTGAGCGCGATCATGAGTCGCCGGCAACGACGCCGTGTCCGCATCAGTGGATGTGCGGCGACGAACCGGGCTGACCAGGTCTGGGAGGGAGTCACGGCCGGACGAGGTTCACCCGTTGCCCTTCCTGTTCCCCGGAGACGTCTGGGCGCCCGATGCGGTCGCGCTCTTGTGGCGATCGCTCTCTCCCACCGGGGTGGCGTACGCCGACGATGACGTCCGCTCGGCCGACGGCACCTATCGATGGCCTCACCTCAAACCCGACTACTCGCCCGACCTGCTGCTGGCCTCGTCCTACATCGGGGCGCCGTTCGCCATCGGCTCGGCGGTTGCCCCTCGGCTCCCCCGACCGGTTGGCGTCGGGGCGGCCGCGATCGAGCACGAAATAGCGCTCGCGGCGTGCGCGGACGCGGCGTCGGTGGTCCACATCCCCGAGGTCCTCTGCCATCGGTCGTTCGGGGATGACTCGCCACCGGCGAACTGGGCACAGGGCGCCCATGTGCAGGCGGCGTTGGACGGGAGGGGTGATCCCGGCACGGTGACCGCTGGAAGCATTCCCGGCACTTATCAGATCCTGCGCTCCGGCCTGGCGAAGAGGTCGGTCAGCATTCTGGTGCCATTCCGCGACGAGCCCCGGCTGCTTCGCACGTGCGTCGACTCGGTCACCGCAACGACGAGCGCCCACGAGATTGAGTTCGTGCTGATCGACAACGGATCGAGCGACCCGGAGATCCTGACGCTGCTCGAACGTCTCGATGCTCGATCGGACGTGCGAGTTCTTTCGGACCCCAGGCCGTTCAATTGGGCCGCCCTCAACAACGAGGCCGCCCGGGCGGCCAGAGGGGATGTCCTGCTGTTCCTGAACAATGACATTGAGGCAATTCGTGAAGGCTGGCTCACCGCATTGGTCGGGCATGCAGGCCGCCCGGATGTCGGAGCAGTCGGTGCCCGGTTGCTCTACCCCGATCGTCGCCTGCAGCATTGCGGGGTCGTGGTCGGACTGATTGGAGCCGCGGGCCATCCGCTGATCGGTCTCGAAGATGGCGATGGCGGCTACATGAACATGGCCCTCGTGACTCGCGAGTGCTCTGCCGTGACCGGCGCGTGCCTGGCCAGCCGGAGAGATGTGTTCGATGCGCTCGGCGGCTTCGATGAGTCGCTCGGCGTTGACCTCAATGACGTGGACTACTGCCTACGTGGCCTGGCCGCCGGCTATCGGACGATCTATGAACCAGGCGCTGAGCTAATTCACCACGAGTCGCCGAGCAGGGGAACGGCAGGCGGTGCGGCGGACATCGTGAAGTTCATCGAGCGATGGAAGGATTACATTTCCGCCGGAGACCCCTACCTCAACATCAACCTCACTCGCTCCGACGCGACGTGCCGGTTGGCGGACCCCGAGGAGAAGGACAGGTGGAACCAGTGGTTTTCGACTCTCGACCCCCGATGACCGACGAGGAGTCGGCGCTCCCTCCTCGCATGCTCGACCGCCCCGCCGATCGACCACCCGCACTCGATCGAGTGAGCCTCTCGGGACCGGTTCAGAATTTCCAGCGCGAGCTGGCTTCCCAGCTGCAGATGCGGCGATCACGGCGCCTCGGCTCCTTGCGTGCCTCGGCGCGAGCTTGGGCAGGCCGCGTCTCGGGTCGCAGCGATCGGAGACTTCTCTTCGCTCTCGCAGAGGCCGTCGATGCACTGATCACCCACTGCGACGCCCTGACCGATCGGGTGACGAATCAGGAGGAACTGACGTCCGACGTCGCAGCTTCATACGGCGAGGATCTCGCGCGCTTGCGCGCCGACGTGGTCCATCTCAGTCACCTCACTGCGACGCCGGAGGAAGACAGCAGTGGATGATCGGAAGGTCGTTGTCGTCGGGACCCACTGGCCGGAACGGAACAGCGAGCTCGCCTTCATCACGCGCTCGCTCGCCGGCGCCGCGTCGCGGTGGGCCGATGTGTCGGTCTTGAGCACCCGGCCCGTTTTCAAGCCTGCCGACGGGGCATTCGACATTGTTGCCCTGAACGAGACCGGTGAGTATCGCTGGCCGGAACAGCTCTCGTCGGACAGCATTGTCCTCGTTGACGAACTGACCACAGAGGTCGCACACCTCCTTTCGAGGGTCGAACCCCGTGAGGTGTTCTATGTCGTCGCCAGCGCACCTGCGATCGACCCGGCCTGGCGAGTCCTGCCCCTGACCCGCACCGACAACGATGCGGCGCCCTTCGCGAAAATCTGCGTGCCGACCAACCCTCTCGCCACAGTCCATCGCCACAATGGGTTCGGATTTACCGGTTACTACCTCGTGCTCTCCGGTCCAACGCGCACGAACGACGGTCTCCCGTCGGAGGCCGCATGGTTGACCGCTGGCCTGCACGAAAGCCACGTGATCGTGGTCGAAAACGGGCTGGCGAGCGCCTGGAAGGGACGAGCCCTCCGAGGCGTGGCGTCGGTGGACAGTCGGATGGATCTCTGGCGGCTCATCGCCCACGCCTGCGTGTGCATCGACCTGTCGCCCGGCCCCCACCTCGCCCGCGAGTGTGTGGAGTCGATGCGGTTCGGTACGCCGGTGATCGTGCCCGCCGGTTCGGGCGCCGGAACGGTGCACGCCGCTGCCAGCAACGGATGGGTCTACTCCGACCCGGGTGAGTTCCTCGAGGCCGCCACCTCCTTGCGGAGCGAAGCCGTCCGCTCGTCTGCGTCACGGGACGCCCGGAGCTACGCGGACGCCAACTACGGAGATCCCACGGAGTTCGTGGAGAGCTTGCGACAGGTGCTGTCGAGCCGCGAGGCCTTGACCTAACTCACTTCCGGCCCGAGGCGGCCCTCGTCGGGACCACTCGTCGGCCGCGCGCGGCATACCTCCAGCGTGCGCTGGGTGAGGTGCGCCGATGATAGGGTCCACCCCGAACGGCGCGGCCCCACTCCCTGTTGCGGCCCCAGCCGATACCACGATGCCGGACCCTGAGAATTCGCCACGATCCCCGCTGGTCGCCAAGTTGTCGGCCGTGCGCAAAGGACGCTCCCCCAAGAGGCTGGCGGGAGATCTCGCGCGGGTCGTCCGTCGCGGCGGGGTGCGAGGCACGGCCTACCGCACCACCTACGAAATGGCACGGATGCTGGCTCCGCCCGCCCCGCCGCCGCCGCCGCCCGGCATGATCGACCGGACGGCCACGGTGCCCTTCGGTGTGGCCGCAGCGCCCTATTTCAATCCCGACGCGCCCACGCTGGCCGCGAATCGCGTCGTGGTCGACGGATTTGCCAACCGCGAACGCACCATCCGGACCGCAACTTGGTTCGTCCCGTATTTCGAGCATGTCCTGTTCGGAGGAATCTCCACCGTCTTCCGGTTCATGAACTACTTGACCGTGCACCACGGCGTGGAACACCGGATCGTCCTGTTCGACAACACCACGTCCTCCGATGCCGCTCTGCGCGCACAGATCTCCTCCGAATTCCCGGCTCTGGGTGGCGTGGACATCGTGATGCCTGAGGAAGGACGGGCGCCGTTTTCCGACTTCGACGAGCTCCCGTTCACCGACGTCGCCGTCTGCACCATTTGGCACAGCGCCTACGCACTCGCTCGTTTCAATGCGACGAGCGCCAAGTACTACTTCGTGCAGGATTACGAACCTCTGTTCTATCCGGCCGGGACCATGTACGCGTTGGCGGAGGCCACCTATCGATTCGGGTTCGCTGGTCTGGTGAACACTCCTGGACTCGAAACGATCTATGCGTCGTACGGCAATCCGTCGTCCTCCTTCGTGCCCGCCGTGCAGCTGGTGTCGGACCGTGACGACAAACCCTCGGGTCAACCCGGAGCGCCCGTCCAGATCGTGCTCTACGGCCGGCCGCAGACCGATCGCAACGGGTTCGAGCTCTTGGCCACCGCAAGCAGGATCGTCAAGGACCGCTTCGGAGACGGGGTGCGGATCATCTCTGCCGGGGAGGAGTTCGACCCGGGCGAGTTCGGGCTGCACAACGTCGTCGAGAACGTAGGACTGCTGCGCTCACGTGCTGAGATCCATGAGCTCTACGCCGACTCTGACATCGGTGTGTGCTGCATGTTCTCAAAACATCCTTCGTATCAGCCGTTCGAATATCTGGCCGCAGGCGCGGCTGTCGTGACCAACACGAATTCGGCGACATCATGGTTTTTGCGGGATGGCGAGAACTGTCTCGTGTCGGAGCCGTTCCCGGTTGCCATCGCTGATGCCATCGGTCGTCTCGTCACCGACGCCGAGCTCCGGCTCAAGCTGGTGGATCGGGGCCGGGCCGACGTCACCTCGGTGGAATGGGAGACCGAATTCTCCAAGCTGTGGCGGTTCATCTCCGGGGACCCCGACGTCCCCGGGCGCCTGCCCACGTGACGACCGCTGGCCGGAGACCCTCGGGGGTCTTGGTCAGTGGGGTGATCGCCCGTGATGCGAGGATCGTCGGCTCGGGACTCGATGCCCTCGGATTCACGACTCTGGGAGCCTCAGCGGAAATGGACGACCTGGCCGACCGGGTCCTCGCCGCTGCGGGTGGCGCCTGGGCAACGCCCCCCCAGGTCTCTCCCTCTGATCTGGCCCGGATCGCCGGGGACTTCGAAGACGAGGCGAGGCGGTGCGTCGTCGATGCCATTGCCGCCGGCGGTTTGACGAAAGACGAGCTCTGGGTCTGGGCCGATCCGCGCCACTGCTTGTTGGCGCCGTTCTGGGGGAATTCGCTCGGACTCGATCTCGCCATGGTGCACGTGCACCGGGACCCGGTCAGTGCCGCGGTCGAGATCGCCCGGGAGCTCGATGTGGACCCAGAGCACGGGCTCATGCTCTGGGAGCGCTACAACCGGGCCGCGCTGGTCTCGTGCGCGAACTGGCCGGCGATGGTCCTTGGCCGCCGCGCCATCGACGCCGATCCGAGCGGGTCTGTGCAACTCCTCTCGGATTTCTCGGATCGACTGTTCGGCGTTACCGACCGTGACGTCGAAGCCGCCCTCAAGGCCCTCGCAGACAGCCACCCGCACGAAGGCGAGACCGACGGAGTCGAAGAGCTTCCGTCGTCTCACCGCGTTCTCGACGAGATCCTCACCGACCTCGAAGGCGTGATGACGGGCGGCGATGAGGGTAATGGCGGTGCCGCTGCGGCCTACGCCCATCTTTCGGAGCTCTATGACGCCGAGTACTACCTCGAATACGACGGCGGTATCCCCTACAGCCGCACCGAGCCTCACTGGATCCGCTTTTTCGGAGAGGTCGCCGACCACATCGTGGACCAGATCGCGCCACGGACGTCGTTCGATGCTGGGTGTGCCATCGGAATGCTCGTGGAAGCGTTGCGGGACAGGGGGGTCGACGCCAGCGGTATGGACCTCTCGGAGTGGGCCATCAGCCAGATCCCCGAGGAAATGCAACCCTATTTTCGCGTCGGGTCCATCACCGAGCCGCTCGGTGGGCATTACGACCTGATCACATGTATCGAGGTGCTCGAACACCTCCCGGCATCTGAAGCCGATCGCGTCATTGAGAATCTCTGCGCGCACGCGGACGCCGTCCTCTTCTCCTCGACTCCCGACGATTTCGACGATCCAACCCACTTGAATGTCGAGTCGACCTCGTATTGGGCCGAGCTCTTCGCCGCTCACGGGTTCTTCCGAGATCCCGACCACGATGCCGCCTACCTTGCGCCCCAGGCCATCCTGTTCCGCAAGTCCGACGGTCTCAGCCAGGTGGTTTCCGACTATGAGCGCGTGCTCTGGCGGACAGCTGAAACGAACTCGAGCCAACGCGCACAGCTCGAGGACGAATGGAAGAAGTCGGCTGCGCGCGCCCAAGAACTCGAACACCTGCTCGTCGGAAAAGAGCGCAATGTCGCGGCACTCGAACAGCTCGTCAGCACCGATGCCTTGCGCCTGCTGGTCGCCGGCCCTCCCGTCACTGGCACGCCGGACAACCCTGGCGAGGACACCGCCGGGGATTACGGTCGCTGGCGCGCCTCTCGGGAGATCCCGTCTGCTCCCGATGCGGGTCCGACGTTCAGCATCATCGTGCCCGTATTTGATCCGGTCGCTGAACACCTGATTGCCTGCATCCGCTCGGCGCGGCGCGAGAGCTATGCCCATTGGGAGCTCGTGCTCGTCGATGTGTCACAGGCTCCGCACGTGCAACCAATTTGTGCGAGGTTCGCCGCGCTCGACCCCCGCATCCGCGTCCTCCGCTGCGACAATGCGGGTATCGCCGAGAACACCGACGTCGGTGTGCGCGCCAGCGAGGGGAGCTGGGTCGTATTTCTCGATCACGACGACACCCTGGAGACTCACGCGCTGGCCGCGTTGGCGCGCTACATCGAGGATCACCCCGACGCGAGTTTCGTCTACTCGGACGAAGACAAGCTCAATCCGGAGGGCTGTTACGTCGACCCGTTCTTCAAGCCGGACTGGTCCCCGGACCTGCTGCGCAATGTGAACTACATCTGCCACACGGTCGGGGTACGTCGGACGCTCTATGACGAAGTCGGCGGGCTCAGAAGCGGGTTCGACGGGGCGCAGGACTACGACTTCGTTCTCCGCGCCACGGCACAAGCGGAGCACGTCGGCCATGTGGCCGACGTGCTCTATCACTGGCGCCAACATCCCGGCTCCACTGCCTCGGACGTCCGCTTCAAGCCCGAGGCTCATTCGGCGGGACGCCGTGCCCTCGAGGATTTCGCCCGGAGGAACCTGCCCGGTGCGTGGGTCGAACCGGCTGCGGACTGGACCACCCACCGGGTGCGATACCCATTGCGGTACGAGAAGGTGTCCATCATCATTCCGTTCCACGACCAACCCGAGCTGACCGACGCGTGTGTCCGTTCGCTGGCCGGCAGTGCGCCGATGCTTCCGATTGAGGTCCTGCTCGTATCGAACCGGAGTCAAGACGAAGCCACCTTCCGGTACATGCGGGAATGGGAGGAGCAGTTCGAGTGGGCAAAGGTCCTCGAATACGACGAACCATTCAACTTCCAGCGCCTCAACAACTGGGCCGCTGAGAAAGCCGAGGGTTCGCAGCTCCTGTTCCTGAACAACGACGTCGAGGCGTTGCACGTCGGTTGGCTCGAGGCACTCGCCGAGCACGCGCAACGTCCGGAGGTAGGAGCGGTCGGTGCTCGGCTCTTTTACCCCAACGGCTTGATCCAACATGCCGGGGTCGCCGTCGGGATCGGCGGTTTCGCCGACCATCCGTGGGCGGGACAACTTCCCGACGCGTGGACGCCGACCGGTCCTTCCTACTGGACGCGGGACCTCCTTGCCGTGACCGCCGCGTGCCTCATGGTCGACCACGAGAAATTCGACCGGTTGGACGGCTTCGACGACCGGTTCACCGTCTGCGGCGGCGACGTCGATCTGTGTCTCCGGCTGTTCGAGCGCGGCTATTGGAACGTGATGACGCCGTTTGCTCGCCTGGTGCATCACGAGTCTGCGTCCAGGGAGATCGATCCGCCGGAGAACGATGTCCACGAGTCGCGGCGCGCCTATGCCTACTATCTGGCCAACGGCGATCCCTTTTTCAATACCAACCTGACGCGAGCGGATCGAAGCTGCCGGATTGCTCCGGCTTCGTCTCCGGACTTGCATGGAGCGAGGTCATGACTTCTACATTCACCTACGACGGATTCGACATCCCGGTCGATCTCGCCTGCCTGACCGGTGGGGGTCCCGAGACGTGGGACGACATCACGATCGGACATCTTCTCGAGTACGAGCGGTACTGCCCTGTCGAGCCTCAGCATCGGGTCCTCGAGATCGGATGCGGGGTCGGTCGCGAACGCGATCGGGCTGAGCAGGGTCCTCGGGCCCGAAGGTCACTATGTCGGGATCGACATCATCCGGCCCAGCATCGAGTGGGCCCAACAGAACATCACGACCAGGTTCCCCAACTTCGAGTTCCGCTATCTCGACGTGAAGAGCCAAATCCACAATCCCGGTGGCACTCTCGGTGTACAGCAGGTCACCTTGCCGGTGGAGACGGCGAGCGTTGACAGGATCATCCTGCAGTCCGTCTTCACTCACATGTTCGAAGACGACATCGTCCACTACCTCTGGGAGTTTCGTCGGATCCTCCGTCCAGAGGGACGCGTGTTTGCTTCGTGGTTCTTGCTGGACGACGAGAGTCTCGGGATGGCGCGATCCACCGAGGGCAACACGCTGACCTTCCTCTACGACTACGGCGAGGGCTGCCTCATCAACGATGAACTCCACCCTGAGGGTGCCGTCGGTTTCAGCCCGGCGGCCTTCGAGCGGATCTTGCGTCGGGGTGGATTCGAGCTCGAACAGCCGATGCACCGAGGATTCTGGTGTGGCAGGCAGGGTGTGAGCGACGGTCAGGACATTGCTGTCCTGCGCGTTACCCCCGACAATTAGGGATCGACACCTCGTTGGCCCGCAGTCATTAGCCTGGCGAGCTCGGATCGCACAAGGAGTGCACGAGGCCATCGAGGATGTCCGACTCGGAAACCAGGCACTCGGAAAAGCCGAATCGGATCAAGCACTCGCGCAGCACGAGTGCACCCCCGAAGATCACGTCCTGGCGGCCCTCGGGAATCGCAGCCCTTCGGGCCCGTTCTGCCACCCGCTCTGTCCCCAGCTCGTTGCACCACTTGTCCACCGCATCGAGCGACAGGAGCGAGTGATGGATCCGGTCTCGTTCGTAGTCGGTGAGGCCCAGCTCGAGGGTGGCGAGGGTCGACACGGTGCCGGCCAGGCCCACCAGGCGGTCCGAAGGGCCCAGCAGACCGAGGGGTGGAATGGCGCGCTGGGCCCGATCGAGGCTCGCGACTGATGGCGTGCACCGCATCGGCGATCTGGTCCTCCGACGGCGGATCGTCACGCAGGAATCGCTCAGTGAGACGGACGCAACCGATGTCAAGGGAGACCGCGGCGACTTCCCCGCCGTCGATGGACGTCACGATCTCCGTGGAACCTCCTCCGATGTCAACGACAACCGTCCGCCCATCGATCGGGGTCAGGTCGGTAGTCGCACCGCTGTAGGACAACCAGCCCTCCTCCGCTCCGGTCAGGAGTTCGGCCGGCACCCCGACGATCTCGGAGGCTGGCCGAAGGAACGCCTCCCCGTTGGTGGCGTCACGGACGGCCGACGTGGCAACGAGGCGTGCGCCGGTGACCTGCTCGGCATCCATGATCGCTCGGTACTCCTTCAACACTCCGAGGGTGCGTGCGATCGCGTCCGGATGAAGACGTCGGGCCGCGTCGACACCCGCGCCCAGTCGGGTGATGCGCATCTCGCGCGCCACGGCCTCTCCCGCCGTCGTGACCACGAGCAGGCGGGTCGAGTTGGTCCCGCAGTCGACAGCGGCGACGGAGGCGGGGTCGCTCATCCCTCGTGACTACCACAGCGGCGAGGGTGGCTCACCCCTCCGGCCGCGTGAGCCCCAGACGGGCCGCTGCCCATGCACCGACGGGGTCGTCGCCACCCGCCAGCCACCAGGCCACATGGGCATGGAGACACTTGACGCCCTGCCGCGTGCCGCCAACCCCTCCGCTCGGCCTTGGCCCCGCCCGCTCCGGCGGGATCAGCGCGTCCCGCTCCGCCGCATAACGGCGATGGGACTCGGCGAGCGCCACGGGGTCGACCTGGCGCTCCGCCTCGCGCACCCCACCGGAGGACTCCAGGCGCCCGACCTCGGCCCGCAGGCCAGGGTCGACCAGCCAGTAGCGGGTCGGCATCGGCGTCCCGTCCCGGAGGAACGGTTCATTCTCGATGACCAGCGGTGCGCCGTCACGACCACGGACGACCACGATGAAGCCGCCGCTGGGGTCGCGCCCCAGAGCGCGGCGACGGCCTGGTCGTCATCCATGCCGGCCCCTGGATCAGCGCCAGAACTCGAGCGAGTGCAGCATCCGCGCCAACAGGCCTGACCCAGGTGGCTGGACCGGCGTGGTCCCGTGGGCGGAGCGGCCCGCCGGCGTCGTCGTCGTCGTGACACCCCCCGGTGGCAGTTCGGGGGTGGCCGACGGGGTCGCCGGCCCGGCCGAGCCAGGATCACCGGCGTAGGGCGTGCCAGCTGCGGCGGCGCCCGAGGGAGGGAGCACCTCGTAGGCGTGCTGACCCGGGTTGACGAGCTGGTATTGCTCGCGGGCGATGCGCCCGATCTCGCCGGCGTCGCTGAGGTTCTTCTTCTCCTGGGCGAGCGCAGCATCCTGCTTGTGCAACGCGGCCAGTTGCCCTTGAGCGTTCGAGAGGTCCGAGCGCTGGTTGAGCAAGGAACTGGCCGGGAACCACGCGAAGAGCACCACCGCGGACACGACCACCGCGCCGAGGAAGAGGAGGCGGGATCGACCCGTGACGGTCGAGGCCTGGCCGGCGCGGGCCCGGGGTGCGGAGCCGCGTCCCTGGCTAGGCGCCGCCACGCCCGCTCCCTTCGCCCGCCAGCGCGGCGCGGCCCGGGAAGGTGGCCGACTCCGCCAGGTCCTCCTCGATCCGCAGCAGCTGGTTGTACTTGGCGACCCGGTCCGAGCGGGCCGGTGCGCCGGTCTTGATCTGCCCGCGTTGACCGCGACGGCCAGGTCGGCGATGGTCGTGTCCTCGGTCTCGCCCGACCGGTGCGAGATCACCGGGACGGTACGACGACCGGTTGGCCAGCGCCACCGTCTCGAGCGTCTCGGTGAGCGTGCCGATCTGATTGAGCTTGACCAGGATCGCGTTGGCCACGCCCTCACGGATGCCGCGCTCGAGCAGTCTCGGCGTTGGTCACGAAGATGTCGTCGCCGACCAGCTGGATCCGACCGCCCAAGGCCTTGGTGTGCGCGGCCCAGCCCGTCCCAGTCCTCCTCGGCCATGCCGTCCTCGATCGACACGATCGGGTACCGGTCGACCAGGTCGACCCAGTAGTCGACCAACTCGGCCGAGCGACAGGGTCCGGCCCTCCCCCGCCAGCACGTAGGCGCCGTCGTGCCACAGCTCGCTGGTCGCCGGGTCCATGGCCAGCGCGATCTCGTCGCCCGGCACCCGGCCGGCCAGCTCGATCGCCTCGACCAGCAGCTTCACCGCGTCCTCGTTCGTCGGGAGGTCCGGGGCGAAGCCGCCCTCGTCGCCGACCGCGGTGGACAGGCCCCGGTCGGCCAGGACCGAGCGCAACGTGTGATAGGTCTCGGTCCCCCAGCGCAGCGCCTCGCTGAACGAGGCCGCGCCGACCGGCATGAACATGAACTCCTGGAAGTCGATGGAGTTGCTCGGCGTGGGCGCCGCCGTTCAGCACGTTCAGCATCGGCACCGGCAGCGCGTGGGCGTTCGACGCCGCCGATGGAGCGGTAGAGCGGGAGCTCGAGCTCGTCGGCCACCGCCTTGGCACTGGCCAGCGACACGGCGAGCAGCGCGTTGGCGCCCAGCCGGCCCTTGTCCGGCGGTCCCGTCCAGATCGATGAGGGCGTGGTCGACGCCGCGCTGGTCGAGCGCGTCGAAGCCCCGCCAGCGCGTCGGCGATCTCGCCGTTGACGTGGCCGACCGCCTCGCAGCACGCCCTTGCCGCCGTAACGGTCCCCGCCGTCGCGCAGCTCGACCGCCTCGCGCATGCCGGTGGAGGCGCCCGACGGCGCGATCGCCCGGCCGCGTGGCCCCGGAGTCGAGGAGCACCTCGGCCTCGACGGTCGGGTTGCCGCGGGAGTCGAGGACCTCCCGCCCGATCACGTGCTCAATGGTGCTCACGACGTCACTCCTTCGGCGTCCGCCCTGGTGGGACACCGGCCCACCAGACTAGTGGGTGCCTTCTGGTGTATCGGGGACGCCCTCGGCGCGCCGCGATGTCCTCGCGCAGGACGCAGCGCGCGGTCCCGCAGCGCCTGTTCCGGGTCGACGCCGACTCGCTGCGCGAGGTTCGACCACGGCGAAGAGCACCTCGCCGACCTGCCGCTCGACGTCGCGTGCGTCGCGGGCCAGCGGATCGTCCGCGTGCGGCGTCGCGTGCTCGGCCAGTTGCGCCAACGAGGTCAGCCCCGCCATCGCGGCGGTCGCGTCCCGCAGGCCGTAGGGCTCGACGCCCACGGCGCGCGCCTTGCGGGGCAGCTTGGTCGTGAACATCAGGGCCGGCAGGGCGGTCGGGATGCCCTCGGTGACGCTGGCGCGCCCTTCTCGCTCTTCTTGATCTCCTCCCAGTTCGCCACGACCTGGCTCGGCGTCGTCGCGCCTCCACGTCGCCGAAGACGTGGGGATGCCGGTGGACCAGCTTGTCGTGCACGCCCCGGGCCACGTCGGCCAGGTGAAGTGGCCGCTCCTCGCCGGCCAGCCGGGCGTGGAAGACGATCTGGAACAGGAGGTCGCCCAGCTCCTCTTCGAGGTGCGGCGTAGGCCGACGTCGCTGTCCGGCCGCGGCGACCAATGCGGCGAGGGCGTCGAGCACCTCGTAGCGACTCCTCGAGCAGGTGCGGCATGAGCGACGCGTGGGTCTTGCGCGCGGTCCCAGGGGCACTCGCTGCGCGCAGCGTGTCCACCAGCGCGACCAGGCGCGCCACCTCGACGCCGGCGGCGGTGCCCGCCCGGTCCGCCAACTCGGGGCACGTACAGCGAGGTCAGGTGGTCGGGCTCGATCGTCCGGTCGAGCTCCCACCAGTCGACCGTCGACCACCACCTCGTCGTGCGAGGCCGAGGTGGTGCAGCAGCACCGGGCCGCGGCGAGGCCATGCGTGCGATCGTCGGCGAGCGCCAGCTTGATCTCCGAGAGCACGATGGCGCGACCAGCACTGGGCCACCAGGAACGGCCCTCGCTCGCCGGCGGCCGTCGCCGCGAACTCCGTCGCGTCGACGAGCCGGACCCCGGCGGCGAGCGGGTCGATCGCCGAGCGCGCTCCAGGCCAGGTCGAGGAAGGAGAGCGCCGGCACGATCGTGACCTCCACGCGGCGTCGCGCGCGCAGCAGCTCGACGGTGCGCTCGGCCACCAGCGGCGAGCCCGGCACGGCGTAGACGACGGTCTCGGGCGCCGCCGCCTCGGCCGCAGCCACCAGCTCGTTCGACGATGGCCGCGTAGACCTCGTCGAACGTGCCGGCCGTCTCGTAGAGGTCGTCGAAGCGTGCGCGCCCTCGAACAGCGCCGGCCGCCGGGTGGCGGGTCGTGCGCAACCAGCGCCGCGCGCCGAGTGCGCAGGAGCTCGTGCGGTGCCGACTCCGATGAGATCGCCGCCGGCGGGCCCGAGGCCCACCACGACGATGTGGGGGCGGTCGCGCCACGGCTCAGCCGCTGAACGGGCTGCTCGAGACCGGGAGCGTCGGCCTCGTTGGCCGGCGCGTTGAGCACGTCGGACGTCGGCGGGGTGAACGGCGTGGCGATCCTCGCCTGATTGGGCAGCCACGTGCCGTAGCGCGGGTCGACCTTCACCGTGGCGCGGCGCTCCGCGGCGCGTGATCGGCCGTCCTGGGTCGCCTGCGCGCCCGCCTCCTGGCACCGCCTGGGCCACGATCGGCTTGGCCGTCGCGTAGGACGTCGGCGTCCGCTTGGTCAGCTCGAGCACGAGGTAGTTCCCGTTCACGCTGATCGGGCGCGGACGCCTTGCCGACGGCGAGGCTCTGCAGCGTCGTGACGATCCGCGCTCGAGCTCGCCGGCCACGGCCACGAGCTCGGTACACGGGATCGTCCCGCTCTGGGTGGCCGTGGCCGGCCACCTGGGCGAAGGGCGTCGCCGAAGTCGATGGCCGCCTGCGCCTGCTTGGCCGCCGCCTGGCTGGTGAACTCCGCCGCGTTGAAGCACGCCGTGTCGAACTCGCGGGCGGTGCCGCTGGTAGTAGCCCTGGAGGTCGGCCCGCGCTCGAGCCGACGCCGGCCAGGTCCTCCTGGAGGGCGCTCGCCGTGGCGATCGAACTGCACCTGGCGCGTCGACGAACGACGCGGGCAGCGTGGCCAGCACCGTCTGGCCGGTCAGCGGCGCAGTCGGCCGAACCGCAGCTGTACCGGGGGTTCTGGCCCTGCGCCGTCTGGGAGATCTGGGTCATCACGCTGGTCGATCTGGTTGATCAGGCTGGCCCGCGCCTCGGTCAGCTGTGCCGGCGTGACCGTCACGTGGCGCGTCGCCGCGAGCTGGCGCACGAGCTGGTGGCCGATCTCGGTGTCCAGGTAGTTCGGCGACGAACGCGTGCTGTTGGCGGTCGGGTTGTCCCCTGACGTTCTGGCCCTTGCCCGGCGCCGTTGACCGGGGAGCCAGCTCGTCTGGCTGCCGTTCGACGACAGGTAGTCCTCCGAGTTCAGGTAGCACTGGTAGTCGGGGCTGCCGGCGATCGCGGAGATGTCGGAGTTGAGCGTGTCCTGGCTGATCGCGACGCCGTTGACGATGGCCGCATTGGTCGGCACGGCGAACGCGGCCGCGGCCACGCCGCCGCCGAGAAGGATGAGGAGGACCAGGAGCCACTTCACGCGGCGCGCATGTTACAAGGTGCCCCCGGTGGCTTTGGAATCGCCCGCCGAGGCCGGTACGAGCTCTTCGATCACCCGGCGGACTCCCTCGGCCGCCGGCGAACCGTCGGGGATCGGCAGCAGGAGTTGCGACAGGTCCTCGCGGTAGGTGGCACCCGGCACCAGACGCCGGAGCCGGACCTGGGCGCTGGCCGGCAAGGTGATCGGCGCCAGGCGCACCACCGGGCGCTGTCGTGCCGCCGGGCCGCACGGAGCTCATCGTCACCTCGACGATGCCGCGCGCCAGGGCGGTCGCCCGCAGGCGGGCTCAGGGCGAGCAGTCCCTCGGCCGCCGCGGGCAGCGGCCCGTAGCGGTCGACCCACTCGGCGCCGATGTCCTCGACGTCGTCGAGGGACGCCGCCGCGGCCAGGCGGCGGTAGGCCTCGAGGCGGGCGTCCTCGGCCTCGACGTAGTCCTTGGGCAGGTGGGCGTCGCCCGGGGACGTCGAGCGAGACCGTCGGCGGCTCGGGCCGCGCCTCGCCCTGCGCCTCGGCCACCGCCTCGGCCACCAGCTGGACGTAGAGGTCGTAGCCGACGGCGGCGATGTGCCCGGACTGGTCCGAGCCCGAGCAGGTTGCCCGCGCCGCGGATCTCGAGGTCGCGCATGGCGATCTTGAACCCCGACCCGAGCTCGGTGTGCTCGCCGATCGTCCGCAGCCGCTCGTAGGCCTGCTCGGAGAGGACCCGGTCGGCCGGGTGGAAGAGGTAGGCGTAGGCCCGCTGGCCGGCCCGCCCCACCCGGCCCCGGATCTGGTGGAGCTGGCCCAGGCCCAGCAGGTCGGCCCGGTCGACGATCAGGGTGTTGACCGAGGGCATGTCGATGCCGGACTCGATGATGGTCGTGCAGACCAGGACGTCGTAGCGGCGCTCCCAGAAGTCGAGCACGACCGTCTCGAGGCTGCCCTCGTCCATCTGCCCGTGGGCGACGGCCACCCGCGCCTCGGGGACCAGGTCGCGCAGCTCGGCGCGCCACGCGCGTCGATGTCCGACACCCGGTTGTGCACGTAGAAGACCTGTCCCTCGCGCAGCAGCTCGCGCCGGAGTGCCTCGCTGACCGCCGCGGTCGTCGTGCTCGCCGACGTAGGTGAGGATCGGGCGGCGGTCGGCCGGCGGCGTGTTGACCATGGACAGGTCGCGGATGCCGGTGAGCGCCATCTCCAGCGTGCGCGGGATCGGGCTGGCGGTCAGCGTCAGGACGTCGACGCCTTCGGTCATCCGCTTGACGGACTCCTTGTGCGTCACCCCGAAGCGCTGCTCCTCGTCGACCACGAGCAGGCCGAGCTGCTTGAACCGCACGTCCTGGGCGAGCAGGCGGTGTGTCCCGATGACGACGTCGACGCTGCCGTCGGCCAGGCCCTGCACCACCTCGCGCTGTTGGGCCGGGGAGAGGAACCGGCTGAGCAACTCGACCCGCACCGGGTAGGGCGCGTAGCGATCGGCGAACGTCTGGGCGTGCTGGCTGCGCCAGCAATGTCGTCGGGACCAGCACCGCCGCCTGGGTGCCGTCCTGCACCGCCTTGAAGACGGCGCGCACCGCGACCTCGGTCTTGCCGAATCCGACGTCGCCGCAGACCAGGCGGTCCATCGGTCGGGGCTCCTCCATGTCCGCCTTGACGTCGGCGATGGCCTTGAGCTGATCCTCGGTCTCGACGTAGCCGAAGGACGACTCCATCTCGGTCTGCCACGGCGTGTCCGGCGCCGAAGGCGTGCCCCTCGACCGCGAGGCGCCGCCGGTAGAGCTGGACCAGTTCCTCGGCCACCTCCCCGGCGGCCGCCCGCGCCTTCGCACGCGTGCGCTGCCAGTCGGTGCCGCCCATCCTCGACAGGGTGGGCGACTCGCCCCCCGAATACGGGGTGATGGCCTCGATCTGCTCGACCGGGAGGTAGAGGCGATCCGACCCCCGGTACTGCAGGATCAGGTAGTCACGCGTCGTGCCACCCATCGTCCGGGTCGTCACGCCCTCGAAGCGGGCCACGCCGTGCTGGCGGTGGACGACGAAGCTGCCGGCCTCGAGGTCGTCGAAGAAGCCGTCCGCCGCGCGTGCCCGCGGTCGGGCCCGCCGGTGCGGCATACGGCGCCCGGTGACGTCCGTCTCGGAGAGCACCGCCACCTTCGCGTCCGGGAGGACGAACCCGCTCGTGACGGGCGCCGCGACCACGACGGCGCCGGGCGCCCCGCTCGCGACGTCGAGGACCGGCGCGTGCACGCCGTGGTCGGCCAGGGTGGCGGCGAGCCGCGCCGCGCCGGGCGGCGGTGGCGGCGCAGAGCGTCACCGAGTACCCCTCGCCCACCAGCCGGGTCACCCCGTCGGCCAGCCGCGCCGGGTCACCCGCCACCGGGTCGAAGCGCCCGACGCGCAGCGCCGACGTGCGATGGCCCCTCGGGCACCGGTGGGAGCGAGACGACGCCCGCGCGCGCAGTCGCGCAGGAGCCGCTCGAAGGGCACGTGCAGCCGGGGGAACGGGTCCTCGTCGCCCTCCTTGGCGCCCCAGGTGGCGGCGAGCGTCTCGGCCAGGGCGGCCTCCTCGTCGAGCAGCTGCACCGCCCGGTCGCGGATGCGCCGTGGCTCGACGAGGACGACCTGCGCCCCCGCAGGCAGCAGGTCGGGCAGCACCGCGCCTCGCCGTCGAGGAAGGGCAGCCACGACTCCATGCCGTCGAACTGTTCGCCTCGCTCGAGGCGCTCCCAGGTGGACGCCCCCCACGGGCGCCGCGCCATCAGGCGCCGGCCGCCCGGCGCAGCGCCTCGGTCGCGGGCCAGCTCGCGGCACCCGTAGAGGATCGACGCTCGCCGATGTCGCGCGAGGAACGCTGGTCGCTGATCGCGAAGGTCGGTCAGGCGGTCGACCTCGTCGCCCCACAGGTCGATGCGCACCGGCGCATCCGCGGTGGACGGGAAGACGTCGACGATGCCGCCGCGCACGGCGAACTCGCCGCGGTGCTCGACCTGGTGCTCGCGGCGGTAGCCGCGGTCCACCAGCTCGCGGAGGAGGACCTCCGACTCGATCTGTTGGCCGCGCGCGAGCACGATCGGCGCCACGACATCCAAGGGCGCGAGCCGCTGGAGGAGCGCCCGCACGGGGCTGACGATGACCCGGGGTGCCGATGGCACGGCGCCGTCGGACGGCTGGGTCAACGCATGCAACACGGCGAGTCGCCGACCCATGGTCTCGATCTCGGGACTGACCCGCTCGAAGGGCAGGGTCTCCCAGGCCGGCAGGAGGGACACCGCCCCGACGAGCGCGCCAACGCCGTCGTCGTCCTCGCCCCGCTGGCCCACGTCGGGCTCGAGCAGGCAACCCAGGTCGTCGACGAGCCGCTCGGCGTCGAGACCCGTCGGGGTCACGACCAGCAGCGGCGTCCGTTGGGTGAAGGCCGCCAGTGCGGCGGCCACGACCGCCTGCGCCGCCTCGGGCACCGCGACCGTCGCGTCGGCTGCGCCCAGCAACGCGCCCAACACCGGGTCGGCGCGCAGCAGCCGCGGGATGCCCGCGAGGCTGCCGGCTACTGGCGACGGTGCGAGGGGAGGGGGGGTGGACATCGCTTATTCCGGTTGCGAGTGCAACCACAGCATGGCCGCGTCGACGCCGTCGGCCACGATGCGTTCGACGGCGTCCGCCGCCGTCTGCACGGCGGCGTCGAGCAGCTCGCGGACCGACCGCGACGGACGCCGCAGCACGTGGGACGCGCCTTGGGCTGCGCTCGGGGGCTTGCCCACGCCGATGCGCACCCGGACGAAGTCCTGTGAGTGCAGATGCGAGGAGATGGAGCGCAGGCCGTTGTGCCCGGCCAGCCCGCCCCCCGACTTCAGGCGCACCGTGCCGGGCGGCAGGTCCAGCTCGTCGTGCACCACGACGATGGCGGCCGGGTCCTCGATGCCGAACCGCCGGGCCAGCGCGCGCACGGCCACGCCCGAGTCGTTCATGTACGTCGTCGGCACGGCCAGGGCCACGCGCCGGCCGCCGATGGTGGCCAGCGCCGCCCGCGCCTGCACCCCCTTCTCGGCCCGCAGTGATGCTCCGTGCCGCTCGGCCAGGAGCTCGACCGCGTCCGACCCGGCGTTGTGCAGGCTCCCGGCGTATTCGGTTCCTGGATTGCCCAACCCGACGACCAGCAGGTCAGCCGAGGTGCCCCGGCGTTCGGGCCGGGCAAAGGGGCGACGCAGGGCCTAGCCCTCTTCGGCTGCGGAATCCGATGCCTGCGCGTCGCCGGTGGACTCGCCGGCGCCCTCTGCGGCCGCACCCTCCGCCTCCTCGCCTTCGGCGACGACCTCGTCCTCCACGACGACGCGTGGGGGCTGGCCGATCACGACCGCGGTTTCGGGGTCGACGTCGGTGGTCACGCTGGACGGCAGCGGCAGGTCGGACACGCGGATCTGGCCACCGATGGTCAGTTCGCTGATGTCGACCTCGATGGAAGTCGGGATGTCGCTCGGCAGGGCGTTGATGCTCAGGGTGAACATCTGTTGTTCGACGAGCCCGTCGCCGTGATGGACCTCGAGGGCCTCGCCCATCAGCACGATCGGCACGTCGGCGCTGATCACTTCGTCGCGCCGCACGATGATGAAGTCGACGTGGGTGACCGTCTGCGCGACCGGATGACGCTGCATGTCCCGGGCGATCGTCAGGTAGGTCCCCGAACCGGTGTCGAGCGAGAGCAGCTGGTTGGCGCCGGCCTCGCTGTTGAGCGCGACCCGCAGCTCGCGGGCGACCACGGCCACCGGCAGCGGGTCGGTCCCGTGCCCGTAGATGACGCCGGGGATCTTGCCCTCACGCCGCAAGCGGCGGACGGCGCGCGAGCCCAGCGGGCGGCCAACCTCGGCGGCAAGTACGACTTCGGCCATGACGGATCTCCTCGGGGACGGCGAGAGCGGCGGTCGCGGGTGCCCTTGGGCGGCCCGGCGAACGGCCCACCAGCGTAGCCGCCGCGCCGACGGCCCGGCCACCAGGGCGGACGGGCCCGAGCAGGGCGAAGGCCCTTAGACCAGGTTGTCGCCGCCGAAGAGCTCGGAGACCGAGGTGTCCTCGAACACGGCGTCGATGGCGTCGGCGATGATCTTGGCCACCGAGAGCACCTCGAGCTTGTCGAAGTAGCGGTCCTCGGCCACGGGCAGCGTGTCGGTCACGACGACCCGGGAGATCGGCGCCGCCTTCAGCCGGTCGACCGCCGGGTCCGAGAGCACGCCGTGGGTGGCCATGGCGCAGATCTCGGACGCCCCCGACTCGGCCAGCAGTTCGGCGGCGGCGCAGATCGTGCCGGCGGTGTCGATCATGTCGTCGATCAGCACGCAGTGGCGGCCCTCGACGTCGCCGATGACGTGGCGGGCCTGCACCTCGTTGTAGGTCCCCCGCGGTCGCGTCTTGTGGATCAGCGCCAGGTCGCACCCGAGATGCTGGCTGTAGCGCTCGGCCACCTTCACCCGCCCGGCGTCGGGCGCCACCACGACGACGTCGTCGCCGAAGTGCTCCTGCATGTACGCCTCGAGCACCGGTGCCGCCACCAGGTGGTCGAAGGGCGTGTCGAAGAAGCCCTGGATCTGACCGGAGTGCAGGTCGACGGAGACGACCCGGTCGGCACCGGCCGCCGAGAGCATGTCGGCGACGAGCTTGGCGGTGATCGGCTCGCGGCCTGTCGACTTGCGGTCCTGGCGCGAGTAGCCGTAGTAGGGACAGACCGCGGTGATGCGCTTGGCCGACGCACGCTTGGCCGCGTCGATCATGATCAGCTGCTCCATGAGCGAATCGTTCACCGGGCTCGCGTGCGTCTGGATGATGAAGACGTCGCAGCCGCGGATGGAGATGTCGTACTTGCAGTGGATCTCGCCGTTGGCGAACTCGCGCAGGTTGGCCTGCCCGAGCTCGACGCCGAGGTGACCAGCGATGTCCCGGGCCAGGGCCGGGTGGGCGCGGCCGGAAACAAGCTCAAGGCGTCTGCGGGGGATCAGCTCCACGGGCGCAGACGCTATCGCCCCGATCAGCCCTCGGGCCCCCCGAGGACCGAATGGGGCGGCACGACCGCGCCGGGCGCCACCTCGGCGCCGGCCTCGAGCACGCTGTAGGGACCGACCCGGCGCCGTCGCCGATGGTCGCCCGGACACACATGCCGGCCGCGACCACGGCACCTTTGCCCACGGTGGTCTCGGTGAGCATGCTGTTGGGACCGATCTCGGACCCGGCACCGACACGGCACGCGCCACGCAGGATCACCCCGGGCAGGAGCGACACGTCCGCCTCGAGCTCTGCCTCGGCGTCCACGTAGGTCCGCTCGGGATCCCACATCGTGACGCCGCGCCGCATCCAGCGCTCGTTGATGCGGTCGCGCAGCTCCGCCTCGGCCACGGCCAGCTGGGCCCGGTCGTTGACCCCGGCCGCCTCCATCGAGTCGGGGAGCACGAGCGAGCGCACGGTGTAGCCCGCACTGCTCAGCACCGCGACGACGTCGGTCAGGTAGTACTCGCCCTGGGCGTTCGCCGGGCTGAGCCGGCGCAGCGTCGGCGCCAGGATGCTGCGCCGGAAGCAGTAGATCGACGTGTTGACCTCGTCGATCTCCCGCTCCTCGTCCGTGGCGTCCGCCTCTTCGACGACCCGGGCCACGTCGCCGTCCTTGCCGTGCACGACCCGCCCGTAGCCGGACGGATTCTCGACGACCGCGGTCAGCAGCGTGGCGCCGGCGTCCTCCGCCCGGTGCGCCCGCACGAGCGCAGCCAGTGTCTGCGGCCGCAGGAGCGGTGTGTCGCCGGGGAGCACGACGACGTCCTCGCCTTCGTCGTCGTCGTCGGGGAGCCCGGTCAGCCCGACCGCCAACGCATCGCCGGTGCCCGAGCGGGTGAGTTGCTCGACGAACTCGATCTCCATGGTCGGCGGCGCGTGCTGCACCAGCGTCTTGGTGACCCACTCGCCACGGTGGCCGACCACGACGACGACCCGCCGGACATCGATCTCGGCCATGGCGTCGAGGACGTGCAGGATCATCGGCCGGCCACACAGCAGGTGCAGCGGCTTCGGCCGCTCGGACCGCATCCGCGTGCCCTCGCCGGCGGCCAGGACGACGGCGGCGAGGCGGCGACGTTCGGGCATCGCCGCATTCTTAGCCCGCCGGGCCGCCCGGCGTGCGTATGGGAAACTGCGGGGGTGCCCGAGCTGATCCCGTACGACGAATTCGGGCTGTTCCACGAGAACGCAGCCGAGAACGGGCTCCCCTTCGACGGCCCCCCCGACGTGCGGCGGGTCGACGTCGAGGTCTCCCCCGGCCGCCGCGTCTCGAGCCTGTTGTGGGGCGCCGAGACCGGCACCCCCGAGCTGGTGCTCGTCCACGGCGGGGCCCAGAACGCGCACACGTGGGACACCGTGGCGCTCGCCCTGGGCAAGCCGCTCCTGGCGGTGGACCTGCCGGGGCACGGCCACTCCGATGGCGGGCCCGACGGCTCCGTCTCGGCGATCAGCAACGGGCGGGACCTGGCCACCGTCATCGCCGAGCTCGCGCCCACCGCGCGCGGGGTCGTCGGCATGTCGCTCGGCGGCATCTCGTCGCTTGCCCTGGCCGCGCACGCCCCCGGGCTCGTGCGGGCCCTGGTCCTCGTCGACGTCACCCCGGGTGTCAACGCCGAGAAGGCGGCGCCGATCACCAACTTCATCAACGGACCGACGAGCTTCGACAGCTTCGACGACCTGCTGGCGCGCACGATCGAACACAACCCGGGCCGCTCCGAGTCCTCGCTGCGGCGCGGCATCCTGCACAACGCGGTCCAACGCGAGGACGGCAGCTGGGTCTGGCGCTACGCGCGCTTTCGCAACGAGCCGTCCGGCGCGCACCCCGAGTTCGGCGACCTGTGGGACGCGGTCTCCGGCCTCACCGTGCCCGTGCTCCTCGTACGCGGGCTCGCCTGGTCCGTGGTGGACGACGCCGACGTGGCCGAGCTGGTGCGGCGCCAACCCGGCGCCCTGGTGGTCGGCGTCGAAGGGGCGGGGCACAGCGTCCAGGGCGACCGTCCCCTCGAACTGGCCGCCATCCTGTCCGAGTTCTTCTACCCCGAGGACTGATGGATACGAGCGTGTGGCTGTCGCGGCGCGCCCTGAAGCTGCACGCGGTGATCCTCATCGTGGTCCCCGCGTTCATGGCCCTGTGCATCTGGCAGATCACCCGTGCCCTGGATGGCAACAGCCTCAGTTGGGCCTACGTCTTCGAGTGGCCGCTCTTCGCCGCCTACGCCGTGTACATGTGGTGGCGCATCCTGCACGAAAGGCCCGAACCGCCGGTGGTGACAACCGAGAACGGCCAGGTGCCCGCGACAGCGACCGCGGCGGCGGACGAGGCCGCACCGGAGGAGGCCGAGCTGACGGCGTACAACGAGTACCTCGCCCGCCTCGCCGAACGGGATCGGGCCACCGGTCGCTGACCGGCGGGGAAGTTCCGGGGGGAGGGCTCGAACCTCCAACATCCGGCTCCAAAGGCCGACGTTCTGCCGATTGAACTACCCCGGAATGGGACTGCCCGCTAGAGGTTAGGCAGGCCCTCTCCCGAACTGCGCATGGAGCCCTGGCGCCTCACGGGGGTTGAATATGATGCCGCAAATGGAGGGGTCGTCCCGGCACGTCGCTTTTGCCCGCCCGCTCGACGGCCGCATCGACGCGCTGCGCCCTATCGTCGGATGGATGCTCGTGGACCCCGCCGCCACGAGCGGACCGCGCCGCCAGCTCCGCACGATCCCGAGTTGACGCACGGCGTTTCCGCTCCCGCCGACCAAGAATCGATCGCCGGGACCGAGGTCGGGGGCGGCGCACGGTTGACCTGGGTTCGTCCCGGGCCGGCGCTGGCGCTCATCGCCGGAGTGGCACTCTGGCTCTCGGCGTTGATCGTGCCGCTGGCTTCGGAGTTCCGGGCAGCGGTAAGCCCACAGGATGAGGGCCTCCTCCTCGTCTATCCGGCACTCATGATCCACGGTGCCGTTCCGAACGGCACCTTCGAATCGGTCTATGGCGCCGGCTCGTATTGGCCCATTGCGGGTGCTTTCGCGGCCTTCGGTACGTCCGTCACCGTCGAACGGTGCGTGGCGTTGGTGTACTGGCTCATGCTCAGCGGGAGCATCTTCGTGCTGGTGGCGCGGCGCCGCGGTCCGCTGCCGGCAGGCCTCGCCGCGACCGCTTCTGTCGTGTTGCTCGCCGGCCCGATCACCCTCATCGCCTACGCCTGGATCGGTGCGGTGGCTTTTGGCGCGCTCGGCCTCTGTCTCCTCGATCAGGGAGTGCGCCGAACAGACAGAGACCGACGATGGACGTTCCTTTCGGGTGTCGCGTTTGGCGTGGCCGTCTCGTACCGTCTGGAGCTCGCGCTTGCCGTGGGTCTCGTGTTGGTCATGCTCCTGCTTGTCGAACGCCGCCGCCTTTGGCGCGTGCTGCCGGGCGTCGCTGTCGGGCTCGTGCCCCTCGTCGTGAACGTGGCGCAGTTGGGTCCGTGGGCCGTCCTGCGCGGCCAACTGATCCAGCCGACCTTCGATTCGGGACCGGGCCGTCACCTGCCGTTGAGCTGGTCGGGGGCGGGCGGGGAGCTTGCGATCGCATTCTCGATCGCGGTGACTGTCGGCCTGATCTGTTTTGGCGTCGGCGCGGTACGGCGAGGCGAGAGCTTCATTCCCTTGGCCGTGGGGTTGTTCGACGCGGGGCTGCTCCCGCAAGGCTTCCAACGGTCCGATGCGATCCACGTCGCCTACGTCGCGTGCTTCGTCATCCCCAGCGCACTCTTGGTGCCCTTCACGCACAGTCGGCCTGCAGCCGGGCGTCGACGCACGCACAACGTCGGCCTCGTGGCGGGCGTCGTGCTGCTCGCACTCGTGGCCCCGTTGGCCTGGACCACCTACCGGGCTCAGGTCGCCCGCTCGCTGGGCGTCGACCCCGATCCCGAATACACCGTGACGAACGAAGGCCGGTCGGTACAGCTTTCATCGGCAGAACAGGCCCAAGACCTTCGCCAACTCCTGAGAACGCTCGACCGGCGGGCTCGTGCCCACGCGCGCGTGTTCGTCGGCCCGCTCGACATGCGCCGGACCAATCTGAACGACACCTACATCTACTTCCTTGTGCCCCAGCTCACGCCGGGCACCTTCTACTTGGAGATGGAACCCGGTGTCGCCAACGCTCCTACCTCGGGCCTGGCGCGACAGGTCGCCGGGAGCGACTGGCTCATCCTGACGTCGGAATGGGACGGGTGGTCAGAGCCCAATGCCTCGACCGTCGATGGCTCGAAGAATCCGAACCGCGTGGTGAGATCCGCAATTCTCCAGGGTCGGTGCCTGGGGACCGTGGGAGCTGATGGAAAAGGCCGACGGCCGCTGAACTCGCGGCGACCCCGGGGCTTGTGACCTGAGGTCGGCGACCTAACCTCGCCCCGTGCGCATCCTGGTGGTGGACGACGACCTCGCGGTACGCCGTTCCATCGACCGCGCCCTGCGCCTCGAGGGCTACGAGGTGGTGACGGTCCCCTCGGGCGGCGAGGCGCTCGAGGAGCTGGCCCAGACGCCGCCCGACGCGCTCGATCCTCGACCTGGGCCTGCCCGACCTCGACGGATTGACGGTGTGCCGGCGCATGCGAGCGGCCGGCGACGACACCCCGGTGCTGATCCTCACGGCCCGCGACGCGGTCGATGACCGGGTCCAGGGCCTCGACGCCGGCGCCGACGACTATCTGGTCAAACCGTTCGCCCTGGCCGAGCTCCTCGCTCGCCTGCGTGCGCTGTTGCGGCGCCGCTTCGAGGGCGACGGGGGCTTGCTGCGCGTCGGCGACCTGACGTTGAACCTCTCGACCCGCGAGGGTCAGCGCGGCGAGCGGTCCTTCACGCTCACCCGGATCGAGTTCGATCTGTTGGAGATGTTCCTGCGCCACCCGCGCCAGGTCCTCACCCGCGAGGTGCTGCTCAACCGGGTGTGGGGCTTCGACTTCGACTCGGGGACCAACTCGCTCGCCGTCTACGTCGGGTACCTGCGGCGCAAGCTGGAGGAAGGGGGCGAGCCCCGCTGCATCCAGACCGTGCGCGGGGTGGGCTACGTGCTGCGGGACGCGTGACCTTTCGCACCCGCCTCGTGCTGGCGACCACGGTCGCCGTCGTGGTCGCCGTGCTTGCGGCATCGAGCGCCGCGTTTCTCGTCGCGCGCAACACGCTGCTCCAGGCGGCCGACAACTCGCTCACGACCGCCGCGCAGAAGATCGTGGCGGGCCAGCAGATCGGGGCCACCACCGCCACGCAGGGCCAGGTGATCAACTCCAGCGGCGCGGTCGTCTCGGGCGGCGGTCTCCCCGTCACCGGCCAGGTACGCCTCGTGGCGGTCAACCTCGCCCCCGCCTTCTTCACCACCGTGACGGTCGACGGGAACCAGATGCGCGAGCTGGTGGAACATCTGCCCGACAACACGCCGGTCGACTCGGGCGTCCTCGTGAACGGTGGGGCGCTGCAGATCGCGACGCTCTTCAACGCCAACTCGGAGCTCAAGACGCTCGCCCTCCTGCTCGGCGTCGTTGCGCTGATCGGCGTCCTCCTGGCGGTCGTGTTGGGATGGCTCGTGGCGCGTACCGGCGCTCGTCCCGCTGAACTCGCTCACCGACACCGTCGAGGACGTGGCCGAGACGACCGACGTGCTCGCGTCGACTCTCGCCCGGAGGGTCCGACGAGCTCGGCCGGCTCCGGCGTACCTTCAACCGCCTGCTCGAAGCCCTCGAGTCCTCGCGGCGCGCCCAGAGCCAGCTGGTCCTCGACGCCTCCCACGAGCTGCGCACCCCGCTCACCAGCCTGCGGACCAACCTCGAGGTGATCCGCCGGGTCGACGAGCTGAGCGTCGAGGACCGCTCCGTCCTCGTCGACGACGTCCTGGTGCAGCTCCAGGAGCTGACCGACCTGGTGGGCGACCTGGCCGAGCTGGCCCGAGGTGACCAGCAGCCCTGCGCCCGCGAGCCGCTCCGCCTCGACCTGCTGGTGCGCGAGGCCGTGAGCCTGCAAACCACCCACGGCCGCGCCCAGGACGTGACCTTCGACCTCGACGCCGAGCCGTGCTGGGTCGAGGGCCACGCCGACCGGCTCGCGCGCGCCGTGGGCAACCTGCTCGACAACGCCCGCAAGTGGAGCCCGCCGGGCCAGACCGTGTCAGTGGAGTGCCGCCAGGGCACCGTCGTGGTGCACGACCGCGGCCCGGGCATCGCGGAGGCCGACCTGCCGCACATCTTCGACCGCTTCTATCGCTCGCCTGCGGCCCGCGGCCTGCCCGGATCGGGGCTCGGCCTGGCCATCGTGGCGCAGGTGGCAAAGGCCGAGGGCGGGACCGTCCTGGCCGAGAACGACCCCGCCGGCGGTGCCCGCATGTCGTTGTGGCTGCCCACCGTGCCCGGGCCCGAGGACGGAAAACCCGAGCAGGACGGGCCTCCCTAGATTTCTTCGATCCTTCTTATTGGATCCCCATCCGAGCCCAAGGTCTCGCCCGCAGACTGAGAATTACCCGCCGGTGGAACGAGTTCCGCCACTCGGCCACCGGTATCGCCGGCAGGGGCGGATCCGCACCGTCCCTGCCGGCACCTCCTCTCCCGCTCCCTCAGTCGGCCGCGATCAGCTCGATCCGATTCCCGAAGGGGTCGTCGACGTACGCGCCCCGGCCGGGCTCACGGTCCGGATTCGGTCGCACGGCGACCCCGGCGGCCGCACACGCGGCCTGCAGCGCCGCCAGGTCGTCGACGACGAAGGCGGGATGGGCCTTGCGGGCCGGCCGGAAGTCCTCCTCCACCCCGAGATGCACCACGACGTCGCCGTGCACGAACCAGCAGCCGCCCCGAACGGCCATCGGCGCCGGCTTGGGGACCCGCGCCAATCCCAGCACGCCGCAGTAGAAGGCCTCGGCCTGCGCTCTCGAGGCCCGGGGGCATGGCCAGCTGCACGTGGTCCAGCCCGACGATCTCGAACCCCATGGCTGTCTCCTCGGCCGGCCCGGCGGCCGCGCGACCTGGCAGTCGGGCACCGGGACCGCTAGCCTGCCGCACGACATGGGATCACTGATCAAGAAGCGCCGCAAGCGCATGCGCAAGAAGAAGCACAAGAAGATGCTGAAGGCCACCCGCTGGCAGCGCCGGGCCGGCAAGTAACACCCGCAGCCGGATCAGTCCCCGTCCCACCCCGCCGGGACGGTGCGCGTGCGCACCAGACGGGCCGCCTCACCCCTGAGCCGTCAGCTCCGGCGCGTCCCCGGTGCCGGCCTCGGCCGGACCCGCCCTCGACGAACCAGGTCGAGCCGCTCCCGGCCAGCGCGGGGCTCACGGCCGACCAGGTTCCCGAGCGCGTCGCGCCACGCGGCCAACCGCGGCTCGGCCGCCAGCGCCGCCGCCGGCCAGGTCGTTGCGGCCCGTCATGGTCTCGGCTGCGTCGTCCCAGGCCCGGTAGACGGCCGGCCGTGTCCACGCCGAACGGCGGCAGCAACAGCAGATAGTCCCGGGCCACGAAGTCCAGCGGCTCGACCCGCTCGCCGATGCCGCCGACCCGGGCCCGGCCGCCGACGACGCAGAACGGCACGTCGGCCCCGAGTGCGGCCGCCAGCGCCGGGTCGGTGGCACCCGGCCCAGCGCAGGACGGCCGCGGCGTCGGCCGAACCGCCGCCCAGGCCCGCCGCCGAGGGGGATGCGCTTCACCAGCGTGCACCGCGGCCGGCGCCCGCAGGCCGCCAGGGCCCGGCCGACGAGGTTGTCGTCCGGCGCGGCAAGCCCGTCGGCCCGCACCCACGGCTCGGCCTCGACGACCAGGCCGTCGCCGCCCTCGTCGATCACGAGCTCGTCGGCCAGGCTCGAGCGTCACCATCTCGGCGTCGAGCAGGTGGTAGCCGTCGGCGCGCACGCCGGTGACCGCGCAGCGACAGCGTGAGCTTGGCCGGCGCGCAGCCATTCAGCGATCGCCGCCAGCCTCCCCCACGCCGCGACGTCGAGCTCCTCGGCCCGCGCCTCGGGCCGGATGCCGGCCGCGGCGAACGCCTCGGGGTCGACGACGCCCGCCAGCGAGCGGCGCAGCATCTTGCGCCGCTGGCCGAAGCCGGCCCGCACCACCGCGTCGAGCCGCTCGTAGGAGACGTCGCCGGGTCGACCGCCGGGCTCGGGCGACGCTCCAGCCGCACCAGCACCGACTCGACCCTCGGCCGGGGGATGAACACCGACGCCGGGACCCTGCCCGACCACCGTCGGCCCGGCGAAGTACGCGACCGTCACCGAGACCGCGCCGTAGGCCGGGTTCGCCCGCGCGCGGCGGCCATCCGCTCGCCCACCTCGCGCTGCACCATGACGAGCATGCGCGTGATGGCCGGCACCTGTCGAGCAGGTGCGCAGCACCAGCGGCGTGGCCACGTTGTAGGGCAGGTTGGCCACCAGGGACCACGGGCCGGCCCACGTTCGGCCAGGAGCGCGGCCACGTCGAGGGTCATGGCGTCGCCCTCCACCACCTTGACGCCGGCCGGCTCGACGACCGAGCGCAGCACCGGGACGAGGTGGCGGTCGATCTCCACCGCCATCACCTGGGCCCCGGTCTCGGCCAGGGCCAGCGTCAGCGAGCCGAGGCCGGCGCCGATCTCGAGCACCCGATCGCCGGCCCGACAGCCGGGCCAGGCGGGCGATGCGGCGCACCGTGTTGGGATCGGCGACGAAGTTCTGGCCGAGGGCCCGGCTGGGCCGCAGGCCGTGCGCCGACAGCAGCTGGGCAATGTCGGCGCCGGAATGGGTCACCAGGAGATTGTGACGGCCACCACTCCCTGGCTCGTGTCAGCGATCTGCGAGAAGCCCTCAGGCGAGAGGTCGACCACCCGGGGGTAGCCCGACTCCTCTCGGTCGTCGACCGTGCACACGGTCGACGCGCCCGTCGCGTTGTTCACGACGGTCAGCACGGTCCCGAAGGGCAGCGTCGGGCTCGCGCACATGCCGGCGGGTGCCTCGGCGTACCACGTTGCGTCACCGACTTCGTGGTTGGCCGCGACGGGCCGCGCTGGTCGTCGTCGGTCGTTGGCGGCAACGTCGTCGTCGTGACGGGCGCCGCGACCGTGGTCCGGGTCACCGGCGCGACCGTGGTGGTCGTCACCGGTGGCGCGGTCGTCGTGGTCGTCGAACCTGTGGCGCGGTAGGCCACGAGGTGCGACGGCAGATTGACGGCGTCGAGATGCGACGCCGGGTACACGACGGCCTTGTGCGATTGATGCACGCCGCGCGCCGCGGCCTCAGACCGCGACGCGTGCGCCGCATTGCTATGCAACAGCAGGAGAGGCGCGCCGAAAAGCGTGCCGCAAATAATTGCAGCAACGCCGAGGCGCCTCCCTCCAGTGCTCTGGTTCCGCAGGGCTCCACCCTTCTCCGGGGACACAGTGCACCCGCGCCGACACACGGGTGGCGAGGGGTTTTGAAGAACATAGATAACCAATTGCTCGCTGTGCAAACCAGAAAAGTCGAAGAAACATTTGGGCGCGTTATTTCCGCAGGTCACCACACGTACGGTGCGTGATATTTCGGTGAACTCCCAGCTCAGAGCGTCTTTTTGACCAAATTCAACGTCAAAGTTCCTGGTCAGAAGGTTCTCGTATTACGCACAGAACCAGGAGAATTAGCTGCCTGTGGAAAACACCATGGCTGTGGACAGCGCCGTGCGCTCTCTCACTTCGTCGACGTCACACCCCTTCACGGCCGCCACGGCCGCGCCGACCAACGACACGTACGACGGCTCGTTGGTGCGGCCGCGGTGCGGCACCGGCGCGAGGAAAGGGCTGTCGGTCTCGACCAGCAATCGATCGAGCGGACAGCGCGCCGCGGCGGCGCGCACGTCGGCCGCGTTCTTGAACGTGATGATGCCGCTGAAGGAGACGAACATGCCGGCGCGCAGGCACCGGTCCACCTCGTCCGGGCCGCCGGTGAAGCAGTGCAGCACCGTGCGCTCGGGCACGCCTTCGGCCTCGAGCACGTCGAAGAGATCGTCCCACGCGTCGCGGGCGTGGATGACCAGCGCGAGACCGTGCGCGTGGGCCAGTGCGATCTGCGCCGCGAACGCGGCGCGCTGGACGTCGCGCGGTGAGTGCTCGTAGTAGTAGTCGAGCCCGCACTCGCCCACCGCGACGACCGCACCGTCGCCCGCCCGCACGGCTCGGTCCAAGAGCGCGGCCACCTCGTCGACGCCCTCGCTCGCTTCGTGCGGGTGGAGTCCGACCGTGGCCCAGGCCCGCGGCGCCGCCTCTCGGCGCCCGGTCGCCCGCGCCAGTTCGAGCGCCTGCTCCGAGGTCGCCGCCCCGGTCCCGATGCAGATCAGCCGGTCGACCCCGGCCGCGGCGGCCCGGGCCAGCACCGGCTCGGCGTCGGCCTCGCCCGGCGCCCCCGATCCGTCTCCGACCAGGTATTCCTCCTGGACGTGGCAGTGCGAGTCGAACCAGCCCGCCACGTCAGGCCTTGCGGCGCGGGAAGAGCGGCTCGCCCTTCTCGACGGCGGCGCCGCCCGGGTAGCCACCCCACGACGCCGCTCCCGGGAGGCGGCTGCGCCGGGGTCGCCCGCCAGGCCGATGCGGCGCCAGACCTCGGCCGCCGTCGACGGCATGGCCGGCGCCACGAGGATCGCCACGATGCGCAGGACCTCGAGCGCGTCGCCGAGGACGGCGTCGACCGCCGGGCCCGGGTTCCATCTTCCACGGCTCGGTCGCCTCGAGCTCGGCGTTGGTCGCGCCGATCAGCCGCCACGTCGCCTCGAGCGCGTCGTGCGGCGCCCAGCGCGCCCACGCGCTCGTCACCGCTCGAGGACCGCCGCCGCCGCCGGCGCCAGCGCGCTCGATCGGGTCGGGTGCGGGGCCGATGCCGTCGCACTTCGAGTGCACGACCGTCGTGACCCGGGAGACGAGGTTGCCGAGGTTGTTGGCCAGGTCCGCGTTGTAGCGCGCCACGATGCCCTCGTAGGAGAAGTCGCCGTCTCCACCCAGCGCCACGTCGCGCAAGAGGTGGTAGCGGAAGGGGTCGACGCCGAAGTCCTCGGCCAGCGCGAGCGGCGAGACGTCGGTGATCTTGAGCTCCTTGGCGTCCGCGCCCGTCCCTGCCACGCCGGACGCGATCATCGTCTTGCCCAGCTTCTCCCCGCCGATCAGCAGGTAGCCGTGCACGAAGATCTCCTCCGGGGGCTCGATGCCCGCCGCCATGCACATCGCCGGCCACCACACGCAGTGGAACCGCAGGATGTCCTTGCCGATCAGGTGGTGCGCCGCGCCCCAGCGCGCCGCGAACCGTGGCCTCGTCGATGCCGTAGCCGACGACCGTGAGGTAGTTGATGAGCGCGTCGTACCAGACGTAGAAGACGTGCCCGCTGTCCCACGGCACCGGCACGCCCCACGTGAACGAGGTGCGGCGTGATCGAGACGTCGCGCAGGCCCCCGCGGATGAAGCCGAGCGCCTCGTTGCGCTTGGACACCGGGCGGACGAAGTCGGGGTGCGCGTCGTACCAGTCGAGGAGGCGCTGCTCGAACTCGCTCAGCTTGAAGAAGTAGTTGTCCTCCTTGCATCTCGATCACCGGCCGGCCGTGGATCGGGGCACTTGCCGTCGACGAGCTCGTCCTCGGTGTAGTAGTCCTCGCAGGACACGCAGTACAGCCCGGAGTAGGTACCCAGCTCGATGAAGCCGTTGTCGTAGATCCGCTGCAGGAACTCCTGCACCGCCTTGTAGTGCCGGGGCTCGGTCGTGCGGATGAAGTCGTCGTTCGAGATGTCGAGCGCTCGCCAGGCCTCGACGAAGCGCTCCGAGGTGCGGTCCGTCCATTCCTTCGGGCGTCATGTCGTTGGCCTCGGCGGCTTCGACGATCTTTGCGCCGTGCTCGTCGGTGCCGGTCAGGAACCACACGTCGTCGCCGAGCAGACGGTGCCAGCGCGCCAACGCGTCCGCGTTCACCGTCGTGTACGCCGTGCCCACGTGCGGCGCGTCGTTGACGTAGTAGATCGGCGTGGTCAGGTAATAGGGCGGCACCGCCGGTAGCGTACCGGCGCGCCCAGCCGCCGCCCGACGTCAGGGTGCAGCGTCGCCGGCGGTGCGGACGCGCAGCGCGGCCTCGTAGGCGCGTCGTTTGGGGATCCCGAGGGTCGAGGCAATGCGCTCGGCCACTTGTCGCGGCCCCGCTTCGGGGTCGCCCGCCAGCGCCGACCGCACGGCGGCCTCCACGTCTCGCTCTTCGACCGGACCGCTCGGCGGGGCCCCACCGACAACGAGCACGACCTCCCCCCGCGGGGGTTCCGCCGCGAACGACTCGGCCGCCCGGGCCACCGTGCCGCGCCAGACCTCCTCGTGGAGCTTGGTCAGCTCACGAACGACCGCCACCGGCCGCTCGGGGTCCAAGGCGGCGAGCTCGGCCAGGGTGCCGGCCACCCGGCCCGGCGCTTCCAGCACGATGCAGGTCCGCTCGTCGGCCATGAGCGCGGCGACGCGCCGTCGGCGCTCGGCGCCCTTTCGGGGCAGAAACCCCTCCACGCAGAAACGGTCGGTGGGCAGACCGCTGACCACGAGCGCACCGATCACCGACGAGGCGCCGGGCACCGTCGTCACCGTCTCCCCCGCGGCGGCCAGCCGCGCCGCCAGCCATGCGCCCGGGTCCGAGATGCCGGGCGTCCCCGCGTCGCTCACCACGGCCACCGTCCCACCGGCCTCCACGCACGCGGCGACGCGCCCCAGCCGCTCGGCCTCGTTGTGCCCGTGCAGCGAGAGGAGCCGGTTCCCGGCCGGGACCCCCATGGCGGACAGGAGGGCCCGGGTTCGGCGGGTGTCCTCGCAGCAGATCAGGTCCGCCGAGGCCAGGGTCTCACGCCCGCGTGGGGACAGGTCCCCGAGATTCCCGATCGGCGTCGCCACCAAGACGAGCCGGCCCCGCGCCGCGTCGCTCACGGGGCATCGCTGTCGGCACCGATGGCGGCCTCGCGCACCTCGAGTTGGTCGCCCGCTCGGATGCCCCAGCGTTCGAGCGCTCCCGCTTCGGCCTGCACCGCGCTCGCGCGCGCCCGGGCCGCCCCACGCGAAGCGCCACGGTTTGACCCGGGCGACCCGGATCACCGTGAGGTCACGGGAAAGGAAGGCGACGTCCAATGGAAATCTCATTCTTGCGGTGAGGACGCACCGAACGTCGACCACGTGGACCGCGCCCTCGCAACCATCGCGGCCCCGGAGCACGCCCCGTTCAGAAGGCCCGTCGGTGATCGTGAGCGCACACACCACGCTGCTGTCCTGCAGCAACCAGCCCGACCGCATCGGATGCGAGGTTACCGGACCGACTGCCCGCCAAATCCCGGCTCAGTACCGGCCGAGACCCAGTTGTACGGCGGCGAACGTCACGGGCAGCGCCACTCCCACGATGGCAATTCCGAACTTCCGGCAACCTTTCACGATCGCGTAGCCGATCAACGGCAAGAGCGGGATGCCGTACCTGACCTCGGCCGCACCGTCGTAGTGGCCCTGCAGGAAGAGGATCAACGGCCATCCGACCGCGATCGCCGCGATCCCGACGAGGACGCCGGCCGCGAGCCCGCGGCTCCGCAGCGCGTCGGGACCGGCGACGGGGAGGAACCACAACCCGAAGAGGACGCCGAACACGGCGATGGACCAGACGACGTTGACGAACAGCCAGGGCGAGCGCGGCTGGAAAAGCGTCACGAGCAAAGCCAGATTGTGGCCGATCGTATGGACCTGCAAGGTGGCGACCCGTGAGAAGCCCAACAACGCGTGCTGCACGACCGACGAGGGCACGGAGGCCCGGGCATCCTGCACCTCCACCCAGACGAACGAGACCAGCAGGGAAGAGGCCAGCATCGTGAGCGAACAGAGATTTCGTTTTGCCGCACCCAGCAACCCGGTGAACGATGTGCGCACCGCTCGGTGTTCCTCGACCAGCGCCATGACGACGAGGGCCAACGGCACCACGACGAACAGGGCCTTGGTCAGGCCGATGAGGACGCCCGAAGTGACGCCGAGCCAGATCGACCACCTCGGTCTCCGTTTGCTGAGGCTCCATGCAATGAGCGCCACCGTTCCGGCCGCGACCCCCGCCGCGTCGTTGTTCACGGTTCCGGTCGCGTAGGTGAAGATCGGATCGAGGAGACAGGTCGCGAGCATCGCGGCGAGCGCCAGCAAGGACAGCCCGTCGAGCGCGGCGAAGACCAACAGCAACGCGCCGGAGAGCGCGACCCAGACGATCCCGCCGCGGCGTGCCGCCGCGATCGCCGCCTGCGGAGGCGCCTGCGGGTTCGCCGTGAGGGCGAAGGGCAAGTAACCGAGCGGGGGCTGTTGCGCCTCGTAGTCGTAGCCGTCGGCGGGATACCGACTGACGGGCGCCGGTCGGGCGCCGCACTGAGCCGGCGGCGAGTACTCCGGACTCAGCAGACAATCGATCAGCCGTCGCTCCCCGACCGTGTAGGTGGAACCCCAGGCCGGAACGTGGCCGGAACGAAGGGCGACGGCGTATGCGTAGTGGGCATCCTCGTCGAAGACGTCGAGGTGCGAGATCTGTCGCTGGTGACCAGCCAGCGCGACACCGAAAACGGTCGCGCCCAAGGTGAGCACGACGGCGAGCACCCACCACGTGCCGGTGCGCGCGCTCGGTCCGGGCTCCGATCGTCCGCCGTTCGGATCGCCCTGGACCACGTCGTTCGCGATCGAAGCGTCACCGTCATCCTCGCGCTTCATCGTCGTCGGCCTTCGGAGCGTCGGATCGGACGAACAGTAGTGCGGCGCCCCGTCCGTGCCCCTGTTCCGGGCGATATCGACCCACCGACTACGCTTCAGCGCCTTATGTCAAAGCGAACCGTCAAGCGCAAGCTCCGGACGAAGAAGAAGGCCAACCACGGCAAGAAGCCGAACTGCGGCCGCGGCTGAGGCTGACGCGCCACCGGGCCGAGCTCACGCGGCAGCCATCCCGCCCACCCGACCCGCGTCCTAGCGCCCGGCCCAGGCCACGCCCCGTCGGGCCAAGACACCGCACAAGGCGGTCGGCACGTCCGAGATGATCCCGTCGACGCCCAGATCGAGCAGGCGCTCCATCGATTCGGTGTCGTTGACGGTCCACACGTGGACCGCCTTGCCGGCCGCATGGCTGGCCGCCACGAACCGCTCGTCCACCACCACCAGGTCACCCTGTCGTTCGGGAACCTGATAGGCGACCGCCCCGATGTCCGGCATCGGCTCGCCCGCCTGCACCGCCCGCCAGGCCTCCGCGCTCGCCATCGTGCCCGCCGAGGTGGGCACGCCCGGCGCGAAGGCGGAGAAGGCGTCGGTCGCCGGGTCGAGGAACGACGCCACGATCACGTCGTCGGTGCGCTCGTACTCGGCCAGCAGGCGCGCCAGGGTCTCCTCGTAGGGCGCGACCACCGGCGCCGTCTGCTTGATGTCGAGGTTCAGCACCACGCCGGGGAAGCGCTCGAGGACCTCGCGCAACGTGGCGATGCCGAACGCAGGATCTCCCGGCGCCCGGCCCCGGAACGGGTATTCGGCGGCCGGCCGTCCCGGCGTCACGTCTGCGCCGGGGATCCACCAGTACGAGAAGTCCATCTGGCGCAGCTCCGCCAGCGTGAAGGACGCGATGGTGCCCGACCCCGCCGTGGTGCGGTCGACGGTGGCGTCGTGGCACACGACGAGCTCGCCGTCGGAAGTCCCGTGGACGTCGAGCTCGATCGCCGTCGCCCCCGCGGCCAGCGCGTGCTCAATCGCATGGACCGTCGACGACGGTGACTCCCAAGCCCCGCCCTGGTGCGCGTAGGCGATCACCCGGCGCTCCAGCCACAAGGACCCCTCGCTCACCGGCCCGACCGTAACAGCCGGCCTGCCCGATCGGACGCGGCTCGCCGAGGGGGGTGAGGTGGGGCCCCGGGCCACGCCGCCTATCCTCGTCCGTCGTGCTCGACCACCTCCTCGTCGATGTCATCAGCACCATGCGGGCCGCCTTCGACCGCGCGCTGCTCCAACGCCAGGCCGTCGAGGAGCGGTTCCAGGTCGACGTCTTCTTGGGCGACGTGTCCTGGGAGACCTCTTACAGCCTGCCCGGCGAGGAGCAGCCGCCCCGCGTGCGCGCCGACGTCTCGGTCGATTGGCCGACGTGGAGCCAGACCTCGTACCGCAGCTGGTCGATCGGCGAGCCCCCCGACGAGATGCCCGAGGTCGTCATCGAGGTGGCCCTGCGGGTCCAGCGCATGGCGGAGGCACCCGACACCGAGAAGGTGATGGCCGCGCTGCCCCGGACCGGTCCCCTCGGCGACCCGATGGACATGGTCCGCACGGCGACCACGATCGAGCAGGTCCGTGCCGACACCGGCGCCGGCGCCGGCGGCGACGGCGGACCCGGCGGCACGCGTTGGGCGGCCGAGGCGACCTACGAGGGCTCGATCCGGTTCAGCGAGCAGCAACTCGACGAGCCGGCGACCATCGCGCCGATCTTCGACGGCCTCACACGCTGGATCGCCTCGACGCTCATCACCATGGCCGACTTGCCCTTCACCTTTTTGCCCCCCGGGGAGGACGACGACTGAGCCGTCTGTCGCCCCGTTGCGCCCTCGTCTTCGTTCTCCTCGCCCTCGGCGTCGTCGCCGCCGCCTGTGGCTCCTCCGCGCCCGCGGCGCCGCCGGCCAACGAGGGCCTCGTGTTCAACCGCCCGACGCCCCAAAGCGCGACGCTGCTCAATCAGCACGGCCAATCCGTCTCCCTGGCCTCGCTGCACGGCAAGGTCGTCGTGCTCGCGCCGTTCTTGTCGCTCTGCCAGGACGAGTGCCCGCTCATCACCGCGGCCTTCACGTCCCTGCAGCACGACGTGCGCGCCGCCGGGCTGTCCGATCGTGTCGCGTTCGTCGAGGCGACGGTCGACCCCGGCCGCGACAGCGTGGCGCGTCTCGCCGCCTACCAGAAGGAATTCGGCGCTGACTGGGATCTGTGGACGGGGACGCCGGCCCAGATCGCGGCGTTCTGGAAGCCCTTCGGCGTGAGCTACCAGACCGTGGACGAGGAGCAGCCGGCCAAGATCGACTGGTGGACCGGCCAGCCCCTCGCCTACGACGTGGATCACACCGACGGGTACATCCTGATCGACGGTTCGGGCCACGAGCGCTTCGTCGACGCCAGCGCGCCGAACATTCCGGGCCTGTCGCCCAAGCTCAAGGCGTTGCTGAACGTCGGCGGGCTCCACAACCTCGCCCATCCCCTCCCCACCAACTGGACGACCGCGCAGGCGCTGGGGGCACTCAGCTGGGTGCTCGGCACCAACGTCCCCGCCGCGGGCTCGTGAGGTTCCATTCGCTGCGCCGTACCGCCCTCGTCGTCCCGGCAGTCCTCCTTCTTTCCGCCCTGACCTTCGCCGCCTGTGGCAACGGCGGCAACGTCACCACGCTGTCGGCCCCGCCCACGACGGACGGCTCGCTCACGCTGACCCTCCAGCGGTCCCCGGTGGGAGGGATCCTGGCCACGGGTGAGGGCGACATGCTCTACGACTTCGTCCCCGACACGCCGAACCACAGCGCCTGTCTCAACGACGGCTGCATCTTCCAGTGGCCGCCGCTGGTGGTCAATGGCCCGGTTCGTGTGGGCAAGGGCCTCGACCCGTCGCTGGTCGGGACGCTCAAACGACCCGACGGCTCGACCCAGGTCTCCTACGGCGGGCACCCGCTCTACACCTACGGCCTCGACGTGACGCCGGGCATGGTGACCGGTCAGGCCATCGACCAGGACGGCGGGCTCTGGTACGTCATCAACGGCCGGGGTAAACAGATCACGACGTCGTTCTCGGTCCAGAGCCCGAATCAGAACGGCTGAAGGGGCGGCATCCCCAGGTGATCAAGTGTTGAAACGGAACTCCACGACGTCACCGTCGCGCATCACGTAATCCTTGCCTTCCATGCGCGCCTTGCCGGCGGTCCGGGCCGCGGCCACCGACCCGGCGGCCATCATGTCCTCGAAGCTGATCACCTCTGCCTTGATGAACCCGCGCTCGAAGTCCGTGTGGATGACACCGGCGGCCTTCGGCGCGGTGTCGCCGGCGTGGATCGTCCACGCCCGGGCCTCTTTGGGACCCGCCGTGAGAAACGTCTGGAGGCCGAGCGTGGCGAAGCCCACGTGGACGAGCTGCTCCAAGCCGGACTCTTCCTGGCCGTAGCTCGCCAGGAGCTCCTTCGCGTCCTCGGAGTCGAGTCCGGCCACCTCGGCCTCGATCTGCGCGCACAGGACGACGGCCGGAGCCGGACGTACACGGGCGGCCAGGTCATCAGCCACCGCGGCATCCCCCAACGCGCCCTCGTCCACGTTGAACACGTAGATGAAGGGCTTCGCCGTCAGGAGGTGCAATTCCGCCAACAGGGAGGCGTCGACCTCGCCGGCGGCCGCGGCGCTCGAAATCGTCCGGCCCTCGCCCAGAATGCGCTCCGCCACCGCGACAGCCTCGGCCGCCGGCTTCAGCGACGGCGTGGCGCGCGCCTCCTTCGCCAACCGGGGGAGCCGGTTCTCCACCGTCTGAAGGTCGGCCAGGATCAACTCGGTGTTCACGGTCTCGATGTCACCGGCCGGGTCCACCCGGGCGTCGACATGGACGACATCGTCGTCGTGGAAGGCACGCACCACCTGGCAGATGGCGTCCGTCTCGCGGATGGCCGCCAGGAACTGGTTGCCGAGGCCTTCGCCCTGGGAAGCACCGCGCACCAGTCCGGCAATGTCGACGAACGTGACGGTCGCCGGCACCAGCGGCGCTCCGTCGTAGAGCGCGGCCAGACGCTCCAGACGCGAGTCGGGCACCGCGACCACCCCGACGTTGGGCTCGATGGTGGCGAAGGGGTAGTTCGCCGCGAGGACATCGTTCTGGGTCAAGGCGTTGAACAGCGTCGATTTGCCCACGTTGGGCAGTCCCACGATGCCGATCGACAAGCTCACGCGGCCGCTACCCGGTGAGGAGGCCGGCGCCCTTGGCGAGCGCCTTGAGGTCGGCCTCGGGACGTGCCCCGGTGTGGGAGATCACCTCGGCGGCGCACAGCCCGCCGAGACGCGTGCTCTCCACCGGGCCCATGCCGTGGGTGAGGCCGAAAAGGAACCCGGCGGCGAACAGGTCTCCCGCGCCGGTCGTGTCGACGACACGTGCAACGGGCGCGGCCGGCACCTCGACGGGGCCCTTCGCGGTCAACACGACCGCGCCCCGCGCCCCGCGGGTCATCACGACCAGCAGACCGGTCTCCTCGGCGGCCTCGAGCGCGCCGTCGGTCGAATCGGACCCGAAGAGCATCGTCACCTCTTCCTCGTTGCCGAGCAGGATGTCGACGTCGTCGAGCAGCAGTTCGAGGAACTCACGCTGATGCCGGCTCACGCAAAAAGGATCCGACAGGGACAGCGCGACGGAGCCGTCGACTGCGTGCGCCGTCGCGGCGGCATGTCGCATCGCCTCCTTGGCGGCGGGGACGTCCCAGAGGTAGCCCTCGAGCAGCAGGATCGACGCCCGTGCCACGAAGGACTCGGGTACCCCGGCCGGCGTCATGGTCGACGCGGCGCCGAGGTAGGTGCCCATCGTTCGATCGGCATCCTCGCTGATCAGAACGACGCAACGCCCTGTGCCGAGGCCGTCGCCGGCCGCCGTTTCGCTCAAGTGCGGCTCGAACTCGACGCCGGCGTCGCGCAGGTTCTCGGCGTACGTCTGACCGACTTCGTCGTCGGCCACGGTGCCCACGAAACCGGCGGTGCCACCCAATTCGGCGACGCCCGCCGTGGTGTTGGCGACGGATCCACCCGACACATAGCGGGGCGCCTTCATGAGCCCCTGGACCTGATTGGCTTTCTCCAGGTCGATCAGTGTCATCGACCCCTTGGCCAGTCCCGATTGTGCCAGCTGCTCGTCGTGCGCCAGTTCGATCACGTCGAGCAGCGGCGACCCAATGGCCACGACATCGAGATCGTGCGCAGCCCCGTCATCTCGCACGGGGGATGGAGAGGCTTCGGAGTCGGTCGTCGTCTGTCGATCTGGCACGGAGCGAGAACCTACTCGGAGCACGGCAGGTAGCCTTCCGCGGATGCACCCACCCACCGCGACGTCTTCGGGCGGATCGGGCGATGCGGCATTTCGCCTGCCCCGCACCGTCGAGCCCGAGGTGTACCGCATCGAGATCGAACCCGATATCGCTTCCGCCACCTTCTCGGGCACGGTGGCGATCGACGCCGTCATCCACGAGCCGGTCCAAGACATCGTGCTCAACGCCGCCGAGCTCGCCGTGAGCGATGTCGAGGTCCTGGCGTCCGACGGTTCCCTCGTTTCGTGCACGGTGACCTTCGACGACGAGCTCGAGTGGGTCATCTTCCGGGCGCCGGCCGAGCTGCCCCCGGGTCCATGCACCCTGAGCTGCCGTTTCACCGGGACCCTCAACGACAAGCTGCGGGGGTTCTACCGGTCCACCTATACGGGGCCCGACGGCGAAACCCAGACAATTGCCACGACCCAATTCGAGTCGGTCGACGCCGCGGCGCTGCTTTCCCTGCTTCGACGAGCCGGATCGCAAGGCGGTCTTCGACGTTGCCCTGATCGTCGAGCCCGACCTCGACGCCATCTCCAACTCGCCGGTCGTGGCGGTCGAGCCGGTCGGAACGAAGCGCCGGGTCCGCTTCTCGCCGACCATGAAGATGTCGACCTATCTGGTGGCCTTCGTCGTCGGCAAGCTCGAGACCACCGAGACGGTCGACGTCGACGGCGTGCCGCTCCGGGTCGTGTGCACCCCCGGCAAGCGCGCCCTGGGCGAGTTCGCCCTCGAGGTCGGCGCCTTCTCGCTCCGCTTCTTCACCGAATACTTCAACATTCCCTATCCGGGCGAGAAGGTCGATCTCGTCGCCATCCCGGACTTCGCCGCCGGGGCGATGGAGAACCTCGGCTGCATCACCTTCCGCGATACGGCGCTCCTCGTCGACCCGGCTATGGCGGCGCGGGCGGAGCTCGAGCGCGTCGCCGATGTGATCTGCCACGAGCTCGCCCACATGTGGTTTGGCGACCTCGTGACCATGGGTTGGTGGGAGGGCATCTGGCTCAACGAAGCCTTCGCGACGTTTATGGAGATGTTGTGCGTCGATGCCTTCCGGCCGTCCTGGGACCGCTGGGTCGGTTTCGCCCCGTCGCGTGAGGCGGCCTTGGCCATCGACGGCGTGCACTCCACGCGCCCGATCGAGTACCCGGTCGGTCCGCCCAAGGAGGCCGAAGGGATGTTCGACCTTCTGACCTACGAAAAGGGTTGCTCGGTCCTGCGCATGCTCGAGCAGCACATCGGGGCCGAGGTCTTCCGGGACGGCGTGCGGACCTATCTCAAGGCGCACGCCTACGCGAACACGGTGACCGCCGATCTGTGGGACGCGCTCGAGGACGCGAGCGGCGCGCCGGTGCGAGACGTCATGGACACGTTCATCCTCCAGGGCGGTCATCCCCTCGTGACCCTCCAGAGCGAGGAATTGCACCAGCAGCCGTTCGCCTACGGACCGGTGCCGCCAGGTGCACAATCGGCCATCGGCTCGTCGTGGAACGTCCCCGTGGCCCTGCGTGCCTTGCCCGACGATGGCAAGCCTGGCGCTCCACTCCGTCGGCTCGTCCTCGGTGCAGATCCGGCGCCCGTCCCAGAAGTGGGGCAAGGGCTCGTCGTCGTCAACGCCGGCGGCTGGGGCGTGTTCCGCGTGGGCTATGAGACGGCCACTCGCCTTGCCCTAGCCGGACACCTCGACGAGCTCACGTCGCTCGAGCGGGCCGACCTGTTGGGCGACACCTGGGCCACCACGTTGGCCGGACACACGCGTCTCGAAGAGTTCCTCCAGGTCGCCTCGATGCTGGGGCTCGAGTCCGACCCGGCCCCGTGGATGCCTGTCGGCGCGGGACTGGTCCTGTGCCATCGCATCGCCGCGCCCGACGACCACGCCGCGCTCCACCACGCGGTGGGTGCGCTGGTTGGTCCTTTGCAGCGCCGCCTCGGTTTCGAGGCGAACCCGGACGAGGGCGAGCGGACGCCCACCCTGCGCGCCGCTGGCGATCAACCTCCTCGGCACGATCGGGTCCGACGAAGAGGTGCGCGCGGAGGCCGCCCGCCGCTTCGACGCGTCACCCATGGCCGGCGGTTCAACGCCGATTCCCCCCGATATCGAGATGGCCACCGTGGCCGTGGTGGCACAACTGCTCCGCCCGGGTGACTACGACGCCGTGCTGGCGCGTTACCGATCGGCCTCGACGCCGCAGGAGGAGATGCGTTCACTCGGCGCCCTGGCGACCTTCCCCGACGTCGAGTTGTGCCTGCGGACGTTCGACTTGGCCATGACCGAGGTGCGGAGCCAGAACGGCTTCGTCGTGCTCGGCGCGCTGTTGGCCAACCCGGTCGGCTGTCAGGCCATCTGGAGCCGGATCACGGAGCGGTGGGACGAGATCATCGAGCGGTTCCCCAAGAACGCACCGGTCCGCATCATCGAGTCGGTACCCGCGCTGTGCGCAGATGCAGACTTTGCCGAGTCTGCGGTGGCGTTCCTGGTCGACCATCCGCTGCTCTCGGGCCCGCGCCGGGTGGCGCAGTCGATCGAACGGCTCGGGGTCAACGTCGCCTTCGCCGCCAGAGAGCGTGCTGGTCTGGCCGAAACCCTGACGGCCGCCACCCGCCCGCTGTGAGCGGGGCCGCGATGCCCGATGCCGGCGGGCCGAACCCGGCGCGTCTCGAGCTCTCCTCGAAGGCGGCCCGGGCGACCCGAGGCTTCATGCCCGACGACGAGGGCGAGGCGCTGTTCGAAGCGGCGCTCCGCGCCGGGCATGGCCGACCTGCCGGCGGCGAAGCCCGGCGACCTTCGTCGAGATCGGTGCCTGGTGCGGCAAGTCGACCGCTCTACCTCGGAGCGGCAGCCGAGGCCACCGGCGCCGTCCTGTTCTCGGTCGACCATCACCGAGGCTCAGAGGAGAACCAGCCGGGTTGGGAGCACCACGAGGCCGACCTGGTCGATCCCGAGCGGGGCCAGATCGACACGCTTGCTGCACTGGCGTCGCACGATCACGTGGCGGACCTCGAGGCTCCGTGGTGGGCGTCGTGGGCGACTCCCCCACCGTGGCCGCGCGCTGGGATCGACCGCTGGCCTTCTGCTTCATCGACGGCGGTCACGGCGAAGAGCCGGCCTGGGCCGACTTCCGGGGCTGGGCGCCGCACGTCGCGGTCGGTGGGTGGCTGGCCATCCACGACGTCTTCCCCGACCCGGCCGACGGAGGGCGCCCGCCCTACGAGCTCTTCTGCGCCGCGCTCGAGTCGGGTGAGTTCGTCGAGGACGCGGCGTGTGGAAGCCTGCGCGTCCTGCGCCGCGTGCGCCGTCGCCCCGCTGAACTCGCTCTATCAGGAAGGCCGGAACGTCGGGCTCGCCGACGCCGCCCCGCTCAGTCGTGCGGCAGGCGCTCGGAGAATTCCAGCACGGTGCAGCCGTCGGCGGCATCGCCACAGTGCGGCTCGGCCAGGTCGAGCGCGGCCGGCAGGCACTCACCGCGGAAGAGGCCGGCGGCCGGCGTCGTGTCGGACAGCGCGTCGGCGGCCAGGACCATGGCGGCGAAGGTGTACGTCGTGCGCTCGTGCTTGGGGAACGTCTCCTCTCTCGGGGTAGACCATCCCCGTCCAATACGAGCCGTCGGGCAGCCGAAGGTTCTGTCCGGCGGTGAAGAGGTCGCGCGCGTGGCGGTCGAGGCCGAGGGCGTCGAGCGTGAGCACGCATTCGGCCGTCTCCGCCGCGGTCACCCAGTCGCCCGTCGACACGCAACGCACGCCGAGGCCCTCCATGACAAAGGTGGACCAGCCCTCGGCGAGGCGGCGCCGGCCCGCTTCGCCGTCGAGCGCCCCCGAGAGCATGGGGTAGTACCAGTCCATCGCGAACTCCACCTTCGGCGCGAAGGCGCCTGGGTGGTGGCCGACGGCGTGGCCGAGGCGACCCGCTGCCAGTTCCCAGTCGGGCCGGTCCTTGGCCAGGCACTCGGCGACGGCCACCGCGCACCGCAGGGAGTGGTAGATCGACGACGAGCCGGTGAGCAGTGCGTAGCCCTCCGGTCGGCCGGTCGAATCGAGCGACCACAGCACCGAGCCGTCGGGCTGCTGCCAGCGCAAGATGAAGTCGATCCCGGCCTCGATGGCGGGCCACAGCTCGCCGAGAAACTCCACGTCGCCCGTGATCAGGTGGTGGTGCCACGCACCGGCCGCCAGGTACGCGCACACGTTGGTGTCGAGGCGGGCGTCCTTCACCGCGTCGCGTCGGTAGTAGTTGAACCAACTGCCGTCGGGCAGCTGACGCTCGACGAGCCAGCGGTAGGCGGCCATGGCCTCGTCGACCAGGCCGCAGACCGAGAGCGCCATGGCCGCTTCGACGTGGTTCCACGGATCGCAGTGGCCGTCCTCGAACCACGGGATCATGCCGTCGTGGCGTTGCACCTCGGCGATGGCGTGTGCCGTGGCCAAGACGTCGGAACTGGTGAGGATCCCCGGCACCTCGGGGATGGTGCCCTGGGCCGATCGGACCTCCTCGGTCGTCATGCCGCTACTCCTCGCTTCGGTGTCGTGGGTCCGCGCCGCCCCGGCACGCCGCGCGGAGGTTGCGGCCGTGTGTCCGGCAACCCCGCGACCAGAAACGGCGGGCTTCGACAGGTAGAGCACGAGGCTCTTGCCGATGAGCGGACTGAGGACCCGGTCGGCCGTGCGCGTCACGAACGGCGCTTTGACGATGTCCCACACCAGCACCTGGTGGTACGCGGCCACCGCAGGGTGCGAGTCGTTCGACGGGCCCACCAGACAGCGCAACCACCAATAGGGCGAATGGAGGCCGTGCGCGTGGTGGTGCCCCGTCGGCACGAGCCCCGTCGAGGCGAGACGGCGCTCGAGCGTGGAGCGCCGATAGATGCGGACGTGCCCGCCGGGCGTGTCGTGATATTCGTCGGACAGCGCCCAGTTGACCGCTTCCGGCATGCAGCGGGGCACGGTCACCGCCATCGCGCCGCCGGGCTTGAGCACGCGGGCCAACTCGCTCATGGCGGCCACGTCGTCGGGGATGTGCTCGAGCACCTCGGACGCGATGACCCGGTCGAACGTCCCATCGGCAAACGGCAGGGCCAGCGCGTCGCCCTGCACCGCCGTGGCGGGATGGTCTTGGGCGAGCTCCCCGGCTTCCACCATGGCGCCGAGCGTGGCGCGCACCTGGGCCACCTCGTCGGGCCCGGCATCGAGTGCGATCACCGAGGCGCCGCGCCGGGCCGCCTCGAACGCGTGGCGCCCGAAACCGCAGCCGAGGTCGAGCACCAGGTCGCCCGGTCCAACGCCGAGGCGGTCGTAGTCAACGGTCAGCACGGGTTGGCCGCCTCGCCGACGGGGTCTGTCGCCGCGGGTGCCCCGGGCAACGGGCGTCCCTCGAGGACCGCCTGGTAACAATCCGCCGTACCCGCCGCCGTGACCTGCCAGGTGAAGCGGCGCACCACGCGCTCACGGCCGGCGGCGCCGAGCCGGGCCCGCAGCGTCGGGTCGTCGAGCAGCCGGGCGATGGCGCCGGCCAGCGCACCCGGGTCGTCCGGCGGCACGAGGAGACCGGTCTCGCCGTCGTTGCCCACCACCTCGGGCAGCGCACCGCCCGTCGTCGCCACGACGGCGACGCCACACGACATGGCCTCGATGGCGGGCAGTGAGAACCCCTCGTAGAGGGAGGGCACGACGGCCACTTCGGCTTCGCCGTAGAGGCAGGCCAGTTCGTCGTCGCTGATGCCACTGACACACCGCACCGCGTCGGACAAGCCGAGACGGGCGATCGCCCGGTCGACCCGTCCGCCCTCGGTGGGTCGTCCGATGACGGTGAGCTCGACGTCGCGCTCGGTCCGCAGCTTGGCCACGGCCTCGAGCAGGGGCACCAGGCCCTTCATGGGCACATCGCTGCTCGAGGTGACCATGATGCGGCCGGGCTGGGGCGTCACGTCCTCACGGGGACGGAACACCGTGTGGTCGACGCCGACCGGCACGACCGTCATGCGCTCGGGCACGACGCCCATCTGCGCCGCGATGTCGTGGCGCGAGTTCTGCGAGACCGTCACCACCGCGGGCAGCGCCCGCGCCACGCGCACCTGCATGCCGAGGAAGCCGAACCAGCGCCGCGTCGTGAAGCGCTGCCACGGATTGGAGGTGTGCAACAGCGCGAGCTGACGATCGACCGTGATCGGGTGGTGGAGGGTGGTCAGCAGGGGCCAACCGTCCTCGACCATGCCGAGCATGCCCGTGCCGAGGCACTGATTGTCGTGGACCACGTCGAAATCGCCGCGGCGTTGCGCCAGGAGCTGGCGGGCCCGGCGAGAGAAGGCCCGCGGCTCGCCGAACCCGGCCGTGCACATGACGCCGAACTCGATCCAGTCCTCCGGCGAGGAGAACTCGCGGCCGGTGCGGAACGCGGAAAGGGTCGGGGTCACGGTAGAGATCCAGTCCGGGAACCGGCGTGAAGCCGATTCCCGGGTCGAGTTCGGGCCACGGCGGGCCGGAGAAGACCTCGACCGAGTGGCCGAGGGCGACCAGCTCGCGCGTCAGGTGACGGGTGTACACGCCCTGGCCACCACAGCGCGGATTGCCCCGATAGGTCAGGTAGGCGACGCGCAGGCCCCCGGGACGAGGTGGGGCGGCGGGCAGCGGGGCGGGCACCTCAATATGGCGGGACCGCTCCCACGATTCCTTGGTCTCGATCCACTTCTGGCGCGGAGTCTTAGGCAATGGATGTCCCGACTCGGCCCGACATGTCGCCCTAGCCTCCCCGAACGCCCTGGTCCTGTGCAAACGGCGCGGCGGCCCTCCGGGCGACTGACAAGACAGATGACCTGGTCAACGGACACCAAATCATCTGCGGCCCGCCGCGCCACGGAGACGGCAGCGACGACGCCCACCGAGACGGTGGGCCGGCGGGGGCCGTGCGTCGCCGTCTGAGCCTTCCGGCGTGGACGGGTACCGTGACGTGCATGGACCTCGCATATCCGCCCGAGGCAGAGGAGTTCCGGGCCGAGATCGCCGCATGGCTGAAGGACAACCTCCCCGAGGGCTGGGGGGCGCCGGGCTTCTCCATGACGCCCGAGGAGCGCAAGGCGTTCAACGATGAGTGGACGGCCAAGCTGTTCGCCGGTGGCTGGATCTGCGCCAGCTGGCCGACCGAATACGGAGGCAAGGGGCTGAGCCTCCTGCAGCAGGTCGTCCTGAACGAGGAATTCGCGCGTGCCGAGCGCGCCGCTGCGCGGCGACTTCTTCGGCGACACGTTGGTCGGGCCGACCATCTTGCAGTGGGGCACCGAGGAACAGAAGCAGCAATTCATCCCCGGCATCTTGCGGGGCGAGATCTCCTGGTGTCAGGGGTTCAGCGAGCCCGACGCCGGCTCGGACCTGGCCGGTCTCAAGACCAGAGCGGAGCTCGACGGCGACGAGTGGGTGATCAACGGACAGAAGGTCTGGACGACCCAAGCGCAGTACGCCGACTACATCTTTCTTTTGGCGCGGACCGACCCCGACGCACCCAAACACGCTGGCATCTCGTACCTGCTCGTCCCGATGCAGCAGCCGGGGGTCGAGGTTCGACCAATCGAGCAGGTCGACGGCTCGGCCGAGTTCAACGAGGTCTTCTTCACCAACGTGCGCTGCCCCAAGGAGAACGTCATCGGGGGCGTGAACAACGGGTGGAAGGTCGCCATGACGACCCTCGGGTTCGAGCGCGGGACCTCAGCCACCACGGGACACCGCCGCTTCCAAAAGGAGTTCAACGAGATCTTGCAGGCCGCGCGCGACCGGGGGAAGAACCGGGACCCGCTCATCCGCCAGCGGCTCGCCAAGTCGTGGTCGAACATCAAGATCATGCAGATCAACGGGTGGCGGACACTGACCGACGCCCTGAACGGCACGCACACCACGGCCAAGCTCGGCGCCTGCAACAAGATGTTCTGGTCCGAGGCGCACCAGGCGACGATGGACCTGGCGATCGACATTCTCGGCATGGAGGGCCAGGTCCTCGGGGGCAACGAGACCGAGGACACCGTGTTACCCGGGGCCCGCCACGCCAAGGCCGGTTACCCCGTGAGCAACGTCCAGTCGCTGTTCTTCTTCTCGCGCTCGGAGACGATCTGGGGTGGGGCGGCGGAGATCCAGCGCAACATCGTGGGCGAGCGAGCCCTCGGCCTGCCGAAGGAGCCGAAGCCGGCCTGACGGCGCGGCCGCCGCGACGCCGCGTCAGGACGTCTCTGGTCCGCCCGGCTCGCGAGGGAACGACACGCGGAAGGTGGCGCCGCCGTCCGGAGTGTCCTCGACCCAGGCCTGGCCGCCCTGGATCTCGGCAAAGCGGCGGACGATGAAGAGCCCGAGACCGAGGCCGGAGGTGCCGCCGCGGCCACGCTCGAAGGCCCGGAAGACCTCCTCCTTGCGGTCGTCGGGCACACCCGGACCGGTGTCGGCCACCGTGAGCACGACCTCTCCTTTACCGACCGCGATGTCGACGCGGACTAAGGAATCGGGCGGCGAGTGGTTGACGGCATTGCTCAAGAGGTTGTCGACGATGCGCGCCGTGAGCCCCGCGTCGAGTTCTGCGAGCACCTTTTCCTCCGGGAGGGTCAGACGCTCTTCGTCCATGGCGAGGACGCGGGCGCGGGTGGCCACGATCTCGGTGAGGTCGGTGGGCTCGCTCTTGACGACGACGTGGCCACCACCGAGTCGTTCCGCATCGAGCAGGTTGGACAGGATGCCGCGGAGCTGCCCGCTCGACGTGACCAGGCCGCCGGCGATGTGGGCGATCTCCTCCGGAGGGAGCTCCGGGTGCCCCTGGAGCAACTCGGCCAAGGCGGCGACCGCCGCGACCGGCGTGTTGAGATCGTGGGAGGCGGCGAGGATCAGGGCGTCCTTGGTGGCGTCCGCTTCGCGCAGCGCGACGGCGGCGCGCCGTTCCAGCGAGAGCGCTTCCTGCATGGCGTGGCGCGAGGCCTCGCGGTCGCTCACGTCGCGCAGGGCGTACCGCAGCCCGGCGGCAGAGCTGCCGCCCTCGACCAGCGGCGACACCACGGCTTCCATGGCCAGGAAGCGCTTCTCGCCGCGGCGAACGCGGCAGATACCGGCCACCGCGTCGCCATCCGAAGCTACCGCTTGTTGCAAACGGCGCACGATCCTCCGGTCGTCGGAATGGACCACGTCCTCGACCCGCCGACCGACGAGTTCGTGCGGACTGCAGTGCAAGACCACCAGCGTGGACGGAGAGGCGTAGTTGATGAGGCCCAGGCCGTTGGTCGTGAGCACGACGTCAGAGGAGCTGTCGGCGATGAGCCGGTAGCGGGCTTCGCTCTCCACCAGGGCCCGCTCGGCCGCCACGCGCGTGCTCTCGTCGCGGATCAACCACCGTACGTGCACGGCATCGCTTCCGTACGATCGGCTGGCCGTCACGTGCACCGACGCGGGGAACGGCCGGCCGTTCGGCGGGGCGAAGCCGGCCTCGAAGCTGACCACGCGGTTGGCGCTCACGGTCAGCGCATCGTGGAGGTGATTGAGGACCAAGCGCCGCTCCGCCCCGTCGACGAACACGATCACGGGCTTGCGGTAGAGGAAGCGCGCCGGGGATCCGAACAACCCGCTCGCCGCCCGGTTCGATTCGAGGATCACTCCGTTGGCGTCGGTCACGAGGTACCCGTCGGGAGCGAGCTCGAACAGCTCGACGTAGCGGGTCGCTTGCGCGTCCAGCTGCTCCTGGGTCTGTTCGAGGGCCTCGCTCAGGGTGCTGACCTCCTCGGTCTGCGCGCCGAGCGCTCGGACGGCGGCGGTGAGCTCACCCAAAAGTTCTTCGAGCGTGGGGTCCGAACGCTCCGCCGCGAGGTCGAGCACACGTCCGGAGAGCGCTGCGATGCCCGCGCTCATACGATCGACCCGGTCGTTGACCTCGACCACCTGTCGGTAACCGCGGTCCGCCTTCACGCCTGCTCTTCCTCGGGCGCCTCCATGACGAGCATGGCGGAGCGTTCGCGACCGGCGCCGATCGGCAGGACCCGGACGTGGCAGATGAAGCTCCGACTGGATCGATCGACCGCCGCCAGCTCAAGGGACGCGGGCTGCGCCCCCTCCGCCCGGCAGGCCCGCACCGGCACCTGGAGCGACTCGAGCGGCAGGCCGAGCTCAAGGCCGAAGAAGGGCTCGTCCAGCACCTCGTCCTCGCTCAGGCCCCACATGTTCGCCGCCGCGTGGTTCCACTCGGTCACGAGCAGACGCGAATTCAGGACGACGATGGCGGCAGGAAAATTGTCCATGACCTGCTGGTGCAGCGCGCTGTAGTGCTGGAGGTCGCGGTTGGCGTCCACGAGCGTCGTGTTGAGGTTCTCCACCGCCTCGGTGGTCGTCTTGAGATCGATGTTGGTCGACTCGAGCTCGTCGTTGGACGATCGAAGCTCCTCGTTGGTCGTCTCGAGTTCCTCGTTGGTCGATTGGAGCTCCTCGTTGCTGGTCTCGAGCTCTTCGTAGCTCGACTGCAGCTCCTCGTTGCTCGTGATGAGCTCCTCGTTGGTCGACTGCAGTTCCTCGTAGGCCGTCTCGAGCTCCTCGTGCACCTGGCGGTAGGCCTCACGGAGGCGCTGCGTCGCACGAATGTCGTCGAACGTGATGCTGGCACCGACCACCTGCTGGTGCTGATCCAGGGTGGGCAGGATGCGCACCTCGGCGTCAACGGCGTCGCCGCCGGCGGACATGTAGCGGGCAACACCCAGTCCGCGCGACGAGCCCGCGGCGATGGCCTGTTCGATCTGAGTCATCAGATCGATCGGCTGAGCCGCCAGCGGGAGCTCGGCGAGCGGTCGTCCGAGATCACGCGCGTCGAACGCAAGCAGATCTTGTGCGGCATCGTTGGCTCCGGTGACGATCAGCTCCGTGTTGACGTGCAGCTCCGCGATGATCGCCGGCTCAAAATCACGATCGGAAAGCGAACGCAGGTCGAGAAGTTCCGGCGGCGGAACGGGCGCCTGCAGGTCGAACGGGTGCCGTTCGGGGTACCCCGACTCGACGGCAGCGGCGTCGCCGGCGAACAGCGGCTGCGGGGGCTGAGACTCCGCGGCGAAAATGCGTTGCTTGAGATTGACGGGCCGGAATCGCCCCACGCCGGTCCCGAGGACCATCTCGGCCCGTCCCAAGAACAAATAGCCACCGTTGCCCAGCGCGTAGTGCAGCCGTGGGATCACCATGGCCTTGGTCTCTGCGTTCAAGTACATGAGGGTATTGCGGCAGGCGACGAGGTCGACCCGTGAGATGGGCGGGTCGCCGGTCAGGTCGTGGCGGCCGAACACGACGGTCCGCCGCAGGGTGGGAATGACGGCCATTCCCTTGTTCTGCGGGTCGGGTTGGAAGTACCGCTGGCGGTAGTCCTCGGGAACGTCCTGAAGCGCCTTGTCCGGGTAGACCGCAGCCCGCCCCGTCTCGAGGGCCTCGAGGTCGATGTCCGTGGCGTAGATCTTGACGCGCCGCGCGGCCTCGGGAAGGCCCAGCAGGTTGGCCATGGCGATGGCGAGGCTGTAGGGCTCTTCACCGGACGCACAGCCCGCACTCCAGAGGCGGATCAACTCGTCCGGGGCATGGCGCTCCACGATCTCAGGTAGCACGGTGGCTTCGAGGTACTGCCACGCGGCCGGGTCCCGAAAGAAGCCGGTGACGTTGATGAGGACGGTATTGAAGAGGGCGTCGAACTCGTCGACGTCTGCTTCGAGCAGGTCCTGGTACTCAGGAATCGACTCGAGTCCGAGGTCCCGCATGCGGCGATGGACTCGCCGGTTGATGGTTGTGCGCTTGTAGCCGGTGAAGTCGAAACCCCGCGCGTCGCGGACAAAGGCGAGTAGTTCCTGGAGCCCGTCGTCACTCGGGTCGGGCGACGACGCTGCGGTCTGTTCGGTGCTCATGCCGGGGGATCGCCCTCGACCAAGGAGACGAGCGCAGGGCCGATCTCCTCGAGGTCGAGCACGAAGTCCACGGCACCAGTGTCGAGGGCGGCCTGCGGCATGCCGCCGAACTCGGCCGTGGCCGGGTTCTGGACGAGGACCGTGCCGCCCGTCTGTGCGATGGCCCGCACACCCATGTTGGCGTCGCTCCCGGTGCCGGTCAGCACGACGCCGATGGCACGCCCGGGATAGGCGCCTGCCCCCGACTCGAAGAGCAGATCGGCGGAGGGCCGGACGAAGTGCACCAGCTCGGTATGCGAGAGGCTCAAGGTGCCATCGGACGCGACCAGGAGGTGCTCGTCGGGTGGTGCGATATACGCCGTGCCCGGCTCGAGCTTGGCGCCCTCGGCCGCCTGCACGACGTGCAGGGGCGTGCGCTGGCGCAAGATGTCCGCCATCAGACTGCGATGGCGGGGGTCGAGATGCTGCACGATCACCACAGGCACAGGGAATTGATTCCCCAAGTCACCCAGGACCCGACTCAGGGCGGCGAGGCCGCCGGCAGAGGCAGCCAGCAGCACAACGTCGAATCCGTCGCCCAAGGCGGGCCGCCCGCCGCGGTCGCGGGCCACGCCCTCAGCCGTCACGGCCAATTGCCCCCCTTTCTCGGGGTTGCGCAGCACCGAAGCAGGGGATACATCAACCCCGGTGTGTTGGGAATAGTCTGACATACGATGCAAAGTGACAGTACGCAAAGGTACGGCGTATGTCGGCGCTGAGCACGACCACCGACGACGCCGGCGGAGCTGGCACCGCGGCGCTCAGGGTGATGGTCGTGGATGATCACGCCGTCTTCGCCGAGGCGCTGGCGATGGCCATCAACGCCTCGGGGAAGATGCGCTGTGTCGCAATCGCCAACGATGCCGACGAGGCGCACCGCATGGCGGAGGACAGCGACCCTGACGTCGTCGTGATGGACGTCGGGCTCGAAGGTCCCGACGGCATCGCCGCCACCACCTCTTTGCGCAAGAGCCGCCCGCAGACGCGCGTGCTCGTACTGACGGGGCAGGTCCCGACCGCTCCCCTCGTGCACGCCGCCGCCCAGGCGGGCGCGTCGGCGCTCTTGCTCAAGTCCAACCGCCTGACCGAGGTCGTCGACGCCATCCCGTCACTGCCCGACCACGCCTTCACCATGGACCACAAGACGGTGGAGATCCTCTGCGCACCCGCCCTGGCCGGCCTGGCCACCCGGAACCGCTCGACCTCCGCTTTCCTGACGCGTCGCGAGTACGACATTCTCGGGCTCCTGGCACAGGGGGTCGACCTCCAGAGCGCGGCCCACCGCCTGGGCATCACCGTCAACACGGCGCGCGGCTATGTGAAGGGCTTGTACCGCAAGCTCAACGTGCACACCCAGCTCGAACTGCTGGCGGTCGCCCGTGAGAGAGGGTTGATCGACTCAGTCTCGTGACACCCTCTTCGGGGGGAACAGAGGCCCTCTTTTGGGCTGGTCGATCGATGGCGCGTTTCGACACCAGATCCTGGCCATTTTCCGCGAGGCGCTCTCCAACGTGGCGCGCCATGCGCACGCGCCGCTGGTCGATATTTTGGTCGAGACGACCGACGACTCGTTCCTACTGCCGCGTCCGCGACGACGGTGTGGGCTTCGATCCGGCCGGACCCCGGAGTGGCCGGGGACTGCGCAGCCTGACACAGCGGGCCCGACAGCTCGGCGGCACCTTTACCACCCGCTCGAACCACTGAGAGGGCGCGGTCATGGAGTGCCTGGTGCCGCTCGGAGGGTCCGATCGCTGAGGTGGATGGCTCCGGCTCGCTCCCGGCACGCGGCAAACGCTGACGGGCGCCGAGGGCGAAGAGCGGAACCGCCGCCAACAGCGTGGCCGCCCCCCCGAGGGCGAGCGCGACCCGAGGGTTGGTGCTGTCGCTCAGATACCCGAGGAGCGGGGCACCGATCGGCGTGCTGCCCGAGGAACGCGATGGCGTTGAGGGACATGACGCGGCCGCGCATGGTGGCGTCGGCCCGGAGCTGGAGGGTGGCGTTGTTGGTGGCAACGAACGCGATGCTCGCCGCGCCCATCGGGACGAGGAGAATCAGCGCCGCGTCCTGGGTGGGCGAGAGCGCGACAGCGAGGATGGCGCATCCGAACACCACGCCGATGACGGCCAGGAGCCGCGTCGACGGGCGGCTGCGAAAGGCCGTGGCGAGCCCGCCGATCACCGCGCCGGCGCCCATCGCGGCCAGAAACAGGCTGTAGAGCCCGGCGCCGCCGTGGAAGGTGAACTTTGCCAAGGAGGGGCAGCGTCACCGTGAAGTTGAACGCAAAGACGCCGACGATGGCCATGGAGAGCAGTGGGACCTTGAGGTCGGGGGTCGCCCAGACGTAGCGCAACCCTTCGCGCACCTGGCCCTTGGCCCGACCGCACGCCCGGTCGGCGGTAGAGCTCGGCGGCCCGCATCATGGCGAGCGCAACGATCACGGCGGCGTAGGACGCAGCGTTGAGGAAGAAGCACGTGCCGACGCCGACCGTGAGGATCAGCACGCCCCCGATGGCGGGCCCGATCACCCGGGCCGAGTTCATGAGGACGCTGTTGAGGCTCACCGCGTTCGGGAGCAGGTCGAGCCCCACCATCTCCGAGACGAAGGTCTGACGGGCCGGGTTGTCGAACAGGTTGACGACGCCGAGTCCCGTCGCCAGCAGATAGACCTCGAGCAGGGTGGTCGCAGTGGAACGCCACGAGCACGCCGAAGATCAGCGCGAGGACTCCGGCGGCCGCCTGGGTGGCGTAGAGGACCTTGCGCTTGTCGAGGCGGTCGGCGATGAGGCCCCCGAACGGGCCGAACAGCAGCAGCGGCAGGAACTGGAGGCTGGTCGCGATGGCGACGTCGACGCCGGTGCCGTGCAGCACGAAGAGGATCAGGTACGCCTGGGCCACCGTCTGCATCCAGGTGCCCGAGACCGAGATGACCTGACCGGTGAAGTAGAGCCGGTAGTTGCGCACCGAGATGGCGAGGAACGTCCGTCGGCCCGCTGCGCGCACCCGGTGCCTCACGGCTCCTCCAAGCAGGTGCTCGAGCAGCGCGACGAGCTCGGCCGCGTGCCGCTGCTCGTCCGCGCTCAACTGGTCCAGGCGGCGCAGCAGGAATGCGTTCTTGCGGCTGCGCATCCGCTCGAGGGCGCGCTCCCCCGCCGGCGTGATGCGGACGCGGGCGCTCCGCCGGTCGTTGGGATCGGCCACCCGCGTCACCATGCCGGCCTCGGTCAGGTTGGCGACGATGCGGGTGATCGTGGGCGGCTGCACCTGCTCGATCGCCGCCAGCTCGCCGAGCGTCGGGCTGCCGTGCCGGCTCACCGAGCCCAGCGCCGACGCCTGCGCGGGCGAGAGGCCGCCGAGTGACTCCTGGCGCAGCCGACGTTGGAGCCGGTTGACGGCGCGGCGGAGCCGGCCGGCGACGTCCTCTTGCGTCAGGCTCAACTGGTCGGACGGGCGGCGCATGCCCCCAGTCTACTAGTTAGTTATGCTAACTAATCAATATGTCCGGGCCACGGATCGAAAAGGCATCGAACAGCGGAGGGGACAGTTGAAGGGTTGGACGCGGGAGGGTCCGAGCCTGGTCAGAGGCTCGGGACGTAGCCCCCGGTGCCCAGGGCGGCACTCTCGTCGAGGTCCAACGAGTCGTCGAGGCCGCCGATCACCTCGGTCACCCAGGGCAGACGCTCACGCAGGATCCGCTCCACCCCGCCGGAGAGCGTGGCCGAGCTGATGGCGCACGAGCTGCACGCTCCCTGGAGCTGCACCTCGACCACGCCGGACTCGACGTCGGCCCGCACGAGGACGAGGTCGCCCCCGTCGGCCTGCACGGCCGGCCGCATCAGGTCCATGATCCCCTGCAGCTTGGCCAGGCGATCGGCCCTCTCCGCGTCGCTGAGTTCGGATGTCAGGTCGGTCACGTCCACCATTCTGCCGTGCGCGAGGCGGCCGCCGACCGCATCGTCGCGGCGCTGCCCCTCTGACCAGCCGAAACACGCTGCCCAGCGGAGAACGACCCCACCCGGTCATGGGTTAACATCCGAGCGCTGGGCCAGCCGGACACGCACGTCAGGTCGCCAGCACGTGGCGCACTGCGCGCAAAAGGGGACTTGCCGTGAAGATCGCGGGAGTGTTCAAGGGCGCTACCGAGAGCCGCGAGGTGCCGGCGGGCTCGGTCATCTTCGAGACCGGTGACACCGGCGAAGAGATGTTCGGGATCGTCGAGGGCCACGTCGAGCTGCGTTTGCCCGATGGCCGCGTCTTCCAGCTCGGCCCGGACGACTGCTTCGGCGAGATGGCTGTCGTCGACAAATCACCTCGGAGTGCGTCGGCGGTCGCCACGGAGGACACGACCGTGGCCGTCATCGACCGCCGGCGGTTCCTCTTCCTAGTCGGCGAGACTCCGACCTTCGCATTGCAGGTGATGTCCAGTTTGTCGGACCGCCTTCGCCAGTCTCACTAGTCCAACCGCCGGCTCCAACGGCGGGGCCACGCTGACTAGCGAAGCCCGACCGGTTGGGGCGGCGGCCCTTGCACCACCGGGTTCACCAGCTCGCCCACCCCCTCGATCGCGATGCGGACCACGTCACCGTCGGCCAGGAAGCGCGGCGGGTCGAACCCGGCGCCGACTCCGGCCGGGGTGCCCGTCGCGATGATCGTGCCGGGCTCGAGCGGGAACGCCGTCGTCAGGTACTCGATCATGGCGGCGCAACCGAAGATCAGGTCCGACGGTCGACGAGTCCTGGCGCAGCTCGTCGTTGACCCAGGTGCGGATCCCGAGGCGCCCGGGGTCCCCGAGCTCGTCGCCCGTCACCAACTCGGGCCCGCAGGGCGCGTGGGTGTCGAACGACTTGCCCACGGTGAACGTGGGCGTGCGCCACTGCCAGTCGCGTGCGCTGACGTCGTTGATCACGGTGTACCCGGCCACCACCTCGAAAGCGCGTGCCGCCGGGACGTGCTGACAGCGCGGGCCGATCACCATCGCGAGCTCGCCCTCGTAGTCGACCATCTCCGAGACGGTGGGCAGCACGATGGGATCGCCCGGTCCGGCGATCGCGGTCCGTTGCTTGTTGAACCAGTACTGCCACTCGGGCGGCTCTCGCCCCATCTCGGCGACGTGGGCCCGGTAGTTCATGCCGATGGCCAGGATGACGGGCGGATCGGGAACGGGTGCGTGCAGTGCCACCTCCGCCCGTCCGTGGCGGGCGGCAGTGGTGGCCCCTGCGACACGGACCTGGTCCAGGACGCCGGGGCCGAGCGCCAACAGCTCACGCATGGTCGCCGGCAGTCCGGTGGTGTGATCGCTCAGGTCGACGACCTCGTCGCCGAGCACGAGGCCCGGCCGGGCCGGACCGCCGGAAAGGGAGAAACTGACGAGACGCACAAGCCTCCCGGCTTAGCGCATCTCGGTCTTGTATTTCTCCCAGTCCTTGGTGGCGTGCCGTGCGACGAGGGCGCCGACAACCTCGACCGCACCGAACACGATGGCCAGGATCCCCATGAGGACGACCAAGGCGGTCAGCGGTGCGCCGGGGTGGCGGATGCAGAGGAAGCCCACGGCGACCGCCACGATGCCTCTGATCAGGTACGCCCACCAGTACGGCAGATGGTGGAAGCGGATAGACGAGATGATGTCGAAGATGCCGAGCACCAGGAACGACCAGCCGATGAGCACGGCGATGATGAAGATCGTGATGTGCGGCCACACGAACCCCACGATGCCGGCGCCGACCCAGAGCACACCGAAGAGGAGATGCATCCAACGCTGGCGCGCCATCCTGATCGATCCGACGATCTCGAAGATGCCCCCGACGATGAAGAAGCCGCTCGCGAAGTAGACGACGGCGTACACCGTGGCGTGGCGCCAACTGATCACGAAGAAGCCGAAGATCATGGAGAAGATGCCGCCGGCCAGGTACCAGCCCCACATCTTCTCGAGCTGAGTGGTCACCGCGTCACCAACGGCGATGTCCTCTGCGGTGAGTGTGTCCGTCATCACGTCCTCCTTGGCGAGTAGGAGTGCCTATGCCAGAGCGCAGCGTACCGCTGGGTCTCCCGCGATCAGTGGATACAGGCCCGCAGGGCGTGCAGCGCCCGGGCGCCCCAGGACCCGCCGACGGCCGACCAACGATCCGGTCGTTCGAGCACGTCGTCAGCCTCGGCCCACAGCTCGTCTTCGAGCGGGTTCAGGGTGGCGCGCACCTGGACCAGTGCGTCGGGGTCCTCTTCGACCCACTGGCGCACGGCGTCGGCGGCCTGCCACAACTCCTCGCTCGAGAGTTCGAGCGGCACGAATGGTGGCGGGCCACCCACGCTGCGCGGGAAGGCGGGCACGTACACGCTGGCGCACGGGCTCCCAGGCGCAACCCAAACTCGCATGGGTGCACCGTCGAGGATGCCGGTGGGCAGCTCGGCGATCATCGAGGCGGCGGTGACGGAGACGCCACGCACGTGCATGCAGACGGTCACACCCCCGAAGTCGCTCCCGACCCTCCGCGGCAGGGGCGCCGCCGGGCCACCCGAGCCCGGCGCGCCCCACGGCCCCGTCCCGTGGTCGCGCAGGTGTGACGCCGTAGCCGCCGGAGTGAGGCCGCCGGAAGGGATCGACGCGAGAAAACGGCGGCTGGCCGCCAGGCGGACATCGGCGTAGGCCGTGGGCTCGGCGGGGTCGCGGAAGCGCCCGAAGTCGGCTCCCGGTGCGAGCCCACCCGACCCACGCGTCCACTCGGTCCCGAGGGTGAGGCGGTTCGAGATGGCGGCCCCGGCTGGGAACGGTGCAGCAGCGAACTCGCGGCCTGCGGTCTCGAGGACGAAGGCCTCGCTCGGGTCGGCCACGAGGAAGGAGGAGTCGTAGGCCTCGCCGTGGGTGGCGTCGGCGACACCGCCTTGCCCGCAGGCTTCGAGGAGCGAGGTCATGACGTCGACGGCTTCGGCCGCGGTGCGGGCACGCTCGAGCCCGAGCCGCACCAGGTCCATGCCGATCAGGGCAGGGATCGCAGCGGCCGAATCGTGGGTCGTCGCCACGCGTTCGTTGCCGATGGCCACGCCGTGCTCGTTCACGCCGTGCTCCGCACCCCACAGCCAGGTCGGGCAGGAGAGGAGTGCCGCGTGGGCGCCGGTATCGCCGATGGTCAGGTACTGCGTGCGCAGGGAGCAGCCCGCCGACGTGCGCCGGCCGAACGGCCAGGCCACCTGAGCTTCACCGGGCGGGCGGTCCGAGTTCTTGGCGAACACCATGCCCGAAGGCCCGTGGGCACAGAGGGTGTCGCACATGGTCGCAGTGTAGGGACGTGGGTATCGTGGACCGAATGCACCCTCACACGGTTCTGTCGGTGGACGAGATCAACCTGTCGGACATGGAGTTCTGGGCCCGGCCGTGGGATGAGCGGGAGGGCGCGTTCCAGACGCTGCGGCGCGAGCGACCGATGGCGTTCTTCGAAGAGCCAGAGATCCCCGAGGCCCTCTCCTTCATGGTCCCCAAGGGTCCGGGGTACTACGCGCTGACGCGCCACGCCGACATCTCGGAGGCCAGCCGGCATCCGGAGATCTTCCAGTCACAGCAGGGCGCCACGTCCATGATCGACATGCCGGCAGAAATGCTCGACTTCTTCGGCTCCATGATCAACATGGACAACCCGCGTCATGCCCGCCTCCGTCGCATCGTCTCGGCCGCGTTCAACCCGCGCATGATCAAGTCGATCGAGGACCGCATCGAGTTCGTGGCCAACGACGTCATCGACCGCGTGGCCGACCAGGGCGGCTGCGACTTCGTGATCGAGGTGTCGTCCCGTCTGCCCCTCGAGATCATCTGCGACATGATGGGCATCGGTTCCGCCGACTACGACACCGTCTTCAACGCGTCGAACGTCATCCTCTCCAACGGTGATCCCGAGTACGTGCCCGAGGGCTCCGACCCGATGGTCGCTTTCATGACGGCAGCCCAGCAGCTCAACATGTTGATGCTCGACCTGGCCGCCCACCGCAAGGAGCACCCGACCGACGACGTGCTCTCGGCGCTCGTCAACACGAACGTGGACGGCGAAGCGCTGAGCGACACCGAGGTGGCGGCGTTCTTCATCTTGCTCGTGGTGGCCGGCAACGAGACGACCCGCAACGCGATCAGCCACGGGCTCCTCGCCATGACGCAGAACCCCGACCAGCGGGCGCTGTGGCAGGCCGACCCGGTGGGCATCGCGGCCACGGGCGTGGACGAGGTCGTGCGCTGGGGCTCGCCGGTGATCTGGATGCGCCGCACGGTCGGCGCCGACGCCGTCCTCGGGGGGACGGAGCTGCACGAGGGCGACAAGGTCATCATGTTCTACAACTCGGCCAACCGCGACGAGGACGTGTTCGAGGACCCCTTCACCTTCGACGTCCGTCGCGACCCAAACCCGCACATCGGCTTCGGCGCCGCCGGTCCGCATTTCTGCCTGGGCGCGCACCTGGCCCGCCAGGAGATCTCGGTGATGTTCCGCCAGCTGTTCGAGCGCCTGCCCGACATCGAGGCCGTCGGCGAGCCCGACCGGCTGCTCTCACCGTTCATCAACGGCATCAAACACCTGGACTGCAAGTTCACGCCGGCGCCCGACGGCTGAACGCCGCCGGCCGCACCGCGCTCAGGCGCCCGGGTCGGGGCCCTTCGCCGGACTCTGGGCGTACTCGTCGTAGGCGGCCAGCGCCCGCGGGCCCCACACCGTGCCCGGCCCGCCGTTCAAGTTGATGGCGACGCCGATCGCTTCGGCCACCTCCTGACGCCCGACGCCACGCTGGGCCGCGCCGCGCGCGTGGGCGACGATGCAGCCGTCGCACTCACGGGTGATCGAAATGGCGAGCGCGATGAGCTCCTTGGTCTGAGACGTCAGGGCGCCTTCGGCCATGGCTGCGGTGCCGAGTGCGTGATACGCCGTCATGACCTCGGGGATCGCCTCACGCAGCGAACGGTACGGGAGGCGGAGGTCCTCTTGGATCTGGTGGTAGTGCTCCATGCCGCATGCTGGCACGCGCGGCTGCCTCAGGCGCCGCCCGCCGACTTGGGGCCGCGGTTGCGGACCTCCTCGACCGCCGTCATGGCGGTGCGCAGCTCTTCGATCCAGTCGCTCTCGTGCTGTGCGACGAGCCGGACGCACCAGGCCAGCGCCTCGCTCCGGCTGCGCGCCACCCCGGCGTCGATGAGCGTGTCGAGGACACTGCGATCGGCCATGCGCAGCCGGGTCATGACGGGGACCCCGGTCGTCGTGAAGAGGATCTTGGTGCCGCCGCACTCGGCGCCCCAGGACACGGCACGCCGGAAGGCCGGCTGGGCCTCGTCGGCGATCCGCATGCGGGCACCTCGCGAGTCTTCGCGGAACCCGGCAATGCGGGCCTGCTCGGCCACCTTGACCTCGTCCTCGGGGGTCCCGGCGGGCAACTGCGGGGGCGCCAAGGCACCTATGACCTGGATTTCGTCGCCGTCGATCGCGATGGTCGGGCTGCCCTCGTACCAGTCCACCGGCACCCGGCCGGCGAACCACGCTCCGATCAGGCGCTCCTGCTCCGGGCCCGACGGGGGTGCGGTCGCCGAGCGGCGCCGGCCGCGGGCTGGTCCTCTCCTGCCTTCTTGCGTGTCTTCATTCATAGTTACGAGATTACATGATTACCTCGCTGTGGCAAACCGGCGCTCCCCGCGACCTTGAAGGGACGGTGACAGGTACGGCGAGCGGCGGGCGCGAGCCGGCCTGGTCAGCGAGGGGTCTTGCGCTCCCGCAGCGTGATGGCCCGGCGCGGGCAGTCCCGGGCGGCCCGACGGGCGACCTCCACGAGCTCGGCGGGCAGCGGTTTGCCGTCGACGATGGGATACCCCCACTCGTCCAAGGTGATGGCCTCGGGCAGGAGCTCCGCGCAGTAGCCGTAGGCATCGCACGCGGTGGGGTCGATCACGATGCGGATCACGGCGTCACCGCGTGCGGGGCCGGCGGGAAGCGGAGCTGCGTGGGTCGTTCGTGGTGCGCACAGGCGACGCCGGACGCGTGGGCACCGACGTCGGCCGCGAACACGGTCAGGGCGCTCCGCACGAGGTTGACCACGCCGTCAGGGTGCCGGCACGCACCGCGACCTTCGACCTCGCGGAGTCGACGATCCAGGCGAGCCATGAGTGGCCCGTCGTCTACGCCCGCGGGCGAGTCGTGTCATGTCGTCGGCGATCGCGGGGAGCCCGTAGACGCACGGGCCACACTGGCCCGCGCTCTGGCCGGCGAGGTAGTGGGCGATGCGGGCCGACTCCATGAGACCGCAGGCATCGCTCCCGAGCACGATGACGACGCCGACCCCGGCACTGGCTCCGATGGCACGGAGCGACAGCGAGGCGTAGGGCGTGTCGAAGTGTGCCGGGCCGACCCACGCCCCCCCATAGCCACCCACCAGCAGCGCCTGGGGCGAGCCGACTGGCGTCGCTCGGTGTGCGATGTCGATGAGCGGTGTGCCCCGGTCGACCTCCACCACCCCGGGCTGCGCGACGGCGCCAGAGATGGTCACGAGGCACGTACCCGGCTCCTCGATCAACCCGTGCGAGCGGAAGGCGTCGGGGCCGGCCCGAGCGATCATGGCCACGTGGGCCAGCGTCTCTGCGTTGTGCACCAGCGCCGCCCGGCGGCCGATGCGAAGGGCCTGGCCCTTGTCGGGCCGGAACGCGGGCAGCGACGCGCCGTGCTCGACCCAGTGCACCAACGCGGACTCCTCCCCCGCTATGAAGCGATCCGGCGGGCGCACCAGCGAGCTCGGGCACTCGGCGCGTGAGGTGTGCCGAGCCGTTCGGCCATGGCGGCGCTGGCCGCCGCGGCGACGTGCTCGCGACCGGAGGGCACGCAGACCATGACCTGGCGGGCCCCGCTGGCGGCGGCCAGCAGCTGCGCGCCGTCGAGGACGAGGTGGGGGGAGCGGATGAGCAGCAACTTGTCCTTGTCGCTCGCCGGTTCTCCCTCCATCGCGTTGACGACGACCGTGCCACCGCCCGCGGCGGTCGCCACCGCGAGCTTGATCGCGGCGGGGAATCCGGCTCCGCCGCGACCGGCCAAACCGGAGGATTCGAGCAGCGCGACGAAGTTCTCTCGCCAGCCGCGTTCCCTGGCCACCGGGAGCGGCGCCGGGCCGAGGGCGCCGATGTGGCCCGCCAAGTCGGTGGGGTGACCGAGCAGCCGGTAGCGCCCCGTGTCCGGCAACATCCTGCTGGCCGTGGTCATCGGCGCGCACCCGCTCTCGTGCGGCCATCGAGTACGAGGTGCTTGGGCGGCCCGTCCTGTACGGACGCGCGGGTGCGGCGCGCCACGGCCTGGCGCGACGTGGCCCGCAGTCGCCAGGCTAACGCAGCGGCGACCGAGAGGCCGCACAGCACGCCCACGACAATCACCCATTGCTCGCCTGCGTCCGTTCCCATGCCGAACGTGTGCGCCAGCGCGACCGGCCAGCTGAGGTACGCCAGCCAATGCACCGCACGCCACGTCCCCGGGCGCATGCGGCCCCGAAGCAGGCTGGTCACGAAGACCGCGACCATCAGGTCGAGCGCGACCGCGCCGACGCCGACCCAAAAGGCGGAGTACTGCGACGCGAACGGGACCACGACGGCCGCCCAGCTGATGTTGACGTACGTGTCCAGGACGCTCGTCACCACATGGAGGCCCAGAAACACGACCGCCAGGATGGAGAGGCGGCGGTGCATCTCCTGCTGGGCGAACCCGGGCCAGTTCCGGGCCCGGGCCCGCGTGGTCGTCGTGATGCCCATGACCATCGTCAGCGTGAGCAGGACGAGTGCCATCAGCCCACTGGCGCGGGTGGCGTACCAGATCGCGGTCGAGCTCATGCCGCGCGCTCCACGGGCCAACCGTTGACCGAGAAGACCTCCCCGTCGGCGCGCACCAACCGCACCGACTGTTCGAAGCCGGCCAACCGGGCCAGCGCCTCTTGGCCCCACACGATGGCGGCGGTCGTCACCATGTTGGCGTCCACGCAACTGGCGCCGGTGGCCGACACCAGCACCCAGTAGGGCGACGCAGCGTCACCGGTGCGCGGATCGAGGATGTGATGGACGTCTCGATCCCCCGCCTTCCACGTTCTGACCGACGTGGCCGAGCTGGCGAGCCCGCCGCGCGTGATCGCAACGACCTGCTCGACCTCGTCGGACGGGGCGGCGGACTCCCGGGCGATGCCGATCGACCAGCCCTCGGATGGCGGAGTGCCGGACACGGCGACGTCCCCGCCGAGGCTGACGAGCACACCGCCGCCGAGGGTCTGTGCAATCCTGGCGGCGGCTCGGTCGGCCGCCAAGGCCTTCGCGGTCGAGCCCAGATCGAGACGGACGCCGCGCGGGATGCGAACAGTGCGCTTCGCGGTGTTCAACTGGACGTGCGCGTACCCCGCCACCTGACCGAGCGCCGGGGCGGGCGCGGGGGACGGGCCAGCACGTCGTCGATGTCGACGTCGTAGCCGAGGGCGGCGATGGCGTTGCCAATCGTGGGGTCGACGGCGCCGCCGGTGCGCTCGGCCGCATCGACCGCGACGCACAGCGCGTCGAAGAGCAGCTCGCCGACCTCCACGGTGGTGCCTGCGTGCGCGTGCACGTTCTGGAGCTCGGAGTCCTGGCGAAATCGGCTACAAGCTCGGTCGAGCGCCTCGAGCTCGCTCCCGAGGAGACGGGCGGCCGCATCGGCCGTGCGCTCGTCGCGCACGACAACCGTCGCCGTGGTGCCGATGGCGCGGAAGGAGCGAACGGCCAGCGCCGCTTGGCCCGTGGCGGTGGCACCGCTCACCGCGAGGTGCCGCCTGAGGTCACGGTCGGCGCCGAACGGCTCGAACTGGGGGCCGTCGAGAAACCTCCCGTATTCCCGGTCGAGCCGGTGTTCGACGAGGTCGAACTCCCACCCGTGTTGGAGGTGGTCGCCGAACCCGACCCGCCCGAGGTGCCCGTGCTCGTGCTCGTGCCTGCACCGGACGCACCCGGGTGGGCATGGGCGACCACGATGCCGATGGCGACGGTCGCACCGGCGGCCGCCAGGACGGTCGCCCGCGTCGCGTTGCGCAGGCGGCCCTGGGCCTTCTCCCTGGTCGCGGGTGAGTTGTGCGGATCGGAGTGTGACATGGGTTTGACGGGGCCTCTCGACGACCCACCCATCGCACCATGCGCAGTTCGACATCAACGCAGGACAGGCTGTGGGCCTCCTGTGGCATTGTGCCCTCGCAACCTGACAAACAGTTATCGGGCCGCCGTCTCGATCTGCCGGCGCCCCGCCGCCGATCGGACGCCGTCGAGGGGAGTGCGATGGTCCAGGTCAACACCGTCGGAGGACCTGTCGACGGGGCGCGGTTGGGTCGCACCCTCATGCACGAGCACATCTTCGTCCTGAGCCCCGAGATCGAGAAGACCACCGAGGACTGGGACGAGCCCGCCGAGGTGGCCCGTGCCGTCGAGAAGTTCCGCGAGCTCAAGGAGCACGGGATCGACACCCTGGTCGACCTCACGGTCATCGGCCTGGGCCGCTACATCCCGCGCATCGCGGAGATCGCGGAACGGGTCCCGGAGATCAACGTGGTGGTCGCCACCGGTGTCTACACCTATAACGACGTCCCGATGTACTTCCACTTCCACGGGCCGGGCACGATCCTCGGCGGGTCCCGAGCCCATGGTCGACCTCTTCGTCCGGGAGATCCGCGAGGGGATCGGCGAGACCGGCGTCCGGGCCGGCATCTTGAAGTGTGCCTCGGACCGCCCGGGGATCACCCCTGGCGTGGAACGGGTGCTGCGGGCCGTGGCGCAGGCGCACCGCGTCACCGGGGTCCCGATCACCACGCACACGCCGACACCGCCCGGAGCCCTGGGGGCTCGAGCAGCAGCGGGTCTTCAAGGAGGAGGGGGTGGACCTGTCTCGGGTCGTCATCGGGCACAGCGGCGGCACGGTCAACACCGACTACCACCTCAGCCTGATCGACAACGGGTCGTATCTCGGGTTCGACCACTTCGGGCTGCCGGGCATCACCCTCGAAGAGCGCGTCGACGCCGTGGCGCGTCTGTGTGCGCGGGGGTACGCCGAGCGGATCGTGCTCTCCCACGATGCCATGTGCTTCGTCGACTGGTTCCCGCGCTCGATGATGGACGCGAACCAGACCTGGCGCTGGACGTACATCTCGGACATGGTGCTGCCGGCCATGCGAGCACGCGGGATCAGTGACGAGGACATCACCACGATGCTCGTCGAGAACCCACGACGGATCCTCGAGGGCGGCGACCCCGTACTGATGCGCCGACCACCGCGGCGCGCGTGAGCCTGCTCCAGCCCGAGCTTCTGGCCGAGCTGGCCGCCGCCTTTCCCGACGGGATCGCCTGGCGGAACGTCGCGGACGGCTCGTCGATGACGCTCGGCCAATGGCACGCCGGTTCGAACCGGCTGGCGCGCGGCCTGGGGCAACACGGTGTGGCGCCGCGGCGACCGTGTCGCCCTGCTGATCGGCGACCACGAGCCTCTCGAGTGGCTGACCTCGTACATGGCCATCCACAAGGCGGGCGCGGTGGCCGTCCCGTTGCTGTCGCGACTCGGCGCCGGCGAGCTGGCGCGCATCCTGCGCCATGCCGGTGCGGCGGTCGCCCTGTGCAGCGACGCCACCGACGGCGTGCGCGACGCCGTCCCCCGCGTGGTCTCGACGGCGGGGAGCGGCGCCGAGAGCTGGCGCGCGCTGTGGTCGCCGGACGACAGCGACCTGCCGATCGCGTTGGACCCCGACGACGTGGCGGACGTCATGTACACCTCGGGCACCACCGGGGCGCCGAAAGGCGTCGTCGTGCGCCACGGCGGGCTGGCCACCGTGGACCGGGTCCCCGAACACTGGCTCGGCCTCGGGTTCCTTTCCTCGTCTCCCTTCGCCACGACCAGCGGCTCGCTCCTGGTCTGCGGACCCCTGCGCGGCGGGTTGAGCGGCTGGTTCCTCCCCCGCTTCGATCCCGAACGGTGGATCGCCACGGTCGAGCGGGACCGTCCGGTGGCCGGCTTCTTGGTCCCCGCCATGGTGGAACTCCTCGTCGCCTCACCCCGCTTCGCCGCGGCGGACCTCTCGAGCTTGGCCGTGGTGAACGTCGGCAGCGCGCCGATCGCCCCGGCGACGTTGCAGCGCTTCGCGCTCGGGGCTCGGGCGCGCCGAGGTCCTCTGCGGGTACGGCATGACGGAGTTCGGCGCGGTCACCGCCCTCCCGATGGGAGACGAAGGTCGGCACCTGGGCTCGGTGGGGCGGCCGCTCCCCGGCGTGGTCGTCCGCATCGTCGACGCGGAAGGTGCGCCGCTCCCCGCGGGCGAAGTGGGAGCAGGTCGCCATCGGCGGGGGGCGGCGACCGCGGTCCTATCTCGACGATCACGCCGGAACCGCACAGACCTGGGCCGACGGCTGGTTGTTGAGCGGCGACCTCGGCTACCTGGACGGCGACGGCTATCTGTGGATCGTGGGACGGCAAAAGGAGATGGTCATCCGTGGCGGCCACAACATCGTGCCCGGCGAGGTCGAGGCCGCGCTCTTCGACCATCCCGCGGTGGTCGAGGCCGCCGTGGCGGGAATCCCCCACCCGGTGCTCGGGGAGGACATCGCAGCGTGGGTCGTGCTGCGCGAGCCGGCCGACCCCGAAGCGCTCCGCGACTTCCTCTTGGAACGCCTGGCCGACTACAAGGTGCCGCGGCGCATTACCGTGCTCGACACTCTTCCGCGCAACGAGAGCGGCAAGGTGCTCAAGTCCCGCCTCGTACAGGAAGCCGAACCGAGGAGTGCACCGTGAGCCCGAGCTACTCCACGTTGAACTACGAAGAGATCGGGTCAGTTCGCCGCGTCACGCTCGACCGCCCGGATCACCACAATCCTCTGACGCCGCGCTCCATCCGCGAGATCCTCGCGGCCGTGGAGGCCGCGGGATCGGACGCGTCGGCCCGGGTGCTGGTCATCCGCAGCACGGGACGCTCGTTCTCGTCGGGGTACGGCTTCATCGCGGAGGACGCCGACCCCGGCGACTTCCCCGTACACGAGGCGATCGAAGGCGACGTCTCGGCCATGCTGGCGCTCGCCGCCAACTGGTCGCGGGTCTGGGACTGCCCGATTCCAGTCATTGCGCAGGTGCAGGGGAACTGCCTGGCCGGCGGGACGGATCTCGCGCTCCACTGCGACCTGGTCGTCGCCGCGGACGACGCCCGGATCGGATTCCCGCCGGTGCGCTCGATGGGCGTGCCACCCACCAACATGTGGCTGTACCACCTCGGCCCACAGTGGACGAAGCGGCTGCTCTTCACCGGCGACACGCTCAGCGGGAAAGAGGCGAAGGACGTTGGTCTGGTCGTGGCCTCAGCCCCGGCCGACGCACTCGATCAAGTGGTGCTCGGCCTCGCGCAGCGCATCGCGCTGATCGGGCGCGACCTCCTGGTGGCCAACAAGCGGGTCGTCAACGTGGGCGTCGAGCTGATGGGACGCTCTCAGCTCCAGCGCTTCGCTGCGCTCAACGACGCCATCGGCCACCGCGCCCCCGAGGCACTCGCCTTCAACGAGCGGATAGGAGAGGTGGGTCTTCGCCGGGCCGTGAAGGAACGCGACGCCGCCTTCGAAGGTCCGCCCGACTAGACGTCGGTAAGCGAAGTCTCGGTGATGCCGAGCGCACGCAGCGTGCGGCCCAGGCCCAGAAAGGCCGACAAGCAAATGGTCAGGTCGAGGATCTCGGGATCGGTGAAGCAACCCCGCAGGCGCTCGATGAACTCGTCGTCGATGCTGGTGTGGTCGAGGGCGAACCGTTCCGCGTACGCCACGGCCAGCCGCTCTTGCTCGCTGAGCTCGGTCTGGTCCGGAGTGCCGACGGAGCAGTAGAAGTCCTCGGCAAGGCCTTGTTCCTTGACCTTGTCGGCCCTGAAGCCCAGGCAGACCGTGCACTCGTTGAGTTGGGCGATCCGCATGCGAGCCGCCTCGCGCACGCGCACCGGAAGAATGCTCTTGTTGTAAGCGGCGTCGACGAGCCGCATGGCCGCCGTGCCCAGCGCCGGCTGCAGCGACCAGATCTGGACGGCGTCCCCGCCTTCTCCCGGTGGGATGTCGAGGCGGGCCACCACCCGACTTTATGCCAGTATCGCTTTCGCGTGCGGAGAGTCCGAGGGGTGCGCACGCTGGGAAGAGGGGAGGCAGGAATGCGGCCTGCTCGCTACAGCTTCGATTCGATTCGCTCGTGCATCTGGGTCAGCGGCCGGTCGAGCCTGCACCCGATCAACACCGAGACCCGAGGAATTACGGGCTGGTTCGAGGCGAGCGGGCGTGACGACGGCTCGCTGGACCTCGCGGGGCCGATCTCAGGCGAGCTGCAGTTGGCGGTGGAGAAACTCACCTCGGGCAACCAGCTCTACGACCACGAGCTCCGTCGCCGGATTGATGCACGTCGCTACCCCACGATCGAGGGCCGAGTCACGGGGATCGTCGCCGACGGCTCGCATCCGCGCTACACCGTCGCGGGCGACATCGCGTTCCACGGCAAGACCCGCTCCTTCGAACACGTGATGGACATTGAGATCGGCGAGGACGAGGTGTCACTCACGGGCGACTACGTCTTCGACATCCGGGAATTCGGCATGAAGCCGCCGAGCATGCTCATGATCCGCGTCTATCCCGAGATCGCCGTGCGGGTCGAGCTCTACGGGACGCGCGAAGAACTGAGGCCGTCGTGGTCGTGCGGAGCAACTCGCTCGCGTGTCCGGCCAGTTCGACGAGCGCATCGACCAACTCGCTGACGATCCCTTCCTGTCGGGGAACCAAGGTCTCGCCGAAATCGCCGATTCCTCGCAGGCCCGGTGGCAGCTCGACTTGGACGCCCTGGGCCGATGGAAGGTTGACCGGGTTGTCGGGATGAAACCCGAGCCGGACCCGCTCGTCGGCGACGTGGTAGCCGGCGAAGCGTCCGTGGAACAGCGTGCGAGCCGCGTCGAGCAGCGGACGCGTTCAGCCCTCCCACGATGATCCCCCGGAGCGGACCGGTCTGTTTCCCTCGAAGCTTGGGCCCGTACGGCTCGACGACGAGGCCGGCGTCGGGATCACACCACAGGGCGAACCCGTCGCGCCCGAAACCATGCAGCGAGATCGCAACGTCCACGTGCGCCAAGAACGTGCGCAACCGCGCCGAGTGATCGGGATCGTGCAACCTCGAGGTGAGATGGACCCTCAGGCCGGGCGGTTGGACGATTGCGTAATACGAAGCGCCTGCGGCCTCGGCGGCCCGCTGGGCAATCTGGTCGGTGCCCCGGTCTTGCGATCCGCCGTGCAGAGCAAGGAAGCCGACTGAGGAACGCAAGATGCATTCCTCCCTGACCCCGGGCATCGTCAGCAGCTCGGCGAGGTCCATCGCTCCACAATCGCGCGCCGCCGGCGTTGACGCTCCGGCTCTCCGCCCGATGACGCGGGCGGCGGCGATCAGGCCGGCTCTGGTCCCCAGAGGGTCGCGGTCAGGTCATCCATGACGACAACAGTGGCGCACAAGGAATCACAAGCCGCCAGGAAGGAGGGGCCGGCCGACGGTGGCAGTGCGACAGGGGCGACCTCGTGCAGGAGTCGATAGGCGGCGACCAGGTGCAGCGCCGCCTTCGCGACCGGGACATCCCAGTCCATTCGATCATCCGAAGTGTCCCGTGCCTCGTGTCCCTTCTCTTGGACCGTCCACGGTGTCTCGGTCACGATGACCATTGGCGCACTCCCTTCATAGAGGCTCGACCCCTCTTGCCAGGCGCGACGTTTCTTTGCTCGCATCCAAACGTGGCCGTCGCGAAAGGCGCCCTCACTGGTGATGATTGTGCGCTTCGGTGCCCCGTGCGCCATCCCGCGTTCGCGGGTATCTTCCGGCACCGGCAGGGCCACAGTTGAAGCTCCAGGTGGCGACGTCGTCGTCGAGAGTGTCTTGGAGGAACCCCGGTGTCGTTCAGCGCCGATTTGCGACCCAGGCAGATAGCGGCCACAAAGCCGGCCCCAGGCGGGCCCGACCCGAAAGAGCTCGGACGGGACCGGGGGCTGGAGCTGCGGCCCGAGATCGTCTCGTCGTGGCAGCGCTCGGCGTCATCGGGTTTGGCGCCCGACCGCTTCATCGTGCCGGCGCGCGAGCCTCGGCTCGAGTCGAGGTTCGTGCAGGCCGCCCGCCCCGTGCTCCGCCGCATCTCAGCCGACCTGGCCGCGCTCGACGTGTCCCTCATCCTCACCGACGCCTCGGCGAACGTGCTGGTGCGTGCGGATGGGAGCCGGTCGATCAGGACTCGGCTCGACCGGGTGTCGCTCGGCCCCGGCTACGCCTACGCCGAGGACACGGTCGGCACCAACGCGATCGGCACAGCGCTGGCAACGGGTTCGCCGGCGCAGATCATGGGTCGCGAGCATTTCGCCGACGTCTTGGCGCGGCTGAGCTGTGCCGCCGCTCCGGTCGTGGACCCGGTCAACCACAAGGTCCTGGGAGTGATCGACCTGACGTCGTCGGCCGACGATGCCAGCCCGCTCATGCTGGGTCTTGCCCGAAGCGGGGCACGAGAGATCGAACAACGCATCATGGCTTTGCTGCCGCTTGTCTACCGATCGGTCTCGCCCGTGTGGAAGGGATGGCAGCTCCTCACGCCCGCCGAGCGAGAGGTGGCCGAGTTGGCGAGCACGGGCCTGACGAACAAGCAGATCGGCGGCAACTTGTGCTGCTCGCCCTACACCGTCGACTCACACCTCCGCTCCATCTATCGCAAGCTCGGCGTCGCCAGCCGCGCCGCCCTTGCCGGCCACGTCAGCCGTATGAACGAAGCGGCGCAGGCTGGGACGGAGGTCTGAGCGTCGGCCCGGGTCGGAGTCGTGCAATGCGGGCCCCTGAGGCGCGTTCTGGCTGATCAGGATGGGTGGAGAGCCAATGCAGCGGCTCGTTGTCGGGTCTCGAGCATTTGCCCAACTCCACGCGAGTGCGATCATCTTGGCCTCGTGACGACATCCGAATCGATCGAGACACCCGCCCCTCGGGTCCCCAAGCAGGAGCAGATGGACGCCTCGCCGGAGATCGTCGAGGTGGTGCCTGGCATCCTGCGCCTGCAACTGCCCATCGATTTCACCGGCCTGGGTCACGTCAACACGTACGCCCTCGAAGACGAGCAAGGGCTTCACCCTGGTCGATCCAGGCCTCCCGGGCGAAGAGTCGTGGAATGCGCTGCGGGGTCGCATGGACGCCGCGGGCATCCCCCTGGGCCGGGTCCACACCATCGTCGTGACGCACTCGCACCCTGACCACTTCGGTGGCGCGGGCCTGCTGGCCGAGGAGAGCGGAGGCGCCATTGTGGCGTCCGACCGCTTCCGCACCTTCTTCGATCCGGAGGACATCGACGATCGCGAACTCGAGGCGGCCGACGACATCGACCCCGACGAGAGCCCGATCCCGAGCATCCGCATCGAGCGGCCCGCGCCCTGGGGTGGGTCGACCGTCGGACCACCACCCGAGGCCGCGAGCCAAGATGCTGGCCCACCAGGACCGAGTTCTTCAGGTGGTTCAAGCCACCCCGCCCATCGCTGCGGGTGGCCGATTGTGACCACATCACGTTGGGCGGCCGGGAGTGGGTCGGCCTCTTCACCCCGGGACACACCGACGACCATCTCTGCCTCTACGACGAGGAGGGTGGGGTGCTGCTCTCCGGCGACCAGGTGTTGCCCACCATCACGCCGCACATTTCGGGACTGATCCCGGGTGACCCGCTCCTCACGTACCTCGAGTCGCTCGATCGCCTGTCCGCCCTGCCCCAGGTGTCGACCGTGCTCCCGGCACACGGCCAGCCGTTCTACGACCTGGCCGGCCGGGCCGAGGAGATCAAGCGCCACCACGACGAACGCCTGGACCGACTGCTCGAGATCTGTGACGCCGCGGGCTGGGCCAACGTCATCGACCTGTCCCACGAGCTGTTCGCCCCTCGGTCCTGGGGCTCGATGGCCGAGGCCGAGACCTTCGCCCACCTCGAGCACCTGCGGGCTACCGGCGCCTTGCAGCGCCGCGAAGAGGCCGGCATCCTTGCTCTATCACCTCTGATCCCGCGAGGGCGCGACACGCCGCCGAAATTTCGAAGTGGCTCTTCGGAAAAGCGCCCCCGGAAGGATTCGAACCTTCGCACACGGTTTAGGAAACCGATGCTCTATCCCCTGAGCTACGGGGGCCGACGCTGCGCTGAGCAACCGTGGCCGGCGCAACATCAGATTAGACCGGCGGCGTCGGATCGCTCGGCACCGCCGGTCGGGCGAACAGGGACCGGTTCGCTCAGGCAGCGCCGTTCGGGCGACTCAGAACGGGCATTGTCGCCGCGGCTGTGACCTCTGAGAGAGCCGGGGGATCCGGCACGAGTGGACCACCCGAGACCGGCGTCAGCCACACGTGCATCATGGGCGCCGTCACCTGGTTTGCACTCCCGGCCGCGCACGAACCGTCGCCGTCATTACCCACCACGCGTCCGCTGCTGAAACACAGGTCGGTGTGGATGTGCCACTGGGTCAGGCAACCGCCCGGCTGCGGCGGTGTGGTGCCTTTCGGGTCCAGGTACATGGCGGCGGAGAGCACCGCACCGTGTGCGGTGTTGACGTAGACGAGGGAGGGAATTTCGTTCGGATTGAGGGCGGCACCGCCGCGGTAGAAGGCGGGATTGATGTAGTGGACGATGCGGGCCCCGCTCGGCGTCACCGGCACGTAGCCGGCCGCTTTGGCCGCGGCGAGACTGGTGTACTTCTGGGCTGAGGCGACCGTCTGGTTGACGAGATTCACCGCGGCCTGCTGCTGCGCCGCGGTGGGTTGTGCGGTGCAGTTCGGCTCGGCCATCTTCATCCCAGCCGCCATGGTCGACATGTTGTCGGGCCACTCGATGCTGCCCGCCGGTGATGCGGTCGCCAGTGAGAGCGCGACGTCGTGGGCCGCGGCGCTCGACATGCCGACCATGCCGTTGCTCGAGGAGTGCGATGACGTGGCCGGCTTCGCAGCGGCGTTGGCGGCGGCGGCGGCGTTGCCGGCGGGCGTCGTCGTCGCGCCTGCGATCACGTTGGTGCCAAGGAGCGAGACCAGCGCGATGGGGACAGCGGCAAAGGCGACCGCATGCTGGCGGGCCGCCGATCCCACGCCGGCGGCTGCGGGCGACAGGACGATCAGCGCGGCCGACGCCTCCACCGTGGTGGTCACGAGCCCGACCAGGTCCATGGTCTCCCATCCGGTGAGGATGTAGACGGCGTAGAAGCACGCCGTGCCGGCGAGCATGGCGACCGACACGAGCTGCCAGTGGCGTCGTGAGGTGAACGTCCACCAGAAGGCGACGGCGAACCCGACGGCGTCGGCGATGAAGAGGATCGCGGTGGCGCGGGTGTCGCCCCAATGGGTCGGCACGATCACGGCATGGACGATCGCTCCGACCAGGGTCCCGAGGAGCACGACCTTGCCCGCGAACGGCAGCGCGTCGAGACGGCGCTGCGCCCGCTGGGCCCAGGGAACCCGTCGGGTGTCGAGGGCGCGCAGGCCCGCCAGTGCCAGCCAGACAGCGGGGCCGATGAGGACCAGGGCGATCAGCCCCGGCAGGTGCTCGTTGGGCACCGACATCACGCCACCGGAACCAGTCATCTGCATCACCATGTCCCGCATGCTGGCGCTCCTCTCGTCCACCAGTGACGGTACGGAGCAGGTGTGATGAATCCGTGAAGGCCCGTTCAGGGGATTGTGCAGCCACCCCGACCCAAACGGCGTATCCTTTTGGCCGGGTACACGGCCTCCGACAGAGGTCGGAGCACGTGCGTTGCGCTTCCGCCGTCTGGCCCGCCGCAATGTTCCGCGCGCCTGCGCACGTCGATTCCGATCCAAAGGAGCTGTCATGCCCACTACCCCTGCCCCTGATTTCAAGGTGGCCGACCTCTCACTGGCCGCGTTCGGCCGCAAGGAGATCGACCTGGCCGAACACGAGATGCCCGGCCTCATGGCCATGCGGGCGGAGTACGCCGCCAGCCAGCCGCTGGCCGGCGCCCGCATCACCGGCTCGCTGCACATGACGGTGCAGACGGCCGTGCTGATCGAGACGCTCACGGCCCTCGGCGCCCGGGTGCGCTGGGCCAGCTGCAACATCTTCTCGACCCAGGACCACGCCGCCGCCGCCGTGGCCGTCGGCCCCGACGGGACAGTCGGACGACCCGCAGGGCGTGCCGGTGTTCGCCTGGAAGGGCGAGACCCTCGAGGAGTACTGGTGGTGCACCGAGCAGGCGCTGCTGTGGCCGGGCGAGGGTGGGCCGAACATGATCCTCGACGACGGCGGCGACGCCACGCTGCTCGTGCACAAGGGCGTCGACTTCGAGAAGGCCGGCAGCGTGCCCGATCCCTCGACCGCAGACTCCGAGGAGTTCGCCGTTCGTGCTCGCGCTGCTCGGCCGCAGCCTGGCCGAGGACTCCGGCGCTGGACCTCCATCGCCAACGGCATCAAGGGCGTGACCGAGGAGACCACGACCGGCGTGCACCGCCTGGTACGAGATGGCCAAGAAGGGCGAGCTGCTCTTCCCGGCCATCAACGTGAACGACTCGGTGACCAAGTCGAAGTTCGACAACAAGTACGGCTGCCGTCACTCGCTGATCGACGGCATCAACCGCGCCACCGACGTGCTCATCGGCGGCAAGGTCGCCGTCGTCTGCGGCTACGGCGACGTCGGCAAGGGCTGTGCGCAGTCGCTGACCGGCCAGGGCGCCCGCGTCGTGGTCACCGAGGTCGACCCGATCTGCGCGCTCCAGGCCGCCATGGAGGGCTTCCAGGTCACGACGCTCGAGGACATCCTCCCGATCGCCGACATCATCATCACGACGACGGGGAACAAGGACATCATCACGGCGGAGCACATGGCCGGCCATGAAGCACCAGGCCATCGTCGGCAACATCGGCCACTTCGACAACGAGATCGACATGGCCGGCCTGACGAAGACCCCCGGCATCGAGCGGGTCAACATCAAGCCGCAGGTCGACAAGTGGATCTTCCCCGACGGCCACGCCGTCATCATCCTGTCGGAAGGCCGCCTGCTGAACCTGGGCAACGCCACCGGGCACCCGAGCTTCGTGATGTCCAACTCGTTCACCAACCAGACCATGGCCCAGCTCGAGCTGTTCACCCAGACCGGGCAGTACGTCAACGACGTCTACGTGCTCCCCAAGCACCTCGACGAGAAGGTGGCGCGGCTGCACCTCGACGCGCTGGGCGTGAAGCTCACGCGTGCTCAGCCAGGACCAGGCCGACTACATCGGCGTGCCGGTCGAGGGCCCGTACAAGCCCGACACCTACCGGTACTAGGCGGGACGTCAGCCCAGCGCGGCGGTGGCGATCACCGTCCCGCTGGGCGAGACGACCTCGGCGCTACGGACGTCCTGCGGGTTGACGCGGAGCGGAGCGCCCCAGGCGCCGTAGCCCTCCTTGGCCATGAACGTGCCCGACCTGGTGGCTGACGCCGTCGGTCGTCACGACGAGGCAGGTGACCGTGCCGTGGACGCTCGAGTCGACCAACATCATCGACATCCACGGGTGGCCGCCGCCGTAGGTCGCCGACGCGACCGACCACGCGCACCGTTCTCGACCAGGTTGGCCGTCGCGACGCCGTGCGCCGGCGAGGCGCTCTGCGTCGGGCGGCGGCGACGACGACAGACCGAGGCTGAGCCCCACGGCCAACGCCACGACCGCCGCAGCCGCGGCGAACGCTCCCACCGCCCACGTCGACGGTCGTAGCCGGCGAAGGCGGCCGTGGCGGACGTCGGACACTCCCATGCGCTCGAACAGCCGCACCTCGAAGCCCATCGGCGGCTCGATCTCCGGCGCCACCTGCACCACGGCATCGGCGGCGCGGGACAGATGTTCGAGCTCCTCGGCGCAGCGCGCGCAGGACTCCACGTGGGCCAGGGCCCGCGCCCGCTCGCGCCCGGTCAATACACCGAGCGCGAGCTCCGCCAGTTCGTCTTGGAGCGCTGCACAGCCGTGTGCCTTCATGTCATCGCTCATCGTTCACCCCCTCCGAGATGTTCGACCGCGGCGCGCAGCCGGATGAGCGCCGTGCGAATCCGCGTCTTGGCCGTGCCGAGCGGGATGTCCTCTGACTCACTGATCTCGAGCGCGGTACGTCCGTAGACGGAGGCCAGGACGACGGCACGCCGCTGTTCTGGCGGGAGCACTTCGAGGGCGGCGCGGACCGTGTGCCGCACTTCGCCGCGCCGGACGGAGTCCTCAGGGTTGTGCTCGTGGCTGCGCATGGCCGACGCCGCGAAGTCGTCGGGGTCGGTCGGCACGGCGCGTCGCATGCGCAAGGCGTCGATGGTGAGGTTGCGGGTGATGGTCAGGACCCACGAGGTGACCGAGCCACGCCGGGGGTCGAACACCGGGGCGTGCTTCCACACCCGGATCATGGCCTCTTGGGCCACGTCCTCGGCCACGCCGGCGTCGCTCGTCATGGAGTAGGCCAGCCCGAAGACCCGGCGCTGGTAGCGCCGCACGAACGCGACCGCCGCGGCCTGCTCCCCCACCGCCATGCCGGCCAGGAGGGCCTCGTCGGACAGTTCGCCCTCGGCCACACGCAATTCTCCCATCACCTGGGTATACGGGCGATGCGGCCCTTGGGATTCCCCTATCCGGCGGGGCACGGACAATCCCGGCCCCCTCCTCGGTCGTATCCCTGACGATGTCGACCGCCGCCCCCGCCGTCCATGACCCCGTCCCGCCTCCGGATCCCTTCGGTGCGGCCGCCGACGTCAGGCCTCTGTGACCTGCTCCAGCCCGTGTCGGGCCTGGTCATCGGCCCGCCGCCCCGCCGGCCGCCGACTCCGGGGCGCCCGTGGCCTCTTCGGATCGTCTCCCTGCGCTCGCGCCGCCCACGCCGTGGTCGGACCAGCGACGTCGGGACAACTCCCCGGGCCGGGTCTGCGTCCTTTCTCCCGGTTGGGCGCCGGCCCGGCCCGGCTTTGATCAGCGCAGTCCGGCGAACAGATCGTCCTCGGGGACGGGCGCGTTCGTCGTGTCGAACGCGCGCACGAAGTACTCCGCGTTCATGAGCCGAGAGAACATCTCCTCGCCCATCTCGAGGAAGAAGATGTTGTCGCTCTGGCTGGCGTGCGCGGCGAGCGACGCGTACTTGCGACCCGTGACGCCGCTGACGTCGATCGTCGCCGCGATCAGCTCGTCGGGCGTCCCGAAGTCGGGATTCTCCTCGACCTCGTCGGGTCCTCGGATGCCCGCCTCCGCCAGCACTTCGCGGAAGCCCTTCATGGCCGAACGCGGGATGGCGGTGTAATAGAGCTTGGCCGGGATGCCGCACTCCTCGAGGGCGGCGTGCGTGATCCGGTTGGCCTGAATGTGGTCGGGATGGCCGTAGAAGCCGTTCTCGTCGTAGGTCACCACGACCTGGGGCCGGTATTGGCGCATCAGGTCGGCCAGCCGGGCCGCCGCCTCGTCGACCGGAGTTCGCCAGAACGAACCGGGCGCGTCGTTCTGCGGCCAGCCGTCCATGCCCGAGTCGTGGTAGCCGAGCAGCTCGAGATGAGACACGCCGAGCACCTTGCAACTCGCCTCGAGCTCCTGGCGACGGAGCGGGACGACCACCCGCTCGTCGTGGTCCGGACTGTCGGGCTTCAGCCCTCCGGGCGCGTCACCCAGCTCGCCGTTGGTGCAGGTGACGAGCACCGTCTGCACGCCCTCATCGGCGTAACGGGCCAGGATCCCCCCCGTCCCGATCGCCTCGTCGTCGGGATGGGCGTGGACGGCCATGAGGGTGAGGGGCTCTGCGGGCATGTCTCGCAGCGTAGGGGGCGCCGCGGTCCCCCCATCACGTCTGGACGTTGCCCACCGCTGCGGCTAGCGCATCGAGTTCGGCCCGCCAGTCGTCGGGCGGCCCGAGGGGCCGCACGATGAACTTGGAGAAGCCGACCTCCAAGAAGCGCTCGATCATGGCGCGCAGACCCGACAAACCGACCGGGATGATCTCTTCGAGCGCTCGCCCGCGGGCACGGCGGGCGAGCGGTCCCGAGGCCAGCGGGGCCAGGTCGGCGCCTTCGGGCGCGTAGGCCAGGCTCACCCCGAAGTGCTCGGGGCTGATGGCGCGCCCGTGCTCCGCGGCCACCCGGTCGATCACCTCCTTGCCGGCGGCGGCATCGGCCGGGGTGCAAAAGGCCGGTAGCCATCCGTCGGCCAACCGGCCGCAGCGTTCGAGCGCGGACGGGACGTTGCCACCGAGCCAGACGTCGAATGGATCCTGCACCGGACGAGGTGAAAGCGAGACATCGACGAACGATCCGGCGATACCGTCGTGGCTCACCACGTCGCCGGCCCACAGGCGTCGCAGCACGGGCAGCGCGTCCTCCATCAATGCGGCGCGCTCGCGCCGTCGGGATGCCGATGGCGGAGCGCTCTCCGCCCACGGCCAGGCCGGGGACGAAGGTCAGCAGGAACCGTCCCTCCGACAGTTGGTCGAGGGTCGCCACCGCCTTGGCCAACCAGACCAGGTTGCGCCCCGGCAACAGCATGGTGGTCCCGAGCTTGAGGCCGGGGCACGCTCCCGCCACCCACGCCAGTCCGACCAGCGGGTCGGGCCCGGGCCGCGTGAGCACCTCGGGCAACCACAGGGAGTCGAACCCGGTGTCGCCGATGGCGCGGGCGAGTGTGAGCAGCGCCTCGGGGCCGGCGCTCTCGCCGCCCCCGCTGATACCGATCCGTACCTTCATCCGCCGGCTCCCGGTGCGTGGTCGAGTGCCTCGATGGCGCGGGCGATGCCGGCGTCGTCGACGTCGCGATGGGTGACGAAGCGCACCGTCTCGGGTGCGATGGCGTGGGCGAGCACGCCGTGACCCTCCAGGTGGGCCAGCAGCTTGTCGGCTTCGCCGTGTCGGAACGTGACGATGTTCGTGCGCACGCGGGCCGGGTCGATCGAGCCCGGCCAGCGTTGCGCCACCGCCTCGGCCAACCGGGCCGCCCGCCCATGGTCCTCGGGGAGGCGGTCGACCATCTCGTCGAGCGCGATCAGGCCGGGCGCCGCGAGCACGCCGGCTTGGCGCATGCCCCCGCCCAGCCGCTTGCGGGCGAGTCGCCCCTCGACGATGACGTCGTCGGGGCCGGCGAGCAGCGAGCCGACCGGTGCGCAGAGACCCTTGGACAGGCAACACATGACCGTTGTCGCCGCGGCCGCCCACCGGGCGGCCGCGATACCGGTCGCGGCCTCGGCGTTGAAGAGCCGCGCGCCGTCCATGTGGATCGGGATGTCGCCGGCAGCCTCGGCGAGCGCGCGGCAGGCGTCCTCGGTCCAGGTCGCCCCCGATGCGGCCATGTGCGTGTTCTCGATCGCCACCAGCGACACTGCCGGCTGGTGGTGGGCCGAGGCTTGACGCGCCCAACGCACCGCGCCGGCATCGAGCATGCCGTCGTCGTCGTCGAGCTCGATGAACTGGATGCCCGCGTTCATGGCCGCCGCGCCGTACTCGTACGCGACCACGTGCTGGCGCCGACCGGCGACGACGGCCGTTCCCGGCCGGGACAGGACGCGGACCGCGATCTGGTTCGCCATGACGCCCGAAGGCACGAAGAGCGCGGCGGGTTTGCCCACCCTCGCCGCAAAAGCCTCCTCGAGCGCGCGCACGGTCGGGTCTTCGCCGTAGTCGTCGTCCCCGACGTCGGCGTCGGCCATCGCCTGGCGCATGGCCGGCGGTGGGCCGCGTCACCGTGTCGCTGCGAAGGTCAACCACGTCGGGCGCGCCGGAGGGGTCGGGCACGCGGTCAGGTTAACGGCGCCCCGTTATCCTGCGGCGATGACCACCCCACCCTCCCCTGCGGACCCCGACGCGGTCGCACTGCCGAACGGACAACACAGCATCCACGAGCTGCTCGGCGTCGAGGTCATCGAGGCCGGTCCCGAACGTGTCGTCATGCGGCTTCCGGTCGACTGGCGGGTGCACCAGCCCTACGGGATCCTGCACGGAGGCGTCTCAGCCCTGCTGGCCGAATCGGCCGCCAGCTTCGGGGCCGCCCTCGCCGCCGGGCCCGGCCGGAGCGTCGTGGGCATCGAGCTGAACGCCAGCCACCTGCGCTCGCTGCGCGACGGCCACCTCACCGCCGAGGCCACGCCGGTGCGGGTCGGGCGCACCATCCAGGTCTGGCGGATCGTGTTGACCGACGACGACGGGCGGGCCATCTGCGAATCCCGTTGCACCCTCGCGGTCCTCGGCGCACCCGGCGGTGCCAACGGCGCGGTCGTCGAGCCCGGCCCTTCGGAATAGGCAGGTGGTCGTCTCCGGCGTATTATGTCGGTGTGACCCAGGTGGGAAGTCGAGCGCTTCGCCCATCCCTGGGGTTGATCCTCCCGCCCACTACGCAGGGAGAACTCGTCGCGAACGACGGTAATACTCTCAGTACTACCGACCGAGCCGCAGAGGTCGCCGAGCTGTGCCGACGCGCCGAAGCGACCGGCGCCGACTCGCTGTGGGCCGTGGACCACTTGTACTGGCCCCACCCGATCAACGAGCCGCTGACCACGCTGACGGTGGCGGCCACCGCAACGACCGAACCCGTGCTCGGCACCTGCGTCCTCCAGTTGCCCCTGCGCCGGCCCGCCGCGGTGGCGAAGCAGGCGACCGCGCTCCAGCTGCTCTCGGGCGGTCGCTTCGTCCTCGGTGTCGGTGTCGGCATCCACGAAGGCGAGTACCAGCGCGCCGGCATTGACTACCACCGTCGTGGTCAGCTCATGGATGAAGGCGTCGCCGAGGTGCGCCGGGCGTGGGTCGACGACGGGACCACGGACTACGTCATGGAGCCCGCGTCGGCCCCGGTGCCCATCTGGTTCGGCGGCTCGAGCGACGCGGCCCGTCGCAGGGCGGCCGCCACGGGCGACGGCTGGATCCCGCTCTTCCTCACGCCCGACGACTACGCAACGGCGCTCGGGTCGCTGCGGCGCGAGACCGAGGAGGCGGGGCGCGATCCCGACGCCGTCACTGCCGGCGTCGTCGTGTTCGCCTGTGTCGGTGACGACTCGGCGGCCCGGCGCGGGGCCGATTGGCTCTCGGACATGTACCGGCTCCCGCCCAAGGCCTTCGCCCGTCACCTTGCCGCCGGCTCACCCGACGCGTGCGCCGAGCGCCTCCACCAGTACGCCGAGGTCGGAGCGCGCCACATCGTCGTCATGGTGGCCGCGTCGCCCGCGGTCGAGCACTTCGGCCAGCTTCGAGCCGCCTTCGCGCCCGAGGAGCGAGTGATGGCAGGATCACCGGCATGAGCGGGCACCCGACGGAGGTCGCGATCCTCGGGGCGGCGATGACCGACATGAGCCGGCGCGACCTCGAGCCGGAGACCATGACCGACCAGGCCGTCGGTGCCGCGCTCGGCGACGCCGGCATCGCCCCGGCCGACGTCGGCCTGGTGATCATGGGCAACGCCATGGGCGGGCGGCTCAACGACCAGGGATGCGTGCGCGGCCAGACCTGGTTGCGCAAGCTCGGCTTGAGCGACGCCGCCATCATCAACGTCGACAACTCGTGCGCCGGGGGCAGCTCGGCGCTGCACCTCGCGACCATGGCCGCGGGCGTCCAGGACCGGCCGGTCCTCGCCCTCGGCGTCGAGAAGATGTGGACGGGCAACCGGGCCGAGACGATGGCCGGGATCGAGGACGGCCTGCCGACCGAATACCGACTCGACCTGCACGCGCAGCGCCAGACCGAGGAGAATCCCGCCGGGAGCATCCTCATGGGCCTCAACAACCGCTGGGCGCTCCAGCTGATGGAGGACACGGGCACGACACTGCGGCAGATTGCGTCGGCGGCCGTCAAGGCGTTCGACCACGCGTCGCGCAACCCGCTGGCGCAGTGCCAGCGCAGCGTGACCGTCGACGAGGTCCTCGAGTCCCCCCAGGTGGCCGGCGTCCTCACCCGGCTGATGTGCAGCTCGTTCACCGACGGGGCGGCCGCGGTGATCCTGGCCGGCCCGACCGTGGCCGCACCGGCGGAGGCGCCGCGTGTCGTCGGCTCGGTGGCTCGCTCGGGCAACGGCCTCATCGACTACCACGACCGGCTGACGCAGACCGCGGAGGCGGCCTGGGAGGTCTTCGGCTGGGGTCCCGGCGACGTCGACATCGTCGAACTGCACGACGCCACCGCGGCCGAGGAGCTCTTCGCCCTCGAGTCGCTCGGCTTCTTCGGCCGCGGCGAGGCCGGGCCCGCCACCGAGATCGGCGCCACCCGAGTGGACTCGGCCGGCCTCGTCGTGAACCCGAGCGGCGGCCTGGTCGGCCGCGGACATCCCCTGGGCGCCACCGGCCTGGCCCAGGTGGTCGAGCTGGCCACGCAGCTCCGCGGCCGCGCCGGCGACCGCCAGGTGTCGCAACCACGACTCGGGGTGGCAGTCAACACGGGCGGGATCATTTACGGCGATGCGGGGTTCGTCGGCATCCACGGACTCCGCGCCGGGACGGCTGCGTGAGGGGGATCCGGATCACCGGTTGGGGCATCGCGGTTCCTGACAAGGTGCGTCACCAACGACGACCTGGCCGTCCGACTCGACACCAGCGACGAGTGGATCGTCGAGCGCACCGGGATCCGCGAACGCCGCGTCGGCGGGACGACGACCGGCCTGGCCATCGAGGCGGCGCAGGCGGCCCTCGCGCGGGCCGGCCGGACCGCCGACGAGATCGACAACCTGGTGCTGGCCACCACCACGCCTGACGGCCTCGTACCCGGCACCGCGCCGACCGTGCAGCACGGTATCGGCATGCGCGGCGGCGCGTTCGACCTCAACGCGGCCTGCTCCGGCTTCGTCTACGGCCTCGTCACGGTGGCCGGGCTGATCGCCGTCGGCTCCGGCCCGATGCTGCTGATCGGCTCCGAGACGCTGACCCGCATCACCGACATGGACGACCGCAAGATCGCCATCCTGGTCGGCGACGGCGCCGGGGCCGTCGTCGTCGAACCGGTGGACGGGCCCGGCGCCCTGCTCAGCTGGAACCTCAACTCCGACGGTTCGCTGCGCCACCTGCTCAAGTGCGAGCACGGCGGCACGCTCTACATGGACGGCAAGGAGGTCTTCCGCCGGGCCGTCCGGGTCGTGGTCGAATCGGCCGAGCGTGCCATGGCCGACGCCGGGCTCGGCCCCGACGACATCACGTTGATGGTGCCGCACCAGGCCAACCTCCGCATCATCCAGGCCGCCTGCCAGCGCCTCGGCATCCCCGAGGAGCGCACCGCGATCGTGATCGACCGCTACGGCAACACGTCGTCGGCCTCCATTCCCCTCGCCCTCCACGACGCGCTGCGAACGCGGCCGGGTGCACGACGGGCGACCACCTCCTGCTGACCGGTTTCGGCGGGGGCATGACGTGGGCCAGCGCCATCCTGCGCTGGACCGTATGAGTGGACCGGGCGGCACGGATCTCGCCCTGGTCATCCTGGCCGCCGGTCGCGCCCGGCGATACGGCGGCTGCAAGCCACTGGCGCCGGTCGGCCCGCACGGCGAAGCGGTCATCGACCTGGTGGCCTGCGACGCGTTGGCGGCCGGGTTCGGCACCATCGTGCTGGTCCTCGGACCGAGCACCGGTCCCGGCCATCCGCTACCACGTGGAGCGCACCTGGCCCGCGGCGGTCGACGTGCGCTTCGCGCTCCAACCCGAGCCCCGTGGGCACGGTCGATGCCGTCCTGAGCGCCGGCGAGTACGTGGGCGACGACCCCTACGGCGTGGGCAACGCGGACGACATCTACGGGACCGCCGGCTGCGCGCTCCTGGCCGCAGCACCTGCGCGCCCACGGCGAGGCCAACGCCCTGGTCGGCTACCGCCTGGCCGACGCCGTCATCGGGTTCTCCCCGGTGACGCGCGGCATCTGCCGGGTCGACGCCGACGGCCGGCTCCTCGGCGTGGACGAGCGGCGCCAGGTCACCGCGCCGCCCGAGGGCGGCTTCGTCGTCGGACGACGGCCGCGAGCCGGCCGACCCTGCCGCGCGACGCCCGGGTGTCCATGAACCTGTGGGGCTTCACCCCGGCCTTCCACAAGGTCCTCCAGAGCGCCATGGACGCCGCCGTCGACGCCTCCGAGGAGGCCGAGGTCCTGCTGCCCGAGGTGGTGGCCCAGTCGCTCGGGCACGAGCCCCTTCGACGTGCTGGCCGGCCGAGGGCCGCTGCATCGGCGTGACCCATCCCGACGACCTGGCGCTGGTGCAGGCCGAGCTGAACCGCCAGGTGGCGTCGGGGGAGCGGCCGGCCGCGCTGTGGCCGTCGCTGCAGTGGGCCGAGCCGGCCTCGCCCCGGCTGACCCCGGACGCGGACGCGATCCAGCGGGCGGCATGCGGAAAATCGGGGCCCGGACGCGACGCAACCCCGAGTAACCGTTCGGCCGAAGCCTCCCGTGCTCCTCGGGGCTACGTCTACGATGACCCGCTGGCACCGGCCGGGATCGTGTCGGACAATCCCCGCCCGGGCCGGTCCGGCGACTCCAGGGAAGTCACCGTGACGCACCACGGACCATCTCGATCGGAACTTCCTGCCCGCTCCGGTCACGATCCCCTTGCGGGACTCACTGCCAACCCTCGATCCCGCCTTGCAGCGTTCTCTCGGCTTCCCTCCGGTCCACCTTGCGGCTTCCCTTTGGGCTTCCCTCGCTTCCACCTTGCGGCGGTCGCTTGGGGTTCGGCGGGCTTTCGTCTCCGAACTGGAGACAGATTGCGCTTCCCGTCACGCAAGGTCAATGGCCATTTCGCGAAATCCAGACGTTCTCCCCACCTTTCTTCCGGTCATCCCCAAGCGCGCGCCTCCGCCATCCCCAACTCTTCCCCATGTTGCGCCCACGACGGCCCGGTGCGCACCGCGCTGAACGGCGATGGTCGCGGCCCGGCTGACCCGGGTCGGGCGGTGAGCGGTCGCCCACGCCGGCAACGCCCCGAAGGTCGGGCCAAGATGGCGCCGACCGAGGGCGACCCGGTCGCCGTGCGCTCGCTTTGCGCCGGCTAGAGCGGCGTCACGTAGGCGCCGGAGATCCCCCCGTCGACGAGGAACGTCGATGCGGTGATGAACGAGGAGTCGTCGCTGGCCAGGAACGCCGCCGCGGCGGCGATCTCCGACGCCTCGCCGAAGCGCCCCATGCGGGATGTGCACGAGCCGGCGCGCCGCGCGCTCGGGGTCCTTGGCGAAGAGCTCGACGAGCAGCGGCGTGTTCACCGGACCCGGGCAGAGCGCGTTGACCCGCACGCCCTGGCGCGCGAACTGCACCCCGAGCTCACGTGACATCGCCAGCACGCCACCCTTGCTGGCGGTGTAGCTGATCTGGCTCGTCGCCGCACCCATCACCGCGACGAACGAGGCCGTGTTGATGATCGATCCCTTCCCGCGCGCCAGCAGGTGCGGCAGCGCATACTTGCAGCACAGGTACACCGAGGTGAGGTTCACTCGCTGCACGCGGTCCCAGGCCTCGAGGCCGGTGTCGAGAATGGAGTCGTCGTCGGGCGGGCTGATGCCGGCGTTGTTGCAACAGATGTCGATGACCGCCGTAGCGGGCGGCCACCTCGCCGTACAGCGCCTCGACCTCGTCCGAGGAGGTCACGTCGGCCCGCACGAACATGCCGCCGATGGCGGCGGCGACCGCACCGCCCGCGTCCTCGTCCAGGTCGACGACGGCCACGCTCGCCCCCTCGGCCGCGAAGCGTTCGCACATGGCGCGTCCGATGCCGCTGGCGCCGCCGGTGACGACAGCCACCTTGCCGACGAGGCGGTGGGCGTACGGGATGGGGTCGGTCATCTCACTCCTTCGTTCCGTGGTTGCGGCGTCTCGCCCGTGCGCGGCGCGGTCACTCCGAGCTGATGAAGACGTTCTTCACGTCGCTGAAGGCGTCGAGCGCATCGGGACCGAGCTCGCGGCCGATGCCCGACTGCTTCATGCCACCGAACGGTGTCCAGTAGCGCACCGACGAGTGCGAGTTGACCGACAGCGTGCCGGTCTCGACCGCCCTCGCCACCCGCAGGGCCCGCCCGATGTCGCGCGTCCACAACGAGCCCGAGAGCCCGTAGGGCGTGTCGTTGGCCAGGCGCACCGCGTCCGCCTCGTCCTCGAAGGGAATCACGACGACGACCGGCCCGAAGATCTCCTCGACGGCGGCACGCGGCATCGGGCGCCACCGGCGCCAACACGGTCGGGGCGAACCAGTTGCCCGGCGCCGGCAGGGCACGACCCGCGCACCGCCACCGGCGCGTCGTCGGGCACGAACGACGCCACGCTGGCCAGGTGTTCTGCGGAGATGAGTGGCCCCATCTCGCTCGACTCGTCGGCCGGGTCCCCGACGGTGACACCGAGGACGGCCGGCTCGAGAAGCTCCATGAAGCGGTCGTAGACGCTCCGCTCGACCAAGATGCGCGAGCGGGCGCAACAGTCCTGCCCGGCGTTGTCGAAGACGCCGTACGGGGCCCGGGCGGCGGCCAGCTCGAGGTCCGCGTCGGCGAAGACGATGTTGGCGGACTTGCCGCCCAACTCGAGCGTGACCCGCTTGACCTGGTCCGCGCAGCCCGCCATGACCGCCCGTCCGACCTCGGTGGAGCCCGTGAAGCAGACCTTGCGCACCGCCGGGTGGGCCACGAAGCGCTGCCCCGACGACACTCCCCTTCCCCGGCACGATCTGCAGGACGTCGGGCGGCAGACCGGCCTCGAGGGCCAACTCGCCGATGCGGCGTGCGCTGAGCGGCGTCAGCTCCGCCGGCTTGAGCACCACGGTGTTGCCCGCGGCCAGAGCGGGGGCGAAGCCCCACCCGGCGATCGCCATCGGGAAGTTCCAGGGCACGATCACGCCGACCACGCCCAGGGGCTCGTAGAAGGTGACGTCGATGCCACCGGAGACCGGGATCTGTCGGCCGCTGTGTCGCTCCGGTGCGGCGGCGTAGAACTCCAGCACGTCGCGCACGTTGCCGGCCTCCCAGCGGGCGTTCCCGATCACGTGGCCGGCGTTGGCCACCTCGAGTTGGGCCAACTCCTCTCGATGCGCGTCCACGACGGCCGCGAAGCGTCGGAGCAGCCGGGCCCGGTCGCCCGGTGCGACGGCACGCCAGGCCGGGAACGCAGCCGCGGCGCGGTCGATCGCGGCGTCGGTCTCTGGCGCCGTGAGGCCCGGCACCGTCTCGATCACCTCGCCGGTGGCGGGGTTGCGCACGTCCATGAGGGGATCTTTGCGCAAGTTGGACCACCCGCCCGACGTCGCGGCCCCGCCCGCGCTCGGGCGGCACCGGTACAGTGCGGGACCGTGCCTGACTCCGCCGCCCCGCCCACCACCGTCCAGTTCAATCTGGCCAAGGCGTTCGACACTCTCGTCGAGACCCTCGCCGACCGCGAATGCATCGTGTGGCGTGACCGCCGGCTCACCTACGCCCAGGTGGCGGAACGCTCCCGCCGGCTGGCCTCGTATCTCCACGGCCGCGGCCTCACCGTGCAGCGGGAGCGTCCCGACCTGCAGGGTTGGGAGTCGGGGCAGGACCACGTCGCGCTGGCGCTGTACAACGGCAACGAGTACCTCGAGGGCATGTTGGGCTCCTACGCCGCCCGGGTCGCGCCCTTCAACGTCAACTACCGCTACGTCGGCGAGGAACTGCGCTACCTGCTCGACGACGCCCGGCCGCGCGCGATGATCCTGCACTCGTCGCTCGCCCCGACCCTCGCCGACGTGCTGCCCACCTTGAAGGAGCCACCCGACGTGCTGCTCCAGGTCGAGGACGAATCGGGGCACGACCTCGTCCCCGGGGCGGAGTGGTACGAGGAGGCCTTGGCCAAGTCCTCGCCCGAAGGAGCACCGCTCGAACCGTCCCCCGACGACCTCTACATCCTCTACACCGGGGGCACGACCGGCATGCCCAAGGGCGTGCTGTGGCGCCAGCACGACATCTTCATGGCCGCCATGGGCGGGCGGAAGGTCGGCACCTGGGAAGTCGTGACGAGCTACGAGGGGTTGACCGAGCGGCTCGCCGAGAGCATGCCGCTCAAGCTGTTGGTCCTGCCGCCGCTCATGCACGGCGCAGCGCAGTGGGCCTGCTTCATGCTCATGGCCCAGGGGGCGACCCTCGTGTTCCCCGACGACACGCGCCGGGTCGAGCCCGACGACGTGTGGTCGACGGTCGAGCGCGAGAAGGCCAACACCATGACCATCGTGGGCGACGCCATCTTGCGCCCGCTGCTCCTGCAGCTCGACAAGAAGAGCTACGACCTCTCGTCCTTCTTCGCCGTCGGCAACGGTGGCGCGCCGCTCACGCCGGCGGTGCGGGCGATGGCCGTCGAGCGTCTGCCCAACCTGATCATCTCGGACTCGGCCGGCTCGTCGGAGACCGGCGCGCAGATGCACGTCACCTCCGCCGATGCCGTGGACGTCGGCACGTTCATCCCGGGGCCGGGCACCGTGGTGGTCGACGAGGAACTGCGCCACGTGCTGCCGCCTGGCCACGAGGGCAACGGCTGGCTCGCCCAGACCGGGTACGTGCCGCTCGGGTATCTCGGCGACGAGGCCAAGACGGCCCGCACCTTCCCGGTGATCGACGGCGTCCGCTATTCCATCCCCGGCGACCGCTCCCGCCACTTGGCCGACGGTTCCATCCAGCTGCTCGGGCGCGACTCGGTCACGGTCAACTCGGGCGGCGAGAAGATCTTCGTCGAAGAGGTCGAGCGCGCCATCTCCGGGCACCCCTCGGTGGCCGACGTCGTCGTGACGGGCCGCCCGTCGGAGCGCTGGGGCTCCGAGGTGGTGGCGGTGGTGCAGCTGGCCGAGGGCGCCGTCGGCGACCAGGCCTCCATCGTCGAGCACGCCTCGACCCACATCGCCCGCTTCAAGCTGCCCAAACAGGTGGTGTTCGTCGAGCGGATCCAGCGCTCGCCCTCGGGCAAGGCGGACTACCGCTGGGCGGCCGAGACCGCCGTCAAGGAGGCGTAGGCCCGGCCGTGTCCGGCCCGGGGGGTGCGGCCGGTCCGGTCGTCACGACGGCGCGGCTGGTGTTGCGACCGTTCGAGGATGTGGACCGGGCTCCGTTCTTCGACCTGAACACGCATCCGCTCGTGGTGGAGTCGCTGGGCTCGTCACCGACGCGAGCCGAGAGCGACGCCATGATCGAGCGCTTTACCGACGAGATGGACCGTGAGGGCTGGGGCCTGTGGGCGGTGACGGAGGCGGATGCGGAGGTAGGCGCGGGGGCGCAGGGACCCGTGACGCCGTTCGTCGGCATGGTGGGCCTACATCGTGTGCGCGCCGAGCTGCCCTGCGCCCCCGCGATCGAGATCGGCTGGCGGCTCCACCCCGACCATTGGGGCCACGGCTACGCCACCGAGGCGGCGGCGGCCTCCCTGCGCTTCGGCTTCGAGGAGGCGGGACTGGCCGAGATCGTGGCGTTCACGACCACACGCAACACCCGCTCCCAGGCCGTGATGACGCGGATCGGGATGCGGCGCGACGCCGCTGGCGACTTCGACCACCCCGCGGTGCCCGAGGGCAGCCCGCTCCGCCGCCACGTCCTGTACCGGTCCGCAGCGGCGGCTGCCGCTGGGTCACAGGGGCGGCCTACGGTGGCGTCATGAGCGCGAAGGGCACCACGGCCGACGGCGTGCGGCGATGCGACTGGGCGGGCGACGACCCCGAGATGGTGGCGTACCACGACGCCGAGTGGGGCGTGCCGGTGCACGACGACCCGACGCACTTCGAGTTCCTGATCCTGGAGGGCGCGCAGGCCGGCCTCAGCTGGTCCACGATCCTGAAGCGACGCGCCGGGTACCGCAAGGCCTTCGCCGGCTTCGACGCGGCCAAGGTGGCGCGCTTCACGCCCGCCAAGGTGGAGAAAATGCTCACCGACACCGGCATCATCCGCAACCGGGCCAAGGTCGAAGCCAGCGTCCGCAACGCACGGGCCTTCCTCGAGGTGCAGGAGGAGTTCGGTTCGTTCGACGCCTACATCTGGGGCTTCGTGGGCGGGCACACCATCGTGAACAAGTGGCGGCGCACGGCCCAACTCCCCCCGACGTCGCCCGAATCGGAGGCGGTCAGCAAGGACCTGCGCCGCCGCGGCTTCGGCTTCGTCGGACCGACGGTCTGCTACGCCCACCTCCAAGCGGCCGGGCTGATCAACGACCACCTGGTCGGATGCTTCCGCTACGCCGAGCTCACAGGGTCCGCGCCATGACGACGCGGGTGCCGTAGCGCGCCATCACGGGCTCCTCGGGTGCGAGCCCGTGGGCCACGAGCCAGTCGTCCGCCGGCCCCAACTCGACGAATCCCTCGGACGCGTAGAAGGGGCCGTTCCACGGCACGTCGCGGAAGGTGGTGAGGGTGAGCTCCCGGTAGCCGTGGGAGGCGGTCCACTCGACGCCGGCGCGCAGCAGGGCCCGTCCGATGCCGTGCCGGCCGTGCTCGGGATGGACCGAAAGTTGCTCGAGGTGCGCGCCCTCGCCGAGCGGGTCGATGCGACACAGCCCCACCGGTGGGACCCCAGCCACAAGGACCACCAGTGCGGCGTCGAAATCCTCGGGGGACCCGGGGCCGGGGAATCGACCTTGGTCGAACGGTTCGAACATGGTGTCCGCCGCCGCCTCGAGCGCCGGCAAGAGCATGAGCTCGTTGGAGCGGACCGGCCGGATTGAGCTCTGGGCGCTCACCGCTCCGACGGTAGCGTGACCGCTCATGCGCGCCGTCGTCTGCAACGAGCTTGGTCCCCCGTCGCTCCTCCGCGTGGAGGAGCGCCCCGACCCCGAACCCCGGTCCGGTCAGGTCGTCGTGGACGTGGAGGCGGCGGGCGTGAACTACGTGGACGCGCTCTTCGTGGGCGGGCAGTACCAGATCAAGCCTCCGGTGCCGTTCGTGCCGGGCACGGAGTCCGCCGGGACCGTCGCCGCGATCGGCGACTCGGTTGAGGGCGTGCGCGTGGGCCAGCGGGTCCTGGTCTCCGCGGGCCTGGGCGGCTTCGCCACCAAGGTGGCGGCAGGGGCGTCGGCTGTCACCGTGCTGCCCGACGTCCTCGACGCGCCGCGGGCGGCGACCTTCACGCAGAGCTACAGCACCTGCCTGTACGCCTTGCGCGACCGGGCGAAGGCCCAGCCTGGAGAGTCGGTGCTCGTCCTGGGCGCAGGCGGCGGCATCGGCCTGGCCGCCATCGGCGTGGCACGTGCGCTCGGTTGCCGGGTGCTCGGCGTGGCGTCGAGCGAGGCCAAGCGAGCGGCGGCACTGGGGGCGGGCGCCGAGGCCGTGGTCGATCCGGCTGCCGAACCCGTGAAGGACGCGGCACGGTCCTGGGCGGGCGGCACCGGCGTCGACCTGGTGATCGATCCCGTCGGCGGCGCGCTGGCCGAGCCGTCGCTGCGCGCCCTGGGCGACAGCGGGCGCTACTGCGTCATCGGATTCGCGGCGGGCGACATCCCGTCCATCCCGCTGAACCAGGTTCTGCTGCGCAACAGAACGGTCGTGGGCATCGACTGGGGCATCTGGGCGATGCAACACGCCGACGAACAGGGCGCGCTCCTCGACGACCTGCTCTCGATGGTGGCAGACGGGCGGCTCGACCCGGTAAGGCCCAACGAGTACCCGCTCGACGACGTGGCGCGGGCGCTCGAGGACCTTCTTGGACGGCGCGTGGTGGGGAAGATCGCACTGATCCCTTGAGGGATCCGTGAGGTAGGTCGACGCAGAAGGCCGAATTCCGCCCGCCCCTCAGCGCAACGTTCAGGCGGGGTCGCGCCCGAGCGTCACGAAGAACTCGCAGCCGGCCGTCGGATGAGACCCGACCACACGCAGACCGCCCAACCACTCGCCGAGCGACTCGAACGCGTAGTCGAAGCTGTCCGGAGTGAACACCCAGCGGTGGACATCGATGTAGGCATCGGTCTCCATGGCGGCACGGGCTTCTGCAATGGCCTGCTCAAGGGTGTAGGTGGCGCGGAACTCCGCGGGGGGAGATTCCTCGGTCCAGACGATGTCCGTCCCACGGGTGACGTGATGGAGGAAGTGGTCGAAGACGACCCCCGGGAGCGGGTGGTCCGGCGGAGCCAGGTGCGCATCGAGCATCGCCCCCGGCGTCGAGATCGGTCGATGGTGGTCGTAGGTGTAACGCCGATCGGGGATGACGAGCGCCAGCCGTCCGTTCGGGGTGAGCAGGCCACTGAGGTCGAGCAGGAAGCCGATGGGATCGGTCGTGTGCTCAATGACGTGCGCCGCCACGATGTAGTCGAACGGCGGCTTCAGCCCCGTGGCCTCCTGGTAATTGCCGCCTGTCCAGACACAGTCCACCTCCTCGATGAGGTCGACGCGTGGCTGGTCGAGTCCGAGGTCGGTGTACTTCTGCCGGATCTCCTCGGTCGGAGCGTGGTCGAGGATGGTCACGTTGAATCCCATCGACTTGGGCGCGAGCGGCTGGAACGCCGGACCGATTTCCAGGCCGCGACCGGTCGGGTCGATGTGCGCAAGGGCGATCTGCTGGCGCAACGACCAGCCAGTTCTCACGAGCGGTGAGCCTATAACAGCACTCCACCGAGGCCGACTTGCCTCGCTTATTCCCCCAGCGGTTGATCGATCGGCACCGCTCGCACGTGGAAGCCGCCGATGCGAGTGGGCAGCGCGTCGTCACCGGACGACTCGGGTTCTTCGGTTTTTAGATCCGGACGACCGGCGTCGGTCTGATCCTCGATCACCCTGACGTGCGTCGAGCTCGTCGTCGGAACGACGTCTCTCTCGGTCGCCTCGGCCAATTGCTCGAGCTGACGCTTCTCTCGGCGTCGCCGGAAAGGGCCACCCCTCGACGTTGGTACGTCCCCCTGTCCCATGTCCAAAGCCTAGGGGCTGGTGTCCTCCGAACAGTGGCGTCTCGACGGGCCGATGTCAGGGAATCGTCCATCCCGGCGGTGAAACGCCTGTCGAGCATTTCGAGTCCGTTACGGGTGTGCGACCAATGAGTCATAGTGGTCGCAACGGTCGGTCCCGATTGGCGTAGCGCGATGACCCCCCTTCTCGACAGCTGTATCGACAATTCCCCTGGGTCCAGAACGCCGGCGATGGGCTCGGACCGCAGAGCTCGATCGGCGCGTCCGACGTGACCGTCACGATCATCTTCGCCCTCGCTGCCGCACTGGCGAACGGGGTGCACCTGATGACTCAGCACTCGGTCAGCATCGGGGTGTCGGGCAAGCACCGAGGGTGGGACCTCGTGAGGTTCTTGTTCCGCCAGCCGCTCTGGCTCCTCGGATGGGTGGCCGCGGCCGCCGGCTTCGCCTTCCAGGCGGTCGCCCTCCACGACGGGCAGCTCTCGATCGTCCAGCCCCTCTTGGTGACCGAGCTGGTCTTCGTCCTCATCCTGCGGCGGCTCTGGGTCCACCAGCACGTCGCCAAAATGGCATGGACGGCTGCACTGATCACCTGTGCGGCTCTGGCGGTCTTCCTGACCGTGGCCCAGCCGCACGGCGGCCACCTCCGGCCCGATGCCCCCGACTGGCTCTCCGCGCTGGCTGTCTTCGGCGGAGCGGTCGCCGTGTTGGCGGTCATGGCGCGCTGGGGATCTCCCGTACGCCGGGCCGCGCTCTACGCCACCGCGGCCTCGATCACCTGGGCGCTCATGGCCGCCTTCATCAAGGCGACGACCGATGTGCTCACAACCTCGGGCCTCTTGGGCACGTTGGCGCACTGGCCGATTTACGCGTTGATCGCGTCGGGGGTCATCGGCTCGGTCCTCCAGCAGGCTGCACTGCAGACCGGCCCGTTGAGCGTGTCCCAACCTCTCATCGTCGTGGTCGACCCGGCCGTCGCCATCGTGTTGAGCGTCTGGATCTTCGACGAGCGATTCACGGTCGGGTTGACGCAGAAGGTCACCGCGGGCGTGGCCTTCTGCGTCATGGCCTTGGGGGTGACGATCTTGTCGCGGACGGCGCCCAACGACATGGAGCCGTCGTTGTCCGTCCGGCTCTGAGGGCCGCGGGCACCCGGGGCACGAATGCCGGCGGAGGCGGGTACGGTGTCTCTGTGCGTGATCCCGAAGGCAACCTCGAACTCGAGATCACCGATGAGGAGTTGACCGAGCTGGCGCTTGCCGCCGACCTCGACGCTCCGCTGCCCGACGATGCGGTGCCGATGAGTGTCCATCTGTCACGCTTCGCCGCTCCTCTTCCCCTCTGGTACATGCCGCCGGTGGCGAGGTCGGGCGGCGGACGATGGAAGAGGCCCGTGGTGCTGGCCGTCATCTCGGCGTTCGTGTTGATCGATGCGTTCGGTCTTTGCAACACCTACGGCATTCTCAGCTTGGCGTAGACGCTCATCACGCCGTCGGGACTCAGACGCCGAGCGACGCGGCTCGCAGCTGGGCCGCCAGCGCGGCGTCGCCACTGATCTCGACCCGGGCCGCCCCTTGGCGACCAGCGCCGAACATGGTGAGCTCGCCGGGGTCGCCGGCCACCGTGAGGCGCGGTCCGGTCCCTCCCACTTTGTCGGCTCGGCCCGGCGAGGTGAGCACGATGGTGGCGGAAACCTTCTTCGCCATTCCGCCGGGCCCGATGCGGGCCCAGAGGGCATCGGACAGTTCGGCGGAGAGCGTGCGAGGTTCCCACTCGGCGTCCGCGCGACGCACGTCTTCGACGTGAATGAAGTACTCGACCGTGTTCATGGCACCGTCGAAAGGACGGAGGAGCAGCGGCGGCCCGCGTCGCACCGTCTCGACCAGCTTCTCCCACGGAGTGCGATCTCGCGCCGCTCGCCGCACTTTGTCCGTGTAACCGGCCAAGGGCGGCCACACGAGGCCGGGCCCGCTGTCCGGCCGTCGTTCACGGACCACGAGGTGCGCGGCCAGATCGGCCGTGCGCCAGCCCGCGCACAGTGTGGGGGCGTCAGCCCCACGTTCGACGAAGAGATCACAGAGGATTGTGCGCTCCTGCTGCGCCAGGCTGGGCGTGGGCACCGGCGCCCCTACGACGCCGAGACGCGCAGCGGAAAGCTGAAGTGCTTGTTGTCGACGATCAACGTGTAGTTGCCCGGCGGCACCCGCTGGCTGGTGTTGGGCTTGTCCTGATTCCAGGTTCCCGTGCCCGACACCGTGGCGTTGGTCGCCAATTGCGCGAAGCCGAGGGCGGGGCAGTTGAGCAGCTGTGGGCCGGGCCACACCTCTCGGTTGTGGGGGCCGACGATCTTGTAACCGACCGATCCGCACGGCCCCGCCTGCAAGGAGCTCGTCGTCGGTCCGGGGGCGACGCTGGCGTAGGGCGCCGTGTAGTTGCACGAGGCGGCGCCCCCGTTCTTGATGACGAACGTGATGTTGAGCGTGGCCCCGGGGTGCAGCGTGAGCGTGTTCACCGCGACCAGCATCTGGGTGGACTTGGAGGGACACTCCCAGAACTTCACGTGACCGAGCGCGTTGAGCTTCGACGCCGAGGCGTGGTGGGTGGTGGTCGTCGTGCTCTTCGCTGCGGCCGGGAGCGCGGCGGGAAGGATGAGGGCCGCCGCGACCAGGGCGCAGACGGCCGGCGCGGCGGCCAGCATCAAAGCCCACCTCGGGGGTCGCATCGCCATCCCTCCAGCCTGCCGCATCGGCACTCGTCGATTGGCGCGGGTCAATCCGCGAACGCGGGGATGACCTCGGTCCCCATCAGCTCGATCGTCTGCATGACCGCCTCGTGGGAGATCTTGTACGGGTTGACCAGGCACAGCAGCAGGTCGACGCCCGGCCGCCTCGTAGGCCTTGCAGGCCTCGAGGCACTCCGACGGCGTGCCGAGCACGCAGGCGTTCGAGTCCATGAGGTACTCGAGGCTCAGGAGGTCGAGCATGCCCGAGTCGTCCGTCTTCTTCATGTCCGCGGCGTAGGCGTAGGTGCCGAGCTCCTCGTTGCGCTCGGCCATCCATGTCGGTGAGCGTGGCGATCTGCCGGGCGCCCGTCTTGGGGTACCACTCGAAGGACTCGCGGGCGTCGGCGATCGCCTTGTCGCGGTCTGGTGCGCAGATCGCCATGGTGAACGTGGCGGCCTGGTTGTGGACGAAGGCGCCGATCGGCGTCGTGCAGCCGGCGACGGCCTCGCGGTAGATGTCGATCTTGCGCTTGGACCTCGCTCGGCGGCAGGCCGACGGCGAACGAGCACAGCCCGAGGCCGAGCTCGCCCATCTGCGCGTGCCCGTCGTCGCTCGTGGTGGCGCCCCACAGCGGCGGGTGCGGCTTCTGCCACGGCTTGGGCTGCACGCGGCGCTTGGGCATCTGCCAGTACTCGCCCGCGAACTCGTACTCCTCGTTGGTCCAGCAGCCGACGACGTGGCCGATGGCCTCCTGCCACATCTGGCGGCTCTCCGCCGGGTCGATGCCGAAGCCCTCGAGCTCGGCCCGCGTGGCCGACCGCCCGGTGCCGAGGTCGACCCGGCCGTCCGAGAGCAGGTCGAGCACGGCCACCGACTCGGCCGTGCGCACGGGGTGGTTGTACGGCTTGGGCATCAGGCGCACGCCGTAGCCGAGCCGGATGCGCTCGGTCCGCGCCGCGATGGCGCCGTAGAGCACCTCGGGGTTCGAGCAGTGCGAGTACTCCTGGAGGAAGTGGTGCTCGACGGTCCAGAAGGCGTCCCAACCGAAGCGGTCGCCGGCGATGGCCTGCTCGAGCGTGTTGCGGTAGGCGACCAGCTCGCTGTCGGGCTCCCAGGGGCGCGGGACCGGGATCTCGTAGAACAGCGCGAACTTCATGACGTGGTCTCCCCCCGGAGGACGGTGGTCCCGGGAGCGGCCCGGGGTAGAACTTGTGCCCTGCTCCTATCAGCCCGGTTGACCCGGGCGCAACCAAGGTGCGGGGTGGGCAACCGAAAGGACGAGGCGCATGCGTGGACTGGACGGCCGGACCTACATCGTGACGGGGGCCGCCTCGGGCATCGGCCGGGCCAGCGCGGCCCGCCTCCTCGACGAGGGTGCCAACGTCATGGGGGCGGACCTCACCGACGACGGGGAACCGCCGTCGGCCGGCGACGGCGGCCGCTGGGACTTCGCCCGCACCGACGTGACCGACGAAGCGGCGGTCGAAGCACTCGTGCGTGCCGCGGTCGCGCTCGGGGGCGCGGTCGACGGCCTGGTCAACGCGGCCGGGGTGGCCGGCGGGGGCCCCGTCCACATGCTGCCGATCGGCGAGTGGGACCGGGTGATCGCAGTGAACCTGACCGGCACGTTCTTGACCGCGAAGCACGTCATCGCGCAGATGCTGCGGCAACCCGTGCGGGTCGACGGCCAGCGCGGCTCGGTCGTGACCATCGCCAGCATCGAGGGGCTCGAGGGCACCGCCGGCGGCAGCGCGTACAGCGCGTCGAAGGGTGGCGTCGTCATCCTGACCAAGAACATGGCCATCGACTACGCCGGACGGGGCATCCGGGTCAACGCGGTCTGCCCCGGCTTCATCGAGACGCCGATGACGGAGATGATCTTCGGGCCGGGCATGGAGGCGGCACGGGCCGACATCCTCCGCGAGCACAAGCTGGGGCGGCGCATGGGGCGGCCCGAGGAGATCGCCGCCGTCGGTCGCCTATCTCCTGTCCGACGACGCGTCCTTCGTCACCGGCCACGCGCTGCCCGTCGACGGCGGGTACACGGCGGGCCGCGACCACGGCGTGACCGACATGCTGGGGCTGTCGGGGCCCGAGTAGCTCCCGCTGCGGGCCGGGCCCGGTCGGCCCTACCCCATCACCCCAAACGGGATCTTGACGCGGCCAGGTTCGCTCGTAATACTTAAGTAAATGCTTAACCAACTACCCCCCGTCGACGGCGTGTTCCGGGCGCTGGGTGACCCCACCCGTCGGAGCATGGTCGAGCACCTGGTCCGGGGGCCGGCCACGGTCAGCCAGCTGGCCCAGCCCCTCGAGATCACCCTCTCGGCGGTGGTCCAGCACCTGGCCATCCTCGAATCGAGTGGGCTCGTCACCTCGGAGAAGGTGGGGCGTACCCGGACCTGCCAGCTCGAGCCGGTGGGCCTGCGGCTCGCCGCCGACTGGTTCGCCGGGCAGCGGGCGCTCTGGGAACGCCGGCTGGACCGCCTCGGCGCGGTGCTGGCCGAGGACACGTCCGCTGACGGTCCAGAGACGAAGTGACGCGCCGGGCCGCGCGTGCATCGCAGACACAACGACACAACAGTCCATGCAAACAAGGAGAGGAGCAGCAACATGAGCAACCGCAGCGCCGAGCACGGGACCTTCGTCCTTAGTCGCACGTACCCGGCCGCCCCCGAGCGCGTCTTCGCTGCCTGGGCCAGCCGCGACGCCAAGTCGCGCTGGTTCGGTGGGGGGCACGGGACCCCCGACCTGGAGCTCGACTTCCGGGTCGGTGGCACCGAGATCAACCGCGGTGGGCCACCGGGCGGGCCCGTCTTCACCTATCAGGCCACGTACCAGGACATCGTGCCCGACGAGCGGATCGTCTACGGCTACACGATGGATAGCGACGGCACCGTCATCTCGGTGTCGGTGACGACCGTGGAGTTTGCTCCGGCGGGCGACGGCACGACGCTGACCTTCACCGAGCAGGGCGTGTTTCTCGACGGAGCCGACACGACGGCCGTCCGTGAGAAGGGCACCGCCGAGCTGCTCGACGAGCTCGGTTCGGTCCTGGCATGAGTGGAATGTCGCAGATCCACCGCAGCATCACGACGAAGGAGCGCTCGTGCCGACCTTTCTGACCATCGGATATGGAGACAGGGCAGGGTACGAAGCGACGAGTCCGGCCCTGCGGGAAGAGGCACACACCCACGACGCGTGGCTCGTCTGGCAGGGCGCAGTCGTGGGGAGGGCAGGTGCACCAACGCAGGTCCGGAACCCAGAAGGCACCGGTGCCCGAGCCTCGACGGGTGCCTTCTTGCGCGCTGATCTGCCCGTCGCCGGTTTCGCCGTGTTCGAGGCACCAAGCCTCGAAGAGGCCGTCGCCCGTGCGGCCGGGACTCCGTGTGCGATCGCGCACGGTGTCGTCGAGGTGTGGCCACTCTTGACGGCGACGCCGTGACGCGTGCGCCTGGCGCGCAGGTCGCGACTGTATTCGGGCTCCGCCTTCTACTTTGAACAAATTCGCCTTATTTTCTGCGAATTCATAACCCCGAGGTCGAATACACCCCAGGGTCGGGCCTGGACCCCGTCGTCTGCCGATCGGTACGACTCGTCGGCTGGGCAGACCGTGCTCAGCCGAGGACCAGACGCCCGCCGGCGTAGTCGAACACGACCCACCCGTAGCGCAGCAGCTGGTCCGACCCCAAGAGGCCCTGCGTGCCGTTTTGGCCGATCGAGCCGAACGGGGTGTCCCCCACCAGCTGGGGGTAAAGCGGTTGTCCCAGCAGAGACCACGGCCCGCTGTGCACGAGCGGGACGGTGATGACCGAGCACACGGTTGCCTGGCGCTGCGCCAGGTTGGTGCGCGGCAGCGACTGTGCCTTGGCCACCGCGCTCGACACGACGCTCTGTGACGAGCCGGTGTCGACCACGAAACTGCGAAGGGGGCCCGTGCCGAGGCGAACGCTGGCGCTGAGCGAGACGTTGCCGGGCAGTGGCGACACGGTCAGCGGCACGGTGGTGCCACTACCTTGGGTGAGGACCGGTGCGGGGGGCGGGCCGATCGGGCCGGTGTACGGCGCCTCGCCGCTCAGCGGCCCTCCCTGCGGCCCGGGCAGTACGAGGTCACCGGTAGCAAAGTCGATGCGCACCGCGCCGAAGCGGGCCAGGACGTCGGAGCCGAGCAAGCCGACCGGCTCGCCTTTGCCACCGATCTGAGGCAACGAGGCCGACGTCAACTGCTGGGGCGCGAGGTTCACGCCCTCGAGCGACCATTCGGCCACCGACACCGGTCGCGCCATCCCCGTGCAGCCGATGCCCGCAAACAGCGTCGCTGGCCCGGCCGAGGCGAGGTGGAGCCGCTGGGCCAGATGGGCGTCGATGGTCGACTGCCCCGCACCCGAATCGAGCACGAAGGGGAACGCGCCGTGGCCGCCGATACACACGTTGACCAGCTCAGCCACCTGGCCGGCCACGCGGCTGACCTTGATGGGCACCTGGGTGGCACCCCCACCGAGCGCCGTGGCCGCGTCGCAGCCATCGGCGGCGGGAGGCAGGGCAAAGGCGACTTCGGGCTCCACGTGCACGTGGGAGGCCGACGCCCCGCCGCCGGTCGCGCCGCCGCCACTGCAGGCGGACAACCCCAGAGCGAACAAGAGCGCGGCCACTCCTCCGACCGCGCGGGTCGTGGACCTCTGAGGGCGTATCGGCATGCGCTATCTCGCCAGCGCGATGCGGACCGTCGCCATCGCCATGCGCACTCCGAGGACGGCCACCGCGAACGGAAGGGCCAGGCGGCGCCATCCCGTCGTCGTACGAAACGTGAAGCGGATCGCCGAGCGGTGGTGCGCCAGCATCATGCGGTAGGGATGACGGGCCGTGCTGACACCCTGGATGTGGGTGACGGCGGCCGTGCCGGCGAAGCCCACGCCCCAGCCCGCGTTGTGGGCCCTCCAGCACAGATCCATGTCTTCGTTGTACATGAAGTAGGCCTCGTCGAAGCCGCCCAGCTCCTCCAGGGCGCGGCGGCGCGCCAAGAAGCACGACCCCGAGACCCAGCCGGCACCGATCACCACGTCACCTTCGGGTGTGCCCGGGTTGTAGCGCTTGGTGAACGGGTTGTCGGGCTTGAAGAGCGCGAACAGGGCGTGGCCGGCCGCATCGGTGAAGGTCGGGAAGGCCGCGCACCGAGGGGTACACGTCGCCGGCATCGGTGAAGATCCGGGGGCCGACAATGGCCCACGCGGGGTGTGCCTCGAGCGCGGCGCGCAGCGCGTCGAGCGTGCCGCGGTGCACCTCGAGGTCCGGGTTCGAGACCAGCACCAGCTCGGGCGCGGGCGCCTCGGCGGCGAGCGCGGCCAGACCCCGGTTGACGCCGGCCCCGAATCCGATGTTGCGGCCGGGTCGCACGACCCGCACGCGTGGGTTCGGATCCTCGGCGAGCAACGTGCTCAGCGCCGCCTCCGCACTCCCCGGGGCACCGTTCTCCACGACCACGACGGACGCCGCGCCGTCGTCGAGCAGTGACCGCACGCAGCCTCCGAGCAGTGGCCCGGCGTCGTGGTCGACCACAACGGCGGCGATCGCCATGGGCACCAGCGGCTCAGTACTCCTTGGTAAAGCGGAACTTGATCAGTGCCCGCAGGGCACTGATCCCGTCGCGCCAGGTGATCTTCTTGCCCTCGTCGTGCTCACGACCGGCGTAGGAGATGGGCACCTCATAGATCCGATGGCCGCGCCGCAGCACCTTCGCCGTGATCTCGGGCTCGAAGTCGAAGCGGTTGGACACGATCGTCAAACCCTCGAGCACCTGGGCGTCGAAGAGCTTGTAGCACGTCTCCATGTCGGACAACGTCGAGCTGTACAGCACATTGGTGACGAGCGAGAGCAGGCGGTTGCCCATCCAGTGCAAAGGGAGCATGTTCTTGCGCTCGCCCGTGAAGCGGCTGCCGTAGACGACGCGCGCCTTGTTGCGCAGGATCGGGTCGAGCAACTTGGGCCAGTCGTTGGGGTCGTACTCGAGGTCGGCATCCTGGATGAGCACGAGATCACCCCGGGCCTCGGCCAACCCGGTACGGATCGCCGCTCCCTTGCCCTGGTTCTCCTTGTGGCGCAGTACCCGCACGGTGGAGTCCTCCAGGGCCCCGAGGACCTTGTCGGAGCCGTCGCTCGAGCCGTCGTCCACCACGATGATGCTGAGCACCACCGGCAGCTCGACGGCGCGCATGCGCCGGATCACCTCGGCCACCGTCGCTGCGCTCGTTGAACACGGGCGTGATCACGGTGAGCGACCGGTACGTCCGCTGTGGCGGCAGCTCGCTCAGGTCGACGTCGGTCATGATCCCTCCAACTTGACCCTCCGGGCGAAGTACTCGATCGTACGCTCGATACCCTCGCGGAGACCGGTCGTGGGCTCCCAGCCGAGCTCCGTCCGGGCCAATGTGATGTCCGGGCAGCGGCGCGTTGGGTCGTCCGTGGGCAACGGCTCGTAGGTGATGCTCGACGACGACCCCGTCACCTCCAGGACGAAATGGGCGAGTTCGAGCATGGAGCGCTCGTCGGGGTTGCCGATATTGACCGGGCCGGTGAGCGAGGAGTCGAGCAGGGCGAGCAGGCCACGGACCTCGTCGTCGACGAAGCACAGGCTCCGGGTCTGGCTGCCGTCGCCGTAGACGGTCAGCGGTTCGCCCCGCAGTGCCTGCACGATGAAGTTCGACACGACCCGCCCGTCGCCCGGCGACAGCCGCGGCCCGTACGTGTTGAAGATCCGTACGATCCCGACGTTGACCCCGTGGGTGCGGTGCATCGCCATCGTCAGGCTCTCGGCGAACCGCTTCGCCTCGTCGTAGACACTGCGCGGCCCGGTGGGGTCGACGTTGCCCCGGTACGACTCCACCTGGGGGTGGACCTCGGGGTCGCCGTACACCTCGCTCGTGCTCGCCATCAAGAACCGCGCGTCGTGCGCCCGGGCCAGCTCGAGCAGGCGACGGGTGCCCTCGCTCCCCACCGCCAGCGTGTCGAAGGGCCGGGCCAGGTAGGCCGGCGGCGACGCGGGCGACGCCAGGTTGCACACGGCGTCGATCGTGGCGTCGTCACCGAGCTCCACCTTCTCGCTCACGTTGGTCACGACGAGGCGGAAGCGATCGTCGCCCAGCAGGTGGGCCACGTTGTCCTTCGACCCGGTCGACAGGTCGTCGAGGCAGACGACGGTGTCGCCGCGCTCGATCAGCCGGTCGCAGAGGTGCGAGCCGAGGAAACCGGCACCGCCGGCCACCACCACGCGGCTCACTGACGGCCGATCCCGGTGTAGGTGAAGCCCATGCGGCGGACCGCGGCCGGGTCGAGCAGGTTGCGGGCGTCGACGATGTTCGGCTTGGCCATGACGGACAGCACACGGGTGAAGTCGAGCCAGCGGAACTCGTCCCACTCGGTCAGCACGACCAGCGCCGGTGCGCCGGTAGCCGCGTCGTAGGGGTCGGCCCGCAACTCCAAGCCCGTACAGGTCGTCGGGGGTGTCCGCCGCTGCGTCGATCGTCGGGTCGAAGGCCTGCACCGTGGCCCCGAGGCCGGCCAGGCGATGGCAGATCTGGAGGCTGGGCGAGTCGCGCCGGTCGTCGGTGTTGGCCTTGAAGGTGAGGCCCCACACGGCCACCGTCGCGCCCGTCAGACTGCGCCGCCGCAGGCGGTCTCGACCTTGGCGACCACCCGGTCGAGCTGCTCGTCGTTGCGACGCGATGGCGCCGGCCAGGAGCGAGAAGTCGTACCCGGCCTCGCGGGCGATGTGGAGCAGGGCCCGGGTGTCCTTGGGCAGGCAGGAGCCGCCCCAGCCCGGCCCCGGGCGCAGGAACTCGAAACCGATGCGCTTGTCGTAGCCCAGCCCGAGCATGACGTCGCGCACGTCGGCACCGACCTCCTCGCACAGACCCGGCCAAGGCGTTGACGAAGCTCAGCTTGGTGGCCAAGAACGCGTTCGACGCGTACTTGATCGTCTCCGACGTGGTGGCGTCGGTCACGATGAGCGGGGCGCCCGTCGACGCGAAGAGCTCGCCCACCTTCGCCGCGGCCTGCGTGTCGTCCGCCCCGACGACGATCCGATCCGGGTTGAGGCTGTCGAGCACCGCCGTGCCCTCGCGGAGGAACTCGGGGTTCGACACGACGCTGATGTCGGGGCGGCCGATGACCTGTTCGACCATGGTGGCCGAACCGACCGGCACGGTCGACTTGTTGACGACGATCGCACCGCGCTCGAGGTGCGAGCCGACCTCCTTGGCCGCCGCCTTCCACGTAGGAAAGGTCGGCCGAGCCGTCGGCGCTCTGGGGCGTGGGCACGCAGAGAAACACGAACTCCGCGCCGGCCACCGCGTCGATGGCCGACTCGACGAAGGTGAGGTTCCCCGCGCTGACGCCGTCGGTCACCAGCTCGTCGAGACCAACCTCGACGATCGGCATGCGCCCCGAGCGCAGCGCAGCCAGCCGATGCGGGTCGCGCTCGGCCAGCACGACGCGGTGCCCGAAGTGGGCCAACGTGGCGGCGGTCGGGAGGCCGACGTAGCCGGCGCCGATCACGGCGACGGCAGCGCCGGGTCAGTTGTGCTGGCGTCATGCCGACGCTTGCTCCCGTTCCATTTCCGACCTTACGAACGGCACGAGTCGGGCCAGGCTATCCTGCCAGTCGGGCAGGGCCGGGAGACCGCTCAGGCGCAGCGCCATGTTGTCGAGCACCGAGTTGGCCGGGCGGGGGGCCGGATACGGGCCGGTCGAGCTCGGCCGTGGTGATGGGGTGCACCCGCTCCGGGTCGGCTCCGGCCGCCGCCAGCACGGCGCGGACGAAGCCCCACCACGTGGTCGCCCCGCTGTTGGTCACGTGGAAGATGCCGGGCCGCCGGTCGAGACCAAGGGTGACGATGGCCGGCGCCAGGTCGGCCGTGAAGGTGGGCGACCCGTGCTGATCGTCGACGAAGCGCAGTTCGCCGTCGCCGTTTGCCAGGCGCAGCGCGGTCTTCACCATGTTCTTGCCGTGGGCGCCGCAGACCCAGGTGGTGCGCACGATGGTCGCTGCCGGGACGGCACTCGCGCTCCCCCGCCAGCTTCGACTGCCGTAGACCGACGTGGGGTTGGGCGGGTCCCACTCCCGGTACGGGCGGGTGGCCGTCCCGTCGAAGACGTAGTCGGTGGAGACGTAGAGCAGGTGGGCGCCGACGGACGCCGCCGCCTCGGCCACGTGCCGCGTGCCGATGGCGTTCACCGCATAGGCGACGTCGACCTCGGTCTCGCACAGGTCGACCGCCGTGTAGGCGCCGCCGTGCAGCACGAGCTCGGGCCGGAAGTCGGCGAAGGTGTGCTGGACCGCGTCGCGGTCGTCGACCAGCATCGTGTCGATGTCGGTCGCCGAGCACCTCGTGCTCGAGGCCGGGCCGGGGGCCCTCGGGCCCGAGCAGGCGCAGCGGACGCCGCCGTCGGGGACCCGTCCGGCCAGGGCGTCGGAGAGGTCGCGCCCGAGTTGCCCGTCGGCCCCGGTGATGAGGATGCGCACCGGTCAGCCGGCGCCGGTACCCCAGGCTCCCTCGACGACCGGGGCCCGGGCCCGCAGTGGCTCCCACCAGGCGCGGTGGCTCGGCGTACCACGTCACCGTGTCGGCCAGGCCCTGGTCCCACGCGATCGAGGGCGCCCAGCCCGAGCTCGCGGCGGAGCTTGGAGGAGTCGAGCAGGTAGCGGCGGTCGTGGCCCGGGCGGTCCGGCACGATCTTCTTGAGCGAGTCCGGCTTGCCCAGCGTGGCGAGCACGCGGTCGGCGATCTCCATGATGGAGGCCTCGACCCCGCTGCCGACGTGATAGGTCTCGCCCACCTTGCCCCGGTCCAGCACCGCATCGATGGCCGTGCAGTGGTCGAGGACGTGCAGCCATTCCCGGCGGTTCTCGGTGGTGGCGTACAGGGTCAGGGGCTTGTCGTCGAGGGCCGAGCGTGGTGAAGAGCGGGATGACCTTCTCGGGGAACTGGTACGGCCCGTAGTTGTTGGCAGCAGTTGGTGATGGTGACCGGCAGCTCGTACGTCTCGCCGTAGGCCCGCACGGCGTGGTCGGCCCCGGCCTTGACGGCGTTGTACGGGGTGCGGGGCCGGTAGGGCGACTCCTCGGTGAAGACCTCGTCGGTGTCGAGCGCCAGGTCCCCGTAGACCTCGCAGGTCGAGATGTGGTGGAAGCGGTGCACGCCCACCTGGCGGGCCGCCTCGAGCAGGGTCTGGGTCCCGAGCACGTTGGTGCGGAAGAACAGACCCGGGTTGAGCACGGCCAGGGTGTTGTGCGACTCGGCCGCGAAGTGGACGATCGTGTCGATCTCCTCGCCCCGCAGCGTCTTCTCGGCCGGCCGCCGTCGCAGATGTCGCCGTGGACGAAGACGATCCGGTCCTCGATGTCGGACAGGTTGGGTCGGTTGCCGGCATAGGTGAGCACGTCGTAGGCGACGACGTGGTCCTCGGGGTGCTGTTCGACCCAGTAGCGGACGAAGTTCGACCCGATGAAACCGGCACCTCCCGTCACGAGAAGGCGCATAGTGGCCGAGATGTTAGCCCAGCCCAGATACCCCCCAGCTGAGCTGGCGGGCCCCCGGAAGGGCCATCCGGGTCAGCCCGGACGCAGGTGCACGACGTCGCCGACGCTGACCAGCTGGGGGCCCGATGCGGTCTCGACGACCAGGTGGCCGGCGTCGTCGATCGACGACGCCGACCCCGGTCAGCTCGTCGTTCGGGCAGGTCGACCCGGACCCGCTGGCCCAGCGTGGCGCAACGGCGGCGCACCTCGTCGGCCAGGCGCGCGCCGCCCGGGCGCGTCGTCGAGCAGCGGTCGCCGGAGAGCGAGCGCCCTCGAGCAGCCGGTCGAGCAGCGGGCCGTGTCGACCCGCTGCGCCGATCCGCCGGCCTCGTCCAGGCAGGTGCCCCCGGCTTCCGCCGGGCCCGGCCAGGCCACGTTGAGCCCGATCCCGACGACGACCGCGCCAGCCGGCCGGCCGGCGAACTCCGCCTCGGCCAGGACCCCGGCCAGCTTCGCGCCGCCCACCAGCAGGTCGTTCGGCCACTTGAGCTCCGGGTCGACTCCGGCCACCTCGCCGCAGGCGTCGGCCGCCGCCAGGGCCACGGCGCCGGTACAGAGATGCAGGTCGGCCGGCGCACAGGCCGGCCGGAACAGCACGGACGCCAGGAGGGTCGCGCCCGGGGGCGACTCCCAGCGCCGGTCGAGCCGTCCCCGCCCGGCGGTCTGGTGGTCGGCCACGGCCACCAGGCCCTCCGCGGCGCCCTGGCGTGCCTGGTCCCGGAGGTAGGTGTTGGTCGAGTCGATCTCGTCGAACCGGCGGACGTCCCACTCCCGGCCCACATGGCAGACACCATACGGCCCGTGCAATTGTGAGGGACCGCCCCAACGGAGGAAAGGCCCAGCGTGCTCAACAAGATCCTGATCGCCAACCGCGGCGAGATCGCCGTCCGGGTCATCCGGACCTGCCGCGAGATGGGCATCGGCACCGTCGCCGTCTACTCCAACCTCGACCGCGACGCCCTGCACGTCCGGCTGGCCGACGAGGCCTACGCCCTCGGCGGTGAGACGGCGGCCGAGAGCTACCTGAACACCGAGGCCATCCTCGACGGCCATCGAGCAGAGCGGCGCCGACGGCGTCCACCCCGGCTACGGCTTCTTCTCCGAGAACACCGACTTCGCCCGGGCCATCACCGAGCGGGGCGTGACCTTCATCGGGCCGCCGCCCGAGGCGATCGAGGTCATGGGCGACAAGATCAGCTCGCGCATCGCCGCCGAGAAGGCCGGCGTCGCCGGCGTGCCGGGCCGCTCCGAGCCGCTCACCTCGCCCGACGAGGTCGTGGCCTTCGGCGAGGAGCTCGGCTGGCCGGTGGCCATCAAGGCGGCCTACGGCGGTGGCGGCCGCGGCATGAAGGTCGTCGACGTCGGCCGCCGAGGCGGCCGAGGCCATGGAGTCGGCGGCCCGCGAGGCGCAGGCGTACTTCGGCCGGCCCGAGATCTACGTCGAGCGCTACCTCGCCTGGCCGCGCCACGTCGAGATGCAGATCCTCGCCGACACGCACGGCAACACGCTGTGGCTGGGCGAGCGCGACTGCTCGGCCCAGCGTCGCCACCAGAAGCTGATCGAGGAGAGCCCGGCGCCGGACTTCCCCGACGAGGTCCGCCAGGCCATGGGCGAGGCCGCGGTCAAGGTGTCCGAGGCCTGCGGCTACTACAACGCCGGCACCGTCGAGTTCCTCTACCAGGACGGCGAGTTCTACTTCCTGGAGATGAACACCCGGCTCCAGGTCGAGCACCCGGTCACCGAGCTGGTCACCGGCCTCGACCTCGTCGCCTGGCAGATCCGCATCGCGTCGGGCGAGCCGCTCGACTTCACCCAGGAGGACGTCGCCGCGCAACGGCCACGCCATCGAGGTGCGCATCAACGCCGAGGACCCGACCGGCGGGCGCTTCTCCCCCTCGCCCGGCACCATCAGCTCGCTTCCACGCGCCGTCCGGCCCCGGCGTCCGGCTCGACGCCGGCTACGAGGCGGGCGACACCGTCAGCCAGTACTACGACAACCTCGTCGCCAAGCTCATCGTCTGGGCGCCCGACCGCGAGGCGGCCCGTCGCCGCATGCTCCGGGCCCTCGCCGAGACGCGTGATCGCCGGCGTCGCCACCACGATCCCGGCCGACGTCGCCATCCTCAGCCACCCCGACTTCGCCGGCGGCGAAGCACTCGACCAAGTGGGTCGAGGAGACGCTCGACCTGAGCGACCTGGCGGCCGAGGCGCCGGCTCCGGCCGCGCCCGCCGCCGGCGACGAGGACGTGCCGACCGTCGAGCGCGACGTCACGGCCGAGGTCGACGGCCGGCGCTTCTCGGTGCAAGCTGTGGGTGCCCGACCTCGGGCCCGCGCCAGCCGGCGCCGGCCGGCCGGCCGGCCGGCCCAAGCGCGCCGCCGCCGCTGCGGTCGCCGGCACCGGCTCGGGCGAGGTCGACCGTGCCGATGCAGGGCACGATCGTCAAGGTGCTCGTCGCCGTGGGCGACGTCGTCGAGGTGGGCCAGACCATCTGCCTGCTCGAGGCGATGAAGATGGAGAACGCCGTGGCCGCCGAGAAGGACGGGGTCATCAAGGAGGTCCGGGTCAGCGCCGGCGACTCGGTCGGCGCCGGCGACGTCGTCGCGGTCATCGAGTAAGTGCCCTCCGAGCCGGACACCGTCGCCGCGGCCAAGGACGCGGCGGCCGCGGTCATCGACGGCCGCCTGGCCGAGCTGGTCGCGCTCAGCCACTTCGTCCACGCGCACCCCGAGCTCTGCTTCGACGAGACGGTCTCGGCCCGCGCCGTCGCCGAGGCGCTGCGGGCCGGCGGGCTGGAGGTCACAGAGGGCGTCTACGACCTGGCCACCGCACTCGAGTCCCGTGCCGGGTCGGGTGACCTCGTCGTCGCGGTGTGCGCCGAGTACGACGCCCTGCCCGAGGTCGGCCACGCCTGCGGCCACAACATCATCGCCGCCACCGCGGTGGGAGCCGGCTTGGCGCTCGCCGCGGTGGCCGACGACATCGGGATGTCCGTGCGTGTCCTCGGCACCCCGGCCGAAGAGGGCGGCGGCGGCAAGATCCTCATGCTCGAGCGGGGCGCCTTCGACGGCGTCCACGCCGCGATGATGGTCCACCCCTGGCCGACCGAGCGCCTGACCGCGACCTGCCTCGCCGTCGCCCACTTCGACGTCCACTACCGGGGCCACGAGGCGCACGCCTCGGCCGCGCCGTGGGAGGGCGTCAACGCCCAGGACGCCATGACGATCGCCCAGGTCGCCATCGGCCTCCTCCGCCAACAGCTGCCTCCCGGCGACCAGGTCCACGGCGTGGTCACCGAGAGCGGCGGCGCGGCCAACGTGATCCCGGGCGCCATCACCGCCCGCTTCATGGTGCGCTCGCGCACGGTCGCCGGACTGGCCGCGGCTGCGCCCGAGGGTCGAAGCCTGCTTCGAGGCCGGCGCGCTGGCCACCGGCTGCACGCTCGAGTACGAGGAGCTGTCGCCCGTCTACTCGCACATGGAGCCCGACCCCGCACTCCTTGGCGCCTACCGCACCAACGCCGAGGCGCTCGGACGGCGCTTCGAAGCCGACGACGCCGACGCGCCGCCTCCGACGTTCTCGACCGACATGGCCAATGTCTCCCTGGCCGTGCCGACGATCCACCCCCTGATCGGCATCGACGCCGGCGGCGCGGTCAACCACCAGCACGAGTTCGCCGCCGCGTGCGTCACGCCGTCGGCCGACGCCGCCGTCCGCGACGGCGCGGTCGCCCTGGCCTGGACGGCCATCGACGCGGCCACCGACCCTGCACTGCGCGAACGGCTGCTGGCCGCGACATGATCACCGAGCACGCCGTGCTCGAGGTGCGGCCCGGTCGTGAGGGTGAGTTCATGGAGGCCATGGAGCGGGCCAAGTCCCTCATCGCCGCCAGCCCGGGGTTCGTGTCCCTCCGGGTCGAGCGCTGCGTCGAACGCCCGAGCTGCTTCCTGCTGCTCGTCGAGTGGGAACGCCTCGAAGACCACACCGAGGGTTTCCGGGGATCCGCCGGCCTACGAGGAGTGGCGGGCAGCCTTGCACCACTTCTACGACCCGTTCCCGGTGGTCGAGCACTTCGAGGCGGTCGTCACGGCCTGAGCGCGAGCACGGCGCTCCTCCGGCACCTCTGGAGCCGACTCCTCGTACTTGTCAGATGATACAACGTTTGATACAAACTGATCGTGGATGTGCTGTCGCTCGATCCCGTCTCACCGGACCCACCGTTCGAGCAGGTGCGCGCACAGCTTGCCGACGCCATTGAGAGCGGCAACCTCGAGCAATCCGTCAGGTTGCCCACGGTGCGGCAGTTGGCCGCCGATCTGGGGTTGGCGGTCAACACCGTTGCCAAGGCCTACCGACAGCTCGAGCTCGCCGGGCTCATCGAAACCCGGGGCCGGCACGGGACCTTCGTCGCCGGGGCACCGAGTGCGAAGCGGGCGCTGGCCGTGCGGGCAGCACACGACTTCATGCGACGCATGCGTGAACTCGGGATCGGCAACGCGGAAGCACTGGCGATCCTGGACCGGGAAGTGGACCGAGCCCAGCCATGAGACGACCCATGGCCCAACTAGTCGAACACGCCGCCGAGTTCCGAAGACGGCTCCGTCTCCGTCCGCCACCTTTGGTGGAACGTCTCGTTACGGCACGGAGAGTTTGCGCTCGGGCACCACGGCGTCGAGGATCCCGAGCTTGACGACCTTGTAGGGGATCCCGAGCGCGGTGAGGTGCGCCTCGAAGGTCCCTTCGGTGTACGGCCCCGGGCCGGGCTGGGGGTTGAGGAACACGGTGGCCGCTCTCGCGGTCTCGCTCGGAGCGAAGAAAAGCCAGGCCGGCTTCTTGGCCGATGCGACCTCGGCGGCGATCGAGGTCGACCGGTTGACGTCGAGGGGCGACGGGCTGACCGCCGGGTGTCCCCCGCTCAAATAGTCGAGGTCATAGGCGGTCCAGTAGTCGCCATAGGCAGCGGTGATGTGGTGCTCTCTCATGGCGGCGACGACCTGCTCCATCGGCGTGTCGCCGTTGTGCCAACTGGTGAAGAAGGCCGCCGGGACCCCGGCGGTGCGCGCGCCGACAACGGTCAGGCAGAGGGCTCCGAGCACCCCGGCCGTCCCGAGCGCGAGTGCGACGTGACGCGCCGGCGCCCGGACATGGCCCGCGCCGGACGTGCGGACGTCCAGGGAAGTCAACACCGTCGCCAAGAGAAGGACGACGAGGGTCGGCAGGTAGATGCCATAGCGACCGTCGTTCCAATACGCCGTGCCGGGAGCGGCCGCGTAGAGGAACGGGTACGCGACGACCCCGACGGCCATCGCGAGCGGCACGACCGTGGCGCGGCTCCGTAGGGCGGTCCACACCGCCCGCACCGCTGCCGCAGCGATCACCACGAGCACGACGGCGTAGAGCAGCTTGCCGACGGCTGGTCCACCGACCCAGCTGCCGCTCAAGACGGTGCGGACGCCGAGCTGCATGGGCAACATGTAATGGAAGAAGACGGAAAAACGTTCCCCGTACGTCGCGCCACCGTTCGCCGGGAGCGAGCCACGTTGCAGTGAGGCGAACCCCGTGTGCGCGTTGGCGTACCACCACGGCAGCGACCCGACGAGGCCGCCGGCGGCCACCAACACGAGGGCCACCCATCGCGTCGGCTCGCGGTCAGTCGTGGAGGTGGCCGGGACCGCCGGACGCGAGACGGCCCACCACCAAGCGGCCAGCAGGACGAGCAGGGGCAACGCGAAGTAGCCGATTTCGGGTGAGGCCCACCACCCGAGCCCGAGGGCGAGTCCGAGAACGAGGAAGGTGCCCGGTCCGGCGCGGCGCCGGTACACCTTGACGCTGAAGAGCAACGCGGCGACCCCGCAGCACAGGGTCGCCTCGCGGAAGCCGCCCTCGCGCACCGACTGCCAGATCACGACGTAGGGCCAGACCCAGGCCGCGGCGGCCGCCGCCAGGGCGAGCGGACGGCTTCGACCGGCGGCATAGGTCAGCCCTCCCACGAGAGCCGCGGCGATCGCCGAGAGCACTGCCGGCACGGCGTTCATGGCGGGCTCGCCGCCACCCCCCACCTTGAGGCCCAACGCCACCAGGTACGGCTCGAGCCCGCCGTAGTGCTGACCCAAGTAGAACGCCGTGAAATGGCCATCGTCGATGGCGCGGGCCATGATCCCGACGATCGCCTCGTCGCCCCAGATCGGAAGCTGCACGAGGAGCCAGACGCGCAGGATCAACCCGTACGCGAGGCCCAGGGCTGCGGCCACGACGAGGACCGTTACCGCGACGTTGCGCCCGCTCCCAACGCCCGTCTTCTCGGGTGACTCCGGTTGGCTGTGCGCATTTGCCACGGGATCAGCCGGCGGACTCGTCGACACCGCCGCGTCGGACTCGTGGCCCGCTGCGTTCATCGGGTCATGTCGTCGATGGTGAGGCGACGAACGTCCCGAGGCCGGCGACGAGGTCGAACAGGGGCCCGAACGAGCCCGGGCCCGTCATCTGTTCAGCCTCCGGGCTGGTAGACGCCGAACTCGCCGCGCAACACGTCGGAGACCTCACCCAGCGTCGCCATCTCCTTGAGGGCGGCCTTCATCGGGAGGCAGCAGGTTCCCCTCCCCGCGAGCCGTCTCTGCGACATCGGCCAAGGCGCGGTCCACTGCGGCCTGGTCGCGCGCCGCCCGCACCGAGCGCGTGCGGTCGATCTGGATCTGTTGCAGCTTGACGTCGATCGGGAAGACCTCGGCCGGCTCCACCTCGGCGTCGGTGAAGCGGTTCACGCCGATCACGACCTTCTCGCCGTCGTCGACCGACTTGGCGAAGCTGTACGCGGCCGCCTCGATCTCCTCTTGCATGAAGCGCGCCTCAATGGCCGCGACCGCGCCGCCCAGCTGGTCGATCCGGCCCAGGTACGTCGGTCGCCGCCTCTTCCACCTGATCGGTCAGGGCTTCGACGTAATAGGAGCCGGCCAGTGGGTCGACCGTGTCGGCCACGCCCGATTCGAAGCCGACGATCTGCTGGGTGCGCAGGGCGATCTTGGCCGCCCGCGTCGTGGGCAGGCCGAGTGCCTCGTCGAAACCGTTCGTGTGAAGGCTCTGCGTGCCGCCCAGGGCGGCGGCCAGGGTCTGGACGGTCACCCGCACGATGTTGTTCTCCGGCTGCTGGGCCGTGAGCGTGGAACCTCCGGTCTGGGTGTGGAAGCGGAGCATCTTCGAGCGGTCGTCCTTGGCGCCGAAGCGCTCGGTCATGATGCGGGCCCACATGCGTCGCGCCGCCCGGTACTTGGCGACCTCCTCGAACAGGTTGTTGTGCGCGTTCCAGAAGAACGACAGTCGGGGTGCGAACGCAGTCCACGTCCATGCCGGCCGCGATGGCAGCCTCGACGTAGGCGATGCCGTTGGCCAACGTGAAGGCGACCTCCTGCACCGCCGTCGAGCCTGCCTCGCGGATGTGGTACCCCGAGATGGAAATGGTGTTCCAATTCGGCAGGTTCTCCGCGCAGTACGCGAAGGTGTCGACGATCAGCCGCATGGATGGGCGCGGCGGGTAGATGTAGGTGCCGCGTGCGATGTACTCCTTCAAGATGTCGTTCTGAATGGTGCCGCGGACCTTGTCTCCCGGCACCCCCTGCTCCTCGGCCACCAACTGATAGAGGAGCAGCAGGATGGCGCCGGTGGCGTTGATCGTCATCGACGTCGTGACCTTGTCCATCGGCAGGTCCGCCATCAGGAGCCGCATGTCGGCCAACGAGTCGATGGCCACGCCGACCTTGCCCACCTCGCCCTCGGCGCGCGGGTGGTCGGAGTCGTACCCCATCTGGGTCGGGAGGTCGAAGGCACAGGACAGACCCGTCTGACCCGCGTCGAGAAGGAACTTGAAGCGCTGATTGGTCGTCTCGGCCGATCCGAACCCGGCGTACTGGCGCATGGTCCACAGCTTCGAGCGGTACATGTCGCGGTGGATGCCCCGGGTGTAAGGGAACGTTCCCGGATCGCCGAGCTGGGCGGCGGGATCCCAGCCGGCGAGGTCGTCGGAACGGTAAACGGGATTGATGACGATGCCCGAGTCGGTGCGGTGCTCCGGCACGCCCTGAGAGTCTTTGTTCTGCGAGGTCACGGCCACGAGACTACGGAGAATCGGGGTGGGAGGGCCATATGGGGCCTCGACGAGGTTGCCGGAGCGGGCAGACTACGGCGGTGGACGACCTCGGACCAGCCTTCTCGCACTTCGGCATCTGCGTGAGCGACCTGGAGCGGTCGCTCGCGTTCTACTGCGGCGCCCTCGGCTTCGACAAGGCCGAATCGCACGAGATCGGCTCGGAATTCGCCCGTTTGATGGACTTTCAGGACGTCGCGGTCACCTCGCAGTTCATCCGTCGAGGGCAGACCGCGATCGAGCTCCTGGCGTTCCACGACCCGAAGCCGTTCGGTGAGCGGACCCGGCGGCCCGTCAACCAGCTTGGATTGACGCACCTGTCCTTTCGGGTTCCCGACCTTGCCGCGGCCGCGGCCAGAGTCGTCGAGTTCGGCGGCACCATCGTCGAGTCCAGCCGGACGTCGATCGATCTCGGAGGAGCCGCGCTCGAGTTCGTCTACTGCGCGGACCCCGACGGAGTGCGCGTCGAGTTGATGGATCTCGGCTGAGAGACGTCGCCCAGCTCGGCCAGGGCCTGGGCGTCGAGCTCGCGGTCGACACGCGTCGCCTTGCGCTCTTCGAGGTGCATCCAGCGCAGGGCGACGGGGATCATCGGCCACAGCATCAGCGTGTCGCCGACGACCCACATGAGGGAGCCACCGATGTGCAGGTCGTTGACGTACGACGGGCCCCACGACCGGTGGGTGGCGAGGTAGGCCGGGAACAGCTCCCTCGACGCTCCCGCCAACGAGAGGCCGGTGAAGGTGTCGATCGGAATGGCCATGAAGAGATAGAAGAACTGCAGCGCGGGGTGGAGGCGGTAGCAGTTCGGGTCGTGACCGAAGATCTGGCGCCAGAACATGTAGCCGACGATCAGAAACGCCAGGTGTTCTGCGTTGTGAATGCTCTCGTGTTGGAGGGTGAGGTTGTACCAGGTGGTCAGGTGGCTGACCGGGATCAACACCGCGTAGAGCACGAAGGCCACGGCCCAGTGACCCATGAACTTGGCCACGCCTGAGCGCAAGGCCTCGGTGACGACGACGTGCGCCGTGCCGGTCGTGGACCGCCAGGCCAGTTCCAACGGCGACGCAACGGCGAACAGCGGCGCGGCCACCATGATCAGGAGCAGGTGTTGGATCATGTGGTCCCAGAAGAGCTCGCCGTCGTAGACGCCGACGAAGCTGAAAATCGAAATCCCGGTCGTGAAGAGTGCGCCGATCCAAGCTGCCGTCTTCCCGACCGACCAGGGATGGCGCGGGTGCAACGCGTTGTTGCGCTTGACGCCCCACAGGTACAGCACCAGGGCGGCCACGATCATGGCCACCGGGACGAAGTCGAACTGAGTGGAGAAGAGTTGCGACCCCCGCAGAGGCGGGAGCCCCGCGTCAAAGAGCGCGGCGTTCACGTTCCGACGGTACCGCGGGGCGTCCCGAACCCGCCAGGCGGCTCGCCCGCCGGAGGCCGCTCACCTCGGTCCGAGGGCGACCTCACAAATCAGACAAATGGGGAAGCCGCTCGAAGAGAGGGTTGTCCCAAAAGCTGTAGGGGATGATCCCGGGAGTGAGACCCAGCTTCCAACACACATACGGGAAGCTCAGTTGGTCCTGGTAGGTCCAGCGAACGTTCTCTTCCATCCAGAGGCGATTCAGCTCCGCGATGCGCTCGGACGCGTTGTCGCGGACGATGACGCCGCAGGCGTACAACCCCGAGGAGAGCGGGAACCCGCAGCGCAGATAGTGCTGCACCTGATCGGTCAGGCCAAGGCCGGCGTACTTCGCCAAGGGTTCAGAAGCGGCAATCTCGTCGGCGATGTTGTCCCGATCGGGATGGCGGAATAGCGCAATCCCGCTGTCGTCCAGCGCGGACATGACCTCGGTTGCGAACGAGGCGCTCGCAACTTTCATGCAGCCATCGATCCATATCGTGTAGCGGTGCGACGGCAACTCCTTGTCGGGATGCATCTTGAACCACTTGGCTGACATGCGGGGGTGGGCGTAGCGCGCGGGCCGACGCTCGATGCGCCAATTGGGAGGGGCGTCGAGGTCGTCCGCGTCGGTGAAGCAGATGTAGTCCACGTCGGGACTGGTCGGTTGCGGATGGAGCAGGTCGTAACCGCCGTAGATCGCCGTGTACACGGCCACGCGGGCCACGAGCTCTCAGCCGTGTTGCCAGAAGCGCTGTGCCATGCCGCGTTTGCCGTACAGGGAGGCGGCATCGAGCCTGGCCAATTCTTCGTCGGTCATCTGCCAGCCCAGGCATCCGGCATTCTGCTCGGCCTGCGCGCGGTTCTTCGCACCGGGGATGGGCACCGCGCCCTGCGCGATCAGCCAGGCGAGCGCGACTTGGCTCGGCGTCCGCCCGTCGTGATCCTCTCCGATGCGGCGCAGCTCGGCCACGATGGCATCCACCTGTTGCATCGGGTGGGCCGAAAAGGTCCGGCCGCCCGGCGGCGGATTGGACGCCGAGTACTTCCCCGTCAGCCTTCCCTGCCCGATCGGCGAGTAGGCCAGCGGGACCACGCCCAGCTCGCGACAACAGTCCAGCAGGCCGACGCGTCGGGGCATCGTGCGCAGGAGTGAGAATTCGATCTGGTTGCTGGCCAGCCGCAAACCGCGCTTGCGCAAGGCCGTGTCGATCGACCGTGTCTCCTTGGCCGAGTAGTTGGACACACCGACGGCCTTCACCAGTCCTTCGGAGTGTGCGACGGCGAGCGCCTCGGCCAGGGCGTCATGAGAGCGGAGCGAAACAGGTCCGTGGATCTGGTACAGATCGATGACGCCGGTGCCCAGCCGATCGAGCGAGTTCCGGGCGGCCGTGAGGAGGGCGCCCTTCACGTTCACCTTCCACGGGCTCGGCATGAACTTCGTGGCGAGGACGACGCGAGCACGGACAGCGGGATCGGCGGCCAGCAGCCGCCCGATGATGCGCTCGCTCTCGCCTCGCCCGTACACCTCGGCGGTATCGAAGAGGACGACGCCGGCCTCGATGCTGGCCTCCCACGCGTCGCGGATGGTCGACTCGGTGAACGTTTGGTCATAGCCGCCCATGCCCCACACGCCCTTGTCACCCCACGACCAGGTGCCCACCCCGAGGGGCGGGATCGCGACGTCGGACCCGGCGAGCGTGATCAGATCGGTCCCCTGCGGCGGCGCACCTCCCGTCATTGGCTGACCCGTGCCTCGTCGGCCCAGGCGAGGTGCGCGCCGACGGCGCCCTTCCATGTCTGCGCGTGGGTCAACTGCGGCGAGTGGTACGCCCCTTCGATCACGGCGAGACGGCCGTGGGCCACCAGGCCTGCGAGCTCGGGCGCCTGGTCGATCAGCGGATGATCGTGCGCACCGGCGATCACCGTCGTGGGGCAGGTGATCGACGGAAGCTCCGGCTTCAGCGAGACCCGGCCGTCGGCCACGTCGGCCATGAGCGCCAGACCGAAGGCCTTGACGGCGTAGGGGTCCATCCCCGCAAAGATGGCGGCCTTTTCCTCCTGCCACGATGACGGCGTCGTCTCTTCGATCAACGCGTCCTCTGGCCCGCCGAGGCTCAGTGTCGCCGGCATGCCCTGGGCCGGGTCGAACGCATCGATCCAGGCGTGGACCAGCGCCCGGATGCCTTCGTCGGGCGGCATGAACGACCACGCGCTCGTGTCCATGAGCACGAGCGAGCTCACCAGGTCCGGCCGGCTGAGGACGAGGCCCATGGCGACGCGCCCGCCCATGGAATGACCGAGCAGGTCGACCGGGCCTTCGCCGACGGCCTCGAGGAGCACCGCGAGGTCAGCGACCAGCTGGTCGATGGAGTAGCCCTCGAGGCTTCCCGTCTTCGTCGAGTGACCGTGGCCGCGCTGGTCGAGCGTGACCACCCGGCGGTCCGACGCCAGGTCGTCGGCCACGAGCGCGAAGTCGTGGGCCGAGCCGGTGAAGCCGTGGACCAGGACAAAGGTGGGCGTGCCCGCGGCGCCCGAGCTGCGTTCGGACCAGGCGAGCTCGACGCCGTTGACTGCAAGCCTCTGCATGGCCGTCTCTGTCATGGGGCCTTTGTCTAGCGCCCCGGGCGGCGCGACGCGTGGGTACCGGGTGCTCAGTGGCCGTGCGGCATGCAGAGTTCGTCGTACTCGGCGATGACGATCTCACCCGCGTCGGGCCCGCACGCCGGGCAGGCCGGGTCCCGCCGCACCTTGAAGGTGCGGAAGGATGCCTCCAGCGCGTCGTAGGCCATCAGCCGGCCGATGAGGGGGTCACCCAGGCCGAGCAGCACCTTGACGGTCTCGACCGCCTGGATGGAGCCGATGATGCCGGGGAGCACCCCCAGGACGCCGGCCTCGGAGCACGACGGGGCGAGCTCGGCCGGAGGCGGCTCGGGGATCAGGCAGCGGTAGCACGGGCCGTTGTACGGATCGAACACCGTGACCTGGCCTTCGAAGCGGAAGATGGATCCGTGGATGACAGGGATCCGCTTGAGCAGCGAGGCGTCGTTCACCAAGTAGCGGGTCGGGAAGTTGTCGGTCCCGTCGACGATGACGTCGTAACCGTCGATGATGTCGAGGATGTTGTCGGCCCCCAACCGCACGTCGTAGGTCACGACGTTCACGTCGGGGTTGAGCGCGGTCAGCGTCTTCTTGGCCGAGTCGACCTTGCGGTCACCGACCCGGTCCATGTTGTGCAGGATCTGTCGCTGCAGGTTGGACTCGTCGACGACGTCCATGTCGATGATGCCCAGTGTCCCGACCCCCGCGGCGGCCAGGTAGAGCGCGGCCGGCGATCCCAGGCCGCCGGCGCCGAGCAGCAGCACCTTCGACTCGAGGAGCTTCAGCTGTCCGACCTCACCGACCTCGGGCAGCAGGAGGTGGCGCTGGTAGCGGTTGCGCTGGGCCGGGGTCAACGTCTGGGGCGCCGCCCACGGGCGGTCGTCGTCCTTCCATTTGTTGAAGCCTCCGACGAGGGACTGCACATCGGAGTACCCCAGGTCCTGCATGGTCTTGGCCGCGAAGGCCGATCGCACCCCACCGGCGCAGTAGACGACGACCGGGCCCGACTTTTCGGGCAGCTTCCCCTCCACCTGAAACTCCAGGTGCCCGCGGGGCAGGTGGACGGCGTGGGGGATCGCTCCCTGCTCGTACTCGTCGGGCTCGCGGACGTCGAGGAACGTGACGCCGCCGCCCTCGAAGAGGGCCTGTGCGTCGGCCGGCTCTATCTCACGGATAGAGGATTTCGCCTGGTTCAAGAGCTCACGAGGAGTAGTCACGCTGCAACCTCCGGGTCGCGCCGAGCCGATGTTGCGGCTGGCCTCGAATAGGTAAACATTACCAACGGGGTCAACATTCCCAAGTCTGGTCAGCCTGGGCCCCTGGGAGACTGCGCCCCATGGAACTCCACGAGGCCTTGCGCCGGCGGGCCATGTGCCGCAGCTTTTCGGCCGAACCCGTTGACCCGTCCCTCGTCGACCGAATCCTCGAAGGGGCCCTCAGCGCCCCCACCGCCGGCAACGCCGGGGGGACGTCGTGGGTCGTCCTCGAGGGCGACGACCAGACCTCCTCCTACTGGGCCTGCACGACGGACGAGGCCTGGCGGGCGAGAAACGCGGAGTGGTCGGGGGGCCTCGAGCGAGCGCCGATCGTGCTGCTGGCGTACACCTCGCCCGAGGCTTACGTCGAGCGCTACGGGGAGGCGGACAAGGCCGACCCCGAACTTGGCGCGGGACCGGAGCACTGGCCGGTGCCCTACTGGTACGGCGACGCCGCCTTCGGCGTCATGGCCGTGCTCCTCGGAGCGGTCGATGCGGGACTGGGCGCCTGCGTGTTGGGTGCGTTCCGCGGCACCGAGGAGCTCGGGACACGCCTCGGGGTGCCGCCCGCCTGGCGACTCTTCTGCGCGGTCCCGTTGGGCCATCCCGACGGGCGGGACCACCGGTCGCGGTCGCTGCAGCGTGCCACGCGCCATCGACCCGAGCGGCTCCACCGGGGGACGTGGTGACGAGATGTGTCTAGGGGTTTTGCGCCTTCGACAACCGGTGCTCGGGGCCCTCCTGCCAGCGCGCCATGGCCCACAACAAGTCCGAGAGGCGGTTGAGGTACATCGGGACCAGTGAGTCCCCCGCCGGCTCAGTCACGGCGATCCGCTCGGCGCGGCGGACGATGGTGCGGGCGAGGTCCAGCGCGGCGGCGACCCGGTTCTCGCCTGGGATGGTGAAGTCGCTCGGCATTTCGAAGCGCTGAAGGAGGTCGTCGATGCCCAACTCGAGCGCGCCCACCATGTCCAGGATCACCAAGCTCGACCCCGCCTTGAGCTTCCTTCGGTTCTCCGGGGCGGTGGCCACCTCCGCCATCAGCACATAGAGATCGCGGGCGAGCGCGGCCAGACGCTCGTTGGCCTCCGAACCCGGGGCCGTCTCGGCCCGGGCCATCCCGATGGCGGCCTGCGCCTCGTCGACCACCCCGTTCAGCTCGATCCGCCACGAGTCCTTGCGCACCCGCCCTCCGTAGAGCAGGCCCGTCGTCCCGTCGTCGCCGCTCTTGGTGTAGATCTTCGGTGCCACCAGGCGGGATGCTACCGGCGCCGGTCCGGAGCATCCCGAGTGCCCCGGTAATCTGGAGCCTTCATGGCACTTTCCCCCGAACTTCTGGGCCGCCTCGACCCGGCCGCGTCCTCGTATCTGCAGGCGCTGCGCGAGCGCGTCGTCATCTTCGACGGCGCCATGGGCACCAACCTCCAGCTGCTCGAGCTCGGGCCGGACGACTTCGGTGGCCCCGAGCTCGAGGGCTGCAACGAATGGCTCGTGGAGACCCGTCCCGAGGTCGTGGCCCAGGTGCACCGGTCCTTCTACGAGGTCGGCTGCGACGTGGTCGAGACCGACACGTTCGGGTCGACCTCGGTCGTCCTGGCCGAGTACGGCCTCGCCGACCGCGCCCGCGAGCTGACCCGCCGGGCGGCCGAACTGGCCTGCGCGGTCCGCGGACGAGTTCTCGACGCCCGAACGGCCGCGCTGGGTGGCCGGCTCCATGGGCCCGGGCACCAAGTTCCCCACCCTGGGCCACATCTCGTACGCCGAATTCCGCGACGCCTACGAGGAGCAGGCCCTCGGGCTGCTCGAGGGCGGCGTCGATCTGCTCCTGATCGAGACCCAGTTCGACATGCTGTCGATCAAGGCGGCGATGAACGGTGCCCGGCGCGCCATGGTGGCGCTCGACCGCTACGTCCCCATGCAGGTCCAGGTGACGATCGAGCTGACCGGCCGCATGCTGCCCGGCACCGAGATCGGCGCCGCGCTGACCGTGCTCGACGCCATGCAGGTCGACGTGGTCGGCCTCAACTGCGCCACCGGACCGGTCGAGATGAGCGAGGCGCTGCGCCACCTCTCGGGGGCCAGCCGCGTCCCGATCGCCTGCGTCCCCAACGCCGGCCTCCCGTCGGTGGTCGACGGCCAGATGCACTACGACCTCACCCCCGAGGGCCTGGCCGAGCACCTGCACCGCTTCGTCACCGAGTTCGGCGTGTCCGTCGTCGGCGGCTGCTGCGGCACCACGCCGGCCCACCTGGCCGCCGTCGTCGAGCGCTGCGCCGGACGCCACCCCTGCGGCGCGCACGCCGGTCCACGAGCCCGCCGCGGCCTCCATCTACACGTCGGTCCCGTTCGCGCAGGACTCCTCGTTCCTCGCCGTCGGCGAGCGGACCAACGCCAACGGGTCCAAGGCGTTCCGCGAGGCCATGCTGGACGCCGACTGGGACACCTGCGTCGGCATGGCCCGAGACCAGGTCAAGGAGGGCTCGCACCTCATCGACGTCTGCGTCGACTACACCGGCGCCGACGGCGTGTCGGACATGCACGAGGTCGCGAGCCGCTTCTGCACCCAGTCGAGCGTGCCGATCATGGTCGACTCCACCGAAGGACCCGTGGCGCGCGCCGCGCTCGAGTGGCTCGGCGGCCGTCCCATCCTCAACTCGGTCAACCTGGAGGAGGGCGACGAGCCCGGGACCCGACTCGACACCTTCCTGCGGCTGGCCCGCGAGTTCGGGGCCGCCGTCGTCTGCACCTGCATCGACGAGGAGGGCCAGGCCCGCACGGCGGAGTGGAAGTTGCGGGCGGCCCGCAACATCCGCGACATCGCCGTCGAGCGCTACGGCCTCGCCCCCGAGGACCTGCTCTTCGACCCGCTCGCCCTGCCGCTGTCGACGGGCATGGAGGAGAGCCGGCGAGGACGGCATCGAGACGATCGAGGGCATCCGGGCCATCAAGGCCGAGCTGCCCGGTGTCTCCACCATCCTCGGACTGTCCAACGTGTCCTTCGGCCTCAACCCGGCCGCCCGCCAGGTGCTCAACTCGGTGTTCCTGCACGAGTGCGTGGAGGCCGGCCTCGACTCGGCCATCGTCCACGCGTCGCAAGATCCTGCCGCTGGCGCGGATCGACGAGCGGGCCAAGGAGATCTGCCTCGACCTGATCTACGACCGCCGCACCGACGACTACGACCCGCTGCAGGAGCTGCTGGCCCTGTTCGAGGGCGTCAAGGCCTCCACCGGCGGCGGCGGAGGACCGCAGCGACTGGCCGGTCGACCGCCGGCTGTCGCCAGCGCATCATCGACGGCAACCGCAACGGCCTCGAGGACGACCTGACCGAGGCGCTCGAGTCGGGCCTGGCGGCCCTGGCGATCGTCAACGACATCCTGCTCGAGGGCATGAAGGTCGTCGGCGAGCGCTTCGCCTCGGGCGAGATGCAGCTGCCCTTCGTGCTGCAGTCGGCCGAGACCATGAAGGCCGCCGTCGCCTTCCTCGAGCCGCACATGGAGAAGTCGGACCAGGGTGGCAAGGGCACCGTCGTGCTGGCCACGGTGAAGGGCGACGTGCACGACATCGGCAAGAACCTGGTCGACATCATCCTGACCAACAACGGCTACGAGGTGGTCAACCTCGGCATCAAGATCGGCATCAACGAGATGATCGCCGGCCGTCGAGGAGCACGAGGCCGACGCCATCGGCATGAGCGGCCTGCTCGTGAAGTCGACGCTCATCATGCGCGAGAACCTGGTCGAGCTCAACGAGCGCTCCCTGGCCGACGTCCCCGTCCTGCTGGGTGGCGCCGCCCTGACCCGCACCTACGTCGAGCGCGACCTGCGCGAGGTGTACGACGGGCGTCTCTTCTACGGGCGCGACGCCTTCGAGGGGCTGCGCACCATGGACCGCCTGGTCGAGCTGAAGCGCACCGGCGAGGAAGACCCGTTGCTTCGGCCGCGAGATCTCCGAGAAGAACGTGCCCGCGGCGCAGCCGTCTCGACCCCCAGGACGACCACGCCGGTGGAGGGGCAGCCCGACCGCTCCGGCGTGGCGGCGGACAACCCGCTGTTCATGCCGCCCTTCGTCGGCACCCGGGTCGCCAAGGGCATCGCGCTCGACGACATCGCCGAGTACCTCAACCTGACCGCGCTGTTCCGCAACCAGTGGGGCTTCCGGCCCGAGGACGGGCGAGGACGACCCGACTTCAAGGACCGGGTCAAGGCCGACACTGCGCGAGCAGCTGAGCAAGGCCAAGGAGGCCGACCTGCTCGTGCCGCGGTGGCCTACGGCCACTTCGCCGCCAACGCCGAGGGCAACGACCTCGTCATCTGGAAGGACGAGACCCGGACCGCGGAGTGGATGCGCTTCAGCTTCCCCCGCCAGCGCAAGGAGCCGTGGCTGTGCATCGCGGACTTCTTCCGCCCGACCGGCTCGGGCGACGAGGACTTCGCCAGCTTCATGCTCGTGCACCATCGGGCCGCGGGCGTCCGAGGAGGCGGCGCGCCTGTTCGCCGAGAACCGCTACCAGGAGTACCTGTTCCTGCACGGCCTCGGCGTCGAGATGGCCGAGGCGACGGCCGAGTACTGGCACCGCCGCATCCGCGAGGAGCTCGGCTTCGCCGACGAGGACGGGCCGACGCTCGACGGGCTGTTCCGCCAGCAGTACCGCGGCGGCCGTTACTCGTGGGGCTACCCGGCCTGCCCGGACCTCGACGACAACGCCAAGGTGGTCGAGCTCCTCGGAGGGGACCGCATCGGCGTCGACGGTCAGCGAGGGGTTCCAGCTGCACCCCGAGCAGACGACCGACGCCATCATCTGCCACCACCCCGAGGCCAAGTACTTCGTCGCGTAGGGCGGGCGCGTCGTCCGGTTCCTGTCGTGCCTGGAGGCGCCCGATGATGAGGCCGAGCAACGCCGTGATCGCACGGGCCGCCGCCCTCCTCGTCGTCGGCCTGGCGCAGGTGCTGGCCCTGTCGCCGGCCGCCGGTGCGGCCACCGCGCCGCTGCGCCACGCGCTCGGCGCCATCGTGTTGTCGCACCTCGGCGCCGGCTACATCGTGACGGCGCAAGGTCCTCTCGTCGGCGCCACGTCTGCTCCCGGTTCCCCCGACGCCGACGGCGCCGGCGTCGGCGTCGGCGCGCTCACCACGGCGGGCGGCAGCGTCGAGACCTATCCGCGGAGTTGGCGGGACACCGCCGGGGTCAACACGGCCCGGGATCTCGTCGTCCGCTTCTCGACGGCCGCCCAAGCCCGCGCCGCCGTCGGCGCCGCGCGGCGGGCGTTGGCCCGCGGCGAGGTCGCAGGCTCCGGGGCGTTGGCCGGGGTCCCCGGGGCGCAACGCACGACGTATCTTCGCGTCCTCGACGCCGGCGGGGATCGGCCAGGCGATCACGATGTCCGCGGGGACCTCGGTCGTGCTGCTCACCTTCTTCTCGGCGGCGTCGGGCAACGCGAGATCCGATCACGCCCGCCTACGCCGGCCGCGGCGGCCCGGGCGCAGTACGCCGCCATGGCCGCCGCCGCCGGCCAACGGCAGCGAAGCCCCCGGCGGGCGGCGTGTCCCTGGGCGATGTCGGCTGGGCCGTGCTGGCCGTGGTCGTCCTGTCCGCCGCGGTGGCGACGCCCCTGGTCTTGCGCCGGGGGCGGTCCACCGCGACAACGCAAGCGGCCGACGCCGGGTCGGGCTGAACGCGACCGCTTCGGGTCAGCCGACCCCGGACGCGGCCGCCGCCGCCTCGCGGGCGTGGTAGCTCGAGCGGGTGAGCGGCGAGGCCTCGACGTGGCGATGCCCAGCGCCTCGCCCGCGCCGCGCAGGCGGTCGAACTCCGCGGGCGCCCAGCAGCGGGCGACCGGCAGGTGGTCGCCGGTCGGCCGCAGGTACTGGCCGATGGTGACGATGTCGACGCCGACGCCGCGCAGGTCGGCCAGGGTGGCCACGACCTCGTCCTCGGTCTCGCCCATGCCGACGATCAGGCCGGACTTGGTCGTCGAGGCCGGCCGCCTTGGCCCGGGCCAGCACGCGCCAGGCTGCGGGCGTAGCCGGCCGACGGGCGCACCGCCCGCTGCAGCCGGGCCACCGTCTCGATGTTGTGGTTGAGCACGTCGGGCCGGGCGTCGAAGATCGCGTCGAGCGACGCGGCGTCGCCCTGGCAGTCGGAGATCAGCACCTCGACCGGTCGTGCCGGGCGCGCGCGCGCGGATGGCGCTCGATCGTGGCGGCGATGGCCCCGGCGCCGCCGTCGGCGAGGTCGTCGCGGGCGACGCAGGTGACCACGGCGTGGCCCAGGCCCATCCGCGCCGACCGCCTCGGCCACCCGGTCCGGCTCGTCGGGCGCGAGCGGCAGGGGATGGCGGGTGTCGACCAGGCAGAAGCCGCAGGCCCGGGTGCAGCGCTCGCCGTTGATCATGAACGTGGCGGTGCCGTCGGCCCAGCACTCGGAGATGTTGGGGCAGCCCGCCTCCTCGCACACCGTGACCAGGCCGAGGTCGCGGATCGTCGTGCCCGAGCTGGCGGTAGCCCGGGGCCGATGCGCACCGGGCACCCGCAGCCACTCCGGCTTGCGCTGCGACGATGGCGAGGCCGTCCGCGGGTGCGACGCCGGCCTGGCGCAGCGCGCCGCAGCGAGCGGCGCGCTCGGCCGCCGTCGCGCTCCGTCGAGGTCGGCGCCAGGCGACCGGCCCGATGACGACGTCCGGCGCGCTCGACCTGCCGCGTCCGCCGAACACGCGCGGTCGGCCCGCGCCGACGACGCGTCGACCACCTCGTCCATCGGAGACGTCGATGCCCTCGGCGGCCAGCGACGTCACCGCCTTGTCGGCGATGCCGCACGGCACGATGTGGTCGAACATCGACAGGTCGGGGTCGACGTTGAGGGCGAAGCCGTGCATCGTGCGCCGCCGGCCCGGCGCGACCCGCTTGGCGCGCACGCCGATGGCGGCGATCTTGCGGGGCCGGTCGCCCGTCGGCGTCGACCCACACGCCCGGGTACTCGCCGGCGCCCGGCAGCCCGGGCAGGCCGAGGTCGGCCAGCGCGTCGATGACCAGCTGCTCGAGGCGGTGGCACGTGCGCCGGGCCCGACGCCGGCATGCGTCGGGCACCGTGAGGATCGGGTAGCCGACGAGCTGGCCCGGGCCGTGGTAGGTGACGTCGCCGCCGCGGTCGGCCCGCACCAGCTCGGCGCCGACCGACGCCGGGTCGACCAGCACGTGGCGTCGGATCGGCGCGCGCGCCCGAGGGTGTAGACGTGCGGGTGCTCCAGCAGCAGCAGGTAGTCGTCCTCGGCCGTCGCGCGACAGGGCGTGCTGGAGCGCCGAGGCCTCGTGGTAGGGGACCGGCCCGAGCCAGCGGACGCGCAGCACCGGCGCCGGTCGCTCAGAGCTCGGCGGCCCAGTCGCGGGTCGCCGAGGAGCTCGGTGACCTCGGGCCAGGAACGGCGACGGCGTAGGCGCCGTCGAAGGCCCGGTGGTCCCAGCTCACGCCAGGTTGCCGACCGAGTGGATGGCGATGGCCTCGGAGCCGTCGGGCTGGGTCGACCACGACCGGCCGGCGGGCGATGCCGTCGGTGGAGAGGATGGCCACCTGCGGCTGGTTGATGATCGGGACGGTGAAGCACGTGCCGAACGGCCCGTTGTTGGTGATGGTGAACGTGCCGCCGGCGATGTCGTCGGCGGTGAGCTGGCGGGCGCGGGCCCGGTCGGCCAGGTCGCGGATCTCGCCGGGCGATGGCGCGCAGGCGCTTGCCTCCTCGGCGTGGTGGATGACCGGCACGAGCAGGCCCTCGTAGCGAGAGGTCGACGGCGATGCCGAGGTTGACGTAGCGGTGCACGACGAGCGCGTCGTCGCCGACCGACGCGTTCAGGTGCGGGAAGTCGCGCAGGGCGTCGACGACGGCCCGGGCGATGAACGGCAGGTAGGTGAGGCTGAAGCCCTCCTCGGCCTTGAAGCGCTCGCCCCAGGCGCGTGCGGACCCGCTCGACGTTCTCGTAGTCGACCTCGACGGCGATGAAGGCGTGCGGCGAGGTCGCCTTGGAGCGCACCATGTGCTCGGCGGTGCGGCGGCGGATGTTGGAGAGCGGCACGACCTGGTCGCCGGCCGCGCGGAACGGCGCCGGCGAGACCGGCGGCGGCGCCGGACGGCGCGGGCCGGCGGCGCGGTGCCGCTGGCGCGGGCGCCGGTGCCGGCGCGGCGGCGCCGGCGGAGGCGCCGGCGCCGGCGCGGCGGCCGAGCGGCGCGCGATCGACGACGTCGCAGCACGTCGTCGCGGGTGATGCGGCCGCCGGCGCCGGTGCCGGTGATCTCGGCGGGGTCGAGGCCGTGCTCGGACAGGAGCCGGCGCACGACCGGCGACAGCACCTGCGGCGCCGGCGCCGTCGCCGTCGGCGGCGCCGGCTGCGGCCGCCGGTGCCGGTGCCGGCGGCGGCGGCGCGGCGGCGGGCGGCGCCGGGGCCGGCGGGCGGCGGCGGGCGGCGGCTGGCGGCGGCGCCGGCTCGGGCGCGGGCTGGCGCGGCGGCGGGCGCCGGCGCTGGCGGCGGGCGCCTGCGGCCGCGGCGGCGGCGGGCGCGGCCGCTCGGTCCGGCTGCGCCCGGCGCCGTCGCCGATCGACGGCGAGCCGGGCGCCGACGTCGACCGTCTCGCCCTCGGGCACGAGGATCTCGGTCAGGACGCCGGCCGACGGGCGAGGGCACCTCGGAGTCGACCTTGTCGGTCGACACCTCGAAGAGCGGCTCGTCGCGCGGCGACCGTGTCGCCGACCTGCTTGAACCACTTGGTGATCGTGCCCTCGGTGACGGTCTCGCCGAGCTGCGGCATCGTGATGTCGGCCAAGCGTGCAGGCCCCTTCCGGTCAGGGCCAGCATCGGTCTCGCCGAACGTCTCGGACAGGGACGGGTGCGGCTGGATGAACTCGGCCACCTCGTCGACGGTGGCCTCCCAGTTGACGGCGAGGTAGCCCTGCGCCCAGCTGCTCGGTGACCCACGGCCCGACCATGTGCACGCCGAGGATCCGGCCGGCCGTGCCGTCGGGCCGCTTCTCGGCGATGACCTTCACCAGGCCCTCGGTCTCGCCGATGATCTGGGCCCGGCTGTTGCCGCCGAACGGGTCCTTCTTGGTCACCACGTCGAAGCCGGCCGCCTTGGCCGGCGCCTCGGCAGTGCCGGCGAAGGCGACCTCGGGGTGGCAGTAGATGGCCCACGGCACCTTGTCGTAGTCGACCGGCACGACCGGCTCGCCGAGGATGTCCTTGACCGCGACGATGGCCTCGGCGAAGCCGACGTGGGCCAGCTGCGGCGTGGCGGCACGAGGTCGCCGACGGCGCAGACGCCGGCGACCGCCGGTGCGCATGGTACTCGTCGACCTCGACGAAGCCGCGCTCGTCGACCTCGACGCCGGCCCCGTCGGCCACCAGCCCGTCGGTGCGGGGGCGGCGGCCGACCGACACGACGACGGCCTCGACGTCGCAGGTCTCGCTCGCCCGCCTTGACCGTCGTGCACCGTGCCGTCCGCCGATGGGCGTGTGGCCGGTCGACCTTGACGCCGGTGCGGATGTCGATGCCCCGCTTCTTGAACGAGCGCACGACGACGCGGGCGACGTCGTCGTCGCAGCCGGGCAGGATCTTCGGCAGCGCCTCGAGGATCGTCACCTTGGTGCCGAGGTCGGCGAGCAGCGAGGCGAACTCGCAGCCGATGGCCCCGCCGCCGATGACGGCCACCGACGCCGGCAGCTTGTCGAGGTCCAAGAACTCGTCGGAGGTCATGACGAGCGGCCGTCGACCTCGAAGCCCGGCAGGACGTGCGGGGCACCGAGCCGGCGGCCAGCACGACGTTGCGCCCGGCGAGGACGCGTCCCGCGTCGGGTCCGTCGACGCACCGCGACGCGCCGGCCCGCCTTCAGCGTGCCGGTGCCGGTGAGCGTCGTGATCTTGCGGCCCTTCAGCAGGCCGGCCAGGCCCTTGAAGAGCTTGTCGACGACCTCCTGCTTGCGGGCCTGGCTGCCGGGCGAAGTCGAGGGCCGGCGCCCGAGACGTCGATGCCGAACTCCTTGGCGCCCGCGACCGTGCGGCGGACGGCCGCCGTCTCGAGGAACTCCTTGGCCGGGATGCAGCCCCGGTGCAGGCAGGTGCCGCCGACCTTGTCCTTCTCGACGATGGCGACGGACAGGCCGGCCGCCGCGCCGTAGAGCGCGGTGGCGTACCCGCCCGGGCCGCCGCCGATGACGACGAGGTCGAACTCTTCCTCGGTGGCCATCGCCCGTCCTCTTCTCGTTCCGATGACGCCCGGCCCGCGTTCGGCGGCCCCCCGGAACATCCCGATCGCAACGGCTCGAGTCGTCTTCTTTCAACTGTGCGCGTGCTGCCTCAGCAGCCTACCGTTCGCCCCTCTGGCCGAGCCGGGAGGCCCGGCCCGGGGGCCCGGCGGCTATCCGCTCGATAGGTCGCCGCTCGTGCCCCGACCGCTGTCCGCCGCCATGGTCGCGAGCTCGTCGACCCGTCGTTCCACCGGTCCCCGGAATGGCCCTTGACCCAACGGAAGGTCACCGCGACGTCGTCGCTGAGCGCGAGCCTCCAAGAGGGGCTCCCACAGGTCCCGGTTGGCCACCGGCTTGCGCTGCGTGTTCTTCCAGTCGCGCTCGAGCCAGCCCTCCCACCAACGATCCCGGAAGCAGTTGACGACGTAGGTGGAGTCGCTGACCACCTCGATCCCGGCGGGGCGTTCGGGCGGTCAGCGCCCGCAGCGCCTCGAGCGCGGCGGTGATCTCCATGCGCTGGTTCGTCGTGTGCGGGCCTCCGCCCCGCTGGCGTAGCGCCCACCCGGCACGGCCCAGCGCCCAACCGCCGGGCCCGGGGTTGCCCCGGCACGCGCCGTCGGTGTACACGATCATCGGGGCGCCCGGCGTCTGGCATGACCGACATGTGTAACACCCGCGACCGGCGGTCACGCGGCTCGGGCGGCTCCCGGTACCGTGGAGCGATGCTGTTCGACGGGATCAGCCACCAGGTTCCCGACACGGATCCGGGCGAGACGGAGGAGTGGCTCGACTCCTTCGACGCCGTCGTCGACGCGCGGGGACGTTCCCGGGCGCGCTATCTGCTCATGAAGCTCCTGGAGCGGGCGCGCACCAAGCAGGTCGACTTCCCCGCCGCCGTCTCGACGCCCTACGTCAACACCATCCCGGCCGACGCCGAACCCTGGTTCCCCGGCGACGAGTACCAGGAGCGCCGGATCCGCGCCTACATCCGCTGGAACGCGGCCGCCATGGTGACGCGGGCCAACACGCGCACCGAGGGCATCGGCGGCCACCTCTCGACCTACGCCAGCTCGGCGGCGCTCTACGAGGTCGGCTTCAACCATTTCTTCCGCGGCAAGGCCGACGGTGGCTTCGGCGACCAGGTCTTCTTCCAGGGGCACGCGTCGCCGGGCATCTACGCCCGGGCCTACGTCGAGGGCCGGCTGACCGAGGCCGAGCTCGACAACTTCCGCCACGAGGTCGGCGGGAACGGCCTGCCGAGCTACCCGCACCCGCGCCTGCTCCCCGACTTCTGGGAGTTCCCCACCGTGTCGATGGGCCTGGGCCCGATCTCGGCCATCTACCAGGCGCACGTCAACCGCTACCTCCACCTGCGCCGTCTCGTCGACACCAGCGCCAGCCGGGTGTGGTGCTTCGTCGGCGACGGCGAGATGGACGAGCCCGAGTCGATCGGCGCGCTCGGCGTGGCGGGCCGCGAGCACCTCGACAACCTGATCTTCGTCGTCAACTGCAACCTGCAACGGCTCGACGGTCCGGTCCGCGGCAACGGCAAGATCATCCAAGAGCTCGAGGCGGTCTTCCGCGGTGCGGGCTGGAACGTCATCAAGGTCATCTGGGGCTCGCGGTGGGATGCGCTCCTGGCCCAGGACGTCGACGGCGTCCTCCTCGACCGCATGAACACGACGCTCGACGGCGAGTACCAGAAGCTGGCCGTCGAGTCCGGCGCGTACATCCGTGAGCACTTCTTCGGCCCCGACCCCCGGCTGCGCAAGATGGTCGAGGACCTCAGCGACGACGAGCTGGTCTCGCTGCCCCGGGGCGGGCACGACTACCGCAAGCTCTACGCCGCCTACAAGCTGGCCACCGAGCAGCGGGGCGCGCCGACGGTCATCCTGGCCAAGACGATCAAGGGCTGGACGCTCGGGCCCGAGATCGAGGCGCGCAACGCCACGCACCAGATCAAGAAGATGACCAAGGCGCAACTCCGCACGCTGCGCGACCGCCTGTATCTGACCGACGACATCCCCGACTCGGCGCTCGAGGGAGACCCGCCCTACATCCGGCCGGCCGAGGGATCCGACGCCATGGAGTACCTGCGGGCGCGCGGGCGGGTGCTCGACGGGCCGGTGCCGGTACGGATCGTGCGGCCGACGCCGGCCCTGCGACCCGACGCCAAGGTGTTCGAGGAGTTCGCGGCGGGATCGGGCACCCAATCGGTCTCCACGACCATGGTGTTCGCCCGCCTGCTGCGCAACCTCGTGCGCGATCCGACCGTCGGTGCGCTCGTGGCGCCGATCGTGTCGGACGAGGCCCGCACCTTCGGGCTCGAGCCGTTGATCGCCGAGGCGAAGATCTACGCCCCCGACGGCCAGAACTACGTGCCGGTCGACGCCGACCTGCCCCTGAACTACGCCGAGAGCGCGTCGGGCCAGGTCCTCCAGGAGGGCATCACCGAGGCCGGCGCCCTGGCCGACCTTCACCGCGCTGGCCACGGCGTACGCCACCTGGGGCCAGCCCATGGTCCCCGTCTACCTCTTCTATTCGATGTTCGGCTTCCAGCGGGTGGGCGACCTGGCGTGGGCCCTCGGCGACATGCGCGGCCGGGGCATCCTGGCCGGCTGCACGGCCGGGCGCACGACGCTCATGGGCGAGGGTCTCCAGCACGACGACGGGCAGTCGCCGCTCCTGGCCTCGACCAACCCGGCCGCCATGGTCTACGACGCCTCCTTCGCCTACGAGGTGGCGGTGATCATGGAGGCGGCGGTCACCGAGATGCTGGGCCCGAACCCCGAGGACCGCTTCTGGTACCTCACGCTCTACAACGAGACCTACCCGATGCCGCCGCTGCCCGAAGGCGACGAGGGTGCGGCCATCCGCCGGGGCATCATCGACGGGGCCTACCGCTTCGCCGACCGGCCCGAGACGTCGGGCGACCTCGAGGCGACGCTGTGCTTCTCGGGGCCGATGTGGAGCGTCGCCATGGAGGCGCAAGGCATTCTCGCCGAGCGCTACGGCGTGGCCGCCGACGCGTGGGCCGTGACGTCGTGGACGCGCCTGCGCACCGACGCGCTCGAGGTCGAGCGCTGGAACCGGCTGCATCCCGAGTCCGAGCCGCGCGGGTGCCGCACGTGACCGCGGCGCTGGGCACGGGCCGCGATCCCGTGGTCGCCATCACCGACTACATGCGCGCCGTGCCCGACCAGGTCGTCGCGCTTCGTCGACCGGCCCTACGTCTCGCTCGGCACCGACGGGTTCGGCCGCTCCGACGCCCGGGCCGCGCTGCGTGGGTTCTTCGAGGTCGACGCGGCCCACCTCGTGGTGGCCGTCCTGCAGCAACTCTCGCTCGACGGACGGGTGAAGCCGTCGGTGGTGGCCGACGCCATCGCCGAGCTCGGCATCGACCCCGAGCGCGCGGCGCCGTTCACGGTCTGTGAGCAGGGCCACGAACGTGGCCATCGCCTCCTCCGCCCCGTCGGGCACGCGGAGTGACAGCGTGCGCCGGTCGGCCCCGATGTCGAGCGCCACGTCGAAGAAGGGGCAACACTGCTTCTCTCGCTGCGCCAGCCCGACCGCGGCCACGAGCGCCGCCTCGGTCGGGTCGAGCACGAGGTGCACGGCGGTGGGCTCGCCTCGACCGAGACGACCGACGACGCCACGAGGGCGCGCCACTCGTCGACCCGGTCCGCCAACGCCCCGGTGTCGAGGCTGCACGCGATGGGCGGGTCGGCGCAGGGGTCCGCGCTCATGCGTGCGCCTTGAGCAGCGTCGTCGCGGTGATCTCCATCTGGCCGAGGTGCTGGAACAGCTCCTCGAGGATATGGAGCAGGACGGCACCTTTCGTCTCCGTGTAGGGCACCGGGTCGTCGGGGTCGCGAGACACGCTCGCCGGCTCGGCACCACGGGTCGAGGCCGACCAGGTCGTCGGCCAGACGTTGGCGGCGCCTCGTCGGCGCGCTCGAGCAAGGTGCCACCGGCCCGCTCCGCCGTGAACTCGGCGGCGCGGTCGCGCTCGATCGGACGCCCGGCCACCGTGGCGCCGCCCCAGTACTCCAGGACGCCGAGGCAATGGGTCAGGATCGCGATACGGCGAGTTGGCCTCGGGAAACGAGGGTCGCCGGTTGGCCAGCTCGTCGCCGAGGTCCTCGACGATGCGGGCCATGCCCGCGGAGCGCGAGGTCGACGAACCAGAGGTAGTCCGACGGCGACACCGCCACCGGACGTCCACCGACCCGGCGGCCGGTGGCCGGGCGTCAGTGGGCGATCCAGGCATCGGGGTCGGTCACCAGCTTCTGCACGTGCGACGGGAGACTGCCCCGAGATGACATCGGTCAGGGTGACCTTCTCCAGGACCGAGCGCAGGCTGGCTCGCACGGCGACCCACACCTGCTGGAGGTTCTCGGCCGCGCCGTCGTAGTTGGTCGCCTCGGGGCGGAAGCCCCGCACCTCGGCCAGCGGCCCGTCGAGGGCGCGGATCACGTCGGCCATGGTGATCGACGTCGGGATCCCGGGCCAACCGGTAGCCGCCTTCGGCGCCCCGCTGGCTCGCCACGATGCCGGCCCGCCGGAGGTCGGCCAGGATGGCGCCGAGGAAGCGGGGCGGCAGGCCCTGCTCCCCGGCCAGGAACTCGGCCGTCTGCGGGGTCCCGGCCGCGGCCAGGGCGAGCAGGGCGCGGATGCCGTAGTCCACCTTGGCCGGGATGTGCATGGCGAGAGTCTGCCCGAGCCACGGCCCTTGGGTCACGCCGAGCGCCTCGTTGCGTGCGTGCCAAGATCTCCCTCATGGCACGTGTCGAGTTCCATCTCTCCGGCGACGCCGAGGCCGACGCCCTGCTCGAGCAAGGATCCGTTGGCCTTGCTCATCGGCATGGTGCTGGACCAGCAGATCACGATCGAAAAGGCCTTCTCCTCACCCGCCGAGCTGGCCCGGCGCCTTGGGCGGCCCGCTCGACGCCGCGGCCATCGCGGCCATGGACCCTCGACGAGCTCACCGCCGTCTTCAAGGAGCCGCCGGCGCTGCACCGCTACCCCGGTTCCATGGCCGGGAGAGTCCAGGACGTCTGCCGCGTGATCGCCGAGGAGTACGGCGACAAGGCGGACGCGATCTGGAAGGGGGTCAAGAGCGGGGACGAGCTCATCGGCGCGGCTGAAGGCCCTCCCCGGGTTCGGTCAGCAGAAGGCGAAGATCTTCGCCGCCCTCTTGGCCAAGCAGCTCGGGCGTCCGACCCGACGGATGGCAGGAGGCCACCTCGCCCTACGGCGACGACGGCGCCTTCCTGTCCGTGGCCGACATCACCTCCACCGAGACCCTCGAAAAGGTCCGGGCCAACAAGCGGGCCATCAAGGCCAAGGCGCACGCCAAGGGGTGAGCCCCGGCGCCGACCTGTCCGGACGGCACCTCTACCTCTGCACGCCGGACCGGCCCGACCTGGCCGAGTTCGTGCGCGCCTGCATCGACGGCGGGGTGGACGTCGTCCAACTCCGGGAGAAGCATCTCGACGCTCGACCGCTCCTGGCCCGGGCGCGGCTCGTGGCCGAGGTCTGCGGGCGGCACCACGGTCCCCTTCGTGCTGAACGACCGGCCCGACCTGGCCCTCGAGGTGGGGGCCGACGGTGTCCACGTCGGCCAGGACGACGCACCGGTGGCGTTGGCCCGCCGCATCCTCGGGCCCGAGGCGATCGTCGGGCTCTCCACGCACGGGCCGGACGACCTGGGCGCCGCCGTGCACGAGGACGTGACCTATCTCTCGGCCGGGCCGGTGGAGCCGACGCCGACGAAGCCAGGTCGGCCCGGGCACCGGGTTGGCCTACGCGACCCTGGCCAGCGCACGGGCGCAGCGTGCCGGTCTTCGTGACCGGCGGCGTGACGCCTGATCGGGTGCCCGAGCTCGCGGCGGCGGGCGTCCGCCACTTCGTCGTGGTGCGCTACCTGACGCAGGCGCCGGACCCGCAGCGCGCGGCGCGCGCGCTGCGGGACGCGATCGAGCGTGCGCTCGCCACGTCGGAGGAGTGACGGCTCAGAGGCCGAGTCGCACCGACAGGTCCGAGCCGAGCACGCCCACGGGGTCGACGCGTCGGCGCACGGCGGCCATCTCGGCCAGGCGCGGATACATGCGCGGCATCAGCTCGGGCCGCACCCGGGCGTCCTTGGCCAGGTAGACCCGCCCGCCGGCGCCGGCGACCTTCTCGTCGAGCGCATCGAGCAGGGCGGCCAATCCCGGCGGCCCGATCGGAAAGTCGAGCGCGAGCGTCCACCCGCTCTGCGCGAACGACAGCGGACCGGGGGTGCCGGGTCCGAAGCGCTTGAGCACGGCGAGGAAGGCGGGGATGCCCGACCCCGCGATGGCCTCGACGGCGTCCTCGACGACGTCACCGCGCTCGAAGGGAACCGCAAACTGATACTGCACGAACCCCTCGGGTCCGTAGAGCACGTTCCACCCGCCGATCCCGTCAAGCGGGTGGAAATAGGTGCTGAGCGGCACCAGCGATCCGTGCGAGGAGACGCGGAACCAGCCCTCGTTCAGCACGCGCACCGACAGGCGGTTCGCCATGCGCACCGGCGGCGCCAGCGGCACGCGGAGCCGGGCTTCGGCCGGCGACTCGAGTCGGCGCGCACCGAGACGCTCGGGCAGCGCCGACCGGGGGGCGTGGTCACCCGACGTCAGGATCGATCGCCGCCCGCCACCGCGGCTCGCGAGGCAGTCGAGCCACGCCACGCTGTAACGGTGCTCGCGGTCCGACTGCTCCATGACCGACATGAGGTCGTCGAGCGTGGTGAAGCGCCGGTTCTGCACCTGCATCCACGACGTCTCGATCGGGATCAGGCGAAGGGTCGCCCGCACGACGATGCCGGTCAGGCCCATGCCACCCGCCGTCGCCCAGAACAGCTCGGCGTCCTCGTCGGGCGTCACGACCCTGAGGCCCGTCGGCGTGGCGAGCGTCATGCTCGTCACGTGGCGGGCGAAGCTCCCGTCGCGGTGGTGGTTCTTGCCGTGGATGTCCGAAGCGATCGCACCACCGACGGACACGTGGCGCGTCCCCGGCGTCACCGCCACGAACCAGCCCCGCGGGATGACCGCTTGCATGAGGTGGTGGAGGCTCACGCCACCCCCGACCTCGATGCAGCCGGTCTCCTCGTCCAGCTCCCCGATTCGCGAGAGGTGTGACGTCTCGACGACGAGCCCGCCGCTGCTCTGCGCCGCGTCGCCGTAGCTGCGGCCGAGGCCACGGGCGATGAGCGGCCGCCGTGCGTGTTCGAGCAGGCCGACGATCGACGCCTCGTCCGCCGGGCTCGTCACCCGCGCCAGCGACGGCGCCGTGCGACCCCAGCCGGTCAACTCCTGGGCCGAAGCCTCCAGGTCCGGCGCGACCGTCCGTTCGCCGACCGCGGTCACGCGTAGAGGCCGATGGCCATGCAGGCCACCCACAACAGCCCGTATCCCTGCAACACGTGGTCGTGCAGGGCCAGGCGCTCGGGCTCGCCGCCCTTCCCGGCGTCGAGCAGCCGGAAGATGTGCAGGACGGCGAGGACGAGCGGGACGACGGTCAACTCGATCCAGATCGGGTGGTGGCCGGCGTGGGCGAGCAGGCCCGTGCGGTCGAACGCCCAGAGGCAGTACGTGGCGACGGTGACGCTGGCGCAGATGGTCAACGTCGAGCGCAGGAACGACTCGGTGTACTCGTCGAGGACGCTGCGGTGCGATCCCCTCCCCTCGCCGAGCCGCGCGTGCTCGGCGTAGCGCTTTCCCGTGACGACGAACAACGCGGCGAACGAGGTGAAGACGAGGAACCACGTGGAGAGGTAGACGTGGGCGACCACACCGCCGGCCACGGCGCGCAGCACGAAGCCCGAGGCCACGACGGCCAGTTCCATGACCGGCTGGCGTTTGAGCCACAAGCTGTACGCGACGGACAACGCGAGATACGAGGCCACGACGAGGACGAAGCCCCACGGCCCGAGGAGCGCGGCGCCGACGAGGCCGACGACGATCAGCGCGATACCGGTTGTCGAGCGCGACCGACGCCGGCAGCTCACCGCTGGCGACGGGTCGCCCGGCCTTCGTCGGGTGGTGCCGATCCTGCTCGGCGTCGAGCACGTCGTTGATCAGGTAATGCCCCGAGGCGACGGCGCAGAATATGAGGAAGGCCGCCACCACCCGCCAGAGGACCGACCAGTGGTCCAGCACGCTGGCCGCCGCCGGTGCGGCGAAGACGAGGACGTTCTTGCTCCACTGCCGCGGACGCATGGAGCGCACGAGCAGCCAGGGCGTGCTGTGACGCCAGGGGGCCTGCGGGTTCCCGAAGTGCGGCCGCCAGCTCCGGTCGGGGTCCTCGTTCCGCAGCCGTTCGGGGGTGGTCACGCCACCACCGCGATCGCCGCCAAGGCACTGCGGTGCCACGGGCGTCGGGTCCGTGGCTGCACCCGGTACGCGGAGCAATGGGGCTTGGGGTGGAGGAGCAACATGAGGGGCCGCGACGCCGACGTCGCACGGGCTGGGCCAAGACGGTCCGGCCGAGGTCCAAGCGTAGCGATCTCTCCCCGGCACCGGTTGCCACCTCGCCCAACGGGCCGTGCGTCGCGCCAGGCCACGCCGCCGCCGCCCAAAGATGTCAGTGACGCCGTTCGAGCCACCCGACGAGCAGGGCGATCACCCGGGGATCGGCGCGCAACCAGTGGCCGGCGCCGGGCACCACGTGGAGCTCCGACGGCCCGGTCGCCGCGTCGGCGAGGGCGCGGGCGCTGGCCAGGGGGACATCGGGGTCGTCCGAACCGTGGACCATCAGGAGCGGCCGGCCCTTCAAGAGGGCGGCGTCCTCGACCGGATGCAGGAGGGAGAGCTCCTTGGCCCAGGCCTCGAGGGAGGCGGGGAACCCTGGCGTCCTGATCACCCCGGTGCGCCGGCACCGGGCCACGAACTCGTCGGTGCCCCCGGTCAGTTGCACCACCTCAGCCGGGGTGCCGAGGCAGGCCACGCCGGCGACCCGCTCGTCGCCCGCCGCCAGATGCAGCCCGAGCACACCGCCGAAGCCGAAGCCGACCACGACACGGGTCGAGGCCTCGGGGATCTCGCTCTCGGCGAGGAAGTTCAGGTCGTCGAGCCAACCCAGGGCCGAGTAGTCGCCGGCCGATTCGCCGGCGCCCCGCAACGCGGCGGTGACGACCTGCCAGCCCGTCTCGCGGGCCAGGCGGTCGGCCAGCGCCGGATAGGTGAGGGCGAGGTCGGCGGCCGCGCCCTGCGGGCGGGGAAGGTCATGGCACAGCAGGACGTGGCCGCGGATCGGTGCGCCGGGGCTCGTCGCGCTGGCGTAGGTCCACAGGTCGCCCGCCGGTCCGGGCCGGAGCCGGAATGGCCCCGGCACCTCAGATGCCGATGCGTTGCGCCAGCAGCTCCCGGTGGTACGAGGGATCGCCGAGGAACAGCTCGGAGGACTTGGCCCGCTTGAAGTAGAGGTGCGCCGGGTGCTCCCAGGTAAAGCCGATGCCGCCGTGGATCTGGATGTTCTCCGCCGCGGAGTGGAAGTAGGCCTCCGAGCAGTACGACTTGGCCAGGCTCGCGACCACGGGCAGCTCGTCGGAGTCCTCCGCCGCGGCCCACGCGGCGTAGTAGGCGGCGGACTTGGCCGACTCGACCTCGAGCAGCATGTCGGCGCACTTGTGCTTGATGGCCTGGAAGCTGCCGATCGGCCGGCCGAACTGGATGCGCGTCTTGGCGTAGTCGACCGAGGCGTCGAGGACGCGCTGGGCGCCGCCGACCTGTTCGGCCGCCAGCGCCACCGCGGCGAGGTCGAGCGTCTTGGCCAACCCGGCCTCGGCGCCGCCGTCCGCGCCGATGAGCACCGCGGGCGTGCCGGAGAACTCGAGGCGGGCCTGCTTGCGGGTCTGGTCCATCGTCGGGAGCGGCGTGCGCGTCAGCCCGGCCGCGTCACCCTGCACGGCGAAGAGCGACACGCCCTTGGGCGTGCGGGCCGCGACGACGATGAGGTTGGCCACGTGGCCGTCGATGACGAACATCTTGTGGCCGTCGAGCGCCCAGCCGTCACCCTTCTTGTTCGGCCTTGCACTCGATGCCGCTGAAGTCCCACTTGCCGTTGTCCTCGGTGATGGCGAGGGTCGCGATCGTCTCGCCCGAGGCGATGCCGGGCAGGTAGCTCTTCTTCGCCTCGTCGTCGCCCGACGTCAACAGCGCGTTGGCGCCCAGGGCGACGGAGGAGAAGAAGGGGGCGCACAGGAGGGCGGCGCCCATCTCCTCGAGCACGACGAGCAGCTCGACGTAGGTGAAGCCCGACCCGCCGAACTCCTCGGGGATGGTCAGCGACTGCAGGCCGAGCTGGTCGGCCATCTGGCTCCACACCGCCGGGTCGTAGCCCTCGGTGGTGTCCATGAGGCGGCGAACCTCGGTCTCGGGGGACTTCTCCGACAGGAAGCGGCGGACCGCCGCGCGCAGCTCCTCCTGCTCGTCACTGAAGGCGAAATTCATGCGTGGGCTCCTCTTGCTTCTCCCCCCGGCAGCCCCGCCGGTGGTGTGTCGCTTGGTACCCGGGTGTCTACCAGACCAGGCCCTCCGGCGACCAGAACGCCTCCGGCGTGTGTCACGCTGGGACCATGGGACAACTGGAGAAAATCTGGAGCGACGCGGCCGCCGAGGTGCACCAGATCGTGGTGGGCCCGATGGACAACAACGTCTACATCCTGCGGTGCCGCCGCACCGGCGACGCCATGCTGATCGACGCGGCCAACGAGCACGAAGCGCTCCTGCCGATCTGCCGGGACCTCGGGGTCAACCAGGTGGTCGAGACGCACGGGCACTGGGACCACATCCAGGCCGTGCCCGCCGTGCGCGAGGCCGGGATCTCGGTCGCCGTGACCAGCGCCGACGCGGGGATGCTGCCGAGCTACGACCTGATCCTCGAAGACGACGAGACCGCTCAGCGTCGGCGACCTGCGCCTCAAGACCCTGGCCACGCCCGGCCACACCCCCGGCTCGATCTGCTTCGCCGTCGAGGGCACCGACCTGCTCTTCACCGGCGACACCCTCTTCCCGGGCGGCCCGGGCAACACCGTCGTTCGAGGGCGGCGACTTCCCGACCATCCTCGAGTCGATCGAGCGCCGCATCTTCGCCAACTTCGACCCCGACACCCTGGTCCTGCCCGGGCACGGCACCGCCACCACCGTGGGCAACGAGTCCCCTCACCTCCAGGAATGGGTGGACCGAGGTTGGTGAGCAGCCGGGCGAGGACCGCCGGGACCGGGTCCGGCGGACCGGATCGGTCGGCCCGAAATGAAAACCCGACCAAAAAGGTAAGCTTTTAACCATGCCGGCGACTCCCCCGCTGCTCGAGATCAAGGACCTGCACGTGTCGGCCGAGGACGGCGCCATCCTGCGCGGGGTCGACCTGACCGTCGGCGCCGGCGAGGTGCACGCCCTCATGGGGCCCAACGGCGCCGGCAAGTCGACGCTGGCCGGCGCCCTGCTCGGGCACCCCGCCTACCGGGTGACGCAGGGCAGCATCTCGCTCAACGGCGAGGACGTCACCGGCTGGCCCACCGACGTGCGGGCCAAGGCCGGCATGTTCCTGGCCTTCCAGTACCCCGAGACCATCGAGGGCGTGTCGGTCACCCAGTTCCTGCGCCAGGCCATGGCGGCGCGCAAGGGCACCGAGGAGGTGTCCGTCCTCGAGGTCCGGGTGCTCATGACCGAGTGGATGGAGCGCCTCGGCATGGACTCGTCCTTCGCCAGCCGCCACCTCAACCAGGGGTTCTCGGGCGGCGAGAAGAAGCGCAACGAGATCTTGCAGATGGCGCTGCTCGAACCGCTGGTCGCCATCTTGGACGAGACCGACTCGGGTCTCGACATCGACGCGCTGCGTGTCGTGGGCGCGTGGCGTGCACGCCGTGCGCGAGGCGCGACCCGACGCTCGGGGTGCTGGCGATCACCCACTACGAGCGGCTGTTGATGGAGCTCGTGCCCGACGTCGTCCACATCTTGATGGACGGGCGCGTCGTGGCGAGCGGTGGTCCCGAGATCGCGGCGCAGGTCGAGTCGTCGGGCTACGAGGCGTGGCGATGAGCGCGGCCGCGGCGGGTCCGACGGGCGCACCGGCTCCCTTGAACACCGAGGCGCTGCGCAAGGACTTCCCGCTGCTGTCGCGCAAGGTGAACGGCCGGCCGATCGTGTATCTCGACGCGGCCGCCTCGGCGCTGCAGCCCCAGTCCGTCATCAGCGCCATGACCAACTACTACGAGACGACGCACTCCAACGTGCACGAGGCGTGTACGCCACCGCCGAGGAGGCGACCGCAGAGTACGAGCGGGCGCGCATCGTCGCCGGCCGTTTCCTGGGTGCGCCCGAACCGGCGCGCGAGATCGTCTTCACCAAGAACACCACCGAGTCGCTGAACCTGGTGGCGCAGTCGTGGGGACGGGCGAACCTGCGTCGCCGGCGACGCCGTGCTGCTGACCGAGATGGAGCACCACTCGAACATCGTCCCGTGGATGCTGCTCTCCGAGGAGCTCGGCGGCCTCGACATCCGCTACATCCCGGTCGACGGCCTGGGCCGGTTGGACCTGTCGGACCTGGACCGCCTGGTGTCGGGGGTCAAGGTCGTCGCGGTCTCCGCGATGTCGAACGTCCTGGGCACGATCAACCCGGTGGCGGCGATCGCCGAGGTCGCGCACCGCGAGGGCGCCGTGGTGGTGGCCGACGGGGCCCAGCTGGTGCCGCACGTGCCGTCGACGTGGTCGCTCTGGACGCCGACTTCCTCGGCCTTCTCGGCCCACAAGACGATGGGCCCGACGGGCCTCGGGCGTGCTGTGGGGCCGGGCCGAGCTGCTCGAGGCCATGCCGCCGTTCCTCGGCGGCGGCGGGATGATCCTCGACGTCAAGCTCGACGGCTTCCGGGCCGGCGCCGCCGCCGGCGCGCTTCGAGGCGGGGACGCCGCCCATCGCCGAGGCGGTCGGGCTGACGGCGGCCCTGCGCTATCTGAACGAGATCGGGATGGACCGCATCCGCGCCCACGAGCTGGCGTTGACCGACCACGCGCTGGCCCGGCTGGACGAGAAGCTCGGCGCCGACGTGCAGGTCTTCGGGCCGCCGGCGGGTCCGGACCGCGGCGGCGTGCTGTCGCTGGCCTACCGCGACGTGCACGCGCACGACCTGGCCCAGGTGCTCGACCAGTTCGGCGTCTGCGTGCGCCCCGGCCACCACTGCGCCAAGCCGCTGATGCGCAAGCTCGGCGTGCAGGCCACCGCGCGGGCCTCGTTGTCCCTGTTCAGTGACGAGCACGACATCGAGGTCCTGATCGAGGGTTTGGCCGAAGCCGGTAGGTTATTCGGCTGATGTGGCGACCTTGACGACTTGTACCGCGAGATCATCCTCGACCACTACCGCTCGCCGCGGAACCGGGGCGAGCTGGAGTCGCCGCCCGCGCACCGCGTCGAGGGCTTCAATCCCTTGTGCGGCGACGAGGTCGTCGTGTCCATGGTCGTCGAGGACGGCAAGCTGTCGGACCTGAAGATCGCCGGCTCGGGCTGCTCCATCAGCCAGTCGTCTGCCTCGTTGATGTCCGGCGCCGTGAAGGGCAAGCCGATCGACGAGGTGCGCGGGTTGATCAAGACCTTCAAGGGGATGATGTCGATCCACGAGGCCTCGCTCGAGGGCGACGGCCACGGCGGCGAGTCGAACGGGGCCGAGGTCCTGGCCGGCGAGCCCGAGGAGATCGACCTGGACAAGCTCGGGGAGCTGGCGGCGCTGCAGGGTGTCGTGAAGTTCCCGGTGCGGATCAAGTGTGCGACCCTGTCGTGGAACGCCCTGGCGCAGGGCCTCGACGAGGTGGGGGCCACCGTCTCCTAACTGTCTTCAGCAGTTTTTTTTGTGCTGCGTCGCGGCGCCCGGGCGGGGCCGGTGACCCGATTACGGCGCGCTGCAGTTCGTGGGGTTGAACGACGGCGGTGGCGTCGTCGTCGTGGCGTGGTGGTGGCGGCCGAGCCGCCGGCGGCGGTGCTCGCGGTCGACGGGGGTGCCGTGGTGGTCGTCGTGACGACCGGCGGCGGCGTGGGCACCCCGTTCACGTTGGGCGGCGGGTCCGTCGGCGCCACGAGGCTCGAGCCGAAGATGTTCGCCAGCATCTGCTGGGCGGCCGGCTGGTTCACCGTCAGCACGTCCCCGAGGCCGGAGAAGGCGTTCGAGGACTCCGTGGGCAGGGTCTCGCCCTGCAGCAGCGCCGGGTTGAACGAGTGGTACGCCAGGGCCAAGCCGATCAGCTCGTTGAAGCCGAAGCCGTCGTCGATCGTCACCCCCTCGTGGATGGACCCGATGAACGCGTTGACGGTGAGCGGGTTCACCTTCGACTTGGCCGAGTCCATGAGCGACTTGATGAAGACGTCCTGACGCTGGATGCGGCCGAAGTCGCTCGTGCCGTCGTAGTGCCAGTACCCGTTCTCGTAGTACTCGTAGTGGCGCGAGCGGGCGACCGCCAGGGCCTGGAAGCCGCTCAGCAGCTGGCAGCCCGGCGTGGTGATGTTCAATCCCGAATAGGCGTCCTTCGCCGGGTAGGGGAAGTTGAGATAGATGCCGCCCAGCGCGTTGACGGCGTCCTGGAAGCCCGAGAAGTCGACCTGCACGACGTGGTTGATCGGGATGCCGAAGTTGGCGGTGATCGTCTTCACCAGCTGGTTGGCCCCCGAGTTGTAGCTCGAGTTGATGCGGTTGTACGTCCCGTACTGCTGGTTGTCCGGCGAGAGCATCGTGACGACCGTGTCACGCGGGATCGACACGATCTGGATCTGCTTGGACGACGGCGTCACCCGCCACAGCTGCACCACATCACTGCGCTGGCCGGTGACCTCCGACGACGACCCGAAGTTCTGGGCCGCCGTCCCCGTGTCGCCCACCCGGGTGTCCGAGCCGATGACCAGGATGGTGAACGGCTGGCCGCTCTCCACCGCAACCTCGTCGTCCACGTGGATCTTGGCGATCTGGTTGTAGCGGTACCAGAGGTAGGCGTACCCGCCGCCGATGGCTACCCCCGCCAGCACGATCACGCTGACGAGCACGACCACCGTCTTCTTGCCGCCGCTCCATTTCGGCTTGCCGCTGCGGCGAACCTTCTTGCCGCCCTTCGAGTCGATGCGCGCGCCGAGAGCCTTCAGGCCCGACTCGTTGGCCACCCTCGCCGGATCGCCGCTCCGCATCTCGCGCCCGAGCGCGGACAATCCCTCTTCGTTCGCGCTGCGACCACGAGGACTTCGGGGTGAGCGATCCGACCCGTCGCCCGGAGGACGACCGTTCGCCATAGCGCCTTACGGTACCAAGTGGCGTTGCGAAATTGGGGGCAGCTCGCTGGTGGAGCGGGCGCGTCCGCCCAGCGCACAGCGGGCTGTGCCGCGCCCTGTCAGGGCTTGGCGTCCTGGTAGCCGGCGTACCCGGTCTGCTCGAGTTGCAACGCCAGGGCCGCATCGCCCGTCGCAACGATGACGCCGTTGACCATCACGTGCACGAGGTCGGCCTCGAGCTGCACGAGGAAGCGGTTGAAGTGGGTGATGGCGAGGATCCCGGCGCCCCATTCCGTGGTGGCGAGCTGGAGGTGGCGGGCCACCTCGCCCAGCGCGTCCACGTCGAGCCCGGAGTCGACCTCGTCGAGGATGCTGATGGAGGGTCGCAGCACGCCGAGTTGGACCATCTCGGTGCGCTTGCGCTCGCCGCCCGAGAGGTCGACGTTGAGCGGGCGGCGCAGCAGCCGGGCGTCGAGCCCGACCGCCTTTGCCTCGTCCGCCATGCGGCCGTCGAGCGCCGCGTCGTCGGAGTCCGGCCGCCGAGCGCGGCGTCGGAGCAGCGAGTGCAGCCCCACGCCCGGGCACCTCCACCGGGTGCTGCAACGAGCCAGGAACAGCCCGGCGCGCGCCCGCTTCCACGCGGGCTCGTGGGCCAGCTCCTGGCCGTCCATCTTGATGGAGCCCGCCGGTGACCTCGTGCCCGGACGTCCCATGAGCGCGTGGGCCAGCGTGCTCTTGCCCGAACCGTTGGGCCCCATGATCACGTGCACCTCGCCGCTGCGCACCGTGAGGTCGATGCCGTGCAGCACCTCACGGCCGCCGGCCGACGCGTGCAGGCCGCGCACCTCGAGCACGTGCTCGCCGCTCACGGCAGCACCACGCCCACGCTCTCGCCGTCCACCTCTACCTTGTACACCGCAACGGGCCGGGTGGCCGGCAGCGAGCACGGCTCGCCGGTCAACAGGTCGAACGTGCTGCCGTGGCGGGGGCATTCGATCTCGCACTCCTCGGCCCAGACCTCGCCCTCGGCGAGCGAGTAGTCCTCGTGGCTGCATTCGTCGTCGATCGCGTGGAACTCGTCGCCGATGCGCACGAGGGCGATGCGACGGCCGGCGACGTCGAAACGCCTGGCCTGGCCCGGCTCGAGCTCGTCGATCTTGCAGAGGGTCACGGTCTCAGGCACCGGCGGGCACCCGCGATCCGCCCAGCGCAGCGTCGAGGCGGGCGTGCACCTCGCGCTGGAGGAGTGGCGTGGCCTCGGGCACCGATCCCCGGTCGATGATGGCGTCGAAGAACCCCCGCACGATGAGGCCCTCGGCGACCTCGGGCGCCACGCCGCGAGACTCGATGTAGTACATGCTGGTCCTCGTCCACCGGCCCGACCGTCGAGGCGTGAGAGCACTTCACGTCGTTCTCCAAGATGTCGAGGTTCGGCACCGAGTCGGCGTGCGCGCCCTCGTTCAGCACGAGGTTGTGGTTCGTCTGGCGGGCGTCGCTGCGAACGGCACCACGGTGGACGCGGATCAGGCCGCTGTAGACGGACCGCGACCGGCCGGCGACCGCGCCCTGGCACAGCAGCTCGCTGTTGGTCTTCGGCGCCGCGTGGTCCTGCAGCGTGCGGATGTCGTGCACCTGGGTGCCGTCGCCGAGATAGGTCGAGAGGATCTCGCTGCGCGCGTCGCGCCCGTCAACGGTGACGTCCGTCCGGACCCGGTCGTAGGACGCCGCCCAGTCCCACCGTGAAGGTACGCACCAACGAGCCGCCACCGCCGCAGGCCGACAGGCGGGCGATCGACCAGGCGGTGTCGGCAAGCACCTGCAGCGACACGTACGAGACCGACGCGTCGTCGGCCGCCGCCAGCTCGGTGACCGGAACCACGAGCGACCGGGCCGGGCCGTCGGGCCCGGCGAACACCTCGACCACCGAGACGACCGCGCCCTCGCCGGCGCGGACGCACAGGCGCGGGGAACGCCGGGGCGCCCGGCTCGCACCAGTGCACGACGACGACCGGCCCGTCCACGCTGACGCCGGCGGGCACGTCGACGAACACCGCGTCGGGCATGAAGGCATCGTTGAGCCGCACCAGGGCGTCGCCGCCGCGCTGGACCGACCCGAGGAGGTCGGCGGACCCAGCCACTGCTTCGGCCGGCCCGAAGTCGAACGTTGCCTCGCCGGCACCCGCCCACGTTCCCTCTACCGGACGTCCGTTGTGCACGAGGACGCTGGCGGCCGTCGGGCCGAGCGCGGCGCGCACCGAGGCGAGCAGCTCGCTGCCCGCGGCCGTCCCGTCGGCGGACCCGTCGACCCCCGGCGCGAAGTCGTCGAGCGACAACTCGTCGATGGGCGAGTAGCGCCAGACCTCTTCGCTCTCGGAGGGCAGCGGGGTCGACGAGAAGGCCTCGAAGCCGGCGGCGCGCCGGCGGCGGAGCCAGTCGGGACCGCCCAGGCTCGCGGACGCCTCAGCGCTAAAGGTGGGCAGGATCAAACCTCTTTCGATGCGAATGCTCGATGCGATTGCAGCCCATGCACTCTAGTGGCCTTTACCAGCGCCCCCACCAGGCGGTTAGCCTGCGGGACATGGGTGAGCACGCAGAAATCACAGGGTTCGAGTCGCCGGTCCTGAGCATCGAGCGCGACGAGGAAGTGGCCACGCTGTGGCTGGACCGGCCCGAGGCGCGCAACGCCATGGGCATGGACCTGTGGCGCGACCTGCCCCGCGCCATGGACGTCCTGAGCGCCGACAACTCGACGCGGGTCGTCGTGATCGCGGCCAAGGGGCCGCACTTCTCGGTCGGGCTCGACCTCAAGGCGATGGGCAACCTTCTTTCGGGCGGCGGCGACGGCGGGGGTGGCGGGGGCGACTCGCGCCCTGCGTCCATGGCCGCCCGGGCCCGCGGCGGCGCGCGTCGAGGTGATGCGGCTGCAGGACTCGGTCACCGCCGTCGCGCGGTGCCCCAAGCCCGTCATCGCCGCCGTCCACGGCTACTGCATCGGCGGCGGCGTCGACCTCATCGCCGCGTGCGACATCCGGCTGGCGTCGGCCGACGCCATCTTCTCGGTGCGCGAGGCCAAGGTCGCGATCGTGGCCGACCTGGGCAGCCTGCAGCGGCTGCCGGCGATCATCAGCGCGGGGCACCTGGCCGAGCTGGCGTTCACCGGCAAGGACATCACGGCCGAGCGCGCCAAGGAGATCGGCCTGGTCAACGACGTGGCCGCCGACGCCGAGGGCGTCCTCAAGGCGGCCCACGCCCTGGCCGGCTGAGATCGCAGCCAACTCCCCCATCGCCGTGCAGGGCACCAAGGCGGTGCTGGCCGCCAACGAGGGCCGGACCGTGGCCGAGGGTCTCGACTACGTGGCGACCTGGAACGCCGGCATGCTGGCGTCCGACGACCTGGTCGAGGCGATGACCGCCTTCATGGAGAAGCGCACGCCCGAAGTTCACCGGGCGCTAGGAGCCGGCAGCGCGTCAGCGCCGACGGCGCCACCAGCGATTGGCGGAGCGGTCCTTGCGGGCGTCCTCGGCCCGCACCTCGTCCAGCACGCCGGGCGCGACGTCGTTGACGATGTCCTCGGCCGAGTCGAGCAGCGCGGCGATGTCCTCGCCGTCGCCCGTCGGGCTCGTCCTCGATCGCCGGCTCGACCAGGCTGCCGTGCACCCAACCGACGTCGGCCATGCGCGGTCGGTAGCGAGGGGCAGTTCTCCGGGCAGCGCCAGGGCGCCTCGGGCGCCAGGTCGAGCGGCAGAAGCGAGCCGCCTCGCCGGAGGCGTAGGTCCGGCTCTGGAAGTGGATGCATTCCTCGCGCATCGGCACGTTCTTATGCTGCCACGTTGCAGGCGGCGGTTGCGGTCAGCGGCGCCGTCAGCCGACCGAGCCTTCCATCTGCAGCTCGATCAGGCGGCTCCACTCCACCGCGTACTCCATGGGCAGCGTCCGGGTGACCGGCTCGATGAAGCCGTTGACGATCATGCCCATCGCCTGCTGCTCGGAGAGCCCGCGGCTCATCAGGTAGAAGAGCTGGTCGTCGCCCGACCTTCGAGACCGTGGCCTCGTGGCCGATCCGGGCGCTCGCGCTCGCCGACCTCCATGTAGGGCTTCGTCTCCGACGTCGACTCGTCGTCGAGCATCAGTGCGTCGCAGCGCACGAAGGACTTGGCGCCCGTACGCCTCCGGGTCGACGTGCACCTTGCCCCGGTACGTCGTGATGCCGCCGTCCTTGGAGATCGACTTCGACACGATGGTCGAGGTCGTCTCGGGCGCGACGTGGAACATCTTCGCCCCGGCGTCCTGGTGCTGGCCGGCGCCGGCGTAGGCGACCGAGAGCACCTCACCGCGACGCCTTGGGGCCCATGAGGTACACCGAGGGGTACTTCATGGTCAGGCGCGAGCCGATGTTGCCGTCGATCCACTCGACGTGCGCCTCGGCCTCGGCGCGGGCCCGCTTGGTCACGAGGTTGTAGACGTTCGACGACCAGTTCTGGATCGTCGTGTAGGTGATGCGCGCGCCCGGCAGCGCCACCAGCTCGACCACCGCCGAGTGCAGCGAGTCGGTCGAGTACACCGGGGCCGAGCAGCCCTCGATGTAGTGCACCTGCGCAGCCCTCGTCGGCGATGATCAGCGTCCGCTCGAACTGGCCCATGTTCTCGGCGTTGATGCGGAAGTAGGCCTGCAGCGGCATCTCGACCTTGACGCCCGGCGGCACGTAGATGAACGAGCCGCCCGACCACACGGCCGAGTTCAGCGCGGCGAACTTGTTGTCGTTGGGCGGGATGATCTTGCCGAACCACTTCTGGACGATCTCGGGGTACTCGCGCACCGCGGTGTCCATGTCGGTGAAGAGGACGCCCTGCGCCTCGAGGTCCTCGCGGTTGCGGTGGAAGACGACCTCGGACTCGTACTGCGCGGTGACGCCGGCGAGGTACTTGCGCTCGGCCTCGGGGATCCCGAGCTTCTCGTAGGTGTTCTTGATCGCGTCGGGCAGGTCCTCCCACTCGTCGACCTGCCCGCCCGTCGGCTTGATGTAGTAGTAGATGTCGTCGAAGTCGAGGTTCGGGCATCTGCGTGGCGAACCAGGGCGCCATCGGCTTGCGCTCGAAGTGCTTGAGGGCGCGCGAGGCGGAAGTCGCGCATCCACTCCGGCTCGTTCTTCATCTCCGACATCTCGCGGACGATGGACTCGTTCAGGCCCTTCTTGGGCTTGAAGACGTAGTCCTCGGCGTCGCTCCATCCGAGCTGGTAGCGACCGAGGTCGAGATCCGTTGTCGCCATGTGGCTCCTCGGGTCGGAGTGGGGGAATTTCCCCTATGTAGATAGTAACAACTACCCCGGCCAGCCGAAACGTCACATTTACGGGCCACGGCCGTGTGCAGCCAGCCGTGGCAGGCTCCTGTGATCATGGCCAGCCCACCCGTCGCCCCCCGCCGCCCCCACGTCGTCACCGCCCACGGTGACGACACGAGCGGACCCCTGGTTCTGGCTGCGCGACCGCGAGGACCCCGAGGTCCTGGCCTACCTGGAGGCCGAGAACGCCTTCACCGAAGCGCAGACCGCGCCGCTGGCCGGGTTCCGCGACGGCCTCTTCGAGGAGATGAAGGCCCGCATCAAGGAGACCGACATGTCGGTCCCGGCCCGCCGGGGGCCCTGGTGGTACTACGCGCGCACCGAGGAGGGGAAGAGCTACGCCATCCACTGCCGCCGGCCCGCCCGTGGACCCGGCGAGCTCCCACCGGCCGGTGAGCCCGGCGACGAGGAGCAGATCCTGCTCGACGAGAACGTGCTGGCCGAGGGCTCGGAGTACTTCGCCGTCGGCAGCGCGGCGGTCAGCCACGACCACCGCTGGCTGGCCTACTGCGACCGACCGCGGCCGGCGACGAGAAGTACGAGCTGCGCTTCCTGCCCCTCGACGCCGAGACCTCCCTCGCCGTCGCCCCCGAGGTGGTGCCCGACACCAGCTACGGGCTGGCCTGGTCGGCCGGCGCGGACGTCGTCTTCTACGTGCGCATGGACGAGGCCCAGCGTCCCGCACCAGCTGTGGCGCCACCGGCTCGGCACCGATCCGGCCGGCGACGAGCTGGTCTACGAGGAGACCGACCGGCGGTTCTCGCTCGGCGCCGGCTCGACCCGCGACACCGCCTTCGTGCTCGTCGGGCTGCACAGCACCAACACGAGCGAGTGGCTGCGCCATCCCGTCGGACGAGCCGCTCGCCGCGCCGGCGGTGGTCATGCGCCCGCCGCGAGGGCGTCGAGTACGCGGTCGACCACCTGACCGCCGGCGACCGGCGGCGAGGGCTGGTTCGTCGCGCTCACCAACGACGAGGCCCGCGACTTCCGCGTCCTCGCCGCGCCCGACGCCCAGCTCGGCTCGGAGGCCGACGGCGGGTGGCGCGAGGTGGTCCCGCACCGTCCGGGCGTGCGCGTCGAGGACGTCGACGCGTTCGCCACCGCGCTCGTGCTGAGCGAGCGCGCCGAGGCCGAGACGAGGGTCCGGGTCCTGCCCGCTGCGGCCCGGGCCCGGATCGGCCGGGCCGTTCGGCGACGGACCTGCTCGGCGCCGGCTGGGTCGTCCCCTCGCCCGCCAGCCCCGTCCACGACGTGGCTGGGCGCCAACCCCGAGCCCGACACGCCGCGTCCTGCGGATCGGGCGCACGACCATGGTGACCCCGTCGAGCGTCCTGCAGGTCGCGCTCGACGGCGGCGCCGAGACGCTGCTCAAGCAGGAGCCCGTCCTGGGCGACTTCGACCCGGACCGCTACGAGACGTACCGGGAGTGGGCGGTCGCGACGGACGGGACGCGTGTCCCGATCTCGCTCGTGCACCGCAAGGGCCTGGCGCTGCCGGCCCCGTGCGTCCTCTACGGCTACGGCGCCTACGAGATCTCGATCGACCCGTCCTTCTCCCACCACCGCCTCTCGCTCCTCGACCGCGGCGTGCGTCTTCGCCATCGCGCACGTGCGCGGTGGCGGCGAGATGGGCCGGGCCTGGTACGAGGACGGCCGCATGGAGCACAAGGCCAACACCTTCTCCGACTTCATCGCGTGCGGGCGCCACCTGGTCGAGCGCGGCATCGCGCGACCCGACGCGCTCGCCGGACGCGGCGGCGTCGGCCGGCGGCCTCCTCATCGGCGCGGTGGCCAACCAGGCCCCGGAGCTGTTCCGTGCGCTCGTCGCGCAGGTGCCCTTCGTCGACTGCGTCACCACCATGCTCGACGACGAGCTGCCGCTGACGGTCGGCGAATGGGAGGAGTGGGGCAACCCGCTGGCCGACGAATCCGCCTACTGCCGCATGCTGGCCTACTCCCCCTACGACAACGTCAGCGCGCACCAACCCTGACGGGAGCGACCGCAGCTACCCCGACCTCTTCGTCACGGCGGGCCTCACCGATCCTCGGGTCGCCTACTGGGAGCCGGCCAAGTGGGTGGCCAAGATCCGCGCCGAAACGCCCTCCACCAGGGTCTTGCTGCGCACCGAGCTGGGGGCCGGGCACGGAGGGCCCTCGGGCCGCTACGACGCCTGGAAGGAGGAGGCGCTCGTGTCTGGCCTTCCTCCTCGACGCCCTCGGCCTGCGCGGGGAGGCCTGACCTAACCGAGCCCGCCGCTCGACGTGGTGGTCGATCCGCCGGTGCCGCGTTGCCGTGGCCGGCGGCTCGAACTTCAACGTGAAGGGCGCTTGGAACCCGAAGGGCAATTCGACCGGCACCCCGTTGACCGTCGCCGCGAAGGCGGCCGGCGCGCCCGCGACGACGGTCACCGGCCCGCTCGCACTGACCGTGTGCGACTGGCCCGAGGTGAGGACGCCGGTGAACAGCACCGTGCCGTTGTTCGTGTCCGTCGCGGAGATCCAGCATTCCCCGGTCTTCGCCGAGCAGCGCGAGCGAGTAGCTGGCGTCGGCGACCTGATACGTCGCGCCGCTCTGCGAGGTTGCGGTCGGCGCGGAGACCGCGGGCGGCGTCGTGGTCGGCGTCGTCTTCTTGGCGTGCCCCGTCGCGCCGGTTCCCGTCCGCGGGTGCGAACGCGCCGGAGCCGTGGTGACCGTCGTCGCCGTACCCGACGACTTCGGATGCTTCGGCGGCGTGTTGGAATGGAGGCCCGTCACGATGAGCACCACGATCAGGACCATCACGGCTGCGACGGCCGCAAGTGGACCGCCGAGACGCCGCGGCCGGTGGTTGATCGAGTGCATCGCCCGGTCGTCGCCGCCCGGCAAGATGACGGGCCTCGACGCATCGACCGGGGAGTCGTCGAAGTGCACCGGCTCCGAGGGGTTCGGAACCGGTGGCGGTGGGACCGGCGGGACGATCGTGTGGCCGGCATCGGTCAGTCGGACGGTGGTGGAGCCCGCAACCTTGAATGCGCTCGCCGGAAAGGCGGCGTCGTCATGCCCGTTCTTCTCGCCGCCGCTGCCGGCAACGGTCGGATGCGAGCTGATCTCCTCGAGCGTGTGCAGCTGCCGGTGATAGTGCTCGACCGAGTGCACGTCGTCTGTCGCTCGGCGGCGTATGACCGCGGCCGCGGCCAGGCCCAAGACGACCACGGCAGCCAAGATCCCACCGATCAGCACCGCCCCATATTCAACAGGATCTTCGGGGGCGTCTGGGCGGCGGGCATTTTGCCTGCCCTCACCGGGCCCGGGGCTATGGCGCGGGAACGGCCGGGACCTCGAAGGGCTCGGGCAACGTGCGCGGTGGTGGGCGGCGGGCCAGCGCGGCCGCCTTGGCCGCAGCCAGTCGGTCCTCCTTCGCCGCCTCGGTGGCAACGGCCCGCTCGGCGAACTCGGGCAGGACCTCTCGGGCGAAGAGCTCCATGGACTCGCAGATGTCCTCGTGGCGGTTGCGTCCCGCCTGGCTCACGAAGATGAGCTGATCCACCCCGACCTCCTCGTAGCGGCGGATCAGCTCGCGCACCTGGTCGGGGGTCCCGATCGCGCCCCGGAGTGCGCCCAGGCCCTCCTCGAGCAACTTCGCCCCGAGCACCTGGCCCTGCTGGGCGGCGACGCGGCGGTCGAACCCGAAGGCCGAGCGGTTGCGCTCGAACTCCTCCCACACGTTCGTCTCACCCAGGCGATGCCGGCCGAAGGCGTAGTAGTGGGCCAGCGAGTACCCGAAGAAGTGCCCGCCGTCGAGTCCCCGTGCGATGGCGGTCTCCTCGTCCTCGTGGCACATGAACGGGAGGACGCACGCCACGTTGGCGTTCACCGCGAAGCCTCCGGGCACGCAGTCCTCCGAGGCGATGGTGGCGTAGTAGTCGTCCACCCACATCCGGGCCTCGTCGGCCTCGATGAACGCGAACGAGAGTGCCCCGATGCCCTTGGTCGCCGCCAGGTGGATCGTGTCGCGGCGAGAGCACGCCACCCACAGCGGCGGGTGCGGCTTCTGCAGGGGCTTGGGCACGACGTTGCGCGGCGGCATGGAGAGGCCCGGCCCCTCGTGGCCGGCGAACGGCTCTTCGACCATGAGCCGCGTCACCACGTCGAGTGCCTCGGTCCACTCGGCCCGCTTGCGCGCCCGCTCCACGCCGAAGCCACCGAGCTCCATCTCGGAGCTCGACTCGCCCGTGCCGAAGTCCACGCGGCCGTCGGAGATCAGGTCGAGGGTGGCGATCCGCTCGGCGCACGCGCGCCGGGTGGTTGAACCCGAAGGGCAGCTGCACGATCCCGTGCCCGATCCGGATGCGCGAGGTGCGCTGGCTTGCGGCGGCCAGGAACACCTCGGGCGCCGAGGAGTGCGAGTACTCCTCGAGGAAGTGGTGCTCGACCTCCCACAGGTAGTCGAAGCCCAGGCGGTCGGCCAGCTCGATCTGCTCGAGCGCGTCCTTCAGCAGCTTGTGCTCCGCGCCGGGCTCCCACGGCCGGGGCAGCTGGTGCTCGTAGAAGATGCCGAACCGCATGCGCCCCCGGCCTCCCCCGCCTCCGGCCCTACTTGGCCAGGCGGGGCCGGATGTCGTCGGGGATGTCGCCGCGCCGCGGGTTGCTCTGGTCGCGCCCCGACAGGATCGGGTCGCTGACGCCCCAATCCGCACCCACGGCGGGGTCGTCCCAGGCCAGCCCCAACTCGTCGGCCGGGTCGTAGTAGTTGTCGACCAGGTACGTCAACAGGATGTCGGCTGTGCGCGGCGAAACCGTGGGCGACGCCCGGCGGGATGTACACCCCCTGGTCGACGTCGCCGTCGAGGTCGATGACCTCGGTCTTGCCGTCCGTCGCCGAGCCGACGCGCAGGTCGTGCAGCACGACCCGGATCTTGCCGCGCAGCAGGTACCAGTAGTCCGCCTGGAAGCGGTGGAAGTGCAACCCGACCAGCGCGCCGGCCTGCTTCTCGGAACGGTTGCCCTGGACCATCTCGCGGCCCTCGGGAAACCAGCTGCGCCGGTAGGTCTCGACGAACCGTCCGCGCTCGTCACCGTGCACATCGGGACGGACCAGCACGACGTCGTCGATGGTGGACGATGGGATGATCTCTGGCATCGCCGGAACGGTAGCCCGCTGTCCCTTCAGGGAGCGAAACGGCCGAACCCGGATCGGTAGAACAGCAACGGGCTGCCCTCGCCGACCTCCATGGCCACCACGTGGCCGGTCACCAACTCGTGGTCGCCGCCGTCGAAGACGTCGCCCAGCCGGCACTCCACCACGGCGAGCGATCCCGTCGAACACCGGTGATCCGGTGACGCCCGGGGACCACCCGACGCCGTCGAACTTGTCCCCGCCCGAGACGGCGAACGTCCGGCACAGCGCCTCTTGGTGCTCCTCGAGGATGTTCACGCAGAACGCGCCGGCCTGCGCGGATGCGCGGCCAGCTGGTGGAGCTGCGCGCCGGGGCGAGGATCACCATCGGCGGGTCGAGGGACAGCGCGGCGAACGACTGGCAGGTGAAGCCGACGGGCTCGCCCTCCTCCAGCGCAGTGACGACCGTGATCCCGGAGGCGAAGTGGCCGAGCACTTCGCGGAACCGGGCCTGGTCCAGGCCCGACACGGACGACCTATGCCTTGCCGAGGTCGATCGACTGGGACTCGTGGGCCGAGGACACGTCCTCGATGTTCTTCGCCTCGGGCAGCCGCCGCGCCTGGGTCAGGATCCGGTCCAGCTCGCGGTCCGTGTGCGAGGGGTCGTGGTGCGACAACAGCAGCCGCTTGACGCCCGTCTCGGCCGCCACGTGCACCGCGTAGGCCGCGGTCGAGTGTCCCCAGTCGGCCTTGGCCGAGAACTCGTCGTCGGTGTACTGGCCGTCGTGGATCAGCAGGTCCACGTCCTGGCACAGCTCGAGCACGGCGTCGGGCACGGCGCGGCGGTCCAGCGGCGCCTGGTGGTCGGACATGTACGCCACCGAGCGGCCCTCCGCCTCGATCCGGAAGCCCAGCGTCACCCCCGCGTGCGGGATGGGCCGCGCCATGATCTTGGCCGAGCCGATGGAGAAGTCCTCGCTGCCCACGTCGACCGTGATGAGCTCGCCGCGGAACTGCTCCATGTGGATCGGGAACACCGGCGGCTGCACGGCTGCGTGGAGCGCGTCCTTGAGCGTGCCCTTGGGCTGGGCCGGTCCGTACACCGTGAGGCGGGCACCGGGGTCGTGCAGCGGCGCCGAAGAACGGGATGCCCAAGATGTGGTCGAAGTGGAGGTGGGTGAGCAGCGCGGTCGCGTGCAACGGCGTGCCGAGGGCCCGCACCTCCTTGCTCGAGGGTGTCACCGAGGGCGCGCAGGCCGGTACCCAGGTCGACGATGAGCGGCTCGTCGCCCTCGATATCGATCACGAGGCACGAGGTGTTCCCCCCATACCGTCGGTAGCGATCCCCCGAGCACGGGCACGACCCCCGCACGCCGTAGAACGTGACGTTCACCGAAAAGACCCTATCTCCCGTACGGGCGGTACGTTCTGTCGCCATGGGACAACCGGAGATGATCACGGCCAACGGGCTGGAGTTCGCCTGCCTCACCGATGGGCCGCCGGACGGGCCGCTCGCCCTCTGCCTGCACGGCTTTCCCGACACGGCGCACACGTGGCGCTACCTCCTGCCCGAGCTGGCGGCCGCGGGGTTTCGGGCGGTGGCGCCCTTCCTGCGCGGCTACGCCCCCTCCGCCGTGCCGGCCGACGGCCGCTACCAGATGGGTGCCCTGGCGCGGGACGCCAACGCACTGCACGACGCGCTCGGGGGATCCGCCGACGCCGTCATCATCGGCCACGACTGGGGCGCCCTGGCCACCTACGGGGCGGTGGCGCACCAGCCCGATCGCTGGCGCCGCGCCGTCACCGGCGCCGTCCCCCCGACCCTGTCGATCGGCATGAACCTGCTCACGTACGCGCAGCTGCAGCGGAGCTGGTACATGTTCTTCTTCCTCTCGAACATGGCCGAGGGTGCGCTGCCGCTCGAGGACTACTCCTTCATCGACCATCTGTGGCGGGACTGGTCACCCGGCTACGACGGGGCCTGGGACGTGGCCCGGGTCAAGGAGTCCATCGGCGACCCCGAGCGCATCGTCGCGGCCATCAGCTACTACCGCGCCATGTTCGATCCGACGCGGCAGGTCCCCGAGCTGGCCGACGAGCAGGCGGCTGCGCTGATGCCGACACCGAAGCCGACGCTCTACCTCCACGGCCGCGACGACGGCTGCATGTTGCTCTCCTCCATCGGCTCACCGCTCGACTTCCTGGCCGAGGGTTCCGAGATGGAGATCGTCGACGACGCGGGCCACTTCCTCCACGTGGAGCGGCCCGACGTCGTCAACCCGCGCATCGTCGAGTTCGTCACCAAACCCTGACGGGTCAGCGCAGCTCGAGCACAGGCGCCGGCGCCGCCCGCCCAACGGGCGAAACCTTCGTCCACCAGTGCCGTGGCGACACGGGTCGGCCCGGGCGACGTCGTCGGGCCACCCGCAGGCGCCGGCGATCGCCCGCGTCTCGACGTCGCCGCGTCGCAGCGCCTCGAGCAGGCGGCCCCGACCCTGGCGGTCGGATCCGGCGAACGCGCTCTGGCGCCGCGCCGCCGGGCTGGCCCGCCACGGGTCGTCGCCGCCCGCACGCCGCCAGGCGCACTGACGGCGCAGCGGGCAACGCGGCACAGTCGGGGCGGGCCGCCGTGCACACCGTCGCGCCGAGGTCGAACATCGTCTGGTTGAACTCCCACGAGCCACCGCGCGGCACGAGGCGATCGCCCAGCGCGAAGGCGGCCGTGCCGGTCAGGCGTCCCCCGGCGACCGCGCGGGCGAGGACCCGCACGCCGTTGGTGTCGACCGCGGCCACGTCGTGGCCGAAGGCGAACGACCGCACGGCCCGCGCCGTATAGGGACCGACGCCGGGCAGTGCCCGCAACGCGGCGTCGTCCCCCGGGACCGCGCCGCCGTGACGGTCGACGATGTCGACCGCCGCCCGGTGCAGGTTGAGCGCCGCGGCGGTTGTAGCCCGAGCCCCGACCAGCGGCGCACCACCTCGGCCGAACCGGCGGCCGCACAGGCGGTTGGTGTCGGGAAGGCCTCGACGAACCGCTCGTAGTGCGGGACGACCCGGTCCACCTGGGTCTGCTGGAGCATCACCTCGCGAGACGAGGATCCGCCACGGGTCGCGGGTGCGGCGCCACGGAAGATCGCGCCGGTGCTGCGCATCCCCATTCGAGCAGGCGCTGGGCGGAAACGACGTGCCCGGTCGGGCGCGAGCGCGTCGGCCTCAGTCCCAGACGTCGTCGCCGTAGGGGCGCCGGCGGGCCGGCGCGTGCGCCGTCTTCCAGACCATGAGCTTGCGGCGGAAGTAGCAGACCTCCTCGCCGCGCTGGTTGAAGGCCTTGGTCTCGCACCGTCACGATGCCGCGGTCGTCCTTGGACTTCGACGGCGTCGCCTCGAGCACCCGGGTCTCGGCGTAGATGGTGTCGCCGTGGAAGGTGGGCGAGCGGTGCAGCAGCGACTCGACCTCGAGGTTGGCGATGCACGAGCCGCTCACGTCGGGCACGCTCATGCCGAGCGCGAGTGAGTAGACGAGGTTGCCCACCACGACGTTCTTGCCCTGCACCGTCTCGTGCTCGGCGAACCACGCGTTCGTGTGCAGCGGGTGGTGGTTCATGGTGATCATGCAGAACAGATGGTCGTCGTACTCGGTGATCGTCTTGCCGGGCCAGTGCCGGTAGATGTCACCCGGGACGAAGTCCTCGAGGTAGCGGCCGAACGGCCGGTCGTAGACGGTCACTCAGCGGCCTGCGGCTGGCGCGGCCGCGTGGTGAAGCCGAGCGACGCGCCGGGCAGCGCCTCGCCGTCGATGGTGAGGCGCCAGGCGAAACGGGTGCCGGGCGCCAGCGGGATCGGCCCGAGGTTCACGGCCAGCGCCACGTCGATCGGCGAGCCTTCGGGGATCCCCTGGGGCTGGCTCACGGTGAACTCGCCGCGGACCTCGACCGGCTGGGTCCCCTCGGCCGTCTCCATGAGCACCGGTCGGCCGTCAGCGTCCTCCAAGAAGAGCTCCCAGTGGTGCGAGGTCTCCGCTTCGTGCCAGTCCACGTCGATCTTCAGCGCGACCGCCGAGGGCACGGGGTCGGGGCCCGTCATGCTCCATCCACCGCCGAGGATGTAGAGCTTTCCGTCGGAAACCTGGGCCGCGTCGCAGAGCAACATCGTCACTTTCACGGGATGGGAGGTTATCGGGCCGCCAAGGTCTGCCGATAAGCAGGAGTAAGGACGCGGACCGGCCCCAGTCGACCCGGATCTGCGCAAGAGGGGGTATGGAGCGGGTAAGGGCGTGGGCGGAGGAGCGGAGCGCGCCTGTGGCGGCGACCGTGGTGGTGCTGGTCGGCGTCATGGCGTACAGCCTGCTCGGCCGCCACCTCGTGCACACCTCGGGCGTCGGCCTCGCCGCGCCGGGCGACCTGTTGAGCATGGCCAACAGCTCGTGGTCGATCTTCCACGGCCAGTTCGACCACATCTACGTGCCCCACCAGGCACTGACGTCGCCGCCGGCGTTCGAACTGCTCCTGGTCCCGGTCATCGGTCTCGGGCAGCTGGTCGGCCTCACGCCCCACCTCACCGCCCACGGTGAGCCACTCAGCATGTGGCTGCTCCTGGGCCCCGCCGCGGTCCTGGTCGGGTCCACCGCTCTGTTCGCTCTCGATGCGGTGGCGCGCCACTGGGGCTTCACCGATCGGTCCCGCCTCGCCCTCGCCCTCGCCGGCGCACTGGGCGTCGCCAACGTCGTCGGGGGTTGGGGGCATCCCGAGGACTGCCTGGCCCTGGCCCTCGTGGTGTGGGCGGCGCTGGCTCTCGAGCGGGGCGGCGTCGGAGCCGCGCCGCGTGCGGCGCTCCTCCTCGGGATCGGCATCGCCTTCCAGCCGCTCGCCCTCCTCGGCGTGGCGCCCGTACTGGCCCAGCTCAGCTGGCGTGCCGCGGCGCGTGTGTCCTGGCGCCTCGTGCTCCCGAGCATCGTCGTCCTCATCCTTCCCCTCGTGGCCGAGACCCACCGCACGATCTTCGTGCTGGTGCGCCAACCCATTGAGATCCGGTACAACTCGCTGACGCCGCTCAGCCGCCTGGCGCCCGTCATCGGGCCGGGCCTGCACGGCGGTGGGCCCACCCGTTTGCTCGCCACGCTGCTGGGGGCCGCTCTGGCGGTGCGGGTCTGCCATCGCCGCCACGACCTCGACCGCGTGCTCGTCATGACCGCGGTGGCGTTCTTCCTGCGCGTCCTGTTCGAGACGGAGTTGAACTGGTACTACCTGTGGCCGGTCCCCGCCCTCTGCTTGCTGCTTGCCTTGCGTCGCAGCCCGGTCAGGTTCGGCCTCTGCACGACGGCGCTCGTCGTGAGCATGGTGCTCGGCGATCGGCGGGTGCACGACATCGTGCTGTGGTGGCCCGCCCTGATGGCAACGCTCGTGGTCATGCTGGCGTCCGTCGGGCCGTCACCGCGCCAACTGGCCGCGCTGGCCGTCTCCCGTAAGAGCCGCCATGACCCCGCCGTCCCCGTAGAGTGCGAAGCCATGGTGCCGGTCGGAGCAGGGCTTCGCAATGAGTGAACTGATCGGGCTGCGCGACGACGTCTACCGCCGGCCGCTGGCCACCGCGCTCGAGCGGCTGGGCCTCGGGGCGGGTTGGCGCTGCGTCGACGTCGGCGCCGGCGGCGGCGACGTGTCGGTCGCGCTGGCCGAGATGGTCGGGCGCGACGGTCGCGTCTACGCGGTGGACAGCGACCCCTGCGCCCGCGACGAGGTGGCCCGGGCGGCGGCGGCGCACGCGCAGGTCATCGCCCTGACCCAGGCCGGCGAGGACCTGTCGCTGCCCGAGGAGGTCGACCTGGCGTTCTGCCGCTTCCTGCTCCTCCACGTGCGTCGACCCGGCCGTGGTCGTCGCCAAGATGGCCGCCGTCGGTGCGCCCCGGTGGCTGGGTGGTGGCCCAGGAGCCGATCACCTCGGCCGGCCGCATCGACGGGATGCCCGCTGTCGATGCCCGACGCCCGCCACCCCGACGTCGGCGCGCTGCTGCCGGCGCTGGTCCGCGACGCCGGGCTCGAGGTGGTCGACGCCTGGGCCGAGGCGCCGGCGGGTGTCGGCCCCGGCCCGGTGGCGCGCTACCTCGAGTCGCTCACCGGGGTCGATCCGGGCGACGACCCCGTCGTGCTGCCGCCGCTGGTGACGGTCATCGGGCCGCCGACGCCTGACACGGCCGATCGCGGCGTGAGACGGAGGCCGCTGGGCGAGCCATTAGGGTCGCGGCCCGTGACGACGCCCGATACCGCCGACCTGGCCGGCGCCGCCGACGCGGTCGACCTGGCCCAGCGCCTCGTCGACCAGGCCTGCGCCGCCGTCCGCGGCCGCGGCGGGATCGACGCCAACCAGGTCGTCGCCTACGACGTGGCGCACGCCGCCGCCGCGGTGGCGCACGGCACGGGCCGCCCTCGACTACGGCGAGCAGGGGCGACGTCGAGGCGCGCCATCGCCGCTGCCTTCGTGGCCGACGTCGTGGCCGACCTGGCGGGCAGGGTGGCCGGCCGCGAGGCGCTGTGGGGCGTCGAGCCCGGGCTGGGCGACGCCGGCGGCCGCCTTCCTGGCGGCGCAGCGCGATCCCGCGGTGCTGGCCGCCCTGGCCACGACCGAAGGGCCCGCGCCACCTGGGCGAGGACTTCGAGCTGGTCCGCGAGACCTTCCACCGCTTCGCCGAGGAGAAGGTGCGCCCGCACGCCGAGCACGTGCACCGCGACGAACGGCGACATCCCCGAAGAGATCATCGAGGGCCTGGCCGAGCTGGGCGGCTTCGGCCTCTCGGTGCCCGAGGAGTACGGCGGCTTCGCCATCGGGCGGCGAGAGCGACTACATGGGCATGGTCGTCGCCACCGAGGAGCTGAGCTGGGGCTCGCTCGGCGTCGGCGGCTCGCTCATCACCCGGCCCGAGATCCTGACCCGGGCCCTCGTCTACGGCGGCACCGAGGAGCAGAAGAAGCACTGGCTGCCCAAGCTGGCCTCGGCCGAGATCCTGGCCGCCGTCGCCGTGACCGAGCCCGACTTCGGCTCCGACGTGGCCGGCATCGTGACGTCGGCCACGCCGGCCGACGGGCGGCTGGGTGATCAACGGCGTCAAGACCTGGTGCACCTTCGCCGCCCGGGCCGACGTGCTGATGCTGCTGGCCCGCACCGACCCGGACCGCTCGCTCGGCCCACCGGGGCCTCTCCATGTTCGTCGTCGAGAAGCCGCGCGGCGACGGGCACGGCTTCGTCTTCACCCAGGACGCCGACGGGGCGACCGGCCGCCGACCTGGCGCCGGGACGCCTCGAGGGGCGGCCCATCGACACGCTCGGCTACCGGGGCATGCACTCCTACGAGCTCGCCTTCGAGAACTGGTTCGTGCCCGAGGCCAACCTGGTCGGCGGCGCCGACGGGCTGGGCAAGGGCTTCTACCTCCAGATGCAGGGCTTCGAGAACGGCCGGCTGCAGACGGCGGCCCGCGCGCTCGGCGTCATGCAGGCGGCCTACGAGGCGGCCGTGCGCCTACGCCGCCGAGCGCAAGGTCTTCGGCTCGCCGATCGGCGACTACCAGCTGACCCAGGCCAAGCTCGGGCGCATGGCGGTGCATCATCCAGGCCACCCGCCAGTGCTCGTACCACGTGGCCCGGCTGATGGCCAGGGGCGAGGGCGCGCTGGAGGCCTCCATGGTCAAGGCCTACGTGTGCCGGGCCGCCGAGTGGGTGACCCGCGAGGCCATGCAGATCCACGGCGGCATGGGCTACGCCGAGGAGTTCCCGGTCAGCCGCTACTTCGTCGACGCCCGGGTGCTGTCGATCTTCGAGGGGGCCGACGAGACGCTGGCCCTCAAGGTCATCGCCCGCCGCCTGATCGGCTGACTGCAGCTCAGGCCGGCCGGCTCAGCCGGCGCTGCGGGTGAGGCCGGCGCGCTCGCCCCGGCTGACGAACTTGATGGCGATCTTGCGGCTGGCCTCGTCGATCATCTCGTCGCCGAACATGACCGCACCCTTGCGGTCCTCCTCGGTGGCCTTGCGGTAGGCGTCGAGGATGTCGAAGGCCCGGTCGAACTGCTCCTGGGTCGGCGAGTACACCTCGTTGAGCACGGCCGCCTGGTCGGGCGTGAGCGCCCACTTGCCGTCGTAGCCGAGCATGCGGGTGCGCATGGCGTAGTCGCGGAGCGCGTCGAGCTCGCGCACCTTGAGGAACGGGCCGTCGATCACCTGCAGCCCGTTGGCCCGCCCGGCCATCAGGATCCGGCTGAACACGTAGTGGAAGTGGTCGCCCGGGTACTCGGGGATCGTCGATGCCGCCGGTGAGCACCGGCATCTCGATGCTGGCCGCGAAGTCGGCCGGGCCGAAGATGATCGTCTCGAGCCGGGGCGAGGCGGCGCAGATCTCGTCGACGTTGATCAGGCCCCGGGCCGTCTCGATCTGCGCCTCGATCCCGATGTGCCCGACCGGCAGGCCCGACTTCTTCTCCACCTGGGTCAGCAGGAGGTCGAGCGCGACGACCTCGGCCGCCGACTGCACCTTGGGCAGCATGATCTCGTCGAGCCGCTCGCCGGCGTTGCCGACGACCTCGATCACGTCGCCGTAGGTCCACTCGGTGTCCCAGGCGTTGACCCGGACGCACAGCACGCGGTCGTCCCAGGGCAGGTTCTTGATGGCGTCGACCACCTTGGGCCGGGCGCCCTCCTTCTCGAGCGGGGCGCACGGCGTCCTCGAGGTCGAGGAAGGTCATGTCGGCCGGGACGGTCGGCGCCTTGGCCAGGAACTTCTCGTTCGAACCGGGGGTGGACAGGCAGGAGCGGCGGGGCAGGTCACGGGAGCGTGCGGACATGACGCGATGGTAACAAACCGCGGGCTTCGGCGCCCGCACGGCCGCACCCACGGCCGCGTCGCGGCGCCGTCAGCGGCGCTAGCCGCGGTGCTCGGAGAAGAACGCCAGCGTGCGGTCCCACAACGCGCCGGCGACGCGTCGGCGTCGTAGACCTCGGGCCGCGTGTCGTTGAAGAAGGCGTGATCGGTGCCGGGGTAGATGATGATCTCGACCGACTTGCCCAGCGCGCGCAGTTGCTCGGCCGAGCGCGTTCGCCGCCTGCGGGCGTGAAGAAGTCGTCGTTCTCGGCGTAGTGCCCGAGCACGGCGGCCGACATGGCCGCGTAGTCGGGCTGCGCGTCGGGCCACGGGATGATGCCGTAGCAGGGCACGACGGCGGCCACGGCGTCGGGTCGCTGCGTGGCCAGCACGAGCGCCAGCCCGCCGCCCATGCAGAAGCCGATCACGCCGACCTGTGTCGCCCGCGCTGCGCCGCAGGACCTCGTCGACGGCGCCGCTCATGTCCCGCGCCGCCTGGTCCATCTTCATGGCCATCATCGCCTTGCCCGCCTCGTCGGGCTCACCGGGCGGCACCTTCTGGCCGTGGTAGAGGTCCGGGGCCAGGGCGACGAAACCGGCGGCGGCGAAGCGGTCACACACGTCCTTGATGTGGTCGACCAGCCCCCACCACTCCTGGATCACGATCACCCCGGGCCCGCTGCCGCTCTCGGGCGTGGCCAGATAGCCGCCGGCCGTCGATCCGTTGCTCGGGAATTCGATCATTTGTCCATCTCGCCATGCGCCCGACCGTAGTTCCCGCGATCGCTTTCCGTTCTGCTCTGAAGCTCACACGTCGTGCGCGCGAAAGTTCGAAATTTCTTGTTCACGCTATGCCACCTGCATCTTCGTACCATCAGTACGACCATACACAGCCGTTTCGCACCGAGGGTGTTTGAATCCACCAGACGGGTCCAATAAGAATGTGGCCCATCGTGACTGACGTAGAGCGGGCTTCATGCACCACTCCACGCCGCGGTCTTCAAGGAGCGCATAGGCTGCTCCGGCGGGTCGGTGTCCCCGCGTTGACCGTCGTCACAGTGTTGTCGAGCACTGTGCTTAGCCTGGCGCGCCCGGCCGCCGGTGACGCCATCTCCGACGCCAAGGCCAAGGCCGCCGCGATCGAGAGCGCAGCTGACCGCAGGCGCAGAACCAGATGTCCGCCCTGAGCCAGCAGTACGACGCCGCGCAGTACCACCTGCTCGCAGATCAACTCGAACATCGCGACGACCAAGGCGAACATCGCCGCCGACCAGCAGCAGGTGGCGAAGGACAAGGCGCACCCTCTCCAAGGCGGCCATCGCCAACTACATCTCCGACGGCACGGCGTCGACGCAGAACCCGATCTTCAGCGGCAACCAGAAGACCCTGGGCGCGACCGACCGAGTACAACAAGATCGCCGAGGGCGACATCACCCTCGCCGTCGACAACCTGCACACGGCGGAGAACACGCTGAACGCGCAGGAGGCGCAGCTGCAAGGCGAGCAGGCGCCAGGCCAGACCCAGGTCAACGCCGAGCAGGACGCCGGTCAGCGCAGAACGCGCAGGCCATCGGCAGCAGAAGAACGCGCTGGCCCAGGAGCAGGGTCAGATCGCCACGCTCGTCAAGCAGCAGCAGGACCAAGAAGCCGCCGCCGCCGCCAAGGCCGCCCAAGCAGCGACAGGCCGCGGCCGCCGCCGCGGCGACCCGTCGTCCGAGCGGCTCGGGCGGCTCGCAGCTGGCGGCGCCTCAGCCAGGCCGCCCCGCCGCCGACCGCCCCCGGTGGCGCCGGGGCCGTGCAGGCCGCCGAGAGCCAGATCGGCGTCCCCTACGTCTGGGGTGCCGAGTCCCCCAAGGGCTCGGCCAGCCCGGATTCGACTGCTCCGGGCTGACCGCCTGGTCGTGGGGCCAGGTCGGCGTCGGCCTGCCGCACTACTCGGGCGCCCAGATGGCCGACTCGACCCCGGTGCCGGTCAGCGACCTCCAGCCGGGCGACCTCCTCTTCTACGGCCCCGGCGGCTCCGAGCACGTCGCCATGTACGTCGGCGGCGGCTCGATGATCGAGGCGCCCTACACCGGAGCCTCCGTCTGGATCACCGGCCTCCGCCTGGGCGACGGCTTCGTCGGCGCCGGCCGGCCGTAGCGCTCCGGGCCGCCTCCGGCTCACCGGCACCGCTCCTTCGCCGCACTCCCCGCCGTCACCGCGTCGTCCATCCCGGCCGCACCCTCGTCGGTCGTAACCTGGCCTGAGCCGTGCCATGAAACCGATCCCCGTCGACTTCCACATCGGACCGCTCCAGGTCCACACCTACGGCATCGGCCTCGCGCTCACGTTCTGGTTCGGCTTCACCTACTTCGAGCGGCGGCTGCGGCGGAACGGCTACCGCACCGACTGGTTCGTCCCGGTCTTCCTCTGGATCATCCTGGCCGCCGTCGTCGGCGCCCGGGCCCTCCACGTGCTCTCGAACCTCAGCTACTACTCGCACAACCCCGGCGACATCCTCGCCATCTGGCACGGCGGGCTCTCGTCCTTCGGCGGGCCTGCTCTTCGCCGTGCCCGACCGGCATCATCCTCACCCGCCGCCGCTGCCCCGAGCTCCCGCTCGGCCGCGCCCTCGACCTGGTCGCCCCCGTCCTCATGGCCTGCTGGGCCATGGGCCGCCTGCTCGGCCCGCAGCTGATGGTGGCCGGCGGCGGGCACCCGACCCACCAGTGGTTCGGCATGTACTACGCCGGCCAGGCCGGCCGGCGCCTGCCGGTGCCGATCTTCCAGGCCCTCGAGGACTTCGCCGTCTACCTCGATCCTCATCGCGATCGAACGGCGGCTCGACCGCTGGCCCGACGGCACGCGCCGCACTCGGCTACCCGCCCGGGATCGTGCATCGGCACGGCCATGGTCCTCTGGGGCATCGAGCGCTCCCTCGACGAGCACCTGTGGCTCGGCGAGGACGGCCGCCTCGGTTCGGACCTCGTCCAGCTGGCGGGTGTCCTGCTGGTCGTGTCCGGCGCGGTCATCCTCTGGCGGACGCGCACGCGCTGGCGCGAGTGGCTGCGGACCCACCACGCCGGCGACGAGCTCGAGGCGATGCCGGCCGATCACGAGCTGGGGACGGCCGCCCCCGTCGATCCGTTGATCCACGACGCGCTCGGCGACGCGCGGGGAAGCCCCTCGGCCGACCTGAGGCGGCGGCAGTTCCTGGTCGCTATTCCTCGCGCAAGTGCGAGAACCGGGCATTCCGGGCGCGGATGCGATCGCCTTGGCGCTCGATCGCCAGTGCGTCGCCGTCCCTGAAGATCCAGCCCACCTCGCGCCACGGGCGGATCTCGGGAATGGCCTCGGAGTGCTCCGGACCGTGCGCCACTGCTTCTTCGATTCGTGTGGTCATGACTGCGTGTCCCCGTTCCTCGACGTTCCGACCCGCCCTCGTAAGGGAAACCTCGTTGGGCGCCCGCTCCTTGCGCCGCCGCTGAAATTAGGGAGACCCCGCGCTGACGTGGTGGACCCGCGGGCCTTCGTCACGTGATCGTCGGCCGCCGTTCACGCGGGCGTCACCGCAACGCTGTTGCGCCATCCGGGCACCCCCGGCGCGCCGTATACCCATAAGACCAGGTCAAAATCGGAAATTGCATGAACGATGCGCAAGTCCGGGCCCACACCGCACTTCTTCCGATGTAGGGATACGGCGGGAGAGAGGGGGTACGTGCGCAATGGCCACGGTCCAGCCCTGGATACCGACCACGAGCGAGCCCATGGACACCGAGAGGACCAACTGGAGCGACGAAGAGAAGCGGGAGTGGATGGCCACCCACGGTGGGGACGCCACGCACGTCGTGACCTTCGAGCCCATGTACCAGATTGAGCTGTGCATCCCGCCTTGGGAGCAGCCCGACCGACACATCGCGCGCTCCGCGGTGGCGTGGGGCCAGAACATGAGCCGCGTCTTCGACGCTCAGGCCGACGGTCCCGCCGCGGTGGTGGCCGCCCATCACGAGGGCAACTCCCTCGAGGTCTACAGCGCCGTCCGGCCTCGCCCGAGGTTGCGCTCCATCTCCTGAATCGGCCGGCCCGAGGCCCGGTGCTCCTCCGCCAACTTCGAGGCGTCTCCGTCCGACAGGGCCCGCGGACCCTCATTGGCTGCTCAGCCGTTCGGCTTCTCCTGCCGCCGCCGCCTGCTCCATCCGGTCGATCAGGCCCATCCGCTCCTGGCCGATGTTCGCGTCGATCCGCTCGGCGATCTGCTCGGGCGTCCAGCGGCCCTCGGCCCACATCGCCCGCACCTCGACCGGCTGGTTCCACACGGCGATCTTCGAGCCGACCACCGTGTAGACCTGCCCGGTGATGTGCTTGGCCTGGTCGCTCAGCAGGTAGACGACCATCGGAGCCACGTCCTCGGCGTCGCCCATCTCGGCCAGCTCGACCGGCACGTTGGCCGACATCCGGGTCCGGGCCACCGGGGCGATCGCGTTCGCCGTCACGCCGTAGCGGTGGAGGCCGACCGCCGCCGAGCGCACCAGCGAGACGATGCCGCCCTTGGCGGCCGCGTAGTTGGCCTGGGCCACGCTGCCGACGAAGGCGCCCGACGTGAAGCCGATGAGCGCGCCGCCACCTTCCTGCTTGCGCATGACCGCGGCGGCCGCCCGGAAGACGGTGAAGTGGCCCTTGAGGTGGGTGGCGATGACGGCGTCCCACTCGTCCTCGGACATGTTGAAGAGCATCCGCTCCCGCAGGATCCCGGCCACCGCCACCACGCCGTCGATCCGACCCCACTTCTCGACCGCCGTGGCGATCAGCCGCTCGCCCGAGTCCATCTTCGAGATGTCGTCGGCGACGGCGAGGGCCTCGCCGCCCGCCTGCGTGATCTCGGCCACGACGGCGTCGGCCACCTCGCTGCTCGGGTCCTCCCCCGCCATGCCGACGCCGTAGTCGGCCACCAGCACCTTGGCGCCCTCGGCGGCGGCCGCCAGCGCGACCGCCCGCCCGATGCCGCCGCCACCGCCGGTGACCGCGACGACCTTGCCCTCGAGGAACCCTGCCATGGTTGAATCTCCTGATCTCTCATGGCCCGGGCCGCCGGGCGGCACAAATTGCCGTAAGTTAGAACACGTTCTAGCCTGCGGACGGCGGGGGCTGCCATTTGTGCCTCCGCTTCGCGAGACCTCCAAGGAGACTGCAGATGGGTGACCTCGGCTTCTGGGCGCTGGCCCAGGAAAATCCCGACGACCTGGCCCTCGTGACGCCCGACGGCGACGAGGTGAGCGCCGGCGAGCTGCTGGGCCGGGCCAACCAGGTCGTCCACGCCCTGCGGGCCCAGGGCTTCGGCAACGGCGACGTCGTCGCCACCCTGCTGCCGAACGGCGCGGAGATGATCGAGGTCTACCTGGCCGCCCTCCAGGCGGGCTGGTACCTCGTCCCGATCAACCACCACCTCGTCGCCCCCGAGATCGCCTACATCCTCAAGGACTCGGGCGCCAAGGTCTTCGTCGCGCACGAGCGCTTCGCCGAGGTCGCCACGGCGGCCGCCGACGAGGCGGGGATCGACGGCCTCGGGCCGGCTCGCCGTCGGCGACGTCCCGGGCTTCCGCCCTACGCCGCCTTCCGCGACGCGCAGCCCACGACGCTGCCCGAGGACCGGACCGTCGGCGACGTCATGAACTACACCTCGGGCACCACCGGCAACCCGAAGGGCATCTACCGCCCGCTCATGGGCGTCACCCCGGAGCAGGCGGCGCTCGGACTGGCGGGGCTGCTCTTCCTCTTTTCGGATCCAGCCGCAGGACGACAACGTCCACATCATCGGCTCGCCGCTGTACCACACGGCCGTGCTGCGCTTCGGCAGCGCGTCGCTGCACCTCGGCCACACCGTCGTGCTCATGGACAAGTGGACGCCCGAGGAGATGCTGCGGCTCATCGAAGAGCACCAGGTGACGACGTCGCACATGGTGCCCGACGCAGTTCCACCGCCTGCTGGCCCTGCCCGAGGACGTGCGGGCCAAGTACGACGTGTCGTCGCTGCGCCACATGATCCACGCCGCCGCCCCGTGCCCGATCGACGTCAAGCGCAAGATGATCGACTGGTGGGGCAACGCGGTCGACGAGTACTACGCCGCCAGCGAGGGTGGCGGCACGCTCGTCACGGCGGAGGAGTGGCTGCAGAAGCCCGGCACGGTCGGCAAGCCGTGGCCGATCAGCGAGATCGCCATCTTCGACGACGAGGGCAACCGGATCGCGGAGCCGAACGTCATCGGCACCGTCTACATGTCGATGCGGAACGGCCAGCTTCGAGTACCACGGCGACAAGGAGAAGACGAAGAAGAACCGCATCGGCGCCTTCTTCACCGTCGGCGACGTCGGCCTGCATCGACGAGGACGGCTACCTGTTCCTGCGCGACCGCAAGATCGACATGATCATCTCGGGCGGCGCCAACATCTACCCGGCCGAGATCGAGAACGTGCTGCTCTCGCACCCCAAGGTCGGCGACGCCGCCGTGTTCGGCATCCCCAACGACGACTGGGGCGAGGAGGTCAAGGCGGTGATCGAGCCGGCCGAGGGCGTCGAGCCCGGCGACGAGCTGGCCGAGGAGATCCTCGCCTTCTGCGCGCGACAAGCTGGCCAAGTTCAAGATGCCCAAGACGATCGACTTCACCAACGAGATGCCCCGCGACCCGAACGGCAAGCTCTACAAGCGCAAGCTGCGCGACCCCTACTGGGAGGGCGTGCAGCGCGCGCTCTGAGCGCCCCGCCGCCGCGTCGAGGCAAGCTGGACGGGGTGGTCGCGACACCCGAATTCCAGCTCAGGGTCCAATCGGAAGGTGCCGGCGAGACCGTTCGCCGCGTGCTCGCCACGCTGCCGACGTGGTTCGGGGTCCCCGAATCGGTCGAGGACTACGTGGCCAAGGCCGATTTGCATCCCACCCTGGTGGTGACGCGGCGCGGCGAGGACGTCGGAGTTCTGACCCTCGTCGTGCACACGCCGTACGCGGCGGAGATCTACGTCATGGGGGTGGTGCCCGAGCACCACCGCGAGGGCATCGGCCGTCTGATGATCGAGTTCGCCGAGACGTGGCTGCGCGGAAGGGACATTGAGTACCTCCAGGTCAAGACGCTGAGCCCCCGCAGCCCCGACGCCGGCTACGTCCAGACCCGGGACTTCTACTTTGCGCTCGGGTTCCGGCCGCTCGAGGAGTTCCCGGACCTGTGGCAACCGGAGAACCCGGCGCTCCAGATGATCAAGGTGATCGTGCCGCGCGGAGAGATCCGATGACAGGGCTCGCGGGCCTGGGCACCGACGCCGCCTAAGTTGCGCGAGAAGCAGTACAAGGACCCCACCAACCTCAACCCGCGCATCGCTCTGCACGCGCGCTTCGCCCGGTCCGACGAGCTGCTCGCGTGCCTCCTCACCGGCGATCTGGGGCACCCGTGTAACCCTCTTGCGCTGTCACGGCTCATTTCCATAAGGTGTACGGAAATGAGCCGTCCCTCTCAGGCCCCGTGACGATCGTCGATCCACTGTTCGATCCCGTCGTGGTCGAAGAGCCCTACGAGTACTTCGCGCAGCTCCGAGAGCTCGACCCCGTGCACGAGGTCGACGGGACTGGCAGCATTCCTCGTGACGCGTATGGAGCCTCATCCACGAAGTCATCGCCGACCCGCGACGTTCTCGAGCGACACCATCAAGTTCTTGCACCTCAATTGCACGGGCGATCCTGAGCTGTTGTCCGCGAACAGCGAGCTGGCTGAGGGCCTCGACGTTCCGATGGTGCTTGCCACCGCTGACCCGCCCGACCACGCTCGCCAGCGCAAGGTCCTGAGCCGGCTCTTCACTCAAGAGCCGCATCGAACAAGAGAGACCGAGCGTCCGGGCGCTGGTCGACGACCTCCTCGACCCACATCTGGACATGTCGGCGCAATGGAGTGGATGAGCGAAGCCGCGATCCCGCTGCCCGCCGTGGTGCTGTCTCGCTTGCTCGGCCTGCCCGACGAGGCGGCCGAGTTCGTCCGTGACTTCGGCTATGCGTCGGGCGAGCAGATCAGCGGGTTCGCGTCCGAAGCATCGATGCCGCGAGATCCAAGCGATCATCGGCTGACCTCGGCCCCGTCGCGGACGCCTACGGGCAAGCACGTGCCGCCGCTGAACCAGACCAAAACACCGTGATCGGGGTGTGTGCGGAGGCCGTCGAGTTCCGGTGAGCTCGAACGACCTGGAGGCCCTCATCATCCTCTTGTTGTTGGTCTCCGCGGGGAGCGAGTCCACCACCAGCCTCATCGGGACCGGCGTCTCGATCCTGGCCAAGATCAAGCGCTCCAGCAGCGCCTCCGAGCGGAACTCCGGCGCTCGTCGAGACGTTCGTCGAGGAAGCCTGTCGGATCGATCCGCCTTTTCGAGGCCACTACCGCCGGGTCACCGGGACACACAACTCGCCGGTGTCAACCTCCCCGCCGAGGCTCGGCTGGTGCTGGTCTGGCCCGCGGCGAATCACGATGGCTCCGCCTTCGAGAACCCGGACTCGATCGACGTGGAGCGCGGCGCCCCGCGCCGTCACGTCGGCTTCGGATGGGGCATCCACCTCTGTCTCGGAGCCCCGCTAGCGCGGCTCGAAGCGAGAGTGGCCTTCGAGCAGCTCCTCGCTCGAACCTCTCGGTTCGAGCTCGACGTACCGGCGGAGGACCTGCACCACCACAAGAGCCTCTTGGTTCGCCGCCTGGTGGAGCTGCCACTGCGTCTCGTCGCTGAAGCACCTGGTGGTGCCTCCGGGTCAAAGCGATCCTCTTGCCTACTTGTCCTAAGTGCGTCCTCGTCGCTTATTGCTCGGCGTGCCCATGTTCAGGTTGATACCGGCAATCACGGCATCCAAGCCGACCTCGAAGAGCTCGTCCCGGGACATCGCTACGCGCCGGTCGTCATGCCCTCGAAGGTGGCTTCCCCTCTGCCACCCGTCGAATCGGACCAGAACGTCCAATTCGATCTGGCCCGAGCATGAACGTGAACAGTGTGGCGAACGCCATCGACGGCCTCGCCGAAGCGCAACCCCCCACTTTGAAGGATCGACATCGCTCCTTCGGCCAGTCGCATGGCCTCCTGGCTGCTATTGCCATGCCGGCTGAACGAGAGGCCTGGGTGCTGACGCATCGCTCCGCGGGCGTCGCGCTGAAGCTGTCCGCATCCGTTCCTCCCAGGACCCCGCCTCGGGAGAAGGCACGTCCACCGGGCGCAGTACTTGGTCGACGACCAACTCGTTAAGAGCATCCTTGCTGGCGACGTAGTTGTAGATCGTCATGACCGGAACGCCCAGTTCATTTGCTAAGGCTCGCATGGAGAGATCATCGAGACTCGATTCGTTGGTCAGCGCCAGCGCAGCCTCGACGATTTGCTCTGTCGTCAGCGACCGCGGACGGCCACGGGGCTTGATTCGCGGTTCGCCTGACTCTTTCACGGTCATCTTCGCTAGTACATCATCTCATTCGAGCCCCCGCCCCCATGCTGCCGCAGGGTGTCACCCCATCCCGGCGAACTGGGGGCAGGCCCTAACGCGGTCGTCGGTTTGGATTAGAAACTCCGACGACCCATTATTCCGCTGGGACGCGGCAGCTGGAGCTTCTGGCAATGACGCCAACCGGTAGCCGTTTCCGCACATTCCCGGTGGTCGCAATATGGATCTGGTCCTTAAGGCCCATGGGGTTTTCACAACTGAGTACCTACAATTTCGCCTTGTGGGAGGTGTATCAAGAGTTGGCCGATTGTTCGTGGCTGTCTTCAGCGTGTTCGCGGCCTTCTCCTTCGTGACGAGCAGCCCTGCGACAGCTGGGCAATCGCAGCAGGCACCCCCAAGATTGACAGTTGCAACAGCGCAAACAGCGTTTCGATCGACCTGGCCCGGGTTCCTTTCGGGCTTTGACCATGCAAACGTCGCTCAGCTGAGCGCATACGGGACGTCCGAGATGGCAGAAGCCACCGTGGGATCACTCGCTTGTGGGTGTGGTCCGTGGCGTTGGTCGCACTACACCGTGAAGTTCAGCGTGCCTCCAGAAGATGCCTATCCCCTGTCCTTCTTGGCTGAGGTCGCCTTTACAGGCTCCCAGCCGGAGGATGCCTTTGCAGAAGATGCCGTACTGACCAGGGTGGGACCGAGATCTCGCTGGCGAGTTGCCTACATGGTGGACTATTCGGGCCCGGCGACCTATTTGGGCGCCTCCCAGGTAGTTCCGGCCCCTCAGGCTCCTTTTGACGTCAAGATCGTTGGAAGTCAGTTCGCCACGTTCTTTGAAGACATGGCTGACTCTGGAAATCCGCCTCCGGGTCCAACCTGGCCGCTGACCGGAGCTCTCCGCCAAGACGTCGAAGACAATGCGCAGACCGAGCAGAACATTGTCGAAGGCGGCGCCAGCGCGCACATGACATTCAGTACGCTGAACAGCAGTGTTCCATTCGCCTACCCGGGTGGTGACATAATCTGCGGGTCACTGAAATCGACTCTGTCGGCTCAGTCAGCACCGAACGAGCCGATGAGCCAGAGCGCAAAACGAAGCCCGTGGGGCCCGCTCCTGGCCCCGGGCTCGTACTCGAGCGTCGTCGAGTATGGCGTGCACGACTTCTGCGCCACGATCTCCCTCGATGGGGTAGTGACACCCATCAGCTTCTTTGGCAACGCCTACGAAAAGGTGGGAGTCAAAGCCGACGGCATATCAACATGATGCTCTCGAGCAGAAGGCCGCTCTCTTGTTTCGGCCTTCTGGCGAAATCGAGCAGGACCGAAGGTCTCAGTCTCGGCGGACGGGGCACATTCTCAATATTCAAGCGGCGGTAGTTTGGGGGGCGTGATCGCCTGGAGCCAGGTCTCCATGGCTGACGACGAAGGAGCCAAGGTGATCGAGCGTGTTGTCGAACAGTGGCATGCCTACCTGAACGAGGAGCTGCCAGGAGGGCTCGACGCTCTGCTCGACGAGGACGTCGTCTTTTACTCTCCGATCGTTTTTACGCCACAGCGTGGAAAGCAGATCACAAGCCTCTATCTGCAGGCTGCGGGTAAGACATTCGCTGGAAGGGAACCGAAATCGATCGGACAGGACTCTAAGCCCGAGGCACGCTTTCGCTACACCAAGACAGTGCTTGGCGACGACACGGCCGTCATGGAGTTCGAGACCACCATGGCGGGCAAATACGTCAACGGGGTCGACATCATCCGGTGCAACGACAAGGGACGCATCATTGAGTTCCGAGTCATGATTCGCCCATTGCAGGCAGTCAATCTCGTCCACGAAGAAATGGCGGCGATGCTCGAATCCATGACGCCGCAGGACTGATAGTTCAGGACAATGTGAATCCTGAAGTGGTGTGCGCCTCGTCCCGGCGAAGTGGGACAGTCTGTGCTCAGGATCGGAGGGTACGGTGCGCCTATCCATTAAGGGAGGCTGGCGCTATGTGGGCACAAATGATCATCGACGCGTTTGAAGCCGGGCAAAGAAGGCGATCTGGCGAAACTGACGGCCCAGCTGAAGGCATCCGAACAGCCGGGTTCAGGTCTCGTTCATTCGACGGCAACCAGGGACGCGAAAGACCCGAGCCGAGTCATCATGTTCGTCGTGTTTGATAGCGAAGAGAAGGCCCGAGAGCGCGAGAACGACGCCCGTCGCCAGGAGGGACTCGAAACAGCGAGGGCGACGATGATGGAGATCTTCGAGGGTCCTCCCGAATTCACAGACCTAACGGTCGTCGACGATTGGACGCTGTAAACGCCGCCGAATGCTGGCCACAGCAATCCAACTGCAACGATCCCACCGATCCGGCGGAATGGGATGGCCTATAAGCAGTCGGATACTCCGCCGGTCTTAGCCCCGGGGTGCGAAGAACTCAAGTGCGATGTTGTCGGGATCTCGAAACGACAATGCCGAATAGGAAGGCGTGTCCACGATGCCACCGTTGGGGATGCCGAGTTCGTTCAGTCGGATTTCCCATGCCTCTAACTCATCGCGGTTGGCACAGCCGAAAGCCAGATGATCGAGCCCCGGCCGCCGCTCGTTGAACGGCTCAGCGCTGTCCAAGTCAGGAAACTGAGTGAGGCCGACGATTGTGCCGCCGGTAAGCCAAGCGACGCGCCGGAACGGACCTGTGTCCTCGTCAAGGATTGGGTCCGAGCCGAACAGATCCTTGAACCAAGGCACACTCCGTTCAAGGCTCGTAACCGTGAGCGCCACATGAGTAATCGCAGGGAACTCAGGCATCTCTTTTATCCCTTCGCACCTCGTGGACGCAGCGAAGGCTACCTTCTTTGGCTGGCCACTCTCGGGGAGTAAAAGCCATCTGGCAGCACCAGTCGCGGCGTTTACTGAGGCCTCAATCCCGGCGATACCGGGCAGTCGGAGGTTACAACTGTCGCTTCAAGGTTTGATCGGTCCACCGTTGGCCGTCCCACCAGCGGAGCGTTCCCTCATCCCCAGGGCTTGGATACCAGCCGGATGGATTGCTCGACCGTGCCGCAGAGGTTTCATGGAATGCGGTCTTCGCTGCGTTGTCGTACCCGGTCCCGTAGTGAATGGCTCGCAGCAGGTCCAGAACGTAGCTAAAGAACGCCATCGCTGACGCGGCCGACGACTGCGCCAGCAACGATGCCGAGCACGATTGCAAAGGTGTCTTGGTGGTTCACCCCGTTCTGATGCAGCGTGTTCGTGGTCACGACGGCGGATACAACTCCGCCAATGAGAATTAAAACTGCGAGCACTTTGAAGACCAGGGATACGAGTGCTGCTCCTCCGAAGTCCTGGGTCAGGGAGTAGTGCGGCAGCCAGGCTCCGGTCTTCTTGTCCTTGGACCAACCAGGGCCGGGTTTGTACTTCGGCAGCATCGCCATCGAAACAACCTCCTGAATCGTCGTGCTGCGACTGGATGCTACGAGTCCAAGGTAGATGGGCGGGCAAAAACCACTAAGCGTGGCTGCGGCGCCACGAGCGTCGGCGACTAGGCCTTGTGACTTACTTCCGGCGTATTGGGATAGGCGGTCTGTGCGAATCTGTCGGGGCCATGGCTTCGCTGACCAGATTCTGGTTTGAGTTCGACCCGACCACCTCCAAAGCTGCCAAGTTGTCGCCATGGTGGGGTGTCACGGCATGGACGGCCGAAGACGCTCGGAAGCTCATCTTGGACACTGGACGCCTCGGTCAAATGCTTCCGACCGTGACCCGGTTTGTAGAGGATGTTGACGTCGGGACGCTAGATCAAGGTCACGTCGTTCCCAACATGGCACCGCCAAACGAGCGAGGCATCTGGTATCCGCTGGGGTTTCAGTAACTGCCGCCAGCCCGGCGTTCGGGGCAGGCCAACTTGTCGACCCATCGAGACCGGCCGATAACGTGACGGTATGAGCAACGTCTCGTTCTTTGTCGACCCGAGTTGCCCCTGGGCGTGGGTTACCTCCCGGTGGCTCGTCGACGTCGCTCCGGCACGAGATCTCACCATCACGTGGAAGTCGCACTGCATCGAGATTCGAGATGACTATGACTTGACGCCAGGATTTCCTTCTGAACGTCGAGCGTTTGGTTTGGCGGCGCACGAGCTGTCACACCGCATGCTGCGGGTCTTTGAGGCGGCGCGTGCAGAGGTCGGGGAAGCTGCCGTGGATGGCCTGTACACAGAATGGGGACCTCGTTACTTCGGGATGGACCATTCAGTCCTTTTGGGGGGCGGCGGGTCGGTGATCAGCGACTGCCTCGAGGCCGTGGTCTGAACCCGTCGCTGGCTGACGCGGAACACGACGAAAAGTGGGATACGTCCATTATCGAATCAATGCAGATTGCCTATGCATTCGCCGGCCCAAAGGCGCAGACTCCGACCATTGTCGTTGAGTCGGATCCGCCGTATGGATTCAAGGGGCCGGTCATGTCTGAAGCGCCAACCGGCGAAGAGGCGCTCCGGTTCTGGGACGCGATTCAAGTCATCGCGCAACAGGAAGAATTCTTCGAGTTGATGCGACCCCGGACGGTGCCGCCGAAGCCGTAGGAACGTGGGAGGAGCACTGTCGGCTCTAGACACAGGCAGCGACTTACCTAATGCGCCCACCTCCGGCGATCGGGGACAGTTTCAGATGCCCCTGGATTGCAAGGTGATGGCCTCCGCTAGTTGACCCGCCAACTGAGTGCATCGAGTGCCTCCGGCGAGGGCGATCGCAGACCGGGGTCGCACCGCACAAAGGAACTCGCAACCGCCCCCCGATTTGGGCTTCCAGAACACGATGAGCTGGTACGCCTGCTTTTGGGGAATGTTCGTCAAGCCGAAGCAGCGATTCCTTTTGTGAAGTCAAGCTGAGGCTTTCCGCGCCGAATCGCCCACCTTCTGTCTGCAAAGAAATCGAGCAGCACCGCGCCGACCACAAAGGCGAGGAAGACCAACAGGAAGGCCACGGCCATTGGGCAACCCTAGGCATCCACGTCAGGGGGTCCGAACAGTCGAAGCCTCCACCGGAGGGATCTCCTAGACGCCGAAGGGGCCCACCGTCCCGGCGGACTGGGACACCCTCAGTGAGGCTCTTACCTGCAAAAGTTGCGGACGGTCACGCGAGTCGTTCGTCCGGATCGCACCCGGAAAGGAGGGCTTCCGACGTAACGCCCGGGATGGCCCTGGTTTGAAATGACGTACACACCAGGTTTCAACACGAATCGGAATGTGGCGCCCTGAGGCAGAGACAATGAGCGAATCAGCGAATCCTCTCTGTAAACGCTCAGGTGGGCCACCGCTTCCAATGCCGGACCCGAACAAGCAATCGCTTTACCAGTCGCCACGCCGAACTCGCTCCCACTTGCCGAAGCGACTCCCGGGACGAATGCGAGAGCAGTGATACCCAGGAGGGCTAGGACGGGGCCAACCACGATCCTTCGCATGCCAAATACTGACTCCGGGAGCCTCCGATTGGTTCGCGGGTGCGGTGCCCTCCGGCGAACGGGGCTACCCCATGGGGCTAAGGCCGGGCGTTAGGTTGCCCGAAGGCGGCGTCGGACAATCTGAGCAAACTCGGGTCCACTCAGAGCCTCACGAAACGCCGCCTTTTCCTCGGCCATGCGACCTTCGACCGTTCGCTCGTCGGAACGCAGAAGGGTCTTTGCCATCCTTAGCGCCTTCGGCGGCTGAGCGGCAAGCTCGTAAGCCGCTTTGAAGGCCACCTCTAGTGCCGGCGTGACCGCGGCGTTCGCTAAGCCCCATTCAGCAGCCTCTCGTCCGTCGATGTGCCGACCACACAGGATCAGCTCTGAGGCCCGCCGTTCTCCGACCACTCGGCCCAATAGCAGGCTCGAAGCGGCTTCTGGCACGAGGCCCAGTTCGACGAACGGGGCCCATAGCGTCGCAGTGGGTTCGACGTACACAAGGTCGCAGTGAAGCAGCAGCGTCAGTCCCACGCCGACCGCGATACCGTTTACGGCCGCCACGATCGGAACACGGACCGATGAGATGGTCGTGAGGAAGCGATCAACCTCATCGAGGTTTTCGCCCGACGCGAAGTCACCGAGGTCGTTACCAGCGGTGAACACATCGCCAACGCCCGTGATTACGACCGCACCCAATTCTCCTTCGTCCACATCTGCTCGATGAAGACCGTCAGCCAATGTGCCATACATCGCTTGTGTAAGTGCGTTGCGTTTCGACGGACGATCGATTGTCAAAGTGAGGACACCGTCACTCACCTGAGTCGTCACATCGCCCACGGACTGTGTCTGCACGGCAAAGACGTTATCCGCAGCCAGAAGAGAGCACCGATTGGTGCCTCATTCAGGAGGTCTTGCCATTGGTCCGAAGTGCCTGTCAGCTGCACCCCAGCCCGGCGCATGGGGGCAGCCGTGCCTCACTTCTAAACTGGTTGAGTGGAGTCGCCCCAACAAGACAGTCCTGCTGTCTCTGTTGTCGGACGCTACCTACATGCACTCGCACGCATGGACTGGAAACAAGTGCAGACGTGCCTGGCTGCAGAGGTACTCAGGCGAGGACCCTATGGAGACGACTATCGGGGAGCGGCGTCCTATCTCTCCTTTCTTCAGCGCACGATGCCCACACTTCCTGGATATCGGATGGACGTCGACCAAGTCACTGAGCTCGGCTGTCAACGGGCCATGGCCGAACTTCGCGAGACGATCGAAGCCGAAGCCGGCCCAATTGTCACCGATGAATGTCTCGTCTTTGACACCGATGCCAATGGCCTACTCCGGGAGATCTGCATCTACATCCGACAGGAGCCAAAGGCCTGAGGGACCCTCGGCAGGTTTCCGATCTGGCGCTCCTTGAACGCAAATGAGCGGCGAAACATCCCCACCACGGCGCCAGGTTCGCACCCAGGTCCGGCGAACTGGGGCAGTTCAACTCGGAACGATACGGTGCCGTTCTGTATCCTCGGAACTCCAGTCCCGCTGGCGCGGCCGCCGGACTACGAGCAGAGTTCAGCCCGGCGCGACCACCAGGCCTCGGCCGCGTTCATCGCGCCTTCGGCCTCGCCGATGCCGTCGCCCACGAGCCCTGCGGTGGCGGCCAAGTGCAGGGGTATAAGGGCTAGAGCCCCGGGGAGCCAATGGTGCTCGTCGCGAGTGAGCGGTTCCGGAGCCGTGCCTTCATAGGCCTCGAGCAGTCGTCGCGGCTCGAGCCATTCAATCGGCTGGCCCACGCCATCGGGGCCGCTTTGTGCAACGTGGTTCAGGCTGCCCGCGATGTCGTACAGCCGCTCCCTGACCCTCGCGAAATCAAGGTCGAAGGTGGCCCATGAGCCGTCTGACAGTTCTCCCGCGTCGCTCAGCTTGTAGTCCCCGTGAATCGGAGCGCATGGCAGTTCGAGGACCTTCCGGAGCTTGGAGAGCTCGCCAGTCAGTTGGCGCATCCGACGCACGACCGGCTCGCTGCGGGGTCCGAGCCTGCGGCGCGTAAAGCCGACCGAGTAACGCAGTTGGCCGAAGGTTCTGTGGTCGTCGAGGGGTTCGGGCGGACCGGGCTCCCAGACAGCTTGGAGCGCGGTGTGGAAACGTCCGAGCTCCTCGAATAGGCGGACGTAGGAGTCCTCGCCCGCCGGTGGCTGGACGTGATCGATGAACTCCTCCAGCTCCGCCCAACGATCAGCGACCCTCAGGATGTCGCGGCCCATAGCTGGGATCGGCCGAGCGACGCGGACTTGCGTCCGCTGGAGCCGCTCCCGCAGCCGCCGCAGTCCCGCCACGCGGCGGCGAGTGGCCCAGGGCCTATGAACCCTGAGGACAACCGGCGGCTCAGCGTCTATCCGCACGTTGAGGTTGAACGCACCGCCAATGTCTGCCCATCCGGTCTCTCGCGCCGACGCGGGCGATCAGGGCCGAGACGGCCGGATCATCTGGGCTGGCTCTGCGTCCGAACCAGCCGGCGAGGGAAGGGGAAGGCTGAAGCTTCGAATCCCGGTGACGGTAATGGCACACCAGGCGTACCTGAGAGATGGTCCGCTCGCGAACCTATCCTCCTCGAGCGGTCGATCGTGCCACGCATCTGCCAGGTGGGGCGCCTCGTCCCGGCATACGGGGGGCAGGTCCGCGGCTTGCGATGAGCACATCACGGTGACGCGACCCGCGAGGGATTGGTCGCGCTGCTGCGACTGTAGGGGCTCACTGGCCCGACCGATAAATTCAGACGTCGCCGCGAGTCCGTAGAATCCAAGCGATGGCGATGTGGGTTCTTTGGGTGAATCACAGGTGACGGAGTTGATCAAGCCGCGGCTGGAGGCCTCGGATTACCCGATGGAGCAATACATCGGACA
>CAWDVF010000014.1:0-242853 GCA_963805665.1 uncultured Acidimicrobiaceae bacterium | reverse complement strand
ATGCGGCCGTCGCCCTCGCGGCGGCGGAGGCGTTCTTCGGCGACGCGCTGGCGCCCGAGGTGGTCGAGGAGGGATTCGCCGCCGTGCGCGTGCCGGGTCGCCTCGAGGTGCTCGGTCGACGTCCACTGCTGCTCGTCGACGGCGCGCACAATGCCGCCGGCATGGCCGCGTTGGGCGCGGCGTTGACCGAAGAGTTCGCCGTCGACGGCACGGCCGTCGCGGTGGTGGGGATGCTGAGCGGGCGTGACCCGTCAGCCATGCTCGAGCCTCTCGCCGCGGCCGGCGTGCGCGACCTCGTGGTCTGCGCACCGGACACGCCGCGCGCCATGCCCGTCGCCGCCGTCGCCGAAGCGGGCCGCGCGCTGGGGTTCGTCGTCTACGAAGAGCCCGACGTGCGCGACGCGGTGCGCACGGCGCGCGGGATGGTGGACGCCGATGGTCTCGTCGTGGTCGCCGGTTCGCTCTACGTCGTCGGCGCGGCCCGGGCCGACGCTCTGGCTTCGAACGTCCCGTGGGAGGATGCCGGGCGCTGACGGTTGCCGCCACACCGCGGTGCGCACCCGCGATGGCGGTGTCGCCGCGTTGTGTAGTGTCGTCTCCTCGTGGACCGCACCCTTGTCATCTGCAAGCCCGACGCCGTCGAGCGAGGCCTCGTCGGCGAGATCGTCGCCCGGCTCGAGCGCAAGGGGTTGCGGCTGGTGGCGGCCGAGCTGCGCACGATCACCGAGGAAGTCGCCGGGCGCCACTACGCCGAGCACGCCGGCAGCCGTTCTTCGGCGACCTGGTGACCTTCATCACCCGGTCGCCGTCCCTGGTCATGGTGGTCGAGGGCCCGAGGACACCTGCGCGGTGGTGCGCCCGATGATGGGCGCGACCAACCCGGCCGAGGCGGCGCCCGGCACGATCCGGGGCGACCTCGGCATCGAGACCCAGGAGAACCTGGTCCACGGCTCCGACTCGCACGAGTCGGCCGCGCGGGAGATCGCGCTGTTCTTCCCGGCGCTGGCGTCCTGAGCGCCCCGGCGGTCCGGGCACCCCGGACTGCTGCAGAAGACCAGCTCAGAACGCAGTTCTGCTGCGCCCGCATTGTGAACGTTCGCCTCGTCCCATAGGCTGGGGCCGCACCAACGGGTGCCGGTCCCCCCCGGCGCCTGCCGCCATCCCTCCGGGAGAACTCCAGCTATGGCCGACAATCGCCTCTCTTTGCTTGGCCGCGACATGGCCGTCGATCTCGGCACGGCCAACACCCTGGTCTACGTCCGCGGCCGCGGGCATCGTGCTCAACGAGCCGTCCGTGGTCGCCGTCAACGTCAAGGACGGCCGCCCGCTGGCCGTGGGCGCCGAGGCCAAGCGGATGATCGGGCGCACGCCGGCCCACATCCAGGCCATCCGGCCGCTCAAGGACGGCGTCATCGCCGACTTCGACATCTGCGAGAAGATGCTGCGCTACTTCATCCACCGGGTGCACCAGCGCCGCAAGTTCGCCAAGCCCCGCATGGTCATCTGCGTCCCGTCGGGCATCACCGGCGTCGAGCAGCGGGCCGTGCAGGAGGCGGCCGAGTACGCCGGCGCCCGCAAGCCGGCCTACATCATCGAGGAGCCCATGGCCGCGGCCATCGGCGCCGGCCTGCCGGTGCACGAGCCGACCGGCAACATGGTCGTCGACATCGGCGGCGGCACCACCGAGGTGGCGGTCATCTCGCTCGGCGGCATCGTGACCAGCCAGTCGGTGCGCATCGGCGGCGACGAGCTCGACGAGGCGATCATCCAGTTCATCAAGAAGGAGTACAGCCTGGCCCTCGGCGAGCGCACCGCCGAGGAGATCAAGATCGCCCTCGGCTCGGCCTGCCCGCTCGAGGAGGAGCTGCACGCCGAGATCCGCGGCCGCGACCTCGTCACCGGGCTGCCCAAGACCATCGTCACCACCACCGAGGAGATCCGCGAGGCCATCGAGGAGCCGGTCTCGGCGATCGTCGACGCGGTCAAGGTCACCCTGGACAAGACGCCGCCCGAGCTGGCCGCCGACATCATGGAGCAGGGCATCGTCCTGACCGGCGGCGGCGCCCTGCTGCACGGGCTCGACGCCCGGCTCCAGCACGAGACCGGCATGCCGATCGTCATCGCCCACAACCCGCTGCACTGCGTCGCCATCGGCAGCGGCCAGTGCCTGGAGGAGTTCGAGGCCCTGAAGCAGGTGCTGATCACCACCTCGACGCGCTGACGTATCGGGTTTCTCCTGGGTGGCCCGGTCCCGGCGGTCTCGCCGCACGCTGACGGTCATCGTCCTCGTCGTCGTTTCACTCTCGCTGATCTCGCTCGACCTCAATGGTCGGACGCACAGCCTGACTTCGGGCATCAAGTCCGTGGCGAACGACGTCTACTCGCCGTTGCGCCAGGGCGTGGTCGATCTCATCAGTCCGATCGGCAACTTCTTCGCCGGCGCCTTCGACTACGGCGCGGTGCAGTCGGAGAACGAGCAGTTGCAGAAGGCGATCGGCCAGTTGCGAGCCACGCAGGCCGAGCGAGGGTTCGAGGAGAACCAGCTGCACCAGCTGACCAAGCTCGAGAATCTCCCGTACCTCCAGTCGCTGCCGGTCGTGACCGCGCAGACCCAAGACGAGTTCTCGTCCAACTTCACCGCGACGATCACGCTCGACAAGGGTCGGGCCGACGGTGTGGTGGTGGGCTACCCCGTGGTCGGCGCAGGCGGACTGGTCGGTCAGGTGATCCTGGCGTTCCACCACACGTCCGTCGTGCGGCTCATCACGGACGGGCAGTCCAAGGTCGGGGTGACGTTCGGCCCGAACAACCTCTACACGGCCATCGTCGACGGTCAGGGACCCGGCAATGACCTGACGGCCGACCTGGTGGCGCCGCATACGCCGGTGCGCAAGGGCGAGCACCTGTACACGAGCGGGCTCAACGCGGCGGAATACCCACCGGGCATCCCCGTCGCCACCGTGTCCACCTTCCACACGGCGGCGGGCGCCAGCCAGGAGTCGATCACCGTGGAGCCGTCGGCCAACCTGAGCCAGCTCGCCTACGTGGACGTCGTGCAGTGGGTGCCCCAGACATGACGGGCGCGCTCGATCGTCCGCGTGGCCTTGGTCATCTTCGTGGTCTTGATGGTGCAACAGACGGTGATGGTGGCGCTGCGGATCGGGGGCGCGCACCCCGACTTGCTCTGGCTGCTCCCGATCACGGCCGCCCTCCTCGACGGTCCCGAGACCGGTGCCATCGTCGGATTCTGGGCCGGTCTCGCCTTCGACCTCGTGCTCCCGACACCGTTCGGGCTGTCCGCCCTGGTCGGATGCCTGTTGGGGTACGCCATCGGCACCCTCACCAAGGCGGTCGACCCTCGTGCCGGCTGGCTCAAGCCGGTGGCCGCGCTCGCGGGAAGCGTCGCAGCGGACATGCTGTTCGCCGTGCTCGGCGCCATCCTCGGCCAGGACCAGATGGTCCAGATCAATTTCCTGTCGCTCTTCTTGGTCGTGGGGCTCTCGAGCGTCATCCTCGTGCTCCCGGTGAGCCGCTTCATGCGGTGGGCGCTCGCCGGTGAGAGCAATCGCCGCTCGCTCGTCTCGGCGTCGGCCGACTCCGGAATCTGGTGAAGCGGACCCTTCGCCACCCGATCCGGGGCGACCGGGTCCACCTGAAGCCCGTGACCCGGCGAACTCGACGGGCCAGCTCGTGGCGCAGCGCGGCGCGCCAGCCGCGGATGCGACCGCGCAAGGGCGTCAATGTCGCCTCGTTGGTCGGGTCTCCCGAGGAAGAGGAGTCGCGGCCCAGCCTGCGACTGCGCATCGTCGGAGTCGTGGTGCTGGTGTTGTTCGGCGTCTTGGTGCTGCGCCTGTGGACGCTCCAGGTGGTGGAGGGCAAGACCTACGCGGCGGCGGTGACGCGCAACCAGGTGCGCGTCGTCTCGGTCCCCGCGCCGCGCGGCGCGATCGTCGACCGCAACGGCACCGTGCTGGTGTCGAACATGCCGCAGCTCGAGATCCTCCTGTCGCGCGCCGAGGCGGCGCAGAACCCGAGCATCATCGGCAAGGTCGCCGCGCTGGTGGGCCAGACGCCGCAGCAGGTGCAGGCGTCCGTCAACAACAACCGGTACAGCCCGTACGAGCCCGTCCCGGTCGCCGTCGGCGTCTCGACGTCGACCGTGCAGTTCCTCCAGACCAACCAGGCGAACTACCCCGGCGTCACTGTGGAAACGGTCGCGCAGCGCACCTACCCCCAGGGTGGGACGACCGGGACGCAGATCCTCGGGTACACCGGGGACATCACGTCGAAGCAGCTGGCCGCCCACCCCAACCAGGGCTACACCCAGGGCAGCCTGGTCGGCGTGTCGGGTATCGAGGCGCAGTACGAGCCGTACCTGCGCGGCGTGGCCGGGCGCCAGGCGCTCTCGGTGGACGCCCAAGGCAACGTCGTCGGGACGCTGAGCACAACCGCGCCCCAGGTCGGCGACACCGTGGTGCTGAACATGACGACGGGGTTGCAGCAGTGGGTCCAGCAAGCGCTGCAGCAACAGATCCTGGCCGACCGGCAGACCCTCGACGGGATCGACGGGCGTTACCCGCCCGCGCCCAACGGCGCCGTCGTCGTCATGAACCCCCAGACCGGAGCGATCGACGCGCTGGCGTCGTATCCGAGTTACGACCTCAACGAATGGGTGGGCGGCATCTCCTCGGCCAACTTCAGCGCGCTGGAAGCGACCGGGGCGGAGAACAACTATGCGATCGAGGGCCTCTACACGCCCGGCTCGACGTTCAAGCTCGTCACCGCGACGGCGGCCCTGCAGGACGGAATATGGACCCCTGGTCAGTATTACAACGACACCGGCAGTTTCAAGATTCCCGGTTGCCCGGCCGCGGGCGTGGTCAGCACCCAAGGCTGCGTGCTGAACGACAACCCCGGAGACGGAACCGGGGAGTACAACATCTCGGGCGCGCTGACCGTGTCCTCCGACTCGTTCTTCTACAACCTGGGCAACCTCTTCTACAGCGCTCGGGGCCAGTACGGCGAGACACCCATCCAGAACGAGGCGACGCAGTACGGCGAAGGGACGATCACCGGGATCGACATTCCCGGCGAGGCGCAGGGACGTGTCGACAGCCAGGCGACCCGGCAGAAACTGCATCAAGAGTCGCCGACGAACTTCCCGACCACCTCGTGGTACACCGGCGACAACATCGAGATGGCCTTCGGCCAGGGTGGCACCGTGCTCACACCGATCGAACAGGCGGTGGCGTACTCCACCTTCGCCAACGGTGGCACCCGCTACGCACCCCAGGTCGCGTCCGAGATCGTCGACCCGCTGACCGGCAAGGTCGTGAAGAAACTGGCGCCTCAGGTCACCGGTCACGTGGCGATCTCGCCGACCAACTACTCGGCCATCCTCCAGGGACTCGAGGGCGTCGTCTCGAACCCGAACGGCACCGCGTACGGTGACTTCGTCGGGATTCCCGTCGGCGTGGAACCTGGCCGGCAAGACCGGGACGGCGTCGAACCAGGCCGGATCTGGAGCCGAACAGCTGGTTCGTTGCGTTCGGGCCGAACCCCAACCCGCAATACCTCGTGCTCGCCGTCATCTACCAGGGCGGCTACGGGGCATCGGCCGCGGCACCTCTGGTCCGCAACATCTTCGACTACATCGCGGCGAACCAGGCGCTCATCAGCTCACCCGTCAAGACGCCGACGCCGACTGCTCCGGCGACGAACGACGCAGCGAACCCCAATGCGCCACTCGGCACGCCCACGACCACCACGACCACGACGACGGCGGCAGGCTGAGGGTCGCCTACGGTTGCGGGGAGATGGAGACCCTCTGGCCGCAGATTGAGCTGCTGTTGCACAAGGTGGCCAAGCCGGCGCGCTACATCGGCGGCGAGCAGGGTGCGCAGTACCCCGAGCACGGGCCGGACAAGGTGGCCTGGCTGCTCCTTTACCCCGACACGTACGAGATCGGCCTCCCCAACCAGGGGCTGCAGATCCTCTACGAGATCCTGAACGAGCGCGCCGATGCCGTCGCCGAACGGGCGTACGCACCGTGGGTCGACATGGAGGCCGCGATGCCGTTCGGCGGGCATCCCCCTCTTCAGCGTGGAGCAGCATCTCGCCGGCCGACGCCTTCGACGTCCTGGCCTTCAACCTCTCGGCCGAGCTCGTGTACACGAACGTGGTCAACCTGATCGACCTGGCGGGCCTGCCGGTGCACGCCGCCGACCGCGGCGCCGAGGACGCCCTCGTCGTGGCGGGCGGCCACTGTGCCTTCAACCCCGAGCCGTTGGCCGACTTCGTCGACGCGTTCGTGCTGGGCGACGGCGAGGAAGTGGTGGGGGAGATGAACGAGGCCATGGTGGCCTGGCGCGGCGTCCGCGCCGGCCGGGGCCCGCGACACGCGACGGCTGTTGCGGCGCGCTGGCCGACGTCGAAGGCGTGTACGTCCCGGCGCTCTACGAGCCCGAGTACGCCGAGGGCCGGCTGGTCGCCATTCGGCCGCGGGACGACCGCGTGCCGCCCGAAGTCGACGAAGCGGACGGTGCGCGACCTGGCGGAGTGGCCCTACCCGCGACGACCGCTCGTCCCGTTGACCGAGGTCGTCCACGACCGGCTCAACGTCGAGGTGTTCCGCGGCTGCACGCGGGGCTGTCGGTTCTGCCAGGCGGGCATGATCACCCGCCCGGTGCGCGAGCGGCCGGCGGCGCAGGTGCGCGAGATGGTGCAGCGGGGCCTGGAATGGAGCGGCCACGACGAGGTGGCGCTGACGTCGCTGTCGAGTGCCGACTTCTCCGGGCTCGAGGACACGGTGCGCGACATCGTCAACGACCCGAGTCACGACGGCCGGGTCTCGGTCAGCCTGCCCTCGCTCCGGGTGGACGCGTTCACGGTGGGGACGGCGGCGGAAATTCAGAAGGTGCGCCGCACGGGCCTCACGTTCGCGCCCGAGGGCGGCACGTGGCGCATGCGCACGGTGATCAACAAGCTGATCACCGAGGAAGATCTCTACGGCGCGGTCGACGCGGCCTTCAGCCAGGGGTGGCGCCGGGTCAAGCTCTACTTCCTGATCGGGTTGCCGACCGAGCGCGACGAGGACGTGCTCGGCATCGCCGAGCTCGGGGCACGTTGTGCCGAGATCGGCCGGAAGCTACCACAAGTCGGTCACGGTGGTCGCCTCGGTCGGGGGCTTCGTGCCCAAGGCCCACACGCCGTTCCAGTGGTACGGCATGGACACCGTGGCCGAGCTCGAGCGCAAGGTGGCGTTGCTGCGCGCCGAGGCCAAGCAGGCCCGCGGGCTGACCATCCGCTGGCACGAACCATCGGCGTCGGTGGCCGAGGGTCTGGCCAGCCGCGGCGACCGGAGGATGGGCGCCGTGATCGAGCGCGTCTGGCGGGCGCGGCGGCACGTTCCAGGAGTGGTCCGAGCGCTTCGACCTCTCGCTGTGGGAGGACGCGCTGGCGGCCGAGGGCCTCAGCCTCGACGAGGTGTGCCACCGCGACCGCGACGAGCACGAGGCCCTGCCCTGGGACCACATCTCGGCCGGTCTGCACCGCGACTTCCTGTGGGGGGACTGGCAGGACGCGCTGGCCAGCGTCGCGGTCGAGGACTGCCGTTGGACGCCGTGCTACGACTGCGGCGCCTGCACCGACGTCGGCCTCGAGCACGTCGTGGCGTCCGCCGTCCCGCCGGCCGGCGGGAGCCAGGGCACGGGCCAGGACCTCAGCGAGGGCCATCGGATCCCGGTGCAGCTGGTCAGCCGTGCCACCTGAGACGCGTCGCGCCGGTTGCGCCTGCGCTTCTCCAAGGCGGGGAAGATCCGCTTCACCAGCCACCGTGACGTGGCCCGGATGTGGGAGCGGGCCATCCGGCGCAGCGGCCTGGCGGTGGCGTACTCCCAGGGCTTCGTGCCCCACCCGCTCGTCAGCTTCGGGCTGGCGCTGCCCACCGGGTGCGAGTCCCACGGCGAGTACCTCGAGCTGCACCTGGAGCCGCCCGGGCCGGCTGAGACCCCCGTGGCGGACCTGCCGTCGGCCCTCAGCGCCCTGCTGCCCGAGGGCATCGACGTCCAGGTGGCCGCATTTGTCGATGAGGCGGAGGGTTCGCTCCAGCAAGAGGTAGCATCGTGTGATTGGGAGCTGGAGGTGCTCGGCGTGCCTGGTGAGGAATTGGCGGAGCGAGTCGAAACCGTGCTCGCTGCCGCGACCCTGACCATCCGGCGCGAGCGGAAGGGTCGTCCGACCGACGACGACATCCGCCCCGCCATCCTGGCGCTGTCGACCGCCGGCCCCCTCGGTCACCTCCGGGCTGAACTGGCTACGCACCCGCGTAGCGTCCGGCCGGGTGACCTGACGATGGCCCTGGGCACCGACGTGGTGCCGGGCAGGGCTTGGCGAACGCATCAATGGATCGAGCGTGACGGCGCACGGTTCGAGCCGCTCCCTTGGAGTGGGCCCGAGGCCGGCGACGTCGCGACACAGGACGCAAGGAGGGACCCCCCTCATGTCAGAGACGGAATTCAGCCAGACCCCGGAGGACCACGCTCCGGAAGGTCGACCAGCGGAAGGTGCGGAGAGCACTAGCCCTCCGGCCCCACCGCGCCCGGCGAGGCCCAAGCCCAAGATCGGCGACACCCGGCCGGCGCCGGCCGCACCGCCACCGCCGAAGGCTGCGGGTGCGCCTGCCCCCGCCGCCCCGGTTGTCCCGTTGGTACGGCCCGGCACCACCGCGCCGAAGGAAGTGGATGCCGACGTGGCCGGGCCCGCCGGGCCCGATCCGGAGCGGAGCGAAGAAGCGGACGACGGCGACAAGCCGGCGCGCCGGGGTCGGCGCACGGGACGCGAGCGGCGGTCGCGCCAGGTCGGCCGGTACCTGGTGTGCGTGCACGTGCAGCCGCACATGACCCAGATCGCCATGCTCGAGGGCCGTTCGCTCGTCGAGCACTACGTGTCCCGGGCGGCCGACGACACGAACCAGATCGACGGCAACGTCTACCGGGGCCGGGTGCAGAACGTGCTGCCGGGCATGGAGGCCGCCTTCGTCGACATCGGGATCCCCAAGAACGCCGTGCTCTACCGGGGCGACGTGCGCTACGACAAGGACGACATCGAGGGCGGGACGTCGCAGCAGCCCCGCATCGAGGACGTGCTCAAGGCTGGGCAGACGATCCTGTGCCAGGTCACGAAGAACCCGATCGGGGCGAAGGGCGCGCGGCTGACCCAGGAGGTCTCGCTGCCCGGGCGCTTCGCCGTGCTGGTGCCGAACTCGAGCGCCTTCGGGATCTCCAAGCGCCTCGGCGACACCGAGCGCCGCCGGCTGCGCCGGATCATCGACGAGGTGAAGCCGGCCGGGCACGGCATGATCGTGCGCACCGCGGCCGAGGGCGTCTCCGCCGAGGAGCTCCAGCGCGACGTCACGACGCTCGTGGAGCAGTGGAACGCCATCGAGGCCGAGGCCAAGCGGTCGAATGCGCCGGGCCTGCTCTACCGCGAGCCGGACCTGGCGGTGCGGATCCTGCGCGAGGAGCTCAGCGCCGAGTACCGGGGCGTCGTCATCGACGACCGGGCGCTCTACGAAGAGGTGCGCGACTACGTCACCGCGGTGAGCCCGGAGCTGGCCGAGCGGGTCGAGTACTACGACACCGAGGCGGAGGGCCTGCCGATCTTCGAGCGCTACCACGTGCACGAACAGCTCCACAAGGCGCTCGACCGCAAGGTGTGGCTGCCCTCGGGGGGCTCGCTCATCATCGAGCGCACCGAGGCGTTGACGGTGATCGACGTCAACACCGGCAAGAACGTCGGCAAGACCAACCTCGAAGAGACCGTCTACCGCAACAACCTCGAGGCGGCCGAGGAGGTGGCACGCCAGCTGCGCCTGCGCGACATCGGCGGCATCATCGTGATCGACTTCATCGACATGGAGATCCGCGAGAACCGCGACAAGGTGGCCGCGGCGTTGCGCAATGCGCTGTCCCGGGACAAGACGCGGACCCAGGTGTTCGACATCTCTGAGCTGGGCCTGGTCGAGATGACCCGCAAGCGTGTCTCGGAGGGCCTGCTCGAGACCCTCTCCACCGAGTGCACCGTCTGCGGGGGCCGGGGGGTCACCCTCGACGATTCCGTCCTGCGCTGATGCGCTAGGATTTCCCTCTTATGTACGCCGTCATCAGGTCCGGAGGAAAGCAGGAGCGTGTGGCCGAGGGCCAGCGCGTCCGCGTGGAGTTGCTGGGCCAGCCGGTCGGCGCCGAGGTGTCGCTCGAGCCGGTGCTGGTGGTCGACGGCACCACCGTGCTGGCCACGCCCGAACAGCTGGCCGGCGCCGCCGTCACGGCGAAGGTGGTGGGCGAGGAGCAGGGCCCCAAGATCAACGCCATGACCTACAAGTCCAAGTCGAACCAGCGCCGCCGGTGGGGCCACCGCCAGCAGTACGCCACGCTGGAGATCACCGCCATCACGGCGAAGTAGTCGAGAAGCCGAAAGCCGAGGATCGAGAGATGTCCAAGACAAAGGGTGGCGGGTCAACCCGCAACGGCCGCGACTCCAACGCGCAGCGCCTCGGCGTGAAGCGCTTCGACGGCGCCGCGGTGACCGCCGGCTCCATCATCGTGCGCCAGCGCGGCACGAAGGTCTACCCGGGCGCCAACGTGGGCATCGGCGGCGACGACACGCTGTTCGCCACGGCCGACGGTCTCGTGAAGTTCGGCGAGCGCCGCGGCCGCAAGCACGTGAGCGTCGTCACCGGCTAACTCGGCTGTTCCGGCGTTCCGGCCTCGTTCGGGGCCTTCGTCGTCACCTCTGACCCGCGCCGCTCCTCAGGGCGTGCGCTGGTGCAGCTCGATCCCGTTGCCCCAGGGGTCGATCGTGAACGCCTGTTGGCGTCCCGTCGTCCCCACCGGCACCGGGTCGCTCACCTGCATCCCGCGGGCCCGCAGCGCGGCGACCGCCGCTTCGATGTCGTCGAACACGAGCGCGAAGTGCTGGCCGACGTTCTTCGGCACCTCCGCCTCGATCAGGTGCACCTGCTGCCCGCTGGCCGTGTCCAGCCACGCCCCGGGAAACCGAAGTCGGGCCGCGTGTGGTTCTGCACGAGGCCCATCTTCTCGGTGTAGAAGGCGATCGCCGCCGGGCACGTCGGGCACGTTGATGGCGACATGGTCGACGCCGACCGGTTCCACCAGGTTCGTCATGCCGACGAGCCTACGACGTGCCGGACGATGGCGGCCACGGCGGGCGTGGCTGCCGCCCCGACGGAGGCGATCGCCGCCAACTCGCTCATCGGCGCCTCGGCCGCCGCGGCCGGGTTGGTGACGACGGCCAGGCCGAGCACGTCCACGTCCGCTTCGCGGGCCGCGATCGTCTCGAGCGCCATCGACATCCCCACGACGTCGGCACCCATCGCCTTGAGCATGCGGATCTCGGCCGGCGTCTCGAACTGCGGTCCCGGGCACCTGCGCGTAGACACCGGGCCGCTCCGCCAGCGCGGCGATCGCCGCCGGGTCAGGCGTGGCGAGGGCGAGGTCGCGCAACTTGGGCGAGTAGGCGTCGACCATGTCGACGAAGGAGGGGCCGATCAGCGGGCTGCGTCCGGTCAGGTTGAGCTGGTCCTCGAGCACCATGACCGGCCCGGTCGTGAGGTCCTCGCGGATCCCACCCACCGCGGCGGTGAGGATCACGGTGGTGCAGCCGGCCGCGATCCCGGTGCGCAGCGGGTGCACCGCCTCGGCCGGCTCGATCCCCTCGTACAGGTGGCTGCGGCCCCCGAGGACGAGGAGGCGCCGCCCGCCCAGCGACGACCGACCAGCCGTAGGCGTGGTGGCCGGCGGCGGTGTAGGTCGGGAAGAAGGGGAGCGTGTCGAGGGGCACCCAGTCCTCCTCGGCCCCGAGGAGCTCGGCCACGCCGGCGAGGCCGCTGCCGAGTACGACCAGCACGTCGTGGTGGTCGACGCCGATGCGGCGGGCCAGCTCCCGGGCGCTGTGGCCCGCCCGTCTTGGCCGCATCGTCCATGGGGTGATGGTAGAGGGTGACCCGGCGCAGGCCACGTAACATCGAGCGGGCATGCCCTCCACCCCCGCCGCCGCTGCCGTCGCGACCTCGCTGCACCCCCTGGCGCCGCTGTCGGGGGACGAGATCAAGGCCGCCCGCGAGATCGTGTTCGCCAGCGGGCGGCGCCGAGGTGCCCAACGAGGCCGCTCCGCTTCGCCTACCTGGGCCTGTGCGACCCGCCCAAGGAGCTGGTGCGGGCCTTCGACCGCGGCGAGAAGCGTGGAGGTCGACCGCCGGGTCCGCATCGTCCTGCTCCAGGGCCCGGTGGCCGACGTCACCGAGGTCATCGTGTCGGTCACCCGCCGCGAGGTGGACCGCTGGGAGGTCGTGCGCGACGTGCGGCCGCCGCTGCAGATCGAGGAGTCGATCCGCGTCCTGGCCGCCCTGCACGAGCACCCCGAGTGGAACGCCGCGCTGGACCGCCGGGGCATCGTCGACCGCTCCCTGGTCCAGATCGATCCGTGGCCGGCCGGCACGTTCGGCGCTCGGCGCACGAGGAGGGCCGGCGCATCACCCGCTGCCTCGCCTACCTGCGCGAGTCGCCCGACGACAACGGGTACGCCCGGCCGCTCGAGGGCCTGCTGGCCTTCGTCGACATGGGCCGGGGCGAGGTCCTCGAGGTGGTCGACCTCGGCGTCGTGCCGCTGCCGCCCAAGTCGGGCAGCTACTACCCCGAGGACAACGGGCCGCTGCGCACCGACCTGCAAGCCGCTCGAGATCACCCAGCCCGAAGGCCCGAGCTTCACCGTCGAGGGCAACCTCGTGCGGTGGCAGAAGTGGTCGCTGCGCGTCGGCATGGACCCGCTCGAGGGGCTGGTGCTCCACACCGTCGGCTACGAGGACGGCGGCCGGGTGCGGCCGATCCTGTACCGCGCCTCGGTCAGCGAGATGGTCGTGCCCTACGGCGCACCCCGGCCCCATGCACGCGTGGAAGAACGCCTTCGACGCCGGCGAGTGGGGCCTCGGCCGCATGGCCAACTCGCTCACGCTCGGGTGCGACTGCCTCGGCGAGATCCGCTACTTCGACGACGTCTTCGCCGACGAGCAGGGCAAGCCGCACACGCGTCGCCAACGCCATCTGCATGCACGAGGAGGACTACGGCATCCTCTGGAAGCACGTGGACATGCGCTCGGGCCGGACCGAGGTGCGCCGGTCGCGCCGGCTCGTCGTCAGCTCCATCGCCACGGTCGGCAACTACGAGTACGGCTTCTACTGGTACTTCTACCTCGACGGCACCATGCAGCTCGAGGTGAAGCTGACCGGGATCATGTCGACCATGGCCGTGGCCGACGGCGACGCCGGCGCCGCACGCCAAGCATGGTGGCGCCCGGGCTGGCCGCGCCGTACCACCAGCACCTCTTCAGCGTCCGGCTCGACATCGAGGTCGACGGGGCCGACAACGCGGTCTTCGAGGTCGACGCGTCGGGCGCCGGCCCGCCCGGCACGCCCGACAACCCGTGGGGCAACGTGTTCGGCACGACGGCGACCCTGCTCGAGACCGAGCTGGCGCGCCCGGCGCGACGTCGACCCGTCGCGCAGCCGCAGTCTGGCGGATCGTCAACCGCTCGACGCGCAACGGCGTCGGCGAGCCCACGGCCTACAAGCTGCTGCCCGCGTCGACGCCGACGCTGCTGGCCCACCCGGACTCGAGCGTCGGCCGGCGCGCCGCCTTCGCCACGCACAACCTGTGGGTCACGCCGTTCGACCCCGAGGAGCGGCGGGCCGCCGGCGACTACCCCAACCAGCACGGCGGCGGAGCCGGGCTGCCGGAGTGGACGGCGCGGGACCGGCCGATCGTCGACACCGACATCGTGCTGTGGCACTCCTTCGGCGTCACCCACATCCCGCGGCCCGAGGACTGGCCGGTGATGCCGGTCGAGTACACCGGCTTCTCGCTCGTCCCCGTCGGCTTCTTCGACCGCAACCCGGCGCTCGACGTGCCGCCGTCGGCCGACCACTGTGCCGGTGACCGGGACGCGTGACCGACCGCCGATCGTGACTGACCAAGCGCCCACGGCCACACGCCCCAGGAGTACCACCCGCCCGTCGAGGAGTACCTCGAGACGATGCTGGCGCTGGCCGAGGAGGGCGTGCCGGTGATCCAGGCGCGCATCGCCGAGCGACTGGGCCGCTCGGCGCCGTCGGTGTCCGAGATGCTCGACCGGCTGATCGAGGACGGGTACGTGACGCGCGACGGCCGACGGCTGTCGCTGACCGCGAGCGGACGCGCTCTGGCCGAGAAGGTGGTGCGCAAGCACCGGCTGGCCGAGCGCCTGCTCGTCGACGTCATCGGGCTCGAGTGGCACAAGGTGCACCGCGAGGCGGGGCGCTGGGAGCACGTGATCTCCGACGACGTCGAGGAGCGCCTGGTCGAGCTGCTCGGCGACCCGGCCACCTGCCCGCACGGCAACCCGATCCCCGGCTCGCACTCGGCGGCGCCCGCCGTCGAGACGCGCCCGCTGGCCGAGGTCGGCGTGGGGGAGCGGGTGCGCCTCCTGCGCGTCAGCGAGGAGGTCGAGCTGAACCTGGGCTCGCTGACGCTGCTCGACGAGGGCGGCTTCATCCCCGGCGCCGTTGCCCGTGTCGGCGGGCGCGACACCGACGGCACCGTCGAGGTGACGGTGGAAGGCGGCGACGAGGCCCTCCGGGTCTCGCGCGACCTCTCCGACCGCCTGTTCGTCGGCGCGCCGTGACCCTGCGGCTGGTCGCCGACGCCGTCTTCACCGTCGACGCCGACGACACGATCCTGGCCCCCGGGGCGGTCGAGGTCACCGACGGGCTGATCTCGTGGGTCGGCGACCCCTGGCAGGTGCCGCCCGCCGCCGGCACCGAGGTGCGCGAGCTCGGCGGCCTGCTCATGCCGGGCCTGGTCAACTGCCACGGGCACTCGCCGATGACGCTGGTGCGCAGCGCGGGGGACGGGTTGCCGCTCGACCGCTGGCTGAGCGAGTCGGTCTGGCCCCGCGAGGCGCGCCTGGTCGACGACGACGTCTACTGGGGCATGACGCTCGGCGCGGCCGAGCTGCTGACCAACGGCGTCACCACGACGTGCGAGCAGTACCGCCACCCCGCCCCGGTCACCCGGGCGGTCCTGGACGCGGGCATCCGCGCGCTGCTACACGCCGGGCATCTTCGAGGTGCCGGGCTCGCCGGGCGGACCGGGCCAGCACTGGGAGGTGCTGCTGGCCGAGGCGTGCGACCTGTTCGACGCGATCGACGGCAGCGAGGGCCGCCTCCATCTCGGCTTCGGTCCGCACGCCGTCTACACCGTGCCCCCCGAGGGGCTGCGCGCCATCGCCGCCGAGGCCGGTCAGCGCGACGCGCTGTTCCAGATCCACCTGTGCCGAGACGGCGGCCGAGGGTGACGTGGTGCGCGACCGCTACGGCATGAGCGCGCCCGCGCTGCTTGGCCGACGCCGGAGCGCTCGACGGGCGCGTGCTGGCCGCCCACGCGGTGTGGCTGGACGACGACGACGTCGCGCTCCTGGCCGAGCACGACGTCGCGGTGGCGCACTGCCCCGGGTCCAACGGCAAGCTCGGCTCGGGCATCGCCCCGCTGCAGCGGCTGGTCGAAGCCGGGGTCCGGGTCGGGCTCGGCACCGACGGCCCGGCCTCCAACGACGACCTGCACCTGTGGGACGAGATGCGGCTGGCCGCGATCCTGGCCCGGGCCACGGCCGGCGACCCCGGCGCGCTGAGCACGGCGGCGGCGCTGCGCCTGGCCACCCGGGGCGGCGGCGAGGCCCTGGGCCTCCCCGTGGGCGCGCTCGAGGTGGGCCGGCCGGCCGACCTGATCCGCCTGCGCACCGACGACCCGCGCTTCACGCCGTCGGTCTCGGATACCGAGCTGCTCGGGCACCTGGTGTGGGCCGGCGCCGGCTACTTGGTGACCGACGTCTGGGTCGGCGGCTCGTGCGTGGTCGAAGGCGGCCGCTGCACGCACATCGACGAGGAACGAGCGCGGGTCGAGGTGGCCCAGCGCGCCCGTCGATTGCTCGGCTCGTAGGCTTCCTCCCCATGCCCGGCTTCGTCGATCAGGCCCAACTGCACGCGCGCGCGGGCGACGGGGGCGCGGGCGCGGTGTCGTGGCGGCGCGAGGCGCACGTCGACCGGGGCGGCCCCGACGGCGGCGACGGCGGCCACGGCGGCGACGTCTGGCTCGTCGCGACGGAGAACGAGTCGTCGCTCCTCGGCTTCAAGGACCATCCCTTCCGGCGCGCCACGAACGGCGGGCACGGGTCGGGGCAGAAGCGCCACGGCGCGCGGGGCAAGGACATCGACGTGTCGCTGCCGGTGGGCACGGTGGTGCGCGGGCCGGCCGGGGACGTGGTCGTGGACCTGTCCATCGGTGGGACGCGGTTCCTGGTCGCCGAGGGCGGCCAGGGCGGGCGGGGCAACGCACGCTTCTTGTCGAACCGCCGGCGGGCGCCGGCCTTCGCCGAGCAGGGCGAGAAGGGCCAGGAGTACTGGCTGGACCTCGAGCTCAAGCTGATGGCGGACGTGGCGCTGGTCGGATTCCCCAACGCGGGCAAGTCGACGCTGATCTCGACCGTGTCGGCGGCCAAGCCGAAGATGGCGGACTACCCGTTCACCACGCTGGAGCCGCATCTCGGCGTGGTGCGCGTCGGCGGCGCCCACGACGGCACGGAGTTCGTCATGGCCGACATCCCCGGACTGGTCGAGGGTGCGTCGGGCGGCCGCGGCCTCGGGCACCAATTCCTGCGCCACATCGAGCGGGCGCGCGCGCTCGTGGTCCTGCTCGACCTCGGCGCGCCACTGGCCGGCGGCGTGCCGGCGGCGGCGCAGCTCGACGTCCTGCTGGCCGAGCTCGGGGCGTACCGGCCCGACCTGCTCGAGCGCCCGCGCATCATCGTGGGCAGCAAGGCCGACCTCGTGGCGGTCGGCGGCGACGCCGAGGGCGAGGCCGTGTGCGATCTGGTGTTCTCCGCCGCGACCAGCGCCGGTGTGGGCGCCCTGGTCGACCGGCTCGCCGTGCTGGTGCAGGCGGCGCGGGCCGAGGCGGCCGGCGCGGCGCGGCGCTGGGCAGCGGCGCCGGCGAGGTGGTGATCCACCGGCCCGCCGCCGAGGGGGTCGACGTGCAACGGACGGGCGACGGGGCGTGGCTCGTGGTGGGCCGCGCCGCCGAGCGTGCGGTGGCGCTGTCGGACCTCACCGACGCCGGCGCCCAGGCCGAGGTGGTGCGGCGGCTGCGCCGCCTCGGGGTCGATCGCGCCCTGGCGCGGGCCGGCGCGCGCGACGGCGACGACGTCACCGTCGGCACCATGACCTTCACCTGGGGCGAGGACGTGATCTTGTGATCGTCGTCGTCAAGGTCGGGTCGTCGTCGGTGACGGCCGAGACGGTGGCGCGCCTGACCGGCGAGATCGCCGCGGCGCGCGCCGCGACGGCCACACCGTCGTCGTCGTCACCTCGGGCGCCATCGCGGCCGGCTGGGCCGCGCTCCACCCCGACGATCCCGGCCAGCGCCCGGCCGACCCGGCCGTGCTCCAGGCCGTCTCGGCCGTGGGCCAGCACCGGCTCATGCGGCTGTGGCAGGACGGGTTCGAGCCGCACGGCACCCTGGCCGGCCAGGTGCTGCTGGCCCCGCTCGACTTCGTCCACCGCACGCAGTACCTCCACGCGCGCGGGACGCTGCGCCACCTGGTCGACCTCGGCGTCGTGCCGGTGGTCAACGAGAACGACGCCGTGGCCGACGAGGAGATCCGCTTCGGCGACAACGACCGGCTCGCCGCGCTGGTGGCGCACCTCGTCGGCGCGCAGCTCCTCGTGCTGCTGACCGACGCGCCCGGGCTGCTCACCGCCGACCCGCGCCGCGACCGCGAGGCCTCGCTCATCGAGGAGGTGGTCGAGATCGACCAGCAGCTCGAGCGCCTGGCCGGCGGGGCGGGCAGCGCCATGGGCAGCGGCGGCATGGCCTCGAAGCTGGCCGCCGCCAAGATCGCCACCTGGTCGGGCGTGCGCACCGTGATCGCCGACGCCGGCCGGCCCGGCGTCCTGGGCGCCGCCCTGGCGGGTGAGGCCGGGGTGGGGACGGTGTTCCGGGCCCGGGAGAGCCGCCTCGGCGCGCGCAAGCTGTGGATCGCCTTCGCCCTCGGCGCCACCGGGCACCCTCACCGTGGACGAGGGGGCGCGGGCGGCCCTGGTCGGGCGCGGGCGCTCGCTCCTCGCCGCCGGGGTGGTCGGGTGCACCGGCACCTTCCGGCCCGACGACGCCGTCGAGATCGCAGGGCCCGACGGCGAGGTGTTCGCCAAGGGCCTGGTCCGGGTGCCGGCGGCCACGGCGGAGGAGTGGAAGGGCCGGCGCAGCCAGGTCGTCGTCCATCGTGACGACCTGGTCCTTGTATCCTGACCCGGTGATCCCACCCGCGTTGGAGCAGCTCGCGGGCCGCGTCCAGGCCGCCGCCCGGGTCGTCGCCCGCTCGACGAGCTCGACGCGCGACGACGCCCTGCGCCTGGCGGCCGACCTCCTCGACGAGGAGTGGGCGTCGCTGGTGGAGGCCAACGCCGCCGACCTGGAGCGGGCCGAGGCGTCGGGCATGGTCGAGGCGGCCCGGGACCGGCTACGCCTGACCGAGGCTCGCGTGCGGGCCATGGCCGGCGGGCTGCGCACGGTAGCGGGCCTGCCCGACCCGGTCGGCGAGGTGACCGAGGGCTGGGTGCGCCCGAACGGCCTGCGCGTGACCCGGGTGCGGGTGCCGCTCGGCGTCGTCGGCGTGATCTACGAGAACCGACCGAACGTCACGAGCGACGCGGCCGGACTCTGTCTCAAGGCCGGCAACGCCGCCTTCCTGCGCGGCTCGTCGTCGGCCATCGAGTCGAACCGCGCCGTCGTGGCGCTGCTGCGCCGGGCTGCCGTCAAGGCCGGGCTCCCCGAGGACGCCATCGCCCTGGTCGAGGAGACGTCGCACGAGACAGCGGTCGCCTTCATGCAGCTGCGCGGGTACGTCGACTGCCTCATTCCGCGCGGCGGGCCGGCGCTGATCGCATCGCTCGTCGAGCACGCCACCGTCCCCTACGTCCTCGACGGCGACGGCAACTGCCACATCTACATCGACGGCGCGGCCGACCTGACCATGGCGCACGACCTGGCCGTGAACGCCAAGACGCACCGCTTCGGCGTGTGCAACGCCGTCGAGACCATCCTCGTGCACCAGGGCGTGGCGGCCGAGTTCCTGCCGCGGCTGGCCCAGTCGCTGACCGCGGCCGGCGTCGAGATCCGGGCCGACGAGCGCAGCCGCGCCGCCATGCCCGACGCCGAGACGGTGCCCGCCCTCGACGAGGACTTCGAGACCGAGTTCCTGGCGCCGGTGGTGGCCATCGGGATGGTGGACGACGTCGGCGACGCCATCGCCCACATCGCCCGCTACAGCTCGGGCCACTCGGAGGCGATCGTGACCTCGGACGTGGGAACGGCGGATCGGTTCGTGGCGGAAGTGGACGGGGCGGCGGTGTTGGTGAACGCGTCGACGAGGTTCGTCGACGGTGAAGAGCTCGGGCTCGGCGCAGAGGTGGGCATCTCCACCCAGAAGCTGCACGCCCGGGGCCCGATGGGAGTGAAGGAGTTGACGACGTTGAAGTGGGTCGTGCGGGGCGACGGGCAGGTGCGCGCGTGAGCGAGACGACGAACGGGGCCCTGGGGCTGCCCGAGAGAAGCGGGCCCCCCCGCTTCGAGTCCCTCAATACGGTGCGCGCCGGCCTGGCCGAGGTCGGCTACCTGGCCGACGACTCCATCAGCGGCGTCGTCTACCTGGCCGACCGGCTGGGCAAGCCGGTCCTGGTCGAGGGGCCGGCGGGCACGGGCAAGACGCAGCTGGCGAAGTCGGTGGCCGAGCTGACCGGGGCGCGGCTCATCCGGCTCCAGTGCTACGAGGGGCTCGACGAGTCCAAGGCGCTCTACGAGTGGAACTACCGCAAGCAGCTGCTGCGGATCCAGGCCGGCGAGCACGGCAAGGGCGAGACCGAGGGGCCAAGCTGGTCCGAGCTCGAGGAGGACATCTTCTCGGAGGACTTCCTGCTGACGCGCCCGCTGCTCGAGGCGATCCGGGCCACCGAGCCCGTGGTGCTGCTCGTCGACGAGGTGGACCGCGTCGAGCTCGAGACCGAGGCGCTGCTGCTCGAGATCCTCTCCGAGTACCAGGTGTCGATCCCCGAGCTCGGCACGGTGCGGGCCACGCAGCTGCCGATGGTGTTCCTCACCTCGAACAACACCCGTGAGCTGTCCGAGGCGCTCAAGCGGCGCTGCCTCTTCCTGCACATCGACTACCCGGACCTCGAGCGCGAGCGCGACATCGTGCGGGCCAGGGTGCCCGGCATCAGCGAGGAGCTGGCCGACCAGGTGGCCCGGATCGTGCGCTCGCTGCGCACCATCGAGCTGCGCAAGGCGCCGTCGGTCTCCGAGACGCTCGACTGGGCGCGCACGCTCGTGCTGCTCGGCGTGCAGACCATCGACGCGGCGGAGGCCAAGGACACGCTGCACATCCTGTTGAAGTACCAGGCCGACATCGAGCGGGCCACCAAGGAGCTCCTGTCGGCCTCGTCCTCGTCCAAGTAGCGCGCCCGCCTCGCTCGCCCCAGTCCTCGCCCCACCGTGCTCGACCTCCTCTCCGGTTTCGTCTCCGAGCTGCGCCGCTCCGGCCTGCCCGTCTCGCTGACCGAGCACCTCGATGCGGCCGAGGCCGTCAAGCACATCCCCCTCGAGGACCGCGACGGCCTGAAGTACGCGCTGGCGGCCACGCTGGTGAAGTCGGCCGCCCACTGGCGCGCCTTCGAGACGGCGTTCGAGGTGTTCTTCGCGGTGCGGCCCGGCGGCGCTGGCGACGGGAGCGCCGGCGACGAGCTCGGCGAGGGCGAGGGCGATACCGAGAGCGAGGAGTCGGGGGGCGAGGGCGGGCGCATGCCGGGGCAGGGCCGCTCGTGGCAGGGCGGCGGCGGGGGCGAGGGGATGACGCCCGAGGAGCTGGCCGAGCTGCTGTTCAAGTCCCTGATGTCGGCCGACGCCGCCATGATGAACGTGGTCGCCCGCAACGCCGTCGACCGCTACGCCGGCATGGAGCCGGGGCGGCCGGTGGGCGGGACCTACTACCTGTACCGGACGCTGCGGAACCTCGACCTCGACGGTGTCCTGGAACGGCTCATGCAACAGGCCCAGGCCGGCGCGGCGGGCGGCGGGCTCACCGACCTGGAGGAGCGCCTGGCGGCGGACGAGTACAAGGCGCGCATCGACAAGTTCCGCCGCGCCGTCGAGACCGAGATCCGCCGGCGCCTGGTCGAGGACCGGGGCGCCGAGGCGCTGGCCCGCTCGGTGCGCAAGCCCCTGCCCGAGGACATCGACGTCATGCACGCCACGCGCGACGAGCTGGCCATGCTGCACCGCACCCTCCAACCGCTGTCGCGCAAGCTGGCGGTGCGCCTGGCCCGCAAGCGCCGCCACGGCCGCAAGGGGCCGCTCGACTTCCGCGCCACCATGCGGCGCTCGCTCTCGACGGGCGGCGTGCCGATCGAGCCGCGCTTTCGCCACCCGCGGCCGGCCAAGCCCGAGATCTTCGTGATCGCGGACATCTCGGGGTCGGTGGCCAGCTTCGCCCGCTTCACCCTGCACCTCGTGTACGCCATCTCGTCGCAGTTCTCCAAGGTCCGGTCCTTCGTGTTCGTCGACGGGATCGACGAGGTGACCCGGTTCTTCGAGGGCGTGATCGACCCGGCCGAGGCGGTGGCGCGGATCAACACCGAGGCGGACGTGATCTGGGTGGACGGCCACTCCGACTACGGTCACGCCTTCACCGAGTTCGAGCGGCGCTGGGGCGACCAGGTGACGTCGCGCTCGTCGGTCATGATCCTGGGCGACGCCCGCAACAACTACCACGCGTCGGCGTCGTGGGTCGTCGAGGACCTCCAGGCGCGGGCCCGCCGCGTCTACTGGCTCAACCCCGAGCCGCGCGACTACTGGGGCTCGGGCGACTCCATCGTCGGCGAGTACGCCGCCCACTGCGACGACGTCGTCGAGTGCCGCACCCTGCGCCAGCTCGAGCACTTCGTCGGCAACCTGGCGTGAGCGGGCGCGGCGCAGCCGCCGACGACGACGCCGCCCAAGATGCCGCCACCGGCGTGCTGCGCGTGTTCCCGCCCGTGCCCGGCTCGACGCGGCATCGTGTTGGTCCGCCACGGCGAGGCCGAGTGCAACATCAACCGGGTCGTCGGCGGGATCAAGGGCTGTACCGGGCTGACCGCGCTGGGCCGGCGCCAGGTCGCTGCCCTGGCCGACCGCCTCTACGAGTCGGGCGAGCTGCGAGATGCGACGACGCTCTACTCGTCGGTCCTGCCCCGCGCCATCGAGACGGCCGAACGCCTGCGCCCCGTCGTCGGCGGGGGCCCGCAGCGCGCTCGGGCCGGTCGTGGCCGAGCGCGACCTGAACGAGTTGCACCCGGGCGAGAGCGACGGCCTGTCGTGGGACGAGGTCGTCGAGCAGCTCGGCGTGCCCGACTGGGACCGCGACCCCGACGCACCGATCGCGCCCGGCGGCGAGAGCTGGTCGGGCTTCATCGTCCGGGCCTCCGACGCGGTCCGCTCCGTGGCGCGGCGCCACCCCGGCGAGATGGTGGTCGCCGCCGTCCACGCCGGGGTCATCGAGGCCACGATGATCTCGTTCCTCGAGGTGCCCCGCGACGTCTACCGGCGCGGCTGGCTGCACACGGTGCACGCCTCGATGACCGAGTGGGCCTGGGTCCCCGACGAAGACCGCTGGGTCCTGCTGCGCTACAACGACGCCGCCGGCATCCCCCGCTCCTGACCCAGACCGCCGACGCTGCGGCGAACCCCCGGTTCCCGTTTTGCCTTGCCTATGGGCTCACCGGGGTCCTACCTCTGACCACCTACGGCGAATTGCTGCGCGTTCGTGCGCCAAACGCGCAGCGACTGGACATAGGCACTCGAGCGCTGACCCGCCCTTCTGGCATAGGCACTCGCGCGGGAGGCGCCCGGTTCCCTGTTCCGAGTCTGGAGAGCCGACCCCGTCCGGCCGCCGGACCGGGTCCGGGGGCTAGGGGCGGCCGCCCAAAAGGAAGGCCTGGCTCAGCCGCTCGGGGGCACACGTGAGCCAGGCGTCCTCGATCGCCTCGCGCAGCGGCTTCTTGGTGGCGACCTTGAGTTGGACCAGGACGGCGGCGTAGCCGTCGAAATGGGGGATCGTGAAGAAGCCCTTGGCGCCGGCGGCGAGCACGGCCTCCTTGTCGACGAGGTCGGCCGTGCGCAGCGCCAGGATCGGGCCCGCCGGCGGCGTGGCGTCGCCGAAGCGTTTGATGTCGGCCTTGGAGAACGGGCGTTCCCACGCGAAGGCCTTGCCGGCCACGAGCCACGTCCGTTGCCCGTGGCGCGCCCCCTCGGTCACTTCGGGCAGCGACTCCACCATGCGCACCGCGTCGTCGAGGGCGACCACGGAAGCGACGCTAGCGGTAGCGTCGGAGGCATGGCGTTTCGCCGTCTTCCGTCTCGTCGTCACTCGTGACGGCCGAGCGGCGCGGTCTCGACGCCGCCGGCCTGACCCGCTTGCGCGATCGGCTCTGCGCACACATCGAGAGTGGCGCCGTCCCCGGGCTGGTCGCGCTCGTGGCGTGCGGCGACGACGTGCACACCGAGGTGCTCGGCTCCCCGGCGCTCGACGCCCCCGGGCCGATGCGACGCGACGCCATCTTTCGCATCGCGTCGCTGAGCAAGCCGATCGGTGCGGCGGCGGCGATGGCGCTCGTGGACGACGGCGTGCTGTCGGTCACCGACCCGGTCGACAAGTATCTGCCCGAGTTGGCGGATCGCCGGGTCCTGCGCAGCCTCGGGTCGCCGCTGGGCAACACCGTGCTGGCCGAGCGGCCGATCACCATCGAGGACCTGTTGACGTTCCGGTTGGGGTTCGGGTCGATCATGGCGGCGCCGGACACCTATCCGATCCAGAGCGCCGAGGCCGAGCTTGGCTTGATGACGCTCGGCCCACCATGGCCGCCCCCGTCGTTCGGTCCCGACGAGTGGCTCGCCCGCTTCGCGACGCTGCCGCTGCTCGAACAGCCCGGCGCCGTGTGGCGCTACAACACGGGCTCCCAGGTGCTCGGCTTCCTGATCGAGCGGGCCAGCGGGAAGCCGCTCGAAACGTTCCTGCGCGAGCGGCTGTTCGAGCCGCTCGGCATGACCGACACGTCGTTCAGCGTCGGGCCCGACAAGCAGGACCGCTTCACGACGGCGTACATGCCGAGCCCCGACTCCGGCGAGCTGGTCGTGCTGGACGAGCCCCGCACGGGGTGGTGGAGCGCGCCGCCGGCCCTGCCCAACATCGCCGGCATGCTCGTCTCGACGCTCGACGACTTCTGGGCCTTCGTCTCCATGCTCGTGGCGGGCGGCCGCCACGAGGGCCACCAGGTGCTCTCGCCGGCCTCGGTGGCCGACATGACCACGAACCACCTCAGTGCAGAGCAGCGCGCCGCCGCGACGCCGTTCCTGGGTGTGCACGACGGCTGGGGCTACGGCATGGTCGCGCCGGCATCCGCGACCGGTCGGCTCCCGCTGCCGTGGGGCTACGGCTGGAACGGCGGGACCGGCACCGTGTGGACGAGCGACCCCGAGCGCGGGCTGACCGGCATCTTGCTGACGCAGCGCGCCATGACGTCGCCCGAGCCGCCGCCGCTCTTCGTCGACTTCTGGGACGCCGCCTACGGGGCGCGGACCGGCTGAACGGACCGGCACGTTCGGGGCCTCCCCGCTACGCTGACCTCTCCGGCGCACAAAAGGGGTCTCCCATGTACAAAGTGCTCGTGGTCGGCACGGACGGCTCCGACACCGCGGATCGGGCAGTCGAGGCGGCGGCGGAGATCGCCCGCTCCTGGGGCTCCGAGCTGCACATCGTCACGGCCGTGCGGGCGTCGCGGACCACCACGGCATCTGCGTCGGCGAGCGGCGCACCGCTGGTCGACAGCGGCGTCGGCGCGGCCGTCCTCGACGAGGCGGCGCAGAAGGTCGGCGAGGCGGCCCTGGCCAAGCACGGCGAGGGCCTGGCGGCCGAGGCGCATGCCGCCCAGGGCAACCCCGACGAGGTCATCTTGGCGACGGCGGTCGAGGTGGGTGCGGACCTGATCGTGGTGGGGAGCAAGGGGATGCGCGGCGCCCGGCGCTATCTCGGCAGCGTGCCCAACTCCGTCGCGCACGGCGCGCACTGTGCCGTGCTGGTGGTGAAGACGGACTAGTCGTCCGGGTCCGGGTGGCGCCGCGGGTGCCGGGACCTGACACAGTGGCACCCGTGCGCGAGAACTACTTCGCCGGACAGATCGCCCAGAACTACGACGCCGACTCGACGGGTGTCTTCCACCCCGCCGTGATCGCCGTCACCGTCGACTTCTTGGCCGGGCTGGCGGGCGAGGGGAGGGCGCTGGAGTTCGCCATCGGCACCGGTCGGATCGCGCTGCCCTTGAGCGGGCGCGGCGTGCCGGTGGCCGGGATCGAGCTTTCGCCCGACATGGCGGCGCAACTGGCGGCGAAGCCGGGGGCCGACGCCATCGACGTGCGGATCGGCGACATGACCACCACGAAAGTCGACGGGTCCTTCCGGCTGGTCTACCTGGTGTACAACACGATCGGAAACCTGACCACCCAGGACGAGCAGGTGGACTGCTTCATCAACGCGGCGGCGCACCTCGAACCCGGCGGGTGTTTCGTGATCGAGGTCATGGTGCCCCAACTCCGCCGCCTGCCGCCGGGCGAGACGACGCACGTCTTCTTCTTCTCCGAGACGAGGATCGGCTTCGACGAGTTGGACGTGGCGAACCAGCTCGGCGTGTCGCACCACGTCTGGCTCGGCGAGGAAGGGCCCAGGAAGTTCTCCATGCCGTGGCGCATGGTCTGGCCCGCCGAGCTCGACCTCATGGCGCGCCTCGCCGGATTGCGGCTGCGCGAGCGCTGGGGCGGCTGGGATCGTCAGCCGTTCACCAGCGAGAGCCCGCAGCACGTGTCGGTCTGGGAGAAGCCGAGGGAGTAGGGACGCGGGCGCACGGCCGCAAGGCCGCACCGCCGAGCTAGCAGGCGTAGTCCTCGTCGAACTGCTCGCTGTTGTACTGCACGATTTGCGGCGGGCCCGGGAACTGCTTCCCCTTGGCCACCCAGTTGTTGTAGTCGGCGCACGAGCCCGGTCCGCTCGGTGTGTTGAGATAGTCGGCCATCCAGAAGGGGACCGACGGGGTGTAGTTCCCGACGATGCCGTTGTAGTTGGCCGGGCTGGCGTAGATGCCGACATCGGCGACACCGTTCGTCTCGTGCGAGCGCGTTCATCGCGCCCTGGACGAACAGGGCGTTCTCGCCCGTGTCCGACGACCACGCGGAGATCGGGTTGTTCTCGACGTCGAGCCACCAGGGGACCCCGGCGTTGAGGCCGGCGTTGACCGCGTCCTGGTAGGCGTGGTCCCCGGCTTGGTAGCCGGCGTTACACGCCTGGTCACCGTTGCACCCGGGCTCGTTCGTCGACGAGGTCTCGTAGTTCAAGAACGTGTAGAGGTTCAGGCCGCCGCCCGCCCACGCGGCCTCCTGGGCCAGGCATTTGTTCGCCGCGCCGGACGACGAGCCGTCGACCTGGACGATGCCGATGGCATGGGCTCCGGTCGGGAACCCACCGCTGCATTGGAAGTTGCTGATGTCGAAGCCGTAGGACCCCGAGGGGAACGAGCCCCCGAAGAAGCCGGTGCTCCCCGGCGCCTCGGCCATCCCGACGATCGGCCGGAAGAGCGGCGAGGGCGCCGAGCCGAAATAGTCCGCCGAGCCGAAATTCGACACGAGTCCCGTCGAATCGGTGAACCAGTAGCCGCTGTCGGTCGGCGTGACTGCCGCCGCCACGATCGGGTGCTTGATCGGCACGCCACCGAGCGACCCGAAGAACGGGGCGTTGCCGAAGCTGAAGATGCCGCCGTCGGAGGCGACCAGGAAGTAGCCGCGCGCCGTGCTGCGTGTCGGTGATCATCCCGATGATCGGCTTGTTGAGCACCATGCTGCCGGTGCTGCCGAAGAAGTTCGCGTCGCCGTAGGAGAAGATCCCGCCGTCGGAGGCCACGAGCCAATACCCGCCACCGTCGGGCGTCGACGCCATCCCGACCACCGGCCGGTTGAGGCGGATGCTGCCGGTGCTCCCGAAGAAGTGTGCGTCGCCGTACGAGAAGATCCCGCCGTCGGAGGCCACGAGCCAGTACCCGCCACCGTCGGGCGTCGACGCCATCCCGACCACCGGCTTGTTCAGCACCATGCTGCCGGTGCTCCCGAAGAAGGTGGCGTCGCCGTAGGAGAAGATCCCGCCGTCGGAGGCGACGAGCCAGTACCCGTGCCCGCTGGGCGTGGGTGCCATCCCGACCACCGGCTTGTTCAGCACCGTGCCGCCGGTCGACCCGTAGTAGGTGGCGCCGCCGAAGGAGAAGATGCCGCCGTCGCTCGCCACCAGCCAGTAGGCCGGTGTGGGCGTGCTCGCGCCCGGCGGGAGGAACGGCCGAGGGGAGGACGGCGGACGCCACCACGGCGAGCACCGGAAGGGCGGCCGTGACGACCGCGAGGACGAGGCGACGGATCAACTTCTGAGGAACTCCGCCACGCGGAAGGCGAGGTCGAGGGACTGGCGGCCGTTGAGCCGCGGGTCGCAGATCGTCGTGTAGCGGGCGTCGAGGTCGCCGTCGAGGATCTCCTCGGCGCCGCCGAGGCACTCGGTGACGTCGTCGCCGGTCAGCTCGACGTGGACGCCGCCGGGCCAGGTGCCCTCGGCGCGGTGGGCGGCGAAGAACGCGCGCGATCTCGGCCAGGATGTCGTCGAAGTGCCGGGTCTTGCGGCCGCCGGCGCTGGTGAAGGTGTTGCCGTGCATCGGGTCGCACGCCCACACCACCGGGTGGCCCGGCGTCGACGGCCGCGGAGCAGCGGGCGGCAGCAGCTCGCTCGACCTTGTCGGCGCCCATGCGGGTGATCAGCGTCAGCCGGCCCGGGCATGCGGTCGGGGTTGAGCGCCTCGCACAGCGCGAGCACCTCGTCGGGCGTGCAGCTCGGGCCGACCTTGCAGCCGATCGGGTTGCAGACGCCCCGGAGGAACTCGACGTGGGCGCCGTCGAGCTGGCGGGTGCGCTCGCCGATCCACAGCATGTGGGCCGAGCAGTCGTACCAGTCGCCGGTGAGCGAGTCCTGCGGGTGAGGCCTCCTCGTAGCCGAGGATCAGCGCCTCGTGGCTGGTGTAGAAGTCGACCTGGTGCAGGCCGTGCCTCGGCCTCCAGGTCGATGCCGCAGGCGGCCATGAACCGCAGCGCCCGGTCGATCTCCGCCGCGATCCGCTCGTAGCGCTGCCCCTCGGTCGACGACGCGACGAACTCCTGGTTCCACGGGTGCACCTGGGACAGGTCGGCGAAGCCGCCCTTGGTGAAGGCCCGCAGCAGGTTCAGCGTCGACGCCGACTGGTGGTAGGCCGCGACGAGCCGCTCGGGGTCGGGGCGGCGGGCGTCGGCCTCGAACGCGATCGTCGTTGACGATGTGGCCGCGGAACGACTGGCAGCTCGACGTCGCCGACCGTCTCGGTGTCGGCCGAGCGGGGCTTGGCGAACTGGCCGGCGATGCGGCCGACCTTCACCACCGGCACGCCCGCCGAGTAGGTCAGCACGACCGCCATCTGCAGGATGACCTTGAGCTTGTCGCGGATGGTGTCGGCCGTGAAGTCGTCGAACGACTCGGCGCAGTCACCGGCCTGGAGCAGAAAGGCCTGCCCGTCGGCGACCTCGGCCAGGTCGCGGGTGAGATGACGCGGGCCTCGCCGGCGAAGACGAGCGGCGGGAGGGTGGACAACCGCGCCTCGGCCTTCTTCAGCGCGTCCGCGTCGGGCCAGTCGGGCTGCTGGGCGGCGGGAAACTTCCGCCAGGACGCGGCGCTCCACGGGGTGGACTCGGGGCGGCTCGTCACCGCAACAGGTTAACGCCGTAGGATCCCGCCTTATGGCCGCCTTCCGCTTTGCCTTGCAGGCATCCGGTGCCGCATCCCCCGCTGCCTGGCGTGATCTGGCCCGCAAAGTCGAGGATCTCGGCTACTCGACCCTCTACGTGCCCGACCACCTCGACGACCAGTGGGCGCCGATGATCGCCTGCGCCGTCGCGGCCGAGGCCACCACCACGTTGCGCGTCGGCACGTTGGTGCTCGACAACGACTTCCGTCACCCGATCCTCGTGGCGAAGGAGGCGGCGACGCTCGACATCGCGACCGGCGGGCGGTTCGAGTTCGGCATGGGGGCCGGCTGGATGACCACCGACTACGACCAGTCCGGGATCCCGATGGACCGAGCATCGGTGCGGGTCGCGCGGCTGGGCGAGAGCCTCGAGATCATCCGCGCCCTGTGGGACAAGGGCACGGCCACCTTCACGGGCGAGCACTATCAGGTGACCGACGCGAAGGGAACGCCCACACCGGTCACCGCCGGCGGCCCGCCCCTCGTCATCGGCGGCGGGGGCAAGCGCATCCTCACTCTGGCCGGGCAGTACGCGGACATCGTCAGCATCGTGCCGAGCCTCGCCGCCGGGTACATCGGGCCCGAGGTGGCGGCCGAGGCGGTCGTCGACAAGTACGTCGAGCGTGTGCGCTGGGCGCGTGAGGCGGCGGGGAGCGTGCCGGCGACCTCGAGCTGCAGTGTTGGACGGTGGCCGTGCAGGTGGTGCCGAACGCCAACGAAGTCGTCGCCTCGCTCGCCCCGATCTTCGACCTGACACCCGAGCAGTTGCGCGCCGCCCCGCTCGCGCTGATCGGTTCGGTCTCGGAGATCACAGAGACCTTGCGCGAGCGGCGCGAGACGCTCGGCTTCAGTTACATCGTGGTCCACGAAGCGGAGATGGACGCGCTGGCGCCGGTGATCGCCGAGCTTGCCGGGACCTGAGCAGCCCGAGCGGATCGGGATCCTCGGCGGGACGTTCGACCCACCGCACGTCGGCCACGTGGCGGCCGGCCGGGCCGTCATGGACCGCCTCGAGCTCGATCGCCTTCTCCTGGTGGTGGCCAACGACCCGTGGCAGAAGTCGGGCCAGCGGGCCGTCTCTCCGGCCGAGGACCGCTACGCCCTGACCGAGGCGCTGGCCGAGGAGATCCCGGGGGCGGAGGCCAGCCGGCTCGAGATCGACCGGGGCGGCCCGAGCTACTCGGTGGACACGGCCGAGGAGGTGCGCGCCCGCAGCGGCGACCGCCCGGTCGAGCTCTTCCTCGTCATCGGGGCCGACCTCGTCCCCGAGCTGGGGACCTGGCACCGGGCCGAGGACCTCTCGGGCCTGGTGACCCTGGTCGTGGTGTCGCGGCCGACCGGCGAGGAGCCGGCCGTCCCGGCGGGCTGGCGGGCCGTCCGGATCGACGGGCCGCACGTCGCGGTCTCGAGTTCGGAGGTCCGTGACCTCCTGGCCGTGGGGGAGCCCGTGGACGCGTTGGTGCCGCCGGCGGTAATCCGTTGCATCCGCCGCCGCGGTATGTACGCTGTGCAGAGATGAGCGCCATGCCGGCCGGGTGGACGGAACTGTCGGAGAGTCCTCGCGTGGGCGACCCGGCGACCCCTGCGCAGCGGCGAGCCGACCGACGGGCAGAACAGAAACTGGCTCGGCGGGCGCGACAGCGGTGGACGATCGCCGCCTGCTCCGTCTTGGTGGCCGCCTTCGGGCTGACGGTCGGAATCTTGGACGTGCTCCATTGAGCCAGCGGTTGGACGTCGGGGTCCAGTTGCCGCCGGCCGTAGCAACCGCCGCGGTGTCGGCCGACGCCAAGCTCGGGCGAGAGACCGTCATCCTCGCCATGGGGGAGCTCTTCGGCGTCGTCGACGCATTTGTGATCACCAGCGCGCAGAACACGCGCCACGTGCGCACGCTCGTCGAGGAGATCGAGCGCAGCGTCAAGGATGCCCACGGCTTCGCCCCGGTGCGCGTCGAAGGTCTTGCCGACGCCACGTGGGTGCTGATGGACTACGGCGACTTCATCGTGCACGTGTTCCTGCAGGAGACGCGCGACTACTACGACCTCGAGCACCTCTGGTCGGGCGCGCCGCGGGTGCCGTGGCGGTCCGACGTCGAGAACGCCGGCTAAGGAAAACGCCCGTTCCGCCACGCGGACCCGGGCGCCGTCGACGGCGCCGTTCAGCCGGCGACGTTCAGAAACTGGAGCAGGTAGACGGGCCCCGCCACCTGCGAGCCGTTGGCGATGGGCACGCTGGTGCGCTGGCCGGCGATCTCGAAGATGACGCCGGTCCCGAGGCCGACTTCGTTGACCACCGTCGCCACGACCTGCGCCACGGCCTCCTCGGTGGCCGTCCCCGTGATCAGACCGAAGGCGGCGTTGAAGTTCACCGTCACCACGTTGGGCGCCGTCGTCGCCGCGGCCAGGACGACGACGTCGCTCGGGATGGCGGTCGTGAGGCCGGCGGCCGAGTCGCCGCTCGTCGGCCCGGCCACCAGTGACGTGAGAATTGCCGGTGAGTGGAGCGGGAGCGCTCACCAGACGGTCGGTGGGCGCCAGCGCGTTGTTCGCGTTCGCGTTGAGCAAGAACACCTTGACGCCGACGAATGACGACGGCTTCGGTTGCGTCGTCGTGGTGGTGGGGGGGTGCGGGTCGAGCAGATTGAACGGCACCCTCGACGGGGCGATGGAGCTCGGCGATCCCTGCGTCGGGATGGCGCAGCCCGCCGCGAAGACCGCCAGCGGCACGAGCGCCAGGGCGGCCAGACGCCCCCGGAGCGTCCGTGGCGTCCGTCTCCTCCGCCGCACCGTCGCGGCGGTCACGACTTCACCCCGGGCCCGTTTGCCCGCTCGTTCCCGAACTCGTCACGGCCATCCTCGCCGCCCCCGCGCCCGTCCCCGTCCCCGCTCCCGTCCATATCCTCGTCTCCGTCCCCGTGCGCCAGCACCGGCAGCGACAACACGAAGCGCGCCCCGCCGTCGGGCGACGACCCGACCCGCACGCCGCCGTGCATGACGCGGATGTGCTCGGCGACCAGGGCGAGCCCGAGACCGGTGCCCGTACCCGTGCCGCGCCGACCCGAGGCCGAGCCGCGGTAGAAGCGCTCGAACACCTTGGTCCGCTCCGCCGGGTCGATGCCCGGACCGGCGTCGTCGACCGTCACCTCCACGTGACCGGCGGAAGGGCCGGGCCCCACCCGAGATCCCGACCCCGGGCTCACCGCAATCGTCGTCACGCCGCCGCCGTAGTGGTCCGCGTTCTCCATGAGGTTGACCATGACGCGCTCGAAGCGGCGCTTGTCGACACCCACCCGCCACCGCTCGACTTCGGGGTCCACGACGACGTCCGGCGTGCCGTGGCGACGGGCGTCCATGTGCCCGAGCCCCGTCTCCACCGAGCGCTGCACGAGCTCGGCGACGTTCACCTCCTCCATGAACAGATCGGTCGAGCCGGCGTCGGCCCGGGACATCTCGAGCAGGTCGCTCACCATGCGCTGGAAGCGCCGCAGGTCGTCGCTCAGCAGCTGCAGGGCCCGCTGCGAGCGGGCCGGGAGCCGGTCTCGGTCCGTCTCCAACACCCCGACGGCCGCCCCCAGCGTGGTCAAGGGCGACCGCAGCTCGTGGCTCACGTCGGAGTTGAACCGGGCCTCGCGCTCGATCCTCTCCTGGAGCTGGTCGACCATGGCGTTGAACGACGTGGTGAAACCGACGAGGTCGGGGTCCGCCGCCTCGATGTCGAGGCGCGTGTCGAGCTCGCCACCGGCAATGGCGCCCGCCGCCTCGGAGACGTCGGCCAAGGGACGCAAGAGCCGCCGGCTCGCGAAGCGGCCGAGCGCGAACCCGAGCACCGTTGTCACCGCGCCGGCGCCGAACAGGGTCAGTCCCAGGACGCGCAGCGTGTGGTCGAGGTCGGACAGGTCGAACACCTCGAAGTAGTCGGCCTGCACCGAGGGCACCGGGAGACCGACCGCGATCTCGGCCGTCCCCGCTGCGGTGCGATAGGTCTGCGTGGCCGCCGTGCCGACGACGAGGACCTCGTGGCGCAGCTGCGCCGGGATGGTGGACGCGTTGACCGACAACGAGGACACGTACGCCTTGGAGCTGTGGTACAGCACGGAGTGGGCGTCGGTCCCCGAGTCGATCTGCCCCAACAACGACGGGTACTGCGTGGGCTTGACGCCCGACTCGAGTTGGCTGCGCACGTTCGACGCGTTGGAGAACGCCTGCGTCTGCGCCGCCGACTCGCGCCCGGCCAACAAGAAGTGGCGGACGGTGAAGTACGAGATCCCGCCGAGCAGGACCGACAGCACCAGCGCTCCCAGGCCGAAGACGGCCGTGATGCGGGCGCCGATGCCCAGCTTCATGTCAGGGGACCAGCTTGTAGCCCATGCCCCTCACGGTGAGGATGTGCTGGGGCACCGCAGGGTCGGCCTCGACCTTGGTGCGCAAGCGCCGGATGTGGACGTCGACCAGACGCCCGTCGCCGAAGTAGTCGTAGCCCCAGACCCGATCGAGCAGCTGTTCGCGGCTCAGCACCTTGTTGGGCGAGGCCGCCAGCTCGCACAACAACCGGAACTCGGTCCGCGTGCAGTGGACCTCGTCGCCGTTGAGGTGCCGCAGCACCCCCTGCTCGGGGAGGAGCTGGAGGTCGCCGAACGTCAGCGCACCGGGCTCGTCCTCGGCCGGTCGGGCCCGGCGCAGCAGCGCCCGGATGCGCGCCGCCAGCTCCTTGGCCACGAAGGGCTTGGTGACGTAGTCGTCCGCGCCCGCCTCGAGGCCGGCGACGACATCGTGGGTGTCCGAGCGCGCCGTCACGATGATGATCGGCACGGCGCTGCTGCGGCGCAGGGCGCGGCAGCATTCGAAGCCGTCCATGCCGGGCAGCATGAGGTCGATCAGCGCAACGTCGGTTGGCGCCTCGGCGAACAGGTCGAGGCCCTCCTCGCCGCTGGCGGCGTCCCTTACCTCGTAGCCCTCGCCCTCCAGGGCCAGGCGCATGGAGGACCTGATGCGCTCATCGTCCTCGACGACCAGGATGCGACCGCTCACGAACCTCCACTCGGCACTCGGCTCAGCTGATCCAGATCTGGGTTGGCCAGATCGACCCACCGATCATGCCAAAGGCGGCCTGCCCCTGCGGCGAAGTCGGGTTATTGAAGTTCTGGACCTTCGGTTTGCCGATGACCGCCCACACGGCACGGTCGGTCCACAGGTAGGGCAGGTCGAGCGCGAGTCGCTTGTTCACCGTCTTGTAGGCGGCCGCGCGGGTGCTCTTGTCGGTGCTGGAGCGCCCCGTGATCAGCGCCTTCTCGATCGTGGGGTCCGAGTTGCGGGCCATGTTGATGGACAGCGATCCCGAGCTGACCGTGGTCGTGCTCCAGAAGATGTAGTTCAGGTCCGGGTCGACGGCGCCGAACTGGCGCCAGCCGAGCGCCTGGTACTTGCCGGCCAGGGCGTTGTTGATCGTCTGGTTCTGCTCGACGATGTTCGTCGAGACCTTGAACCCGACCGCCTGCCATGCCTGCTCGAGATACTGCGCCGCCCGCAGCGCGGCCGGCGAGTTGGTCGACCCGTAGGTGAAGGAGATCGGCCCCCCGTTCGCCCGCGCCGCCGCCTGCACGAGCTTCTTCGCCTGCGAGGGGTTGTAGGCCGGGTAGCCGGTCGCCGAGTAGTAGGGCGACCCCGGCACGAACAGGCCGGTGCTGACCGGCAGGACGCCCGTCGTCGATCACCTGGACGTACTGCTTGCGGTTCACCGCCATAGCGGCGGCCCGACGGACGTTGGGGTCGTTGAACGGCTTGGCCAGGCAGTTGAGCTGGATGCAGTTCATGTCCGGCTCGCCGGCGACGTGGGTGCTGTCGTCGATGTACGAGTAGTTCCGGTTGCCGCGGTACACCGTGATGATCTGCGGGGTGTCCGTGATCATGAGGTCGATGGTGCCGGACTTGAGCGCTTCGGACCGGGCCGACTCGTCGGGGATCGGCTTGTACGTGATCTTCGACAGGTAGGGCAGGCCGGGGCGCCAATAGTGCGGGTTGGCGACCGCAGTGAAGTGGTCGTTCGGGACCCACTCGCTGAACACGAACGGCCCGGTGCCCACCGGGTGCGACGTGCCGTCCTTGTTGGCGAGCATCGAGGGTGCGACCACGTAGGCGATCTGGCCGCCGATGCCGCCGGCCAGGTAGTACGGGAAGGGCACCCACGGCTGCTTGAAGCTGATGGCCGCCGAGAGCGGTCCGGTCTGGGTGATCGACTGCAGGGTCGGGTTGATGACGATGCCGGTCAACAGCGACTTGGACTGCGCCTCGAGGTTGGTCACCAGCGCCGCGCCGTCGCAGGGGGTCCCGTCGTGGAAGACGACGTTCGGCCGCAGGGTGATCGTCCAGGTGGTGTACGACGAGTTCGGCACGACCGACTGCGCCAGGTACGGCGCCCAGTCGCCGTTCGCGAGCACGATCGTCAGCGGGTCGAACACCGTGCGGGCGTACATGACGCCGACCTCGTCGAAGCGACCCGCCGTCGGGTCGAAGCCCTGTTCCTCCGCGTCGACGCCAAAGACGAGCGATCCGCCCTTCTTCGGGGTGGCCTTGCTGACCCCGTTGCGGCCCGGGCCGTTCGTCACGGCGCCGGCCATCTCGTCCCAACCGAAGCCGACTGCGGACGCACCGGCGAACCCCGCTGCTGCGGCAGCACCGCCGGCAAGCAGTGTGCGACGGTCGAATTTCGAGGCCATAGCCCCTCCGTTTCCATGAACCCAACGGACCCCCCGAAGGCTCTCGGGCGACGTTAGTGCCCGTGATTGCCCGAATGCGGGCACTACCGTTGAATCCGTGCCGGACGACTGGGATCTCCCGGGCTTCTCGGCCTGGCTGAGCGGCCGGGCCCCGGCCACCCGTAAGGCGTATACGAGCGATCTGGTCGCTTTCGCCGAATGGATGGGTCGCAGCGACATCGACGGTCCGAACGGCGTCGATCGGCTGCACCTGCGCCGCTATCTCGCCTCCCTGGGCTCGCGGAAACTCGCCCGTGCCACGATCGCCCGCAAGGCGGCTGCACTGCGCTGCTACTTCTCCTGGCAATTCCGGCAGGGTCGCATCGGCTCCGACCCGGCCCGCTCGCTCCGCGCGCCCAGCGGCGGCGGGCGCCTGCCGCGCGTCCTGTCGCACGGCGAGGTGTCGACCCTCCTCGATGCGCCGACCGGGACGCCGCTCGAGCAACGCGACCATGCGGTGCTCGAACTGCTCTACGCCGCCGGGCTGCGCGTGTCGGAGCTCTGCGGGCTCGATCGCGGCGACGTCGACCTGCGGGGCCGCACGGTCACCGTGCTCGGCAAGGGCTCCAAGCAGCGACGCCTCCCCGTCCACGACGGCGCGGTCACGGCGCTGCGCAGCTGGCTCGAAGAGGGGCGCCCGGCCATGGCGGGCCCGCCCGAGGCGGTCTTCGTGAACCAGCGGGGCGCCCGGCTCGGCCCCCGCGACGTGCGTCGGATCCTCGACCGGCTCGCTTCGTCCCCGACCCACCCCCACGCGCTGCGCCACACCTACGCCACCCACCTCCTCGACGGCGGCGCCGACCTGCGGGTGGTCCAAGAGCTCCTCGGCCACTCGAGCCTGGCCACCACCCAGGTGTACACGCACGTCAGCAAAGAACGCCTGCGCACGGTCTACGAGGGGACCCACCCCCGAGCCTGAGGACCTGGTGAGCGGCTAGAGTGACTGGGCCCGCCACCTGGGTGGGCTGCAGCACCCGACCAACATCACCTGGTGCGACCAACGGTCGCCGCCCCTCGGGCGGCGCTGCGCCAGGGGAGCAACCGACTGGAGGAACATTTCCATGGCCGTCGTTACCATGAGGCAGCTGCTGGAGGCCGGAGTCCACTTCGGCCACCAGACCCGCCGCTGGAACCCGAAGATGAAGCGCTTCATCTTCGGTGAGCGCAACGGCATCTACATCATCGACCTGCAGCAGACGCTCGGTGGCATCGAGACGCGCCTACTCGTTCGTCCGCGACCTGGTCGCCGACGGCGGCACCATCCTCTTCGTCGGCACGAAGAAGCAGACCCAGGACCCGATCGCCGAGCTACGCCGACGCGTGCGGCATGCCCTACATCAACGAGCGCTGGCTCGGCGGCATGCTCACCAACTTCACGACCATCTCCGGCCGGGTCGAAGCAAGATGCAGGAGTACGAGCGCATGCAGGCCGCCGGCGACTTCGAGGCCATGCCCAAGAAGGAGGCGCTGCATCCTCACCCGCGAGCTCGAGAAGCTGCAGCGCAACCTGGGCGGCATCCGCAGCATGAGCCGCCTGCCCGACGCCGTCTTCGTCATCGACACCAAGAAGGAGCACATCGCGGTCACCGAGGCCAACAAGCTCGGCCTCCCGATCGTCGCCGTGGTCGACACCAACTGCGACCCCGACGTCATCGACTACGTCATCCCGGGCAACGACGACGCCATCCGCTCCGGCACCCTCATGTGCCGGGTCATCGCCGACGCCGTCGACGAAGGCCGCTTCATCGCCGAGCACCGTCGCCAGATGGCGCCACCCGCCGCGCCGCCGAGGAGAGCGAGCGCCCCGTCGCCGCGCCGCACGCCGGGCCCCGCCAGGCCGCAGGCCGCAGCCGGCAGGCGACAGCCCGCAGGCCGCCGAGGCCCGCAGCCGAAGCCGGCGAGCCCGACGCCGCCGAGCCGGTCGAGGTGGCGTAAGCGTGGCCAAGTTCACCGCCAAGGACGTCGAGGCCTGCGCCAGACGACCGGCGCCGGCATGCTCGACTGCAAGAAGGCCCTCGACGAGACCGACGGCGACCTCGAGCGGGCCGCCCAGATGGCTGCGCGAGAAGGGCCTCGCCAAGGCGGCCAAGCGCAGCGACCGCGAGAGCCTCGAGGGCGCCGTGGCCGCGGTGCGCGCCGGTGACGCCGCCGCGCTCGTCGAGCTGCAGCTGCGAGACCGACTTCGTGGCCAAGTCGGCCGAGTTCGTCGCGCTGGTCGACGAGCTGGCTGCCCTCGTGGCGGCCAAGGGCGAGGACGCCGTCAGCGAGCTGGACGACGAGATCGACGACCTGCAGGTCGACCCTCAAGGAGAACATCGAGCTCGGCCGGGTGCGTCCGCTTCGAGGCCGCCGAGCGGGCCAGGTCCTCGACACCTACCTGCACGTGCAGGACGGCCGCGGCGTCAACGGCGTCGCTCGTCGAGATCGAGGGCGGCTCCGACGAGCTGGCCCACGACATCGCCGTGCACATCGCCTTCGCCAAGCCCGACGTACCTCAGCCGGGACGAGGTCCCGGCGGACGAGGTCGACGGCGGAGCGGGCCACGCTCGAGGCGATCACGCGCAACGAGGGCAAGCCCGAGGCGGCGCTCGCCAAGATCGTCGAGGGCCGCCTCGAACGGCTGGTTCAAGGAGCGCGGTGCTGCTCGAGCAGCCCTACGTCGAGGACGAGAAGCAGACCGTCGCGCGGCATGCTCGGTTCGGCGCGACGATCGTGGCGCTTCGCCCAGGTCGTCGATCGGCGACTGAGGCGCTGAGCGATCGTGGGCACGAGTCGCCGCCGCGATCGTCCTCAAGCTGTCGGGCGAGGCGTTCGCCTCCGCGCGCGTCCGACGAGACCATCGACGGCGCGACCGTCGAGCGCATCGCCCGGGAGATCGCCGAGGGCCGAGGAGCTCGGCGCTCGAGCTGGCCGTCGTGGTCGGCGGCGGCAACATCTGGCGGGGCGCGACCGGCGCGGGCGCGGGCATGGACCGGGCCACCGTCGGACTACATGGGCATGCTCGCCACGGTCATCAACGCCCTGGCCCTGCAGGACGCGCTCGAGCGGCAGGGCCAGCCGACCCGGGTGCAGACCGCGCTTCCAGATGGCCGCAGGTCGCCGAGCCCTACATCCGGCGCCGGGCCATGCGCCACCTCGAGAAGGGCCGGGTCGTGATCTTCGCCGCCGGCATGGGCAACCCGTTCTTCACGACCGACACCGCCGGCGGCGCTGCGGGCGGCCGAGATCGAGGCCGAGGTGCTGCTGAAGGGCACCCACTCGGGCGTCGACGGCGTCTACACCGCCGACCCCAAGCTCGACCCCGACGCCACCAAGCTCGACGAGGTCACCTTCATGGACGTGATCACCGAGGACCTGCGGGTCATGGACCTCGACCGCCATCACCCTCTGCAAGGAGAACGACCTGCCGATCCGTGGTCTTCGACCTCATGGAGCCGGGCAACCTCGGCCGTGCGCTCGGCGGCGAGCGCGATCGGTACGCTGGTCCGCTGATGGATCGATGACCTCGTCGACCCTGGTCGAGGACGACACCGGGACAAGATGGCAAGGCGGTCGACCACGCCCAGCCCGAGTTCGGCACCGTCCGCACCGGCCGGGCCGCGTCCGCCGCTCGTCGAGAAGCTGAAGGTCGACTACTACGGCACCGAGTGCCGCTGCAGCAGCTCGCCGGGTTCAGGTGCCCGAGGCCCGCCTGCTGGTGATCACGCCCTACGACAAGGGCTCGCTGGAGGCGATCGAGAAGGCCATCCAGGACTCCGACCTCGGGCATCAACCCGAGCAACGACGGCACCGTGATCCGCCTGGCCTTCCCGCCGCTCACCGAAGAGCGCCGCAAGGAGCTGGTGAAGGTCGTGCAGCACAAGGCCGAGGAGGGGCGGGTGGCGGTGCGCAACCTGCGCCGCGCGGCCCGGCACGAGCTCGAGGCGCTCGAGAAGGACGGCGACATCTCCACCGACGAGCTCGAGCGGGCCGAGAAGGAGCTCGAGAAGATCACGCACGAGCAGGTCGACGGTGATCGACCAGCTGCTCGCGGCACAAAGAGCAAGAGCTCCTCGAGGTCTGAGGGCGACGAACGACATGGCCGACGGCACAGACGAACGACGAATTCGAACCCGTACTCGGCGGTCTCAGCGACGCCGAGGACAAGGAGCCCGACGCCGAGGAGCCGACGAGCTATCACTCCGGCGCGTGCGCATCATCGGCGCCGAGCCGGCGGGGGATTCCGTCCGCGAGGTGACCGGGCCGGTCGAGGAGAGCCATCCCGACCTGCCGCACTGGAACGACGCGCCGACCGGACAGGTCCCCGCCATCCTCGACCGCAGCAACGGCGAGGAGCCAGCTGGTCGCGCCGCCCACCTGGCGCGAGGAGGACAACGACTGGTCGGCCCAGGAGGAGGTCTTCGAGCCGTCCATGCTCTCCGAGCGACCTCCCGGCGGTCGGGCGCGCTGCTGAACGAGCCGCACGAAGAGGCCGACGACGAGCGCCAGCCGTGGCACTTCGAGTCCGACGACACACTGGTCATCCCGCCCGAGCCCGAACTCGCCGCAGAGTTCTCGGCGCCCGCGCCACTCGCCCGCACCTCCGCCTGCGCTGGACGCAGAGCCGGAGCCCGAACCCGAACCCGACCCGGGCCGCGCCGGCGGGTGTCGACGCCCCGCCGGCGTCCGGGCGGAACCGTCGCGAGCCGGAGCACGCACGACGAGTCCGACCGACCGCCTGGCCCGAACGAGGCACCGCCGACGCGGTCGACGAACCCGCGGACGAGAGCGAGCACGAGCCCGCCGGCATGGCGCCCCGCGGGGCCTCGCCCGTCACGGCGGCCGGCCTCGGCCGCGGCCGCCTCGCGCCTGCGAGCCCGCCCGAGCCGCCCGAGCCCAAGGTGCGCGCCCCGCGCGCCTCGCGCTCGGTGGCGCAGCCGGACGGGGAACGTGCGACACCGGCGGCACCTCGGGGCGCGACATGGCGCGGTCGCGATCGGCAGCGGCATCCTGCTCGGTGCGGTCGGCCTGGTCTGTTTCGCCGTCGGCACGGTGGCCAGCATGGTCATCGTCACCGCTCGTCGTCGTTGCTGGCCACGGCCGAGGGCTACGCCGCCTTCCGCCGCGCCCAGTACCACCCGGCCACGCTGCTCGGCCTCGTCGCCGTGCTGTCGCTGATGATCGAGACGTACAACAAGGGCGTCGCTGCGCTGCCGCTCGTCCTCGTGCTCCTCGTCGCCGGGTCCTTCATCTGGTACCTGGCCGGCGTCGAGCCGCGGCCGACCCGGTCTCGGGACTGCTGTCGACCGTGTTCGTCTTCGTCTGGATCGGCGCGTTCGGCTCCTTCGCCGCGTTGTTGCTGAACCCCAACCTGTTCCCCGACCGCCACGGCATCGCCTTCCTCCTCGCGCGCGGTCATCGTCACGGTGGCCGACGACGTGGCCTCCCTGCTCGTCGGCTCGGCCATGGGCCGCCACCCGCTCGCCCCGTCCATCAGCCCGAACAAGACGCTGGGAGGGCCTCATCGGCGGCGGCTTGGCGGCCATCCTGGTCTCGGTGATCGTCGTCCAGGCTTCATCCACCCGTGGACCGTGCAGCAAGGCGCTGCTCTCTCGGCGTCGTGGTCGCCATCGTCGCCCCGCTCGGCGACCTCGTCGAGTCGATGATCAAGCGGGACCTCGGCGTCAAGGACATGGGCACGGCTCCTGCCGGGCCACGGCGGCATCCTCGACCGCTTCGACGGCCTCCTCTTCGTCCTGCCCGGCCACGTACTACCTCGTGGTCAAGTGCGCTTCGAGCCTCGGCTGAGCTGATGCGACCCGGGTCAGCCTCGATGGGCTCGACCGGATCGATCGGCACCCAGGCGCTCGACGTCGTGCGGGCCGAGCCCGAGCGGTTCCGGGTCGTCGCGCGCTCGGCGCCGGCCGCTCGGTCGACCGTGCTCGTCGCGCAGGCGGCTCGAGTTCCGTCCCGAGCCGTCGTCGTCATCGCCGACCCGGCGCGCTGCGCGAGCTGTGCGCGACCGGCGTGCCCGCCGGGCACCGAGGTGCTCGCCGGGGCCGAGGGCTCGGCCGTCGCGGCCCAGGCGCCGACGTCGTGCGTCAACGGCGTCGTCGGCTTCGCCGGGCTCCCGGTCACGCTGGCCGCCCTCGAGGCCGGCCAGCGCCTGGCGCTGGCCAACAAGGAGTCGCTCATCGCCGCCGGCCCGGTCGTGCAGCGGCTGCGGCGCACGCCGGGCGCCGAGATCGTGCCGGTCGACTCCGAGCACTGCGCCGTGCACCAGTGCCTGCGGGTCGGTGCAGGCCACGACGGACGTCGCCCGCATCGTGCTCACCGCCGCGGCGGCCCGTTCCGGGCCGGACGGCCGAGCGAGCTCGGCGCGGTCACCGTCGACGACGCGCTGGCCCATCCCGACCTGGTCGATGGGGCCCGAAGATCACGATCGACTCGCTCCACGCTGATGAACAAGGGCCTCGAGGTGATCGAGGCGCACGAGCTGTTCGGCGTCGACTACGACCGCATCGACGTCGTCGTGCACCCGCAGTCGATCGTGCACTCGATGGTCGAGTTCACCGACGGCGCGACGATCGCCCAGCTCGTCGCTGCCCGACATGCGCCTGCCGATCGGCTACGCCCTGGGCTATCCCGACCGCGCTCGCGTCGCCTTCGGCGCGCATCGACTGGGCCGAGCCGCGGCCGCTCGACTTCGAGCCGCCCGACCGCGCGGTCTTCCCCTGCCTCGACCTGGCCTACGAGGCCGGCCGGGCCGGCGGCACGGCGCCGGCCTGGCTGAACGCCGCCAACGAGGTGGCGGTCGAGGCGTTCCTCGACGGCCGCATCCCGTGGGTCGGCATCGCCGACGTGGTGGCCGAGACGCTCGACGCCATGGGTGCGACGACCACGTCGACGCAGGTCGACGACGTGCTGGCGGCGGACGCCGAGGCCGCGCCGGCCGGGCCCGCGAGACCGCTCGCCCGCCGCCTGGCGGACTGAGCCGCGGCGGTAGCGTTGACGGCGCCGATGACCCTCACCGAGCAGGACGCGCCTGCCGACCCCGCCTCCCGCGCGACGCCGCCCGCCGGACGACGCGCCCGACGCAGGGCAACGCCGGGCCGCCGTCCTGCAGCTGCTGCTGGGCGTGGCCGCTGGTCATCGCGGCCTGTTCGTCCTGGCTCGGCTGCGGGCGACCTGCTCGCTCGTCATCGCCGTCCTGATCGTGATCGTCGATGCTGCACGAGCTCGGCCACTTCGTCACGGCCAAGTGGGCGGGCATGAAGGTCACCGAGTTCTTCGTCGGCTTCGGGCCGCGCCTCTGGTCGTTCCGCAAGGGCGAGACCGAGTACGGCGTCAAGGCGATCCCGCTCGGCGGCTACGTGCGATCATCGGGATGACCACCTCGAGGAGGTCGACCGCGGAGGACGAGCCGCGCACCTACCGCCAGCAGCCCTTCCCGCAGCGCATCGTCGTGGCGTCGGCCGGCTCGGCCGATGCACTTCCTGATCGCCTTCGTGCTGCTCTGATCGCTGGTGTTCGGCTTCGGCCGGCACGACGAACAACTACCACGGTCGCCGTCGACTCGAGCACTGGCACGGCGTGGCCGCACGCCCGGCCGCAGCTGGCCGGCCTCAAGGCGGGCGACACGATCGTCTCCGTCGACGGCACAGACGTTCGCCGACCCCGACGCCATGACGCGACGTCATCAAGCGCTCGACCGGCGAGCAGCTCGAGCTCGTCGTCGAGCGCGACGGCCGCCTGATCGCACCTCACCGCGACGCCGCGGAGCGGCCAGGGCATCACCGTCGGACGGCCAGACCCTCGGCAACCGCGGGCTACCTCGGCGTGCAGATCAAGCCGGCGACCGCCTCGGTCGGGCTCCTGAGCTGCCATCGGCGGACGTCGTTCACCACCATGTGGCAGGTCACCGACCAGGACGGTCGTCGGCCTCGGCGCACATCTTCTCGCCGAACGGCGTCGACTCGGTGTACCACCAGGTGACGCAACTCGAAGGACGGCGCAGCCGGTCGCCGACGAACCCGGCGTCGCAACCCGTCCGGTCTCGCATCGTCGGGATCGCCAACCTGGGCGCCCAGACCGAGCAGGCGGGCTCCAATCCGTCCTGCTGCTGCTGATCGCGCATCAACATCTTCGTCGGCATGTTCAACCTGCTGCCGCTGCTGCCGCTCGACGGCGGCCACGTGGCCATCGCCACCTACGAGAGGATCCGCACGCAGCAAGGGCCAGGCGTACTACCACGCCGACGTCGACCAAGCTGATGCCGCTCACCGCCGTCTTCATCGCCATCCTTGGCTCATCGTGCGTCGCGGCGTATGTACCTCGACATCACGCATCCGCTCGCAACTGTCCGCACTGACGTGGAACTGACGGCCTCCCGCCTCGCCCGCGAGGCGACCGACCCGGCGCATCGCCGTCGGCGGCGTGCCGGTCGGCGGCGGCGCGCCGATCACCGTCCAGTCGATGACGACCACCAAGACGGCCGACGTCGACGGCACGCTGGCGCAGATCTACGCCCTGGCCGGCGCCGGGCGCCGACATCGTGCGCTGCACCTGCAACGAGCCGGAGGCGGCCGAGGGCCTGGCCCAGCATCGTGCCCCGCTCGCCGGTGCCGATCGTCGCCGACATCCACTTCCACGTACGAGATGGCGCTCGCCGCGCTCGAGGCCGGCGTCCACGGCCTGCGGCTCAACCCGGGCAACCTCCGCAAGGCCGGAGCGAGATCAAGCTGGTCGCGGCCGAGGCGCGAGGACCGCGGCGTCCCGATCCGCATCGGCGTCAACGCCGGCTCGCTCGACCCGACGCTCTACGAGAAGTACGGCGGCGCCACCCCCGAGGCGCTGGTCGAGTCGGCCCAGAGGAGCTCGCCTACTTCGACGAGGTCGGCTTCGACGACGTCAAGATCTCGGTGAAGGCGTCCAACGTCGCCGCTGATGATCGAGGCCTACCGGCTGGCCTCGGAGACCTTCGACCACCCGCTGCACCTCGGGCGTCACCGAGGCCGGCCCGCCGCCCGCCGGCCTGGTGAAGGGCACCGCCGGCATCGCCACGCTGCTGGCCGAGGGCATCGGCGACACCATCCGCTACTCGCTCACCGCCGACCCGGTCGAAGAGGCGCGGGCCGGCCGCCAGCTGCTCGAGGCGCTCGGCCTGCGGGAGCGCAAGGGCCTCGACCTCATCGCCTGCCCGTCGTGCGGGCGGGCCGAGATCGACGTCATCGCGGTCGCCAAGGAGGCGCAGGCGGCGCTCGAGGAGCGTGAACCTGCCGATCCAGGTCGCGGTCATGGGCTGCGTCGTCAACGGCCCGGGCGAGGCCCGCGAGGCCGACCTCGGCATCGCCGCCGGCAAGCAGAACGGGCCACCTGTTCATCAAGGGCAAGATCGTCCGCGTCGTGCCCGAGGACGAGATGGTCGAGGCGCTCGTCGACGAGGCCGAGAAGTCTCGTGGCCGAGGGCGTCGAGGCCGCGCCTCGCCGCGGCCGACTCGAGCGCGGAGGCCGAGGCCGGAAGCCGACCGGCGCGCGCTGCTCGACGACGACAGGGCGCCGACGCCAACGACACGGCGCGAGAAGATCGAGATCATCCGGCGTCACGACGGAGCAGCTAGCCGCGACCGGCTAGCCTCTGATCCGATGGGCAAGGGCGGCGCGAGCGCCATCGTGACACGGGCCGAGGACTTCCCCCGCTGGTACCAGGACGTCGTCGCCCGGGCCGAGCTGGCCGACAACGGACCGGTCCGCGGCACGATGGTCATCCGCCCGTACGGCTACGGCATCTGGGAGCAGCATGCAGGCCGAGATCGACGGCCGCATCAAGGAGGCCGGGCGCCGAGAACGCCTACTTCCCGCTGTTCATCCCCGAGTCGTTACCTGAACCGCGAGGCCGAGCACGTCGAGGGCTTCGCGCCCGAGCTGGCCGTCGTCACCCACGGCGGCGGCAAGGAGCTCGAGGAGCCGCTCGTCGTGCGGCCCACCAGCGAGACGATCATCAACAGCTACTTCGCCAAGTGGATCCAGAGCTACCGCGACCTGCCGCTGCTGCTCAACCAGTGGGCCAACGTCGTGCGCTGGGAGCTGCGCCCGCGTCTCTTCCTGCGCACCACCGAGTTCCTCTGGCAGGAGGGCCACACCGCCCACGCCACCGAGGAGGACGCGCGCGCCTACGCGCTGCGCATCCTCGACGACGTCTACCGCGCCGTCATGGTCGACGTGCTGGCCATCCCGGTGCTCACCGGGCGCAAGACGGCGCGCGAGCGCTTCGCCGGCGCCATCAGCACGTGGACCTGCGAGGCGATGATGGGCGACGGCAAGGCGCTGCAGATGGGCACGAGCCACGAGCTCGGCCAGAACTTCGCCAAGGTCTTCGACACCGACGTACACCGAACGCGCAGGGCACGCTCGAGCACGTCTGGCAGACCTCGTGGGGCGTGTCGCACCCGCATGGTCGGCGCGCTGATCATGGCCCACGGCGACGACGTCGGCCTGCGCCTCCCGCCGGCCGTGGCCCCCACCCAGGTCGTGGTCGTGGTCGTCAAGGACGACGCCGCCGTGGCGGAGGCCGCCGCCTCCCTCTGCGCCGAGCTCCGCGCGGCGGGCCACCGGGTGCGCCTCGACGACCGGATCGACACGAGCTTCGGGCGGCGGAGCGTCGACTGGGAGCTCAAGGGCGTGCCGGTCCGGGTCGAGGTCGGGCCGCGGGACCTGGCCGAGGGCAACGTCACGCTGGTCGTGCGCCACCGGAGGGAAAAGCACAGCGTCCCCCTGGCCGGAGTGGGCGCCGAGGTCGCTGCCGCGCTCGGCGGCGGCGACCCAGGACCTGGCTGGCCGAGGCGACCGCCGCCGCTGAGGCCCGGACGGCCGACGTCGCCACGCTCGAGGAGGCCGTCGAGGCGGCTCGTCCGGCTTCGCCCGGGTCCGCCTGGGCGCGCTCGGGCCCGACGGGGAGGACCGCTTGGCCGAGCACGCCCTCACCGTGCGCTGCCTGCAGCGACCCGACGGCTCGCTGGCTGGGGCGGGCGACGCCGAGGAGGACCTGTTCGCCATCGTCGCCCGTTCGTACTGATGCTGGGATTGCTATAATTCTCTAGCTGTCCATAAAGAATCAGTACCTCGTTGAAGCGTGGGCTGCGGCCCACGCTTTCGCTTTGCGGGGGCCAGTTTCAGACGACCAGACCAGGAAGACGACCAGTGCAGACCAAGGAGGTGACACGGATGACCAAGGACACGACGGATCTGGCCGATGCCCTGTCGCCCGTTGTCGAAGCACGGGGCCTCGAACTGATCGACGTCGAGCTCGACGGGGCCCAGCTGACCGTCTTCGTCGACCGCGAGGGCGGCGTCGACCTGGACGAGTTGGGCGACGCCACCAGGGACGTCTCCGCGGCGCTCGACGACATCGACCCGCTGCCGGGGCGCTACACGCTCGAGGTGTCGAGCCCCGGCCTCGAGCGACGGTTGCGCACCCCGGCGCACTTCGTGCGGGCGGTCGGACAGAAGGTCACCGTACGGGTCGACGCCGGCACCGCTGACGTCCGGCGGCTGAGCGGGACGCTCGAGGCGGCCGACGAGGCGGGGTGCACCGTGACCGGGCCCGAGGTGCCCGGCGGTGAGGTACGGATCAGCTACGACCAGATCGAACGGGCGCGCACGGTGTTCGAGTGGGGTCCGGCGCCGCATCGCGCGAAGAGTGAGAGGGTGAAGCGGCCATGAGCAAGACCAACTTCGAGTTCCTCGACGCGCTGGGCCAGATCGCCCGCGACAAGGGGATCTCGGTCGACACCTTGCTCGACGCCCTGGCCAACGCGCTGGTGGCGGCCTACAAGCGCTCGCCCCGACGCGGCCGAAGAGGCCGTCGTCACCATCGACCCCGACTCGGGCGAGATCCGGGTCTACGGCCAGGAGCTCGACGAGGACGGCAACGGTCATCCGGGAGTGGGACGACACCCCCGACGACTTCGGGCGCATCGCCGCCCAGACGGCCAAGCAGGTGATCCTCCAGCGCATCCGCGAGGCCGAGCGCGACCTGAAGTACGAGGAGTACGCCGGGCCGCGAGGGCGACATCGTCACCGGCATCATCCAGCAGAGCGACAACCGCTACACCCTGCTCGACCTCGGCAAGGTCGAGGCGCTGCTGCCCCAGGCCGAGCAGGTGCCCTACGAGCGCTACGAGCACGGCGCCCGCCTCAAGGCCTACATCGTCGAGGTCCGCAAGACGACCAAGGGTCCCCAGATCGTCGTGAGCCGGACCCACCCCGGCCTCATCAAGCGCCTCTTCGAGCTCGAAGTGCCCGAGATCGGCTCGACGGCGTGGTCGAGATCAAGGCGGCGGCCCGCGAGCCGGGCCACCGCACCAAGATCGCCGTGTGGTCGAACGACCCCAACGTCGACCCGGTCGGCGCCTGCGTCGGCGCGCGCGGTGCCGCGCGTGCGCATGGTGACCAACGAGCTGCGGGGCGAGAAGAGTCGACATCGTGCCCTTCTCCGACGACGCCGGTCGAGTTCATCCAGAACGCGCTGGCGCCGGCCCAGGTGAACGAGGTGCGCCTCGACGAGGAGACCGGCACGGCCACCGTCATCGTGAGCGACTTCCAGCTCTCCCTGGCCATCGGCAAGGAGGGCCAGAACGCCCGGCTGGCGGCCCGGCTCACCGGCTGGCGCATCGACATCAAGAGCGAGACCCAGCTGGCCGAGGAAGAGGCCGGCTACAGCGACGAGGAATGGGCCGAGGGCGAATGGGTCGAGGACGAGAACGGGCGACCTGGTCTGGAAGCCGGCCGAGGGCGGCGAGGCGATGTCGGCGGCCGAGTGGTCGCACGCCGTCGAGGACGGGACTGACGCGCCGGCGGCCGCACCGCCAGCCGAGGCGACGACCGAGACGACAGCCGAAGCGAAGCCTGCTGCGGCGGACGCTGACACTGCGGCCGCGGAGCCAGCGGCAGCGGACGCGGAGCCTGCCCCGGCGGAGGCCGCCGCGGCCGAGGTGTCGGGGGAGGCCGAGGCATAACGCCGACACGGACGTGTGTCGGCTGCCGCCGCGCCCAGCCGGCGGACCGACTGGTCCGGATCGTGCAGCGGCCCGGCGGGGCACTCGAGGTGGACCGCTCGGGCGCCGGGCGCGGGGCGTGGCTGTGCGCCGAGTCGGTGGACTGCCTGGACCGGGCGGTGCGCCAACACCGGTTCGAAAGGGCGTTTCGGGGGCCGGTCGACCCCAATGCGCTGCAGCGGCTGTGTGCGGACTTGGGTGCGGCGTGGGGGCGTGCGGCACCTGATGTGCGAGGATAAGGGGCTGGGTTGACGCCGAGCCCCGCAAAAAGACAAGGACGAAGAGAACCACTTGCCGAAGAAGATTCGCGTCTATGAGCTGGCCAAAGAGCTAGGTCTCACCAATAAAGAGGGCCTCGAGCTGGCCCTTTCCCTCGGAATCGGGGTCAAGAGCCACTCGTCCTCCATCGAGGACGCGCAGGCCGACCGCGTCCGCCGCAAGGCCGACGCGGAGGGGTTGCGGCGTCCGGTCCAGCCCGAGGAGCCCGCGCCAGTCAAGAAGGCCGCTAAGAAGGCGGCGGCGCCGGCGAAGAAGGCGGGCGCAGTGTCCACCGCGGCCGAGTCCTCGCCGGGGTCCCCGGCTGAGCCGGCCGACGGTGCCGTCGCAGCCGCTGGAGCCGAAGCGCCTGCGCCCCCCAAGAGGGCGGTCGCGGTCTCGAGCTCTGGGGCGACGTCCGCCCCGGTCAAGAGGGCCCCGGCCCGCCCGGACGCCGACCCATCGGTCCGTGCGCCGGCTGCGGCGTCGGCCGGAACCGGCGCCGGCACCGCCGAGGCCCCGGTGCGTTCGTCGCGCCTGGTCAGCAGCAGTCGTCCCGCCCCGGCGCCGCCCGCGCCGGTGGCACCCGCCGCGGCCGCACCGAGTGCCCCGGCCGCCGCTCCGCCCGCGACCAGTGCACCCACGTCGGTTCCGGGGGCCGGTGGTGGCGCGGCCCAGTCGCCCGCCGCCCGTGCGCCGGAAACGGCTGCGCCGACCGCGCCCGCCGCCCCGCCCGAACCGCGTCGCGGCAGCACCACTCGCCCACCCCTCAGCCCCTCGGGCCGACCGGTACCCCCGCCGCCCGGGACGCGGCCGCCCCTCGGGCCGAGCGGACGACCCATTCCGCCCCCGCCCGGTATGGGCGGGCGCCGGCCCAGCCGCGCCCTCGTCCTCGGGGACCCGCCCCGGGGGAGGTGCCTACCCGCAACGCACCGGCGGCCGACCGGCCGGCGCCGGCAGTGGACGGCCCGGTGGTGGCACCGGCGGCGGAGGCGGCTTCGCCGGCCGCCCGAGTGGTGGCTTCGGTGGGCGTTCCGGCGCGGGCGCACCGGCCGGTGGCCCACCGCAGGGAGGACGTGGGGGCATGCCGGGGCGGCGGCCGCCCCAGCGCAGAGCGCGGCGACGCCGTCGCAACCTCGAAGAGCTCGAGCCGACGCAGCTCACCACGTACCAGCCGTCGACGGCGCCCGTCCCCGACGGCGAGATCATCATCGAGCGCGGCTCGACGGCGCGCGACCTCGGACCGAAGCTGAATCGCAGCGCCGGTGACATCGTGCGCTTCCTGCTGCTGCAGGGCGAGATGGTGATGGCGACGCAGTCGCTCACCGACGACATGATCGAGCTGTTCGCCGCCGAGATCGGCGCCGACGTGCGTCTGGTCGACCCTGGCGAGGAGCGCGAGGCCGAGCTGCTCAACCGCTACTTCGAGGACGAGGACGAGGAGGACGAGGCCGACCAGCGGCCACGCGCTCCGGTCGTCACCGTCATGGGCCACGTCGACCACGGCAAGACGCTGCTGCTCGACAAGATCCGCTCGGCCAACGTCGTCGCCGGCGAGGCGGGTGGCATTACCCAGCACATCGGCGCCTACCAGGTGGAGTGGCAGGGCCACCCCATCACGTTCATCGACACGCCGGGCCACGCCGCCTTCACGGCCATGCGGGCGCGCGGCGCGCAGGTGACCGACATCGTGATCCTGGTGGTGGCCGCCGACGACGGGGTCATGCCCCAGACGATCGAGGCCATCGACCACGCCAAGGCAGCCGAGGTGCCGATCATCGTCGCGGTCAACAAGATCGACCGGGACAACGCCGACCCCCAACGGGTGCTCCAGCAGCTCTCCGAGCGCGAGCTGGTGCCCGAGGCGTGGGGCGGCGACACCATCACCGTCGAGGTGTCCGCCTTGCAGGGCATCGGGATCGAGAACCTGCTCGAGCAGATCATCACGGTGGCCGAGGTCGAGGAGCTGACCGCCCGCGTCGAAGGTCGAGGCACGCGGCGTCGTCCTCGAGGCCAACCTCGAAGCGGGTCGTGGCCCGGTGGCGACCGTCATCGTGCAGCAGGGCACGCTCCGGGTCGGCGACCCGGTGGTCGCCGGCGCAGCCTGGGGCAAGGTCAAGGCGCTGGTCGACGACCAGGGCGACCACATCAAGGAGGCGCTGCCGTCGACACCGGTGCAGGTGCTCGGGTTCTCCGAGCCGCCCAACGCCGGCGACGAGATGCGCGGTGCCAAGGACCTGGCCCGGGCCCGCACGCTGGGCGAGGCGCGCGCGCAGCGTTTCCGCCTGTCCGGTCACAAGCCGGTGGCTGCGGCGACGGGTGCTCGCCTCGAGGACCTCTTCGAGCAGATCTCGCGCGGCGAGACGGCGACGCTGAACATCGTGTTGAAGGCCGACATGCAGGGCTCGCTCGAAGCGGTGACCGAGTCGTTGAAGCGGCTCGAGCGCGACGACGTGAAGCTCAGCTTCGTGCTCCGCGGCATCGGCGGCATCACCGAGAACGACGTGCAGCTCGCAGCGGCGTCGAGCGCGACGATCATCGGCTTCAACGTGCGGCCGGACAAGCGGGCCCGCGACCTGGCCGAGTCGTCCAACGTCGAGATCCGGACCTACGAGATCATCTACAAGCTGCTCGAGGACCTCGAGGCAGCCATGCTCGGCCTGCTCTCGCCGATCTACGAGGAGATCGTCACCGGCGAGGCCGAGGTGCGCCAGATCTTCCGGGTGCCGCGGATCGGCGCCATCGCCGGTTGCTACGTGCGCGACGGCAAGATCACCCGCGGCTCCAAGGTGCGGTTCCTGCGCGAGGGCACCGTGATCTGGAAGGGATCCATCAACACCCTGCGCCGCTTCAAGGATGATGTGCGTGAGGTGGCGTCGGGCTTCGAGTGCGGCATCGGGCTCTCCGACTTCCAGGACCTCAAGGAAGGGGACCTGATCGAGACCTACGAGGAGCGCGAGATCGCCCGGACCTGATCGGCCGCGTGTCGAGGGGCCCGGTTTGGGAAGGCCCATCGTCGGTGGGCCGCAGGTGACGAGACACACGTGGGTCGGGACGGGGCCACGTGTTCGAGCGGAGGAGTTGACGCGGTGAAACGGCGCACGGCGACATACCCGCGGGCGCTGCGGGTCAACCAGGTGTTGCGACAGGTGGTGGCGGAGGATCTCGAGCGCCTCGCCGACGCGGACGAGGTGCCGATGCTGACGGTCACCTCGGTCGAGGTGGCACCCGACATGCGGACGGCGGTGGTGTATCTCGCCTCGCTCGACGAGCCGACGGCGGTGGTGCTCGAGGAGCGGCGCGGGCACCTGCAACGCCTCATCGGCAAGCAGATGACGATGAAGCGCACGCCACGGCTTCGCTTCCAGGCGGACCCGGCGATCGAGGCGGGCTCGCGGGTGGAGGAGTTGCTGCGCGGGCTGCACGAGGGCGAGCCGCCACCCCCCGAGTGAGCGTCCTCGCATGAGCGTCAGCGGCCTGGTGGCCGTCGACAAGGAAGCAGGCTGGACCTCGCACGACGTGGTGGCCCGGTGCCGGCGCGTCTTCGGGCAGAAGCGGGTCGGTCACGCCGGCACCCTGGACCCCGACGCCACCGGCGTGCTGCTCGTCGGCCTCGGGCACGCCACGCGGCTCCTGCGCTTCTTGACGGTGCTGCCGAAGACCTACACCACCGACATCGTGCTCGGCACCGAGACGTCGACGCTGGACGCGTCGGGCGACGTGGTGGCGACCTTCGACATGACCGCCGTCGGTCCGTCGGATGTGGCGGCGGCCGCGGCGGGGCTGACCGGGGAGATCGAACAGGTGCCGCCCATGGTCTCGGCGGTCAAGGTCGGCGGCCGCCGGCTCCACGAGCTGGCCCGCCAGGGCATCGAGGTGGAGCGCAAGCCGCGGCCGGTGACCGTCTATCGCTTCGACACCGAGCCCGACCCGGCGCGGCCCGGCGTGTACCGGGCCGTGGTCGAGTGCTCGTCGGGCACGTACGTCCGGGTGCTGGCGCACGACCTCGGGCGCGCCCTGGGGGGCGGGGCGTACCTGGAGCACCTGCGGCGCACGCAGATCGGCTCGTTCGGCGAGGCCGACCTCACGCCGCTCGAATCCGTCGGCCCCGACTCGGTGCTCTCGCCCGCAGAGGCCATGCGCGACCTCGACGTCGTGCGGGTCGATGCGGCGACCGCGGCGTCCATCCGCACCGGCCTCGCCCTCGACCGCGTGCCCCTCGGCGCGGTCGGCGACGGGCCGTGGGCCATGCTCGACGAGACGGGCGCGTTGCTGGCCGTCTACGAGCCGACCGGCACCGACCGCATCCGCCCGGCCGTCGTCGTGGCCGGGGACTGACGGGCGTCCGACTACCCTCATCGCGCGATGCCCCCGCTGCCCGGAGTGCCCGGACCAGGTACCGCCGTCACCATCGGGGCCTACGACGGGGTCCACCTGGGCCACCGGGCCCTCCTGCGTGACCTGTGCGACCGCGCCGCCGCGGCCGGCCTGTCGTCGGTGGTGGTGACGTTCGACCGCCACCCGGCCTACGTGGTGCGCCCCGAGTCGGCACCCAAGCAGCTGACGGGCCTCGAACAGAAGCTCGAGCTGCTGGCGGAGTGCGGCATCGACCGCACCCTCGTGGTGCCCTTCGACGAGGCGCGGGCGAACGAGACGGCCGAGGACTTCGTCAAAGAGATCCTCGTGGAGCAGCTGTCGGCGCGCCTGGTCGTGGTGGGGGAGGACTTTCACTTCGGGCACGGGCGCAAGGGCAACGTCGGGCTCCTCCGCGAGCTGGGCGCGGTCTACGGCTTCGAGGTGGTGGGCGTCCACCTGACCGACGAGGGGACCGAGCCGGTGTCCTCGACCCGGATCCGCGCCCTGCTGGCCGAGGGCGACGTGGAGGAGGCGGCCCGACTGCTGGGTCGCCCGCACGAGGTCCGCGGCCCCGTCGTGCGCGGCGATGGTCGGGGCGGGCCCGAGCTCGGCTTCCCGACGGCCAACGTCGCCGTGGCGGACGACATCGCCCTGCCGGCGGACGGGATGTACGCCGGCTACTTCACCGGCACGGACGGCCAGGCCCGCCCGGCCGCCGTCTACGTGGGCCGGCGGCCGACCTTCTACGAGCCGGGCACCGCCCCGGTGCTCGTCGAGGCCCACCTGCTGCACTTCGACGGCGACCTCTACGGCCAGCCGGCGCGGGTCTCCTTCGTGGGCCGGGTCCGCGGCGACGCCCGCTTCGACTCGGCGGCGGCTCTGATCGAGCAGATGCACCTGGACGTGGCCGAGGCGGAGCGCCTGCTCGCCGCGGCCGATCTTCCCTGATCAACGGGCGGCTGCTAACATATCGAACGGCCCGGGATAGGTCCCTGGGCGACTCCGACATCGCTTCTCCTGAGGTTCCTCTATGCCCGACACGCAGGCCACCATCGCCGAGTACCGGCTCCACGACACGGACACCGGCTCGCCCGAGGTACAGATTGCCCTGCTGTCCGGCCGGATCAACCACCTCACGGAGCACCTGAAGGAGCACAAAGGGGACCACCACACTCGGCGTGGCCTGATGAAGCTCATCGGCCAGCGCCGGCGGCTGCTCGACTACGTCCGCAAGAACGACGTCGAGCGCTACCGCACCATCATCGGCCGTCTCGGCATTCGACGGTAGCGGCGGCACCCAAAGAAACGGGCGTCTCCAGCAGCTGGCTGCCAGTTGCCGATCCCTTCGCACGGCGAGGTGGTCGACCACTGGGAACCAGACGAGAAGATGCCCCCTACACATATGAGGAGCATCATGTCTGATGCCATTTCCGTTTCGGCCCCCATCAGTGGGACCGACCGCAGCATGTCCTTTGAGGCGGGCAAGCTCGCCCAACTGGCCGACGGGGCCGTCCTGGCCCGCATCGGCGACACCGTCCTGTTGGCGACCGCCACAGCGGCCCGGTCGGTGCGGGAGGGGACCGACTTCTTCCCGCTGACCGTCGACATCGAGGAGCGGACGTACGCCGCCGGCAAGATCCCGGGCTCGTTCTTCCGCCGGGAGGGCAAGAGCTCGGACCAGGCCATCTTGACCTGCCGGCTCATCGACCGCCCCCTGCGCCCGTCCTTCCCTGACGGGTTCCGCAACGAGGTGCACGTCGTCGGCACGATCATCGGCGCCGACCAGGTCAACCCGCACGACGTGCTGGCGATCAACGCCGCGTCCGCCGCGCTGATGCTGTCGGGCATCCCCTTCGACGGGCCGATCGGCGCTGTGCGGGTCGCCTACACCACCGAGGGGGCGTGGATCGGGCACCCGACCTTCGAGGAGGGCGACGAAGGCACCTTCGAGTTGGTCGTCGCCGGCCGGGCCCTGACCGAGAGTCCCGACAGCGAGATCGCCATCATGATGGTCGAGGCCGGCGGCACCGAGAAGTCGTGGTCCTACTACGAGTCGGGCGCCCCGAAGGTGACCGAAGAGGTGCTGGCCGAAGGGCTCGAGGCGGCCAAGACCTGGATCCGCGAGGCGATCAACCTCCAGCGCGAGCTCGTGGCGTCCTACACCGCGGTGCGTGGACCGATCGAGACGATCCCGTTCTCCACGTTCACCGACTACCAGGACGACGTCTGGCAGCGCGTGCAAGCGGTCGGCACCGACGCGATCGCCAAGGCCAACCTGGTGACCTCGAAGGCGGAGCGCAACGCCGCCCTCGACGCCGCCGGCGACGAGATCAAGGCCGCGCTGGCCGACGAGTTCCCCGACCGGGCCGGCGAGGTGAAGGGGGCCATCCGGAGCCTGACCAAGAAGCTCGTCCGCAAGCGCATCGTCGAGGACGGCGTACGCGTCGACGGCCGCGGCATCAGCGACATCCGGCCCCTCTCGGCCGAGATCGACCTCCTGCCGACGGCACACGGCTCGGCACTCTTCCAGCGCGGCGAGACCCAGGTGCTCAACGTGACGACGCTCGGCATGCCCCGCATGGCCCAGATGCTCGACACGATCACCCCGGGCGATTTCAAGCGGTACATGCACCACTACAACTTCCCGCCCTTCTCGACCGGTGAGACCGGCTTCATGCGCGGCCCCAAGCGCCGAGAGATCGGCCACGGCCTGCTGGCCGAGCGGGCGCTGCTGCCCGTGGTGCCGAGCGAGGAGGAGTTCCCCTACGCCCTGCGCGTCGTGTCCGACGTGCTCGCGTCGAACGGGTCGACCTCCATGGCCTCGGTCTGTGGGTCCACGCTCTCGCTCATGGCGGCGGGCGTGCCGCTCAAGGCGCCGGTCGCGGGCATCGCCATGGGCCTGGTCTACGACGACGGCAACTACGTCACCTTGACCGACATCCTCGGCTCGGAGGACGCGTTCGGTGACATGGACTTCAAGGTGGCGGGCACGGCCGACGCGGTGACCGCGCTGCAGCTCGATACGAAGATCGCCGGGCTGCCGGCCGACGTGCTGGCCAAGGCGCTCTTGCAGGCCAAGGAGGCCCGCCTCACCATCCTCGGCGTGATGGCCGGTGCCATCGCCGAGCCGCGCGACGAAGTGGCCAACAGTGCGCCGAAGATCGTCTCGATGGAGATCCCGATCGACAAGATCGGCGAGGTCATCGGGCCCAAGGGCAAGGTCATCAACACGCTGCAGCAGGAGACCGGGGCCGACATCGCGGTGGACGACGACGGCGTCGTCGGCACCGTGACCATCGGCGCCAAGGACGGCAACGCCGTCGAGGAGGCGCGCCGCCGGATCTCGCTGATCCTGGACCCGCCGACCGCGGACGTCGGAGCGGTGTACGCGGGCAAGGTGGTCAACATCACCAAGTTCGGTGCCTTCGTCAACGTGCTGCCGGGCCGCGACGGCCTGTTGCACATCAGCAAGCTGTCCTCGCTGGCCGGCGGCAAGCGCATCAACAACGTCGAGGACGTGCTGAGCCTGGGCCAGCCGGTCGAGGTGCGCGTGGACGACATCGACCCCCAGGGCAAGGTCTCGCTCTCGCTCGCCGGGGCCCCCGAGGAGACGGCGTCGGCCGGCCACGGTGGCGGCGGTGACAGGGACAGAGGCGGCGACCGGGCGCCGAGGGGCAACGGCGACTCTGCGCCCGCTCCGGCGCGCAGCGCGGACGCGTCATCGGCCCCCTCCTTCGAGGACGCCTTCGAGGCCGAGTTGGTGGCCGACCTCGGTGACCTGGGCCCGGGTGCGGCCGAGGGTGCCGACAGCGGGCGCGGCGGGAACGACCGCGGCGGCAACGACCGCGACCGTCGGCCGCGGAACCGCTCTCGGCGTCGTTGATCGAGACCTCCGTCCTGCCGTGCGGCATCCGCCTGGTCACCGAGACCATGGCGGACGTCCGCTCGGTCGCAGTGGCCTTCTGGGTCGGCACCGGCTCGCGTGACGAGCCCGACGAACTCGCCGGGGCCTCACATTTCTTGGAGCACCTCCTCTTCAAGGGGACGGAGCGGCGCTCCGCCGCGGCCATCGCCGAGGCGCTCGACGAGGTGGGCGGCGACTGCAACGCCTTCACGACCAAGGAGTACACGACGTTCTACGTCCGGCTCCTGTCGGACCACCTGTCGTTGGGGCTCGACATCCTGAGCGACATCATGTGGACGCCGGCGCTACGGCCGGTGGACATCGAGGCGGAGCGGACGGTCATCCTCGACGAGATCCTGATGCACGCCGACGAGCCGGCCGACCTGGCCGCCGAGCTCTGGCAGTCGTCGCTGTTCCCCGGGCATCCGCTCGGCCGCGACACCCTGGGGACCGCGTCCTCGGTGCGGCGCATCACCCGCGACGACATCGTGGCCTTCCTCGCCCGGCACTACCGCCCCGCCAACATGGTGGTCTCCGCCGCCGGCGACTGCACCCACGAGGCGGTGGCGGCGGACCTCGAGCGCCGCTTCGCCGGCGTCGCGGGGGGAGAGGCGCCGGGGCGCACCGCGCCCGGCCCCGACACCGTCGCGCTCGACGTGGTGCGCCGGCCGACCGAGCAGGCGCACCTGGTCTACGGCGCGCGGTCCGTCTCGCGCTTCGACGAGCGCCGCTGGGCGCTCGCGGTGCTCAACCACGTCTTGGGCGGCGGCCTGTCGAGCCGGCTGTTCCAAAAGGTGCGCGAGGAGCGCGGCCTCGCCTACTCGGTCTGGTCGGAGCGCGGCGCCTACGAAGACACGGGCTCGCTGGCCGTCGTGGTCGGCACGGCGCCCGAACACCTCGAGGAGGTGCTGCTCATCGTGGAGCGCGAGCTCGAGCTGCTCGCCACCGAGGGCGTCACCGACCGTGAGCTCGCCGTTGCCAAGGGCAACCTGCGCGCCGAGATGTTGCTGTCCGGCGAGGACTCGGGTGCCCGCATGAGCCGCATCGGCGCGTCGCTCCTGCTGCACGGCGAGGTGCTCTCGGTCGACGAGGTGCTGGCGCGCATCGACGCGGTCGACCGGGCCCAGGTGCTCGAGGTCGCCGCGCAGCTGGCGCAGGCACCGCGCACGATGAGCGCGGTGGGACCCTTCGACGCGGAGGTTTTCGAGTCGCACCTCCCCGCCATGGCCGCCCGGTAGCCTCGGACCCATGATCAGGGTCGGTGTGGTCGGCGCCGGCGGTCGCATGGGCCAGGAGGTCTGCCGCGCCGTCGACGGGGCAACCGACTTGGAGCTGGTGGCCGCAATCGACCCGGCTCACGTCGGGGCCGACGCGGCCGGGCGCACCATCGTGGGCGAGGTCAACGCGCTGGCCGACCTCGGGGCCGAAGTGGTCGTCGACTTCACCATCGCCGAGGCGGTCCGTCACAACGTGGCGCACTACGCGCTGCCAGCGCGTGCACGCCGTCGTCGGAACGAGCGGGCTGAGCGACGACGACCTGGCCAAGATCGGGGCGGCCTTCGAGGGAAGCGGCGCCAACGTCGTGGTGGCGGCCAACTTCGCCATCGGTGCGGTGCTGCTCATGCACTGTGCCCGGGTCATCGCGCCGCACATGGACGGCGTCGAGGTCATTGAGCTCCACCACGACGCCAAGCGCGACGCGCCCTCGGGCACGGCGATGCGCACGGCCGCGCTGCATCGCGGAGGCCCGGCGGGAGGCGCGCAGCGGCCCCCTCGGTCCCGACCCGACGACGGACTTCGTGCTGGCCGGGGCCCGAGGCGCGGAGGCGGCCGGCGGCGTGCACGTGCACTCCATCCGCCTGCCTGGGCTCGTGGCCCACGAGGAGGTCATGTTCGGCGCGACCGGCCAGAGCCTGAGCATCCGGCACGATTCGTACGACCGCAGCTCGTTCATGCCGGGTGTGCTGCTGGCGGTGCGCGCGGTCGGCGGGCGCCCCGGCCTGACCCTGGGTCTCGAGCCGCTGCTCGGGCTGTGAACCCCGAAGTCCGCGAGCGCCTCCTGCGCGGCGACGTACGACTGCGTGGCGCGCTGGGGCCTCGACAAGACGACGGTCGAGGACGCGGCGCGCGAGGCGGGCGTGTCGCGGGCGACGGTCTACCGCTACTTCCCGGGCGGGCGCGACGAGCTGATCTCCGCGGTGGTCGGGTGGGAGTTCGCGCGGTTCTTCCTCCGGCTCTACGAAGAGGTCTCCGACGCCGAGACGTTCGAGGAGGTCATGGAGCGCGGCCTGATGTTCGCCCACCGCGCCGTCCTCGAGCACGAAGTCCTCCAGCGGATCCTGGTCACCGAGCCCGAGATCCTCCTGCCCGCAGATGACGACCGAGGCCGACCAGACGCAGGGGCTCGTCGCCGCCTTCCTGGCGCCGTACCTGGTGCGGCACGGCGTGCCCGAGGGCCCCGACCTCGACATGGCGGCCGACTTCCTGGCCCGCATGGTGCTCTCCTACATCGCCTCGCCGGGGCGCTGGGACCTCAACGACCCCGAGCAGGTGGCGCTGCTCGTCCGGTCCGAGCTCCTCGCCGGAATCCGGTGAGCGGGACGGCGCCCGAGCCGGCGCCGCCGCCCCCGTGCTACCGCCACCCCGAGAAGGCGGCGTCGGTGCTGTGCGCGCGGTGCGACCGCCCCATCTGCACCGACTGCATGGTCTCGGCGCAGGTCGGCTGGCAGTGCCCGTCGTGCACCTCGGAGGGGGCGAAGCGGTCGCGCCACGTTCCGGCGTTCACGCACACGAGCGCCGGGCGGAGCGGCGTCGTCGGCTCGACCAACCCCACGCCGCTCGTCCTGGTGATCATCGGGGTCAACGTCGTCGTCTTCTTCCTGGAGCGCTTCGGCAACAACGCCGCGGTCATCGACAAGTACGCGCTGCAGCCGCTGCTGATCCACTACCAGCACGAGTACTACCGGGCCTTCACCGCCATGTTCCTGCACGCGAACTTCCTGCACATCATCTTCAACATGATCGCCCTGGTGATCGTCGGGCCCGGCGGTCGAGGTGCAGCTGGGCAAGGCGCGCTTCCTCGCGCTGTACCTCCTCGCCGGGCTGGCGGGCAGCGCCGCGTCGTACCTGCTGAGCCCGGCCACCATCCTCGGCCTGGGCGCCTCGGGGGCGATCATGGGCGTGATCGGCGCCTACATCGTCATCGGGCTCCGCCGCCGCCTGCCCGTGGCTCCCGTGGTGGCGCTGCTCGTGCTGAACCTGGTCATCGGGTTCACCGGCGGCATCGACTGGCGGGCCCACCTGGGCGGCCTGGCCGTCGGTGCGCTCCTCGCGTTCGTCTACGACTACGCCGGGGGCCTGCGCGATCGCACGGCCGGGCTCGTGCTCGCTACGGGGGCCAGCGTGGCGGTGCTGGCGGTGCTGGGGTTATTGCTCACCGGGGTTGCGCCCGGGCACGTCAACCTGAGCTAACGACCCTCGACCCCGGGTCGGGGCCGTCGACGGCGAGTGTCGTTGACAGTGAGACAAAAATCGCCATACTGTTTCAGGAGTGGGTGAGGCAGCAGTACGACAGGACCGGGGGGTCCGGGACTCCCTCGGGGAGGGGCGGGGCAGCGTCGTCCGTCATCTCGGCGCCGACGACCGCTCCTCGACCCGGGTCCGCATCGTCGACGGCGCCCTGCGCTGCCTGGCCCGCCAGGGGATGGCCAAGACCACGGTCGACGACATCGCCCGCGAGGCCGGCTTCTCCCGGGCCACCGTCTACCGGACCTTCCCCGGGGGCAAGGACGACATCCTGGCGGCCGTCGTCGAGACCGAGGTGGCCCGGCTGTTCTCGTCGCTGGCCGTCGTCATGGGCGAGGCCCACGACCTCGAAGACGTGCTCGTGGCCGGCATGGTCGAGTCGGCCCGCCAGCTCCGCTCGCACGGCGCGCTCTCCTACCTCTTGGCCTACGAGCCGGGGACCGTCCTGCCCCATCTGACGTTCGCCGGACAGGACCGGGTCCTCCTCGTGGCCGGTGACCTGGCCGCCCCGTTCTTCGCCCGTTGGCTCGAGCCTGAGCAGGCTTCTCGAGCGGCCGAGTGGGCCGTGCGCATCGTCCTGGCCTACTGCGCCGACCAGGCGCCGGCGACCGACCTCACCGACCCGGACGCGACGCGGGGCCTCGTGCGCGCCTTCGTGCTGCCCGGGATCCTGGCCCTGCGCGTCGACGCCACCAGCGAGCGCACCACCGATTTCAAGAGCAGTTCCATCCACCCAACGACCACCAACCACAAGGGGGCAGTGCAATGACCACGGTCGAGAACGAGCAGGAGCAGGAGCAATTCGGTTCCAACGTCGAGCTGATCGGCCGCGAGAACATCGACGATCTCGAAGCGGTGCTCAGCGTCGTGGGCCAGTACGACGAGGAGGGCTTCCACCGGGTCCCCGACAACTGCCCGGCCGAGTTCACCTGGGACTACGAAAAGGGCGCCAAGCCACAGCTCGACAAGCTCTACGAGAAGGCCAAGAAGGCGCAGTGGAACGGTCAGACCGACCTGGACTGGTCGATCGAGGTCGACCAGGAGAGGGTCGTCATGGCCAACGCCGAGGCGAACGCCGCCCAGATGCAGTGGGACGAGTCCGCCCTGCGTCGGCACCGTGCTCGAGAAGTGGGACGAGAAGCGCTTCATGGAGTTCGGCATCGAGAACCAGAACTGGATGCTCTCCCAGTTCATGCACGGCGAGCAGGGCGCGCTGCTCTGCACGGCGAAGATCGTCGAGACGGTGCCGTGGATCGACGCCAAGTACTACGCCGCCACCCAGGTCGATGGACGAGGCGCGCCACGTCGAGGTGTTCTCCAAGTACCTCGACGAGAAGCTCTCGGGCCACTACCCGATGAACGCCCACCTCGGCATGCTGCTCGACGACATCGTGTCCGACTCGCGGTGGGACATGACCTACCTCGGCATGCAGATCATGGTCGAGGGCCTGGCCCTGGCCGCCTTCGGGTTCATCCACATGATGACGACCGAGCCGCTGCTCAAGAAGCTGCTGCGCTACGTCATGGCCGACGAGGCCCGCCACGTCGCCTTCGGCGTGCTCAGCCTGCAGGAGTACTACAAGGAGCTGAACGCCGCGGAGCTGCGCGAGCGCCAGGAGTTCGCCTTCGAGGCCGCCATCCGCATGAAGGACCGCATGGTCATGCAGGAGGTGTGGGAGCGCATGGAGGTCCCGACCGCCGACGTGCTCAAGATCATGCAGGCGGCGCCCGAGCGCGACGACTTCCAGATCCTGCTTGTTCTCGAAGATCGTGCCCAACCTGCAGGAAGCTCGGGCTGCTCGACGCCGCCGACGGCTGGCTGCGCCAGAAGTTCACCGAGATGGGTGCCATCGCGTTCGAGCACCTGACGGACTCGACCGAGGACGAGGACGCCTTCGCCGACGGCTCGCCGGCCGACCGCAACGTCGCCTGAGCCGACGGACGGCTCGCTGGTAGCCTGAGGGGGCAATGAGCCCCGCCCAGGACGCGCCCCGCTTCGGCCGGGTGATCACCGCCATGGTGACGCCGTTCGACGACGACGGCGCGCTCGACCTCGACGGCCGCAGCCGAGTTGGCCCGCTGGCTGGTCGCGCACGGCAGCGACGGCCTCGTGCTGACCGGGTCGACCGGCGAGAGCTCGGTGCTGACCGACGACGAGAAGGTGGAGCTGTGGCGGGCCGTGGCCGAGGCGGTCACCGTCCCGGTCATCGCCGGCACCGGCTCGAACGACACCGCCCACTCGCGTCGAGATGACCGGCGCGGCCGTCCGAGCTGCGGCGTGGACGGCGATCCTCCTGGTCACGCCGTACTACAACCGCCCGTCGCAGGCCGGGATCTACGAGCACTTCCGGGCCGTGGCCGAGGCCGCCGGCGACCTGCCGGTGATGCTCTACGACATCCCGATCCGCTCGGGTCGCCGCATCGCCAGCGACACCATGCTGCGCCTGGCTCGCGACGTGCGCAACATCGTGGCGCTCAAGGACGCCGCCGGCGACCCGGCCGACACGGCGCACCTGATCGCCCAGGCGCCGGCCGGCTTCGAGATCTACAGCGGCGACGACGTCATGACGCTGCCCCTCCTCGCCGTCGGCGCCGTCGGCGTCATCAGCGTGGCCTCGCACTGGGTCGGCCCGCAGTTCCGCCGGGTGGTCGACGCCTTCTTGGCCGGCGACCTGGCGACGGCGCATCGCCGGGCAACGCCGAGCTGCTCGACTCCTTCGACTTCGAGTCGACGCCCGAGTACCCCAACCCGCTGCCGGCCAAGGCCATCATGCGCGCCCTGGGGCTGCGGGTCGGGCAGTGCCGCTTGCCCATGGGGCCGTCGACGCCCGAGCTCGACGCCCAGGCGGCCAAGATCCTGGCGGCCGTGGGCCCGCCGGCAGTCACGGTCGCCTCGCTTGGCTGACAACGCAGGCAGAACAGCGCCGAAGCAGCAGAAGCCGTCCGGGTCGTCTTCCTCGGCGGGCTGGGCGAGATCGGGCGCAACTGTGCCTGCATCGAGGTCGACGGCCGCATCATCGTCCTCGACTGCGGGATCATGTTCCCCGACCCCGACATGCCCGGGGTCGACCTGGTGCTGCCCGAGTTCACCTACCTGCGCGAGCGCGCCGACCGGGTCGACGGCATCGTGCTCACCCACGGGCACGAGGACCACACCGGCGGGCTGGCCTACCTGCTGCGCGACCTCGAGGCCCCCATCTACGGGTCCGAGCTGACGGTCGGGCTGGCCCGGCACCGGGTCGAGGAGGCCGGGCCTGGCGGACCAGACCCGCTTCGTCGTCGTGCGCGACGGCGAGCGCGTGCGGGTCGGGCCCTGTCGACGTCGAGTTCATCCCGGTCACCCACTCGGTGCCCGAGGCCATGGCCATCGCCTTCCACACGCCCCAGGGCGATCATCCTGCACTCGGGCGACTTCAAGATCGACCTGCAGCCCGTCGACGGGCGCCGGACCGACCTGTCCCGCATGGGTGAGCTGGCCGCATCCGAAGGGATCCGGCTCCTCCTGTCCGACTCGACCAACGCCGAGGAGCCGGGGTTCACCGACTCGGAGTCGTCCGTCGGGGTCGTCTTGCGCCGCGTCTTCGCGGCGCACCCGGGCAAGCGCATCGTGGTGGCCTGCTTCGCCAGCCACATGCACCGCGTGCAGCAGATCATCGACGCCGCCGTGGCCAACGGGCGCAAGGTGGCGACGCTCGGTCGCTCCATGGGCAAGAACGTCGAACTGGGCAAGCGCCTCGGCATCATCAGCATCCCCGACGGCGCTGCAGGTCGACATCGAGGACGTCGACGACCTGCCGCCGGGCCAGATGTGCGTCATCTCCACCGGTTCGCAGGGCGAGCCGATGTCGGCCCTCTCGCTCATGGCCACGGGCGAGAACAAGTGGTTACGGATCGGCGAGGACGACGTCGTGGTCATCAGCGCGCATCCCATCCCGGGCAACGAGTGGTCGGTGGGCCAGGTGATCGACGACCTGCACCGCCGGGGCGCCGAGGTGGTCCACTCGGGTGCGGAGGCGGTGCACGTCAGCGGCCACGCACGCCAAGGGGAGCTGCGCACGCTGATGTCCGTGACCAAGCCCGAGTGCTTCGTCCCCGTGCACGGCGAGTACCGCCACATGGTCCACCACGCCCGGCTGGCCCTTTCGATGGGCATCGACCCGGCCAAGGTGCTCCTCTGCGAGGACGGCGACGTCGTCCAGCTCAACGGCAAGGGCATCTCGCGGGACGGCCAGGTGCCGGCCGGGTACGTCTACGTCGACGGGACGGTCGGCGACATCGAGCACGGCGTGCTGCGGGACCGCCAGAAGCTGGCCGAAGAGGGCGTGGTGATGGTGGTCGTCACGGTCGACAAGCAGCAGAAGAAGCTCAGCTGCGCGCCGGTGATCGAGACCCGCGGTTGGGTGCACGCGCCCGAGGCCGAGGAGCTGTTGGGTGAGGCGAGCGAAGTGGTGAGCGCAGCGGTGACGCAGGCGCTGCGCGACGGGGCGCACGACATCGAAGTGCTGAGCCGCCACACCCGCAAGGCGCTGGGGCGCTTCGTCGGCGACCGCACCCGACGCCGGCCGATGATCGTGCCCGTCGTCCTGATGGTCTGAGCCACCAGCGCGTCGCACGGCGCTAACGCCCGAGGACCGCCACCAATTCGGCCACCCGGTTGCTCACGACGGCGTCCACCCCGGCCGCCACCACGCGTGCCATGTCGTCCTCGGCGTCCACCGTCCAGGTCGACACGAAAAGGCCCGCCTCGTGCGCCGTCTCGACCCCTTGGGACGTCACCAGCGTGAACATCGGGTTCCAGTACTCGGCTCCCAACTCGTCGAGCAGGTCCAGCGGTGGGTCCGTCCCGACGTTGTGGGTCAGCCCGAGGCGCGCCCGCCCGGACAAGCCGCGCAACAGCCGCAGCGCCTCGACGTTGCCCGTCACGAACAGGCAGCGGTCCAGCGCATCCGCCGCCATCACCTGGTCGAGCGCCCCCGCCACGACCTCACGACGGGTGAAGTCGACCATGATTTCCACGGCCGTCGCATCGAGCACCTGGCGCAACGTCGGGATGCGCACGTCGCCCTCGCCGAGGCGGCCGACCTCGGAGAGGTCCAGGTCGCCCACCGACGCGTCCCGCCCCCAGAGGCGCTGCAGCGACTGGTCGTGCAACACGACGATCGCTCCGTCGCGGGTCCGGCGCAGGTCGAGCTCGAGCATGTCGGCACCCTGGGCCACGGCCGCGGCGAAGGACGGCAGCGTGTTCTCGCGGTGGCCGACCGGGTCACCGCGATGGGCGATGGCGATCACCTCCTCGGGCGAGGACGATGTCACGCGACGAAGCTCGGCCGAATCCTCGCCCGCGCCTACGAAGTGCCCGAGTAGACCGCGCCCGCCACGTTGGCGATGATCTGGTTGAGGGCCGGCGCAATCAGGTTGTCGACCGCCGCTTCGGTGATGTGCACGCCGTCTGCACCCCGGGCCACAATCCCGTTGACGGTCGACTGGTAAGTCCCGCCAGGGTCGAGGACCGAATACAGGTCGTCGATCGACACGTAGGGGAACTGCTGCGCGACGCCCTCAAGGATCTGGTTGAACGCGGCGACCAGGTTGTCGGGCGTCCCGTCGGCGAAGTACGGGGAGGTAGAGAGGATGACGGCCCCGCCGTCGGAGTGCGCCATTTGGACGGCCGACTCGAGGTTCGACTTGATGTAGGCGGAGTAGTCCGCGTTGGCCAGGGTCTCCCAGGTCCCGTTGAACTGGCGGATCTGGGACTCCCAGTAGCCGGTCTGGATCACGGTGACGTCGGGGTGATAGCGCGACACCAGCCATTGCAGTTGGCTGGGCCAGTAGGGGCAGGCGCCGGGATTTAAATACGTCGGCCCCGGGTTGCTCCATACGATCATCGGGGCGCCGTTGGTGAACCCGCAGCCGGCCGCCGCCCCGTCGTCGACCGCGTAGGGCGGGCCGGTGTGCTGGATGTACTCGCCCTCGTAGAGCGCCAACGAGTCCCCGGCGAACGCCACGCGCGGGGGACCGGTGTGCGCCGCCTGCGGACCGGGCACCTCGTTCATGATCGTGACGACCGGTGCGATCGGGGCACTCAAGGGCGCGGGATACAGGGGCGGATGCAGCGGTGACTGCGCGCTGCCGGCGAACTGCGCGTCGCCGTAGGTGAAGACGCCGGCATCGGCGCCGACGAGCCAGTAGCCGCCGCCGTCGGCGGTGGGCGACATGCCGACGATCGGTTCGTTCAGCGCCAGGCTGCCGGACGAGCCCCAGAATTGCGCGTCGCCGTAGGTGAAGATGCCGCCGTCGGTCGCCACCAGCCAGTAACCGCCCCCGTCGGACGTGGCGGCCATGCCGACGACCGGCTTGTTGAGGCGGATCGATCCCGTCGACCCGTAGAATTGCGCGTCGCCGTAGGTGAAGATGCCGCCGTCGGACGCCACCAGCCAATAGCCCTTGCCGTCCGGCGTGGCGGCCATGCCGACGATCGGCTTATTGAGGCGGATCGACCCGGTCGACCCGTAGAACGGCGCGTCGCCGTAGGTGAAGATGCCGCCGTCGGACGCCACCAACCAGTAGCCGCCGCCGTCGGGCGTGGTCGCCATGCCGACGACGGGCTTGTTCAACGGGAGCCCGCCCGCCGATCCCCAGAACTGCGCCGCGCCGTAGGCGAATATGCCGCCGTCGGACGCCACGAGCCAGTAGCCGCCGTTGGGGTCCGCCGCGCTCCCGACGATCGGCTTGTCCAGCGGCACACCGATGGTGTCGCCGTAATAGCCCGCGCCCCCGAACGTCATGACGCCGCCGGCGGCGTCGACGATGGCGTACGACGACGTCGGTGGGGGAGCCGGCGACGCGCCGGCTATTCCGCCGCGTCCTGCGCCTGCGCCGGGCAGCGCACCGGGCGACGAGACGACGGCGAGCGCGCCGGCGGCAAGCAGCGTCGCCACTCCGATCAGGGCGCCGCGCCGGGCCCTCCGCACACTCGTTCCCGCGCCCCGCATGAAGTCCAGATCATAGGGACGGCCACCTGCGCAAACAGCGCGCCCCCAGCTGACGCTTACAACAGGCTCAGCTGCTGGCCGCCCTGACCAGCGCCGCCTTCGGGCCCGTCGTGACCAGCCGTTCCCCGCGCCGTCCCGCGCTCGGGGCCATCCACGGGCGTTGCGGCGCGGCCTGGGGGCTCGAGGCGGCCGCGGTAGCGGTCACGACCCGTCACGCCGCAGCGCTGGGCGGCCGCCCGCACGATCTCCTCCAGCCGCTCACGCGGCGCGTCCGCCTGGTACGCCCCGCGCCGGAAGCGCCCCCGGTGCAGGCGGACCAGGTCCGGCCGGGCCGCCGCCAGCCAGTCGAAGTAGTGCTCCCGCACCGGGCCGCGCAGGTGGAGGGCGACCGCGTTGATGGACACCGCGCCGGCCCTGGCGCACGCCTCGACGACCTCGCTCAGCTGGTCCTCGCCATCGGACAACCCCGGCAACACCGGCGCGACGAGCACGCCGCAGCGCACGCCGAGGTCGGTCAGGCGACGCAGGGCCTCGACACGCCGGTCCGGCGGGGGAGTCCCCGGCTCGGTCAGCTTCCAGACGGCGCGATCGAGTGTCCCGATGGAGAAGGACACCGTGACGTCCGTGCGAGCGGACGCCGCGGCCAGCAATGCGCTGTCGCGCAGGACGAGCGTCGACTTGGTGAGGATGCTGAAGGGGTTGCGCGCCTCCGACAGCGTCTCGACGATGCCCCGGGTGAGGTGGTACTTGCCCTCGGCGTGCTGGTACGGGTCCGTGTTGGTGCCCATGGCGATGTGGTCGCCGCGCCAGCGGGGCGAGCGCAGTTCGGCTCGCAGGCGCTCGACCGCGTTCACCTTGACGACGATCTTGCGTTCGAAGTCCTCGCCGATCCCCAGGCCGAGGTAGTCGTGCGTCGGCCGCGCGAAGCAGTAGACGCACGCGTGGCTGCAACCTCGATACGGGTTGATCGTGTGCCGGAAGGGCATCAGGCTCTCCGGTGGCACCGTGTTGACGATGGTGCGCGCGTTGACGTGGAGGAACTCCATCCCGGCGTACGCGCCCTTGCCGACGTGGCGCTCCGCCACTCGCTCGTCGGGGAAGAGCGTGCCGCCGTCCTCTGATTCGGCGAGCGCCCAGCGCAAGGCCATCGGGTTAGGATAGCGAACATATGTTCGTAATTCAACGGCCGGGATGTCCACAAAAACCACCAGGTCAGGCAGTAGTCTCGACCTCACTGTGGTGACCAAGACCCGCGGAGGGAGCACCACGCGTGCGCCTTCACGCGCCGCCGCCAAGAAACCGGCCTCCCGGTCTCGCCGTCCCGCGCCCAGCGCCGACGCGACCTCCCTTCTGGCGCGTGCAGGCCCGCGACCTGTGGGCCGTCGCCCTCATCACGCTCGGTGTCCTGCTGGCGCTGGCGCTATGGGGCCGTCAGCTCGGCCCGGTCGGCAGCGGCACCGACACCGCCCTCGCGCTGCTGGCCGGTTGGGCCCGCGTCCTGCTCCCGTTCGCCGCGGCCGGCGCCGGCATTGCGCTGCTCGTCGACCGTGGGCATCGTGACGAGGAGGACGACGACACGGGCGCCGGTGCGGACCCGTGGCGCCTGGCCGTCGGCACGGTGCTCGGCCTGCTCGGCGTGTGCGGCCTGGCCGAGCTGGCCAAGCACGCACCCTCGTTCTCCGATTCGCACGCGTCTGAAGACCGGCGGTGGGTATCTCGGCGCGATCGTCGGCCGCCCGCTGCACGTCGGGCCTCGGCACCGCCGGGGCGGCGGTGCTCCTCGTCGCCGTCGTGCTCGTCGCCATCCTCATCGCGACCGGGGTCTCGATCGCGACGGTCGGCCGTGCGCTGCGCACGGGCGGCGTCCGCACCGGCCGCGCCGCCGCCTCGCTGTGGCGCGGCAAGCCCTTCGTCGTGCTGTCCGAGCACGGCGCGTCGGACGCGCTGGGGGAGCCCACCGCGCCGGCTCCACCTCCCATCGTCGCCGAGGACGAAGGGCTCGACGACCCGGTCCCGCCCGAGCCCGAAGCCGAGGTCGACGACACCGACATCGACATCCCGCTCGACCCCGAGCCCGAGGCAGGGGCCGAGGCCGAGGTTGCGGCACCCGTCCCTGCGGTCGCCCGGGCGCCGGGCGAGTGGGTCCTGCCGCCGCCTGTCGATGTTGGTGGCGTCCAAGAAGCTGCGGCTGGACCAGCGCCAGGTCGACGCGGCGGGCGAGGAGCTGGTGCGCGGCGCTCGCGGCGCACGGGGTGGACACCCGCTTGGTCGGGAGCCGCGTCGGCCCGACCGTGACCCGCTACGAGATCGAGCTCGGCCCCGGCGTCAAGGTGGCGCGGGTGACCAGCCTGTCCAAGGACATCGCGTACGCCATGGCGTCGCCCGACGTCCGCATCCTGGCGCCCATCCCGGGCAAGTCGGCCATCGGCGTCGAGGTGCCGAACCGGACGCGCCAACTCGTCGCCCTGCGCGACATCCTCGACTCCAAGGAGGGGAAGGCGGCGACGCACCCGCTCGAGGTCGCCATGGGCCGCGACATCGCCGGGCGGGCCGTCATGGAGAACCTCGCCGAGATGCCGCACATCCTCATCTCGGGCTCGACGGGGTCGGGCAAGTCCTCGTGCATGAACTCGATCATCACGTCGATCCTGATGCGCGACACACCCGAGCAGGTCAAGCTGATCCTCATCGACCCCAAGCGGGTGGAGCTCGGCCAGTACGACGGCCTGCCGCACCTGCTCAACCCCGTGGTCGTCGATCCCAAGCAGGCCGCCAACGCCTTGGCCTGGGCGGTCAAGGAGATGGAGCGCCGCTACGGGCTGCTGGCCCAGCACGGCGTGCGGGACATCACCGGGTACAACCAGCTGGTGGCGGAGGGGCGGATCGAGTCGCCGGCCTCGGACCGGCGCCTCGTGCGCGACGTGGCGGCGCGGGCCCTCGGCGAGGATCACCCGGCGGTCGAGGATGCGGACGAGGCCATGACCGAGGAGGAGGCGATCCAGCCGGAGCCCTTCATCCTCGTGGTGGTCGACGAGCTCAACGACCTCATGATGGTGGCGGCCCGCGACGTCGAGGACTCCATCGTCCGCATCGCGCAGATGGCGCGGGCCGTGGGCATCCACCTCGTCATCGCGACGCAGCGCCCGTCGGTCGACGTGATCACCGGTGTGATCAAGGCCAACATCCCGAGCCGCATGGCCTTCTCCGTGTCGTCGCTGGCCGACAGCCGCGTCATCCTCGACCAGCCCGGCGCCGAGCGGCTGGTGGGCAAGGGGGACATGCTCCTCCTCACCGCCTCGACGAACATCCCGCGCCGGTTGCAGGCCCCGTGGGTCTCCGAGGAGGAGGTCCGCGAGGTCGTACGCCACTGGAAGGCCCAGGGCGGCCAGGCCGAGGCCATCGTCGGGATCGAAGGCGTCGACGACGGGTCCGGTGGTTCGGACGCCTTCGACGACGAGGACGACGAGCTGCTGGTCCAGGCGCGTGACCTCGTCGTGCGCTCGCAGTTGGGCTCGACCTCCATGTTGCAGCGCAAGCTCCGGGTGGGCTTCGCCCGCGCCGGCCGGCTGATGGACCTCCTGGAGCAGGCCGGCGTCGTCGGCCCGAGCGAGGGGTCCAAGGCCCGGGCGGTGCTGATGACGCCTGAAGAGCTCGATGCGCTGAGCCGGCGGTGACCCCGGACAAACCGGCGCCCCTCATGGTGGCGCCGTTCCGCCTGGACTCGCTGCGCGAGGCGCCCGGTGAGCCGTCCGAGCCCGGCCGCGGGAACCGGCGCCGGGGGGCCGCGTCCCGTCACCGCCGCCGGCGGCGCCGTCGCGTCCTGGTCCCGCTCCTGGTGCTCGCTGTCCTCGTGCTGGCAGCCGGTGCGTTCGTCGGGGTCCGTCTGGGTGCGGCCGCCCCGGCCCCGGAGGTCAGCTCGGTGTTGCCCGGGGCGGTGGACGTCCCCGCCCAGACGGTGTCGCTCCCGTGGCCCACGACCGGTCAGGGCGCCGTGGCCATCCCCTCCATCGGGGTCGCGGAGGCCTCGGGCACCCAACAGCCGGTTCCGGTGGCCAGCCTCACCAAGCTCATGACGGCGTACGTCGTCCTGCGTGATCACCCGCTGGCGGCGGGCGAGGCGGGACCGAGCATCACCGTCACGCAGGCCGACGTCGACGACTACAACCACGACACCGTCTCGGACGACTCGAACGCACAGGTGACGGTGGGCGAACAGCTGACGGAACAGCAGGTGATGGGTGGGCTGCTCGTGCACTCGGCCGACAACTACGCCGACATGCTGGCGGTCTGGGACGCCGGCAGCATCCCGGCCTTCGTGACGAAGATGAACCTCACGGCGGCCGCCCTGGGCATGCGTCAGTCCCATTTCGCCGACGCCAGCGGCGTGCTGGCCCAGTCCATGTCCACCGCGGCGGACATCTTGAAGGTGGCCGCGCCCGACATGGCCAATCCCGTGATCGCCGAAGCCGTGCGTCACACCTCGGTCACGCTGCCGGTGGCCGGGACGATCGCCACGTACACACCGCTGCTCGGGCTGCAAGGGACGATCGGGGTGAAGTCCGGGTATCACCTACGCGGCGGGCGGCTGCGACGTCCTCGGCGTCATCCGCCAGGTGCACGGCCACCCCACGCTCCTTTTGGCGGCGGTGACCGGGCAGACGGGCGTCGCCGCGCTGGCCCAGGCGGGGCTGCACGGGCTGGCGCTCGTGAACGCGGTGCAACCGCTCATCGGGACGACGACGGTGCTGCGCGGTGGCGTCATGGCGGCGCACGTCGCCGCGGCCGGCAAGACCGTCGGTGCCCGCACGACCGGCTCGGTGTCGATGCTGACGTGGCCGGGCGCCCGGGCCACGCGCGTCTTTGTGCCGGTGCACCACCTGAGCGCCCAGGCCCGGCTCGGCGCACGCGTCGGCTCCGTCATGGTGCGCGTCGGCACCCAACGAGTGGCCGTCCCGGTGGAGCTCAGCCGCGACGTCCCGCAGCGCTCGCTCGTCCAGCGGCTGTTCTGAGGGCGCCGACCGCGTAGCCTGTGCGCCGTGCGCGCCCGGGCCCCCGCCTCCTCGGCCAACCTCGGTCCCGGGTTCGACACCCTGGCCGTGGCCGTCGACCGCTACGTGAGCGTGGAGGTCGAGCCGGCCGACTCGCTGCACGTCAGGACCGAGGGCGAGGGTGCCGGGCTGTTCGACGACGCGTCGCACCTGGCGGCGCGCGTGGTGGCCGAGGTCCTCGGGCACGAGCGCTTCTCGGTGACCATCCGCTCGCAGATCCCGCTCGCCCGCGGACTGGGGTCCTCGGCCGCCCTTGCCGCAGCCGCGGCCGCGGCCGCCGGGGCGGACGATCCCTTCGCCGTGGCGGCGGCGTACGACGGGCACCCCGAGAACGCCGCGGCCAGCGTCTTCGGCGGTCTGGTGGCGGCCACCTCGGTCGACGGCGTGCCCACCCACGCCGCCCTGCCGATGGCCGACGCGCTCGAACTGGTGGCCATCGTGCCGGACCGGAACCTGGCCACGCCCGAAGCCCGGGGTGTGCTGCCGGACCGGCTCACCCGCGAGGACGCCGTGTTCAACCTCGGCCGGATGGGCCTGCTCGTTGCGGGCCTGGCCGACCCGGCTGCGCTGCGTCCGGCGGCGACGGAAGACCGGATCCACCAACCCGCACGCAGCGCACTGTTCCCCGAGGCGCCCTCCTTGCTGGCCGCGTTGGTCGAGGCGGGGGCGCACGCCGCGTGCTGGTCGGGCGCCGGGCCGACCCTCATCGGCATCGTCTCGCCCGAGTCGGTGGAATCGGTCCGCGCCGGCGCCGGCGCCGCGCTGGCGGCCGCGGGGATCGAGGGCCGGGTGCTGTCGTTGCGGGTCGACCGGCGCGGGCTCGTCTACGGGGACGAAGCGGCGGTCCCGCTCGAGGGTTCCGCCTAGCCGCCGACGGCTGTGTTCAGCTTCTGCACCGCGTTTCGCAGCTGCCCGATGGCGCCGTTGAGATTGAAGTTGTTGAGGACCTGGTCGTAGTTGGACTGGGTCGGCTGCGCGTCGCCGAGGATCTCGAGGCTGTTGGCGAGCGACTGGGCCTGGTTGCGGGCTGCCAGCACGTCGCTCTGCGGGGCGGTGAGGCCCTTGCCCACCGCGAGCAGGTTGGCGTAGGTGTGGACCTGGCCGCCCAGCGTGCGGTCGGCGCCTTCCAGGCACACCACCGGGCTCGAGGCCGACTTGCACGATGCCGACTTCGACGCGTACGCGCTGAGGTGGTCGAGCATCGTGGCGCCCGCGTGCTGCAGCGAGGTGCTCGCCGACCCCTGGGCCGATGAGCCCGGGCTCGGGTTTTGGCTCGAGCTGCAGGCGGCCAACGCCAGCGGCAATGCCGCCAGCACGCAGGCGGCCCCCCGGTGTCGTCTTGGTGTGCGACGGGCCACGGCGGACGATCGTACGCGCTGGGCCTCCCTAGACTCGTCCGGATGCCACGGCGATATTTCATCCGCACCTTCGGGTGCCAGATGAACGAGCACGACTCGGAGCGCCTGGCCGGGCTCCTCGTGGCCGACGGCATGGAGCCGGCGGCCACCATGGAGGATGCCGACGTGGTGGTGCTCAACACCTGCTGCATCCGCGAGAACGCCGACCAGCGGCTCTACGGGACACTCGGCCGCCTGAAGGAGCTGGTGGACGCCAAGCCGGGCCTGCAGATCGCGGTGGGGGGCTGCTTGGCCCAGAAGGACCGCGAGCGGATCCAGGAGAAGGTGGGCTGGGTCGACGTCGTGTTCGGCACGCACAACCTGGCGCGCGCGCCGGTGCTGCTGCGCCGGGCGCACGACGAGGGACCGTTGATGGAGATCCTCGACGCGCCCGAGCCCGAAGCCGGCGCCGAGCCGCTCCTCGGACCCGGCGCGGTGCGCGAGTTGCCGTACGCAGCGTGGGTGAACATCCAGACCGGGTGCGACAACTCCTGCGCCTTCTGCATCGTGCCGTCGGTCCGCGGGCCCGAGGTCAGCCGACCGCTCGACGACATCGTCGGCGAGGTCCAGCTGCTCGCTCGTCGCGGCGTGTCCGAGGTCACGCTGCTCGGCCAGAACGTCAACTCCTACGGTCGTGACATCACCAAGCGGCGGCCCCTGTTCGCTGAGCTCCTGCGCGCGGTCGGCGCTACCGAAGGCATCGGGCGCATCCGGTTCACGAGCCCGCACCCCAAGGACCTCCGCCCAGAGACGATCGAGGCGATGGCCGAGACGCCCGAGGTCTGCGAGCAGCTGCACCTGCCGCTCCAATCGGGCAGCGACGCCGTCTTGCGGGCGATGCGCCGCGGCTACACGGCGGAGCGCTATCTGCAGCGCCTGGCGGCCGCCCGCGCCGCGATCGACGACCTGGCCGTGACCACCGACATCATCGTGGGCTTTCCCGGCGAAACCGACAGGGACTTCGAGGACACCCTCGCCGTGTGCGCGGAGGCCGGCTACGACAGCGCGTACACGTTCGTGTTCTCGCCGCGGCCCGGGACGCGGGCGGCGGACATGGCGGAGTCGTACGTCCCACCCGACGTGGTGGCCGAGCGGTTCGCCCGGCTCAAGGCCGTAGTGGACCGTGCCGCGCTCGGCCGCCATCAGGCGCGGGTGGGTCGGGTCGAGGAGGTGTTGGTGGAGGGCGTGAGCCGCCGCAACGAGGCGACGCTGACCGGACGGACCCGTCAGGGCAAGCTCGTCCACTTCCCCCCGGCCGGGGCGCGATCGGCCAACCCGGGAGCGCTGGCCCGGGTCACCGTGACGGCCGGCCATCCGCATCACCTGTCGGGCCGGCTCGAGGAGGTGACGGCCCGGCCGCGCCACCGCGTGCAGATCCCGGTGACGAGCGGTTGACATCGGTCGCGCTGGTCGGCGTCACCGCGGCGGGAAAGTCGGCGTTGGCCCTCGACCTGGCCCGGCGCCGGGGTGACTGTGAGATCGTCTCGGTCGACTCCATGTGCGTCTACCGGGGCATGGACATCGGCACCTCCAAGCCCGACGCCGAAGCTCGTCGGGCCGTGCCGCACCACCTGTTGGACCTCGTCGACCCCGCCTCCGAGTTCACCGTCACCGAGTTCCAGCAGGCGGCGCGCCTGGCGCTGGGGGACATCGCGCGCCGCGGCCATCACGCGCTGCTCGTCGGGGGTACCGGCTTGTATCTGCGTGCGGTGGTCGACGACCTCGCCATCCCAGGGCGCTACCCCGAGGTGGCGGCGTCGCTCGAGGCGGAGCTCGAGACCGGGCGCGTCGCGTCCGTCGATCTGCACGCGCGGCTGGCCGTGCTCGATCCGGTCGGGGCGGCCCGCATGGAGCCGACCAACCGGCGTCGGGTGGTGCGGGCGCTCGAGGTGACCCTCGGGGCCGGGCGGCCCTTTTCCGAGTTCGGCCCCGGGCTCGAGGCCTATCCCGCGGTCGGGGTCCCTCAAGTGGGCCTCGCCATTGCGCCCGCCGACGCCGACCGGCGCATCGGCGAGCGGTTCGCCGCCATGGTGGAGGCCGGCCTGGTGGACGAGGTGCGGACGCTGGCGGCCCGACCCGGGGGGTTCTCGCGCACGGCGCGCCAGGCGCTCGGCTATCGCGAGATCCTGGCCCACGTCGAGGACGGCGCCCCCCTCGACGAGTGCCTCGACGAGGCGGTGCGGCGAACCCGCCAGTTCGCCCGCCGCCAGGCGTCTTGGTTCCGCCGCGACCCGCGCATCACCTGGGCGACCGGCCCCGCCGAGGCGTCGGAGCTGGTCGAACAGGCACTCTCCGTGCACGACTGAACGACGTCACCTGCGAGAATGGAGGGGTGCACGCCTCCAAGCACGAAGGTGCCGGCAACGACTTCCTGGTCGTGCTCGACCCCGACGACTCCATCCGCCTCTCGGTGGCGCAGGTCCGCCTGCTCGCCGACCGCCGGCGCGGCATCGGGGCGGACGGGATCATCCGGGTCGGCCCGGGCCGCGACGGCTGCGACCTCTCCATGCAGCTGCACAACGCAGATGGGGGCGAGGCCGAGATGAGCGGCAACGGCATCCGCGCACTGGCCCAGGCGGCCGTGGACGCCGGCTGGGTGACGCCGCCGCGTTTCACCGTGGCCACGGCGGCCGGCGCCCGCACCGTCGACTACGCGCCGAGCGCCGAGCCGGGCTGGGCCACCGCCCGGGTCGACATGGGCCCGGCCACCCTCGGGCCGGACCAACCCCAGGAGTTCGACAATCGCAAGGCCCGGACCGTCGACGTCGGTAACCCGCACCTCGTGCTCCTCGGGCCCGACACGGCGAGCGTGGAGATCGCGGAGCTCGGCCCGAAGCTGCAGGCCGGGTTCAGCGGCGGGATCAACGTGGAATGGATCACCGTGCTGAGCGATGCCGACGGCGACTTCCTCGATCTCCGGGTCTGGGAGCGTGGGGCCGGTGAGACGTTGGCCTGTGGCACCGGCAGCGTGGCTGCCGCCGCGGCCGCACGCAGTTGGGGCGCGTTGCCCGCGGATGTGGTGCGGGTGCGGAACCCGGGCGGCATGCTCGAGGTGACGCTCGGGGCCGACGGCGACGCCACCACGTACCTGGCCGGGCCCGTGCGCAAGGTCGCGGACGTCGACATCCACCCGGGGATGCTCTCTTGAGCAACGTGTTGCCTGGGACGCTCATCGAGCGCGCCTTTCGGGAGCGCATCATTCTCGTCGGTGTCGTCTTCCCGGGTCGCACCGCCGAGCAGGTCGACGAGGAGCTGGACGAGCTGGCGCTGCTCGTCGACACGCGCCGGGGCCGACGTGGTCGGCCCGGGTCGTCCAGCGCCGCGACCGCCCGACCCCGCGACGTTCGTCGGGAGCGGCAAGGCGCAGGAGATCGCTGCGCTGAGCCGGAGCCTCGACGTCGACACCGTCGTCTTCGACGACGAGCTCACGCCCGGCACAGCACCGCAACCTGGAGAAGATCCTCGGGCGTACCGCCATCGACCGCACCGCCGTGATCCTCGACATCTTCGCCCAGAACGCCCGCAGCCCCGAGGGCAAGGCGCAGGTGGAGCTGGCACTGTTGCGCTACCGGTTGCCCCGCCTGCGTGGCCGCGGGCATGGCGCTGTCAGCCAGCAGGCCGGTGGGATCGGGACCAGGGGACCGGGGGAGACGCAGCTCGAGGTCGACCGGCGCCGCCTGGTCCGCCGGATGCACCGGCTCGAGGCCGACCTGCGCGAGGTGGAGCGCACCCGGACGCTGCAGCGGCGCAGCCGCGCCCGCGGCCGCCACCGCGAGCTGGCCCTGGTCGGCTACACCAACGCCGGGAAGTCGACCTTGCTCAACCGCCTGACCGACGCCGGGGTGCCGGTCGAGCCGACCGGCTCTTCGTCACGCTCGATCCCCGGACGCGCCAGTTGTCGCTGCCGGGCGGCGAGACCGTGCTGCGTCACCGACACCGTCGGCTTCGTGCGCAAGCTGCCCGCACAGCTGGTCGAGGCGTTCCGCTCCACGCTGGACTCGGTGCACCTGTCGGACCTCGTCGTGCACGTGGTGGACGCGTCGGCGACCAACACGGAGGCGCAGATGGCCGCCGTCCACGAGGTCCTCTCCGAGATCGGTGCGGCCGGGGTGCCTGAGCTGGTCGTCGTCAACAAGGCGGACAAGGCCCCCGAGGCGGCCAAGGAGCTCGCCCATGCCATCGAGGGCTCGGTCGTGGTGTCGGCGCGTACCGGCGAGGGGATCGACGACCTGCTCAACGTCGTCGGCGACCGCCTGCGCGGCTCGGATCGCGTCATCGAGCTGGTCGTGCCGTGGAGCCGTGGCGACGTGCTGGCCGCGATCCATCGTGAGGGCGAGGTGGTGGGGCAGCGTGACGGCGAGGAATCGGCCACCCTGCAGGTGGTCCTCGACGAGGTGGGCCGCGCCCGCTTCGCTGAGTTCGTGGCGCCGTGACGTTCCGCCTGCCGCCTTATCCCTACGACCGCCTGTCCGGACTGGCCAAGCTGGCCGAGGCCCACGAGGGCGGAATGGTCGACTGTTCCATCGGCACGCCGTACGACCCGCCCCTGCCGGCGGTGCTCGAGGCGTTGGCCTCGTCGGGGGCCGAGCGGCTACCCGGCCTCGGCGGGCAGCCCGCAGTTGCGCGAGGCCGCCGCCGGCTGGCTGACCCGCCGATTCGGGCTGGCCGACGTCGCGCCGTCCACGGTGGCGGCGTGCGTCGGTACCAAGGAGCTGGTGGCCTCGGTGCCGCACGTGCTGCGACTGCGGGCACCCGAGCGGGACACGGTGCTGTACCCAGCGGTGTCGTACCCCACCTACGCCATGGGGGCCGAGCTTGCAGGGTGCCGGGCCGTCGCCGTCCCGCCCGCCCCGGGGCGGCTGGGCGGGCTCCACCTCGACGCGATCGACCCGGACGACGCGCGGCGCGCGCTCGTGCTGTGGTCGAACTCGCCGTCGAACCCGACGGGCGGCCTGGGCGATCTGGGCGCGGAGGCGGCGTGGGGACGTAAACACGGCGTGCCCGTCTTCTCCGACGAGTGCTACGCCGAGTTCACATGGGACGGCCCGCCCGCGCTCGATCCTCGAGCACGGTCCGGACGGCGTGGTTGCCGTGCACTCGCTGTCGAAGCGATCGAACCTGGCCGGCGTCCGGGTCGGCTTCTACGCCGGGGACCCCGAGCTCGTCGAGTTCCTGCGGGCGGTGCGCCAGCACGCGGGCCTCATGGTGCCGGGACCGGCGCAGGCGGCGGGCGTTGCCGCCCTGGCCGACGACGACCACGTGGAGGCCCAACGCGCCCGCTATCGCGAGCGCCTCGAGTATCTCGCCGGCGTTCTCGACGCGTACGGGGCACCCGTCGCGCTGCCCGAGGGCGGCTTCTACCTCTGGGTGCCGGTCCCGCCGGCACGTTGGCCCGACGCATGGGCCATGGCCGAGGCGCTGGCGAACGATGGGGGCCTGCTCATGAGCCCCGGTGATCTCTACGGCTCGGCCGGCGCCAACCACGTCCGCGTCGCCGTCGTGCAGCCCATGGATCGCCTGGCCCTCGTGGGCGAGCGCCTCGCTAGGGTGAGCCATGGCTGATCTTCAAGCGAACATCGAGGAGTTGTGGGAGCGGCGCGCCGAGCTGTCACCGGCGGACACCGACGCCGCGAAGATCGTCGAGGAGGCGATCGAGCTCCTGGACAAAGGCGAGGCCCGGGTCGCCGAGGTCGACCCGGCCACCGATCAGGTCGTCGTGCACGAATGGCTGAAGAAGTCCATCCTGCTGCTCTTCTCGGTGCGCGGCATGGAGACGATCGAGTACGGGCCCTTCGAGTACGCCGACAAGTTGCCGCTCAAGCACGGGTTCGCCGAAGCCGGCGTGCGGGTCCTGCCCGGGGCGTCGGCACGCTGGGGCTCGTTCCTCGGCCGCGGCGTCGATCCTGATGCCGTCGCTACGTGAACATCGGCGCCCGGGTCGGCGCTGGCACCATGGTCGACACCTGGGCGACGGTGGCGTCGTGCGGCCAGATCGGCGAGCGGGTGCACCTGTCCGGGGGCGTCGGCATCGGCGGCGTGCTCGAGCCGCCGAACGCGGTCCCGGTGGTGGTCGAGGACGATGCCTTCGTCGGCAGCCGGTGCATGGTGACCGGCGGCGCGCGCATCGGGAAGGGCGCGGTGCTCGGCGCGGGCAGCTTCCTCGATCCCTCCATCCCCGTCATCGACGCCGAGACCGGAGAGGAGCTCTCGCGCGGGATCGTGCCGCCCTGGTGTGTCGCCATCCGGGCCAGCCGGCGCCGTGAGTACCCGGGCGGAGAGTTCTTCGTACCCTGCGTGCTGGTGATCAAGCGGCTGACCGAGGGCGAGCGTCACGACAAGGCGCAGCTGAACCAGGTGCTGCGTGACCACGGCGCCAGCACCTGAGCGCGTCATGACGGACCTGCTGGCGGCCACGGTCGAGCTGATGGCGCTGCCGTCGGTCGAGCCACGAAGAGGGAGCGATCGCCGAGGCCGTCTACCAGGCGCTCGTGGCGTGTGCCTGGCTGGACGTGGAGCGGGTGGGCGACAACGTCGTCGCCCGCACCGAACTGGGCCGGGACCAGCGTCTGGTCCTGGCCGGACACCTCGACACCGTGCCACCCAACGAGAACACGCGACCGAAGGTCGACGGTGACACCGTGTGGGGCGTCGGCGCCTCGGACATGAAGGGCGGCCTCGCCGTCATGCTCAATCTTGCGACGACCACGCCGAAACCGACGATCGACGTGACGTGGTGTTTCTACGCCCGCGAGGAGATCGGCCGCGACGACAGCGGACTGTTGGAGCTCTGGCAGGAGCGACCCGACCTCATGGCCGGCGACGCCGCCATCCTCGGCGAGCCGACGAGCGCCCTCGTCGAGGCGGGGTGCCAAGGAACGATGCGGGTGCGGCTCACTCTGCGCGGCGTCCGCGCCCACACGGCGCGACCCTTCACCGGGTCGCAACGCCGTGCACCGCCTCGCTCCGTTGCTCGAGCGCGTGGCGGGCTGGTCGCCGCGCCAGGTGGTGCTCGACGGTTGTCACTACGTGGAGCAGCTGCAGGCCGTGGCCGTAGAAGGGGGTGTGGCCGGCAACGTCGTGCCGGACGAGGCGCATCTGATCCTCAACCACCGCTACGCGCCGGACCGTGGTGCGGCGGAGGCTGAGGCTTTCTTGCACGAGCTGCTCGATCCGTTACTCGAGCTCGGCGAGGGCGACTCGTGGGAACTGCTCGACGCCGGCGACGGCGCGCCGCCCTCGCTGGGCCACCCGCTGCTCAGGTCCTTGGTCGACAAGAGCGGCGCCGCACCCAAGGCGAAGGTCGGATGGACCGACGTCGCGTCCTTCTGGGCCCACGGCGTGCCGGCGGCCAATTTCGGGCCCGGCGATCCACTGCTGGCCCACCACCCCGACGAGCGGGTCACGCGCGCCCAACTCGAGCGGGCCCGCGAGGTCCTGGTCTCGCTCATCACCTGACGACCGTGACCACGCCCCCGCTCTTGAGGTCCGGAACGGCGCAGAAGCGGATGGAGCTCACAACCCGACCCGCCTGCTCACCGCCGCTCTGATCATCGCGATGGCGCGGCCTCTGACCTGAGGATCACGACCGATGCGCAAGGCCCACAGCGCGTTGGCCGCGGCCAGCCTCAGCTCGCCCTGCGTCAACTTCTCCTCGCCCACGTTGAGGAGACACTCGGACAGCCTGCGGCGCGCGGCCCGGTGCACCTGCCCGCGGGTGGGAGGCCTCGAAATGCGTGGCGATCACGTCGGTCGCGTGCAGGCTGTCATGTATGTAGGCGGTGCCGCGATGCAGCCGTTTCGTGTCGGAGCGGTCGTGGAATCGATACATGCCGAGAGGTTCGTCGACCCACCCGACCGGACCTCGACTGGCGACACGTGTCCACATCTCCCAGTCGTTGGCGTGGACGAGGTCGGGATGAAAGGCCCCTGCTTCTTCGTAGGTGGCCCGGGCCACCACGATCGAGGGGCAGCGCAGGGGATGCTCGGTGGCGATCGTCCGGGCAGCATCGAGGAGATAGCCCCCCTCGGTGACCACGGGGGGATTCGTCACGCAAATCAGGCGAGCATCGGCGTCGATGTCCGTTGTCGGTGCTCCGACCATGACCACGTCAGGGCACGACTCGATCCGGGACCGATATCGATCGTAAAAACCGGGCTGGACCAGATCGTCGCTGTGCAGAATATGGACCCATTGGCCCACTGAACGGCGCACGCACGTCGTGAAGTTCGCCGAGGCCCCGACGTTGTGGGGTTGTCGGTAGTAGCCGACCCGGCCACCCCCCAACCGGCGCACGACGTCACCGGGGTCGTCGCGCTCCGACCCGTCGTCGACCACTTCGATCTGCATGACGTCCTCGCCCGGGTCCTGCTGGAGAACGCTTTCGAGGGTCGCACCAAGGAGGTCGGCGCTGTTGTAGGTGGGGATCATGACCGACCAGAACGGTCGAGACCCGTCGGGGACATGGGTCACGGCCGGCATCGCTGTGCTCTCTGATCGTCGTTGGACCACGAACCTCATGGCGCCACGGCGTGTCCGGCTGACACGCCGTCCCTGAAGGAGTCGGCGATACCCTGAAAATGCCAACGGGCGTACCGTCCCACCTGTTCGATTCCCGCGTCGGCCAGGGCTCCGAGCGCCTGCTCGCGCCAGTGGGAGCCAGGAGAGCGCCAGGTGTAAGCCACCTCGACCCAACTCGCGTGCACCGCCTCGACCCGACCGATGTAGCCCCTCCCCTGAAGTTCGTCGATGACCGCATCGGTGTAGGCGTCGATATCGACCGGATCGTCTCGCCGTCCACCCGGAAAAGCCCGCTCCACGTACATGGAGACGTGTGTGCCGTTACGGCTGCCGGCGGGCAAGAAGTCGGGGTCCACGTTGCTGTAGAAACCGATGCGGTGGAAGCCGGACGATGAGTCGGGCTCGTACTGCCAGTGGACGTCCGGACACGTCGGTCCGCGCTCGCCACCGAGGTTCAATACCAGGACGGACGTGTGGGGGTCGGGCCCACCGTCGACGACCAGTCCTGCTGCGGCGATGGCCGTGTGGAGGGGCAGCGTCGACACCAATCGGTCATACCCCTGCTCGCTGCCATCGGCGAATTGCAGGGTCCTTTCCTTCATCTCGATCCCCACCACCCGTCTGCCGTATCGAATATCGCATCGTTGCGCCAGACGGTCCGCCAATTGATCGAGTCCCCCCACCGGGTAGCGGAAAGTGGCGTTGTACCCCTGCTGTCCCACCGAGGGGGTCTTGTACCCGTCCTGAGGAACGATGGACCCCGTCAAGCCGGCCGTATAGCGATCGTGGAACGGAGAAAAGAACAAGCGGCAGAGGCTGGGTCCGAACGAGCTTTCCAGCCATGCGGCGAGCGTGGGCGAGGCTTCCGACGGTGGCAGCGCAGCGGCGATCTCCCTCGCCGCCCGGTCGGCCCAGTCGGCGCCGAGAGCCTCGAGGTGGGCCTGCAGAGGGTAGGGGACGCTTCGGCACAAAGCACCGAGTCGCACCGCTGCCCTCCGCGTGTACACGCGGCAGGGAGTCAGGCTCTCCAACGTCGCGATCGTGTCCGGGTCGCCGCCGAAGATCCAGTGGCCTCCGCCGACCTCGAACCGGTACGCCTCCTCGTCGACGGCGGTGCGGGCGAGTGTCTCGTGCGTCTCGGGCCGCATGTAGTAGGAGCGACAGATCCCACCCGGACCGTCGCCCTGTTCGAAGACGGTGGCACCCGATGTGGCGCCAGCGGTCAGACCCGTGATGCCGGCTCCGATCACGGCCGTTCTCGCGGAGCGACTCATGCAGATCGCCGGTATGTGTTCAGAATCGGATCCGGCGAGGGAACGCTTCCTCAATGACGTCGCGATACGGGGCGAGGCTGACCGACGGCAAGTGGAAAGGCGACTTGGTGGCATGGTCGTAATGCGCGAACGGGAGCAGCAATCGCTCCGTGCGGTCGAGGTCGCACGCGTCCATCACGTTCGAGACGGCTCCCACCTCGATGCTGTGGTAGCGGATGAGCCAGGCCAGATCGTCCGATACGTGGTCCCGCAATCTCTCGTAGGCGAACTCGTCGTGGTTCCACTGCAGCATCGTGTGCTCGAGGCCTACCCCGTCGGCTCCCTCGCCGACCGCCCGAGTCATGCAGACCACGTTCGCGGGGTCCTCTCCCAGGGTCAGGAGAACCTTGCCCAGATCGTGGATCAGAGCGACGAGCACCATGTCCGGAGTGGCGGTGCCATCGGCTTCCATCGCCTCGAGGATCTGCAGCACGTGCACCTGTTGACTGGCGCAGAACAGTCGCTGGTCAGTGGGATCCACGCAGGAGCCGAGCCGTTCGATCAGGTCCCACACCCGGACCTTGCCGAGTACGGGCTTGGCGTACTTGCGGCGCAGGGACTCGACCAGTTCGGCGTCCTGGTTGTTGTGGCGCTCGAGTATCGGGGTCGCCCGGGCCGCGAACCCGGCCTGGTCCTCGGCGTCGTTCCGGCGCAACTCCGTCCGCCGGGCCCACTCAGAAGCGACGGAACCAGGACCTGTCCCCACCGTCATCGACGCCATCATTGCACGCCTCGACACCGCCTCGGCGGGGGATGGGGTCGTGCTCAGCGACCTCTCAGGTGGGAGAGAGACGTGTCAGCGCGCGCTCGAGCAGATGCAGATCGTGTTGCCCCGGCAGCCGGTCGACCCGACGGTCGATGCGCTCGACGATCTCCCGTCCCTGGTCGCCGTCGAAGAGGTAGTGCACGAGGAAGCCGACTTCTCGGTTCGGCATCACGCCCGAGCCGACCGGTCGCCACCAGTGCGCGAGCGCAAAGCGGGTGAGCTGCTGCGCCTTCGGGCTGTCGGCGAGGCGGCGCGCCGCCTCCGACGCATAGAAGTCGATGTGCGTCCCCTCTTGGCGCATGATCCGGCGGAGGAGCTCGCGGAGCGTTGGGTGCCCTGCGGTCTCGGACAGCCGGGCGTAGCCGGCCTGTGTCGTCCATTCGTTGACCGCGCCCCACGTCATGTGTAACGCGACGAAGGCTCGCCCGGCGAAGGCTGCGGAGGCGATGGTGCTGAGGGTGGTGAGGGCCTGGCGCCGCCGATGCCCGTGGCGCAGGGCCGCCACGCGGGGCGCGCCGGCCACCTCGCCGTGGGCCTCAAGCACCTGTCCGATGGCCTCGCCGTGCCACATCTCCTCGTAGACCCAGCACGACAGGAAGGACGTGATCGCGGGGTCCTGGTGGGCGGGCGTCAGCAAGAGGTCGCGCAGGTAGCAGACCGTGTGGTGCTCAATGTCGTGCATGTAGCGCAGGGCGCGGAGGGATTCAGGCGGGAGGGGCTGGTCCCTGAAGTCGTTGAAATCGAGGCCCTCGAGATCGAGCCGACCAGCCCGGGCTTTGTAGGAATCGATGGTCGTACGCATTACGCCTACTATCCGGACCACAGGCTAGGCCCGGATGAACCAAGTGCGGGGGTTCATCCACAAACAGGAGCGGGTCCGAACAGGTCCTAGATGCGCCAAATTGACGAAGTCAGCGACGCTCGGCTGGTGACCTCCATCGCTCGCTACAGCGAAGTCGCCCTGGCGGAGGTCTACCGGCGCCACGGCCGGGCGGTCTACGGCCTGGCCAGGCGGGTCCTGCAGGACGCCGCCGAGGCCGAAGACGTGACCCAGGAGGTCTTCCTCCGGCTGTGGCGCCAGCCCGACCGGTTCGACCCCGACCGGGGGTCCCTCCGCTCGTTCCTGCTCGCCCAGGCCCACGGCCGGGCGGTCGACGCCGTTCGCTCCTCGAGCTCACGCCGCCGAGCGCGAGGCACGAGAGGCGATGCGCACCGCACGGGCGGACTACGACATGCAGCACGAGATCTGGGACCTCGCGCTGGCCGACCAGGTGGCGAACGCCATGGACGAATTGTCGGGTGACGAGCGCCAGGCCATCGAGTTGGCCTACTTCGACGGCCGCACCTATCGCGAGGTCGCTCGTCTGCTCGAACAGCCCGAGGGCACGGTCAAGAGCCGCATCCGCACCGGCATGCGCCGGATGCGCATGGCCCTGGCTGAAGCGGGCGTGCGGGGGGTGGACGCGTGATCTCCCACGAGGATGCCAGCGAGCTCCTCGGCGCCTACGCACTGGACGCGGTGGATGGCGACGAGCGCGGCGATCTCGAAGAGCACCTCGCGACCTGCCCGCGCTGCCAGGCCGAGCTCGATGCCCTGCGCGAAGTTGCCGGCGCCATGGGCAACTCGGTCGAGCCGCTCCCGGTGGGCCTCTGGTCGAGCATCTCTGACCAGTTGGTGCACGACCGTCCCGAGAACGAGGAGCCGCCGCCGATGCCGCGGCTCACGTCGTCGGGACCGGCACCATTCCGGGCGCCGCTCTCGGGCCGGACGCGCCGTGCCCGCGGTGCCGTGTTGATGCTGGGTGCCGTCGCGGTGGCCGCCAGCACCGTGGCCATCGTCCTCGGCATCGATCTCATGCACTCCCAGCACAGCGTCACCAGGCTGCAGCAGTCCGCCGCCCACCAACGGGGTGCCGCGCCTCTCGCACCCGCCGCCATCGCGCTGCGCACGCCCGGACATCGCGTCGTGAATCTCGAGAACAGCGCGCACGTCAATCTGGCGGAGTTCGTGATCGTGCCCGGCGGCCGGGGGTACCTCGTCTCATCGCATTTGCCCCGGCTCGGGTCAGGGCAGACGTATCAGCTGTGGGGATTGGTCGGCGGTACGCCGATCTCCCTCGGGCTGCTTGGCGCGGCGCCGCACGGCTCGACCTTCACGATTGCCGGCGCCACATGGACCTCAAAGCTGGCGCTCACGGCCGAGCCCGACGGCGGCACCGTCGCGCCAACCGGCGGCATCGTGGCGAGCGGAACTGTCTGACCCTCGGACCCAGCTGTTAGCTTCACCCAACATGTCCGAGGATGCCGCACCCAAGAAGAAGCGCCCCATCGAAGTCGGAGCCGAGGCGGAGCCGGTCAAGCTCGGCTCCATGCTGTTGACGCTGGTGGAGCCCCACCGTGGGCACGAGGTTGCGTACAACCGGTGGTACGAGCGGGACCACTTCTACTCGGGCTGCATGGTCGGGCCGTACAACTTTGCCGGTCGTCGTTACGTGGCGACGGCGGATCTCAAGGCGATGCGGGACCCCGATCCATCCGTGATCACCGGCGAGCCGGCCCGTGGCTCCTACGTCTCGGTCTATTGGGTGCTCGACGGCTACTTCGACGTCTGGAACCGCTGGGCCCTTCGGCAGGTCAATGCGTTGCACGCGGCCGGCCGGATGTTCCAAGAGCGGGACCACGTGCACACGCTCCTTTATAATTTCGCCTGGGAGCAGCGCCGCGACGCCGACGGCGTCCCCGTCGAGCTGGCTCTGGACCACCCCTACCGCGGCTTCGTCACCACCTTCATCGACCGCGATGACGCCATCACCAACGAGGAGCTATGGACGTGGCTGCGCTCCGAGCACCTGCCGTCGCTGCTGCCGGGATCCGACGCCGACCTGGTGGCCGCGTTCACGCCCATCGCCCTCGAGGTCGATGCGCCTGGTGACGTGCCCCGCGAGTCGGCCAAGGACAACCGCACCGTGTTGTTGTGGTTCTTGAACACGCCGCCCGACGCAGCCTGGGAGCCGGTCATCGCCGAGCACCGGCGCCGGCTGGAAGAGGCGGGCAAGGGCACCGTTGTTGCCGCTCTGCCCTTCATCCCGACGATCCCGGGGACCGACATCTACACCGACAAGCTCTGGCTCGACTGATCCCCCGCAGCCCCGTCGGAGTTCTCGACGACGGTGATCACCGCTTTGATGAGCAGCGACGCGCCATCATCAAACGTCATTTCCAGCTGCTCAGCCGGTTCGGCGCGGATGAGAACCTCGATTCCGTCAGGAAGGTCTGACAGGTTGTACGAGGTCGTTCCAACCTGATACAGGTCCACAAAGGGGGCCGCGGTGCCCTGCACCTCCGCGGTCTCGACAGCCGTCTTGCGCTGTTTCGTGAGGAGGCCACCATGTTCCAGCGGGGTCGCAGCGGAGTTGACGAACTGCAATTCGACATGAACGTGACGACCACATCGTTGGTCGAGCCACTCTCGGGCCTGGTCTTTGGGTTTCATCGTTCCTCCTTCACGTCGCGGCTTCCGCAACTAAAGCTTGGCTGACGTTGCTCTCGAATGCGAGCGTCGGGCGCACCCACCCAGCAGCGGCGCCGGTGGTAGGACTTGTCGACGTGTCAGAGATTCGGATCGTTGCCGCTGCGGGCGTTGTGGCAGTTGCACTGGCGCTCGCGGCGTGTGACAACGGGAACGGACCTCAGGCGTCGGGCCACGTGTCAACGACCTCGGCGACCACCACGCGGGCGCCCGGCGTCCAAGTCGCGACGACCCTCCCTCCGGCGGCCGGCTACCGAGGGCTCGAGGACTTCTGCGCCGGTGCACCCCTGACCGGGCACGTGCGCTACGAGGGGACGGCCGGAAAGCTTGGGCCGGGCTCCCTCACGCTGGCCGTTGGCGGCCTGCCTCCGAACAGCGTGGTGTATGTCGATTGGTCGAACGACCACATCCGCGGGTACATCATCGGCTCGTTCACGACCGACTCCGCCGGGACGCCAGTCCAATCGTCGCTGAGCATGGGCCGTCTCGCAGAGACCCGCGGCGTAGAGATGGTCCTGGAGAGTGTCAGCGTCCCGCCAACGGTCTTTGGGCGGCTCGAGCCCTGCTGAAGTGTCGCCGCAGCACGACAAGCGCCGAGACGATCGGACAATGAGATCCGTCGGGGACCGAAGGTCAACCCCGATTGCAATGAATGAACAGGCGCTCTACGGTTCCCAACAGGAACAGCCAGAGGAGGCCGAGCCATGGGCAACGTCCAGATAGTTCGAGATGCTTACGACTGCTTTGGCCGAGGTGACCTGCCGGCCCTCCTGGGCCTCATGGACCCCGACATCGAGTGGAGCGAGGCGGAGGGGAATCCATACCAGCCGAGCGGGCAGCCGTGGAGGGGACCAGATGCCATCGTGCAGAACCTGTTCGCGAAGATCGCCGCGGACTTCGACGGCACCTTCGTCGTGCATCCCAAGGACTTTTTCGACGCCGGCGACACGATCGTGGTCGAAGGGCGCTACAGCGGGACCTTCAAGGCCACCGGCAAGAGCTTGGATGCGCAGATGTGCCACGTCTTCAAGGCTCGTGACGGCAAGATCACGAGCTTCCAGCAGTTCGTCGACACGGCGCAGATGCAAGATGTGATGGGCACCCGCTAGCGCAAAGGACGCGGTTGCAGCGCTGGATCGTCTTCGAACCGCGCCACGTGACCTCCTGACGTGCACCGTCCAGCCGCAGAATCTCAGGGTGGATTCAGCATCGCCGCCGCCGGTCCGCGCTCGAGTCTCACGGCGAACACCGCGTCACTCCTTAGAAATTGTCCCTAGACGAACCGAGGTTGCAGGATTAGCGTTTTTGGGGACAAAAGGGGTGGTGGCCGTGGATGAAGCGAAGCTCGAACAGTTCATGGGAATGATGGTCGGCTACATGACCGGGTCGGCCCTGTGCTTTGCCGCCGGGCTCGGCGACGAGTTGGGCCTCTACCGGGCCATGGCGGGCGCGGGACCAATGACCGCTGAGGCGGTCGCGTCGAAATCGGAATGCAACCCGCGCCTGGTCCGGGAGTGGTTGGACGGACAGGCCGCGGGCGGAATGATCGGGTACGACGCCGAGAGCGACGCCTACGAATTGAGTGACGAAGCAGCCATGGCACTGGCCGACGACTCGTCACCTGCGTTCGTGGCGCGCGCGCCATGAACGCGATCGCGTCAGTGTTCATCGACCTGCCCAAGATCGCGACCGCATTCAGGGGTGATGGAGCACTCAGTTGGGGTGATCATGACGCCTGCTTGTTCAAAGGCACGGAGTGGTTCTTCCGAACCGGCTACAGGGCGATGCTGGCGACGCAATGGATCCCTGCACTCGAAGGAATGGACGCCAAGCTCAAAGCGGGCGCCAAGGTCGCCGATGTCGGTTGCGGGCATGGGGCTTCCGTCGTCGTCATGGCCGAGGCCTACCCGAAGTCGAGCTTCTATGGCTTCGACTTCCACGAGCCTTCGATCGCGGTCTCGAAGAAGCGGGCCGCCGATGCGGGCATTGCCGAGAGAACCGAATTCGAGGTCGCGACCGCCAAGTCATACGAGGGAAAGTTCGACCTGGTGTGTTTCTTCGACTGCCTGCATGACATGGGGGACCCCGTGGGCATCGCCCGCCACGCACGGGAACACCTCGAACCAGGCGGAACCGTCCTTCTCGTCGAGCCGTTTGCGCTCGACGGACGACCAACCAACGTGGCGAACAACCCCATGGCCGCAATGCTGTATTCGGTGTCGTCCGCCATCTGCACCCCGAACTCCCTGTCGCAAGAAGTCGGCCTGGGGCTGGGAGCGCAGGCCGGTGAGGCCAAACTTCGCCAGGTGTTCGAAGAGGCCGGCTTCACGCATTTCCGTCGCGCCGCCGAGACACCACTCAACCTGATTCTGGAAGCTCGCGCGGTAGCGACCCAACCTGCAAAGTCAGAGGTCGAACGCGGCGCGCAGCTCCTCCACGACGGCCTTCATCTGTGCGACCTCGCCTTGCAGGGCGGTGACGTCGTCGCGCAGGGCGGCCACCTGCTCGCCGAGGGGGACCGAGCGGCCGGGCGCGCCGGCGTCGGAGAGACCGGCGGGGGACGGGGCAGCGTCCTTCGGTTCGGGTGGCGTGCCCGTGAGCAGCTGGGCCCAGCGCTCCTCCTTTTGGCCCGGGCGGCGCGGTCAGGCGGCGCACGAGGGGGTCGGCGCCGCTGCCCAGCTGCTCCAGCTGCGCCTCGAGGTCGCCGAGAGCGCCGAACTCGGCCATGCGCTCGGTGCGCGTCCGGAGCTCGCCGATGGTCTGCGGTCCTCTGAGCATGAGCACCGCCACGAGCGAGAGGCTCCGCGCGTCCAGGGCGAAACGTTCGTCGAGCACCTGGCGGTAGCGCGTGGCCGAGCGCCCGTGGCCCGGGTGGACGAAGCGAAGGAGGCCGGCGTCCTTGAGCGAGGACAGCGCGACCTCCACCGTCGTCTCGTCGTAGGCGACGACCGGGTCACGGTTCGAGGACTGGTTGCACGCCAGGACCAAGGCGTTGAACGTCAGCGGGTACTGCTGGGGCGTGGTGAGCTGCTTCTCCGCCAAGCTCCCGATCACCCGTGCCTCAACTTGATTCAGCTCCACGACGACGGCGAGCCTATTGCGGTCGGTCGGACCTCACCCCCGGGCGAGGATCTCCACGCACGGGACGACGAAGACCGCGTCGGGCGCCTCGGCCCAGCGCAGGAACGCCGCCGCGATCTCCTCCAACTCGTCGGCTGAGCTCAACCCGTACGAGATGGCCTGCTCGCCGAAACGTGAGAGGCGCACCCGGTCGGCCCACAGCCCGCCCCACCACACCCGTGCGTCGGGGTCGGCGTAGGTCCACGTCGAGCTCGACACCTCCACGTCGTTGAAGCCCGCCGACAGCGCCACCCCCTTCAGCTTGGGCCCGATGCGCGCGTCGTGGCCGTTGCGCGCCGTCACCTCCAGGTACAGCTCGAGCCAGCGGTCGAGCATCGGGTCAGCCGGCGCCCAGGAAAATGCGTGATAGTCCGAGTCCCGCGCCGCCAACACCCCGTCGCCGGCCAGCACGCGCCGCAGCGCGACGAGCGCATCGACCGGGTCGGCGAGATGCTGGAGCACCTGGTGCAGGTGGATCACGTCGAACGACCCGTCGGCGAAATCCAGCGCGAACAGGTCGCCGACCTCGAAGCGCAGGTTCTCCAGTCCGAGATCCGCCACCCCCGCCGTCGCCTGCGCCACCACCTCGGGCGAAGCGTCGATGCCCACCACGTCGCCGGGTGCGACCAACAGGGCCAGGTCCGCCGTGATCGTGCCCGGCCCGCTGCCGACGTCGAGCAGGGACTGGCCGGCCCGGAGGTGGGGGAGGAGATACCCCGCCGAGTTCTCGGCCGTGCGCCAGGTGTGGCTGCGCAGGACGGACTCGTGGTGCCCGTGCGTGTAGGTCATCGCTACATTGTGACGCGTGCCCGAATTGCCCGAGATGCAGGCGTTGGCCGAGCGTCTCGATGCGCGCCTCACCGGTGCCACCCTGCGGCGGGCCGACCTGTTGGGCTTCTCGTCCCTCAAGACCTACGCCCCCACCCCCGACGACCTCAAGGGCCACCGCCTCGAACACGTCGGTCGCCGGGCCAAGTATCTGGTCTGGGACTTCGACGACGGCAACCGGATCGTGCTGCACCTCTCCCAGGCGGGGCGCCTCGATATCGAGGAGCCGCCGAAGAAGACCAAACCCCGCGGCGCGGTGGCGCGCTTCGTCTTCGGCGCCGGCGACGCCGGGCTCGACGGACCGGGCATCGGCATCTTGATCCGCGAGTACGGCACCCAGCGCAAGGCGTCGTGGTGGGTGCTCGCACCGGGCGACGAGGGCCCGCTGGCCGACCTCGGCCCCGAACCGGGCAGCGACGAGTTCGCCGAGTTCATCCGCACGAGCGATTCGCGGCGCCACCTGACCACCGACCTGCGTGACCAGCACACGGTCTCGGGCATCGGGCGCGGCTGGGGCGACGACATCTTGCAGCGCGCCCACCTCTCACCGTTCGCCTCGCTGCGCTCGCTCAGCCCTGAACAACGCGAGGCGCTGCTCACGGCGGCCAACGACGTGCTCGCCGGGGCGCTCGAGCTCGAGCGCGCACGCAAGGGCGGGCTCTCCGAGTCGAGCCTCGGCGGCCGGTTCAGGGTGCACGGACGCTTCGGCGAGCCGTGCCCGACGTGTGGCGGCAAGCTCGAGCGCGTCTCGTTCGAGTCCTACGAGATGGCGTACTGCCCGACGTGTCAGACCGGCGGCAAGATCCTGGCCGACCGCCGGATGTCCCGACTGCTCAAGTAGCGGAACGAGCGAACGAGCAAAGGAGCGAAGGAGCGAGGGCTACTCGACGCGCAGTTCGCGCCGGGAGCCGGGTGCGGGCGACCAGCTGGCCCGGCCAGAGAGCGAGCGAGTTCGCCAGCAGGATCGTGGCCGGGATGATCAGCACGAGGCCGAGCACCGCCACGGGGGCGATGTAGGCGAGGGGCACGTGTTCCGCGATCAGGCGCCATCCGGTCCGGCCGACGGCCAGCCCGAGAGGAATGCCGACGAGGACGCCGAAGAGAGCGATCGCGGTGCCCTGGACGTTCATGACCAGCCGGGCGCTGCGCCGGGTCATGCCCATGGCCCGCAGGATGGCGAAGTCCCGCCGCCGCCGTTGGGCGGAGCTGAAGAGGACGAAGCTCAGCGCGGCGATCCCCATCAGGCCGAGGAAGCCGGCCAGAACGTCGGGGAGGACCCGTACGTTGCCGAGGTTGAGCAGCTCGTCGGGCGCCGAAGGTGGGGAGACGTCTTGGGCGAGCGGGCCGAGTTGGCTCGAGAGGCGACCAATGGTCGCCGGGACATCCGTCCCGGCTGCGAAGCGGATCGCCACCAGGCGGCCGTCCGTGTCGGAGCCTCCGGGCGGCAGCGGCGGCACGATCGCATCGAACTGTGCGGGGGAGACCCACAGGCCCTCGTCGAACTCGGCGTGGACGTCGGAGGGGAAGAGGGCCTCGCCGACGATGCGGACCGACGTGCCCCCGCGTCCCACCCGGACCGAGTCACCGACGCGCGCGTGGATGTCCTTCGCGGTCGCGGGGCCGATCGCCGCTTCGCCGACTCGAGCAGGCGCGCGGCCCGAGACCAAGGTGAACGAGATCGGTGTCGAGCGTGTGCTCTGCATCGGCCGAATGGCGAACGTCGGCGCGCCTTGGCCTCCCACCGCGAGGACATCGCGGTCGATCACCGCCTCGGCCGCCCCGTGCCCGGCGCCGACGTCGATCTTGTGGGCGAGCTCCGGGGTGACGTTGCGCCCGGTCTGGGCACTGGCGTCAGGCGTCACCCCGGCATCCCACGTGATTCCGGCCAGTTCGGGGTGGGCGAGAGCGTTGTTGATGTCGTGGTCGATGCTCAGGGTTGCCGTCACCCCGATCACGGCGACGACCGCACCGACCAGGGCCGGCCCCACCGGCACGCGCGTGCGACCGACGCCCGGTTGGAAGGCCATCGAGGCACCCAAGCCGACGCTGAGCGGTGCTCGCCGGCGGAACCGGGCGAGCAGAGTGGAGCTCTGATACGCCGCGGACTCGGAATGCCGTGGCCCGGCGCGCCGCCCGAGCAGGAAGGTCGCGGCGAGCACGCCGACGATCGTGAGCACGACGCCCGGCCCGACCACGGTCCAGTCGAGATGGGTCCCGACGCTGGGATCGATGCGCCGTCCGAGACCTACCGGGAATCGCGAGGAGAGACCGACGGCCACCGCGAAGGCCGACGCTCCCGCGGTCAGGGCCACGATGACATGGGACAACCCGGTGGCGAGCCCGAGGTCGCCGCGGGTCATGCCGAACGAGCGCAGTGTGCGCGCGTCGTCACCGATGGTCGAGGCCGATCGGCCCAGCGCCTGGGCGACGAGAATGCCTCCCGCAAGCGCCACGGCGGCAGCGAGAAGGAGTAACGCGGTTCGCTCGACCGCCAGCGTCGTGTCGATGCGCCGGCTGTCGGCGTGCAGATCGAGGACCGGAGCCCCGCCCAGGTGGGCGCCCGCGTCGCGTCGCAACGCTGCCATGTCGGCTGCACCGTGGCGCAGCGCGACGTCGGCGTTCTGCAGGCGCAGCACCTGGTTCCCGTACTTGGCCAGGAACCCGGGGGACACGAGTACCTGGCCCTGGGTGACGAAGAGGAACTCTTGGAGATCGCGTGCCACCCCGACCACGTGCATCGTGACCTTGGGGCCGGTCGGCGCCCCGATCGTGTCGGTCTGTGTCGGGCCGTAGGGCTGAAACGTGAAGGTGCTGCCGAGCGGCTGGTCCTTGATGACGTTCTCGTCGACCACGACCTCGTCCGCCGCCGTGGGGTCGACGGGTCTCCCGCTCACGATGGCCGGCTTGTCGATCCGGTTGAGGTACGTGCCTCCGTCCGAACCGAACAGCAGTGCGCCGGGGTGGTTGTCGACGGAGCCGAAGAGGAGGTCCCACACGCCGATATCGGCGATCTCCGGCCGCTTGGCCAAGGCACCCCAGTCGGGCCGGAAAGAGCCGACCTGGCTCGGGAACACGACCGCGTCCGACGCGTGCGTCTGCTGCCGGAGCCGAGCGACGGCCGAATCTGTTTGACGCGAGCCCACCAGGGCGGAGAGGGCGAAACCGGCCGTCACCCCGATCAGCAGTCCGAGCAGCACCATGGAGCGCCACCGCCTCCGAACATCGAGGCGCGCCCAGAACAAGGCAGCCCGCCGGCCGCCTGGGTCAGCCATACAACAACGATACGTGAGGCCCTCGCCCGCCCAGGTGGGTACCCTGCGTCGCGGTGGTGTGGCAGGCACCACCAGTGTTGGCCCCGGACGCGGTCGCTTGGTGGACCGAGCCGGTTCGCCCTAGTTGAGCGACCGCACCACCGTGACGACCTTGCCGAAGATCGTCACCTCCTCGGTCGACCCGTCGAAGATCATCGGCTCGTAGGCGGCGTTGGCCGGCGTGAGGACGACCTTGCCGCCCTTGCGGCTAAACGTCTTGACCGTCGCCTCGCCCTCGCCGATGCCGGCGACCACGACGTCGCCGTTGTTGGCGTCGGGCTGTTGGTGGACCACCACGTAGTCCCCGTCGAAGATCCCCGCCTCGATCATGGAGTCCCCGCGCACCCGCAGCATGAACGACGGGCCGCTCCCGGTGAACTGCGCCGGCATCGGCAGCAGCTCCTCGATGTTCTCCGCCGCCAGCACGCCCGTCCCGGCCGCCACGTCGCCGACGAGCGGCACGTTGTGGACCGCCGCCGCGGGGAGCTTGGACTCCGTGTCGGGATCGAAGTGCACCTGGATGGCCCGGGGCTTGCTCGGGTCGCGCGAGAGGTAACCCTCCCGCTGGAGCACGGCCAAATGCGTGTGCACGGTGGCCGACGAGGTGAGGCCGACGGCCTCGCCGATCTCGCGCACCGACGGCGGATAGCCCTGATCGCGCATGCTGTCGGCGATGTAGTTGAGGATCTGGAGCCGTTTCCCGCTGAGCACCTCGGCCATCGGCTTCTCCTTTGGTGTCCACCCCGGCCTACCGCCGGGCCCCTCCCTGGGGGCGAACATCCGTTCGTGACGCACCAAGATACCGAGGGTCGGGACCAAAAGCAAACATCTGTTCGTGCTCAAAGCCAGGAAGTTCTCCGGCCACCTCGCCTCGCGACCAGGGATGATGGGAGCGAACTGACCTCGGAGGTGTGCCATGGCCAAAGAAGACCCGAGGGGAGCGCCCGCACGCCCGACCCGTCACGACCTGGCCGCCACGACCGATGAACGCCGCGTCGCCGGCCGGGCGGCCCGGCGCCGTGCCCCCCGCTCGGGCCTGGGGAAGTGGGACGTGCGTGCCCGCGGGCACGACGCGCTCGCCACAGTGCTGGCGCAGAGTGCGACCCGGCTGCCCGAGCTCGTCCCGCTCCGGCACCATCGCATGGCCCTCTCGCCGTGGAACTACTACCGGGGCGCCGCGGCGGTGATGGCGGCCGATCTCGCGCTCGTGCCCCACAGCGGCCTCGAGGTGCAGCTCTGCGGCGACGCGCACGTGTTGAACTTCGGCCTCTGGGCCACGCCCGAGCGCAACCTCAACTTCGACCTGCGTGACTTCGACGAGACCCTGCCCGGACCGTTCGAGTGGGACGTGGCGCGCCTCGCGGCCAGCCTCGTGGTGGCCGCCCGTGACAACGGGGTGAAGCCCTCGCGCGCCGAAACCGCGGTACGGGCGGCCGTCGACGCGTACCGGAGCCGCATGCACGGCTACACCGACGCACCCGAGCTCGACATCTGGTACGACGGGATGCGGGTCGACCATTTCGTCAAGAACTTCGAACCCGCGGACCGCGGCCAGGTCGAGGTGTATATCGAGCGGCGCAAGACGAAGAAGACGAGTCGCGGCGCCTTTCCGAAGCTGACCGCGATGGCGCACGGCCGCCCCCGCATCACGGCGCAACCACCGCTCCGCATCACGCTGACCGACGACGAGCAGCGTGAGGTCGTGGACGTGCTGCTGGCCGGGTACCGCGACACACTCCAAGAAGACCGCGCTGCGCTCTTCGACCGTTTCACCGAGGCCGACGTCGTCCGCCAGGTGGTCGGGGTCGGGAGCGTCGGCATGGTCGTCTATCTCGTCCTCTTCGAGGGCCGTTCCGGGGCCGATCCGCTGTTCCTGCAATGCAAGCAGGCCGGACCTTCGGTGTACGAGCCGTTTGTGCGTCCCGCCGCGCACGCGCACCACGGCGAGCGGGTGATTGCGGGCAAGCGGATGGTCCAGTCGGCCACCGACATGTTCGTGGGCTGGGGGTCCATGGGTGGTCGCGAACTTCTACGTCCGGCAATACCGCGACATGAAGCTCATCCCTTCGACCGCGCTGATTGCGCCCCGGCTCGCCCAGTTCGCCACCGCCTGCGGGTCGACGCTCGCCCGGAGCCATGCGCGCTCGGGCGATCCGATGGCCATCGACGCTTATCTGGGTACCGGCACCGCGTTCACCTCCGCGATGGTGGCGTTCGCCCGGCGCTACGCCGATCAGAACGACCGTGACCATGCGCAACTGGCGCAGGCCGTCGCGCGAGGCGAGGTCCCGAGCGCCGAGCAGTAACGGAAGCGCTGGTTTTAGAAGAAACCGAGGAGCCAGGCGTGGATGGCGCGCAGCTTGAAGAACAGGGTCATGTGCCCGTCATCGTCGGTCAGGTGGGCGTCGACGCCCGGGATGTGGCGCGCCAACCACTCACCGTGCTGAAAAGGGACGAACCTGTCGTGGCGTCCGTGCCAGAGCTGCACGGGCACGGCGATGTCGCCGAGGTTGAAGTTCCAATCGCCCATGTGGGCAACGCCGTCGTCCCACCAGCCCTCGTCGCCTCGCTCGAGGCCAAGCTGCATGGAGCGCAGCCAGTACCCCGCGAGACCGGCGCCCAGGGCGGCCGCGTCCTCGGGGGAGACGAGGGAGGCGAAGCCGGCATCGGAGTCCGCGGCAAACCCGCTGATCTGGTCCACCGTCGTGCTCAGGAGTCCAGTGCGATCGGCCGCCAGTTTGCGCTGCGCCGCGGCCGGGTCGCGCAGTTGGAGCTGCATGTCGTCCACGTTTTCCTGGCCCATGCCGCTGAAGTAGTCCAGGTCCGAGGGTCCGTAGGGCGCGATGGCACCGAGCGAGGCCACGGCGCACACGAGATCGGGGAGCAGCGCGGCACAGGCCAGGGCGTGCGGGCCGCCGCCTGACCACCCCCAGACGGCAATGCGGTCGTAGCCGAACTCGTCCGCGATGGCCCGGACGTCCGAAGCGCAGTCAGCGATCGCGCGGCCAGGCTGCGGGCCCGAGCCGCCGTACCCCGGTCGGTCGTAACAGAGGAGCCGGACGCCGTCGGCCGCGGCATCAGCCACCCAGTCCTCTGGCAGGTACCGCGAGCCCGGGGTGCCGTGGTGGACCACCACTGGTCGGCCGCCGAGGTCACCGCCGGACTCCACGCAGAGCGGTCGACCGTCCCGGGTCGTGATCAGGGTCGTCTCGGTGGTCACTTCGGGCACCCATAGCGAGGACGGGGCCTCCGATGCCCGAAAACCCCTGTTCAAAGGGTTGTCACAGCGTCTGCGTACCGTGCTGACGTGCACGAACAGCCGTTCGCTCCTCCGGTTGACAGCGAACAGGTGTTCGTGGTCCAATGGCAGCATAGCGAACAGGTGTTCGGACTAGGAGGACGCCATGTCGGTCGCATTTGAGCTCGAGATCGAGGCGTGCCGCCCCCAGCTGTACGCCTTGCCGGACCAGCCGGCGCGGACGGCACCTTCCCCCGGGTGCGCCGCCGCCGGGTGGTCCTGGGCGTCGTCGTGGTCGGGCTGCTCGTACTGCTTGCCCTGCCCATCCGCGCTCTCGGTGGGAGCACCCTGGCCCAGGCGGCGCCGTCGCAAGGCCAGGTCTACGTCGTGAAGGCGGGTGACACCCTGGGCTCGATCGCCGCCCAGGTCGCTCCGACCCGGGCCGGAGCCCTCACACAACAGCTCGCCCGCGAGGTCGGGTCGAGCGTCGTGGTCCCGGGGGAGCACGTTTTCATTCCCTGACTATCGTCAGCGGTGTGCGGTGTCCCTGGTGCGGTGTCGATGACGACCGCGTTGTCGATTCACGTCAGGCCGAAGATGGAGGAGCCACGCGGCGCCGCCGCGAGTGCCTTGGCTGTGGTCGTCGGTTCACGACGTTCGAACGGGTGGAAGAAGTCCCGCTGTGGGTCGTGAAACGCAACGGCTTGCGCGAGCCATTCGATCGGGCCAAGGTCGTGCAGGGCATCCGGTCCGCCTGCAAGAACCGGCCGGTCTCCGACCTCCAGATGGAGGAGCTGGCGCAGAGCGTCGAGGACGCCTTACGGGCCGAGACGACCGAGCCGACGAGCCAGCAGGTGGGCGTCGCAGTGCTGGAGCGCCTGCAGGCGCTCGACGACGTGGCCTACCTGCGCTTTGCCAGCGTCTACAAGGGGTTCGAGGAAGCGGGTGATTTCCAGCGCGAGGCCGGGCTGCTGACCAAGACCACGGAGCCGAAGCGCAAGTGATCGAGGACGCCCCGGTGTCGTGCTGGCCGTCTACGCCCATCCCGACGATGCCGACGTCGGATGCGGCGGAACGCTCGCTCGCTGGGCCAAGGCCGGGAGCGCGGTTCACCTCGTCGTCTGCACCGACGGCGGCAAGGGGACGAGCGATCCCGACAAGGAGCCCAAGAAGCTTGCCGCCGAACGCGCCGGTGAGCTCGAGGCATCGTCAGGCGCTCATCGGGCTGGCGAGTGTGGACAACCTCGGGTTCCCCGACGGCGAACTGACCGATTCGGACGAGTTTCGACAAACCCTGGTCGCGCGGGTGCGGGAGCTCCGTCCTGACGTCGTCTGCGGGCATGACCCGACGGCCGTCTTCTTCGGGCAGGACTACTTCAACCACCGCGACCACCGCATAGCCGGGCTCGCTGTGCTCGATGCGGTGGCCCCGGCCGCAGCGCTCCCGCACTATTTCCCAGCTGCCGGGGCGCCACACCAAGTTGCCACCGTGCTGCTCTCGGGAACGCTCGAGCCTGACGACTGGGTAGATGTCAGCGACACGATCGAGACGAAGGCGGCTGCCGTGGAGTGCCACCGCAGCCAGTTCGCCGGCCAAGACGGCTGGGCCGGCGAAGCCGTACGGCGTCGGGCGGCCGAGGAGGGTCGCCGGGCCGGTGTCGACTACGCCGAAGGGTTTCGTCGGTTGTCCTTCGGTGTCTGAGCGACTTCGCAACCCGACCATCCTTCATGTGGACATGGACGCGTTCTTCGCGTCGGTCGAAGTACTCGACGACCCGTCGCTCGCCGGCAAGCCGGTCATCGTGGGGGGTGCCGGGGCGCGTGGCGTCGTGGCCTCCTGCACCTATGAGGCACGCGCCTTTGGAGTGCGCTCGGCCATGCCGTCGATGCGCGCCCGCCAGCTCTGTCCCCATGCCATCTTCTTGTCCGGTCGCCACAGCCGCTACGCCGAGATAAGCGCCGAGCTCCACAAGATCCTGGAGGACTTCACGCCGATGGTCGAGCCGATCGGCCTGGACGAGGCGTTCATGGACGTGGCCGGTGCAGTCAGGCTCCTTGGTCCGCCCGATCAAATTGCTCGCAGCCTGCGACAGCGGGTGCTCGACGATCTTCATCTCCATTGCGCTGTCGGCGTGGGGAGCTCGAAGATGATCGCGAAACTCGCGTCCAGGGCGGCCAAGCCGAGGGCCAGCAGGACCGGGCTCGAGCCCGGCCCGGGGGTCTACCTCGTCGACCCGGCGCACGAGCTCGAATTCCTCCACGCCCACGACGTCGAGGCGCTGTGGGGCGTGGGACCGGCGACGGCCAAGAAGCTGCACGACATCGGCGTACGCACGGTCGGTGACCTGGCCGCGTTGCCGGCTGACACGATGACCCGGCGGCTTGGCACGGCGAGCGGTGCGCACCTTGCGGCGTTAGCGCGGGGCGAGGACCCCGAGCCGGTCAATCCCAACCGGCCGAGCAAGTCGATCGGTCACGAGGAGACGTTCAGTCAGGACCTGGTCGACCCGCTCGAGCTGGAGCGCCACGTGCTGCGAATGTCCGAATCGGTGGCGACGATGCTGCGAGGGGCATCGACCGAATGCCGCACGGTGACGGTCAAGGTCAAGTTCAAGGACCTCTCATTGGTGACCCGGTCGCACACGCTCAACCGTTCGATTTCGACCGGGGGGGCCATCGGCCTCGTGGCAGCCGCCCTACTTGCGAGCGTCGATCCGGGCGAGGGCATCCGACTCGTCGGGGTGAGCGCCTCCGGGCTCGCCAAGGCCGGCACGGATCAGCTCTCCTTCGACCTGGGCGACGGGATGAACGAGGCCAATCAAAGCGCGACGGCCACCGAGCAGTCGTGGCAGGACGTCACGGTGGCCGTCGACGCCATCCGGAACCGCTTCGGCAAGATGTCGGTCGGTTCCGCCGGCGATGTCACCGAGGAAGGGGTGCAGGTCCCGGCGCGGCGCGACGCACCGTGGGGCCCCGACGAGTAGGCGGCCACCAGCGGATCCAATAGCCGTGAGGGTGCGTGTCGGCCAGCCGCTCCGGTTCGCCCTCGGGGCCGATATGGACCAGCGTCGTTGCCAGGTCCGGCCCTTCACGACGTACAGGCGATGGTGGGGTCGGGAGACCGGGAGTCTCGAAGGGGGACTCGCAGTAGAGGTGGTGGACGGGTCGAGCCTCTCCGAGGGCGCGGACCTCGTGCGCCAGCGTCCGCTGCTGGTCCTCGTCGAGATACGCCGCCACCCAGGAGTGAAAGACGACAAGGGGGGTCGTGCCGCCGATTGTTGCCGCCACGCGGGGCAGGTCCGTGACCATGTCGCCCCGTTCGAGGCGGGGCGGGTCGTCCGAAGCTCGGACGTTGGCGATGGCGGCACGCAGGCGGCCGAAGCGGTCCGGGTTGTCCGGCCACTGGCAGGCGAGCAGCCAGAGGGCGGCGTCGTCGGAAAACGGGTCGAGAGGGGAGAGGTCGAGACCGACGCGGTCCGTCATGGTGGGCAACCGCAGCTCGGGGAGTGAGCGAAGATCGTCACGGGCAGAGCACTCGATCGACACTGACGATCCGTCGTCGCCCGACGTGAGGACGGTGTCGTCGGAGGCGGATCGGTAGGCGTAGGAGTAGTCGTCGAAGAGCAGGTTCAGACCGGCCGACGTGCCGAGGTCGAGCAGGGCGAGCGGAACTTGCCACTGTAGCGCGACGCCACTTCACACAGACCCGGGAGCAGCGCGCTGCACCGGCCAACCTCGTTCGTCTGCGTGGTGCGAGTGGCGACGAGATGTTCGAGCTCGCGGCGGTGGGTCAGGCAGAACGAGGTGAAGGCGGCCGCAACGTCCCCGGAGGGGGCGTCGTAAGGAACGCCGCGCACCTCGGCGACCGTGTCGTAGTAGCCGGCCAAGTGGATCATCCGCGCCGGACAGCAGAAGGAAGTGCACGGCAGCGAGCAAGAGCAGCGGTCGCCGTTGTGCGAGCGGTGCCCCGTCGAGAAGCGAGAGCATGTGTTCGTCGTTCGGCGACGCTCCGACAGATGGCGGGATACGTCGTTCCTCCGTCGCGTTCGACGGTGGCGGCGAACCCGCGGAAGTGGTCGGCCAGTGGAAGCTCGACCAACACCTGGGTCTAGAAGCTGGCGGGCAGCAGCGGGCTGACGGCGCCGAAGAAGAACCAGAGGAGCACCAGCAGCCCCACCGTGCCGCCGCCGTAGATGAACCAGCGCTGCCGGCGGAAGCGCCAGGCCCCGTAGAGGATTGCGGCCCCGACGACGACAAGCAGGAAGCCCCAGAACAGCGTCTGGGTGAGTTGCACGCTCGAATCGCCGGCCAGGTCGCCGCTGTTCGGTTGGGAGTGACCGCCCGCTGCGGGGAGGCCCCTGTTGGGAAAGAGTTGTGAATGGGCCAACTTGGCTTGCACGATCAGCCGGGTCGTCGCGCTGAAGCGCGGATTGCAGGTCGTGAGCGTGAGCCAGTTGGCGAAGACGTTGGAGATCACTCTGGTGTCGTTCGGCGAGACGACCGAGCTCTTCATCGTGTCGTACACGAAAATGCCCTGCAGCGTGGTGACGACGATGGGGTCCCCGACCTTCACGCCGTCGAGGTTGTAAAAGGGGTGGCCGTAGGTGGTGCGGTGGCCGGCGACCGCCGCGTTGCCGGCCTGACCGGGCATCGGCGTGCCGGTGTAGTGGCCGGGACCTTTGCGCAGGTCAGGGGTATTGGTGCCCTCGACCACGACCTGGTTGATGCCGATTCTCGGGATGCGGATGTCCCCGATCGGCACGCCCTCGGCCGGGGCGGCGGTGCGGGTGGCGGTCACCGGAGGCCCGGTGGGGAGTTTGTCGAGCGCTGACGCCTCGGCGAGGGCGCGTCGGATCGCGTCGTTGTTCGTCTCTGATTGGAGCGTGTTGCGCAGGGCGTTCTGGGCGTGCGATTCCTGGATCGACGTGCCCCAGATTTGGTACGCGGTGAACAACAGGACGAGGACCCCAGCCCCGATCAGGATCTTGCCTGTGATGGATACCGCTTGGCGCAACATTTGAGTAAGGAGACTAGGTCGGCCCGGATTGGGCACCTGGTCAGTCTCTTGCTAACGCCGAAGCACCCCTTGGCTTACGCCTGGACTGTGACCAGGGTCCCGAGGGGCGTGAGGGGGAACACCGCCTGGGCGTTGGAGATCGGCATTTCCACGCAGCCGTCGCTCTGGGGAAAGCCGTAGGAGCCCCGCACGAAGCCGTGGAGGGCGTCACCCCCGTGGAAGTAGCTGACCCAGGGAATGCCGGGGTCGCTGTAGTGCGAGCCGTCGGGGTTGGTGCCGCTCATCGTCGTCACCGTGTACCGGGTGTACACCGGCCACGTGCCGTTGTCCGTGGTGGCGCCCTGCACGCCCGTATTGACCGGCGTGCTGTAGACCTCGACTCCGTCCTTGAACACGGTCGCCGTCTCGGGCAAGGACTGGCTGACGAGCACGTAGTCCCAGGTTTGAGTGTTGGCCTTGCCACTCGCAATATCGGCCAACAGATCCGTCCACACTTGCGGACCGGCCAACCCGTCTGTCTTCAGACCGTTCTGGTTCTCGAAGTTCATGACGGCACCTTGGGTGATGACGTTGTTCGTTCCGGGCGTCCACAGCGACGTGAGTGCCGACGGCTGGTAAAGCCAGCGCCACGAGAACGTCCCGACTTGATCGTTCCCTTCTTGCGACGGCGAAGTCACCGGCGCGGCCGGGGTGAAGGTCAGCGGGAGATAGCCGAGTTCGGCCAACAGCTGCTGCAGGCGAAGCGTCGAGCCGGGAGCGACGGTGAATTGAGAGGTCACGGGTTGCGCCAGGTGCTGACCCTGCGACCCCACGACACCGGAAGGCCCGCCCGGCACGGTGATCGTCTCGGTTGCGCCGGGCACGAGCGGTCCGCTCGCCTCGTACTGCAACAGCGACGGGGAGAGCACGGCCCAGGACCCGGCCACGGGTGGGCTCAGCGTCGGCATGGGACTCCCGGGCGCAAGGTCGGTCGAGAACTGCACCGCGATGGTCGAGCCCGCGACGACGCTCGTACCCGTCGGCGAGATGGAGGCCACGCGCAGCGCCGGTGGCGGTGCGCTCGGGGTGGCGGCCGCCTGCGTCCCGAAGTGCTCGACGGCCACGAAGCCGCCGGCCGCGAGGGCCAGCGCGACGGCGCAGACCGTCACCACCACCCACACTCGTGGGCCTCTCCGCGTGGCCGCGTGTTCACCCGTACTCATGGCATGGGGATTCTACCGGGGTCCTGCAGGGCCGAAGGTCCCTATTTCCTCCTCAATTGCAGCTGTGATCGCGCTGAGTCGTGCTGCGTCGCTCACCTTTCCACCCCCAGATTCCCGAACGTAGAACGCGTCGACGACCATCTCGCCGAGCGTCGAAACCCGGGCTGAGACCACGTCGAGATCGGCCTCGAAGAGGGCCCGGGTGATGCGGTGCAGCAGTCCGATCTCATCGGGTGCCCGCACCTCCAAGACGGTGGCGGTCTCGGAGGCGTCGTTGTCGACCGTCACCTCGCTGACGGGCAGATGCGCGGCCGAGCGCCGGCGCAGGGGGTAGATCCGCTCCCGCTCCGAGAGCCGCTCGCCGATGGCGAGGCGGTCGGTCAGCACGGCGGCCAGGTCCTCGCGGAGCTTGGCGGTGTCGGGCCAGGTCCCCCGCGCCACCTCGACCGTGAACACTTCGACGGCGACACCTTCTTCGCCCGCGACGTTGGCGGCCCGCACGTCCATCCCGTTGAGCGCGAGCGCTCCGGCCACCGAGGAGAAGATCCCGGGGCGGTCGGGTGCCGCGACGATCACCTGCGGGGGCTGGAGGGAGACCGACGGCAGACCGGTGATCCGAACCTCGTCGATCAGGTTGCGATGGGCCGCCAGGAGGACGGCCGGCAGAGCCGGCGCGGCGGCCTCGCCCTGGAGCACTTTGTCGGCGCGCTCGACAAGGTCTGCGACGAGCCCCGCCTTCCAGGGGCCCCAGGCCGAGGGTCCGGTGGCGCGGCTGTCCGCTTCGGTGAGCGCGGCGAGCAGATGCAGCGTCGTGCGGTTACCGGCGGCGCGGGCAACGCGGTCGATGGTGGTGGGGTCATCGAGATCACGGCGGGTCGCGGTGTCGGGGAGCAAGAGGTGGTGGCGCACGAGGTCGACCAAGACCTCGACGTCGTCGGGCGGGAAGCCCATGCGCGTCGCGACTCGATCGACCACTTCGATGCCGACGGCGGTGTGGTCGCCGGGGAAGCCTTTGCCGATGTCATGGAGCAGGGCGCCGATCAGCAGCAGGTCGGGGCGCTCCACGGTGTCGGTGAGCTCGGCGGCCAGCGCGGCGGCCTCCAGCAGGTGCCGGTCGACCGTAAAGCGGTGGTAGGCGTTGCGCTGGGGCTTGTTCCGCACGGCCGCCCACTCGGGGATGAGTCGCACGAGGAGGCCGTGCTGGTCGAGCGACTCGATCTTGTCGACGGCCGGCCGGCCGAGGGCGAGGAGCGCAACGAGGGCGTGACGGGTGGCATCGCTCCACGGATCGCTCGGTGGTGCCATGCGGTCGGCCAACCGGTGCAGCGAGCCGCGGTAGATCGGGCGATCGAGCTCGGCAGCGGTGGCGGCCAGCCGGAGGGGGAGCGAGGTGTCATCGGAGACGGGAGCCGACGAGGTCAGCGCGATCTCGCCGTTCACCTCCATCAAGTCGGGACCGAGGTCGGTGGGAACCGGCGCCGCCGCCGTGTCGGGCGCGCGCCGGCGAAAGCGGTGCTTGGGTGGTGGCGTCGGGTCCCAGAGTTTGCGTGTGCGCCAGACGTCGTCGCTCACCCACGCGATCTGGCGGCCGGCGGTGGAGACGGCGAGCATCAGCGCGTCGGCGTCGGCGAATCCAAGTGCGTCGGCCACCTGGTCCTGATCCTGGAGAAGCAGACGGTCGTGTGCTCGGCCCGCCATGCGGTGGAGCTCCACGCGAATGGAGGTGAGCAGTGCGGTGGCCTCTTCGAGCGATGCGAGGTCGGCGTAGTCGGCCAGCAGGGGCGCATAGACCGAGAGCGCGCGGAGCACGCTGACGTCACGGAGACCGCCGTGGCTCTCCTTCAGGTCCGGCTCGAGGAGGAAGGCAACGTCACCGGCCGTGGCGCGTCGCTCGGCCATCTGGACCTCGAGCACGGGCAGGTACTGGGTGCCGAGGCGATCGCGCCAGGCCGCCTTGGCTTTCTCAATGAGGGGGTCGGCCAGCTTGTGCTCGCCCCAGACCATGCGCGCATCGAGCAGGCCGAGAGCCACCCGCAGGTCCTCGGCCGCGGCGGTGAGCACTTCAGAAGGCCGGCGGACGGAGTGGTCCAGGTGCACACCTTCGTCCCAGACCGGATACCAGATGGCGTCGGCCACGGCCTTGATGTCCCGGAATCCGCTGTGGACGAGCACGACGTCGAGGTCGCTGTAGGGGCACAGGGAGCTGCGCCCGTAGCCCCCGACGGCGACGAGCGCGAGGTGGCGCTTGTTGTCGCCGGCCGCCCGATCGGCCAGTCCGGAGAGCCAGGCATCGGCTTCGGCGGCGTACGCGCGGCAGAATTCCTCGCCCATCAGCCCTGGTTGGGCCAGTAGTCGGCTCCGCCGGTCACGAAGTGACGTCTCAGCGGGCATGGCGGGAACGTAGCATCGGGTCTGTGAGTAGAGACATAGAAAGCCGGGAGCGGAGCAAGACCCCGATGACCTTCACGCATGCGGTCACCATGACCGTGGTGGCAGTCGTCGGGATCCTCGTCGCTTTCTGGATCTTGAGCAGCCTGGCGGGCATCTTCTTCTTCTTCGTGAAGGTGGCCGTGATCATCGCCGTCATTGCGGCGGTGTTCTGGCTGGTCTCCCGCCTTCGGCATCACTAACCGGGAGCCCATTGCTGGCCCGGCGGAGGCTGGGGCCGGGCGACACCGGCCGTTAGGCTGGCCGCCCTGCCGTGGAGAGGCGCGGCGGCGTGGCCGAGTGGTTTAGGCAGGGGCCTGCAAAGCCCCGTACGGCGGTTCGATTCCGCCCGCCGCCTCTTTTCGTCGAACCTGTTGGGATCGACGATTTATCTTCGGGTTGTCTTCCTCACTCGCCTGCATGCGACACGTATGCCTCGACGTGCGGATGGGCCCGCGACGAGTCACCACTGCGCCGGGGGTTTCAGGCGACATCGACGACGACTCCGCGGCGGTCCGCGATTGCCGGCCTGAACTCGTCGTACGTTTGGCGGCAACCAGTTGCAAGTTCGGCTTAGGAGGCAGCCATGTCGCAGGTTCGTGTCCACAACTTCTCGATCTCGCTCGACGGGTTCGGGACCGGCGAGGGCCTCACGCTCGACGCCCCGTTCGGTCACGCCGGCCATCGCCTGCACGAGTGGATGTTCGCCACCCGCTTCTGGCGCTCGATGGTCGGCCAGACCGGTGGCTCCGTCGGCGTCGACAACTCGTTCGCCGAACGCAATGAGCTCGGCATCGGTGCCGAGATCATGGGCCGGGGCAAGTTCGGCGTCGCAGACCGGCCCGTGGACCGATGTCGGCACCGACGACGAGTGGCGTGGCTGGTGGGGGCCGAACCCGCCGTTCCACACGCCGGTGTTCGTGCTCACGCACCACCCGCGCCCGTCGATCGAGATGGAGGGCGGCACCGTGTTCCACTTCGTCGACGCCACCCCGCAGGAGGCGCTCGACCTCGCCCGGGAGGCAGCCGGCGACCTCGACGTGCGCATCGGCGGTGGCCCGACGGTCGTCCGCGACTTCCTCGCCGCCGACCTCATCGACATCATGCACGTCGTGCAGGTGCCGATCCTGCTCGGCCGCGGCGTTCGCCTGTGGGACGGCCTCGAGGGCCTCGAGGAGCGCTACGACATCGAGGCGGTCTCGTCACCGAGCGGCGTCACCCACCTGACCTTCACGCGTCGATGACCGACCCCGCGGACCGGCTGACGACCGGCCCACGACGCCGGGTCGTTCCCTACGATGCGCTGGATGGCACGGGTGGGTGAACCTGCGACACCAGATCCTCAGTGGGTGGGGGACATTCAAATTCGATTGCTCGCCGCTGACGAGTCCGCACGGCTCGGCGACGCGGTTCGGGCTGTGTACGGCGACACCTACCCTGTGTTGTGGGCCTACGACGCTGACGAAGTGGCGCGGCGGATCTCGGCCGGCCTCCTCATCTCGGCCATCGCCGAGACGGCCGACGGCGAGCTGCTCTGTCATTCCGCCCTCTCACTGGGCGCTGCGGACGACGTTGTCGGCCACGCCGGACAAGCCTTGACCCTGCCGGCCGCTCGAGGACGGCACATCTTCACGACGGTGAAGCGGTATCTCGTGGCGTGGGTCGCGTCCCGGGGCCTCGTCGGGATGTACAGCGAAGCGACCTCCGCGCATCCCTACAGCCAGCAGGCACTCATCGATCTCGGTGGGCACGAAACCGGGTTCCTACTCGGATACATTCCCGAATCGGTCGACAACAGCGTGTCGGCACCGAGCGTCGGCCGGCAATCGGCCGCGCTGTTCTTCCTCCGCCTCCGGCCCGGCCAAGAACGAATGCTGTACGCACCGAGCCGTCATCGAGAGATCGTGCGGGACACCGTCGAGATCTGTGACTTCCGGGCCCGGATCGCCGAAGCGCCGGCCCGTCCCGATCTCCCTTCGAGCTCACAATTCCACGTCGAGGTTCGTCCCGGTGACAACGTCGCCGTGGTGTCCGTCATTGCGGCCGGCAACGACCTGGCGGAACGGGTCGACGCTGAGCGGTCGCGCCTGTTCTCCGACGGCATCGACGCCCTCTACGTGGACCTCCCCCTGGAGAGACCCGAAACGGCGCACGTGAGCGAATCGCTCGAGGACCTCAGGCTCTCCTACTCCGGGATCTTCCCCAACCACAGGGCGGCTGGCGACGTCCTGCGTGTGCAGTGCCTGCGCAAGGCCACGGCCCTCAGCCACGACATCGTCGTCGCTTCTCCCCACGGCACCGCGCTGCTCGAGTACGTGGTCGCCGACATGGAGGCAGCCGGCCAGTCGGTCATGCAGAGCCACGACCATCCCATTGGCGTGGAACAGGGCAGTCCACCGGACGCGAGCATCCCGCTGGTCACCGCGAGATAGACGGAAAGAGAGCAACCCGATCATGACGTTCGTTCCCTACGACCGGCCGGTCAGGGCCGCCTTCATCGGCCTCGGTCGCATTTACGATCTGAACGTTCGGGCGTACCGGGACAACCCGGACGTCGAGGTCGTTGCGCTGGTTGACCCCGATCCGGAACGCCGCGCCCAGCGCCAAGCCGAGTGGCCCGGGGCGCGGACGTTCGCCACCGCCGCCGAGCTGGCGTCGAGCGGCGTGGCGGTCGACGCGGCCGAGGTCCTCCTGCCGATCCCACTCCACGTCGAGGGGGTGTGCGAGATGCTCGGCTACGGCTGGCATCTGAACCTGCAGAAGCCGATGTGCAGTGACCTGGTCGAAGCGCAGCAGATGCTCGAGGCGGCCCGAGCGAACGACCGCGTCCTGCGGGTAATGGAGAACTATCTCTTCTACGAGCCACTGCAGAGGCTGAAAGAGACGGTCGAGTCTGGAGATCTCGGCGCAGTGAGCGGCTACCACATGAAGATGGTGGGGAGCGGCCGGGGCGGCTGGGACGTGCCCCAGTCAAGCTTCAAGTGGCAGTTCAAGCAGATGCGTCGTGGCCGCGGCATCTTGGTGTTCGACGACGGCTGGCACAAGCTCTCGACGGCGTTGTGGCTCTTCGGCCCGTTGCGTGAAGTGCGGGCGTGGGTCGGCGAGACCGAGGTGTTCACGGACATCAAGGTCGATGCGCCAACCACGATCGTGTGGGAACACCAGAACGGCATCCGTGGCGTGTGGGACATCACGCTGGCTCCCGAGATGTATCTCCGGTCCGACTACTACACCAACGACGAACGCTGGGAGGTCACCGGTCATCGCGGCTACTCGCGGGTGAACCGGTGCACCGGTCGAGGTATTCAGCAGCCGAGCCTCGAGACCTACGTCGACGGAGAGATGCGGACGTACCATGCCCTCGACGACGACTGGGCGAGCAGTTTCCGGGATTCGGGGCGCCACTGGCTCCGCTGGCTCCGCACCGGCGAAGGGCCCTTGTGGTGGAGCGCTGAAGAGGCCATCGACGTGCTGCGCTTCGCACTGGCCGTCTACGCCAGCAGCGCGGAGGGCGGGGCGGGCATCGATCCGGCATCCATCCAAGAAACGTGAGTCACCTGGCGTTGCGGGCGGGGATCGGGTGTGGCCGACGCGATGTCTCTACTTCTTGTTGTCCGCCGGTTCGCTGCTCAGAGCCCTGAGACGAGTTGGTGTGCCTGCCCCAGAACGCGCGGGTTGGGGCTCGATCGCAGTCCAGCCGCGACGACGGAGCTCGTCGGCGAGCTGTTCTGACGGCAGAGAACTCAAGAGTTGCTCTTGGGCGGATTGCCGCCATGTGGGCCCAGTAGGCGTGTTGCCATCGGTTTCCGCGCCTTCGAGCTGGGTGATGAACTCGGTCGCCTCGTCGCGTGAGAACTTCCCACCCGCTTGACGTTGGGTGAATCCCATCGGTCCGCGTGCATCGCGGAAGTCGGAATGCCCTGCCGCCTTGAGGAGCTCCAAAAGCTCACGAACCTGCTTTGCCGAGGCCGGCGGACCTGACTGCTGACCAAATGCCATTGGTGCAGCCTATAGAGCGACCCGGCGGGGTTGAGTGACCAGTCGGCCACGTTCCTACGTGTAGTGACGGGACTCTTTGGGGTGGAATCGCCACAGATACAGCCCGAAGCTGATCAACCAGATCGTCACGGGATACGCCGCGAAGCGCTCCATCGTTCCTCGACCAATTCCGAAGGATTTGTGCGAGGCGAAACACAGGAGGGCCGCCAACGCCACACTGCTGAACATCAGCATGGAGCGCCGCATGGACTCCGGCAGGGTCAGGAAGCCTCCAAGCACCAGAATCGCAACGTTGCCGATCGCGATGGCGAGGAAGGCACCCAGGATGTGCATCGTTCGATTCTCGTTCTCGGGAAAGAATCCGACCAGGATCGAACCAAGCCCCCCCAACGCCATCAGAGAGAAACCGAACATGGCGGCGCGCCGTTCGCGAGGGGCTCTTTCGGTGAACTCGTGATAGAGCAGGGCCGAGCCGACGATCATGACGAGGCCGAGCACGACGAAGCCCGCGTAGTCCATGAGCCACCAACGGGGTGAGCAGATGGCCGGAGAGCCGTAGCCGCCGCAGCTGGTTTCGCCTAGATCGCTGATCGAGTTCGAGACCAGGCTGTACGCGGGGATGAAGACCCAAGCCACGACGATCTGGACGACGAAGTACACCGTTGCGACCGTAAAGATGGCCGGTCCGAGCCACGGGTAGTCGTCGTGTGTCTGTCCGATCCGTCTGACAACCCGATAACGGCTTTGGCCTGGAACGGGCGGAGGGACGACGAGGTCTTCCTTTTCCACCAACCCTCCTCGCCACTCTTCAGGTGGGCCCGTCTTAACACTTCCCGGGCCTTGCCCGTGGAGCTGAACAGCGACGTCGGCAGCTCGTTGCGAGGATGGCCGCTCCCCGATTCGGCGCCGTGCATGTCGATATCCTGGAGAGGTGGTCAAGCTCGTGTTTTGTCTCCACCGCCGTCCTGACATTGATGAAGACGAGTTCCACCGGTACTGGAGAGAGGTGCACGGGCCATTGGCCGCCTCGCTCGGGCCAGTGCTCGGGATCCGACGGTACGTGCAACTGCACACCGTCCCCGGCGGCTTCAACGATGCGCTGGCGTCGGGGCGTGGCGCGCCGGAGCGCTTCGACGGCGTCGCCGAATTGTGGTTCGACAGCCTGGACGCCATGGTCGCTGGCGCGCTATCCGAAGAAGGCTCGGCGGCCGCCGAGACCCTGCGACTCGATGAGGAGAAGTTCATCGACCACTCGCGGTCCCCGATCTTCATCGGAGAAGAACAAGCATTTCTCTGAAATGACGCGTGAGGAGTCCAGTTGGGTCGAAAGCCCGAAGCGCGTTCCTCGCGATACTGCTCACCCGGAGCGACCGGGCGTTCACCACCGGAGGCCACGATGTACCTGGAGTTCACGGCGGAGCAACAGAATCTGCAGAGCCAACTCCGGGAGTACTTCGAGAAGTTGGTCGCAGACGTCGAAGCCTCCGATCTCCAAGAGCCGACGTATACGCATTACATCCGTCGCATGGGGCAGGACGGATGGCTGGGCCTCGGGTGGCCAGCCGAGTACGGCGGTCAAGGTCGGGGGGCGCTCGACCAGATGATCTTCGTCGAGGAGTCGCATTGGGCGGGTGTGCCGTTGCCTCTCCTCACCTTGAACAGCGTGGGTCCGACCCTCATGGCCCTCGGCACCGCAGAGCAGAAGCAGCGGATCCTGCCCGGCATCCTGCGGGGTGAGGTCCATTTCTCAATCGGTTACACCGAGCCGTCGGCGGGCACCGACCTGGCTTCGCTGCAAACCCGGGCCATTCGGGACGGGGACGAGTACGTGATCAACGGACAGAAGATCTATACGAGTGCCATCCAATACGCCGACTACGTCTGGCTGGCCGCGCGCACCGACCCCGACGCCCCGAAGCACAAGGGCCTGTCTGTCTTCATCGTGCCGGTTGACACGCCTGGGTTCCATTGGACCCCGTTGGCCACGATCGCCGGCGACATCACGAGCTCAACGTTCTATGAGGACGTCAGGGTCCCGGTCGAGAACCTCGTCGGGGCCGAGAACCAGGGCTGGAAGCTGATCACGAATCAGCTCAATCATGAGCGAGTCGCCATCTGCCCCGCCTCGGGGCTGCTCCGCAGTCTCACCGAAGTGCATCGTTGGGCGCGGGCGCACCAACTGAGTGACGGTCGCTCCTTGATGGATCACGAGTGGGTCCAGATCACGCTGGCCAAGGTGCACGCCAAGATCGAGGTGCTCAAGTTGTTCAACTGGAAGGTCGCGTGGGCTGCGGACAAGGGCCTGAATCCGGCCGACGCGTCCGCGACCAAGGTGTACGGCACCGAGCTTGCCCTCGAGGTCTATCGAATGCTGCTCGAAGTGGTCGGTCAGGCGGGCTACCTGGTCGAAGGCTCTCCCGGAGCCGTGTTGCGAGGCCGCCTCGAACGGCAGGCCCGAAGTCAGACCATTTTCACCTTCGGCGGTGGGACCAACGAGGTCCAGCGCGACATCATCGCCATGATCGGGCTGGGGATGCCGCGGGCTCCCCGTTGAGCAATCGGCGGCCCCCTTTTGTCACCCTGGGACCACGTTTGTCCGACGGTCACGTCACACTTGGTCGGAAGGAGATCTCACCGCCCATCGTTGGGGAAGTCTGACGCATATTCACCAAAGGGGATTTGGCCGGTGCCGCTCTGATGAATGGCCCAGTCGACACGCGCGGGAATGGGTGCCCATTTGGCCGGCATCTCCGCCGCAACCGCTGGGTTCAGCACGTAAAGCAGGACGAAGTTCACGATCCAGATCGAAGGGACCATGGACATCCCGACCAGCGAGCGCACCCCATTGATCTGATTGAGAACGACCTCGGCAGGCTTCGCGAGGAATTGCGACTTCGTGCCGTAGGTGACCTCGGTCGTGTAGGCCGACTTGTAGAGCGCGGTCAGCGATGCCTGCGCGCCGTTGGCTCGGCACCACTTCCCCAGATAGCCACCGGGTGCGATGATTGCGTTGGCCTCTCTGGTCGGCGCGCCCTCGTGGGCCAGGCTTTCGAGTGTTCCGTCCGTAGTGACGAACAGTCCATAGCTGGCCAGGACCGATGGGGTCAGGCGACCGTTGTTGTTCGAGTACAGCGGGCGCCCGGTGGTGTTGGTGAAGATCTTGATGCTGGCATCGATGGTCTTCGCATCACTCAGCTTGCCCCGGTGTCCCTGTCCCGTGATGAACTCCTGGTACTGCTCAGGGGTGAACGCATCTGCTCTCGTCAGTCCCAATTGCCCGGCGAGCTCGTCCGCCACCTGCTGCCCGATCGGCTGATTGAGTTGGCTGGGGTCGGTGATCTGGGTCGGCGCGAACTTCTCATATTGGGCTGCTCCGGCGAACGGCTGCGAAAATCCGGTGGTGTCGTCTTCAGAAGCTCCGGCGGCTCCGTAGCCTGCGACCTGTACCGCGCCCAAGCACAACAAGGAGACCGCGCTCAACGTCATGGCGGAGGTGAACTTCGACCGAAGCATGAACGACCCGCGCCGACCACCGTGTAGAGCGACTCGCCGCATACGCATCCCCTCAGCCGTCCGCCTCACCAATGCCACGCAAATTAACCCGTGAAGACGAGCCCAGGGGCGCGCCTCCGTCAGCGATCCGATGTGTGCCTGAGCGCGTCGAGCCGCTTCCTGGCGGCCGCCTCTTCCACGTGGGCTTTGGCGGCTCGACGTTCGGCCACCGTCGTGGCCGCCCGCAACCGTTTGACGTCAGCCTCGGCTGCACTGAGCGCGCTGTGGGTCGTCTTGAGCGCCACCTCGGCTTCTTGCGCTGCACGTGAGGTCCGGTCCAGGGCTGTCTTGGCCTGTTCGACGGCGCCTGGTGCTGCGCGTTTCCGCCCGACCTGAGGCGCCTTCGCGGCGGGAGAGCCGGCGGGCCCGCTGGCGGCGAAGCCCAGCCCCGAGTAGCTCAGCGGGGTGGTCAAAGTGCCCTCACGCAATAAGGCGGCGGCGCCGGGGTCGCCAAAAGCGGCATCGAGCGTCGCCTCCAGGTCCAGCGCAGCGGCTTGTGAGAGGGGCTGATCCGCGCGCTGCGCAATCTGCTGGGCGTGACGTACCAATTTGGCGACGACGTCCTGCTTCTTCTTGTAGACACTGCGAATCTGCTCACCGTCGAGAGTCGACGAGCTGCGCAACTCCTCTCCGAGCGCGATGAGGTGATCGATGTCGGCCGGCCGTTCGCGCACCAGCATGTTGGCCACCCAGGCCCCGACGGAAGGCTTGCGGAGCTTCTTGAGCGATGCCGCCAGCGTCTTGTCCCCGGCCTGACGAGCCTCCGACGACGCGGGCGTCTCGCGCCGCGGTGAACTTTGGTGGGGTGAGGCCGTACAGCTCTTCGGCTACCGAAGGGAGATCCACGCCCGCCCAGTCTGCTGGACCGGCGCCCGAGATGTTCAGTTCGCAGGCGAGGCGAGGAAGCTGAAGCGCACTTTGCGGTCGGGGTTGTCGACGTTCAGATCGACGAGGACGAGGGATTGCCAGGTGCCGAAGGCGATGCGGCCACCGAGGACGGGAAGCGTGACCGACGGGCTCACGAGGGCCGGCAGGAGGTGGTCGGCGCCGTGCCCGGCCGAACCGTGGGCGTGGACGTAGCGCCCGTCGCGGGGGAGGAGGCGCTCGAGCGCATCGAGGAGGTCGGCCTCGGATCCGGATCCGGTCTCCATGAGGGCAAGTCCCGCCGTGGCGTGGGGAACGAAGGCGTTCACGAGCCCGTCGCCGAGTCCGGCGCAGAAGAGCTCGAGCTCCGCCGTGAGGTCCACGACGCGTCGCCGCGAGCTGTCGACGTCGATCTCGATTGAGTGCATGACGGAGTCAGTCTGCCCAGTTCAAGGGTGTGCCGCCACGTCCAGGATCCCGCCCGGTCCACCGCCGGGTGCCGTGTCGTCGAGCGGCTGGACGACCCCGGCGGGATCTGCGATCCGGGCGACCGCAGTCGTCGGGCGGAGCGAAAGCGCAGCGTGAGCGGGTCGGGTATCCGCGTTCCTGTCACATCGCGCTGGCATGCTCGACTTCATGGGTGAATGGGCCGAAGGCGAGGTGCTCGGTCTCGACTTCGAGACCACCGGGGTCGACCGCTTCACCGACGTCCCCGTGTCCTACGCGCTGGTCTCGGTCGTCGACGGCGTGGCGGTGCGCAGCTGGTCGGGCCTCATCGACCCGGCCCGGGACATCCCCCTCGACGCGACCGCGGTGCACGGAATCACGTCAGCGCAGGCCCGGGCAGAGGGCATGCCGCTCGCCGACGCGGTCGATCTCGTGACCGACGCCGTCGTCGCCGCAGGCCGGCGCGGCGTGCCGCTGGTCGGGATGAAGCTCGACTACGACTTGACGATCCTCGACGTGCTCGGGAATCGGCTATCGGGCCACGGCCTCGTCCAGCGGGGCTGGCGTGGGCCGGTGCTCGACGCCGGGGTGCTCGACCGCCATTTCGATCGTGAGCGCCGGGGCAGGCGGACGCTGGGTGACCTCTGCGACCACTACGGGGTCGTGCTCGAGGACGCGCACGACGCGTGGGCCGATGCCGTGGCCTCGGTCCGGGTGCTGTTCGCGCTGGCGGATCGCTTTCCGCCGCTGCGCCTTGCGTCCGTCGCCTCGTTGCACGAGGCGCAGATCGAGTGGCATCGGCAGTGGACGCGCGACTGCGAGGAGTGGCGCCAGGCCCAAGGGAAGGACCGCAGCGACCCGCGCGACTTCATGTGGCCGGTGGCGCCCGTGGCGCTTTCGCCGGCGGCATGACGGTCGCTCGGAACCCCGCTACTTCTTGAGGAGATCCCAGACCATGTCGACGCCCTCGTTCTCGGCGAGGACGACCTTGGCCGGGTGTTTCTTGTCGATGTGGCCGACCAAGCCGTTGTACACGGAGTAGCCGACCAGTTCCTGGAGCCGGCGCGGGAACGTCTTGACGAGTGATGGGGGGATCCCCAGCTGCTGGTTCTCCTGCTGGCGGATGTACCCGGCGCAGTAGTTCATGGCGATGCCGACGCGGCGCTGGTCGGTCTTGTTGGCTCCACCGCCGTGCCAGAGGCTTCCGACCCAGACCAGGACGCTGCCCTTGGGCATCTCGGCCGCGATGGTCTCGTACGGCTCGAGTGGATTGGGCGGCTCGTCGCGGAGGTGGCTGCCCGGGACCAGCCGAGTCGCGCCGTTCTCCTCGGTGAAGTCCGTGATGGCCCACATGGTGTTGCAGATGATCGGTATGTGGGGTCGCTCCAGTGGGATGAGCTGGTCGTCGGCGTGGATCGGTTGCGCCTGTTCGTCGGGCCCGATCGCGATGGAAGAGAGCGAGGAGATGAGGAGGCCGGGATCGAGCACGCCCTCGACGACGGGGAGCACGTTGTGGTGGACCGGGATCTTCTGGTACGTCAGGCCGTGGACGAGCAGGTTGTAGACACGCGTCGTGTGCAGTCCTTCGAAGAGGTTGTCGGCCGGGACGATGCCCAAGTTCGTGCTCCAACTTCAGGAGGGCCTCGTCGATCTCGTCGACGAACTCGGGCTCGATGGCGTCGGGGAGGATCGTGTAGCCCTCCTCTGCGATCCGCCGGAGGTGGTCCTGGAGGTCCGGCAGCGGGCTCGTCGTGGTGCCTCGGGTGGGTGTCACGCTCCCAATGGTAGAGAAGTTTGTGGGGCTGAGCTGCGGCGTCGCCGCGAGATCGGGAAGTGGGGAATTCGGCCGGTGGTAAGGTTTCTATCTACGGGCCGTTGGCGCAGTTGGTAGCGCACTTGCATGACGCGCAAGGGGTCAGAGGTTCGAGTCCTCTACGGCCCACCAGTTGAATCAGGACGGCTGAAGCGCAAGAAAGAAAATACGAAACGGCCGCTCGGGGATCTTCCGCTGCGCCAGCTCATAGTTCGGCCAGGCTCGGAGGATCGAAGCCCACGCTTCGGGTCGCTCCGGATCCACGATCTCTCGCACTGCGGTTTCGAAGTGATCGTTGCGTCGCCTCACCTGCACGGTCTTGGCTTCCTGGAGGTTGGTGGACCAGGCGGGGTGGACCGGACGTGCCCAGTTGGATCCCACAACGAGAATGCCACCCTCTACCTCGATGCACTGCAGCGTCGTCGCGCGAACCAAACCGCTACGACGTCCAGGGATCAACACTCGGACTGATGGGATGCCGACCAGGTCCAGGACGCCGATCCTGCCGCGTGTCAGACGCCGAAGAAGTTTCTCCGTCGCTTCGACCAAGCCTGCCGACCTCAGAAGTATCCGGTAGCTGAACGGTGTCTTCGCCACAGCCAAGAGGGGGTTCCCCGCCATTTCAGTAACCCTAAGAACTACGCCGGCCGCCGGTCCACTTCCTGACCGCGATTTCCGAAGACGTTGAGCATCACCGGGCGAACGGAGCCCCTTGGTCCGGCGGATCGCTGATATCGACGATCAGCGTGGCGACTGGTACCCCGCACACATGATCCGCAGCCAACTCATGCGGTCCTGCTCGACGTCGAAGTACGCCTGCTGCTCCACGACGAAGACATCCCCGTCCCTCCGGACCCTCATGCGATAGGCGACGCGCTGGCGCGCCCCCACGGACGTTGCCTCGAGGTGCTCCAGCGCCTCAATGGAATCTGTGGGCTTGAACCAACGCGAAAGCATGAAGTCGTCGACCACCTCGTTCGCGCTGTCCGACTCCCAGAACCGGCTTGGCGTCATCGCCTTGAAGTCGATCTGTGGCTCGAGAGTGCCTTTCAGCCTGACAGCGTCCTTGGCTGCGAGCGATCGGACAAATTCTTTTCCGAGTTCCATCGCGGTCCTTAGTAGCTGAACGTCACGGGGTTGTCGTCGCCGATCCACTCCCAGAGCTGCACCGTGCCGCCGAGCGAGCGCCAGGCAGCAGGGCGGCGTCGTCGAGGCTGCGGGCGTTGAAGCAGATCGGGCAGACGAGGAATTCGCCGCCGGCCGCCTCGTAACGCTTCATCAGGTCGGGCAAGCGGCGGGCACCCGTCGCAGGCGACGCCGGCTGCGACACCTTTCGTGGCGAGGCGCACGGCTTCCTTGGTCAGGAACATGAGCGTGGGCCGGCCGGCCTCGGCGGCACCGACGGCCACCAGCAGCGCCACGGTGACCTTCTCGGGGTCCTCGAGGCCGGTCGTCAGGCTGATCGCGGCCCGGCTCACCGGGCCAGCTCGGCCGTGGTGGGGTCGATGACGGCGTTGACCTCGTGCACGGCGTCGACGGGGAAGCCGCCGCAGCGGCCGTGCTCGCGGATGATCTCCTCGTTGGCCGCGACGTAGACGCAGGTGATCTTGTCGTCGCTGACGTAGCTGTGCAGCCACTGGATGTCGGGCGCCGAGGTCGCGCAGGACCTCGTTGGACTGGTCGGCGATTGCGGCCAGGGCCGCAGCGTCCATCTGGCCGGCACCCGGGCACGGTGCGCTCGATCACGTACTTGGGCATGACTGCCGCCTTTCATCGTCTCGACCAGCCGGGCGTCTCCCGTTCATGGTTCAGGATCGACGATACGGATGGGCGGCACATCGGACATGAGGCATTCACCCCAGAGCCGGCCCCGATAGCGTGTTCCCGGCTCTCGCGGTGCGGAACTATCGTCCGCGGCATGTCAGACTCCGGGGTCCGGCTCACCGACCTGCTGGTGGCGCTCTCGCTCGCGACCGACCTCGGCTTCGGCCAGCCCCCCGAGCACATGCTGCGCGCGGCGCGGATCAGCCATGCGGCTGGGCGACCGGCTCGGCCTGGAGCCTGGCGAGCTGGCCACCCTCTACGACGTGAGCATCCTCACCTACGTCGGTTGTCCCGTCTACGGCAACGAGGCACGCGCCCTCTTCGGCGACGACATCGACTTCCGGGCCCACGCGCTCGAGGTCGACCTGGCCGGGTTCCCGGCCATGGTCTTCATGCTGCGACGAGCCGGTTCGGGCGGCTCGCCGTTCAACCGGGCCCGCCAGGCGTCGGCCTTCATGGCGACCAGCGGGCGCAGCGTGGTCGAGCAGATGGCCAACCACTGCTCGGCGGCGGGGGCGCTGGCCGATCGCCTCGGCCTGGGCGCCGACGTGCGGGCCGGCATCGAGCAGGCCTACGCCCGATGGGACGGCAAAGGCGTGCCGAGCGATCTGGAGGGCGAAGGTCTGGCCCTGTCGGCGCGGATCGCGCACGTGGCCGAGGCGTGCGAGGTCTTCGAGCGCACGTCCGGCGTCGATGCGGCCGTCGACGTGACGCGCGCGCGACGCGGCACGCACTTCGATCCGGCGGTGGTTGACGCCGTCGTCACCGACCCGGCGCCGTTGTTCGAGGACTTGGCCAAGACCCGTTCGAAGGACTGCTCGGTATCGAGCCGATCGCTCGGCCCGCTCTGACCGACGACGAGCTCGACGGCGTGCTCGAAGCCATCGGCGACTTCTGCGACCTGCGTTGTCCCTACTTCGCCGGCCACGCAGAGGCACGGCGGAGCTGGTCGAGCGGCGGCACCGTTTCTGCGGCATCCCGGCCGCGAGAGCGCGCTGGCCCGGCGCGCCGCACTCGTTCACGACGTCGGGCGTTTCGGCGTGCCCGGCACCGTGTGGGACAAGCCCGGACCGCTCACCACCAGCGACATCGAGCGGATGCGGCTGCACGTGTACTACGTCGAGCGGATCTTCAGCCGCCCCGAGCCGTTGCGTCGGATCGGGCTCCTCGCCGCCACCCACCACGAGCGGATGGACGGCTCGGGCTACCACCGAGGCGTCGGTGGGGCGATGCTGTCTGTTCCAGCTCGTCTGCTGGCGACGGCCGATGTCTACCAGGCAATGATCGAACCTCGGCCCTATCGTCCTGCGTTCGACGCCGACGACGCGGCCCGTCATTTGCGAACCGAGGCCAAGGAGGGACGGCTCGACCAGGCTTGCGTGGACGCGGTCCTTGGGGCCACGGGACACGCGATCGGCCCGTCGCGTGCTGGGGGCCCGGCGGGGCTCACCGCCCGCGAGAGCGAAGTCCTCGCCCTCCTGGCCGAGGGGGGATCCAACAAGGGCATCGCGCGTGAGCTCGACATCAGCCCCAAGACGGTGGGCAACCACATCGAGCACATCTACACCAAGCTCGGCGTTTCCAACCGTGCCGGAGCGGCGATGGAGGCCATGGCGCACGGCCTCATCGGTTCATCGAGGTCTGCTGGCGGTGAGACGGGATAGACGAATGGGGCGATTCCTCCCAGGTTCCCTGAGAGGAATCGACTACCAGCGCCAGCTGTTCACGACGCGCTGCGCATTTGATTGCGTGGCGCTCGAACTCGAGGTCGTCACCGTCACGATGTCGATGTTGGCCTTGTGCTGCACGTAGAACTGCTCACCAAACTGCGGGACCGAACCTTTGAATGCAAGTTGATAGGTCGCTTTGGCGGCTGTCCCCAGCCGGTTTGTGACGGTCGATGTCTTCACGTGGCTCGCGTTGATCTGGGCGAGCTCGATCTTGGCTTCTGTTGCCGCCTCTTGCGCGAATTCGCGTCCGGTCGGGGCGCCCGAGGCCGATGAGACGATGACATTGACATTCGGCACCGATGACCCCGAAACAGGTCCGATGGCGAAGACTTTCATTCCTTTCGACGCCGCCGAAGTCACTTCGCTGTCCAACGAGCTGGCCAGGGCCGGGTCATCGTGGGTGGCGGCATTCAACAGAGCGGTCACGTCACTGCCATTGAGCGGCACCTGCTTCCAGTTGGCCGGAAGCGTGAAAGAGAATCCGTATTGATGCTCGCTGACGGTGACGCCGGAAGCGGCACCGGCACCCGTCTCTCCGAGCAGACACAAGAGGGCAGCGAGGGCCGTCGTTGCTCCGAATTGCCAGGCCCGCTGGGTGTGGCGGTCTCCCCGCATTTGACACCTCCGTGGCCATTCCTTATCACGGATTCGGGCGAAACTTCGGTCTTTCGGACGGACCGGCGTCGCTCGCCAAACGTACCGCGGGCTTCGCGAAGCGGGCTGGTGGTCAGCCCAGCGAGATGGCGGCTACGAATCGTTGCGCAACCCGGTTACGCGGTGCGACAGCGGAGCTGGACGACGTTCCCGTCGGGGTCGAGCACATCGTGGCGAGTCGACCCGCCGAAGCGAAAGGTCCGATCGGTGACCACGCCCCCGGTTGCCCTGACGCCCTCAAGGGCCGTGGCAAGAGACTCGACCTCGAACACCGGCTTGAGTGGCGATCCGTCGCGTGGGGCAGGTGGCGTGCTGATCTTTAGGTCCCTTGCCACCTCGCTGGGGATCGAGTGGATCAAGACTTCGTCGCGATCGCTCACAAGCCGGATGTCGCCCGACGGTTCTGGGAACGGGCGGGCTCCGAGGACGGCCGCATAGAAGGTGGCCAGGCGTGGCACGTCGGGGGAGAAGATGACGAGCGAACTCATCAAGAGCCTGCGACGATCATGCCAGCTGCGCTGTATGGATAAAGCGGATCAGGCCATGCCGAACCAACGTCGGCGCCTGCTCGCCCCGAACTCGACCTTCGATGCAGCGATCTCCTCCGAAGCCTCGGTGAAGGTTCCGTACGGTGTGGGGCCGGAGAGGAAGTTGGCGTCGAAACGAGCCACCTTCGGGCCACCGAACTCGATGTAGCACGTCGCGATGCCCTTGTACGGCTCTGGTGGGTTGCCGCCTCGCAATTGGTGCACGAGCACGTCGGCCAGGGTGTCTGCTTCGCCCTCGGCGATCGCGCCACCCGCGGTACTGGAGCGCTCGTTACGTCGCCCACCGCGTAGACGTTCTCGAATTTCGTGGCAAAGGTCCGATGGTCCACCGCGATCCAGCCGTCCTCTTCGACCAGCGCCGATTCCGCAACGACTCGAGGAGCCCGGTGCACCGGAATGGCCAGGAAGAGCGAATACGGAATGCGTTGGCCATCGTCGAGCGTCGCCGTCTTCGTCGCCGGGTCGAGTGCGGTGAGCTTCGACTGGGGCGACCACCCGATGTCCCGCTCCTCAAGTGCGCGGAGGATGCCCTCGGACGCCTCTTCGGAGATCGGGACCGGCTTGGGCATCGGGCTGACGATCTTGATCGTGCTGGCCGCACGCAGCCCGCGCTTCTCCAAGTAGTCGTGCAGCATGATCGCGGTCTCGAAGGGCGCAGCCGGGCACTTGAAGAACGGTCCAAGGATACCGACGACGACATCACCTCCGTCGAAGGTGGGCAGGATCGATCGAACGTGGTCGGCACCCTCGACGGAGTAGTACTCGGTGCCCTCTTCGACCGCCCCCGGCGTGGCGGCGGGATCGAGGTCGGCTCCGAGGGCCACGACGAGGATGTCGGGCTCGTAGGTCGCACCGTCGGTGACCACCCGCCGGGTCTCGGGATCAATGGAGAGGACGGTTTCTCGGGCGAAGCGCACGCTCGGCTTGTCGAGCAGTGCGTAGGGGATGCGGATGTCATTGAGCTCGGCGTCGACCGAACATGAGATCGAGCTTCGTGAAGCCGAACACGAAGGCGTCGCTCTGGTCGATGATCGTCACGTCGACCTCGTCGGCGACATCCTCCGACAGCCGCGTGGCCAGCTCCAGGCCGGCGAACCCGGCACCAAGAATCACTACGTTCTTCATCACCCTCCTCCGTGCACCGCTCACGCTGTGGTCGGCGCTCAGCAGTATGGACCACGAAGCCGTCTGTCGCCCTGCCCAGGGACCTTCGCTCAGGCGGGGCGCAGCCTGTCAGATGGGAAACCGGTGAGCGGTGCGGTCAATCCGGCACGAAGACCGCGTGCATGGGCGTGCCGGGCTCTCCGTTGGCCAGCGACTCGAGCATGACGGGCAGCTCGTCAAAGCCCGCCGTCCCGCGGTCGATGGACGCAAGGGGGAGGTCGTTGTGGGCCAACAGTTCGAGCCCCGCCTCGTAGTCGGCGACGTCCACGCCGAGGACGCCGATCAGCCGGATTTCCTTGTAGACCAGGAGGTCCATGTTCGTGCCGGCCGGCATCGGGCCTCCCCTGATGCCCGCGACGACAACGGTGCCTTCGCCGCGCACAATGCCGAGGGCCTGGTCGAAGGCGGCGGGCGACTTCGCCGTGACATCCACGACCACGTCCGCACCGCGGCGGACGGCGCGGCGGAGCGCACGGGCGGGATCCTCTTCGGTGACGTCGACAACGAGGTCGGCGCCGAACTCGAGTGCGATGTCGAGCCGGGCTCGGTCACGGGCACCCGCACCCGTCACCATCACGAAGCCGGCCCCTGCCGCACGCGCCGCCACCAACGAGCACAGTCCCCGGATGCCGGGTCCGAGGATCGCGACTACATCGCCCGGCGCGGTCTGGGGCAGCGTGGCGGCCCAACGAACGCCGGCTCCCATGGGATTGAAGAGGGTGGCTGTGACCGGATCGAGCGTGTCGGGCACCTTCAACAACATGCTGTCGGGGCTCAAGTACTGGTACTGCGAATACCCGCCCCAAGACCGGGCGCGCGGTCTGCCGGCACGAAGCCATAGGAGTCGCCGATGCCGTGGTTTCGGCAGTGCCGGTAGTCACCGGCGGCACACGCTTCACAGGCACGACACGATTGAAAGACCTCGACCGCGACACGATCACCTACCGTCACCCCCCACCGCGTCGCGGCGGCCGCGCCGATCTCCTCTATGAGGCCGACGCTTTCGTGCCCGGGGATGAAGGCAAAGCCCCCGAAGAGCTGACCCGAGAACTGCTCATGATCCGTCCCGCACAGTCCACAGGCCTCGACCCGCAAGAGGGCGTCGTCGTCACCGATCGCCGGGCCGGGGAAATTCGCGCCGGCGCAGGGTGCGGGGTGCCTCCAACACCAAGGCCGAAACGCTCAATGTCAATGACTCCGGGGCGACGGCTAGCGACTCAGCTCGAGGCCGGTGAACGTCCCCTCGTCGCGCCAGTTCGCCAAGAGCTGGAAGAACGCCATGGGACCGCTGCCGTAGGAACTGCCGAGAAATCCGCCGACGGCCGGCTGACCCTCGTTGTTGTAGTAGCCCGGGGTGCACTGCTCCTGGAACGCCCGGAAGTCGCGAGCGGACTCCGCCAGTGTCCGCAACCACTCATCCTCGCCCGCCGCCGTCGCCTCGACGACGAGTCGTGGTCGATCGCGTGACGCACGATGTGACAGGCGTGCCGGCTCGCCTCGTCGAGCAGATGGGGGTAGTTGACCGTAAAGCCGCCCTGCGTGTGCCCGACGACGAACATGTTCGGGAAGCCGTGGACGTGCATGCCGTGCACCGACCGCATGCCGTCCTTCCAATGCTCCGAGAGCGGCGATCCCTTTCGAGCCTACGACGTCGTAGCCCGCCCGTCTCGTGTAGTCGGTCCCGACCTCGAAGCCGGTGGCGAAGATGATGCAGTCCACCTCGTACTCGCTGCCCGGCGGCGACGACGCCTTGTGCGGTGATCCGCTCGACTCCATGGCCGTCGGTGTCGACCAACGACGACGTTTCGCCGGTTGAAGGCCTGCAGGTAGTCGTCGTGGAAGCACGGGCGCTTGCAGAACTGGCGGTACCACGGCTTGAGCGCCTCCGCCGTCGACGGGTCGCTCACGACCGCGTCGACCCGAGCCCGGATTTGCTCCATCTTCTCGAAGTCGGCCAGCTCGAGCACCGTCGCCAGATCGCCGCTCGCCGGGCCTCCGCGCTGTCGCGGTCACGCAGCCTCGTCAGAAGCTTGCCGATGATGTCGGTCCAACCGTCCATGACCAGGTCCTGCGTCGGCCATGCCGCCGGAGGTCAGCAGCGTGAAGTTCTCGATGCGCTCCTTCTGCCAGCCGGGCGCGAGGCTGGCCGCCCACTCCGGATCGGTCGGGCGGTTGGCCCGGACGTCGATCGAGGACGGCGTCCGCTGGAAGACGTACGAGCTGGGCCGCGGCCGCGGCGACGTGCGGGACCACCTGCACGGCGGTGGCGCCGGTCCCGATGACGCGCGACGCGCTTGTCGCGCAGCCCGTCGAGGCTCGCCGTTCGAGTCGCCTCCGGTGTAGTCGTAGTCCCACCGGCTGGTGTGAAACGTGTGACCACCGAACGTCTCGATGCCCGGGATGCCGGGCAGCTTGGGACGATGCAGCGGCCCGTTGCCCATGACCAGGAACCGAGCCGACATGGCGTCGCCGCGATCGGTCCGTGATCGATCCACCGCTGCCGGCTGGTCGTCCCATTCGATGCCGGTGACCTCGGTGGAGAGACAGGCGTTCGAGTACAGGTCGAAGTGCGTGGCGATGCGACGACAATGCTCGAGGATCTCGGGCGCATGGGCGTACTTCTCGGTCGGGACGTAGGCCGTCTCCTCGAGGAGGGGCAGGTAGACGTACGACTCGACGTCGCACTGGGCGCCGGGGTAGCGGTTCCAGTACCAAGTGCCGCCGAAGTCACCGCCCTTCTCGATGATCCGCACATCGTCGATGCCGGCTTGACGGAGTCGAGCCCCGGTGATGAGGCCGGCGAAGCCACCTCCGATGATGGCGACCGTGACCTCGTCGTTGAGGGCGGGCCGGTCGATGCGCTCGACGTAGGGATCCCGGAGATAACCCGCGAAGTGTCCCGGCCGCCTCGATGTACTGCGCGTTGCCGTCTGTGCGGACCCGCTTGTCCCGCTCGAGGCGGTACTTCTCCCGGAGGGCGTCGGGATCGAAGTCCGAGTTCGGCGCGACAGCCGTGCGCTCGTCGATGCTCACGTGGATGGATGCTCGCGTGGTCCGGTCATGTGGCCTTGGCTCCTCGTTCGACGCCGCAGCGTACCAAGCCGGCAATCCTCGACCAGCCCTGACGGGGGCCGGCATCGGAGACGAGCGTCGCCGTCTCGAGCGCTCTATTTCCCGTCGCCCGGGCCCTTGACCCCGCCGGGACCGTGGTCGTGACCCGCAGGGCCGGACGGCACTGGGATCGTCGTCGTGGGGACCGTCGTCGTGGGGACGGTGGCACCGGTCGCCTCGAGCACCGTTGCGACATCTTGGAACTGTCCATCCGAGATGCCACCGCCCGCCAGGAGGACCCCGGCCAGCGTCAGCGTCTCTTCGGCCGAGGCCTCTCGGCCGGCGCCGGGCGCCTCGGCGGCAGTGGCGTCCAGGGCGGAGGCGAGGACCCCGTCGCCGAGGAGCCCCCGCGCCGGACAACGACGTCGCCAGCTGCGTGATCGCGGTCCGTTCGGGATCGCTCGTCGCGGCGGAATGGTGCCGGACGACGGTGGTGTGCGAGGTCGCCGGCGCGTGGGGATGGCCGGGCTGTCCGCCCTCGACCAGAAACAGGAGGAGTGAACGCGCTGACGATGACGATGGCGAGCGCCGGCAGCAGGAGGCGGGGCCAGCGGCGGTGCACGGCGCGCGGCGGCGCGGGGGGCGCACGGAGGACGGACATCGCCGCAGTCGCCCCGGGTAGGACCGCCGTGGCGTCAGCCAACGGCACGGTCGCGCTAGGGGCCATGGGCGCGACCGGCGTCGGCCGGCTTGGCGCAGTGCCTCGAGCATTTCGTTTGCCGACGTGAAGCGCTGCCGTGGATCCGACGCCAGGGCGCGCGTGGCGATGGGCCGGAGTTCGGGCGGCGTCTGGACGTCTCCCTCGGCGCCGGGCGCGGGCCGGCGACCCGACAGCGCCTCGATCATCACGGCACCCACGGAATACGAGATCGGACTGGACCGTGGCCGCGTCGCCTGCTCGACGTTCCGGCGCCAGATAGCCCGGCGTACCGAGCACGACGCCCGTCATCGTGAGATCGACTGTCGAATCGGTCACCGCTCGGACGTCGAAGCTCTTGGCGATGCCGAAGTCGGTGATCCTGGCGTGCCCGTCGTCCAGGAGGATGTTGCTGGGTTTGATGTCGCGGTGGAGGACGCCGCACCTGTGGGCGGCAGCGAGCGCGCCGAGGATCTCTGCCAGGAGCGGGACGAGGCGCTCCGGAGCGATCGGTCCACCCGTGATCTCGTCGCGCAGCGTCCGTCCCGACAAGCGCTCCATCACCAGATACGAGGACGCCCCGTCCTCCCCGTAGTCAAGGACCGCCACGATGTTCGGATGGACCAGACGCGCCGAAATCCGCGCCTCCTGCTGGAACCGCACGCGCATGCCGGGGAGGGCCTCGGTCTGCGGGCGCAGGATCTTGACGGCGACCGGACGCTCGAGCCGCTCGTCGAAGGCGTCGAAGACCCTGGCCATCCCGCCTTCCCCGAGCACCCCGTTGAGGCGGTAACGGCCTCCGAGCAACCCGATGACGGCTCGCGCTTCCACCCCGGTTGTCTACCCGGCTCGGTCGTCGCCTAGTCCTGCCCGCGTCGGACCAGGTCCGGGTTGGTCCTTCGCCTTAGGGCGGGGAGCCGGGGTCCGACGGCGAGGGCCGCCATTTCTCCCATGACCACGAGGACGTCCGCCGGCGCGTCGTCGCCGAAGTCCCGGTAGAGCGCACGGACGTTGGCTACGACACGTTCGGGCTCGCCCCAGCCCGCATAGGGACCGAGGTCGATATCGCGCGCCGCCTCCAGTGCAGACATTCCGGCGTGATGGCGGGCCCGGGCCTCGGCGGTGAGGAACTCGAAATACGCCTTCAGGTCTGCGACGGCCGACGGCGTCGCCAACGGTCCGTGACCCGGGACGATCACGGCCGCGTCGAGCTCGAGCACCCTGTCGCACGCGGCCACCCAGTTGGCAACCGGCCCGGCCCACACGATGGGGTGCCCGAGGTGGAAGAGGATGTCACCGGTGAAGACGACGCCGTCGTCGGGAAGATGGACCACGACGTCGCCCGCCGTATGCGCAGGTCCCACCTCGAGCAGCGTCACGCGGCGCTCGGCGATCCGCAGGTCGAGCCGGCCCTCGAAGGTGGTGGTGGGCAATGCCTCGGGGATGTCGTCGAAGGTGAACGGCTCGAAGATCCGCGAGCAGGAACGCGCCGGCGGCACCGAGGCCCGGTGCCGACCGCAGTATGCCGGCCATGGCAGAAGCCGGAAGCTGCGCCATTTCCTCTGCGCAGCGTTCCGAGGCAATGATCTCCGAACCGCTCAGGAGCGCGTTGCCGTAGCAGTGGTCCCCGTTGGCGTGTGTGTTGACGACAGTTGCGATCTCTTCCGCGGCCGGTGTGACCCGCCGCATGGCCTCGAGCATCTCCGCAGTCAGGCGGAGATCGAAGAGTGTGTCCACCAGGAGGGAGGTGTGGTCGCCGGTGACGAGCCCTGCATTCGACCATCCCCAACCGCCATCCGGCTGCAGGTAGGCCCAGACCCCGTCGGCGACCTCGTGGATTCCCTTCGTAAAGGCCATGGGACCGGAGTCTTGTCCGGTCCGCCCGGTCCGGTCGGGCGACCTAGAGGCCGACCGACGAGAGTGCGCTGGTGACCAGCGGATCCGTCGAGACCGTGGGCGACCCGGTGGCCACGAACGGCGCCCCCCCGAACTCGTTGACCAGGATCTTTTCGGCCGTCCGGGTGGCCAGCGCCTGGCAGGTGATGGTGGGGTTCGGACCGCCGAGGGCGTTGGCCAGCGCCGAGTTGTCGGCGATGTACAGCCCGTCGACGAAGCGCGATTTTGCATTCTCGTCCAGGACGGAGTCAGCGTCGGAAGTCCCCATCCGCATGGTCGACTGCACGTGCAAGATGAGCGGGGGCCAGTCCATCCGGATCACCTCTTGCGCACCGGCGCCGCGCAACAGCTCCCCGGCGCGGCGCGCCATGAACTCGCGGTTGGCGATCGTGCGCTTCGACCGCGTGCCGCGCGGGAACTCCACCTTCGCCACCGGCCCGTGGTCGTCCGCATTCAGGGCCGAGAGACCGACGCGGTTCTGGGGCTCGACGTCGTCATCGGTCAACACCAGCACGTTGACCAGCTTGTCGATGTTGGCGAGGATCTTCTTCATCGCCAGCCCCATCGGTCGCCCGGGAACGCCGTCCCACGCCGGATCGGTGAGGCCCTGGCCCCCAAGGTCGGAGGCGTTGGACCCGTTGTCGTAGTAGCCCTGCATGCCGCCGTTGGAGAACATCATGCTGAAGGCTTGTATGGCGGGGGGCAGGCCGACCTGCTCGAGTCCACCGTGCCCGGGCCAGTCCACTCGGGCGGAGGAGCCCACACCCCGCGAGCTGAAGGTGTCGTCCTTGAACACGCCGACCAACCAGTCGAAGTAGTGATCGGTGTAACCGCGGCCCACCCACCCGTTGGGGTTGGGCAGCCCGCTGTTCAGCCACAACCTGGGGTTCTCGGTGGTCCCGCCCGCCAGGACGACGACCTTGGCTTCCTCGGTCGTGGACGCACCGCTGACCGTGTCGCGCCAAGTCACGGCCGTCGCTCGCAGCGAGCCGTTCACCATGGACGTGGCGATGTTGGTGGCGAAGGCATTCGGAATCAGGGTGACGGCCTTGCCATGGGGAGCCCACGAGCCGGCAAGACCCGCCGTCAGCGCCATCGGGACGTAGGAGACCAGGGTGGTCCGCTTGGCTTTCTGGTTGAAGGGCGCTCCGAAGGGCTCCTTGCAACCCTGGAAGCAGTAGCCGCACAAGGTGCACCCCGTGCCTCCGGGCGCAACCGGTTGACCCAATGGCACCGTGGTCCGTGCCGCGGTCCCGCCCGGCTGGAGGATCGCGTTCTCCTGGGCCCGGTACGAGGGCTGCGAGACGTTCTTGTTGGTGTTGTGAGGGATGCCCAGGGTCGCGGCTCCGGTGAAGAACACCTCCTCCTTCGTGCCCTCCGCCGCCGTCTGCACCGGGAGGGTTGCCTCCGCCCACTCGTAGTACGGGATGAGCTCGTCGTAGGTGAACGGGAAGACGCGTGGGTCGTAGTTCGCCGCGTCGGCGCCGGCGTAGCCCATGAAGACCCCCGGCATCGCCCGCGGGCAGTTGCCGTAGTAGTGCAGTGTCGTGCCGCCGACACCGGAGAGCTGCCAGAGGAATGAGTTCTGCGGCGTCTCGCGGTACCAGGCGGGCTGGGTGCGATCAGCCGGTCCGAACCGGAAATAACCCGTGAGGGGATTGTTGGCGTCGTTCTCCAGGTGCGTCCAGTCGGTTTCGGGGTCCTTGTAGAACGGGCCGGCTTCGAGCAGCACCACGTCGAGCCCTTGGGCAGCGAGCTCTTTTGCCACGACGGGACCGCCGCCGCCCGCACCCACCACGATCACGTCAACGGCCACCCGCCACCTCCTGAACTCGTCCCGTCCACATCACTCGCTCGCCTCGGTCTCACCACCGAGATAACCCTTGAATTCGTTCCAGCCCTCCACCGGTCGGTTGTTGGGCGCCACGCTGAGGTAGTTCGACAACTTCCAGCCGACCGGCGTGCCGGTAAGCGTGCGGGTCTTCGGGTCGAACGCGCCGAATTCGCTGAAGCAGCCGAAGGCTGCAAACTCCAAGAGCGCGCCTGCGAGGAATTCGATCAAGCCGGAGATCGAGGCGCGCACCGGCTCGGTGAGGTTGCCGTCGATCGCTGCCGCGAGATTGGAGGCGTCCGTCTCCATGAGCTGGAACGCCTTTGTCTTGTCGGTGAAGCTGAGGCGGGAGAACGGCGAGAGGAAGGTGCCGTGCACGGCCGTCGGATTCGTCAGGGTCGCAACGAAATTGAGCAGAAGGGCGACCAAGAGCGAGAGGGGCACCGTGGTCTCTCCGGCCAACAGCACCGCAAGGGCCTTGTCGAGCTCGTCGGCCAGCTCTTCGAGCAGCGGGGGCAGGTGGAGCGACGGCAGGTTGGCGTTGATGCCCGTCGTCAGTGCCTGCACGAGCATGAGGAGAGGCTCCTGCGGGACCGGGTAGAAGTTGTCGAGCGCGTTGAGCATGAACGCCGTGCCGTCGGCGGCCAGCCCACCGGGCGCCGTGTCGTGGACCCCTTGGGCCACCGAGTACGCGTCGGGGCCGGGCACCACGAACGCGACGAGCCCGTTGATCGTGTCCTTCGACAACGCGTCGAAGATGGGGGAGAGGGTGGCCAGCGACGGAGCCGCCGCGCCGGCACTCGCCGGCTCGAGGAGCGTGGGCACATCGACGAGGGCGATGGCCGCTCCGATCACACCCGTCCGCACGAGAAACGCTCGTCGTCCGTACCGCTGCGCGGTCACCTCTGTCATGCCCACCCCCACCTGGTGAACGCCCTCGCCGCCGAGGACACGTGCAATCTACCCACATGTCTGCCCGAGCAACCGTTTGGGCGTCCGGACGTCCGCCGGTCGACCTGGCGAGTGCGAGAGTCAGCCAAGATCGACCAGGTGCCGTCACCGCCCGCGGGGACGGTGGACGTGCCCGAGGCGGAAGGCGACTACCTGTCGGTGGGCGGGGTCTTCACTTCGGACCTCATCGAGACCTGGGCCGACGACACGGGCGCGAACGAGGTCGACGCGGTGCGGCTCCGTCCGCACCCGTGGGAGTTCGTGCTGTATCGGGACATCTGAGCCGGAGACTCAGTACACCCAGACAGTGGTCCCGATCGGGTCGATGTTGGCTCCCCACACCCAGTCGATCGCCTCATTGCTGATACGCGCGCACCCGTGGGAGACGGGGACCGGAGGGACGTCGGTGTCGCCGTGGATGGCGAAGCCCTCATAGAAGAAACGAGGTCGGTACAGCGTGCCGAGCGAGTCGACCACGGTCCCATCGACGACCCGGAAGGTCTGGAACACCCCGGTCGGCGTGTTCGCCACTGACGTCACGCCGTCCTGCGTGTAGGTGTAGCCGCCACCGGTCGACGTGTTGAGCGTCCAGACCAGTTGGCCGTTGTTCACGACCATGAGGAGGTCGTCCTCCAGGTTGATCTGAATCTCGTAGCCGGCATTGCCGCGCGGGTGGGGACCACGCCCGCGCCGAGCGCGGCCCACGTGGACGGGCCGACCACGCCGTCGGTCGGCAGCCCCGCGGCCTTCTGGAGCGCAAAGACCGCCTGTTCGGTGCTGTCGTCGAACGACCCGTTCGTGGTGTCGACCCAATAGCCCAAGGCGTAGAGCTGTTGCTGCAACGAGACCACGGCCGCGCCGCCCGCGCCCGGAGAAAGGGTCGGAGGCACCGGGGGGGAGAGGTGGGCAGAATCCAATAGCCCCCGCCGTCGGGCGTGGCCGCCATGCCCCGGATCGGGTTGGGGTTGGGCTGGCCGCCCATCGATCCGAAGAAGCCGGTGCCGAAGTTGAAGATGCCGCCATCCGACGCCACCATCCAATAGCCCTGTGGTGCGCTGGCCATGCCCACGATCGGCGCGTTGAGCGGGGTGCCGCCCATAGAGCCGAGGAACGGGGCGTCGCCGTAGCTGAAGATGCCGCCGTCGCGAGCGACGAACCAGTAGCCACCGCCGTCGTGCGTCGCCGCCATGCCGACGATGGGTTGGTTGAGGGGCTGGCCGCCGCGCGACCCGTAGAAGCTGGCGTCGCCGTAGCTGAAGATGCCGCCGTCGGAAGCGACGAGCCAGTAGCCATTGCCGTCAGCCGTTGCGGCCATGCCCACGATCGGCGCGTTGAGAGGCTGGCCGCCGCGCGAGCCGTAGAAACCGGCGCCGCCGTAGTTGAAGATGCCGCCGTCGGACGCGACGAGCCAGTAGCCGCCGCTCCCGGGCATCGCTGCCATCCCGACGATCGGCTTGTTCAGCGGGATGCTCCCGGCCGAGCCGAAGAACCCGGCGTTCCCGTAGTTGAAGATGCCCCCGTCGGCCGCGACCATCCAGTAGCCGCCGCCGTCCGCGGTCGATGCCATCCCGACGACCGGCGCGTTCAGCTGGAGACCACCCGATGGCCCGTACGCGTTCGCATTGCCGAAGTTGACGGGCTCCGCCGGGTTGTCCGGGTACGCCGCCCCCGCGGTGCCCGGTGCGATCGCGATCAGGCCCGGCAGAAGAGCGAGGCCGCCAACCACGCACATGACGAGGCGTTGGTGGAGCCGACGGCGCCCACGGAGCCCGCGCCTCGGGGCGTCACTTGCTGCGCGGTTTTGGGCCGGCATCGCCACTCCTTTTGATCGGCTGCGCTCGAACGTCACGTGTTCCGGGTGTCGCGGCAGGCCTGACGCCGCGTGCCTGGTCGAAGGTCGGCTCACTGTACATCCCCGGTTTTCCGCGCCCGGCTCAGGCGCCACGCCCCAGGCACGACGTCCTCGACCCGAGCGTCCAGGGGCACTGCGATCAGCGCTTTGGCGCGGGGAACCCTTCGCCTCGGTGCTGGTCGACCGAGGGCACCTCGCGGGAGATCTCGGGCAGGGGGAACCTGATCGGGAAGGCGGGGAAGGGTGCCGCGGCCAGCATGCCGGCGCGATCGAGGACGGGGGCCACGGGGACTGCCACCGCGGTCAACGCGCCCACCAATTCGTCGCGACGTCGCTGGGCGATGGCTGCGGCCACAATGCGCTGTATCTCGGCACCGCGGGCGGAGCGCTCCTCGAAGCTCAGATTCGCCACGTCGTCGAGCCCGAGCTCGGCGCACAGGCTGGACCAGAAGTGCTGCTCGCTCAGTACGCCGAGCGCGATCTGCCCGTCGTCGGCGGTGGCAAAGAGGCCGTAGCCCGGCACGGGTTGCGGCGCAGGCGATCGACCGATTGTCTCGTCGTCGCCTCCTCCCGTCCGTCCCGTCCAGGTCGCGAGCACGTCGGTCATCGAGACGTCCACGTACGTCCCTTGGCCGGTCGCGAGGCGTCCCAAGACAGCGGCGCAGATGCCGAAGGCGGCCGACATTCCGGCGGCGAGGTCGGCGATGGGAAGTCGGGGCATCGTGGCCGTGCCGCCCTCGGGGGTCAACGCCCCTGCCCAGGCCTGGTAGTTGACGTCGTGACCTGGGAGCGCGGCACGGGGGTCTTCCTGTCCGTACCCCGAGATGGAGCAGTAGACGAGGGCCGGGTTGGCCTCCCGCACGGTGGTCACGTCGAGCCCCAGGCGGGCCATGACCCCAGGCCGGAAGCCCTCCACCAACGCGTCAGCCTCGAGCGCCAGCTCGAGGGCCCGTGTCCGGTCGTCGCCGTCCTTCAGGTCGAGGACCACGCTGCGCTTGCCGGCGTTGATCGACTCGAACAACCCCGGGTAGTGGCGCATCGGGTCGCCGCCCGGCGGTTCGACCTTGAGCACGTCGGCGCCGAGCGCGACCAACAGCGAGGTCGCGTAGGGCCCGGGTCGCCAGATGCTGAGGTCAAGGACCCGCATGCCCGAGAGGAGCGCCGCCGTCATCGCCCGCCGAGTCTTGCATTCCGGCCCGCGGGTACCCTCATCGCGTGCTCGGCTTCTTCTCCTTCACCGAGATCACCGATCCTTCCGCCCACGAGGCCTACAACGCCTGGCACCAGCTCGACCACCTGCCGGAGCAATTCACGCTCGAGGGTGTGCGGTTCGGCCAAAGGTGGGTGCGCTCGCCCCATTGCCGCGACGCCGAAGCGGCCACCGGCCCGGTGCTCGAGCCCTTCCACTACATGACGCTCTACCTGTTGCGCGACCGTGACGTCGTGGGGCCGTTCGTCAAGCTGGGCGAGCGCCTGTACGCCGAGGACAGGTTCTTCGCCGCCCGGCGGGCGGTGCTGTCGGGGCCCTTCGACGTGATCGGCTCGTGGGCCGCGCCACGCGTTGCCGTGTCGCCCGGTGCCGTGCCGTTCCGTCCCTCGCACGGGGTCTACGTCGTCGTCGGCCCACCCCTCGACGGCGCCACTTTGGTCGACGTGCCCGGCGTGGCCGGTGCCTGGCAGTTCGCCGACGGCGAGCGCACGGTCACTGTTGCGTTCGTGGACGGCGATCTGTGGCAGGTCGCAGACGTGCTCGGGACCTCCATTTCGGGCTCAGGGGTCGTGCCGGAGTGGGCGGGACCGCTCGAGCGAGTTGATGCCTTTCGATGGGACTGGTTCGCTACGCTGACGCCCCAATGACCAGTCAGAGCAAGTCAAAGGCCCAGCGCCGGGCCGAAGCGCAGCAGCGCGCCGCCGAGCAGCGCGCCGCCGAGCAGCGCAAGAAGCGCAACCGCGGTCGGGCTGCGTGTGGGCGGCGTCATCGTGGTGGTCGCCGCCGTCATATTGATCATCGTCTTGGTGACCGGCGGCAGTACCAGCGTGCCGCCCTCGGTGAAGAACCCCCACGTCGCCACAGAAGCAATCCCCGCTTCCATGTCGTCGAGCTGGGTGCAGCCCCCGGCGACCAAGCCCGGACCTGAGACGATCCCCCTCACGACAGGGCCGAAGTTGGCGACGCTCCTCACCGCCGCGACGGGGCAGCCGGTCGACGGCATCCAGTGCCAGACCAACGAGCAGACGCTGGTGCACGTGCACACGCACCTCACCGTCTTCGTGAACGGTCAGGCCCGGGTGATCCCGTACGGCATCGGCATCCCCGGCTTCCAAGCCCAGGAACTCAACCCGCCGCCGCCGGCCGGCCCTGGCGCCTTCGTCGAGACCGGCACCTGCTTCTACTGGCTGCACGTCCACGCCAACGACGGCATCGTGCACGTCGAATCGCCCAGTACGACCATGTCCTTCACGCTGGGACAATTCTTCGACGAGTGGGGCATCCCCCTGAGCAGCACCCAGGTCGGCCCCGCCACGGGGAAGGTCACCGTGTTCTTCACCTCGCCCGGAAAGAAGGCAGCGCTTTACACCGGCAACCCGCGGAACCTCCCCATGGGCGACCATTACCAGATTCAGTTGGACGTAGGGACGCCGATCGTGGCGCCCGTCCAGATCACCAACTGGGGCGGGCTGTAGAGCCAGTGGAGGTCGACGCGATCTTCGGCTACCCGAGGTTCCACCGCGCCGAGGACTCGGCGTTGTGGTCGCCCAGCAGTGCGGCGAAAATCGCGGGGGCCTGATGCGGCAGCAGCGAGAGGTGGCCTTCTCCCGGCACGACGGTGACGGTGGCCTGCGTGATGTGTCGCTGCAGGAAGGCGCGGTAGCCCGGCGGCCCCGTCCGGTCGTCTGATCCCTCCCAGATCTGGACGGGGACCCGGATCTCCTCGAGGGAGAACCCCCAGGGGTCGCCGAAGATGCGGTAGTCCTGTACGCAGCCCTCGGTGCCCTGGCGCACCGCCTCGCGCACGAACGCAAGGGCGAGGTCGGGCGGGCCCCACTCGCGCAGCACGGTGCGGTCGGCCGGCGGGAACGATCGCATCGCTGCGTGCAGCAACCTCGCGTTGCTGGCATTGACGATGCTCGCCTTCAGCGCCGTCGAAGCCAGACCTGGGGTCCGGCGCGTCAGGAAGAGCAGCGCCCGGTCCGACGCACTCAAGCCCCGCGTCGTCCCGTAGAGGTCGAGCGGCACTGCGCTCGACAGCAACGCGGCCGCTGTGACCCTCTCGCCCATCTTCGCGGCGCAGACCGCGGCGTAGGGTCCGCCCGCCGACCAGCCCATCACGGCGAAGTGGTCGATGCCGAGCGCGTCCGTCAGGTGCACCACGTCGTTCGGCCAGTCGAGCAGCCGGCGCCCCGGCTGGAACGTCGACAGCCCGATGCCGGGCCGGTCCGGCGACAGCAGCCGCACACCCCCCGCCACCGCTGCGTCGTGCGCCGGCGCCGCGTCCAGCCGGGAACTGAGCCCACCGTGGAAGCTCAGCACGGGGAAGCCTGCCGGATCCCCGTACTCCTCGTAGGCCAGTTCGCGCCCGTCGGGGAGCGTGACCGCTGCCGTCACGCCTCCTCCGTCCGCTTGGCGCGCCGCCGGCACTCCCGCCCTCCCGGGGCCCGCACCGACGGTGAGCCAACAGGTGCCCGCACGAATGCACGCTATAGGGTGCGGACATGAGCGCGAACGTGGACGAACTGGTGGACGGCCTCCTGGCGGACCATCCACCCGCCTCCACGCGGGCGCAGGAATTCCTCGAGGCGCAGTTCGATCGCGGCCTGGCGTGGGTCCACTTCCCCCGGGACTGCGGTGGCCTCGGGCTCACCCCGAAGGACCAGCAACGCGGCGCAGTCCCGCCTGCATGCGGGTGGTGCACCGGTGGCCGGTCTGCGCAACCCGATCGGGTACGGCATGTGCGCGCCCACCATCTGCACCCACGGCACACCCGAGCAGAAGGCGCGCTACCTCCGACCTCTATTCAGCAACGAGGAGATCTGGTGCCAGCTGTTCAGTGAGCCGGGCGCCGGCTCCGACGTGGCCGGCCTTGCCACCCGCGCCGAGCGCGACGGCGAGGAGTGGGTGCTCAACGGCCAGAAGGTGTGGACGACGTTGGCCCATATCTCCTCGTTCGGGCTCATCGTGGCGCGGACGAATCCCGACCTGCCGAAGCACAAAGGGATGACCGCCTTTCTCGTCGACATGCACGCACCCGGCGTCGAGGTGCGGCCGCTGTTCCAGATCACGGGCGAGGCCGAGTTCAACGAGGTCTTCTTCACGGACGTCCGGGTGCCCGACGCGGCGCGTATCGGCGGTGAGGGTGAAGGCTGGCGCGTTGCCGTGACCACCCTCATGAACGAGCGCGTCTCCATCGGCGGCGCCGTCGGCCGTCGCAACAGCGGGCCGATGGCAGAGGTCATGCGGATCTGGAAGGAACGCTGGCTGGGTGACACGTCGGCGCACGCCCTCGCGCTGCGGGACCGGGTGGTCTCGAGCTACATCCGCATGGAGGCGCTGTCGATGACCAACGCCCGCGCCGCCGCAACGCGCAAGGCGGGGACCCCGGGACCCGAAGGTTCCGTGGCGAAACTGGCCTTTGCCGAGGAGAACAAGCGGGTCTACGACCTGTGCATCGACCTTCTGGGCAACGACGCAATGCTGTACCCCGCCGGCTATCCCATGGTCCGTCCCGACCTGGTGGGCATGGGCTCACCCGACGTGCACAAGATGTTCCTGCGGGTGCGCGCCAACTCCATCGAGGGTGGCACGTCCGAGATCATGCGCAACATCCTCGGCGAACGTGTCCTCGGGCTGCCGGGTGACGTGCGGAATGACAAGGAGCTCGCCTGGAAGGACGTGCCGCGCAGCTGAGCGCCGGGAAGCGGTGACGACCCCCGACATCACGGCCGAGAAGCGCGCCGCCGCGCTGGCGTCCGTCGCCCTGGTCGAAGACGGGATGCGCGTCGGCCTCGGCACCGGCACGACGGTCGCCGAGATGGTGCCGGCGCTCGGAAGACGCCGGCTCGCCATCACCTGCGTCGCCACGTCGCCAACGACCGAGGAGTTGGCTCGGGCGCACGGGCTGGAGGTCCGCCCCTTCACCGACATCGACCGCCTCGACCTGGCGATCGACGGGGCGGACCAGGTCGACCCGGCGGGTTGGCTGGTCAAGGGTGGCGGGGGTGCGCACACCCGCGAGCGAATCGTCGCGGCCGCCGCCGACCGCTTCGTCGTGATCGTGTCGTCGGACAAGCCGGTCGAGCGCGTCCACGCGCCCGTCCCGCTCGAGCTCCTCGCCTTCGGCCTGGCGGCCACGCTGCACGCTCTGCCCGGCGCCGTCCTGCGCGACGCCCCGCGCACCCCCGACGGCGGCGTCTTGGCCGACTACCACGGCGAGGTAGGCGACCCGGCTCTGTTGTCCGAACGGCTCGACGCCGTCCCCGGCCTGGTCTCGCACGGGCTGTTCCCGCCGTCGATGGTGGCGACGGTCTTCGTGGCGCGTGGGAACGACGTCGAGGCGCGCCAGGTGGGCTGAGGGTGCGCCGGGACGGCGCCCCCGGGTATCGGTCTAGGCGGCGTTGAAGCTGACGGGCAGCGAGGTCGGCGAGCGGAACACATCGCCCCGGATGTAGGGGTCGGTGTCGCCCGGACAGAGGGCCAGGTCACCAAGTCGGTCGAAGACGCGGTTGAGCAGCACCCGCGTCTCGAGCCGGGCGAGATGCATGCCGAGGCACATGTGCGGCCCGTGGGCGAAGGCGATGTGCGGCTGGGACGGGCGGAAGATGTCGAAGCTCTCGGGGTCGTCCCAACGCGTCTCGTCGTGGTTGGCCGAGCCGATGTGCGTGGTGACCACCTCGCCCCGGACCGATCTGCACCCCGCCCACTTCCACGTCGCAGGTGGTCGTGCGAGCGATCGTCAGGAGCGGCGGCTCGTAGCGCAGGGCCTCCTCGAGTCGCCTGGGGCAGCAGCGCGCGGTCAGCCTGCACCGCCGCCAGCTGCTCGGGGTGCGTCAGCAGCAGGTAGAGCAGGTTGCCCGACGAGCGGTAGGTCGTCTCGGCCCCGGCCGGCAGGAGCAGCCGCAGGAAGGAGTAGATCGCCTCGTCGGAGAGCTTCTCGCCGTCGACCTCGGCCGAGACCAGGTCGCTGATGACGTCGTCGGCCGGGTGCGCCCGGCGATCGGCCACCACGCCGGCGAAGAAGTCTCGCAGCGACTCGGACGCCGCCAGACCCCGGTCGATGTCCGCCACCAGGCCGATGAGCTCGATCGACCAGCGGTGGAATTGGGGGAAGTCCTCCTCGGGCAGCCCGAGCAGGCGGGCGATGACCCGGACCGGGAACTCGAACGTGAGCTGGCGGACCAGGTCGGCCTCGCCGTCGGCCGCGAAACGGTCGATCTGCTCGTCGATGATCGGCGCAATGAACTCGGGCTCCCAGCGGGCCAATGACTTCTCCCGGAACGCGTGCGCCACCAGGTTGCGGTGGCTGCGGTGCTCGGGGTCGTCCATGCCCAGGATCATGTGACCCATCACCATGCCGATGGTGGCGTCGTAGCCCGTCGAGGTGAACGTCTTGGGGTCGCGCAAGATCCGGGAGCAGTCGTCGTAGCGATAGGCGATCCATTCGGGCTCGGCGCTGAACCCCTCGGGCAGGACGTCGGGCGGAATGGTCAGGCCCTTGCTCACGGGGGCGTCGCGCCGCTTGGCCGCCAGCGCCGGCCACGGGTCGCGGGACGTGCCCGCGATCACGTCCTCGAACGCCGCGAACGGGTCGTATTCCTGGGCTTCGGACGTGGTCATGGTGCGCTGCCTCCCCGATGTGCGATCTGTGACTCTGACGTCAGGTTAGGTTCCGCAGCGGTCCGGCGCGCCAGCCACCGGTGCCGGGGCGTCGAGGGCGACCCAAGGCGCCACCGCGTAGGCTCCGGCCAACATGTTGACCCTCCGGACTCCCGATGCACGCTTCGAAGGCCTGCCCGGCTTCGATTTCGCACCCCACTACGCCGACGTTGCCGACGGTGAGGGCGGCACCCTTCGGGTGCACTACCTGAGCGAAGGCGACCCCGCCTCGCCCGTGGTGCTGCTGATGCACGGCGAGCCGTCGTGGTCGTACCTCTATCGCAAGATGATCCCCGTCCTGACCGGCGCCGGGCTGCAGGTCATCGCCCCCGACCTGGTCGGTTTCGGTCGTTCCGACAAGCCGACCGAGCGCGGCGACTACAGCTTCGCCCGCCACGTCGAGTGGATGCGTGAGCTTCTCTTCGACCAGTTGGACCTGCACGACGTCACGCTGGTGGGCCAGGACTGGGGCGGCCTCATCGGCCTGCGCCTCGTCGGCGAGCACCCCGAGCGCTTCGCCCGCGTCGTGGCGGCGAACACGTTCCTGCCGACCGGGGACACCAACCCCGGCGATGCCTTCTTCGCCTGGCAGAAGTTCTCCCAGGAGGTCGAGGAGTTCCCGACCGGCGGCATCGTGCAGGGTGGCTGCGCCAAGGGCATCACCGACGACATCCGGGCCGCCTACGACGCGCCCTTCCCCGACGAGTCCTACAAGGCGGGCGCCCGCGCCTTCCCCCTGCTCGTCCCGTCCCGGCCCGACGACCCCGCCCACGACGACAACGTGGCCGCCTGGGTGGGCCTGGCGGCGTTCGACCGTCCGTTCCTGTGCGCCTTCAGCGACAGCGATCCCATCACCAAGGGGGCCGACCGCAATCTGAAGGAGCGGATCGCCGGCGCCAAGGGTCAGCCGCACACGACCATCGTCGGCGGCGGCCACTTCCTCCAGGAGGACTGCGGAGAGGAGCTGGCCCAGGTCGTCGCCGACTTCGTGCGCGCCAACCCGTGAGATCCGAGCACCGCATCGTCATCGTCGGCGCCGGCTTCTCGGGCATCGGCATGGCGGCCCGGCTGCGCTCCATGGGGATCGACGACTTCGTCGTCCTCGACCGCGGGCACGATCTGGGCGGCACCTGGCGCGACAACTCGTACCCCGGTGCCTCGTGCGACGTCCCGTCCAACCTCTACTCCTTCTCCTTCGCGCTCAACCCCGACTGGTCGAGTTCCTTCTCGTCCCAGGCGGAGATCTGGGATTACCTGCGCACCTGCGTCGACCGTTTCGACGTCGCCGGACGCCTCCATTTCGATCACGCGGTCGACGAGGCGCGCTGGGACGAGCAGGCGGAGCGCTGGGTGGTGCGCGCCGCGGGGGACGAGTACGTCGCCGAGGTGCTGGTGTGGGCGACCGGCTCGTTGAGCGAGCCGTCAATCCCTGAGTTCCCCGGCCTCGACGGGTTCCGCGGCAAGGTGTTCCACTCGGCCAAGTGGGAGCACGGGTTCGACCTGACCGACAAGCGCGTCTGCGTCGTGGGTACCGGGCGCGTCGGCCATCCAGTTCGTGCCCCAGATCGCGCCGCACGTCGAACACCTGTACCTGCACCAGCGCACGCCACCGTGGGTCATGCCCCGCGGCGACCGGCCCACCTCCCGGCTGCGCAAGCTGGCCTACCGCAAGGTGCCCGCGCTCCAACGGCTGACCCGGTTTCGCATCTACGTCATGTTCGAAGCCCTTCTCGGGGTGTTCGTGGGCCAGAGTGCGCGCCCGAAGGCGCTCGTCCGCAAGCGGGCGCTCGACCACCTGCGCGAGCAGATCCCCGACGAGGCCCTACGGAACAAGCTGACCCCGCACTACGAGCCGGGGTGCAAGCGCCTCCTGCTCTCCGACGACTACTACCCCTCGCTCACCCTCCCCAACGTAGAGGTCGTGGACTCACCGGTCGCCTCGTTCACCACCCACGAGGTCGTGGGCCAGGACGGCATCGCCCGTCCGGTCGACGTCGTGATCATGGGCACCGGCTTCGAGGCCGCCGAACCTCCCTACGCCGAGCACATCGTCGGCCGCGCGGGGATCCGGCTGTCCGAGCTCTGGAAGGCCGACGGCGTGGAGGCGTACGCCGGTTCCACCGTGGCCGGCTTTCCGAACCTCTTCCTCATGATCGGGCCGAACTCGACGTTGGCCCACAACTCGATGATCTACATGATCGAGTCGCACATCAACTACATCGCCAGCGCCCTCGCGTTCATGGCGCGGCCCGGCGTGCGCACCGTGGAGGTCAAGCGGGGCGTCCAGCGGCGCTACAACGAGCGGCTGCAGCGCCAGCTCGAGCACTCGGTGTGGGTGGACGGCGGGTGCGGCAGCTGGTATCTCGACCACCGCGGCCGCAACACGACCCTGTGGCCCGACCACACGTGGAAGTTCCGCCGGCTCACCCGGCGCTTTCACCCTGGCGAGTACACCGTCCGGGCGTAGGCGCGCAGGGCCAGCGCACTCAGCACCGCGGCGAAGAGCGCGAGTACCCCGACCTCGGGGAGCACCGACGCCAGGCCCACGTGGTCGTAGATCAGCTTGATGAAAGCGTCCATCGCCCACGCCTGCGGCACGAAGTGCCCGACCACACGGATGGCGGGGCTCACGACGTCGAGCGGGTACATGCATCCACCGAGGAGCCCGCACAAGATCCCGAGCACGACGGCCACGGAGATCGCCTGCTCCTCGGTGCGCGAGCGCACACTCAACAGCGCGGTGGCGCCGGAGTAGGCCAACGACAACATGGTCAGCACGAGGAAGACCCCGACGGGGTTGCCCCAGTGCACCCCGAAGATCAGGCGGCCGACCAGGAGCAGACCCACGCACTGCCCGGCCGCCACGAAGAGGCTCGTCGCGATCAGCGCGGCGACGACGATGCCCCGGCGCACCGGCGCCGCCGCGATGCGCCGCATCACCCCGAGCCGACGAGTCTCGACGGCCCCGGAAGCCAGCAGCATGACGGTGATGCCCAGGAACAGAACGAGGTCGGCCGGCGCCACGTAGGAGAAGGGGCTGAGCGCCGCGGGCACGTCGGTATGGGCCAAGGTCACGTCGGTCACCTTGGTGCGTGAGCCTTCGGCCGCCATGAGGTCGAGCAGCGCGACGACGTCCGTGCGGGCCTGTACCGCGCCGGTCGAGGCGGACTGGCTGACGAACTCGACGCGTTGGTGTCCGGGCGCGGCCGGCAGCGTGATCAACCCGCCGACCACCCGCCCCCGCAAGATGTCGTCGCTCATCTGCGCCCGGTTCGGCTCGATGCGCACCTTGAGGGCCGGCGTGTGGTTGACCAGCTGCACGAGCCGGGCCGACGGGTGGAGCAGGCCGATGGGCTCCTTGGGGCTCCCGGCCAGCAGGCCCGTCACCAAGATGAACAGCACCGGGAACACGGTGGCCACGAACAGGTAGCGCCGGTCGCCTCCGGCGCGGCGCAGGTTGATGCGCAGGATGGGGATCACGGGGTCACCATGTGGCGCACCCGGGTCATGGCCAACCCGCCCGTCACGAGCGCGATGAGGCACAGCACCGCGAAGGGGCCGAGCACCGACGACGCCGGATCCCCGAGGAGCGACAGGCGCCCGAAGCCCACCAGCGCCCAGCCGTTCGGCGTGCCGAGGCTGAGCACCTGGAGGAACTCGGGGAGCGCGCCCGGCGGCAGCAGGTTGCCGCCGAGGAGCGCGAGCAACAGACCGACGATGAGCGAGGCGGCGAATGCCTCTTGTGGTGTGCGGGCGAAGGAGGTGAGGAAGACGCCCAGCCCGCACATGGCCGCGGTGGCGCCGACGCACATCAACAGGACTCCTAACGGCGCGCCCCAGTTGGCGCCGAACACGGCGGCGGTCACCCCCCACACGATCAGGATGGAGACGAGCCCCGTCAGCGCGATGGCGAGCAGTTTGCCCCACACGATCGTGCGCGGGCGCACCGGTGCGGCCGCCAGCCGCGCCAGCGTCCCGGTGGCACGTTCCATCAGTAACGAGCGCATGCCGAGGCCGCTCCCGATGAACAGGAACACGATGGCGATCGATGGGGCGAAGTAGTTGAGGACCGCCTTGCCGCCGTTGCCCAACATCTTGGCTTCCACCGTGATGGCGGCCGCGTCGGTGGACGTCCCTGGGTACAGGCGGCCGGCGTACATCCGGCTGGCCAAGCCGGCGGCGAGGGACTCCGCGTACTCCTCACCGATCAGTGCGTTCGGCCGGTTCACGACGTCGAAGCCGGGGGAGGGCGTGCCGCCCGGTGCGACCATGGGGATAAGAAGGTGCGACAAGCTCTTGTGACCGCGCGAGATGGCGATGCCACCGTCCAAGGTGCCGTTGGCCACCTCGCGCTTGAGTGTGTCCACCCCGCTCACGAAGTGCACGGTGACGTTCGGGGGCAATTGGCTCGCACCGATGGCGGCGCGCACGAGCGCCGGCGACGTTCCAGAGACCCCGATCGGGATCACCCCTTTGGCGGCGTTACCCGAGAAGGCGAAGCCGAGGATCGCGGCAATGGCCAAGGGTGCCACCAGACAGGTGATCACGGCCGAACGGTCGCGGACCCGCCGGCGCAACTCGTTGGCGGTAATGGCCCAGATCAGCCGCCGCGCTCCTGGTCCTCGGGCCCTGACGCTGGCCGCACGGCGTCAACCTAGTCGGGTGGGTCTGGATCGTCCGGTCTCGGACGCGGTAGGGACCTGAACGGCGATCGCCCGCTCCCGGGAGGCTCAGACCAGACCGGTGCGGCCATTCATCAATTAATCCCCGCCTGCCTTCCTGCGCGTGTCACGAGAACGATCTTTCCTCGACTGTGCCGCTGCGCCAACAACGTGTAAGCGGAGCGGACGTCCTCCAGGTCGAAGGTGGCTGCGATCGGAACCGTGAGCTCACCTTCCGCAATCAGCGCCGCGAGCTCCGAGATGACGCTGGCCACATCGTCGAGCGCTGACATGCCTTCCACGTGGGTTCCGTGGCGCGCTCCCGCTTCCCTGTCGATGATCGTCTCCACTCGGTCCGGCTTCACCCCGAGTTCGTCGACGGCCAGGTCGACGTAGCCGCCGCCGAAACAGTCGATGAAGGCGTCGATCCTGCCCCCGGCGGCAGCGCGCAGTCGCGGCGCGAGGCCCTCGCCGTAGGTGACGGCGGTCACGCCCATCGACTCCAGCCAAGCCGAGTTTCCGGCGCCGGCGATGCCCACGACGGTCGCTCCCAGACGGCGAGCCAACTGGACGGCGATCGATCCCACCCCACCGGCGGCTGCTGAGACGGCGACGACCTCGCCGGGTTTCAATGCAACGGAGAGCAGCGTCACCCATGCCGTGGTGCCCGCGACGTAGAGGGAACCCGCCGCTTCCCAGGGAACCCGTGCGGGCCTCGGCACGACCTGCCCGGCCGGCAGGCTCACGGCCTCTGCGTGGCTCGAACGTTCATCGCTCCAGCCGATGACCTCGTCGCCGACGGCGACTCCGTGGACTCCGTCACCGATTTCTGCCACAACGCCGGCCAGGTCGCTGCCCTCTCCTGAGGGGAAGGTGCTCGGCCAGCGATCTTTCAGCAGGCCCGTTCGGATCGCCGCTTCGCCCGGATTGATGGCCGCCGTCACGACGTCGATCACGATCCGACCCGGTTCGGGTCGAGGTCGCGGAACGTCCACCACGTCGAGCACGTCGACCTCCCCGTAGCGGTCGAATCGGACAGCCTTGATCGAGGTGGAAGCCACGCGCTGAACCTACCCGCACTCCGTGGTCGCTATGCCATTCGGAGTCGCCTTCGGCGGACTCCCCGAAGTTGGTCCCAGGCCCGTCCTGGTGTCTGGTTGCGCTTCCGACCTCGAACTCCACAAGATTGACCCACCTAGACTCAAGTGCCAGTCCAAAGGGGCGGTGACGTCATGAGTAACGATCCTCCAGCGTCGGATACCTCCAAATCGCGGCCCGCCGAGGTGCCGAGTGGTCGGCCCAACGGGCCCACGTCTTCTTCGGAAAGGCCGACTCGACACACCCGAATCTCAGGTGTCTGGGTCGTCGTCGTCGTCGGCGTGGTCGTGCTCGTGTTGGACCTGGTGTTCATCATCCAGAACAGTCAGTCGGTGAAGGTGTCCTTCTTCACCGGCAGCGTCAATATGCCGCTCGGCGTCGCTCTGCTCCTGGCGGCGATCGGCGGTGTGCTGCTGGCCGCCATCGTGGCCTCCCTGCGGATGTGGCAGTTGCGTCGCCGACCACGCTCGGCGAAATGAACCGGCCGTCGACCGCGAGGGTATGGGCTCAGATCATGGCTTCGTGGCGGTGACGACGAGGTAGAGGAGTGAGTACACGATCGGCTGCTCCGCCGTCGCTCGTTCCCACTCGTCGATCTCGTCGTCGCTGAAGCCGCCCTCCTTCTTCCAGAGCCGCGGCCAGCCCGGGAGCCCGAAGGCTTGGTCGGCTCGGTCCAACACGAGCGGGAAGGCGTCGATGGTCACGTCGATCAGGCCGAGGTCGGCCAGCGCAGCGGGCAGCGTCGCCACGAGGCGCCCGTTTCGGTAGCCGATGTCGCGACGGAGGCACTTCACTCGGTCCGACATGGCCTGATGGACGCCCGGGACGGTGATCGAGAGCGTCTCCTGATCGGGGTCCGCGAGTACAAGCTTCCCCCGGGGGCGGCAGACCCGCACGAGCTCGGCCAGCGCTGTGCCGGGGTGCTCGAGGTGTTGGAAGACCCGATCCGCTCGCACCCCGCCGAAGCATCGGTCGCCGAAGGGCAACGCGGTTGCGTCGGCGTTGACGACGGTCCCGCGGCCGTCCGCAACCGCGCACATCGCCCGTGACGCATCGAGCCCGATCGACGCGCCCGCCCCGAGCGCAGGCAGGTCGAGTCCGGGCCCGCAGCCGACGTCGAGGACGGGGGAGTGGGCGGCCAAGAGCGCGTAAGTGTGGGCCTTGTAGGCGCGGACCTGCGGCCACGAGTCGACGACCTCCTGTGCGAGCACCGCCTGCGCCGGGTCCGCGCTCGCGTCGACGTCGGCGTAGGTCCCGCTCATCGCCGAGCCGCCACGGTCGAAGCGTACGCCGACCGAGCCGCCGGTCCCCGAGTCACGGGTCAGCACCCCATCGGGCGCAAGGTGGAGCCGGTACGGTGGCCGCGCAAGCACGACCGGCCTTCGTGACGACGAGGGCCCTCTTGGGGGTGCACGGTGGCCAGCATCGAATTCGGGGGGAAGATCGGCAACGACTGGACGGATTCCGAGCCTTGGTGGCCCCCGGCACCCACCCCACCGCAGGGTGCGCCGAACGTGGTGCTGATCGTCCTCGACGACGTGGGCTTCGCGCAGCTGGGCTGCTACGGCTCGGACATCGCGACCCCCGTCATCGACGGCGTCGCCGCGCAGGGCATCCGGCTCACCAACTTTCACACCACCGCGCTCTGCTCGCCCACCCGGGCCTGCCTCCTGACCGGGCGCAACCATCACCGCAGCGGCATGGGACGGGTCGCCGACCTCGCCGTCGGCTTTCCCGGTTACTGGGGCAGGCCGCCGCGTGAGAACGGGTTCCTCTCGGAGATCCTTCGGGCCAGCGGCTACGCCACCTACGCCGTGGGCAAATGGCATCTGAGTCCCGAGGACGAGACGAACATGGCGCGCTCGCGTGCCACCTGGCCGCTCGGCCGGGGATTCGATCGCTGGTACGGCTTCCACGGCGGCGAGACCCACCAGTTCGTGCCGGGCCTCTACCACGACAACCACATCGTGCGACCCCCGCGCACCACCGAGGACGGCTATCACCTGAGCGCCGACCTGGCCGATCGCGCCATCGAGTACCTGGGCGACCTCCGAGCGGTCGACGACGAGCTGCCGTTCTTCCTCTACTTCGCAACGGGCGCCTGTCACTCGCCGCATCACGCCCCGGCCGAATGGATCGAGCGCTACCGCGGCCACTTCGCCGGGGGCTGGGACCGCTGGCGCGACGAGACGTTCGCCCGCCAGCTCGCGCTCGGCATCGTTCCCGCGGAGACCGTGCTTTCGCCGCGGCCGCCGTGGGTGCCCAGTTGGGACAGTCTCGAAGAGCGCGAGCGGGAGCTCGCCGAGCGGTTCATGGAGTGTTTTGCCGCCTTCCTCTCCTACACCGACGAGCAGATCGGCCGGGTGCTGCGTTTTGTCGACGATCTCGGCGACACGGACAACACGGTGGTGCTCGTGGTCTCCGACAACGGCGCCAGCTCCGAGGGAGGCAAGGAGGGCACCATCAACGAGGGCCGGCTCTCGAACTTCGAGGGCGTCGGCGTGGACGAGATGTACCGGCGCATCGACGAGATCGGCGGGCCGCTCAGCCACAACAACTATCCGTGGGGCTGGACCATGGCCGGCAACACGCCCTTCAAGCGCTGGAAGCGCGAGGTCCACGAGGGCGGCGTCGCCGACCCGTGCATCGTCAAGTTCCCGCCGCTCATGACGCCCGTCCGGGGTGGGCTGCGCCGGCAGTACGCCCACGCCATCGACGTGTTGCCGACCGTGCTCGAGCTGGCCGGCGTCGCCGCTCCGGCCGAGATCGACGGGATAGGCCAGTCCCACCTCGACGGCACGAGCTTCGCCTACGTCCTCGACGACGCGGGGGAGCGGGCGCCCGATCGCCACCGCACGCAGCACTTCGAGATGCTGGGCTCGCGCGCCATCTATCACGACGGGTGGAAGGCGGTGACGTTCCACCCGGTCGGTCCGCTCTACGACGACGGGTTGCGTTCGAACGCTCCCTTCGACGAGGACGTCTGGGAGCTCTACCACGTCGCGACGGACCCTTCAGAAGTGGACGACCGCGCCGGCGAGTATCCCGAGAAGCTGCAGGAGCTCGTCGCGCTCTGGTGGGACGAGGCCCGGAGCAACGACGTGCTCCCGCTGGACAACCGCGTCCTCGAGGCCATGGCGCACAAACACGACGGACGGCGCTACCAGGACACGTACCGCTACTTCCCGGGCGGCGCGCAGGTGCCCGAATGGGTTGCCGTCGACGTGCGCAACCGCTCGCACGCCATGACGGTCGACGTCGTCGTGCCGGAGGGCAACGTGGCCAACGGCACGCTGCTGGCGCTTGGCTGTGCCCTCGGGGGTTGGTCCCTGCACGTACTCGACGGACGGGTCCGTTACGTGCACAACCTGCACGGCCAGACGCTCTACGAGGTCGTCGTCACGCAACGGCTCGGGCCCGGTGGCCACCGCGTCGAATTCCGCTTCGACAAGGACCAGGGTGCCGGCGGTACGGCGATGCTCCTCGTCGACGGCGAGCCCGCCGGCGAGGCCGAGGTCGCACGTTTCACGCCCGTCGCCTTCAACGAGGTCGGGATCGGCCTCACTTGTGGCTACGAGTGGGGTCCGGCGGTGGGTGACGGCTACGAGGCGCCGTTCACCTTCAACGGCACCATCGTGCGGGCCGAGATCTCGGCCACCGGCCCCGTCGTGCACGACCCCGTCGCCGACGTCGCCGCCATTCTGGCTTCCCAGTGATCGTCGCGCTTGTAATGCTCCGATGTTCGCTCCAACATGGTCGCCGTGATATTGGCTCTGTCGGGACGATCGCGCGGATTCGCTCGAGCGGCGATCATCGGGACCGCACTGGCGGTTGCCGCGCTCGCGTGGCCCTTGAGCGCCGCGAGCGCAGCGACAGTGCGTGTCGCGCCGGGCGAAACGTTGCTCGGCCTTGCCCATCAGTACGGCACGACCGTCGCCGCGTTGGCGTCCGCCAACAACCTGAGTGATCCGAACCACATCGTCGTCGGTTCCGTCCTCACCATTCCCGCACCAGGATCGTCCGGGCCGGCTGCGGTCACGGCATCGGGGCCATGGGTTGGCAGCGTCGTGGTCGCCGCCGGAGACACGCTGGTGGGGATCGCGCATCGCTACGGCACCACGGTCCAAGCGTTGGCGGCAGCGAACAGCCTGGCCGATCCGAACAGGGTCGTCGTCGGAACGCGGCTCGAGGTCCCAGCTGGTCCGTCGGCGCCCGCACCCGTCACCTCAGGGACCGCTGGCGTCACGGTGACCGTCTCGGCCGGACAGACGCTCTCCTCCATCGCCGCCGACCACGGCACCACGGTCGCGCTGCTCGAGGCGGTGAACGGCATCGTCCATCCCAATCTCATCGTGTCCGGAATGCGGTTGCGGCTCCCGGCCACGAGCACGAGTTCCACCGCCCTCGCGTCCGACGACGTCCCGACGGTGAGCACGCTTCCTGCACGGCTGCGGGCCTACCCGGGCCGGGTCGCTCTGCGACCGCTGTTCGTCCACTGGGCCGGCGTAGAGGGCGTCAGCCCAGCCCTGCTCGAAGCGATGTGCTGGTGGGAATCCGGCTGGCAGACCTCCCTCTCTTCGGTGACCGGCGCCCTGGGCGTCTGCCAACTCGAGCCCTCGACCGTTACCCAGCTACGGGCTCAACTGGGGCAGCGCAACCTCGACCCGAACGTGGCGTCGGACAACATCGAAATGGCGGCGGTGTTCCTGCACCACCTGCTGGTTGCCACCGCGGGCGATGCCGCGACCGCCCTGGCCGGCTACTACCAGGGCCTGGCGTCCGTCCGAAGTGCCGGGCTCTTCCCGTCGACCAAGCAGTACGTGAAGGGGATCCTGGCCTACGTGCCCGCCTTCAGTTGAGCCAAGCGTCTGTTTCCAGGCGGGGCATGCCTCGGCCGTGCGGGCCTTGCCGTGCTGGTGGCGAAGGGTTGCAACTGGCGTAGCCGTAGGACGGCGGGCCAAAGCGAGTTTCCCGTTTGGCCGACAGGGGCCCGCGTAGTCCGCACCCCGGTTGCCCCTTCTCCTGATGGCGGGGGACGGTGAACGAGTCCGGCAGGAGGGCAGCAAGTTGGCGGCAATCACGACACACGTCCGCGGTGCGGTGGGCGCGCGAAGCGGACCGAGTCGGCGTCGCACGCGCGTCGCCCTCGCGGTCGCACCTCTGGTCTTGCTCGCGAGCTTGGTGACGACGGGCTCGGCATCGGCGACCAGCGTCTCGGCGGTGATGGCGGGCGCGAATCCCCCCACCCCCGCGGCCGCGGCGGCGTACCCCATCTCGTACACACCGGCGACGAGCCTCAGCTACGGCAACACGATCTCTGTCGTGACGGCCCCGGGCACGACGTTCTCGGCGTGTTCCGCTTCCTCGTCCTGCCCCGGTTACAAGATCGCCCAGGGCGGCAGCTACAAGAGCTTCTCGAAAGTCTCGGTGCAAGCGGTAAATGGCAGCACCACGACCAACGCATTCGTCATCACACTCGCGCTCAATACGATCAATAGTGGGACGTCCGTGACGATCCTCGCGCAAGGAAAGAACCCGGCCGCGGCCGGGACCGAGACCTTGGGCATCTGGACATCGAAGGACCCATCGCCCGTCACTGTGAACTACCGGATCGGTGCTCCGAACGGCGGTTTTGTGCAGGGAGCGTTTCCCAATGCCGGCGCATCCCCCAATTTGGACCTTTCTTCCCCCGCCTATCTGCAAAGTCTGTTCGGAACGCCGACCGAGACGATGCCGACCCTCGCGACCGCGTACCTGTCCAGCAACACGTGGGTGCAGTTGGACGGCTCCGCCGGCAGCTTCAAGTTTCTCCAGACGGACGGCTGGTCGACATCGAACAACCAGCCGGCCACGGGCTACCAACTCGTTCTCGGGGTGCCGATCTTGCCCTCGAAAAACGGAACGGTTTCGTTGCAGGACGGTGCGAACAAGAAATACAACACGTACTTCAAACAGATGGCGACCTCGCTCATCCGCGAGGGCCTGGGGAATGCCTGGCTGCGTCTGGGCTACGAGTTCGACAACAGCGGGTTGAAGGGGCCCTCGAGCCCATGGGGTACCGGAAACAGCACGACGCAAGAGGGGTACTTCGCGCAGTACTTCCAACAGATCGTGACGACCATGCGCGCCGTGAGCGGCGCCAACTTCAAGTTCGTCTGGAACCCAGACGGTTACGCGTTCCTCGGAGCGAATGATCAGGAGTACCTGAAGTCCGGCGGATTCTCGCCGATAGCGGCCTGGCCGGGATCGCAATACGTCGATTACATCGGCGCGGATGTCTACGACTGGGCGCCCAGTCTCACGTCGGGGTACACGCAAGCCGAGAACTGGACGAACTTCATCAACCCGCAACTGCAGGGAGCCCAACAGTTCGCGTCGAGCGTGGGCGTGCCTCTCGCTTTTCCCGAGTGGGGAGTGATGGCGGCAACGCCGCCGTTTCGCGGGCATGAATGACGACCCGGGCTACGTCAACGGCATGTATTGCTTCATGAGCAATCCGGCCAATCACGTTGCCTGGGAGAGCTACACCAACACCTCGTACACGGACTGGAACACCCAGATCACCGGGGGGTCTTTCCCCAACTCCCTGGCCGCGTTCCAGCAGGACTTCGGTCAAGGATCGACGGCGGCCTGTAGCTCCGGCTGAATCCGAACCGCCGCGTGCGGTTGCGATTCTCTGACCGACGCGTCGGTCCCGCTCCTCAGTCGAAGCTCGGCCGATCCTTGCGCGTGCGCTTGAGCTCGTAGAAGCCCTCGGTGCCGGTGCACAGCAGCACGCCGTCCCACAGGCGCCCGGCCGCCTCGCCCTTGGGCGCCGGGGTCACCACCGGGCCGAAGATGGCCTGGCCGTTGTAGTGGATGACCGGGGTGCCGACCTCGTAGCCCACCGGGTCCATGCCGGCGCGGTGCGAGGCCTCGAGCGCGTCGTCGAATTCCTCTGACGTGGCCGCGTCGGCCAGCGACGCCGGCAGGCCGAGCTCGTCGAGCGCCTCGGGCACGATCTTGGGGCGCTCGTTCTCGTCGCGGCCCCGGCCCTGCACGTGGATCCGGGTCCCGAGCGCCGTGTAGAGCGGCAGCAGGATGTCGCTGCCCTTCAGCTGCTCGGCCGCGATGCAGACCCGCACCGGTCCCTTGGCCAGCGACATGCGCGCCCGGTACTCGTCGGAGAGGCCCTCACGGTCCGCGTTGAGGATGGCCAGCGACATGACGTGCCACTCGGTGGTGATGTCGCGTACCTGTTCGACCTCGAGCATCCAGCGCGAGGTGATCCAGGCCCACGGGCACAGCGGATCGAACCAGAAGTCAGCGGTGTCTTTCACGGGATACCTCCGTCGACGCGTAGGACGGCGCCCGTCACGAAGGACGAGGCGTCGGTGGCCAGGAACATCGCCGCCCCCACGATCTCGGGCGGCTCGCCGGCCCGACCCAACGCGTGGTGCGGCATGCCGCCCTTCAGGATCTTGGGGTCCCACGCCTTGCTGATGTCGGTGAGGAACGGCCCCGCCATGATGCAGTTGACCCGCACCGTCGGCCCGAAGGCCTTGGCGAAGCCCTCGGTGAGCGCGTTCAACCCGGCCTTGGCCGCGTCGTACGGCAGCATGTGCGGCGCCGGCCGGATGGACCCCGTGCTCGAGACGTTGATGATGGATCCACCATACGGGCCGTCCACCATCCTCGTGCCGACGAGGGAGGTGAGGCGGAACGGGCCCTTGAGGTTGACCCCGAGCGTCTTGTCCCACAGCTCTTCGGTCGCGGAGGACAGGTCGGGGTAGAGCGGCGACATACCGGCGTTGTTCACCAGCACGTCGACCCGGCCGAAGGCGCCGTAGGCCTCCTCGACCAGGCCGTCGAGCTCGTCCCAGTGGCCGACGTGGCACGCCACCGGCAGCGCGCGCCGGCCCATCGCCTCGACCTCGGCCGCCACCTCGGCACAGGCGTCGAGTTTGCGGCTGGCGACCACGACGTCGGCGCCCGCGGCGGCGAAGGCGAGCACCATCTCGCGCCCGAGCCCGCGGCTGCCGCCCGTGACCAGGGCCACCTTGCCCGTCAGTGCGCCGTCCTCTGCCATATCGCCTCCAGTCGGCTCTAGTGCGGCTTCAACAGCTCGGCCACCAAATGGGTGACCGCCTTGCCCATCGGGATGTGCAACGACTCGTTGGGCCCGTGCGCGTTGGAGTGCGGGCCCAAGACGCCCGTCGCCACGAACTGGGTCCCCGGGAAGCCCCGCTGCAGGTCGGCGAGGAACGGGATGGAGCCACCCTCACCCACCGCGCCCGGCGCACGACCGAACTGCTCCTCCGACACCCGCGCCAGCGTCGCCGCGATGTCATCGTCGAGCGGGGGGGCCACCCAGCCCTGCGCCACCCCTTCGACGTCGATGGTGACGTGCGCTCCCTCGTCGGTCCGGATGGCCGAGATGAGGGTGTCGCACGCCGCCTGCGCGTCCACGTCGGGCGGCAGGCGCAGCGAGAGCTTGAGCGTCGTCGACGGCCGCAACACGTTGCCGCCGTCGCGCGGCGCGGGCAGCCCGTCGGCCCCGACGACCTCGAGCGCGGCGCCCCATGTCCGCGCCGCCAGGCGCGCCAGCGGGTCGGAGCCGAGCAGGTGCAGGCCGTCGACGACCGGCGCCGCGCTGTCGGGGAACTCCGCGGCCAGAGCCTCGAGGTTGGCCCGGTGCGCATCGGGCATCCCCGCCCCTACCAGCTCGGGCAGGACGATGCGGCCGTCGACCTCGTCCTCGATCCCCGACAGGATGCGCCGCAAGATGCGGAACGACGACGGCACGACACCGCCGCCCTGTCCGCTGTGGATCCCTTCGGTCAACACGTCGACCTTCACGGTGACGACGAGGTTGCCGCGCAGCGACGTCGTGAGCCAGAGCCGGTCGTAGCTCAGCCCGCCCGAATCGAGACAGATCACGAGCCGCGGCGTCCCGATGCGCGCCGCCAGGTGCTCGAGGTAGGCGGCGAGGTCCGGGCTGCCGCTCTCCTCGCTCGCCTCGATGAGGACGAGGACGCGGCCGTGCCCACCGCCCGCTTCCAGCAGACCCGTCACGGCGGCGAACGTCGAGTAGCCGTCGTCGGCCGTGCCCCGCCCGTAGAGGAGGTCGCCCTCGCGCACCGGCTCGTAGGGCGCCAGCCCGGCGCGCCACTCGCCGAGCGGCGGCTGCTTGTCCATGTGGCCGTAGAGGACGATGGGGTCGCCGCTGCCGCCGTTGTCGACGAGCAGCACCGGGGTCCGCCCCGGGAGTTGGACGATCTCGGTCTGCAGAGTGGCGTCCTGGTCGCGCACCCAGTCGCGCAAGAGCTCCGCCACGGCCGCGATCGCCCCGCGCTCGGCCCAGTCGGGGTCGAAGGCGGGGGAGAGCGACGGGATGCGGGTGTACTCGGAGAGCGCCGGGAGGATCCGCTCCTCCCAAGCGGCGTCGATGGCGTCGGTCATGCGCCGGTCAGGCCAACCGAGGTCTCGGTGAGCTCCGCCAGCCGTTCGAGCGTCTTGGTCATGGCCTCCGCCGTCTGCTTGCCGACCGGCCCGGCCCGCAGCATGAAGCGCTGCTTGTCCTGGCTGATGTCCCAGCTCTCACGGACCAGGGTCCCGCCGTCGGTGCCTTCGAACTCGTAGCGCCAGATGCGCCCGCCGACGAAGCGCCCGAGCGGTCCGGACAGGACGGTTTGCCAGGCGATCCGCCTGTCCAGCTCGTACTCGATCACCGTGTTGGTCATGGAGTACGGCACGCCCAGCTTCATCGACATGCCGAAGGTCGAGCCGAGGGACAGATGCTGGGTGGCCCCCGGCTTGAGGTGCTGCACCGAGCCGGAGCCGTCGATCTCGGGATGGCGCGACGCGTCGGCGACGATGGCGAAGATGTCCGCGGCGGGCGCCTTGACGACCCGCTCGACGCTCACGACTTTGTCTCCCACGATGCGACCTCCGGATCGGACGGCCGGACCCGCGGCCGGCTCAACGCGATGACACTACGGCGCGTGGCGCCCTCAGAGCGCGTGCGCGACCAGATCGCTCAGTTGGACCCACTCGAGCGTGGCGGCGTGGGTCGACGCCAGGACGACCGGCGGGGCTGCCCCGGCCTCGAGCGCCTCCTGCCAGCGCGGCGCGCACAGACACCACTGGTCGCCCGGCTGCAGCCCGCCGAAGCCGAACTCGGGATGAGGGGTCGAAAGGTCGTTGCCGACCGAGGCCGAGAAGGTGAGGAACTCAGCGGTGACCCTCGTGCAGACGGTGTGGACGCCGAGGTCCTCGGCGCCGGTGTTGCAGCAGCCGTCGCGGTAGAAGCCGGTCAGCGGGTCGAAGTTGCAGGGCTGGAGCTCGTCGCCCAGGACGTTCTGTGCCATGGCCCATTTGACCACGGCGGCGGGCGTCGACCGGCTGGGATGACTAGGCGTCCCCGAGGGGTTCGCCCTCGTAGCGGTCGACCCAGGCGAACGAGCTGACGGCGCCCCGCTTCAACCGGCGTGCCGGAGCCACCGGGTGCCCCAGCACGACGAGCCCCGCCGCGACCACGCGCTCGGGAATGCCGAAGAGGGCGCGCAGCTCGGCCTCGCGGCGCACCACCATCGTCGTCATCACCCCGGCCAGGTTCTCCGCGCGCGCCGCGAGCAGCAGGTTCCAGACGAAGGGATAGATGGAGGCACCGCCGACCAGCGTGTAGCGCGGCAGGTCGCGATCGACCGTCGCCAGCACGCCGAGGTCGGCCAGGACCAGGAGGAGCGCCGGCGCCGTATCGAGGGTCTCGGCGAACCCGGGCGCGGCCGCACCGTTCGCGGCGAACTGGCCGGCGTTGGCCAGGGCAGCCGCTTCGGCCTCGCGGTCGTTGACCGGCGACCACGGCGTCAGGCCGGCCGCGCTGAGGGCGAGGTACTCGTACCAGCCCGAGAGGTAGAGGTCGCGCACGGCGGTCCGGGCCGCGGGGTCTTTGATGACGATGACGCGCCAGCCCTGCCGGTTGCCGCCGCTCGGGGCGAAGCGGGCCGTCTCGAGCACGCGGGCCAGGACCTCGTCGGGCACCGGCTCGTCCCGGAACTCGCGCACGGCCCCGGTGCTGCGCAGCGTGGTGAGGAGATCGAGGTCCACGAGTTGCCCACCGTAGCGGTCGCTGGTTATGTCTGGGGCGTGACGGTTGACACGAGCGTCGGGGCGCCCGAGCGCCTGCGCGCGCTGGCTCGCTGGCCGCTGGTGGTGTCGCCCATGGCGGGCGGGCCTTCGACCGTGGACCTGGTGGTGGCGGCATCGCACGCGGGCGCGTGCGCGTTCCTCGCCGGGGGCTACAAGAAGGCGGAAGAGTTGCGCGCCGACATGGCGGCCGTCCGTGCAGCCGGGGTGGCGGCGTTCGGCGTCAACCTGTTCGTGCCGGGCCGGCCGACCGAGGTGCCCGACCGCCTCGAGGCCTATCTGTCGTCGCTGGAGCGACTTGCCGGTTCGCTCGGGTCCGAGCTCGGCCCGGCGTCGTGGGACGACGACGACTACCCGCAAAAGCTCGAGCGCGTGCTGGCCGAGCCACCGGCCGCCGTGAGCTTCACCTTCGGGGTGCCCGAGCCCGACGCCGTGCGCGCGCTGCAGCGAGCGGGATCGCTGGTCATGGTGACGGTGACGACGCCCGAGGAGGCGACCGTGGCGTTGCGCGTCGCCCCCGACGCCCTCTGTCTGCAGGGCGCGGAGGCGGGGGCCCACCGCGGCAGCCTCACCAACGACGACCGCCCGGACGCCGACCGGCCGGTGCGCGCCCTCTTGGCCGCCGTCCGGCGCCGCACCCTGGTCCCGCTGGTGGCGGCCGGCGGCGTGGCCGGCCCCGACGACGTGGTCGACCTGCTCACCCGGGGCGCGACGCTCGTCCAGGCGGGCACGGCGTTCCTACGCTGTCCCGAGTCCGGGGCCCCGCCGGCGGCCAAGGACGCGCTGGCCGGGGGTGCCCACACCGAGACGGCGGTCACCCGTGCCTTCAGTGGCCGGCGCGCCCGCGCCCTCGTCAACGTGATGGTGCGCGAGCACCGCGACGCACCGCCTGCCTATCCCGAGATCAACAACGCGACGCGCCCGCTGCGCGCCGCCGCGGCGCGGGCGGGTGACTCGGGCTACATGGGCCTCTACGCCGGCACGGGCTTTCGCCGGGCGGAGCCCCGACCAGCCGCCGAGGTCGTCGACGGCTGGTGTCAGGATGGCGGCGGTGACGAACCGCCGGCTGAAGAAGACGATTGAGTTCACGCCGCCCGAGATCGACAGCGTGGTCGCCGAGCTGGCCGCGTTGCGTGATGCCGGCGACGGATGGGTCAACTTGATGCCAGGGATCGCCGAAGGGGCGGTGGAGCTCGACGCGCCGAGCGGTCTCTTCGCCTTCTTCGGGACGCAGCAGCCGCCGGTGACGATGGCGACCGTGACGCCGGCGCACGCCACGCAGCGCCACGTCGAGGGTATGTCGGTCGGCCTCATGCATCCCACCGGCGGTCACGCGATCGCCAGACTGGCCGAAGAGGGGGTGCGGGTGCCCGACGGATGGGTGGTGCGCCAGGACCACGCGCGCCGCGGCCTCGTGCTGCGCACGTCGCCGGACGCGTCGCCGGCCTCCATCGTCAGCTGGTGTGTGGACGCGGGCACCACGCTGTGCCGGGCCGACATGACGGGCCAGTGGCAAGCCGTCGTGTACCTGCCGTAGAGGGATCGAGCTCCCATGGCGACCGGAGAGCGGCGCGACGACGCGGCGCTGGCGGACGGCGTAGCGCAGTGGGTGGCCGCGCGATCACGGCGGAGTACCGGGCGCAGAGGTGGGCGTCCCGGTGACGATCGCCCGGCTCGAGCACGCCGAGGGCGGCATGGCCAACGAGACGTTGCTCGTCGACTTCGGGGCGGGCCACGGCGGGATGGTGGTCCGGCTCCCGCCGCTGGATCCCACGTTCCCGGACTATGACCTGGGCCCGCAGGCGGCGGTGCAGAACGCGGTGGCCGCCTTCGGCGTGCCCGCGCCAGCCCCGACTGTCGTCGAGACGGACCCGTCGTGGCTCGGCTCGCCCTTCCTCGCCATGCCGCGGGTGCGCGGTGACATCGCGGGTCCGGCGCCGGTGTTCGACCCCTACGTCCGCGACGCCGGGCCGGCGCGTCAGCGGATGATGCACGACGGCCTGATCGACGCGGTCGTCGCCGTGCACGCCATCCCGTGGCGGGCGGCGGGTCTGGAGGGTGTGCTGAGCGGGCCTCGCCTCAGCGACGCGCTCGATCGTTGGGACGGCTACGTCGAGTGGTCGTCGGAGGGCGACGCGCTGCCCGCGTTGGTCGAGGCCCTCGACTGGTGCCGCCGCCACCGACCGCCCGAGCGCGAGGCCGTCCTGTTGTGGGGTGATGTGCGCCTCGGCAACCTCGTCTTCGACGGGGCGGGTCAGGTGGTCGCCGTGCTCGACTGGGACCTCGCCTCCCTCGGACCGCGGGAGATGGATCTCGGTTGGCACTTCGGGCTCGAGTTCATGATGGAGGAGCTGTTCGGCCAGCGGGTGCCGGGATTCCCGTCAAGGATCGAGACGCTCGAGCGCTACGAGCGGCGCACGGGTACCGAGGTGCACGACCTCGCCTGGCACGAGGTGTTCGCCTTGGCCCGGGCCCTCGCCATCAACGATCGGCATCAACGCATCACCGGCGACCCGCGGCGGCGCGACAACCCGATGGGCAACATCTTGCGCGCCCGCCTCGAGGCGGCGGCTGCGGCGCGGCGACGACCGCAGCGTCGGGCCCGCTTAGGCGACCGTCGCCCCGGCGTTCTGGTCGCGGGCGGACTCGTTGCCCAGGCCGACGAGCCGCACGTGCGACTGCGACGCGGTGGCCCAGCCGCCGCGGTTCGGCGTGCCCGGAGCTGCGGCGGCCGTGGCGTCTCGTCGCCAGGCCAAGGTCGCCAACGCCACCATGACCAGTGTCGTCGCCATCAGAGCCGGCCACCACGACCCGATGTCGTGGACCTTCTGGTTGCCGAGCACGAGGCCGACGACCGACGCGCTCGCGCACGCCCAGAACAGCCCCCAGCTCCGGCGCAGGGTGAGGATCAGGGCGAGGGCGACGACCGGGAAGAAGTAGAAGCCGAGCAGCTCGGTCTCGAGCACGACCCGCAGCGTGAACGCGAGCGTCATGACCAACAGCACGGTGGGCAGGTCGTGACGCCGCCGGCACACCACAAAGCCCAGGAGGATCGCCGCCGCGGTGGCCAGCAGGCGGAGCGACCCGCCGCTGTACATGCCGTGCCCGAGGGAGCGGGCGAAGTGGGAGAGGGGCGTGGCCGACTCGCCGCTCGGGTTGTAGGGCTGATCGAGCACCGCGTGCAGCGTGCGCGCCGGCGCGACCGCCAGCATGGGCAACAGCACGACCGCAGTCGGAAGCGCCAGCCGCCACACGGCACCCCCGAGCTCACGCCACGCGAAGCGGGCGAGGACCGGTGCGACGGCGAGCAGGGCCAGCGGCTGCAACGCGACGGCCAGTCCCAGCAACCACGCGGCGCGATGCAGCCCGCGGACGCCGGCAGCCTCGTGGTCCACGGCGAGCGCCGCCCACACGACGAGCGCGAGGGCGAGGCAATCCTCGGGGTGGCCCCAGAACGCGGCCGCACTCACGACGCCGAGGCCGGCGACCGCCGAGAGCGCCAGGCGCCGGGTGTCCGAGAATTCCCAGACCCGGGCGACCGCATCGAGGGCGAACAGCGCGGTCGAGGCCAAGAGGGTGGCGGCGACCGACAGGACGAGCGTCAACGACTCGCTCGACCCCTCGCCGCGCCACGCGGCCAGCCCGAAGATGTCGTGCCCGACCACCATCAGGGGCGCAAGGAGGAACTCGAGGCCGGGCGGCGCATCGAGTTGCGAGGGCGGCGCGTAGACGGCGGAGAGGTGGCCATGGCCGATCAGGAGCCCCACGCCGGCGCTGTTCCACAGGTCGCTGTACGAATGCCAGTGATGGTGGTTGGCCGCGACGGCCCAGACCAGGGTGTAGACGAGCGCGCCGACGGCGAGCACCACGGTCACCGCCACCGGTGCCGATCTCGCGTCGACCCATGCCGACACCCTCCGCATGTTCCCCCTGCCTTCGGACGACGGTCAGATCGCACCGCTGCCCGAACCTCACGTCGGCCGGCCCCTCCGGCCGGTCCGCCCCAGTGAGTCATTGTGGCATCGCCGCTGCGGTCTTGGGCGCTGTCCGACGACGTGCAACGCGATGGCAACCGGGCCGGGTCGGCGGGCCGCCGGCGGGCGGTGGCCTCAGTCGGCGTCGAGGAGCGAGAAGCCCATGACGCCGGCCTTGGCGACGTCGTAGCAAAGCGTGTCGTAGGGCTCGACCAGGCCGTAGGTGACCTCGCCGTCGCAGGTGACGCGGCAGTGATGCTGGTCCTGACCGGCCAGGCGGCGCCGGACGTCGGGGTCGTTCACGTCGAACGTCTCGGAGTGCACGACGACATCGTCGGCCTCGGCCACCGCCATGCCGTGCCAGAGGTCACCGTCGGGCGTGCCGCCGTTGGGCCCGCCGTACATGCCACAACGCAGGAACGCGATCTGGTTGCCGAGACGCTCGAACGTCATCGTCTTGACGGAGCCGTCGGCGAAATGCAGGTCGACCTCGCCGCTGTGCAGGAGGTGGGTGTCGGGCTCGAAGCGCATGCGGTGGACGCGCTTGGTGAGCGTGCCGCTGCGTTTGTGCGCATCGCCGAGGTTGTAGAGCACATGGTCGCCCCAGATGCCGAAGTCGGCGAACTCGACCCACTCGCCGCTGTGTGGGTGCTGCATGCCCATGTAGCGCCCGGGCCCGCCGACGCCGTCACGGGTCCCCCAGTGGTGGTCGCGGGTGCCGAGGTGGGTGTCGGTGCCGAGCTCGAGGCGTTCGCCGTGGGCCTCCACCCATCCCTGCTGGCGGCCGAACCCGTCGTAGCCGGCGACGGGGCTCATGGCGCGGCCGCCGACAATGACGCCGGCGCCGAGTTGGCGGAAGACGGGCCGCTTCGTATCGAGCCAATCGATCTCGTAGGCGATCGGGAGGTCCGCGCCAGGATCGAGCCGCAGCCTCCAGTGACGGAACGGCTCGAGCACCTCGAAGCTGAAGGGACCGATCCGCATGTCCATGCGGTCCGTGCGCAGCCGTTGGTGGGCGCGCACCGTCGTGTGGCGGCCGCGTACGTTGACGATGGCGAAGGCCTCTGCCGTGCCGAGGTTCGGGTAGAAGGCGAGCCCGACAACGACGAGCAGCTCACCCACCTTGTCCTCACAGGTGAACCACACCCGCTCGTAGGCCTGGGCGTCGGGCGTCCACATCACACGCACCGGATAGGGCGAGTTGTGGACGAGGAACTCGTCGAGGCCAGAGAGGGGCGCGTGCTCCTCGGCGGCGCGATAGGGCGAGGCCCCGGGAGTATCGGTCACGGCGCACCGTCGATCGACTTGTACTCGAGTGAGCCCTCGACCCTCTGGCCCGTCGCGGTCGGGAGCCACTTCCCGTCGAAGCGGAGGCTGTCGTACTCGGTCCGTACTGCGGTGGTCACGGCGACTCCTTGTAGCGGTGCAGCACAGTACGCTCGCGCCGTGGTGGCCGACCAGCGCGTCGATCCGATCGACGCCATCGATCCGCGGGACGCAACCTTCTTCGCGCGGGATGACTACTACGAGATCCTGGCCAGGCTACGGGCGGAGGACCCCGTGCACGAGTGCGGGCCGGGGTTCTGGGCGGTGACCCGCTACGAGGACATCCGGGATCTGAGCCGCGACCCGGCACACTTCTGCTCGGGCCGGGGCGCCCTGGTGAACGACCCCATCCGGGCCACCGGGACCCCGATGCTGGGGCGCTCGATCCTGCACATGGACCCGCCCGAGCACGCCGTCTTCCGCAAGTTGGTGAACCGCCAGTTCACGCCGCGTGCGCTGGCGGGTCTGGAAGAGGCGATCCGCAGGAGCGCTTCGAGCCTTCTCGACGCGGTCGAGGCCGGAGCCGAGATCGACTTCGTGGCCGAGCTGGCCGCGCCCTTCCCCCTTTCGGTGATCGCCGACCTCCTCGGGATAGACGAGACAGACCGCGCCGACTTTCGCCGGTGGTCGGATGCGGCGATCGAGTCACCTGACCTGCCCCCGGAGGAAACGATGGCCGCGCTCGGCGAGCTGTCGGGCTTCATCGTGGAGCACATCCGGGTGAAGCGAGACCGCCCCGGCGAGGATCTGGTGTCGTTGCTCGTGGGTAGCGAGGTGGACGGCCAGCCGCTCAGCAAGGAGGAACTCTTCATGTTCCTCCTCACGCTGCTGGTCGCCGGCAACGAGACGACGCGGACGCTGGTGTCGGGCAGCGCGGTCGTCCTGGCCGAGCACCCGGACCAACGCGCCGCCCTGGCTGCTGACACATCGTTGCTCGTGGGCGCGGTGGAGGAGTGCCTGCGTTGGGTGACGCCCGTCCACGCGTTCTGCCGCACGGCCACCGAGGACGCCGTGGTTGCGGACACGCAGGTGCGCTCGGGCGACTACCTCTGCATGCTCTACGCGTCGGCTAACCGTGACGAGCGGGTCTTCGGATCCGACGCGGCGAAGTTCGACGTCCGCCGCGAGACCGTCCCGGTGCATCTCGCCTTCGGCTTCGGCGAGCACGTCTGCCTCGGCGCGAGTCTCGCCCGGATCGAGACGAGGGTGTTCTTCGAGGAGTTGCTGGCGCGCTTTCCGGACTACGCGGTGACCGGGCCCATCGAGCGGGTGCTCTCCACGACGGTCGCCGGCATCAGGTCGTTGCCGGCGGTGCTGGCGGGCTAAGCGGCCGGGCCGGCGCTCGAGGGCGCTGGGGGGTAGGAACCAGCCGGGCTATCCGGCTGCCGTCTCGCTCGCCGCGACCATCGCGGCCTCGTTCGTGATCGGGACGGGCGTGGGCGTGGTCCCGTGGAGCACGGCCTCTCGGAGGTCGCCGAGCAGCGATTCGACCGCAGCGGGATCCGCACTCAAGCGAAGGCGACCGCCCAGGCGCTCGGAATGGACCAGCCCGCTTTGCCGCAGGACCTTGACGTGCATGCTCACCGTCGGTTGGGCCAACCCGAAGAGCGTGGCCAGCTCGCCGACACTGCTGGGGGCGGCAGCCAATGAGTGCAGGATGGCAAGGCGGGTGGGGTCAGCGACGGCCTTGAGGCGTCGCGCCACGGACTCGGTGCGCGCCCGGGACTCGCTGTCGCTCTGCCCCACGCCTATGCCGATGACCACGAGATCCGGGAAGTCGAGGTAGAGGCTCGACCCGAAGAACAGACACGGGATGAAGGCGACCGGCTTGCCGCCCTCGATGGCAGCGGAGATCTGAGGGAGGCGTTCACGGAAGATGTCACAACCGGGAGTTACGAGTACATCCAGTGCCATTCCCTTCTCGTACTGCGCGTAGAAATGCCGGCCGGCCTCCTCGATAAGCGGCAGCGACCGTTGCCACAAGTCGTTGACGGGTGCCCAGACCTCCTTGAGCAGGTCCAGGTACGAACGCACCAGCGTGGGGGACTCCTTGAGCCGACGGAAGCGATCGGAAAAGATCGTGAGGTCCTCGGCACTCTCCGACGCCACGTCGAGGTCGAGCGGGACGGAGGAGATGCCCCGCTCGAGTGCCGCCCAGAGCTCGTCGGGATCGGTCACATAGAGGGCACCCGAGTAGTGGGCGAGGATGTGCATCTCGGTGAACGACGTCTCGTCGTCGCCTTCGTCCCAGAAGGTGCGAACACGTTCGGCCAGGTCCCCTCGGTCGTCGTACACGATGGCCGCACCCCCGCACATGCTCGCGGCCGGGGGGTTGGCGTTGACCTGCTCGAGATAGCACGTCCTGACGGAGGGACTCGCGGCGGTCAGGAGAAGCCATGAAAGGTCGCTGGCGAGCGAGGGGACAGCGACGACCGACCGTGGAGTCGGCACTGTTTGCTGGCCACTGAGAATAGGCATACGGCTATATTAGGATATTCTTGAATTAGTGTCAATCTTCCGCTATGCTGAACGAGGCGTAGCAAATGTGAGCCGCTGACCGGGAGCGGAACGAGGTCAAGCGAGGTGCACTCATGATCCAAGCCCGGGGTGTCGAAGTCCTGGTGGAACAACATCGCCAGGAGCTGATGGGCCAAGCGGGACCTCTCCGGTCCCACCGCTCCGCACGGTCAGCAGATCACGGCCCGACGCAGCGCTCGGCCGCCGGACTCCCGGTTACCGGCGGCCGAGCGGTGCCGCGGGCCCTCGCACCGCGGGTCGGGACCTGGCTCATCGTGTTCGGCACCAGACTCGGAGGGGCGACGATCCGGACCTCGAGCTGAGGTCCAGGCGGGCGGCGATTCGACGTCCGCCTGCCGACTCCGCGTGACTGCCGGGTGGGGTGGCACGCCATCGACAAGAGTGGCGCTGTGCCGCCCGCCCGCAACGTGTTGTTCATCACGCTGGACCAATGGCGCGGTGATTGTCTCTCAGCGCTCGATCATCCTGTGCTCGAGACACCGGCGCTCGATGCGCTGGCCGCGCGCGGTGTGTTGTTCGCCAACCACTGGGCGAACGCCGCGCCATGCGGGCCGTCGCGTGCCTGCCTGTACACCGGCACGTACCTGCACCGGAACCGCTCCATCCTCAACGGGACCCCCCTCGACGCACGGTTCACCAACGTCGCGTTGGCGGCGCGGGAGATGGGGTACGACCCAGTGCTCTTCGGGTACACGGACACCTCCGTCGATCCGCGGACGGTGCCACCGGACGATCCCCGGCTGTTCAGTTACGAGGGCGTGCTGCCGGGTTTCCGCGCCCTGATCGTGGATCCATGGGAAGAGGGGAGTCCGGCGTGGGGTCGCTGGCTCGCGGCACAGGGCGTGGACGTCCCGGCCAACCCCCATGACCTCTACCAGCCGATCGAGGCGTTCCCCGGTGCCGACAGCCACGGCTCGACCTGGGCGCCTTCGCGCTTTCCGCCCGAGCTGTCGCAGACCACCTTCATTCGGAGCGAGGTCATCGCTTGGCTGGAACAGAACGCTCAGGTCCCCTTCTTCGTTCACGCCTCCTTTATCCGTCCGCATCCGCCGCGGCGCAATCCGCTCGGCTACCACGATCTCTATCCGGCCGAGGCCGTCGGGGCGTTCGCCGGCTGCGAGCAGAGGGAGGACGAGGCGGCCATCCACCCGCTGGCCGCGGTGGCCATGGAAGTGGCCGGCGTGGGTGCACCCGCGGACGAACGGGAACGCCGACAGGTGCGAGCGACGTACTACGGGGCGCAGCGTGAGGTGGACGACGGCCTGGCGCCGCTCTTCGACTATCTCGACGAGAGCGGACTGGCCGCATCCACCATGGTCATCGTCACCAGCGACCACGGCGAGATGGGCGGTGACCACTGGCTGCTCGAGAAGCTCGGTTACTGGGACGAGAGCTACCACGTCCCGCTGATCGTGGTGGACCCGCGGTCCGAGGCGGATGGTGGCCGCGGCAGCATGGTCGAGGCCGTGACCGAATCGGTGGACGTGTTGCCGACGATCTGCGAATTCCTCGGTGCCGAGGTGCCGCTGCAGGCGGACGGCTGGTCGCTGGCGCCCCTCCTCCGCGGGGAGCCCGCACCGCCGCACTGGCGCGACACGGCGCACTTCGAGTGGGCCTTCTCCGACCCGGCCGATCAGCTGGCTGAGACGGCCTTCGGCATCCCGATGAGCCACTGCGCCCTCGAGGTCGGGCGCGGCCCCCGGTACAAATATGTCCAGTTCGCCTCGGCGTCGGACCTGTTGCCGCCGCTGCTCTTCGATCTGTCCGAGGATCCGGGCCAGACCCACAACTTGTTGGCGGAGGGCGCCGACGGGCACGAAGTGGCCTGGCGGTGCGCGCAGGAACTCGTGCAGTGGCATATGCGCACCGCCGAGCGGACGTTGAGCGGCAGCTTCCTCCACGCCGAGCGGGGCCTCGTTCAGACCCGCGACACCTGGCGCTGACTCTGATCGGCGCCGCCGCTCCGTCCTCGGGCGGTGTGAAATGCTGACGCCTGCTCACCACGAGGAGGCGAAGGACGTGCCGGACATGCAGGGAAAGACGGTCGTCGTCACGGGCGGCAATTCCGGCATCGGCCTCGAGACGGCCCAAGCGCTGGCGGGGATGGGTGCGCGGGTGATCGTGACGGCCCGGAACGCCGACAAGGGGCGCGCCGCCGTGGCCCACATCGTGGAGCGCCTGGACGGCCAGCCCCAGGTCCAGCTCGTCGTCTTCGACCTGGCCGACCTGTCGTCGGTGCGGCGGGGGGCCGCGGAGATCCTCGAACAAGCCCCTCGACTCGACGTGTTGGTCAACAACGCCGGCGTCGTCCTGAGCGAGCGGCGTGTCACGGTGGACGGCTACGAAGCGACGTTCGCCACCAATCACCTCGGCCCGTTTCTCCTGACCAACTTGCTGCTGCCCCGACTCCGGGAGTCGGCCCCGGCGCGCATCGTCAACGTGGCCTCGACCGCGCACAACGCGGCGCGCAAGGGGATCCCGTTCGACGACCTGCAGTCGACCGGCCGCTACAGCGGCATGCGCGTCTACGGCGAATCGAAGCTGGCCAACATCCTGTTCACCCTTGAGCTGTCACGCCGGCTGGCCGAGAGCGGCGTCACCGCTAACTCGCTGCACCCCGGCACGGTGCGCACCGGCTACGGGGCGGACGGTGACGCGCGGCGGCTTCCTGGCCTTCGGGCTCAAGATCGCCCAGCCCTTCTTCCTGTCGGCGGAGAAGGGCGCGCGCACGTCGATCTACCTGGCGTCGTCCCCCGACGTCGAGGGCGTCACCGGGGAGTACTTCGTCAAGTGCAAGCCCACCAAGCCCCGCCGCTGGGCCCAGGATGCGCAAGCCGCCCAGCGCCTGTGGCAGGTGAGCGAGGAGCTGGTCGGCCTGGCTGCACCGGCACAGGGCTGACCGGTGCGAGTCCTCGTCACGGGCGCGGCCCGGGCCATCGGCCGTGCCACGGTGGAAGTGCTGGCACAGCGGGGGCACGAGGTGGTGGCCACGGCCAGGGACGTGGCCCAGTTGGAGGGCCTGCCGGCGAGCCTGGCCCTGCCGCTCGACGTGCGCGACGCCGCATCGGTGCGCGCCGCCGTGGCCGCAGGCCGGCGAGCTTGATGCGGTGGTCAACAACGCCGCGTTGACCGGCTACGGCCCGTTGGAGACCTATCCGCTCGAGCGCTTCACGCAGGTGCTCGACGTCAACACCCTCGGCCCGCTCCGGGTCGCCCAGGCTGTCGTGGCGGGCTGGCGCGCGCGGGGCCACGGCGTGCTGGTGAACATCAGCTCGGTACAAGGAAGGATCGGGACTCCGCTGGAGGGGCCCTATGCCGCCTCGAAACATGCGCTCGAGGCGATGTCCGAGTCGATGCACTTCGAGCTCGGACACTTCGGGATCCGCGTGGTGATCATCGAACCGGGGTACATCGCGCCCGGCATGAAACACGACGACGCCGATCACCTAGGCCCCGAGGCGTACGCCGAACTACACGCGCAGTGGGGCGCCACCGTGAGCACGCTGGTCGGCCCTGACGGCCGGCCCGGACCCGAAACGGTGGCTCTGGCGGTGGCGAGCGCGATCGAGGACCCCGACACACCGGTGCGGGTCGAGGTCGGCAAGGACGCCGCGATGGTGCTCGAGCTCCGGCGGACTCTGCGCGACGCCGAGTTCGAGGCGACGATGCGCGAGGCGCTCGGGCTCACGTGGTGACCCGGTGATCCCGCACCTGAGCCAACGGAACGAGGTGCCGTGGAGAAGCTGATGTATCTGCTGTGGCCGGGCGCGGCACGCAGCCGGTCCGAGGTCGCCGAGGCCATGTTGGGCGAGGTGGCCAGGGAACTCCTCGATCTGGGCCCCCTGCGGCTGAGTATGGACCTGCGCGACCCCGAGAGCGACATACCAGCGCCCGTGCCCACCCCGGAGGGCGAGCTGCCCGTTGACGCGGTGGTCTCGCTCTGGCTGCACGCCGTCGATCATCGTGCGCCCTACGAAGAAGTGCTGGCCGCCGCCTCGGCCCGGTTGGCCGGGTACTCGGTGGTGGAGTCGTTGTACCGGGACTACGGGGGCAACCAGTGGTCGGTGCCGCGCTACTGGCCCGATGGCGTACGGTCGCCCGGCGTCCTCACCGTGGCCATGCTCGAACGGCATCCCGAGCAGTCGGCCGAGGAATGGATCGCGCGCTGGCACTCCCGCATCTCGCCGATCACCGAGTCGATCCAGCCGCGCATGCGCTACGTGCGCAACGCGGTGTTCCGACCTCTGACCGAAGGCGCGCCGGCGTTCCAGGGCATTGTGGAAGAGGCGTGGCCCTCGCTCGAGCACGTGACCGATCCCATGTTGTTCTACTGCGCCGACGGAGACCCTGAGCGCATGAATGCACATGTCACCCAGATGATCGAGGAGATCAGCGCGTTCGTCGACCTGAGTACGCTGCGCAGTGTCACCATGAGCGAATGGATCCTGAAGTCATGACAACGTGGAGCCGGGAAGAACTCGAGCGGGCGCATCAGCACTACACCGAGACCGCGAACCGCTGCGCGTCGAGCGGCGAGTGGCGCGACTGGGCCAACCTGTTCACGGACGACGCCGTGTACCTGGAGCACACGTTCGGCACCTTCCGTGGTCCCGACGAGATCTACGCCTGGATCGCCCCCCTCATGGCCGAATGGCCGAACCGGGCGATGAACTCCTTCCCCCATTCGTGGTGCGTCTGCGATGAGGAACGCGGCTGGTGGATCTGTCGGATTGAGAACCGGATGGAGGACCCGGGCGATGGCTCGATACACCAGGCCCACAACATCACCGTGCTGCACTACGCCGGCGACATGAAGTTCTCCTACGAGGAGGATGCGTATAACCCCGCGGCGTTCGGGCCGATGATCGAATCTTGGCTGAAGGCGTTCACGGCGAACGGCGGAGAACCGGGCTAGTGCCGCCTCGCCCGATGAGCGAAGCCGAGGTGCAGGCTTTCCTCGCCGGCCTTCCGCCGCACACCGGCAAGCTGGCGACGGTCCGGGCCAACGGGCAACCGCACGTGGCGCCGGTGTGGTACGTGGTCGATACGGACGGCACCATCGTGTTCAACACCGGCGAATCGACGGTGAAGGGTCGGAACCTGCGCCGCGATCCGAGGGCGTCACTGTGCGTCGATGACGAACGACCCCCGTTCAGCTTCGTCGTGATCGACGGCGTCGTCGAGCTCAGCGACGACCTTGACGAGCTACGGCTATGGGCAACGAGGATCGGCGCGCGCTACATGGGAGCGGACCGGGCCGAGGAGTTCGGGGATCGTAACGGCGTCACCGGCGAACTGCTGGCGCGCCTTCGACCGGACCGGGTGGTCTCGGCCCTCGACATGGCCGACTGACAGGCGCGAAATCGGGTTTAGGTCCCGGCGCGGACTCCCGCGCCGACGAGCACGCCGTCGCCCAGCAGCGGTGTGCGCGACGAATCATCGTCCGGACCGGGTCGGAGCCGCGGCAGGCGGGGTCGGTCGGGCCGTGCGCTGGCGAACTGGGCGAGCGGCATGATGGCGACAGCGAGCAGCATCGTCACCAGCAGCAAGTCCGACAGTACGAACGTGTGCAGCAACCGCATGTAGATGTTGTGGACTGAGGTCAGCCCGGCAAAGGCCCAGAACGTGCTGATGACGATGAGTGCTGTGCGCAGGCGACCCGCCGCGGCAGGGGCTGAGACCACAACCCCCCACGTGACGTACCAGGCCCAGACGATGGGACCGAGCAATGCCAGCACGAGGAGGGTCAGGCCAAGGCAGCGCACCACGCCGTCCTCCGGAGCGCGCATCAGCAGCCGGTAGCCGACGTAGACCGCGACGAGGAGCCCGAGCACGCTGAAGACTGGGTGGAAGTCCGCGGTGGACAGGGGCACCTGGACCACGTGACTCAAGATGGAGGCACCTCGCGCCAAGACGTTGATCGGGGTCACTCCTGTGAAGGCCGCGTCCGCTGTTGTCGTTGTCCGGATCCAACCCCATCCGGTACCGGTCACGAGCGCAGAGATCTCCATCGTCGCCAGTGCAATGAGTCCGGCGAGCGCGGTGTGGCCGATGCGTCGACGCGTCGACGCGCCGGGGCCGGCCCAGACCCACCCGAGGAACAGCACACCCAGCGCGGCCGGTGACTTCACTCCCGCCGCGAGCGCGCAGATGATCACGCCGGGCACCGTGCCGAAGCGTTTCGCCACGGCGAGGCCGGCCATCAGCATCCCCACCATGAGGGCGTCGTTGTGGTCACCGGCCAATAACGAGAGCAGGACGAGCGGAGATCCCGCTCCGAGAAGGACAGCATGGGCGGGGTCGCGTTTGGCCCAGCGGGCGAGGATGGGCGTGGCGGCCACCATGAGTGCGATGCCGGCGACCTCGAGGAGCCGGAGCAGGACGAGATCGGCGAGGAAATTGTGACCGGAGGCCTGGTCCACGACCCCGTCGACCTCGAGGAACGTCGGTCCGTACGGGGATTCGTTGCCCGCCCAGAACGGGTCGCCGAAGTTGTTGAACGGCGTCGAGCCGAGCACGTTGGGTCCGTAGTCGTAGGGGTTGATGTGGTGGCTCACCATCTCGCCCTGTGCGGCGTAGGTGTAGACGTCGCGACTGAACAGCGGAGGCGCAAGGAGGAGCGGCACGGCCCAGACGACGACGACGAGTACGACGCGTCGGACGGGGAACCCCTGATTGGCCTTCAGGTAACGCAAGAAACCGAGCCAGACCCGGGTCAGCAGGATCAGGCCACCGAAGACCAGCGCGAGCGAGGCGACGGGAGGCAACGTATCGCTGGTGCCAAGCCAGCCCAGGGGACCGCCCGGCATGCCGAAGAACCATGCGCCGGGGAGATGCGTCTCGAAGGACTGGCCGCCGAGGAGCGCACCGACAACGATGGCGGCGGTGCCGAGCGCGCCGAGCAACGCCGTGCGCGTCAGCCCGATCCGAACCGCCGTTTGCACGGGCGCGTCGACAGTGGTGTCGTGCTCGACAGTCGGGGCGTCTGGGGTAGCGCTCGGGGGCACGAGCTCCATCGGGGTTTCCTTACTTGCGATCCCGGCGGAGGGTTCCGCGGGAGCAAAAATCTTCATCGAACTGCAGTGATTTTGTCACAGGTGGAGCCGATGTTGGGAACCCGAAACCTTCCTTAACAGGATTCTCAGGATCATCCCAGGATACAGGGGAAAACTTCGTCTGTCACGCATGTGAAATCTGGTTGTCACGGAAACGGAAGGTGTCAGGTGCGAATTCTGGTCCTCGGTGGTGACGGGTATCTGGGGTGGCCAACGGCGCTGCACCTGTCTCGGGCCGGGTACGAGGTCGGCGTGGCTGACAACTTCGCTCGGCGGGGATACGACCTCGAAATGGGGGTCGACTCGCTCGTGCCGATCGCGTCGCTGCACCGGCGAGTGGACTGCTGGGAGGACGTCTCGGGCAAGCGACTGGATACGTTCATCGGCGACCTGACCGAAGAAGCCTTCGTCTACGACATGGTCGGCCGCTTTCGGCCCGACGCCATCGTGCACTTTGCCGAGCAGCGCAGCGCGCCCTACTCGATGGTCGACCGCAAACACTGCGTATACACCCAGGTCAACAACGTGGTCGGGACACTCAACCTGCTCTACGCCATTGCCGAAACGGACCCGTCGATCCACCTGGTCAAGCTCGGAACGATGGGGGAGTACGGCACGCCCAACATTGACATCGAAGAGGGCTACATCGAGATCACCCACCGGGGTCGCACCGACGTCTTGCCGTTCCCGAAGCAGCCCGGCAGCTTCTACCACCTGTCCAAGGTGCATGACAGCCACAACATCGCCTTCTGTTGCCGGGCCTGGGGCCTTCGCTCAACTGACCTCAACCAGGGCGTGGTCTACGGCCAGTCGACCCCGGAGACGACCCTGCACCCTGAGCTGGCCACGCGCTTCGACTACGACGCCGTGTTCGGAACCGTGCTCAACCGCTTCGTCATCCAGGCCGCCGCCGGTGAGCCCCTGACGGTCTACGGCAAGGGTGGCCAGACCCGTGGTTTCCTCGACATCCGAGACACGCTCGCCTGCATCGAACTGGCCATTCGCAACCCGGCCAAAGCCGGTGAGTTCCGGGTCTTCAACCAATTCACCGAGTCCTTCTCGGTCAGCCAGTTGGCGGAGAAGGTCTCCGACGCCGTGGGCGGCGCGGAGATCATTCACCTCGATGACCCCCGCGTCGAGGCCGAGGAGCACTACTACCGGGCGGCGCACACCAAGCTGCTCGATCTCGGTCTGATGCCCTACCTTCTCGGTGACGAGTTGTTGGCCGACATGCTGTCGATCGCGCGGACCCACATCGGCCGACTCGAGCGCTCAGCGCTGGCCCCGAAAGTGCAGTGGCGCTCGACCTCGAGCAACATCACGCGGACCGGGCACTCCAACCCCGAAGAATCGTCCGCGGAGCGACCCGTCTGAGGGGAGTCTCAGCAAGAGGGGCTAGCGTCGCCGAGTTGCGCTACGCCGAGCCCCGGCGGAGGTCGCACTCCAGAGACTCCCGGAAAGCAGCCCCTCGATAGTGGACCGACTCCGAGCACACATCGGACCTTTGTGGCCCTACGCGGTGCTCGTTGCCATCCCGCTGATCGGGTTCGTGTTGCCGGATCTGATCTCTGGCCGCCTCATCATCACCGGGGACAACCTGCAGCAGAACTATCCGTTGCACGTGCTGGTGGGTTCGATGCTCCGCCACGGCGAGCTGCCGTTCTGGAACCAGTACATCTTCAGCGGCACGCCGCTTATGGCGGACTTCAACGCTGGCGCGTTCTACCCGCTCATGGGCCTGTTCGTTGTGCTGCCGGATCGAGCCGCCTGGATCGCCACCGAGGTCGTCCTCTTCTCCGCGATCGCCATCGGGATGTACGTCTTCCTGCGGGCGCTCAAGATCTCGACGGTGGCCTGTCTCCTCGGTGCGGCCACCTTCGCCTTTGCGGGGCCCGTTCTGAGTCAGGTCAACCACGTCGACATGACCGAGGGCTTCGTTGCCATCCCTTGGATGTTGCTGGCCATCCATCACATCGTGCGCGATGGCCGATGGCGATGGGTGATTCTGCTCGGCATCGCCTATGCGACGGTGATCTTGGGTGGTGCACCCGAGGCGATGCTCGACGAAGCGCTCCTGGTCATTGCGTTCGCCGTCATGTCGGCGGGACTGAGCCCGGAGCGTTGGTGGCGGGTGCTCACCCGGTGTGCCGCCGGCGCGGCGCTCGCCTTGTCTCTGGCGGCGATCCAATGGCTGCCCGGACTCGAGGCGATTCGTAACTCACAGCGCGGTGCGGGGGTCTTCGCTGCTGCGGGGAGCTATCCGACGCGGTTCAGCATCTTCGCGTTGGTGCCGTATCTCGACGGCGGCTACGGACGCCTCGGGGAATCTGGGTTCTTCAGCCACTACAACCTGCCCGAGGTCGGCATCTATCTGGGCGTGCTCCCGCTGATCGCACTCATCACGCTGTTGCACCCGCGCTGGCCGAGTCGCCTCGCGCCGCGTGACCGACTCACCTGGTACGCCGTGGGCGTCTTCGGGTACCTGCTGGCGCTGGGCTCGAACACACCGCTGGAGCGGTTCTTCAACCGCATCCCGATCTACGGCCACCAGCGACTTCAGAGCCGCAACATGATCATCGTGGCGACGGCCGTCTGTGTCCTGTTTGCGGGGTGGCTCGACCGGACGGATGCGCCGCAGGTCGAGGTGCGTTGGCGGCGTTACGACCGGGTCCTCGCGTTGGTGCCCCTCGCGCTCGTCGCCGTCCTGGTTGTTTGGGCGCTGACGGCAACCGGATCTCTCGTGCATGTCTTTGCGGGCGTCTGGGCCAGTCCGGGCGTGACCCACACTGTGCGAAGGGTGACGCTCATCGCCCTCGCCTTCACCGCGGTCGCAGCCGCGATCGTCTGGCTTCGTCCCCGGCTCAGCGGGAAACAGTGGGCGGCCGCGGCGGCCGCATTCGTGGCGGTCGATCTGGGATTGATGGCGTTGACGAGCCAACTGACGCAATCGCCACCCAACGACGTGGTCAGCGGGACGACGCCGGTTCAGCAGTTGATGGCGGCTCATCTCTCGGCGGGAGGCCGGTTCATCAACTACGACCCACAGACGTACTTGAGCTACCCGGGGAGCGAGCAGGGCATCCCGGACCTGAACATCATCCCTGGGTTGCCGTCCATCTCGGGCTACGCGTCGATCGTGAACAGCAAATACGAATCGGTGACGCACACCCACGAGCAGGACGACCTCGACATCGGCGAGCTCGGTTCGGGCACCCTCGACCGGCTGGATCTCGAAGAGATCGTCACGGTGCCCGAGTACTTCCTCGTGCCCCTTGCTTCTGCACCACGTTCGTTGTCGGGGGTGACGCAGCTCCCCGAGGGCTACGGATCCGACCCGGTCCTGCTCCGTGGCTACGGCGCGGACTTCAACGAGACCGCCTACCCCTTTTATCCTGGGCCGCGGCCATCGCTGCACACCGGCCAGTCCGAGTCGTGGTTCTTCGGTGAGTCGCTCCAGGCGGCCAGGGCCACCCTCCTCTTCACCCACGCCAGCTCGTCAGCCGCGCTCGTCCGCTTCGGCGTGCTGACCGCGGACGGGTCGACGCACTGGGGCGCCACCGTGCCGGTGGCGATCGGTGCGAACAGAGTGACCGCGCGCCTGCCGAGTACGGAGGGGATTGGCCTCTCGGTCCAGGTAGTCGGTTCGCTGCCGGCGCACCAGGCGGTCATCTCGGTCAGTGGCCATTCCTATGAAATCGCCGGTTCACTCTCGGCGGCTGTCGTGCCGGGACCGTGGCGCCAGGCGGGAACGTCGCAGGGCTACGTGGTCTTTACCTCAGCCAGGGCTCCGCAGCCCGTGTCGGCCTCGACGAACGGCGGGCGGCCCCTTGGCGTCACGGTGCTCTCGAGCACGACCAAGTCGGAGCAGATAAGAGTCGATGCCACCTCCGGGTCGAAGGTGATCCGCTCGGTAGCCTGGGACGCTGGTTGGTTGGCGAGTGTCTCGGTGAACGGGGGAGCCGCACACGCGGTGCCGGTCTCTTCGGTCAACCTCGTGCAGCAGGTGCGCCTTCCGGCCGGCCGTGACGTCGTCACGTTCCGTTATCAGCCACCCCATCTGGTCCTCGCCAGCGTGTTGAGCGTTGGCGCGGTCGGAGTGTTGTTGGTACTCCTCGGCGGCTGGCTCGTGATGCGGCGGCGGCAGCCCCCGGCTTCGGACGCCACTGCGTCGCCGGCGCACGAACCTGAGGCGGCCTCTGCCTGAGGTTGGATCGGATCAGCAGTAGGGGTGCGCCAGGGTCAGCAGGAATTCGCCGTCCTCCGCTCCCCACATCTCTTCGATCACGAACCCAGCCTGTTCGAGCTCGGCCTCGACGCGCCCGGGGGTGAACTTGGAGCTGATCTCGGTCAGCACGTCTTCGCCCTCCTCGAAGCGGACGCTGATGTCCACCTCCGTGAGCGAGACCTCGCACGCCTCGTCTGCGCGCAACCGCATCTCAATCCACTGCTCGTCCTCGTTCCACAGCGCCACATGACGGAATCGATCCGGATCGAAGTTGCCGCCCAACTGCTGGTTGAGCACGTGGAGCACATTCCGGTTGAAGGCAGCGGTCACGCCGGCGGCGTCGTCGTATGCCGCGACGAGCCTGGCGCGGTCTTTGACCAGGTCGGTCCCGAGCAGGAGCGAATCGTCACTCGACATCGTGCAATTGAGGTCGAAGAGGAAGCGGGCTCGCTGGCCCGGGTCGAGGTTCCCGATGGTGCCGCCGAGGAACGCGACCATGCGCCGACCGTCCGTGGGGATCTCCCCCAGGTGGTGGTGGAAGTCGCCGATCACGACGTGGATATCGAGCGTGCGGAACTCCGCCGACAGCGTGTCAGCGGCACTGCGGAGAAACTCGTCGCTGACATCGAAGGGCACGTAGCGCGTCAACGTGCCCGCTTCTTGAAGGGCGGAAAGGAGTACACGGGTCTTGTCGCATGCGCCGGCACCCAACTCGACGAGTGTGTCGGCTTTGGCGAGCCCCGCGATGGCCGGGGCGTTCGTCTCGAGGAGGGCGCGCTCGGCACGCGTGGGGTAGTACTCGGGCAGCTGGGTGATCTCCTCGAACAAGCGGCTTCCACGCTCGTCGTAGAACCACACTGGTGGGATCGACTTCTCGACGCCCTGTAGCCCCAAAAGGGCATCCGCTCGCATTTGGGAGCGGACCTCGTCCGGTGAGAGGTGCACGTCAATCGTGTACGACATCGCTCAGGGATCCCGGGCGAGCCGCACGCCACCGAAAGCCCAACGCGCTCCGGGCGGAAAGAAGTTGCGATATGTCGGGCGGGTGTGCCCCTGCGGTGTGGCGCAGCTTCCACCGCGCAAGACGTACTGGCTCACCATGAACTTGCCGTTGTACTCACCCACCGCTCCCGGCGCGGCCCGGAAACCCGGATAGGGCGAATACGCACTCGACGTCCATTCCCACGTGTCGCCGTAGATGGCGTTTGAACTCACCGCGGGCCGAGGGTGCGGCGCCCCCCGGGTCAGGAAATCGTCGCGTAAGAAGTTGTCGCCCTCGCCGCGGGTCGCGGCGATGATCTCCCACTCGGACTCCGTCGGCAGCCGCATGCCGGTCCAGTGGGCGAACGCGTCCGCCTCGTAGTAACTGACGTGGCACACCGGTTCGTCCGGATCGACTGGTCGCACTCCCGCGAGCGTGAACTGGAGCCACCGGTCGGGATGGTCGGGGTCGCGGGACCAGTACAGCGGCGCTTCCCAGTCCTGGCCGTTGACCACGGCCCAGCCGTCGGAGAGCCAGAACTCGGGTCGTCGGTACCCGTCGTCTTCCATGAAGGAGAGCCATTCACCGCAGGTGACGGGCCGGTCGGCCAACCCGAAGGGGGTGAGATGCACGGTGTGGACCGGAAATTCGTTGTCGAAGCCGAACCCCACGCCCCGATGGCCGATCTCCACCGGGCCTCCGTCGTGCTCGAGCCACCCGGCCTTGGGCGGGTGGCTCTCTGCCCGGGGAAGCGTCCCGGCGAGATACGCCGGATGGAGCGGGTTCCTCGAAAGGACGTGCTTGATGTCCATCAACACGAGTTCCTGGTGCTGCTGTTCATGGTGGAGTCCGAGGGTGATCAGCTCCACTAAGCCGGGTTGTCCGGGTTCACGCAGCAACGCCTCCATCTGTCCGTCGACGTAGGCCCTGTAGCGCGCGATCTCATCGATGCCGGGGCGCGACAGCAGCCCGCGCTCGGGCCGAGGGTGCCGGGCTCCGACCGCTTCGTAGTAGGAGTTGAAGATGTACGCGTAAGCGTCGTCGAAGGCGCGGTAGCCACCGGCGTACTCGCCGAGCACGAAGGTCTCGAAGAACCAGGTGACGTGAGCCCGGTGCCATTTGGTCGGACTGACGTCCGGCATCGTTTGTACCGTCTGATCCTCGGCGCTGAGGACCGACGCCAGGCGCTCGGTGGTCGCCCGAACACGGACGTACTCCTCCAAGTGGTCGGACGGCGCTGTGGGACCGCTCGTCGTCATGGGATCCGTCCCTTCGCCACCCCACCCGGGAGCGGTCGCACACGTGGCTGCACGGTTCGAATCACCCTACCCAGATGTTGTGACATTGAGGCGCGCGGCGGGCATTTTCCGCAACGACCAGGTGGTACCCACTGAATGGATATGGCGAGAGCCAAGTGGGCCGGTCCCGCCCAGGGCGGGCGAAATCGCAGGTCCCATTCATGCGGGAGGACGCCGTGGCCTACTCTCCGATCGATGCAACCGAGCACCTTGTCACGCCAAGAGGTCGATACCTACTTGGGCGCGGTGGACTGGCTGCGGAGCATCCTGGTCCGGGCCGAGGTCGAGGCGTCGTGGGGCCAGCCCAGCGCGCTCGTGCACTACACGGTCGGCGGCGTCGCGGCTCACGCCGTCCACGGTGTGGTCTGGCTGGAGCAGGTGCTGAAGGACGCGGAACCGCACGGCCTGCGGAGAGTCGCGATCGGTGAGTTCTTCGGCCAGAACCGGGTGGAGGGCACGACGGGCAACGATCCGTTCGCGGAGTCGCTGCGATCGGCCGCAGAGGCGTTCGCCCAAACAGGCCCAATCCTTGTTGCCGCCGCGTGCACGGCTGCACGCGATGAACTGGTGGGTCTGCTCAGTTCGGCATCGCCGACTCGGACCGTTCCGGTCATTCGCGTGGCCGGTGGGCAGGTCCCACTCTGCGAATACCTCCGCACCAGGGTCCTCGAAGTGGTCGTCCACGGTGACGACGTCGCGAGCAGCGTGCCCGGACTCCAAGTGCCCGACCCACCAACGGCGGCCGTCGCCGTCAGCCTCGAGGTCTGCCTCGAACTGGCCCGGGCCCGGGTGGGGGATCTGGCCTCGCTCCGCGCCTTTACGCGGGCGGAGCGGGCGCTGCCGGAGGCACTTCGGGTGCTGTGAAGTCGTAAGCCGTGGCATCAGTCGGGCGTCGGCGCCCAACCGCGCCGCACGGCCGCTAAGCGAGGACCTTGCGCCTGAAGTTCTTGAGGCCGAGCGTAAGGAAGATCACGCTGAACGCGATGATCGCCGGGTAGATGACGTACAGGTGCATATGTGCGGCGTCCGTGAAAGCGGCCCGCATGCCGTCGTTGATGTAGATGAGGGGATTGATCAACACCACGATCTGCAGCCAGTGCACCGCACCCACCTTGACCGGAGCCAACCGCGTCCACTGGTAGTAGGTGCCACCAAGGAACGTGATGGGCAACACGATGAAGCCGAACATCAGGCCGAGATTGCGCGGTTCGAACGCGGTGCCGAGCAACAGCCCGAGCGAGGCCATGCAGATGCAGGAAAGTGGCACGAGGGTCACGATGAGGAGCCAGTGCAGGTTGATGTTGGCCTCGACACCGGCGGCGTGAACCACCGAGGCGATCGGCAACACGATCGCCGCCGAAATCAGTCCCTGGCCACCACCGGAGATCACCTTTGAGATCGCCACCAACCAGATGGGGCACGGCGCCTGCACGCGGTCCTCGATCTCCCGGGTGAAGCCGAACTCCTGCGCCAGCTGCATCGCGACGGCCTGAATGCCCTGGAACATGATGGCAAGCCCGACCACGCCGGGCACGAGCACGGTGGCGAAGGCCGACTCGGCCCCCGGGACCCCGCTGGCGGCGCCGATGCCCTGACCGATCTTGGGGAAGACGTAGAGGAAGACGAAGCACAAGAGGAACGGCTGCACCAGCGTCCGCACCGTGAACTCGATCTTGTGCTTCCAGAGCACCACCATGTCCCGGAGGATCAGCGCCCTCAACGACGTCCAACTCGCGGCCGCCGCGGAGCGGGTGGGCGTCAGGTCGACCCGATGCGAACCGGGCGCTCCGAAGGCGGTTGGGGTGATTTCCGGTGTCGTGGTCGCAGCCATCAATCGCGCAGGTCCTTCCCGGTAAGTCCGATGAACACCGTCTCGAGGGTGGGCTCGGCGACCGAGAGGTCGGCCAGGGAGAATCCGGCGGATTCTGCGGCCTCGACGACGCGGGGGACCAGGCGGTCGGCACCCCTGATCTGCAACTCGACACCGTCCGCGATCGGTCGTGTACGCGTCAGGTCGTCGAGGCGGCTTTCGAAGGCAGCGGCGAGCTCGGTCGGATCGCCGGCCGCTTTGACGGTGACGATGGTGTCGGCGCCCACGCTGCGCTTGAGCTCGCTGGGCGTGTCGAGGGCGAGGATCTTGCCGTGGTCCATGATCGCCACCCGATGACAGAGCTTGTCGGCTTCCTCCATGTAGTGGGTCGTCAACATGATCGTCTGTCCGTCCGCGTTCAGCCCACCGAGGAGGTCCCACAGGGCCAAACGACCCTGTGGGTCGAGCCCGGCCGTGGGCTCGTCGAGGAAGAGGACGGCAGGGCGGTGGAAGATGGCCCGGGCCACCATGAGGCGTTGCGCCATACCCCCCGAGAGGGCGTACACCGAGGCCTTGGCGAAGCGGCTCAGTTGGAACCGTTCCGAGCAATTCGTCGGCGGTCTGGCGACACTCCTTTGCGCCCATCCCGAAGAGGCGTCCGTGGAAATAGAGGTTTTCCCATGGGGTGAGCTGACGGTCGAGCGTGTTCTGTTGCGACACGACGCCGATGAGCTGTTTGACCAGCGTCGGCTGCCGGACGACATCGATGCCGCCGACGAAGGCGGCCCCGCCAGTCGGAACGACACGAGTCGTGAGCACGCCGACCGTGGTCGTCTTGCCGGCGCCGTTCGGACCGAGCAGTCCGAAGACCTCCCCCGTACCAACCCGAAGGTTCAGACCGTCGACAGCTCGGAAGTCCGTCCCGGGGTACGTCTTCGTCAGGCCGACGGTTTCGATAATGGGCCTGATGCCGGCGTCGACCTCATCGAGCGTGGTTGTGGTGGCGCTGGTCGTCATGGGTCTCTTGGCAGAGTACCGGGCCGCTCCCTCAGTCCTCAGCCAAGATCTGATACAGGTCCTTGCGCGCCTTTTGGATGATCGAGATGCCGCGGTCGACCTGCGCGGCTTCTCCGGCGCCGGCGAGCTGCTTGGCCGCGCTGGCCAGCTGGCCGATGGCTTCGCGCAGCGTGCGGATCTTGTCCTCCGACTCGCCGGCGGGCCGCCAAGGCGGCTCGTTCTTCTCTGCCTCGGCCTTGCCGGTGTCGGTCAGCGCGTAGGTACGGCTGCCGTCGACATCCGAGGATCGCACGAGCCCTTCGTCCTCGAGCATCTGCAGGTGCGGATAGACCGAACCTGGGCTCGGACGCCAGAGACCGCCGCTCATCTCTTCGAGGCGGCGCATGACTTCGTATCCGTGCGCTGGCTCCTCGCGCAGCGCGAGCAGGATGGCGGTACGGATCGCGCCACGTCGCATGCGTCGTCCTCCGCCCCAGCCGCCGTGCCCACCACCCCAGCGCGTCCCGGGTCCCCGCATGGCGTGGGCAAAGAAGCGCTCGTGGTCGTGCTCGTGATCGTGCTCTCGGTCTTCGTGGTGACCATGTCCGTGGTCGTGTGGGTGTGGCATGTGGCTATTCCTCCTGGTCAAAAGTGCATCGTTAGATCCGACATGTAACGTACCATAATGATATATCGGAATATTTCACGTCGTGCGCGGGTTGAAATAAGCGGAGGTGGGAGAGCCGCGTGACGTGGGAACCCCTGCCCATACTGAGATGGGCCGGCCAGCAGGCGGACCCGATTCCCCAGGAGACGAAATGGGATTGTTCAACTCGCGCAAGTCACAGATGGTCACCCCCGAGCAGGCGAAGCCCGGGCGGCCCGAATCCATGCCCGTCACCGATCCGCACCTGGTGCTCGGGACGAAGTTGACCCCGCCGTTCCCGGAGGGGCTCGAGCGGGCAATCTTCGGCATGGGCTGTTTCTGGGGGGCCGAGCGGATTTTCTGGTCGCTTCCCGGCGTCTACACGACCGCCGTCGGCTACGCAGGCGGGTTTACGCCCAACCCCACGTACCAAGAGGTCTGCGGCGGCCGTACCGGTCACGCCGAGGTGGTCCAGGTGGTCTACGACCCGGCCGTCATCTCGTACGAGCAGCTGGTGAGCGCGTTCTTCGAGGGTCACGATCCGACGCAGGGGATGCGACAGGGCAACGACGTCGGCACGCAGTACCGCTCCGCCATCTACACAACCACGCCGGAGCAAGCCGCCGTCGCGCAAGAGGTCGCGGTCCGGTTCGCCAAGTCGGTGATCGACGCCGGTTACGGCGACCTCACCACCGAGATCAGGCCGGCCGGCGAGTTCTACTACGCAGAGCCCTACCACCAGCAGTATCTCGAGGCGAACCCGAACGGGTACTGCGGACTCGGCGGCACCGGGGTCTCTTGCCCGGTCGGGCTGGCCGACGCCTCGTGAGCCAAGCGCAAGGCGGGCTCACGGAGGCCGAACAACGCAAGCGAAGGACGGCCATACCGGCCGTCTTCGCCAAGACGCCCTTCTTGTCGTGGCTCGGCTTGGTCGTCGAGCGCTACGAGCCCGACGACGTCGCCACCCGATTGCCGTTCCGCGTCGAACTGAGCAACGACGGCGCCACGTACCACGGTGGTGTGGTCGGCACGGTGATCGACACGACCGGAGCACTCGCCGCGTGGTCCAACCATGACTTCGATCGCGGCATGCGGGCCTCCACGGTCTCCATGGCGCTCCAGTACGTCGCCGCCAGCTCCGGTGGGGACCTCCTCTGCTCGGCGCACACCGTCCGCCGAGCCCGGGAGCTCATTTTCACCGAGATCACCGCGACCGACGAGGCCGGCAAGGTGTTGGCGCACGGCCTGCAGACGTACCGCATCGCCTGACGAGGCCGCGTTTAGCTGAGACGGATGACGTTCCCCGTTACGAGCGCCGCGGCATCGGAGACCAGATAGGCGATCACCTCGGCCACCTCTTTGGGCGTGGCGACCCGGCGGCCGGCCGAGCGCACGGCCGATGCCGTCTGCGGGTTGATCCACCCCGTATCGGTGATCGGGGGGTGAACCACGTTGGCCGTGATGCCGTAGCGGGCGAGCTCGGTCGCCGCGCTGAGCGTGAAGTTCACCTGGGCTGCCTTCGCGGCGCCGTAGGAGACCTCCTCGGGGAAGCCGTCCCCTTCGCCCGACGTGAGTCCCACGATGCGGCCCCATTGCCCGTGCCGCGCGACGTGGCGGCGGGCGAACTCGGCGATCAGCAAGGCGGCCGCCCGAGCGTCGACCGAGAAGACCTGGTCCAACGAGGCCGGCGTCACGGGGTTCTGGGCCCGACCGAAGCGGTCCGTCGCCTGCGGCACGAAGGTGTCGCCTTTCCACCCCGACGCGTTGTTCACCAGAATCTGGACCGGGCCGAGTTGCTGCTCGGCGGCATCGAAGAGGCGGGGAATCGACGCGGCGTCGGATAGATCGGCCTCCACCGCCGCGGCCTGACCGCCGGCGGCGCGGATCGCCTCGACGACGAAGTCAGCCCGGGCCATGCGCGTGGCCCGGTAGGCCGCCGGGAGAGACGGATCCTCGAGCCCGCCCAATCGGTCGTTGCGGTAGTACGCGCAGAGGACCGCCGTTCCTCGGGCGGCGAGCGCCTTGGCCGTCGCCGCGCCGATGCCGTGGTTCGCCCCGGTGACGAGCGCGACCCGGCCTTCGGTTGCGCCCGTAGCGTGCGGTCCGCCCGTTCCCGTCGTCACGCTCCGCCGCGAGGGACGCTCAGCGCAGCGCGGCCATGCGATCGAGCACGGCCTCTGCCTCGGTCACGAAACGCTGGACCAGTTCGCCGGCGGGGACGAGCTCGGTGATCCCGCCGACGCCCTGTCCGGCCGGATAGCACTCCTTGTCCACGTCCACGCCCTCGCTGAAGGAGTCGCCGCCCAGGTGCATGGCGCCATTGCCGTACGCCGCGGCGAGCTGCTCGGGGAATTTCTTGAGCTCTTGGGGATGGGCGTCGTAGTAGTCGGTGTAGTCGTTGCGCACGACGCGCATCGTCTTGCCCGAATAGGCCCGGCTGACGGTGGTCTGGTCCTCGCGGCTGGTGAGCAGCTTCTCCTTGTAACCCAGCACGCCGCGCGCTTCGGGCGTCGCAATGAAGCGCGTGCCGACCCACACGCCGTCCGCTCCGAGCGCCAGAGCGGCGGCGAGGCCGCGGCCGTCGAAGATCCCTCCGGCGGCGACAACGGGGACACGTGCGCCGACGGCGTCGACGATCTGTGGGACCAGAGGGAAGGAGGCGACCTGGCCGGTGTGGCCTCCCGCCTCGGTGCCCTGGGCCACGACGAGGTCACACCCCGCCTCTACTGCGCGCACCGCGTGCTCGACCTTGCCGCACATGCTGACGACGACCACGTCGTGCTGATGGCAGAGGTCGACGACCTCGGTCGGCACGCCGAGGCCGGCCACGAAGGCGGTGGCCCCGCCCTCGATGACCATTTTGACCTGCTCGGTCATCCCGCCGGGCATGGCGGTGAGCAGGTCGACCCCGAATGGTTTGTCGGTGGCGGCCCGCACCGCCGCGATCTCTTCGACCATCTTCTCGTCGCCCATGGTGGATGCGCCGAGGCAGCCGAACCCACCGGCGGCCGACACGGCCGCCGCCAGGGCCGAGTAGGAGACGCCCCCCATGCCGGCCAGCATCACGGGGTGCTCGATCCGAAGGAGTTCGGTGAGGCGGGTACGCATGAATCCTGGGCCTTCCTCGGTCTGTCGGTGCGGCCGGGCGCCGCATCCGCCGCGGCGACCGTAGCGCGGGCGGTGCGGGTGCTCCGGTGGGCCGGCCGAATCGGGCGCCGCCGTGACGGTTCCGGCGGAACGGGGCGGCGAGCCGCCCATGGTTGCATTTCGACGATGGCGTTCCTACTCTGAGCCGATCGTGGCAGAGGTCGGAGAGGTTGGTGTGAGCGTCGACGCGGCACCTCCCGCGGTCGAGCGCATCACCGGCCGCCGGCTGTGGCTGATCCTCGGTGCCCTGCTGCTCGGCATGCTCTTGGCTGCGCTCGATCAGACGATCGTGTCAACGGCGCTGCCGACGATCGTCGGTGACCTGCACGGTGGCTCGCACCTGGCGTGGGTGGTGACGGCGTACCTGCTCGCATCGACGGTGTCCACGCCGCTGTGGGGCAAGCTCGGCGACCAGTACGGGCGCAAGGTCTTCTTCCAGGCCTCCATCGTGATCTTTGTCGTCGGTTCGGCGCTGTGCGGGCTCAGCCACACGATGACCGAGCTCATCGCGTTCCGGGCGCTCCAGGGTCTCGGCGGCGGCGGCCTGATGGTGGGCGCGCAGACGATCATCGGCGACGTCGTGTCGCCGCGCGACCGGGGTCGCTACATGGGGTTGTTCGGCGCCATGTTCGCCGTGGCGACCGTCATCGGGCCACTGATCGGTGGCCTGTGCGTGACCTACCTGTCCTGGCAGTGGGTCTTCTACATCAACCTGCCGCTCGGCATCCTGGCCCTCTTCGTGACGGGCGCCGTCCTGCCCGGGCACCTGCGCAAGGTGCGGCACTCCATCGACTACGCCGGGACCGTGTTGCTCGCCGGGTCGGCGACCTCGCTCATCATCTTCGCCAGTCTGGGCGGGATCTCGTGGCCGTGGGTCTCCGCGTCCAGCATCATCACCGCGGTGCTCGGAGTCGTCCTCGCGGTGGCTTTCGTGTTCGCTGAGCGTTACGCGGCCGAGCCGGTGATCCCGCTGCACCTCTTCACGGTGCGCGTGTTCAACGCGGCGAGTGCCATCGGCTTCGTGATGGGCTTCGCCATGTTCGGCGCCCTGACGTTCCTCCCGCTCTTCCTGCAGAACGTCAAAGGCGTCAGCCCGACGGTGTCGGGGTTGCGGATCCTGCCGCTGATGCTCGGGATGCTCGGCGCCTCGGTGATCTCGGGAAGGCTCGTGACGCGCTGGGGGCGCTATCGGATCTTTCCCATCGTCGGCTCGGCCCTCTTGACGTTGGGCGCCTATCTGCTTTCCTACATCGACGCCTCGATGAACAGCTGGCTCCTCGCGTCCTACATGTTCATCTTCGGGGTCGGCATGGGCCTGATCATGCAGGTCCTCGTCGTGGCGGTGCAGAACGCCGTGTCGTATCAAGAGCTCGGGGTGGCGACGAGCTCGGCCACCTTCTTCCGCATGATCGGCGGGTCCTTCGGCACGGCGGTGTTCGGCGCGATCTACGCCATCGTCTTCAGCCGCACCATCGCGCCGACGCTGGCCAAGGTGCCGGCTGCCGTGATCAGGAACTTCAACCCCCAGGCGCTCGACCCGGCGCTCCTGAACAAGCTCAAGTCGACGGCGGCGGGGCTCGCCTTCTTCACGAAGTACATCGGCGCCGTGACGCACGCCGTGCAGACCGTGTTCCTGGTCGCGGTGCCCATCTCCTTCTTCGCGTTCCTGCTCAGCTTCTTGCTGCCCGAGGTGCCGTTGCGCCGGACGGTCGAGACCGTCGACCCGGGCGAGGTCCACGGGGCGATGCAGGCGCGGTCGTCGCTCCAGGAGATCGAGCTGGCGCTCCAGCGCATGTCGGCCCGGGAGAACCGCGCCGAGCTCTACGAGACCCTGGCCCAGCGAGCGAAGGTCAACCTGCCGCCGCGAGCGGTCTGGTTGCTCTACCGGCTGTCCGACCGGCCCGCCTGCACGGTGAACGAGGTGGCCGAGCACCTCCACGTCGATCCTTCGGTGATCGAGCCGGGGGTGGAGGGCCTGGTGTCGGCCGGGATGATCGCCGAACACCGCCGCGGTGCGGAGTGCGATCTCCACCTGACGCCCGCCGGTTCCCTGGCGCTGAATCGGCTGACCGAGGCGCGGCGGAACGGGTTGACCGAGCTCCTCGAGGGGTGGAATCCCGAGGAGCATCCCGAGGTCGTCGAGCTGGTGAAGCAACTCGCGCACTCCTTGTTGGCCGACGACGAGCGGTTGGTGGCCGATGCGATGCCGCGGGAGACGGCGGGAGCGGGAGCCGCGGCCGGCGCTGGCAGTGGCGGTAGCGGTAGCGGCGCGACGGACTGAGACGGGCTGAAGGCTCTGCTCAGGCCGTCGTCAAAGCGGCCCGCAGGGTGTCGTGGGCCTGAGGTGCGGCGCCGATCGCGTCGAGGCCCATCAGCGCGGCGCCCAGGACGGGCGGGGCCTCGAGCCTGACGAGCTCGGCGCGCGGTGCGACGGCGTGGATGCCCTCGTCGATACGGCGATGGAACCGCTCGTCGCGGGTGTTGAAGACGCCGCCCCCGAGCACGACCTCCACCGGTTCGCGCTCGACGCCGAGGCGTTGCACGGCGGCGCGGACGAAGGTCACGATCTCGTCGGCCAGCTGGTCGGCCGCGGTTCGAGCGGGCGCGTCGCCGTCGGCTGCCGCGTCGAGCAGCACCTGCGCCAATACGAAGAGGCGCTCCCGCGCCATGCCGCCCGTGTGCACGGCGCTGAGCACGGACTCGGCGTCGGGTTGGCCGAGGCGGGCCGGCACCGCCTGGCGGAGGATCGTCGGCTCGCCCCGGCCGTCGCCGGCGCGGATGGCCAGGCCGAGGGCGCGCACGCCGAGCCAGGCGCCCCCCGCTGCGACGTCCCCGGAAAGCTCTTCGAGGGCGGGGAAGCGGACGACGGACCCGTCCGGCCCGACCGCGGCGCAATTCAGACCGGTGCCGCACACGACGCCGACGCCCCAGTTCCTTGTCGCTCCCGCCCGCGAGACCGCGAAGGCGTCGTTGCGCAGTATCACGTCATTCGTCCATTCCCGGGCGGCGAGGGCGTGAGCAACCATGTCTTCGTCGACCGGGAGGTCGATGCCGGCCAGGCAATAGACGCCGGTTGAGCAGAGCGGAAAACGGAGCGGCGCGTCATCAAGGCCGGCGTCTCTGGCCACGGCGGCGATCGCCTGTCCGAGCGTTTCGAGCGCGCCATCGACGCCGAGATGTTGGTGGTTGCTCGGGCCGACGCGGGCCCGACCCAACACGGCGCCGTCGCTCGACACGAGGGCGGCGTCGGTCTTGGTGCTGCCCCCGTCGATCGCCAGTACGGCCGGCTCAATGGGCAAAGGGCCGGACACGCAGGGATGTTACGTTGCCTCGGTGGGATCTGGGTGGCCGGTGGACCGCTGAGAGCGAACGCCGCCGAAGAGGTTCCTTGGCGTGCCGGGAAGACTGGTCGGCGACGACCGACGACGCGCGCCATGACTGACCACCCCAACCCGACACCAGCTGACCCGAACCTCGACCGCCCGTCTGCGAGAGGGTGGGCCCGGGCTCGCTTCGGGGCGAAGGCGTCGTGAGCGACGCCGACGAGGTCGTCGCGCCGCAGCCCGCCCGTGTGGGCAAGGACCGCCGGAAGCTCCCGAGCTGGCGCTGGGAGGAGCTGGAAGGCGCACGTGACGGGGCCACACCGCACCCTCGTCCAAGACCCGGTCTTCGCCATCGACCAGCTGGTGGAGATCGCCATCCGCGCCCTGTCGACCGCCGTGAACGACACGTTCACGGCACTCACCTGTATCGACTGGTTGTCTGCGGGCCTGGGGCGGGTGTCGGGTCGCGTGCTCGACGAGGGCGTCTACCGCGACGCCGGCGGCCGGGTTCGCCTCATCGAGTTCGATCCTTCCTACGCCCGCATGGTGAACCGGGCCTTCGACAAGATTCGCCAGTCGGCCCGCGGCATGCCCGCCGTCCTGATCCGGCTGATCGACTCGTTGGGATCGATCATGCTCGACACGACCTCACCTGATCAGCGGGCGGTGCTGCGTCGCCAGGCGGACATGGTCCTGCACCTGGCCGAAGCGAGCGTGTCCGAGCCGAACGACCTCGAGGAGATCCGCTTCCGTTACCGCCGGATCCCCGGTGAGGATGCGTTCGGCGAGAAGTCGCACACCTGGTCGGTGATGGATCCGGCCTGAAGGATCCGCCCGGCGCACCCACACCCTCGACGGGCGCGCCGGGACCCCCTTGCGTTACCCGCCGGCGTTGTCGGTGGGGGAGGTGGTGGTCGACGAGGCCGCCGCGGTGGTGGTCGTCGTCGTGGCGTGCGTGCCGGCACGGGTCGACGTGGTGGTGGCGGCGGCCGTGGTCGGGGTCGTCGTCGTGGCGCTGCCGGAGTTCCCCGTCGATGAGCTCGTGGTCGTCGTCGTCGCCGCCGCCGGCGGAGCCACGAACGGCGTCGTCTCGCCGCTCATCGTCGCCACGCTCGTCGACGGGGTGACCGCGAGGTTGGTACAGCTGCGGGCCGCATTCCAGCTCTGGATCGCCGCCGCGGCCGGCTGCCCGGTCAGGGGCTGCGGGAGGCCGCTCACGATCGTCGCCGGCCGGAACACGGCGCTCGAGACGTGCCGCCCCTGCGCGGTGATGATGAGCGCGCCGCTGTCGGTTTCGGGCGGCGTGTTGTCGTAGAAGGCGAAGTTGCCGAGGCCGTACGCCACGTACGAGCTCCCGAGGTAGCCGGCCCCCGAGAGCACGTGGGCGTCGGCGCCCACCACGACGTCGGCGCCCGCCTTGACCAGTTGTTGGGCCAGCGGCTCTTGTTGGGGGTTGGGGCAGGACTGGGTCTCGGTGCCCCAGTGCACGTAGACGATCACGGTGTCCGCCGTCCGCCGTACCTGTTGCACCTCGCGTACCAGCGCGGTCGGGTCGATGGCCGAGGCGACGCCCGGCTGCGTTGACGAAGCGGTCCAGGTGCTCACCAGGTTGTCCGCGATCACCTGCGTCGCCGTGATGACGGCGATGCGCTGGCCGTTGATGGTCGCGCGGTAGGGGGTGAACGCCTGGGCCGCGTTGTTGCCGATGCCGATGATCGGGTAGCTGTCCTGCTTCGCGATCGTCAGGTTCTGCGAGAGCCCCTGGGGCCCACAGTCGAAACCGTGGTCGTTGGCCTGGGTGGCGAGCGTGATCGAGGCGCTCTTGAGCGCCGTCATCGCCGAGGCCGGTGCGTCGAAGATGTACTGCTTGTTCTGGGGCTCGGGACAGGTGCCGTCGGTCACCGCGGTCTCGAGGTTGACCATGCTCATCTGCGCCCCGGAGAAGAGCTGGGGGATGGTGGTGCCGAGGGCGGTGGACGGATTCTGGGCCAGCTTCTCGCCGACCACGCCGGCGAAGTGGACGTCACCACCGAAGCCAAAGGTGACCGCGCGCCCGTTGCCCTTCCAGTCCGGGTTGAGCGGTGAGTGCGCGGGGAAGTGCTGGTCGGCCAGCGAAGTGTGTGTCTGGGAGGGCGAAGAGGTGGAGGACGACGTCGCAGGCGGCTTGCCAGAACCGCCAGAGATGAAGGCGAAGTAGATGATCAGCAGGAGGAGGAGGAGGCCCCCGACGGTGAATTGCTGGCGGCGGCGCCTGACCCTGCGTGAAACCACGTCGGCACTATGGCACACGGCCTGCCTTCGGAGCCCGGCAGGTGGGTCACTGACCAGCCCTTTTACGTTCGGGAGGTCAGCGGTGGCGTGCTTACGCGGCCCAGCGCGAGTCCCAGTGGTCCGCCAGAGAAGCAACGAGGCCGGTGCAGGCGGCGGCGATCATGTCCCGGCATTCGTCGAAGACGATCTGGTCGCCGTAGTAGGGGTCGGGCACGTCGGCGGCGGCGCCGGCGACCGGGTCGAAGGAACGCAGGAGGACGAGGCGGTCCGGATCGGCGCCGAGGCCGCGCAGCGTCTGTTGGTGCCGGCGGTCGAGCGCCACCATGAGATCGGTCTGCCCGATCTCGGAGGACGCGAACTGGTGGGCGACGTGCCGGTGGCGGGGGTAGCCGCCGCGAACGAGCGACGCGGCGGCGTAGTCGTGCATCGGCTCGCCCTCGTGCCAGGGTCCGGTGCCCGCGCTCGCGACCTGCACGTGGGCCGCCAGCGTGGTGGCGTCCTCGAGCACGGTCGACCCGGCCAGTGACCGCGTGATGACCTCGGCCATGGGGGAGCGGCAGATGTTGCCCGTGCAGACGAAGACGATGCGATAGGGCCGGTCCCCGATGGGGCCGGGGAGCACCAGGCGGCTCGGTGTCGGGGCGTTCACGCGGGGGCGTACTCGTCGCGCAGGGACTTCTTGACGATCTTGCCGGTGCCCGCCCGCGGCCAGTCGGTGCGGACCTCGAGCTGCTCGGGGATCTTCTGGGTCATGAGCCCGGCGTCGCGGCAGAAGGCGACGACCTCGGGCAGTTCGAGGGCGTCGGCGCCCTCGGCCAGCTGCACGACGGCGCAGACCCGCTCGCCGCGTTCGGGATCGGGCAGCCCGATGACGGCCACCTCCACCACCTTGGGGTGGGTGTAGAGCAGGTCCTCGATCTCCTTGGCGCTGATGTTCTCGCCCTTGCGCACGATCACGTCCTTCAGGCGCCCGGTCAAGGTGAGATGCCCGTCGGCCCGGAGCTTGCCCAGGTCGCCGGTCCGGAAGTAGCCGTCCTCGTCGAAGGCGTCCTTCGTGAGCGCAGGGTCGGTGTACCCGTGGAACACCATCGGCCCCTTGACGCGGACCTCGCCCTCGTCGTCGGGGCCGGCCGCCGTCCCGTCGAGGCGGACGATTCGCACGTCCGCGCCTTCGACCGGCTTGCCGTCCGTGTTGGCGAGCTGCTCGTCGGTGTCGTGTGGCGAGCCGTTGGAGATCATCGGCACCTCGGTCATGCCGTAGCCGTGCACGACGCCACGCCCGCCGATTTCGTCGCGCACCTCGAAGTGGACCTCGGGTGGCTTGGCCGCGCCACCGCCGGACATCAGTCGGAGCGAGGGGAGGATCGGGTCGTCGGGCGTCTTGCGCTGCTCGGCGAGGTACGCGACGTAGAACGCAGTGCTGCCACCGACCATCGTCGCGCCGTGCTTGCGGAAGATCGGCAGCACGTCGGGAGCGGAGAACGCCTCGACCAACACGGCGGGAAAGCCAAAGGACAACATGGTGACGAGATAGTCCGGCCCCGCGATGTGGGCGAAGGGAAAGGCGATGGAGCCGACATCGTCGGGTCCCATGTCGAGGGCGCGGGCGAGCCCCCAGCCGCCGGCGATGAGCGTCTGGTCGGTGTGTTGCACGCCTTTGGGATCGGCCGTCGAGCCCGACGTGTAATAGATCCAGCGGATCGGGGCGTCCTCGGGTGCGGCCCCCGGTGGCGGTGCGGGCAGCACGGCGGGGTCGGCCTCCGGCAGGCCGTCGTCGACGGTGAGGATGGTGGGCCGCGTCGGTGCATCGGCGAGCGCCCGCTCGGCGATGGCGGCGAAGTCGGTGTCGCGCCAGGTGCGCGGGATGACGAAGAGCGAGGCGCCTGTCTGGCGCAGGGCGAACCCGACCTCACGCTCGCGGTAGAGGTGGATGATCGGGTTCTGCACGGCACCGAGGCGGGCCAGCGCGATGGACAGCACCACCGTGTCGATGCGGGTCGGCAGCTGCCACGAGACAATCGATCCGGTCGTGACGCCGAGGCCGGACAGGCCGGCCGCCACCCGCTCGGCCCGGTCCCGGAACTCGGCAAACGTGACCGTCGTGCCGTCGGCGGCAATGAGCATCGGATGATCGGGCGACGCGGTGGCGCGCCGGTCGACGAGCTCCCACATGGTGCGGGCGCCGGTCAGTATCTCGCTCGGGCTCGTGCTCATTGCGCTCCTTTCCGGCCCATTCCATAGCAGCTAGGGGCGGGGTGGCCCCAAGCCGGCATGCGGCGCGGCAGAATGGCGCCGTGGTCAAGCGCCCGGTGCACCGGGATCCATTGGGGGAGCACGTGGCCGAGGACGACGACAAGGGCGGCGACCGTCGGCATCAAGCGACCCTGGTCGCCGTCGGGGTCGCGGTCGTGCTGTTGGTGTGGTTCGCCTTGGCGAACCTGCGGGACGTCCGGATCGACTTCTGGGTCTTCAACCGCCAGGCGCCGCTGATCCTCGTGATCGTGATCTCGGGCCTGCTCGGCGCCCTGATCACCGCGCTGATCATGCGGCGCCGGACCCGGGACTAGGAGCCCGGCCCGGCCCGGCCGCCCGGCCCGGACGATGGCGCTCCCTCCAGGTCCGTTCCCGCGTCATCCGATCGGCGGCCCGGCTCTAAGCTGACCGCTGGTGGAGACCACTGCTTGGGCAGGTACGAAGGGGCACGTGCTCGTTGTCCGCGCCCCCGGGGCGTGCAAACATGGAGCGCCGATGGATGTGGAGATCCCAAGGGGCTGGTGGTAGTGCCGCTTTCCGACCACGAACAGAAAATCCTGGCCGAGCTCGAGGAGTCTCTGGTCAAGCAGGATCCCGAGTTCGCCGAACGGGTGCGGTCCGAGACCGTCTACCGGCACGCCGGCCGCTACTGCAAGTGGGCCGCCGTCACCTTCGTGCTCGGGGTGGTGATCCTCGTCGCGTTCTACTCCAAGTCCGTGGTGGCCGGTTTCGTCGGTGTCGTGATCATGTTCGCCTCCGCGGTCTGGTTCGAGCGGAACCTCCGGCGCATGGGCCGGGCCGGTTGGCACGACCTCACGCGGTCGAAGGACGGCGAACCGAGGGCTGGTGCCGCATCGAGCGGGATCGAGGGCGCCATGACCGGCGCACGCGACTGGTTCCGCTCCCGCTTCCACCGGCGCGAGGGCTGAGCCGAAGTCTTCGGGCCGTCGTCCCGTCCCGTCGCCCCGCTGGTCGATCGTGAGCTTCGTTCCGGGTGCCCGCGGCGCGGCCGTGGGTCGAGTTGGCCCGGTCGGCCCAGTCGGTCCAGTCGGGCCGGTCGGCCCAGTCGGCGCGGTGGTCTGCGTTGGCTGACCTGGCGTTGGCGGTGGACATCGGGGGGACGAAGCTGGCCGCCGGGCTCGTCGGCCTCGACGGGAGCCTGCTCGAGCGGCTGACGGCGCCGACACGGGGCGGTCGGGCCGAGGAGGGGAGCGACGAACTCCTGTGGCGTGACGTGGCTGCGCTCGTCGAGCGGGTCGCGGGAGGCGCCGGCTCCGGCGACCGCCTGGTCGTGTGCGGGGTCGGCTGCGGCGGGCCGATGAGCGCCGGCGGCGCGGAGGTGTCGCCGCTCAACATCGAGTCGTGGCGCGGGTTCCCGTTGCGGGCGCGGCTGGCCGAGCTGACCGGGCTCCCGACGTTCGTCGACAACGACGCCAAGGCACTGGCCTTGGGCGAGGGCTGGACCGGTGCCGCCGCCGGTCACGCTGACTACTTGGGGATGGTCGTATCAACCGGAGTCGGCGGGGGCATCGTGTTGAACGGCCGACTGCTCGATGGCCGGTTGGGCAACGCCGGACACATCGGTCACGTCATCGTGGAGCCCGACGGCCGCGCCTGCCCCTGCGGCGGCCGCGGTTGTCTCGAGGCGGAGGCATCGGGCACCGCGATCGCTGCGATCACCGGGAAGTCGCCGCGCCTGGCCGGCCCCGAGCTGATCGAGCGCAGCGGCACCTTGGTGGGGCGCGCCATCGCCTCGGTGGTGAATCTTTTGGACCTGCCGCTCGCCGTCGTCAGTGGTTCGGTCGCGCTCGGATTCGGCGACCCGTTCTTTCGCGCCGCGCAAGACGAGATGGACGCTCGCTGCAGGCTCGAGTTCGCCCGCGGGGCGCGTGTCGTGCCCGGCGGGCTCGGGGATGCGGGCCCGTTGATCGGCGCCGCCCGGGTCGGGTTGTTTGGCCTGGAGCGGGCCGGGTGAACGGGCGGGTCCGATGGGGCCGCGACGGCCTGGTCGTGGTGCGGGCCGTGGTGGCGCACCCCGGTCTGTGGTGGGCGGCGCTCGCCGCGCTGGAGCGACTGGCCCGGCGCGGCTGGTGGCACCGCCGGCCCTTCCTGCCGGTGCCGGGCGACGCCTACTGGCGCTTCCGGCTCGTCACGGCCAACGGCGGCGACGGCATTTCGGAGCCGCTCCGGCCCGCCGACGTCGTGGCGTACCTGCGATGGTGTCAGAGGTCGCGCCCGCAGCGCGGATAGCCTCTCGGGGGTATGGAGCGGGTGCTCCTCCTCAATGCGACCTATGAGCCGCTTGCCCTCGTCTCGGATCGCCGTGCCGTCGTACTGATGCTGGCCGGCCGGGCCGAGCCGGTCGCCATCCGCGCCGACTGCAATGTCTTCCACTCGGCCCGCATGAACGTCGAGGTCCCGTCCATCGTCCGTCTGAGCCACATGGTGCGGATCCCGCGCTGGGCCCGCACACCGCCGGTCACCCGCCGCTCAGTGCTGCGTCGTGACGGCGGGCTCTGCGTCTACTGCTCCCAACCCGCCGACACGATCGATCACGTGATCCCGCGCAGCCGGGGGGGCACCCACGACTGGTCCAACGTCGTGGCGGCGTGCAAGCGCGACAACCTGGTGAAGGCCGACCAGTTGCTCTCCGAGCTCGGCTGGACGCTCCGGGTCAAGCCCGCGCCGCCGGACGGGCACCTGTGGCGGTTGCGGCACCTCTCGGACGTGGACCCGCTGTGGGAGCCGTACCTCGCCGCCGCCTCCTGAGGCTTGGCCGCGTCCTCCTCTTCCTCCGCCTCTTCTTCGCAACTTCTCTTCGACGTCGAGCCGTTCCGTGCGGAACGGCGGCGCACGGTGGTGGCGCGGGCGGTGGCGCATCCGACGCTCGTCCTCGGGAGCACGCAGGCTCCTGAGCTCGTCGCGCCCAAGGCGTTGCGGGCCCGCTCGGTGCAGCTGGTCCGCCGCCGCGGCGGGGGCGGGGCGGTCTACCTGGAGCCGGAGAACCACCTCTGGCTGGACGCCTGGATCCCGCGCGACGACCCGCTGTGGTCATCCGACGTCTCGGTAGCGGCGGAGTGGGTGGGCCGGTGGTGGGTCGAGGCGCTGCAGGACATGGCGGCCGGGCCGCCCGATCTCTCGATCCACGCCGGGCGCGCCAGGCCCGGGCGGCTCGGCGACCTGGTGTGCTTCGCCGGGCGCGGCCCGGGCGAGGTCTTCGCGGGGGAGCGCAAGGTCGTCGGCCTCTCGCAGTGGCGGAGCCGTGAGGGCGCGCTCTTCTCCTCCTGCGCGTACGTGTCGTGGGAGCCCGGTCCACTGCTCGAACTGTTCGAGCTCGATCGGGCCTCCCGGGAGGAACTGGCCGACGAGTTGACGGGAGCCGCCATCGGCTTGGGCCAGCTCTTGCCGGAGGTCGACCTCCCGTCGGTGCAGGCGAAGTTGGCCGGCTCGTTCGCCGGGTTCGCGACGGGGGGCGACGGGAACTAGGCCACGGCCGGGGGAACGCTCTCCCCCGATCCGCCCGCCGCCAGGACCCTCCTCCTCCTTCTTCTGTCTCTCGGCAGCCGGCTCGACCGCACGCCGTGCCCGATGAGGTGACCCCGGGGCGTCGGGTCGCCCGACTCCGCCGTCGGGGCGTCCAATCCAGCCGGCGGTTCTCGACCGTTCCCGGCGCTTCTCCGAGCCGGCTCATCGCGTGCGTGTAGGCGTGTTTCGGCCCCGAATCGGGCCGGCTGCACGCGTCGCTTTGGGGCGGGAGGGGTGGTTTTGGGTTGCGAGGGAGGGAAATAGTTGTTTGGTGGAGGGAAAGGGCGTAAAGTGGCGCGAAATGGAGTAAGAGGGCATCAGAGGACACAGGCCAGGGAGTGTCGTGGGAGAGACGGGTGGTGGCAGGAGGCTTCGTTGGGAGGTACGAGCACTCGCTCGACACGAAGGGCAGGGTCATCCTGCCCGCGAAGTTCCGCGGCCAATTCGAGCGGGGCGGCTATCTCACCCAGCACACCGAGCGGTGTGTCGCCCTGTGGACGCCCGCCGAATTCGAGCGACAGATGGAAGTGATGCAGGAGCGGGCGGACGAGGGCCGGTCCGATCGCAACCGAATGCGGATCTGGGCGTCGAACTCCGCCGAGGTCGAGATCGATCGTCAGGGACGCATGCCGATTCCCCTGCACCTGCGGACGTTCGCCCGACTCGACACGGAAGTGCTGGTGCACGGCGCGATCGACCGGGTCGAGCTGTGGAACCCGGCCGAATGGGAGGCGCGCGTCCTGCCCGAGGAGAACTGGCTACTCGAGGACGACTGAACCCGGCGGCCGTGGACCTCGCCGCCACCGAATCGACAGAGACACACCACAGCACCGAAATCACGGGAAGGGGTGCCACAAGGAACATCGAAACGACACACAGAAGGATCCGCGGCGGCATGACGCCCCGCGGGAACGCACTGGACCATGTGCAGCTCCTCGACCGGCACACTGGAAGGCCACTCCACCCACTTCCACAGCGGTCGTCTGGATCTCCACCTCCCCCTCGACCAACCGGCCGAGGAGCTGCAGATGGCCCACTCGTTCGAACACATTCCCGTGCTGCGCGACGAGGTGGTGTCGCTGTTCGCTCCGGTTCCCCCTGGCGTGGTCGTCGACGCCACCCTCGGCGGGGGCGGCCACGCGGCGGCGCTGTTGGAGGCGCACCCCCAGGTGCGCGTGCTCGGCCTCGACCGGGATCCCGACGCCCTCGAGGCGGCAGCCCGTCGACTTTCTTCGTTCGGGGACCGGGTCACGCTGGTCCGGTCCCCGTTCTCGGCCTTGGCATCCGTCGTCGAGGAGGCGGGAGTGCTGCCGCTGTCGGGCGTGCTCTTCGACCTCGGCGTCAGCTCGCCCCAGCTCGATCGGGCCGGGCGCGGGTTCTCGTACCGCGCCGACGGCCCGCTGGACATGCGGATGGACCCCGAGTCCGGCGAGACGGCGGCAGACCTGGTGAACGGGCTGCCCGTCGACGCGTTGGCGCGCCTGTTTCGCGAGAACGGTGAGGGGCGACTGTCCGGGCGCATTGCTCGCGCCATCGTGGCGGCCCGGCCGTTGACCACCACCGGACAACTCGCCGACGTCGTGGCGGCTGCCGTGCCGGCAGCGGCGCGGCGGAAGGGTCATCCGGCCCGGCGTGTCTTTCAGGCGTTGCGTATCGAGGTCAACGACGAGCAGAACGAGTTGCGAGCCGCTCTCCCGGCCGCGCTCTCGAGCCTGGCGGTGGGCGGCGTGCTCGCCGTCATCAGCTATCACTCGGGCGAGGACCGTTTGGTGAAGCAGACCTTCGCCGAAGCGGCGTCCGGCGGGTGTGTGTGCCCGCCCGGGCTCCCGTGCGTGTGCGGCGCCGTGCCGCGTCACCGCCTGGTCTTCCGGGGCGCCCGCAAGGCGTCGGCGTCCGAAGTGACCGCCAATCGGCGGGCCGAGGCCGCGCGACTGCGCGCCATCGTCCGAACGGACGAGGACTGATGCCACCGCCTCCCGCGGCGACGGCTGCGCCCGCTCGCCGGCACGCCGCCCCGAGTCCGTCGCGGCGCTGGACCCCGCTGCGTGTCGTCCCGTCCCGGAAGGGACAGTCCGCACCGTCTCGCCGGCGCTTCGGGAACCGGCGACGGATGGTCAACATCTTGTCCGTCTCGATGATCGTCGTCGCGCTGCTGGCCGTCGTCGTCGCGCAGGCGCTCTTGGCGAACGGACAGGTGCGCATGTCGACGTTGCAGCACCAACTCTCCCTCGAGCAGAGCGCGCACCGCCAGGCTGAGCTCGCGGTTTCCCAGCTCGAGACGCCCTCTCGGATTGTCGGCGCGGCCCTGAGCCAGGGAATGACGCACCCGGTCGTGACCGAGTTGCCGTACGTCTCGTTGTCGGTGCCGTTGCCGACGCCGAAGGTCACGCCCGCACCGGCCGCACCGCCGAGCTCGTCGACCGGAGGGGGCGCCGGCACGAGTTCGACGGCCAGGGGCTCGGGTTCCGGGACCGCCTCCAGCACCGCGACCGGTACCGCTACCGGATCTTCCACGACCACCGCGACGTCGACGCGATGAGCACCACGACGCGGCATGAGCCTCGGCGCGCGCGCGCCGTTTCCGGTCGGACCCCCGTTGCCAAAACAGCGCGCAGCCAGCCCCACGCACGGCCCGCCCCCCGGCCTTCCGGGCGGCCGGTGCGCGCCCCTCGGACGGTTGCCCCACCTCATCCGCAACGAAAGGCCCGGCCGCAGCGACACCGGCAAGCGACGCGTTCGGGGCGCTCCACCGGTCGCGGCTGGCTCAGCGCCACGTTCCAACGGCGAGTCCGCATCGTCCGCATGATCCTGTTCGTGGCGATGCTCCTGCTCGTGGCCCGGCTGGTCGACGTCCAGGTGTTGCACTCGAGCTCGTACCAGGCGCAGGCGCGGGGAGAGTCCGCCATCACCGTGTCGTTGCCGTCACTGCGCGGGGGGATCTACGCCCGCGACGGATCGCCGCTCGCGCTGTCCGTGCCGACCGAGGATGTCGTGGCGGACGACTTTCAGATCGCCCACCCTGTGCGGACGGCGAACGCCCTGGCCCCAATGCTGCACGTGCCGGCCGCCACGCTCGCGGCGCAGCTGCACCAGCATTCGGGCTACGTGATCTTGGCCAAGCAAGTGCCGCAGTCCATCGGGGAGAAGATCACCGCCGATGCGCTGCCCGGGATCACCCTGATCGCGGACTCCAAGCGCGAGGTCCCGAACGGCAACCTGGCCGCGCCGGTCGTTGGGTTCACCAATGCCGCCGGCAAGGGCGCGGCCGGGCTCGAATTCGGTGACAACAGTCTCCTGGCGGGCGCCGACGGCAAGGAGACGATCATGAAGTCGCCGGGCGGCGTGACCCTGCCGCAGTCGCCCGTGAGCAATCAGGTCGCGACGACGCCCGGTTCCGGGCTGGAGCTGACGCTCGATTCCCAGCTGCAATACGAGACCGAGCAGTCCTTGGCCAAGGCGATCGAGTCGTCCAACTCGGTCAGCGGCACCGCCGTCGTCATGGACGTCAAGACCGGACAGATCCTGTCCATGGCGAACCTCGACGCCACCCACCCCGCTGCGCTCGGTGCACCCACGACGGCCGCCAACCCTTCGAGCGGCGTGGTGCCCATCGGTCCCAACGATGCGGTCAACGAGGCGCCGAGCAACCTGGCGGTGACCCAGCTCTACGAGCCGGGCTCGGTCTTCAAGCTGGTGACGTTCTCCGCCGCGTTGCAAGAAGGGCTCATCAACCCGAACACGGTCTTCAACGTGCCCGACCATTTGCAGCTCGACGGCTCCACCTTCCACGACGCAGAGCCGCACCCGACGGAGTCACTCACCGCGACGCAGATCCTGGCCCAGTCCTCCAACATCGGTACCTCGGAAATTGCGCAGGGCGTCGGGGAGCAGCGACTGTTGAACCAGGTGAAGGCGCTCGGATTCGGGCAGTCGACCGGTTTCGCCTTCCCGGGCGAGTCCCCCGGCCTGCTGGCGACGGCGGCCCAATGGGAGCCGACCGACTACGTGTCGCTCCCCATCGGCCAGGTCGACGCGGTCAACGCGTTGCAGGTCCTCGACGCGTACAACACGGTGGCCAACGACGGCGTCTACGTCTCGCCCAAGCTCGTCCAGGCCACGATCAGCCCTTCGGGCACGGTCACGAAGACGGCCGCGTCGGCGACCCATCCGGTCCTGTCGGCCTCGGTCAACTCCGAGCTCACCTCGATGCTCGAGCAGGTCGTGAACCAGGGCACCGGCACCAGCGCCGCCATCCCCGGTTACACCGTGGCCGGCAAGACCGGGACGGCCCAGATCCCGACCCAGGGCCAGGACTCCTACGTGCCGGGCGCCTACATGGCCTCGTTCGTCGGGTTCGCCCCCGCCGCGAATCCGACCCTGTCGATGATCGTGGTGCTGAACCGGCCGACGCCCATCTTCGGCGGCACCGTCGCCGCACCCGTGTTCTCGCAGATCATGAGCTACGCGCTGCACCGTTACGACATCCCGACCACCCCTGGAGCCCAGAGCAGCACGACGCAACCGGGCACTCCGGCCACCAAGGCCAGCGACCAGGCCCAGGACATCACGTGATTTGGCGTGACACACCCATTGCGGACGTGACGCAGGGGGCCCCGCGGCATGCAACGCTGTCGGATCGACCATGCGAACCGTGCCGATGAATCTCCTCTTTGACGACATCGAAGTGCTCGAAACTGTGGGCGACCCCTCTGCCGTCGAGGTCGGCGGGATCGCACACGACAGCCGCCGGGTCGTGCCAGGCGATCTCTTTTGCTGCGTCCCCGGCCTCGTCAGCGACGGGCACGTCTACGCGAGCGAGGCGGTCGAGCGCGGCGCGATCGGTGTGCTCTGCGAGCACTTCATCCCCGAACTGTTGGACCGTGACGTCGCGCAGGCTCGCATCGCGGCCGGCACGATGCGTCCGGTGATGGCGCAGCTCGCTGCGGCCTTCTACGGCTTTCCGGCGCGCGATCTCCTGATGATCGGCGTCACCGGCACCAACGGAAAGACGACGGTCACGCAGCTGCTCGGCGATCTCCTCACGGCGACCGGTCGTCCAACCAACGTCATGGGCACCTTGTCCGGCGCCCGCACCACGCCGGAGGCCACCGAGGTCGAACGCCTGCTGGCCGGCGTACGCGATCGTCAGAAGTGGGATGGTCTTCGTCACGCCGTGGCGATGGAGGTGTCGAGCCACGCGCTCGTGCAGTCGAGGGTCGACACGATCCACTTCGACGTGGCCGTCTTCACGAACCTCAGCCACGACCATCTCGACTACCACGGCACCATGGAGGACTACTTCGAGGCGAAGGCCAAGCTCTTCACGTCGAACCACGCACTGCGTGGCGTGGCCAACGCGGACGACCCCTGGGGTCAACGTTTGCTCGAACGGGCCCGCATCCCGATGGTCGGCGTGCACCGCGCCGATGCCGGCGACATCGTCCTGCGCCCGGGTCACAGCGAGTTCACCTGGCGGGGCCACCGGGTCATCACGCCGCTCACCGGCGGGGTCAATGTGGACAACGCGCTGCTGGCCGCCGAGGCGGCCCTGGTGCTCGACCCCGACCTCGAGCCCGCCGAGGTCGCCGCGGCCATGGCGCATCTCCGTCCGGTGCCGGGTCGCCTCCAGGTCATCGCCGCGGCGCCGACTCTCGAGGGATCGGTGCAGCCGGCGACGCACCCGGGGGGCGCGCCGCCAAGGTGGCGCGCCCGCCCTTCACCGTCCTGGTCGACTACGCCCACACCCCCGCCGGCCTGGAGGTTGTGTTGGCCGAGGCGCGCCGGCTGGGCCCGGGGGCACCGGGTCGGGTGATCTCCGTGTTCGGCTGTGGCGGCAACCGGGACCGGGCCAAGCGCCCCGTCATGGGCGAAGTTGCAGCTCGGGCGAGCGACCTCGCGTTCTTGACGTCGGACAATCCCCGCAACGAGGACCCCGATGCCATCATCGAAGAGGTGTTGGCGGGCGTGCCGGGTGGGCGGGAGAACCGGCGCGTCGTCGTGGAGGGTGACCGGCGCACCGCCATCCGGCGCGCGCTCGACGCCGCCGGCCCGGGGGACGTCGTCGTCATCGCGGGCAAGGGCCACGAGACCTACCAGGAGATCGCCGGGCGCCGGCTGCCCTTCGACGACGCCGTCGAGGCGTGCGAGGTGCTCTCGGCCCGCTTCGCTTCGGATCCGAGCACCTGGGTGGCACCGAGCGGCCCGAACCCGCTCTCCGCCTCGGACTCCGGCCGCACCAGCGCGGAGGGCTGAGGTCCCGTGCTCGGTCTCCTCGTGTCGGGCGGCGTCGCGCTGTGGTGTGCGATCCTCTCGACGCCCTTTCTCATTCGCTACTTCCGGAGCCGGCAGATCGGCCAGCACATCCGCGAGGACGGGCCGGCGTCACACACGGCCAAGGCGGGCACGCCGACCATGGGCGGCATCGCCATCGTGGGTTCGGTGGTCTTGGGCTACGCCGTCGGCCACATCGGCACCGAGATCCGTTTCTCGCGCACCGGCTACCTCTCGATCGGCGCGGTAGTGGCGTTCGGCCTCATCGGGTACATGGACGACTACATCAAAATCCACCATCGGCGCAGCCTCGGGCTCAACAAGCGGGCCAAATCGGCGGCGCAGCTCGTCTGCGCCCTCGTCTTCGCTGTCCTGGCGGTGGATTGGGCGCACACGTCGACCGCGTTGTCCTTCACCCGGTCCGAGGCCATCGGGATCAACATGGGCTCGGTCCTCTGGGTGGTCTTCGCCGTCCTCGTCATGGTCGGGTCGTCGAACGCCGTCAACATCACCGACGGCGTCGACGGTCTGGCGGCGGGCTCGGGGACGTTCTGCTTTGCCGTCCTGTCGATCATGGGCTACTGGATCTTCCGGCACGTCTCCATCTACCACGTGCTTCCGGCGTCAGCGATCGACCTTTCCCTCGTCGCCGTCGCGCTGGCCGGTGCGTGTCTCGGGTTCCTGTGGTGGAACGCCGCGCCGGCCAAGATCATCATGGGCGACACGGGATCCCTGGCCATCGGCGCCGGCCTGGCCGCGCTCTGCCTGCTGCTCAACCTCGAGCTCCTCCTGCTCATCATCGGCGGGCTGTTCGTCATGGAGACGGTGTCGGTGATCATGCAGATCATCAGTTTCCGCCTGTTCCATCGCCGCATCTTCCGGATGGCGCCGATCCACCACCACTTCGAACTGGCCGGCTGGCCCGAGACCACGGTGATCGTCCGTTTCTGGATCCTCGGCGGACTCTTTTGCGCGTTGGGGCTCGGCATCTTCTACGGCGACTTCCTCACGGTGGCGAAGTTCACGTGACGCGTCAGCCCACGACCCACCGCCCGTCCGGCCGCGTCAACGTTCCGTTCATCCGCCACTTCGACCGCGGGGTGCGGGAGAATTGGCAGATGCATCGGGTGTCGGACCGTGCGGTGGGGCGCGCACGCCCCACGGGCGGAAAACAAAGGTGGCGCGCATGAGCCCCGCCGGCGCCTCCACGGCGCGCCGCCCGGCCGGGGCGACGCGGACCGCGCCCCGTCGCGCCACCGCCTCCGCCCGCCGCACGGCGAGCGCGGAGGGCCAGAAGCTGCAGATCGCCGGTCGCCAGATCTCGGTCTCGACGCTCTTGCTCGTCGACGTGGCGTTGCTCTGCGTGATCGGCCTCGTCATGGTGGGGACGGCGTCGTCGGTGGTCTCCATCTCGACCTACGGCAGCCCCTGGTCGATCCTCATCCGCGAGGGCATGTGGATGGCGATCGGTGTGGTCGCCCTCGGCCTCGCCCTGCGCTTCGACTACCGGAAGCTGCGACGCCTGAGCCCGCTCATCATGGTGGGGACGCTCGGTCTCCTCTTCATCGTGCTGGTGCCCGGGCTGGGCGTGCACGCGATGGGGTCGAGTCGCTGGATCGGCTTCGGCCAATTCCGCCTGCAGCCGTCGGAGCTGATGAAGCTCGCCCTGACGCTCTTCGCGGCCGACTTCATCGCACGGCGGCTCGACGAGGACGCGAGCGACCGCCGCATCATCGGCCCGGTGCTCCTCGTCACCGGGTTCGCCGCCGTGCTGATCCTCGCCCAGCCGGACATGGGCACGGCCATGGTCCTCGGGTGCATCGCCTTGGCGCTCCTGTTCGTGTCGGGCGTGCGGCTCGGCCCGGTGATGAAGGTGATGGCCGCCTTGGCGGTGATCGCCCTGATCGTGGCGGTCGCCTCCCCGTATCGGCGGACCCGGCTGCTGTCGTTCATGGACCCGTCGGCGCACGGCTCGAGCTCGGGCTATCAGGTCCTGCAGTCCCTGATCGGGCTGGGGTCCGGACACCTCGTCGGCATGGGGCTCGGGGGTGGGCAGGCGCAGTGGGGGTACCTGCCGAATGCGCACACCGACTTCATCTTCTCTGTGATCGGCGAGGAGCTCGGCATCGTCGGCGCCCTGCTGGTCCTCGCGCTCCTCGCCGCGTTCCTCTGGCTCGGGATCCGGGCGGCGATGTCCTCGGTCGACCGCTTCGGCGGGCTGCTCGCGCTGGGACTCGTGGCGTGGGTCGCGGCGGAGACGCTGATCAACGTCGGCGCCGTGGTCGGCGTGCTGCCGGTGACCGGGATCCCGTTGCCCTTCATCTCGTTCGGCGGCTCCTCCCTGGTGATCACGATGGCCGCCGCCGGTGTGCTCGTGAACGTGGCGAGACAAGGCGAAGGCAGTGCGGGCACGCTCCGCGCCGTCGGCGCCCGCCGAGGTCGGTGAACGCCCCTCGCGGCACGGTGATCGCGGGCGGCGGGACGGGGGGGCACGTCGTCCCGTCGCTGCAGGTCGCCCGGGCCATGGTCGGTCGGGGCCACGATCCGAGCACGGTCGAGCTCTTCGGCTCGCGGCGGGGCCATGAAGCGACGACATGGCCCTCGCTCGAGTTCCCCTACACCTTGCTCCCGGGCCGCGGCATCCGGCGCAGCATCCGGCCGGCCGCGCTGGTGGCGAACGCCGGCGCCGTGCTGGGCCTCGTCTGGGCCTGCGTGCGTGCGGTCGGCTCGTTCGCCCGTCGCCGGCCGCGCGTCGTCGTGATCGTCGGGGGCTATGCGAGCTTCCCGGCCGGCGTCGCCGCGCTGCTGACCAGGGTGCCCATCGTCTCGGTGACCACCGACGCCGTGCCGGGGGCGGTCAACGGGCTCCTCGGACGGTTCGCCGCCGCCAACGCGGTCGCCTTCGAGGGCACGGACCTGCCCCGCAAGGTGGTGACGGGCACCCCGGTGCGCCCGGAGCTCTCGCAGCTCGACCGCTCGGCCGAGGGGCGCCGCACCGGCCGCGCCGCACTCGGCCTCCCGCCCGAGCGCGAGACGGTCACCGCGATGGGCGGCTCGCTGGGTGCGCTTCGGGTCAATCGAGCCGTCGCCGAGGTGGCGCGGGCGTGGGCGGACGACGGTGACCGCTGCGTGTACCACGTGACGGGTCGGCGCGACTACGACCAGTTCGCGCGGAAGGCCGGCGACGGTCCCGGGTCAGCCGGTGGGCTTTGGTACGAGGTCGTCCCTTTCGAAGAACGCATGCCCGCGCTCTATGCGGCGGCCGACGTCTGCGTGTCGCGGGCGGGGGCGATGTCGGTGGCCGAGCTGCTCATCTCGGGCGTGCCGGCCATCTTGGTGCCGCTGCCGGGCGCGCCCCGCGATCACCAGACGCGCAACGCCGAAGCCCTCGTCGCACTCGGCGCCGCCGTGCACGTCCCCGACCCCGAATGCGACGGCGAACGTCTGGTCAAGGAGCTCGATGCGCTGCTCTCGGACCCCGAGCGCCTCGAGGCGATGGGCGAGGCGGCCCGGCGCCACGCCCACCCCGACGCGGCCGCCCGCATCGCCGAGCTGGTGGATGCCCATGCCCGCTGACGTACCCCTCGACCTGCCGCGAGCCGCGGCGCATCCACGTCGTCGGCATCGGCGGCGCCGGCATGAGTGCCATCGCCTTGGTGCTGCGCGCCATGGGGCACACCGTGTCGGGATCCGACCTCAAGGACTCTCCGGTGGCCGAACGGCTGCGCTCCCGGGGCATCACCGTCGCGGTCGGGCACCGGGCCGAGAACGTCGCCGGTGTGCAGGTGGTGACCTACTCGCCCGCCGTGGCGGCCGACAACGTGGAGCTGGTGACGGCGGGCGAGGCCGGTGCGGTGGTGACGCCGCGCTCGGAGATGCTCGCCGCCATTTGTGCCACGCGCCGCTGTCTGGCCGTCTCGGGGACGCACGGCAAGACCACGACGGCGTCGATGCTGTCGCTGATCCTCGTCGAGGCGGGGATGCACCCTTCGTTCGTCATCGGGGCCGACGTCAACGAGATCGGCACCAACGCCGCGTGGGACATCGGCGAGTGGCTGGTCGTGGAGGCCGACGAGAGCTACGGCACCTTCAAGGCGATCCGGCCGGACCTGGCGGTGGTCACCAACGTGGAACCCGACCACCTGGACTACTACGGCACGTTCGAGGTGTTGCGCCGCGCCTTCTCCGACTTCGTGGGCGACGCCACCATCGGTGCGGTCGTGAGCTCGGACGACACCGACGCCGCGGCCATCGGGCGTGCGCACGGGGCGACGCTGGTCGGGCAGGCGGCGGACTCGGACTACGTCATGGAGGAGGTGGAGTTGGCGCGCAGCTCCGTGTCGTTCCGCCTCCGGGGTCACGAGGGCGTGCTCGGCACGTTGCAGATCGGCGTGCCCGGGCTGCACAACGCCCGCAACGGTGCCGTGGCGGCCGTCGCCGCGCTCCGGGCCGGCGCAGCGTTCGAGGCGGCGCAGTCGGCGCTGGCGCGCTTCGCCGGAGTGAGCCGGCGCTTCGAATTCCGCGGCGAGGCCAACGGGGTGACGTTCGTCGACGACTACGCGCACCTGCCCACCGAGGTGCGGGCGGCGCTGGCGACGGCGCGCAGCGGCGGCTGGTCGCGCATTGTGGCGGTGTTCCAACCGCACCGCTTCACGAGGACCGCGGCCCTGGCGACCCAGTTCGGATCCGCCTTCGCCGACGCCGACGTCCTCGTCGTCACCGACGTGTACAGCGCCGGGGAGCGGGTGGTGCCCGGGGTATCGGGCCGCTTGGTGGCCGACGCCGTGGCGGCGCAGGACCCTCGGCTGCCGGTGACGTACGCGCCCGGGTGGGAGGAACTGCGCCAGACGGTGGCGTCGGTGCTGCGCCCCGGCGACCTGTGCCTGACCCTCGGGGCCGGCGACCTGACGGCGCTGCCCGACGACCTGCTCGACGCGCCGCAATGGTGACGGTCACGCCGAGCGACGAGCTGCCGCGCGCTGGCGGCGGCACTGGGGGAGTCGGCGACGTTGTTGCAGCCATTGGGACCGCTGACCACCTACGGCGTGGGCGGACCGGCGGCGCTCTTCGTCGAGATCGACGCGCCGTCCGACCTCGAGACGGTGCGGGCCGCGTTCGCGCGACGGCGCGGGTGGCGCGCCGGTCTTCGTGATCGGACGAGGCTCCAACCTGTTGGTCGCGGACGCTGGTTTCGACGGGATCGTCATCCGCCTGGGCACCGGTTTCGCCGGGCTCGAGCTGCCCGCGCCCGACGGCGAGCCCGACGGTGGTGCGCCGGTCGTGGGTGCGGGCGCCGCGTTGGCGCTGCCCGTGCTGGCGCGGCGGGTGGCCGACGCCGGATGGTCCGGCCTGGCTTGGGCGGTGGGCGTGCCCGGTTCCGTCGGGGGCGCCGTCCGCATGAACGCCGGCGGCCACGGCTCCGACATGGCGTCGTGCCTCGTGCGCTACCGCTGGGTCGACCTGCTCGGCCCCGCCGGCGGGACCGACGACGTGGCCGCGCTCTCGTACGGCTACCGGTCGTCGTCGCTCACCGCAACGCAACTGGTCGTGGGGGCCGACCTGCGAGTGGCGCCGGGCGTCGGCGGTGGAGGAGCAGGCCGAGGTCGCCGCGATCGTCCGGTGGCGGCGCGAGCACCAGCCGGGCGGGTCGAACGCGGGCTCGGTCTTCACCAACCCGGAGGGCGACTCGGCGGGTCGGCTGATCGACGAGGCCGGGTTGAAGGGCTTCGGTATCGGCACCGCGCACGTCTCGGAGAAGCACGCCAACTTCATCCAGGCCGAGCGGGGGGGCCGGGCCGACGACGTCCGCGCCGTGATGGAGCACGTCCGGGGCGTGGTCGCCGAGCGCACCGGGGTCACCCTTCGCACCGAGGTCCGCCTTCTCGGCTTTGGTGGCGGTGAGACTGGTGGCATGTCCGAGCCCGCCTCCTCGTCGGCCGCCGGGTCCGACGACCGTCGCCCGGGGGGTGCGCGTTGACTCCGGTCGAGGCACCCACGCGCGGCAAGGGCGCCGGGAGCGGACGCGGGGGCGGAGGCGCCCGCGGTGGCGCGGGGGGTGGGAACGGCAGCGGTGGCGGCTCTCGTGGGGGCGGGCGCGGTGGCGGCGGCCGGGGGCGCATGGACCCGCGCATCTCGGCCCGGCGCGCTGCGGTCATCCGAGCCCAGGGACAGCGGCGGCTGCGCATCCTCGTCATCGGGCTGGCGGGCACCGCGTTGCTCGTGGGCGGGTGGTTCCTGCTGCACTCGCCGCTCTTCTCGGCCCGCGCGGTGACGGTGACGGGCAACACCCACGAGTCGGCTGCGCAGGTCATCGCCCAAGCCGGCTTGACCGGCCACCCGCCGCTGCTCGACGTCGACGCCGGCGCGGTGGCGACGCGCCTCGAACAGCTCCCGTGGGTGCGGTCCGCGTCAGTCAGCGTCTCGTGGCCCGACGGCGTGCACATCGTGGTGGCCGAGGAGACGGCGCGGCTCGTCGTCGGCGAGGCGGGTGGCCACTGGGCGACGCTCAGCGCCGACGGCCGTGTGCTCGACGTCTCTGCGGCGCGTCCACCGGGCCTGCTGTTGCTCACGGTGCCGCAACCGCCGGGCGCGCCGGGGACGACGCTGCCCGCACGTGACGACGCCGGGCTCGACGTGGCTTCGACCCTGCCGGCCTCGTTCGCGGCGCAGGTGACGGCGGTGACCGTCGAGCCGGGAGGGTGGGTGCAGCTGTCGATGACAACCCCGATCGCCGTGGACATCGGGTCGGCCACGCAGCTCACCGCTAAGTACGAGGACGTCTCGTCGATGCTGGCGGGTGCCACGCTGCACAACGGGGATGTGATCGACGTCAGCGTTCCCGATGCTCCGACGGTGACGGGCCCGTGACTCCCGGTGACGGGGCGTGACGTAGGATGCTTGACCTGCCTGTATACCCCCCGTATGGTGGGGTCACGTTGCCGAACTGTGAACATCAACCTTCCCAAAAGGTTCAGGGAAGGGTCCTCTGTCTCACGTCAACGGTGACGGTGGGCGGAACGTACCAGCGAGCTACCGGTCGGCGATCGACCCAAGGACGAGGGGAATCATGACGACCGTGCCTTCCCAGGGCAACTACCTGGCAGTCATCAAGGTGGTGGGAGTTGGTGGCGGCGGCGTGAACGCCGTCAACCGCATGATCGACTCTGGGTTGCGCAACGTCGAGTTCATTGCGGCCAACACCGACGCGCAGGCACTGCTGATGAGCGATGCCGACCTGAAGCTCGATATCGGGCGCCAGCTCACCCGCGGGCTCGGGGCCGGGAGCGACCCCGAGATCGGGCGCCTCGCCGCCGAAGAGCACCGGGCCGACATCGAAGAGGCGCTGCAAGGTGCCGACATGGTGTTCATCACCGCCGGCAAGGGCGGTGGCACGGGGACGGGGGCCGCACCGGTCTTCGCCGAGATCGCGAAGGGGGTCGGCGCGCTGACCATCGGCGTGGTGACGCGTCCGTTCACCTTCGAAGGTCGCCGGCGGGCCATGCAGGCGGAGAAGGGGATCCAGATCCTCAAGGAAAAGGTCGACACGCTCATCGTCATCCCGAACGACCGCTTGCTCACCGTGTCCAACGACAAGACGAGCATGGTCAACGCGTTCAAGATGGCGGACGAGGTGCTGCTCCAGGGCGTCCGCGGCATCACCGACCTGATCACGGTGCCCGGCCTCATCAACACGGACTTCGCCGACGTGAAGATGGTGATGACCAACGCCGGCACGGCGATCATGGGCATCGGCTCGTCCATCGGCGAGGGCCGGGCCGCCAACGCGGCCCGCGCCGCCATCACCTCGCCCCTGCTCGAAGCGTCCATCGAAGGGGCGCGGGGCCTGGTGCTCAACATCGCCGGTGGCTCGGACCTGGGGCTCTTCGAGGTCAACGAGGCAGCCGAGATCATCCACGGCGTGGCCCACCCGGACGCCAACATCATCTTCGGCGCCGTGATCGACGACAACATGGGCGACGAGGTACGGGTGACCGTGATCGCCGCCGGCTTCGAGCGCTGGGAAGAGGGTGCGGCGTCGGGCAAGTCCAACGACCTGGCCTCGAGCATCTTTGCCACGCCCGAGCCGGTGGACATCTTCGCCGACGCCACCAGCTCCGACGAAGATCTCGACTTGGGTGACGACGATTTCGACGTCCCCTCCTTCCTCCGCTAGCGACCAGGTCGCGCAGAGGCTGCGCGCGGTCCGAGCGCGCATCGTTGAGGCCGGCGGCGACCCCTCCCGTGTGCGCATCGTCGGCGTGACCAAGGGCTTCGGTCCCGAGGCCGTGACGGCCGCCCTGGGCGCCGGACTCGAGGACATCGGTGAGAACTACGCGAACGAGCTCGTGGCAAAAGCGGCCGAGATCGAAGCCGACGCCTCGTCGTCTGCGCTCCGGTGGCACTTCCTGGGCGCGATCCAGCGGAACAAGGTGGCGCGCCTCGCGCCGATCGTCGGGATGTGGCAGAGCGTGGCGCGGGCCGAGGAGGGCGAGCGCATCAGCGCGGTTCGCGCCCGGGGCGTCGGTTCTCGTGGAGGTCGACAGCACCGGCATGGCCGGGCGTAACGGTTGCCCACCCGAGGGAGTCCGTGCACTGGTGGCGCGCTTGCGCGACACCGAGCTCGACGTGCGTGGCCTCATGACGGTGGCGGCCCCCGGCGCCGGGGCGGCACAATCGGCGTTCGAGACCGTGCGGCAATTGGCCGACGAGCTCCATCTCGAGGAGCGTTCCATGGGCATGAGCGACGACCTCGACGTCGCCGTCCGGGCGGGAACGACGATGGTGCGTGTCGGCCGCGCATTGTTTGGCGAGCGCCCGGCCCGGCGAGCCGGATGACGGGCAACGCTCAACGGGAGCCTGACGTGACCATCAGCAGCAGCCTGACGGTGCGATTGGCCCTTCCGCCTGGGCTCCTTGGCCCGCCGAGGCGCCCGAGCAGGCACTACGCTGTGCCCTGACAGGAGAAGGTATGTCACCCTCGTTCATGAAGAAGACCATGGTCTATCTCGGCCTGCTCGACGACGAGTACGACGAGTACGACGACCTCGAGGACCGCGCCCCGCGCGGCTTCTCGGCCGCCACGCGGGTTGAGCCTCGGACGCCGGAATACGAGCAGCCGGACGAGTTCAGCGGCGGCATGAGCAGGGTCCGCACCATCCCGCGGGAGTCGGCCGTCCCGAACCAGTCGAGGCCGGCGCCGAACAACGTCGCCCCCAGGCCGAGCGCGGTGCGCGCGGTCCCGGTCGACTCGAGTATTCAGCCGGTCGCCTCCGCGCCCTCCGCCCGCGTCCACGTGGTCGCACCGTCGCGTTTCGGTGATGCGAAGGAGATCGCGGACCGCCTCAAGGACAATCGTCCCGTCATCGTCAACTTGCAGATGGCGGATCGCGACCTGCAGCGCCGGATGATCGACTTCTGTAGCGGGGTCACCTACGCCCTCAGTGGCGAGATGGAGAAGGTAGCCGATCAGGTATTCCTTCTCGCACCCACCAACGTGAAGGTCTCAGACGAAGAACGGATGCGACTCGCTGAGCGCGGTTTCGGTCGGGACTAGACGCATTAGCCTCGCCTGGTGGTGTTTTATTTTCTAGGACTGCTCATCCTGCTGTACATGTGGGTGATCATGTTTCCCTACGCGATCTTGAGTTGGTTCAGGATCCACCCCGGTACGACGTTGGCGCGGGTCCAACACTTTCTCTTCCGAGCTACCGAGCCCGTCCTACGCCCGGTGCGGCAAGTGATCAAGCCGATGGGCGGTCTGGACTGGTCGTTTCTCGTCGTGATCCTTGTGGGCAACATCCTCGTTTTTCAGGTTCTGTGGCGCTGAGCGCCATTACTGGAATTGGGGAAAGGGATGGTTAGACTCGCCCCCCATGGATAGTTCCCAGGCCTCTGCATCAATCCTCGACACGCTCCGCACCGTGGAGTTCCGCCTCGGGCTGAAGGGGTACAACGTCGACGAGGTCGATGAGTACCTGGACAAGGCAGCCCAAGAGGCCGAGGGCCTCCAAGAGCACGTCCGCCAGCTGAACGAGCGGCTGCGCCAGGCGAGCGAGCGCATCGCCCAGCTGGAGCGGGAGCGCCGTGCCGCCCCCGCAGCCGCCGAAGGCGAGGAGGCTCCCGCCGCCTCGGCCGACGCCGCCGCCCTGTCCGACGAGACCCTCCAGCGCACCCTGCTCCTGGCCCAGAAGTTCGTCGACCAGACCAAGCGTGAGAGCGAGGCCGAAGCCGCCGCGATCGTGGCGCAGGCCGAAGAGAGGGCCCGGGCCGCCATCACCGAGGCCGAGGAGAACGCGGCGCAGCTCCAAGCCGAGTCCCACCAGAAGCTGCGCGAAGAGGTGACCCGGCTGGAAGCGACCCGCACCGAGCTGGCCGCCGACGTCGAGACCATGGCTCGCCACCTCGACTCGGAGCGCAACCGCCTACGCGGTGCGCTGAGCGAGATCCTCAAGTGGGTGGACGAGAACGTGCAGCCGGCCAACTCGCTCATGGGCGTGAAGCCGAAGTCGGCTTCTTCGGGCAAGACCGACCCCATGGCCCCGGCAGGCCTGCGCGAGGTCGACGACGGCGCGCCGACGCTCAACCTCCAGAACGCCTCGGGCGCTGTGACGGGAGCACCTCGCCCGCTCTGATCTCTGGTCGGCGGGGCGGGGGCACTGTTGCCCACCTCGTCGCGGTCCGCTATCGTCACCCGCTCCCCAGGGCGAGGTCGTTGCAGGGGTACGCGGCCACGGCGCGTGGTCCCAAGGAGGCACGATGACCCCAGCGAGCAAGGGCTCCCCGGCCAAGCGTCCCTCCACGACGCGCTCGACTCCGTCACGTTCCGGGAACAAATCCAGCGCCGCCAAGGTTGGCCCAGCAGCTAGCAAGCGTCCCGCTCTTACCAAAAAGAAGGCAGCTCCCGTTGTGAAGAAGGCAGCCACCCCTACCAAGAAGGCCACCTCGACCGCGAAGAAGGCCGCGCCGGCCGCCGCCAAGAAGGCCTCGCCGACCGCCAAGAAGTCGAGCACCACGGCCAAGAAGGCTGCACCGGCCAAGAAGGCCGTGACCGCCAAGAAGGCTGCGCCCGCCAAGAAGGCGGCGCCGGCAGCCAAGGCGGTACCGCCAGCCAAGAAGGCGCCGGCCGAAAAGGCGGCCGCCAAGAAGGCGGGCGCGGCGACCACGAGTGCGAGCAACGGCGCCGGCGCAGCGCCGACGCCGGCCCGGACCACCTTCACGCCCAAGCCCAAGCCGCCCGCCCCCGTCCGGCCGAAGGCGGGCCCGTACGGCAAGGATCTGAAGTTCCTCGACGAGGTTCGTGACCTCCTCCAGGCCGACCGTGCCATCTACCAGGAGCAGGCCACGTCCCTGCGGGCGGAGGCTGACTCGTTGGCGCTCGAGCGCGAGCCGGGCGACGTCCAGTTCGACGAGGAGTCGGGCGAAGGGGGCACCGTCACGGTGGACCGGGAACGCAATCTCGCCCTGTCCGGCCAGGCGACGCTGGCCGTCGAGGAGATCGACGACGCGCTGGTGCGGATCACGGAAAAGACCTACGGGTACTGCGAGCGCTGCTTCCAGCCCATCCCCAAGCCGCGGCTGCGGGCCCTGCCCTACGCCCGCCTCTGCGTGGCGTGCAAGAGCGGGGGCCTGTCGCGGCGCTGACCCGGCCGCGGGTCCTGGCTTTCGCCATTGCCGTGGTCGTCGTGGTGGCGGACCGGGTGACCACCACCATCGCCGTCGACCATCTCCACGACGCGCGGCACCTCTGGGGGCCCTTCGGGCTCGCGTTGGCCTTCAACTCAGGCTTCGCCTTCAGCCTCTTCAGCGGCCGAGCCGTCATCATCACGGTGCTGTTGTGCGTGGGCGTGGTGCTCCTTGGCTGGGTGGTGGCTCAGGTGCGCACGGTGCCGCTGGCCATCGGGGGCGGCCTGGTCCTGGGGGGCGCCGTGGGGAACCTGAGCGAGCGCATCACCGGTGGCAACGGCGGCCGGGTGCCCGACTTCATCACGCTCAACTACTGGCCGACCTTCAACGTGGCCGACGCGTGCGTCACCATCGGCGTCGTCATCGTCGTCGTTGCCTTGCTGTTCGGTCGGCCTGGCTTGAGCGGACAGCCGAGCCCCGACGGTGGGTGAGGCCGTGAACGGCGAGCGGGAACACGGCAGCGTGGGTGAGTCGATGACGGTCGAGGTGCCGGCGACGCTCTCGGGAGTCCGGGTGGACCGGGGCGTCTCGATGCTGGCAGGCGTTTCGCGAGCGGTCGCCGCCGAGCTGGTCGAGTCGGGCCGCGTCCTGGTCGACGGTGCGCCGCCGCCGTCCGGGCGCGTGCCGCTACGCCTGGGGGCGGTGCTGACGATCGAGCTGCCCGTCGAAGGCACCGCGGGACCGCCCGCCGAACCCGGCGTCCGCTTCGGAATAGTGCACGCCGACGACAGCGTGGCGGTGGTCGACAAGCCGGCGGGACTGGTCGTGCACCCGGGTGCGGGCCACGTCGAAGGCACGCTGGTGGGTGGCCTCCTGGCGGCCTTTCCCGACCTGGCCGAGCTGGTCGCGGCGGGCGTGTGCACAGCCGACCGACCCGGGATCGTGCACCGCCTCGACAAGGGGACCTCGGGGCTCATGGCCGTCGCCCGGACCGCCGACGCGTACCGCTCCTTGGTGGAGCAGCTGGCGACGCGCACGATGGAACGCCGTTATCTGGCCCTGGTCGCCGGCCTCGTCGACGACGACCGCGGGGAAGTGGACGCGCCCATCGGTCGCTCCACGCGGACACCCACGAAGATGGCGGTGACGGTCCGAGGCAAGCCCGCGCGTACGTCGTACCAGGTGGTGGAACGCCGAGGCATCGACACGCTGGCGCCGACCACGTTGCTCGAGCTCTCGCTCCAAAGCGGCCGGACGCACCAGGTGCGCGTCCACATGGCGGCCATCGGCCACCCGGTCGTTGGCGACGCGCGCTACGGGAGGCCCGACAAGCGTCTCGGATCGGGACGGTTCTTCCTTCACGCGTTCCGCCTGGCCTTCGACCACCCCGTCACGGGCCAGCGGAGTGAGTTCACCTCGTCGCTCCCCGAGGACCTGCAGAGCTACCTCGGTTGAGCCGCAGGCGCCCGGTGCAGGGCGCCTGCTCGTGGCTCGTGCGGGACGGTTCAGGCCGCCTGGTGCACCCCGACGACGTCGTCGTCGCCGGAAAGCGCGGCCAGCGCCTCCTCCTCGGCCCGGCGGACCCGCCGAACGCCGACGCCGAGTCGCTCGGCGGTCGATTGCAGCGAGGCGGGGCTGTCGCCACCGAAACCGAAACGGAGGCGCAGCACGTCGCGCTGGAGGCCCGGCAGCCGTTCGACGGCGTCACGGACCCGGTCGTAGACCATCGTCTGCTCGACGTCGACGGCAAAGTCCGACTCGTCGGGGGCGACCAGTTCGCCCAGGGTCGTCGTGGACTCCAGGGCCGCCGGCTGGTCGAGGGAGGCCGTGACCCGGGCGACGTCGTCGAGCGACTCACGCTCGGCGGCGGTCATGCCCGTGGCCTCGTACAACTCCTCCTCGGTGGGCGCGCGGCCAAGGGTGCTGGCCAGCTCCGCCTTCGTGAGCTCGAGCCGCTGAATCTGCTCGCCGACCTCAAGGGGGATCCGGATCGTCCGGCCGTGCTGCTGCACGGCGCGCTGCAGCGCCTGGCGGATCCACCAGGTCGCATAGGTGGAGAACCGGAAGCCGCGCTCCCAGTCGAACTTGTCCACCGCGCGCATCAGGCCGAACGTCCCTTCCTGGACGAGGTCGGCCATGTCGACGCCGCGATCTTGGTACCGACGCGCCCAGTGCACCACGAGACGCAGGTTGGCGGCCACCATCTGCCTGCGGGCGGCGTCATCGCCGGCCGCAACGCGCTTGGCCAATTCCACCTGCTGTTCGTGGTCGGGCATTGGGAACTGGTCAAGGTCGCGCAACATCAACCCCAACGTGTCCGACGTGCTTACTGCGCTCTTCATGCTCGCTCCAGCCGTTTTTCGCTCGCTCTCAGTCGTGTACCCCGTGTGTACGGGGCTGAACCTGGTACGTACAACCCGGACCAGGTTCGGATCATTCCATCGGGGTGTTCATTTTCCGGGTTTGCGCACCAGGCCGGACCGTGGTGGTCTACGGCCATGGCCGGCCGGATGGTCCTCGTACGCCACGGCACGACCGAATGGACACTTTCCGGTCAACACACAGGGCGTACCGATATTCCCCTGCTCGAAGCGGGAGAGGTCCAGGCCAGGGCGGCCGGCGCCTACCTGCGGGACCACGGCCTGGCGACGTTCGACCTGATCCTGACCAGCCCCCTTTGTCGGGCCTCGGCCACCTGCAGCCTGGCCGGGTTCGAGGGCGAGGTGGACCCGGACCTCATGGAGTGGGACTACGGGGACTACGAGGGCGTGGCCTCGCGGGAGATCCGCCAGGATCGGCCGGGTTGGACGCTGTGGGAGCACGGCGTGCCGGCCGGGGAGCGGGCGGCCGATGTCGGGCGCCGGGTCGATCGGGTCATCGAGCGGGCCCGAAATCAAAGGGGCGACACGCTCTGCGTGGCCCACGGGCACGTCCTGCGGGTCCTGGCCGCACGCTGGCTCGGGCTGCCCCCGGCCGCCGGCCGCCTGTTCATCCTCGGCGTGGGTGCCGTGTGCGTGCTGGGTTGGGACGCCGACTCAGCCGCCGTCGAATCGTGGAACGTCGTCCCGGACCCGATCTGAACACCGGAGCACGGCGCGACGGGTCGGGGCGCGGCGACCGGCCGGCCCGGACTCAGACCGTTGCCGCGACGTTCCCCTGGGCGCGGTCGACCATGTCGGCCAGGCTGTAGGACTGCAGGTGCGTGCGAATGACCTCACCCACGTCGGCCCACACGGCCAAGAGGATGCACTGCCCTTCGTGATCGCAGGCTCCGTTCTCGTGGGGCTCGCCGAAATCGCCGGCGGCGATGGGGCCGTCGACCGCCGAGACGATCTGGGCCAACGAGATCTCTTCGGGTGGCCGCGCCAACACGTAACCCCCGCCCACGCCGCGCTTGGAGCGCACCAGCCCCGCGCCCTTCAGGGCCAGAAGGATCTGTTCCAGATAGGGCTGAGGGAGACCCGTCCGCACCGCGATGTCGCGTACCGACGTCGGTGTCTCGGCGCCGTGCAGGGCGAGCGAAAGGAGCGCCCTACTGGCGTAATCACCCCGCGTCGAAACCCTCACAAGAACAGATGTTACCGGCCCTGCCCGCCTGGGCGGGGGTGCCGGGGTCGTAGGGTTGCGCCGTGAACGACGGCGCGAGGGCCCAGGCTGCGATGGCAGATCCAGGTCAGGGTGCCGCGAGGGGGTTCGACGCCCCCGCCCCGCTGCTCCCGGACTGGGACGGAGCGTGCCTGCACCGGGTCGTTCCCAGCCTGCTGGCGCACCTCGCGGAGCCGGACCGAGCCGTGCCGCCGCCATGGTTCCCCGAGCCCGTCCGCGAGGCGAGCCAGATCGTGCTGCTCGTCATCGACGGACTGGGTGCCGAGCAGCTCGCGGCGCGCCGTGGCCTGGCTCCCGTGTTGTCGTCGGGTTCGGGTGGCGCGATCACGACCGTCGCCCCGAGCACGACCGCCTGCGCCCTGACCACCCTCGTCACGGGCAGGGTCCCGGCGGAGCACGGGGTCGTCGGGTACCGCTTGGCGCTCGAGGGGAAGGTGATGAACGTCCTGCAGTGGTCGGTCCAGGGGGCCGACGCCCGCATGACGGTGCCGGCGCACGTCTTCCAGCCGTACCCCTCCTTTCCGGGTGCGCAAGGGCTTGTCCCGGTGGTCACCCGCTACGACTACGGGCCGACTGGATTCACGGCGGCGCACCTGGGACACGTCGACCTCCATCGCTGGCACACCCCGGCCGGGCTCGTGACGACGGTCCGGCATCTCGTCGAGGCGGGGAGCCCATTCGTCTACGCCTACTACGAGGGCATCGACAAGGTGGCCCACGCCGAAGGTCTGGGCGACTACTACGACGACGAACTCCGTGCCGCCGACCGCCTCGTGGCCGATGTCCTCGAAGTGCTGCCGCCCGGGGCGGTGCTCGTGGTGACCGCCGATCACGGACAAGTGGAGGTTGGCTCGTCGGTCGAGGTACTCGGTCCCGAGGTCATGGACGGCGTCGCCCTGATCAGCGGCGAGGGACGGTTCCGCTGGCTGCACGCCCGTCCGGGCGCGGCGGGCGGCGTGGCGGACGCGGCCACCGCGCTGCACGGCGACGTGGCCTGGGTCCGCACAAAGGACCAGGTGATCGACGAAGGCTGGCTGGGTGGCGTCCCATCGCCGGCCATCGCGGCGAGGATGGGCGACGTCGCCCTGATCCCGTTCGCGCCGACGGCGTTTCTCGACCCCGCCGACACGGGTGAGCTCCGCCTCAAGGCCCGGCACGGGTCGTTGACCCCCGACGAAATGCTGATTCCACTGCTCGGATGGCGGGCCGGGTGAGGGTGCCTTGTCCAATGGCAACATGGGAAGGACCACCGTCGCGGCGGGACGCGACACACTGACAGGTTCTGGTACGAAGAGCGGAGTGAATGACGTGACGGACGACGCCTTGGAAGACGTAGGGTCGATGAATTCATCGACGGCCATCGCACCGGATGAGGTGCTCACGGCTGCGGCCGCCGAGGCCGAGGGCGACGCCGAGCAGAAGACCGAGTCGATCAACGAGCCGGCCAAGGTGCTGCGCATCGGGTCCATGGTCAAGACGTTGCTCGACGAGGTGCGCGCGGCGCCGCTGGACGACAAGAGCCGCGTGCGCTTGCGCGAGATCTACGAGCAGTCCATCCGCGACCTCTCCGAAGGGTTGTCGCCCGACCTGGTCAAGGAGCTCGAGGCCCTGGCCCTTCCCTTCGACAGTGTGGCGCCGAGCGACGCCGAGCTGCGTATCGCCCAGGCCCAACTCGTGGGGTGGCTCGAGGGCCTCTTCCATGGGATTCAGGCGACACTGATGTCCCAGCAGATGGCGGCGCGGGCCCAACTCGAGGAGATGCGCCAGCGCAGCCTGCCCTCGGCCGTCGACACCAGTGAGCGGACCGGGGCGTACCTCTAGGCGCGCCTGGGCTGCTCCGAAAATCACGGCCTGCGGGTGGTCCTCGGCGAGCCTCGAGGGGGATAGATTGCGGGGTCCAGGAGAGAATCACACAAGTGTAAGTTTGACGTAGCGAAAGGAGGGCCGGTGTCGGAGCGGTCGTTTACGCATCTGCACACCCACACCGAGTTCTCCATGCTTGACGGAGCGGCGCGGGTGGGCGAACTCGTCACCGCCGCCGTCGCTGACGGACAGCCCGCGCTCGGCATCACGGACCACGGGAACATGTACGGGGTCCTGGACTTCTACAAGGCCTGCCGGGACCAGGGGATCGTGCCGATCATCGGCACCGAGGCCTACATGGCCGGCGAGTCGCGCCACGAGCGGCCGGTGCGGCGCGGGAAGGTCGACGACACGGGCGGCGACGTCGAGGGCGGCAAGAAGCTCTACTACCACCTGACCTTGTTGGCCGAGACCGTCGAGGGCTACCGCAACCTCATGAAGCTGTCCTCGGCGGCCTACCTCGAGGGCTACTACTACAAGCCCCGGCTCGACTGGGAGTTGCTCGAGCGCCATCACGACGGGCTCATCGCCACCACCGGCTGTCTGGGCGGGGTGGTCCTCCAGGCGTTGCTGGCGGACGACCCGGCGGAGGCCGAGCGACGGGCGGCTCGGCTCCAGGACATCTTCGGGCGCGACAACCTCTTCGTCGAACTGCAGGACCACGGCCTGGCCGCCCAGCAACGGACCAACCCGCAGTTGATCGAGATCGCCCGGCGCCTGAATGCGCCGCTGCTCGCGACGAACGACAGCCACTACACCCACCGTGACGACGCGGTCGCGCACGACGCGCTCCTCTGCGTCCAGACGGGCGCGCTGCTGGCGGACACGAACCGGTTCAAATTCGACGGCACCGAGCACTACCTGAAGTCGGCGTCGGAGATGCGCCACCTCTTCCGGGAGGTGCCCGAGGCGTGTGACAACACCCTGCTCATTGCCGAGCGGGCGGACGTGCAGATCGAGCTCGGCAAGCCGAGCCTGCCCGAATTCCCGGTGCCCGATCGCTTCACCGGCGACACCTACGAGGCGCGGGCTCACGCCTACCTGCGCGACCTGACCATGGAGGGCGCACGGCAGCGTTACGGGGATCCGCTGCCGGCAGCCGTGATGGAGCGCCTGGACTTCGAGCTCTCGGTCATCGGGGACATGGGCTTCCCCGCCTACTTCCTGGTCGTGTGGGATCTCATCCGCTTCGCCCGGGAAAACGGCATCCGGGTGGGCCCGGGCCGCGGGTCGGCGGCCGGCTGTTGCGTCGCCTACTGCCTGCGGATCGTCGATCTCGACCCCATTCGCTACGACCTCCTCTTCGAGCGCTTCTTGAACCCGGGCCGCAAGCAGATGCCCGACATCGACATGGACTTCGACGAGCGCTACCGGGCCGACGTCATGCGCTATGCGTCGGAGAAGTACGGCAATGACCGGGTGGCGCAGATCATCACGTTCTCGACGATCAAGGCGCGGGCCGCGGTGCGCGACGCGGCCCGGGTACTCGGCAAGCCCTACATCGTGGGGGACAAGATCGCCAAGGCGATGCCGCCACTCATCATGGGCCGCGACACCCCGCTGCGGGCGTGCCTCACCAAGACCGAAGGGCACGAGGACGGCTACGCCAGCGCGGGCGAACTGCGCATCATGCACGAGACGGACCCCGAGGCCAAAGAGGTCATCGACGTCGCGCTCGGGCTCGAGGGACTGCGACGCCAAGACGGGATCCACGCCGCGGCCGTGGTCATCTCCCGGGACCCGTTGACCGACTACCTGCCGATCCAGCGCAAACCCGACGCCGGCGGGAACCCGGAGGACGCTCCGATCGTCACCCAGTACGAAATGCACGGGGTCGAGGAGCTCGGCCTGCTGAAGATGGACTTCCTCGGCTTGCGGAACCTTTCGGTGATCGAGCGGGCGCTCGACCGGATCGAGCAGGCGACGGGGGAGCGGCCCGACATCGACAACGTCGACCTGGCGGACGAGCCGACGCTCGAAATGCTGCGGCGGGCCGACTCGGTGGGCGTGTTCCAGTTGGAGGGCGCCGCCATGCGACAGACGCTCCGTGCGCTCGCCCCGACGAGCTTCGACGACGTGGCCGCTCTTGTCGCGCTGTACCGGCCGGGTCCGATGGCGGCCAACATGCACCGCGACTACCCGGAGCTGAAGAACGGGCGCAAGGAGCTCACCTATCTGCACCCCGACATCGAGCCGATCCTCAAGGACACCTACGGCCTCATGCTGTACCAGGAGTCCGTCATGCGGGTCGCTCAGAAGTTCGCCGGTTACACCCTCGAAGAGGCCGACAACCTCCGCAAGGCGTGCGGGAAGAAGATTCGGGCGTTGATCGCCGCCGAGCGCGAGAAGTTCGTGGCCGGCTGTGTGGCCGAAGGCTACGGCGCAGAGCTCGGTACCCAGCTCTTCGACATCATCGAGCCCTTCGCCGACTACGCCTTCAACAAGTCCCACTCGTACGGCTATGGGCTGGTGGCGTACCAGACGGCGTGGCTCAAGGCGCACTATCCCGTCGAGTACATGTCCGCGCTGCTCACGTCGGTGAAGGACAACAAGGACAAGACGGCGGTGTACCTCGCCGAGTGCCGCTCCATGGGGATCGACGTCCTCGTGCCGGACGTGAACCGCTCGGTGGCCGAGTTCGCGCCCGACATGACCGACACCGAGGGCCGCCGGGCCATCGTCTTCGGCCTCGCCGCGGTGCGCAACGTGGGCGAGGGCCTCGTCGATCGCATCGTGGCCGAACGCGACGCCAACGGGCCCTTCGACGACATCTTCGACTTCTGTGCGCGTGTGGATCCCGTGGTCCTGAACAAGCGCACGATGGAGTCGATGGCCAAGGGTGGAGCCTTCGATTCCCTCGAGCATCCCCGGCAGGGCCTCTGTCTCGTCCTCGAGGACATCGTCGATCGGACGCTCGAGCGGCGGCGGGAGCAGGACCTGGGCATCACGTCGCTCTTCGCCGTGTTCGAAGAGGAGCAGGCGGACCCCGCATGGGGTGGCACCAAGGTCCCCATTCCCGACAGCGAATTCGACAAGGCCCAGCGTCTCGCCTTCGAGAAGGAGATGCTCGGCCTCTACGTGAGCGACCACCCGCTCATGGGCTACGAGGCCGCGCTGGCCCGCTACGCCGACAGCACGTTGTCGGACATGCGGGAGGAGGACGCGACCGCCGGGGAGCGCTCACCCGTGCGGACGGTCGGGGGTGTGGTGACCGACCTCCGCCGCTCCTACACGAAGAAGGGCGACCTGATGGCCCGGTTCGTCCTCGAAGACCTGCAGGCCGCCATGGAGGTCTTCGTCTTCCCCAAGACGATGGCCGAGTACGGCGCGCTGATCGAGAACGACGCCATCTTGGTGGTGAAGGGTCGGTTGGACACCCGCGAGGAGGAGCCCAAGATCGTCTGCATGGAGGTCTCGCGCCCGCTGCTGCACCGCGGCGAAGAAGACCTCCACATCAAGCTCCCGCTGGGGGTGCTGACCGATCGCCGCGTCGAGGGCCTCAAAGAGGTCCTCGGTGGTCACCCCGGGCCCTCGCCGGTGCTCCTCCACGTCGGTGACAAGGTGCTCAAGCTCCCGCCAGAGTTCAACGTCGACTGCCGCAACGGCCTGGTCGGCGAGCTCAAACGGCTGCTGGGTCAGAGCGCCGTGCTGTCTTGAACGGGAGTGACGCCCCGCCAGAAATTCTCTCTGAGCTGGGAGAACCCCACTGCCAGACCACGCCGCGGCCGTTCTGAGCGGGGCACCCGGTTGGGAAGGCACCGAAACCAGCCAGTAGACTGCGTCCATGCCGATCGTAGTGAGCACCAAGGATTGCACTGCGCTTAGCGATGCTGAGCTCGTCGAGATGGCGGATCTGTGTGCGGATCGCCCACCCGGTTTCGACATCGGCTTCCTCTCCAAGGAGCGCGAAGCCTGGGTCCTGATCACCCAGGCCAGAGAGGGCAACAAACTCCGCGGCTACTCCTTTTGCACGCTCGAGCGCATCGGCGGCACGCCTTCGCTCCTCGTGGGGCTGGCCCTGGTCGACCGTACGTCGCGGGCGGAAGCCGCGCTGAAGGCGATCATGGCGGACCAGTACCGCCGGGCGCTGCTGGCCTTCCCCGACGAGGACGTCCTGCTCGGGACGCGCCTCATGTCGCCCGAGGGCTTCCGGGCCTTTACCGGCCTCCAGGACGTCGTGCCGTTCCCCGATCACAAGTCGTCGGGCGAGGAGCGGGCCTGGGCCCGTCGCTTGTCCAAGCGTTTCGGCTGCGAGAGCCGTCTCGACGACCGCACGTTCGTCCTGAAGGGCGACGGATCGGTCGCCGGTGGAGTGGACTTCATTGCGGCCAAGGTCAAGATCCCCGAGGGCGTTGACTCGCATTTCGCCGGTTTCGACGCCAAGAAGGGCGACCGCCTGGTGACCTTCGGCTGGGCCATGGCCGAGGACCTGGCCGGGGGCAAGCTCGGGCGCTGAGCCTTCAGCCGCGGGGGAGCACCGCGGCGCACACCTTGTAGCAGTGGCCGTCGCGGGGCGGGCTCACCGTGACGAGCAGATACTGCGGGTCGAAGCCGAGCGCCGCCGACAGGCTTTTGCCGCTCAAACGCTCACGGCGGGCCGCATCGAGCGCCCGTGCCGCGTGACGGTCCTCTACCGGGAGCCAGACATCGTCTCGGTCCCACCCGAAGCGCACCCACGTGGAGGCGTCGTCGCGCCGCCGGATCAGCTGGGGGCTGCGGGTCGGCTCAATCAGGGCGACCGATGGCCGGAAGCCCCGGAATTCCCAGTAGGGCGCCGACGCGCCGGGAAAGCCGAGCAGCGGTCCGTCGGGTGTGGCCACCATGCGCCGCAGCAGCTTGCGCACGTGGCGGCCCCGGAGCGTGCCGACATGGCGTGGCAGGTCGGCCACGGTGGTCGCCTCGGGCTGGGCCAGGTCGTCGCGCTCGGGATCCGCGGCCAGGGTGACCTCCACCACGTCGAAGGCGCTGATGTCGGGGTCGTGGCCCTCGGGCCACGGCACGCGGACCCGCATCACCGTGCGGGTCGCGAGGTCGACGACGGTGGTGTCCTCGAGCGTCGAGGAGAGCACCAGAAGGTGCAGGGTCGACCCGCCCGCGGTGGGCACCCGTTCGCGCCGCCGGGCGGACCGGCGGACCAGGCGCGACGTGTTGGTGGTGTTGGCCGAGCGTGGCGGGGCACCCGCGACGGCAGGCGTCTCCTCGGTGATGTGGTCGTCGGTGGTTGTTCCACTCACAGCTTCGTCCTCGCCTCCGTGCGGGTGCCGGTGGTTGTCCGCGGCGTCGTGCTCATGCCCCGTGAGCTGGTCTTGGGCGTCGTCGCTCATGCGACGAGCGCCTCCAGTTGGGCGGCCAGGGTAGCGGCATCGTCGGCCGGCATCCGGCAGGCACGAGCCTGGCACACGTAGGCCCGACCCGGCTCGGGCGGCCGTCCGTCGAACAGCGGGCCGTCGTCGGGCTGGCCCCAGGCGGTGACGGCGGCCGGGAGCCAGCGCCCGCGCACCTCGGCCAGGAGGTCGGGTCGGTCGCCGGTCACCACGATCTCGTAGCGGCCGCTCCACATCGGGAGAGCCGCCACCAGGTCGGCCAGGGCGCCGGGGTGGCGCGCCAGGAGCGGGCGGGCCAGCGCAATCGTCCGCTCCGCCGCATTGTCCAGCACCGGGTCCTCGACCAAAGCATTGGCGCGGAGGAGCGCCGTCGAGCGCGATGGAGTTCGCGGCCGGCAGTGCACCGTCGAGGAATTCCTTGGGCCGGACCACCAGTGCCTCGGCGTCGCTGCCGGTGGTGAAGAAGCCGCCGGCCCGGTCGTCCCAGAAGAGGTGCAGCAGCTGACGGACCGCAGCGAGCGCGCGCTCGCGCCAGAGCGCGTGCCCGGTCCATTCGGAAAGGCGGAGGCAGGCCTCGGCGAGCCAGGCATAGTCGGCCGCCACCGCGAGGTGCCGGGCCCGGCCGCCCTGCCAGCTCCGCATCAGCCGCCCGTCGGCGTACATCGACTCCCAGAGGAAGGTGCCGATCTCCTCGGCCCGGCGGCCGTAGTCGGCGTGCCCGGTCGCCGAGGCGACCTCGGCCAAGGTGGCGGCCGCCATCGCGTTCCACTCGGTGAGCACCTTCTCGTCCCTCGCCGGTTGGACCCGGAGCGCCCGCGCCGCCGCCAGCAGGACGCGGGCCTCTTCGATCTCGGGCGGCCGGCGCAACGGCGCGCCGACGGGTCGGACGGGGATGGCGCGGCCCTCCCAGTTCCCCGCGTCGGTGATGCCGTACCACTCGGCCGTGGGAGCGACCAGTTCGGGCGGCAGGATTTCTTTCAGCTCTCCCATCGTGAAGGTGGCGTGTGCTCCTTCGACCCCACCGGCGTCGGCGTCGAAGGACGAGTAGAGCGCCCCCTCGGGCGTCGAAAGGTCGCGCAAGACCCAGTCGAGCGTCTCGGTGACGACGACGAGGTCGTCGCTCCTGCCGCCGTCCTGCCAGGCGTGCAGGTAGGCCCGGGCCAGGAGTGCCTGGTCCGTCAGCATCTTCTCGAAGTGGGGTACCAGCCAGCGTGCGTCGGTCGAGTAGCGGCAGAACCCGCCGACGATGTGGTCGTAGATCCCTCCTGCCGCCATCGCGTCCAGCGTCCGGCGCGCCATGTGGCGCGCCTCGTCCGCGTCGGGTCGCGCCGAGTGCGCGTGCCGGAGGCAGAGCTCGACAAGCGTGGGCCGGGGGAACTTGGGCGCGGGGCCGAACCCGCCCCACTCGGGGTCGAACCCGGCGCGCAACCCGCCGACGACGGCGGCGATGCGCTCGGTGGCGTCGAGGCCCGTGGCGCTCTCGCCGTTGTCTCCGAGGAGGGCGCCGCGCGCCGGAAGCCCGGCGCCGGGTGGGGCGGCGACGGGCTCCGTCGCCCCGGCCGCGGCGTCCTCTGCGCTCAGGGTCTCCGCCAGGCGGAGCTCTCGCTCGACGGCCGCGACCAATGCGTCCGCCTGCGCGAACACCTGTGCGCGCTCGGTGAGCCAGGCCTGCCCCAGCGCTTCGACGACGCGGCGGAACGGGGGCATCCCGTGTCGCTCGACCGGCGGAAAGTAGGTGCCGGCGTAGAACGGCCGCCCATCGGGGGTGCAGAAGACCGACATGGGCCAGCCACCGGAACCGGTCAGCGCCTGGGTGGCCGCCATGTACACCGTGTCGAGGTCGGGGCGCTCCTCGCGGTCGACCTTCACCGAGATGAACCAACGGGCCAGATCGGCCGCGGTCTCGGGATCCTCAAAACTCTCGTGGGCCATGACGTGGCACCAGTGGCAGGAGGCGTAGCCGATGGAGAGGAAGATGGGCTTGTCCTCCTCGCGGGCCCGTCGGAGGGCCGCCTCGCCCCAGGGGAACCATTCCACCGGGTTGTCGGCGTGCTGGCGGAGATACGGGCTCGTCTCGTCGGCCAGGTGGTTCACCAGAGCGATGCTACGGCGCCGGCGCGGCCCCCGGACGCTCGCCGGTGTCGATGCGAGGTCCGTGCAAGGCTCGGGTGATGGAGCTTGAACTGAAGGGAAGAACCGCGCTCGTCACGGGCGGCAGCCGCGGCATCGGACTGGCCGTGGCCTCCCGTTTCGCCGAGGCGGGCGCCAACGTCATGATCGCGTCGCGCAAGGCCGACGACCTCGAGCAGGCGGCCAACGACCTCGTGGCGGCCGGCGCCGACGCGGAGAAGGTGGCCTGGCGCACCGCCCATGTCGGCCGGCCCGAGGACGCGACGTCCTGCGTCGCCGACACGGTCGCCCGGTTCGGTGGCCTCGACATCTTGGTCAACAACGCCGGCACCAACCCCTACTTCGGTCCCATGATCGACATCGACCTCGTCCGCGCGCAGAAGACCTTCGAGGTCAACCAGCTCTCGGTGCTGCTGTGGACGTCCGCCGCCGTGAAGGCGGGGCTCCGCGGCTCGGTCATCAACGTGGCATCGGTCGGGGGCCTCGGCGTCGAGCCGAACATCGGTTGGTACAACGTGACGAAGGCCGCGGTGCTGCACATCACGCGGCAGCTCTCCTTCGAGCTGGCGCCCGACGTACGGGTCAACGCGCTGGCGCCGGGATTGGTGAAGACGAAGCTCGCCGCGGCGCTGTGGGAGGGCCCCGGGGAGGAGCGGATCGCGGCGCATATTCCGCTGCGCCGTCTCGGGCTGCCCGACGACATCGCGACCGCCGCCTTGTTCCTGGCCTCGGAGGCGTCGTCGTGGGTGACCGGCCAGACGTTCGTCGTCGACGGCGGCACCACGGCCCAACCCTCGGGGGGTGTGGGCTGACGAGCCTCGGCGAGGGTGTTGCGGCGGCCATGTCACACACGGGCCGCCCGCTCCGTCTGTGTGGGTGACTCCCACACACAGAGGGAAAGGATTGATGGTCCCATGGCCCATGTCCCCTTGCAGATCGAGGGCGGCGGTCTCGTCGCCCGCCTCGCCCGCTCCTGGACCCGGCGTCGCTTCGGCCAGATGATCGAGCCCACCGCCGCCGCGTCGCATCACGCCGGGGTCCTCGTCGCAATGGGTTCCCTCGAGACGGCGGTGCAGCTGGGCTGGAAGAAGCTCGACCCCACCCTGCGCTGGCTGGCCATCCAGGCCACGGGGATGCGGATCGGGTGCTCGTGGTGCGTCGACTACGGGTACTACGAAGGCATGCACGACGGCATCGACCCGGCCAAGGTGCGCGCGGTCGGCGAGTGGCGAACCAGCGAGCTCTTCGACGACCGGGAGCGGGCCGTGCTCGAGTACGCCGAGGTGGCGACGGGGTGCCCGGGCGAGGTGCCCGAGGCCTTGGCCGGCCGTCTCCGCGCCCACCTGAGCGACGCGGAGTTCGTGGAGCTGGCCGCGTGGGTCGCGCTCGAGAACCTACGGTCCCGCTTCAACGCCGGTCTCGGCCTGCGCAGCCAGGGGTTCTCCGACTCGTGTGAGATTCCGATGCGCCCGACCGGCTCGTTGACCGACACGCGGACCGAAGCCATTGCCTGACCTCGACGCGGAGACGCGCGACATTCGAGGAGTGGCGCTCGCTCCTCTTCGGGATCGCCTATCGCATGCTCGGGAGCGCAACCGACGCCGAGGACGTCGTGCAGGAGGCGTGCATCCGGTGGCTGCGCAGGAGCGACCAGGCGGTCGAGTCGGTCCGCGCCTATCTCGTGACGATCGTGACCCGACTGTGCCTCGACCAGCTCGACTCCGCCCGGGTCAAGCGCGAGACGTACGCCGGTCCGTGGCTGCCCGAGCCGGTGGTCGACGACGACGTCGCCGCGATCGAGCGGGCGGACACGTTGTCGCTGGCGTTCCTGGTGCTCCTCGAGGAGCTGACCCCCCTCGAGCGCGCCACCTACCTGCTCCACGACATCTTCGGCTACTCGTTCGAAGAGGTGGCCGACTCGCTCGGCCGCAGCCCCGTCGCCTGCCGGCAGCTCGGCTCCCGGGCGCGCCGCCACGTCGAGGAGCGGCGCCAGCGCTTCGACGCCGACCTCGAGCACGGCCGCGAGCTCACCGACCGGTTTGTCGCCGCGTGCGCGACCGGCGACCTCTCGGGCCTCCTGTCGATGCTGTCCGACGACGTCGTCGTCTGGACGGACGGCGGCGGCAAGGTCCGCGCGGCGATGCGCCCGGTGGTCGGTCCGTACCGCAGCTCGCGCTTCTTGGTGAACGTGGCCAAGAAAGTCCACGGCCTGCCGCAAGCGGTCGTCCTCAACGGGCAGCCGGCCACCGTCTTCATCGACCAGGGCGCCGTCGTGGCCGCGTTGGTGCTCGACATCTCCGACGGCCGGATCGTCGGCGTGCGCGTGGTCAGCAACCCCGAGAAACTCGGGCGCCTCAGCGAGCGGCTCGCCGGTTTGTCCTGATCGACCGCAGCGCCGGGGTCACGACAGGGCGCGCCGGCGCACTTTCCCCGATGCCGTGCGCGGCAGGTCGTCGACGATCACGAGCTCCTTCGGCGCCGCCCAGGGCGCGATGGCGTCGGCCACGACCCTTCTGAGGTCGTCGAGCGACGGGGCGTCGTCCACCGGCACGACCCAGGCCACGACGCGTTCGCCCCACTCGGGGTCGGAGCGCTTCCACACCGCCACCTCGGCGACGTCCGGATGCGCGCGCAGGACCCGCTCAACGACGTCGGGCCATACCTTCTCCGCCCCCGTGGTGATGACGTCGTCCATCCGGCCCGAGACGACGAGCTTGCCGTCGGGGTCCCAGTGCCCGGCGTCCCCGGTGGCGAACCAGGACCGTGCGCCGTCCGGGCCGGCGACTCGCGCGTCGGACCCGTCCCTGTAGCAGCGGAAGAGCATCGGGGCGCGCACGAGGATCTCCCCATCGGGCGGCGGGGATCCGCCGTCCACCCCGGGGACGGAGAACGCGCCGCCCTCGTGGCGGACTGCGACCTCGACGCCGTCGAGGGGCCAGCCGTCGTAGACCACGCCCGATCCCGTCTCGGTCAATCCGTACGTCGTGACCACGTTGGGCGGGAGCGAGACGGGCGCCCTGCTGCCACCCAGGAGGACACAGGTGAAGACGGCCGGGTCGAGACGGCCCAGCGCGGTCGTCACGAGGGACACGTGGGTCACGCGCCCGGAGCGACCGGCGTCCTCGACCGCCTCGGCTTCGAATCCGGGCATGACCATCAGGGGAGTCCCCGTGACCATCGCCCGGGTGACGACGGCCAGACCCCCGATGTGGGCGAGCGGCAGGCAGGCGAGCCAGGTGTGGCGGCCCGGGTCGATGGCGAGGCGTTCGGAGGTCGCCCAGGCCGACGACGACAGCGCGTCGTGCGTGAGGACGACCCCCTTGGGCGTTCCCGACGTGCCGGACGTCGCCACGACGAGGGCATCGCCGTCCTCGACGGGCACCCCGTCGGCTAAGGCGTGCTGTTCGCCGTCGGAACGGACGATCCGCGTCGGGCGGAGCGCCTCGAGCAACGTCGTGCGGGCGGCGGCCGGGAGGCGTGGGTCGAGGGGAGCGGCGGCGTCCCCCGTGTCCCAGATGGCGCGCAGGGCGTCGACAAACCCCATCCCACCAGGGAGATCGAGGGCGACGAGCTCGGGCATCCGCCAGTAGCGTAGGGCGCCGTGCAGCCCGCGGTCATTGGCGATTCCGTTTCGTGAGCCCACCACTCAAGCTGTGGGTCGCGGGAGCCCGGCCGCGCACGCTCCCGGCCGCGGTCGTGCCGGTCGCCGTCGGGACGGCCGTGGGCTACTGGTCCAGCGGCCACCTCGTGGCCACATGCTCTGCGGTCGCCCCACGGTGCCTGCAACTCGCCCATCAGGTGTCGTGGCCCAATGCGCTGCTCGCCCTGGTCGTGGCACTCGGCATCCAGATCGGCACCAATTACGTCAACGACTACGCGGACGGCGAGCGTGGGACCGACGAGCAGCGGGTTGGGCCGGTCCGCTTGGTGGCCGGCGGGCTGGCGACTGTTCGCCAAGTCAAGATCGCCGCCGCCGCCGCCTTCGGAGTCGCCGCCGTCGCCGGGCTCATTCTGGCGGCGCGCGTCACCTGGTGGTTCATCCCGCTGGGGATCGTCTGCGTCGTCGCCGGTTGGGCGTACACCGGTGGCCCGAAACCGTACGGCTACTACGGCTTCGGCGAGCTCTTCGTCTTTGTCTTCTTCGGGCTGGTCGCGACCGCCGGTTCCGCCTACGTCCAGCACGCGCCGTTCCTCTGGGCATTCCAGGGACACGCGTTTTCCACGCCCTTTGACTGGGGGTTCGCGCTCTGGGCCGGCGTGCCCGTCGGGCTCTTGGCGGCGGCGCTGCTCCAGGCGAACAACCTGCGCGACATCGAGACGGACACCGAGTCCACCAAGCGCACCCTCGCCGTCCGGCTCGGCCGCCGCCGGGCGGGCCTGCTGTACTGCTACACGCTGATGGCGGCTGCGGTGTCGGTCGGGGTGCTCTACGGCTACCGGCCCTGGGCGCTGCTCGCGCTGGTGGCGACACCACTCGCCATCCTCCCGATCCGGTTGGCCCTCAGTGACCGCGAGGCCCGCCGCCTCCTGCCGATGCTCGGTGCGACGGCCCGCCTGCAGATCGCGGTGGGCGTCCTGCTCACCATCGGCTTGCTGGTGTGAGGATTCAGCCGGCCGAGGAAGGGTCGACGGCACGGAGCCAGTGCTCCACGATCCGTCCCGCGTGATCCGGTTGGGCCAGGTGCACGGCGTGCCCGCCGGCCGGAACCAAGGACGCGACACCGGACGGGGCGAGACGCGCCAAGCGGAGGGCGTGCGCGGCAAACCGCGTGTCGTCGGTCCCGGCCAGGGCCAGGAGGGGGCACGGAAAAGAGCGCACCGCGTCCCACAGTGGTTCCTGGGTCCCGGTGCCGCACAGACGCAGGCTCGAGGCCAGTCCGGCCGGCCTGTTGCGCAGTCGCTCGTCGCGGTCGGCCTCGTCGCCCAAGCGCTCGAACAGGGGGCCGCGCAGCCACGAGTCGAGGAAGGCCACGAGGTCACCGGAAGCCTCGAGCTCGTCCGCCCGAGCGTCGTCCTCCCGACGACGCTCGGCCCGAGCCGGCGCGGTCTTCGATCCCTCCCGTCGCCCCGATCAGGACGGCACCGCGCACGGGCAGGCCGCCCTGGGCCAGGACGTGCAACGCCACCCGGGCCCCCAGGGAGTACCCGAGGACGGCGCACGGCGCGTCCCCGGCGGCGTCCCGGGCGGCGTCGGCCACCAGGCGGGCGGTCGCGGGCAGATCGGCCCGGACGGCGTCCGAGCCTCCGTGCCCGGGCAGATCGAGGGCCACCAGGGTGAACGATTCGGCCAGATGCTCGCCGAAGCGACCCCACAGCCGGCCCGTTTGGGTGAAGCCGTGCAGCAGCACCACCGGTGGCCCCGATCCCCGCAGCTCGACATGGAGGGCCACGCCGCGTGAGCGTACAGGCCACCTTCAGCGCCACCCTGGTTGACGAGTGGGCGCAGCTGGGTGTGACCGACGCCGTGGTGTGCCCCGGCTCGCGCTCGACGCCGCTCGCCCTGCCGTTGGCGGAGCGCCTGCGCACCCACGTCCGCCTCGACGAGCGCAGCGCCGCCTTCTACGCCCTCGGCCTGGCCCAGGCCACGCGTCGTCCGGTCGTCGTCTGCGTCACGAGCGGGACGGCCGGCGCCGAGCTGCACCCGGCGGTGGTCGAGGCCCACCACGGGCGCGTCCCCCTGATTGTCTGCACGGCGGACCGACCGCCCGAGCTCCACCACACGGGTGCGTCGCAGACGATCGAGCAGGACGCGCTCTTCGCGGTGGAGGGCGCGTTGGCGGGCCGACCCCGGGGTACCGGCCGCCGGCCAGGAGGCGACCTGGCGTCCGCTCGCGGCGCGCGCCTTCGCCGAGTCGGTGGACGGCCCGGGCGGGCCGGGGCCGGTGCACCTGAACCTCGCCTTTCGCGAGCCGCTGACCGACGCCCCCGACGCGTTGCCCCCGCGCGACATCCACCAGGTCGTGCCCGCCGAGCGCCGGTCGGCCACGCCGGCCTCCATCCGTCCGCTCGAGGGTCGAGGCATGTTCGTGGTGGGAGGCCGGTCCTTCGGCGCCGCCGATCCCCGGCGGGTGCTCGAGCTCGCAAGCAAGCTGGGCTGGCCGGTGCTCGCCGATCCGCTGTCGCGTTGTCGCGCCGAGGGGACGATCGCGGCGGCCGACGCCATCGTGCGCACGCGCCCGGCCCTGCCCGAGGTGGTGGTCCAGCTCGGCGCACCCTGGCTCTCCAAGGCGCTCGGCGTCTACGTGACCGAGGCCGCCGCCGCCGGGGCGAGGGTCGTGGTGGTCGACCCGTGGCGCCAACGGCCCGACCCACTGAGGGTGGCCACCGAGTTCGTCCACGAAGACGCCGACGCTTGGCTGACGGCGATGGCGGAGGGAGCCGGACCGGCGACCGACCCCGCGTGGATCTCCGGGTGGCGCGCGATGGAGGCGCGGGCCCAGGAGGCCATCGACCACGTGCTGTCGACGGACCTCAACGAGCCCCAGGTGGCCCGGGCGCTGTACCGCTACGCCGCCGCGGCTGAAGCGTCGATCTTCGTCTCCGCCTCCATGCCCATCCGCGATCTCGAGTGGTACGGCGGCGCGCTCCGCTCGCCCCCGGTGGTGCGGGCGAACCGGGGGGCGAACGGCATCGACGGCATCGTCTCCACCGCGCTCGGGGTCGCGTCGTCCGAAGGGTCACGCCGCACGTTGGCCCTCCTGGGGGATCTCGCCTTTCTGCACGACGTGTCCGGACTGGTCAACGTGCCCGAGGTGCCGTGCACGTTCGTGGTGGTCGACAACCATGGTGGGGGGATCTTCTCGTTCCTTCCGCAGGCGGCGACGCTGCGGGCCGACCAGTTCGAGCCACTGTTCGGCACGCCGCCCACCAGCGACGTGGGCGCGGTGGCGCGCGGGTTCGGCCTCGCCGTCGAGGAGGTCACCAAGCTGTCCGAGCTCGCGCCTGCGCTCGACGCGGCCCCGGCGTTGCCTGCGCTCGTCCGGGTGCGCGTCCCGCCGCGGCCACAGAACGTCGCCGTGCACGAAGCGATCAACCAGGCGGTCCGTCTCGCGCTGCGCCCCTGAAGGCGGGTGACGGCGTCGAGGTCGTCAACCTTCCGGTCGGGCTCCGGAAGGTCAGCTCGACGTTGGCGTCACCCGACAGCTTCCAGCCCATCTCATGCACGAAGCGATGGTGCTGGTCGCAGAGTTCCACGAGGTTGCACAGGTCGGTCGCGCCGCCGCTCGTCCAGTGCAGCACGTGGTGCACGTCGGTGAACTCTGTGTGCGTGCAGCCGGGGAACCGACATCCCTTGTCGCGACGCCGGATCTCGATGCGCTGGGCGTCGGAGGGATCGCGGCGGGTCCGGCCGAGGTTGAGGCGACTGTCCGTTCGGCCCGTCCGCCGACACCACGACCTTGGCGTCGCAGGCGAGCCGGCGGGCCACCTCCCGCGACAGGGGTCCGAGCACGTCGAGCTCGGCGCCGCCGTCGCCGCCGGCGAGGAAGCTCAGGTCGGCGTGCACGACCACGGTGGGTCGGTTGCGCCGCATGCCGCCGGCTCGTGGGCACCTCGCCGCCCTCCGTCGGCTTCCCGGCGACGTCCTGCTTGCACACCGCCACCAACGCGTCCGCCATCCGCTGGTCGAACGGCGTCCGCTCCTTCAATCGCCGGCTGGCCCGGGCGACGAGCGAGCCCTTGACCACGGCGTACTGCTCCTCGGGCAGAATGCCCGTCAGCATGCGGCGGCGGTCGTCGAAGCGGAGGAACCGTCGGGCGTAGAAGCCCGTGGCTTGGCCGTCCGATTGTGCGCGAGCGGCGATGGCCAGCTCGCGGACCTGCTTGGCCGACCAGTGTGTCGCCTGCTCGGCGAGCTGGGCGTCGGTCGCCGGCTTGGCCACCTCGACGAGCGGCTTGACCTGGTCGAAGGACAGCTTCCCCTGGGCCAGCGCATCGGAGATCTTCGGCAGCTCCTGCAACTTCGCGGCCGCCGTCACCCACTCGCGGGCGGTGGCGGCCGCCACGCCGCACTGCTGCACCAGCCAGGCGACCATGGACGTGGCGCCGTCGACGCGCCACGCCTTGCGCCGGTCCAGTTCGACGACGGCCGCCAGCAGTTGGCTCTGGTGCGCCGAGATGGCCCGGTGGTGCTGGATCACGCTGGCCACCAGCCGGTCGGTGCGTCGGGAGACCGAGTCGGGCCGTGGACCCTCTCGCAGTTGTTGAAGGTGTCATGCGCGAACAAGAACGGTCGTGACCCGAGGCGGATCGCGCGCCGCGTCGGACGCGATTCAGCGGTATCGATCTGCCGGCACCCACTCCCCGTGGCTGCGCAGGGGGAGGCGGACCGGCAGGTGGATGACCGCTTCGGGACCGTGCCGCCCCATGGACGACGCATCGAGGACGTAGATGTCGCTCGTGCCCCGGTTGACGTCGTCGACGACGCTGAGCAGCCAGCCCTCGTCGTCACTGCGCCCGTCGACCGCCCGTACGAACAGCGGCTCGCTCGGTCGGCGACCGGGCCCGGGGTGCCACGTCACCACCTCGTCTCGCGACAGGTCGAACCTCAAGAGCCCGACCGGGGCGCACTCCCGGTCGAGTACGGTGTGCCGCTCCACGCCGGCGCCGCGCCACGCGTCGAGCGGGCTCGCCGTATCGGCCCAGTCCTGCTCGACGCTGTAGCCGTAGCGGAACGGCGCACCTTCCAAATGGGCGTCCCGGCGGGGATACTCCACGAACCGGTCGTCGAGCTGGGCGTGCTCCACACGATCACCCGCGACGTGCACCTGTTCGAGCACGGCCAGGCTCCCCCCGATGGACGTCAATCCGACGCCCGGCGGCCGACGACCGAGAGTGCCGGATCGGAGGGACGACCCGCCTCGAGCGTGGTCGTAGCGGCAGACGTAGAGCACGATCTCGCCGGAGGCCTCGTCCTCCCACGTCGAGCACGTGGGTGACCAGACACGGGTCGAGACGGAACCAGCGCACCTGCGTCCCGTCGCTGCCCCGGGGGACGACGCCCAGCCAAGCCTCGGCTCCGGGCACCCAGGCGAAAGGGACCGGAGCATCCGAAGGGCCCCACCAGGCGTGTTGTCGGCGACTCGATGAACACCACGTGCCTCGACGTGACCGCCACGTCGTGCTGCCAGGTGGCGCGCTCGAGCTCGACCGCCTGCGCACCCCGCAGCGTGCCGCCGGCGTCCCATTCGCCGATGCGCAGCCAGATGCCCTGCTCCGCGCCACCGTCCACGCCGAGACCTGCGGCCCCCTCCTCGGTGCCCGCCCGGTCGTCCACCGAGAACAGCACCCGGCTCCCGTCGGCCGCCACGCGGGGGACGTGCGAGCGATGGGCACGGACAGCCGGCCGGCGAACTCCTGCGGTGCTCGAGCAGGCGGGAGTACTGGGACGGCAGGCCGGTCTCGGGCAACGCGAGCACTGACCCGGCTTGCCAGAAGACCCCGGCATCGGCGTCGGACTCGCCCCACCGGTACGACACGGCCATGCCGTCGCGGGAACTCCAGGGCGTGGATGGCACCCGTCGGAAGGCCGGCCTCGGCACCTCCCTCCGGCCCTGTCCGACCGCCGTCTGGACCGTCCGCCTGCTCCACGGGTTGGGCCGCCCCGCCCGGTGTGGTGCGCCCACGGTGAGCGGGGCCCGATCCGCAGCAGCGTGCCCTGCAAGTCGGGGGGCAGCGTCCCTTCCATGGGGAGCGACGCCTGCTCGATTCCGATTACCACGACACCCCGATCACGACGATGTCCAGAGCATTCCCCGACCCCACCCCGACCAACCCCTGGCCTGGGACGATCGATAGGGCCGCGGTCCTCGCCATGCGCCCGATGAACCTACCGGGGTATGGCAGAGTCGACGGCATGCCCACGCTCTCGGAGGACCTCTCCTTCCGCGGCCTGATCCAACAACTCACCGATCCGGAGCTGGCGGCGAAGATGCGCGCCGAGCCGTTCACGCTCTATGCCGGCTTCGACCCGACCGCGGATCAGCCTCCACGTCGGCAGCCTGCTGCCGCTCTTGACGCTGCCGCGGCTCCAACGGGCCGGCCACAAGCCGATCGCGCTCGTCGGCGGCGCCACCGGCATGATCGGCGACCCGAGCGGCAAGGCCGAAGAGCGCAAGCTGCTCTCGCTCGAGGACGCTGCGAGCACAACCTCGGGGCGCTGGGGCGCAGATCGGGCGTTCCTCGATTTCGACCGGCCAGATCGTCAACAACTACGACTGGTTCAACGGCTCGGCTACCTCGACTTCCTGCGCGACGTCGGCAAGCACTTCACGTCAACATGATGATCGGCAAGGAGTCGGTGCGCGCGCGCCTCGAAGATCGCGAGAACGGCATCAGCTACACCGAATTCACTACATGCTGCTTCAGGCGTACGACTTCCTGTCGCTGCACGACCGACCACACTGCACGCTGCAGATCGGCGGCAGCGACCAGTGGGGCAACATCACCGCCGGCATCGAGCTGGTCCGCCGGATGCGCGCCAAGGAGGTCTACGGGCTGACGCTGCCGCTCATCGCCCAACGCCGACGGGCAGAAGTTCGGCAAGACCGAGAAGGGCACCGTCTGGCTCGACGCCGAGGCGCACCAGCCCTACGACATGTACCAGTACTTCGTCAACACGCCCGACGACGCAAGTGGGCGAGTTGCTTCCGCTTCCTCACCTTCCTCACGCACGACGAGATCGAAGCACCTCGACGTCGAGACGGCCGAGCATCCCCAGCAGCCGCGCCGCGGCAGCCGGGCGTTGGCCCGGGCCGTGGTCGGCCTGGTGCACGGCGACGGCAGAGGTGACCAAGTGCGAGGAGGCGTCGGCGGGATCGTCAGCGAGCAGATCGCCGGCCTCGAGCGAAGAGATGGTGCTGGCGGTCACCGAGGACGCACCCCGACGAGGCCGGGCCCCGCACCCAGCTGGCCGACGGCGGCCCACCCTGGTGGACGCGCTCGACGACCACCGGCCTCGCGAAGTCCAGGAGGACGTGCGCCGGACGATCGACGGCGGCGGTGCCTACGTCAACAACGTGCGCCAGTCCGACCCGGCGAGCGCCCGGGGCTCCGACGACCTCCTCCACGACCGCTACATGGTGCTGCGCAAGGATCGCCACGACGTCCACGTCCGCCCGGCGACGGTGACGCTCGTCCCGCCGCCCCGTCCGAACGTCGTCGCCCCTGGTCGAGGCCCCGCGATCCTGATCGCCTCCCTCGCCGTCTCCGTGAGCGCGGCCGTGACCCTTACGTCGTGCCGGCGAGGACCAGACTCGGTCCCGTCCCACCGGATGTCCGCGTGGGTAAACGGGACGAACTTCGGCGAAGATATCGCCACCCTGATGGCCGACAACGCCCGCGTCCCCAAGGTCGTGCCGAACGGTGCCGGGCCGTGCATGGCGCGTGCGGCACGTGGCGACCGACGCGGAGGTGGCGAACACCGAGATGCCCTCGCCCGACCCCGAGGTGACGGTCCAGTGACCAAGGCCTACGGACTGAGGGGGGGGCGGGCAACCAGAGGCTACGACGCTGGATCGACCAACCGGCCAGCTCCTCGCCCAGCCCGCCCGGGACGTGGCATCAAGGCCGAGGCGCTCTACGACGAGGTCATCCAGCGGATCCATGCCATCGACGGTAAGGTGCCGGTCGACGACCACGACCGCCGCTACTCGGGCAACACCGGAGGCATCTTCGACTACCACCCCCGGACGACGAGTTCGATCGCCAACGCCGGCGCGTGCTCTGGGCGCTGCCCACCGGCCTCTACCTGATCGGCAGTCGATGCGGGGATGAGGTCAATCTCATGACGGCCAACCTCGTGGTGCAGGTCTGCCTGGAGCCGAAGCTGATCGGCGTGGCGCTCGAGTCCACCTCGGTGACCGCCGATCTGGTCGACGCGCACGGGCGCCTTCGCCGTGTCTCTGCCCGGCCGCGGACGGATGTGGTGCGCCGATTCGTGAAGCCCGTGAGCGACGTCGTGCGCTCATCCGACGGGGCCGTCCTCGCCCTGTCGGGTCAGCGACGTCTATGAGGTGGGCGAGGGCCGCCTGCCCGTACTCGCGGCGGCCGCCGGTTATGTGGTGTGCGCTCTCTCGCGCACGTGAGGAGCTCGGGAGCCACACACTCTTCATCGGAGAGGTCAGCGAGGTCGGGGGAGAGCCGTCCGAGGTGCTCCGCATGGAGGACACAAGGATGCACTACGGCGGCTGACCGGATCTCGGCGCCCGGCCTCGGCCGGGAAACGAGTAGCGCAACCAGGGACTTCAGCGCCGAATCGAGGTCAGCCGGAGGGGGAGGGGTCAGCCTTCGGGCGCAGGTCGATGCGCAAGGTGAGGAGCCGTCGACCAGCTCGGCCTCGGCATCGCCGATCATGGCGTAGTCGGTAAAGTCCTGCTGGGCCTGCTCGCGGAAGCGTTGCCGCTCCGGTCCCTCGATGGGCGGGACGCCGTGGGTGCGCACCGCCGTCAGCTCGCTGGCGGAAGCGGGCCACCATGTCTTGGGGGTCAAAGGGAGACACGGCGGTCAGCGTAGAGGCTGCATGTCGGCGGGATGCTATCGACCGCCGTTGCGGGGGCTCCGGAGAAGTCGCTCCTGACCTGGTACCGAGCCGTGCTGGTGGTCGCACCCACTACAATGGACCGGCGGCCGGAAGGGGCCCGTGCGATCTGGCCGTGGGGGCGGAACGCCAAGGTGCGGACCGGGTGTGACAAGGAGTTCTCGTGAAAAAGGGACGCCATCGGCGCTTCGAAGAACGCGTAGCTTGAAGCGGTCTTCGACGGAAGCCACAGGAACGTGCCCCGAGTGCGGGGCTGAGCCCGACGATGTGCACGCTTCGTGGTGCCTGGCCGAGGAGGACCAGTACGACCATCCTCGGCTCCATGCCGACGACCACGACCTCACACGCGGACGACGATCCGCTGAATGACTAACCCGGTTCGGCGCTGCCGTCGCCGACCGCGTCGCGCTCAGGCGTCGGCGACTTCGACCTTTTCCGCCGCCGGTTCGCGGTCCCGTTCCGCCCCGGCACGTCGGCGCACGGCCGGATGGGGGAGTGCCACCGCTTTTGACCGCAGGCGCTCGCGCTCTCGCACCAGTGCGACGAACCGCTCGTAGATCTTGGCCCCGACCATCTTGGTGAGCTCGGCCTGCATCTCACGGTAGACGGGCTTCTTCCCCACGAATGCCTCGGGGGACTCGGTGCACCGCCGATGGAACTCGCGGCCACCTTGCCCGGTGGCACGGTCCCATTGGCGTATGACCGAGGTGACGTGGCCCTCGTCGTCGTCGACCTGGTCCTCACGGCGTAGCGGCAGCTGCCAGCAGACCTCGGGCTTGAGCGTCATGAAGTTCACGCCTCGCCGGGCGGCCACGATGTGGAAGGCACATCCGCGCCGGCGGGGAAATCCGGGCCGTTGAGGAAGATGCAGGCGTCTTTGACGAGCCGGGTCACGGTCTCGCCGTGCTTGTTGGTCTCAATCACCTTCTTCTTGACGCCGTGGTTCTGCCACTCCTCGGGTGTCAGCGTGGCCGCGGCGTTCACCACCCTGCGGGCATCCTTCTTGTCGACGAGATGCGCCCCGTAGCTGCAGCAGCCCTGCACCAGTTCGGGGGCGGGGCCCGTGAGGACGCCCTGGCAGCCGTTGCCGAAGATGCAGGTAATTGCTCGTCAGGAACGAGACGTCGAAGACCCACGTCCTCTCCTCGTCCTCGTCCTCGAAGCTGAGCCACTCGTGCGTGTCGGTAGGGGTGCGGGCCACGGCGTGGACGTTACGGCGCGTGCCCGGGGCACGGTGAACCTTCACCGCGCCCGACCCGCGCGTCCGCACGGGGCACGCGCCTAGACCGACGGCTCGCCCAGGTGCTGGATCCCGACGATGGGCCCGTTGAGGGGGTGGTTACCGATGGCGGTGTAGATCAAGCCCAAGAACGGGGCGTCGCCGTAGTTGAAGACCCCGCCGTCCGCGCCGGCCAGCCAGTAGCCGTTGCCCGAGTGCGTCACGGCGATGCCCACGATCGGAGAGACCAGGCTCTGGCCCGGGGCCAACGAGCCGGGCACCGAGCCAAAGAAGCCCTGGGTCCCGTAGTTGAAGACGCCGCCGTCGGAGGCGGCGAGGACGTAGCCCTGGCCGTTGGCAGCCGCCGCGATCCCCACGATCGGCATGTTGATGTGCACCCCGCCGAGGCCGCCGCGGTACTGGGCGTCACCTTCGGCGTAGACGTCGCCCAACTGGTCGGTCAGCCACGCACCGCCGCCGTCTTGGGTCGAGGCCATGCCCACGATGTGCGCACCGACGGGCAGTGAGAGGGCCGGCAGCGCCGGCGAGGCGCCGTAGTTGTAGATCTGGCCGTTCTGAGCGACCAGCCAGTAGCCGTTCTCGGTCGGCGGCGCCGCGATGGCCGCGATGGGTGAGGGGATGGCCTGGCCACCGAGCGAGCCGAAGAAGTTGGCCCCGCCGAGGGCGAAGACACCACCGTCACCGCCGGCCATCA
>CAWDVF010000013.1:0-117985 GCA_963805665.1 uncultured Acidimicrobiaceae bacterium | reverse complement strand
GCCGGGAAGCCGCCTGGCGAAGAGCGATTCGCCGGCGATCGGGATCGCCGCCGGTAGGTTCCCTGGGCGTGAGTATGCGGGGACACGCCATGGGCGGAGGCCGGGGTGGGGGCTGGGGCGGCATGCGCTCCATGCGCCAGGACCGGGGCGTCCTCCAGCACAGGGTCAAAAAAGGGACCGCCCGGCGGATGCTCACCTTTGCCGTCCCCTACAAGAAGATCCTGGCCATCTTCGTCCCGGTCGTGATCCTCGATGCGGTCATCGCCGCCATCAACCCCCTGATCCTCCGCTCGCTGATCGACAATGGGATCTCGAAGAGTAACGAGAGCCTGGTCATCGGCCTGGCGATCCTGGTCGGCGTCCTGGCCCTCGTCGACGCCGGCCTTGCCCTGTCCGAGCGGCGGATCTCGGCGTACATCGGCGAGTACCTCATCTACGACATGCGTTCCAAGGTGTTCCGCCACATCCAGCGCATGCCGCTCGCCTTCTTCAGCCGCACCCAGACCGGCGCGCTGGTCAGCCGCCTGAACAACGACGTCATCGGAGCCCAGCAGGCCTTCACCGACCTGCTCTCCAATGTGGTCGGCAACCTGGTGACCGTGGTCATCGTGGTCGCTGCCATGTTCTTCCTCAGCTGGCAGATCACCCTGGCCGCCTTGATCCTGGTGCCCATCTTCCTCGTGCCGGCTCGCTTCGTGGGCCAGCGCATCGGATCGCTCACGAGGGAGGGCTACAACCTCAATTCCGAGATGAACATGGTCATGCAGGAGCGCTTCCAAGTCGGAGGGGCGATGCTGGTCAAGCTCATGGGTCGCCCCGAGGCGGAGGCCCAGTCGTTCGAAGCCAAGGCGGGCCGGGTGCGCGACATCGGGATCGCCCAGGCCACCTACGCCCGGGTCTTCTTCGTTGCCCTCTCCCTCACGGCTTCGCTGGCCACCGCGATCGTCTACGGCGTCGGCGGCGTCGCGGCCATACACGGAACCTTGCTGGTCGGTACCGTCGTCGCGCTGGCCAGCTACCTGACCCGCCTCTACCAGCCGCTCACCCAGCTCTCGAACCTGAACCTCGATGTCCAGACCGCCCTCGTCTCCTTCGAACGCCTCTTCGAGGTCCTCGACATCGTGCCGATGATCGACGAGGCCCCCGACGCCGTCGCCATCCCCCGCGGCAACGCGTCGATCGAGTTCGACCACGTCAGCTTCACCTACCCGAGCGCCCGCGAGGTCTCGCTGGCCTCGCTCGAGTCGGTCGCCGTCCTCGAGGCCGGCTCGCGCAGCGAGGTGCTGCACGACATCAGCTTCACCGTCGAGCCGGGCCAGATGGTCGCCCTCGTCGGTCCGTCGGGCGCCGGCAAGACCACCATCTCCGCCCTGGTCCCCCGCCTCTATGACGTCACGGACGGCACCGTGCGCATCAGCGGCATCGATGTGCGTGCCGCCACCGCCGCGTCCCTCCGCGACACCGTCGGCGTGGTCACCCAGGACCCGCACCTTTTCCACGACACGCTCCGCGCCAACCTCATCTATGCCCGCCCCGAGGCCAAGGAGGTCGACATTCTCGCCGCGCTCGACCAGGCCCAGATCGGCCACATCGTCGCCGACCTCCCTGACGGGCTCGACACGGTCATCGGCGAGCGCGGCTACCGGCTCTCGGGCGGCGAGAAGCAACGCGTCGCCCTGGCCCGCCTCCTCCTCAAGGCCCCCGACATCGTCGTGCTGGACGAGGCCACCGCGCATCTCGACTCGGAGTCCGAAGCAGCGGTTCAACGTGCCTTGCGCCAAACGCTGACGGGTCGGACGTCGCTCGTCATCGCGCACCGGCTCTCGACGGTGCGCGAGGCTGACGAATTATCGGTGATCGACGATGGGCGCATTGTCGAACGCGGCACTCACGCCTCGTTGTTGGCAGAGAACGGTCTGTACGCCGAGCTCTACCGTACGCAATTCGCCGACCAGGAGCCGGACGGGCAGGGGGCGCCGCCGTCGCCGGTCGAACCGGCGGGCGCGCCGTGAGCTACTCGCTGGCCCGCAACACCTGAGCCAGCTGTTCGCTGACGGGGGTGAACTCGGGCATGACGAAGTCGCGCCGTAGCCAGTTGGCGCCATCGACCACCAGGGTGTGCCCGGTCACGAAGGCGGCGTAAGGCGAACACAGCCAGGTCACGGCCCACCCCAGCTCGTGGAGCCGGCCGAGCCGGCCAGCGGGCGATCGCTGGGCGTCGACCGACTCGCCCTCCGGGCGCAGGGCCTTGAGGTCCTCACGCATGTCCTCGTGGGGGAACAGGCCGGGGGCCAACGCGTTGACTCGAATGCCATCCGGTGCCCACTCGACCGCGAGGGATTTGGTCAGGTTCCCGACTGCCGCCTTGGCCGCAGCGTTATGCGCCATCCCGGGGCCGCCAGTGAACGACTGCGTGGCGAGGATGTTGACGATGGCGCCGCCTGGTTCGCCCTGTGTCGTGACGCGGCGGTGCAGCTCTTGGCTACAGAAGAACGTCCCGTCCATCACGATGTTGGTGACCGAACGGAAGGCATTCGGCCGCATCGACGCAGCAAGGACGGGGAAGTTCGCAGCGGCGTTGTTGATAAGGATGGTCGGGGCGCCGAGCTCTCGTTGGATCACGTCGAAGGCATCAGAAATCTGGTCGGGCTCGCGAATGTCGGCACTGGCCTGAGCGGAGCGGCCCCCGACCGCGGCGACGGCCGCCACGCCGGCGGCACGGTGTTCCTCCGAGCGCGAGATGATGCCGATGGAGGCGCCGGCTCGGGCCAGTTCGACGGCGATGGCCTTGCCCAATCCCGTCCCACCCCCTGTGACGACGGCCACCGCTCCGTCGAAGGTCCCCGGTGGCAGAAAGGTGGAGCCCGCCGGAGGCGGCTCTGGCAATCCCATGGCGGTGGCCTCTTCTCCCCTACTTGCCCTCGAACTCGGCCTGCTGCTTCTTGGCTTTCGCCGCGTAGCCGGCCGTCATGTCTTCGCTCACGAACTCGACTGACGCACTGAGCGCTTCGAATTTCAGCGCGCTCGGGAGATCCCGGTAGGCGAAGTTGTCGATGGTGCGCTTGATCGATTGCACGGCCAGCGGCGCATTGGCGGCGATCTCGGCGGCGATGGAGGTGGCGGTTGCCACGAGCTCGTCGCGCGTCGTGACCTGCTGGACGATTCCCAGACGGTGAGCCTCTGCCGCATCGATGCGGCGCCCGGTCAGCGCCAGCAGCTTGGCGTAGCCTGCGCCGACCTCGTGCGCTAGGCGCAGGTCGCCACCCGCATCGATGGAGACGCCGACCTGGGCTTCGGGGAGTGCAAAGAGCGCGTCGATGGCCGCCACCCTGATGTCGCACATGAGCGCGAGCTCGAAGCCGAACCCGAGGCAGTAGCCGTGGACTGCCGCGACGATCGGCTGTGGCAGCTCATGGAAGACCCGGAAGCGCTCGTGCACCCAGCGGATGCCCTCGTAGTAGTTGCGCACCTTCTCGGCGGGCGAGCGCCCGGTGACCCGGTCCTCGGGCATGCCGAGGTCGATGCCGGCGCAGAAGGCGCGGCCCTCGGCCTTGACGAGCAGGACGCGGATGCGGTCGTCGAAGCGCACCCGGTCGGCCACCACGCCCAGCTGGCGCGTGGCCTCCCAGGACCACATGTTCAGCTTCTCGGGATAGTCGAGCGTGAGGGTGCCAACGCCGGAGCCATCGGTAGGTGGCTCGAGGCGGAGCTGCCAGTCGTCTTCCGGCAACACCGGCTCGGTGCGGATCGGCATCGGCGAGGCTCCCTCCCTGTTCGTCGGCCGCCGGATCTGCGCTCCGGGCCGGCGAAAAGTAGAATCTGTTCTACTTCCACCGGGGGGTTCCGGCAACCTGCACTTCTCCGTGGTCGCGGCTCTTGCTACAGAGTCACAATTAGGCAGTCACCAACCAGGAGGTCTCTCCCGTGCACAACGAACTCTGCGAACGCCTCGGGATCGAGTTCCCCATCTTCGCCTTCACCCACTGTCGCGACGTAGCCGCCGCCGTCTCCAACGCCGGGGGCCTCGGCGTCCTGGGCGCCGTCGGCTTTAGCGCCGACGAGCTCGAGGTCGAGCTGAAGTGGCTCGACGAGCATGTGGGCGACCGCCCCTACGGCGTGGACATCGTGATCCCCGGCAAGTACGAGGGGATGGACGAGATCGACCCGGTCAAGCTCGAGGCCGAGCTGAAGGCCATGATCCCCGAGGAGCACCGGACCTTCGCCAAGAAGATCCTGGCCGACCACGGTGTCCCCGAGATCGAGGGTGGCCCGAAGCGAGAACTCCTCGGTTGGACGGCGGCGACGGCAGCGCCCTTGGTCGAAGTGATTCTGCAACACCCCAAGGTCAAGCTCGTCGCGAACGCACTCGGGACGCCGCCCGACGACGTCATCGCGCAGGTGCACGACCACGGCATGCTGATGGCGGCGCTGGCCGGATCGGTCAAGCACGCGCTGAACCACAAGGCAGCGGGTGTCGACATCGTGATCTGCCAGGGCTCAGAAGGCGGTGGCCACACCGGTGACGTCGGCTCGATCGTGTTGTGGCCCGAGGTGATCGACGCGGTGGCGCCGCTGCCAGTGCTGGCGGCGGGTGGCGTGGGGTCCGGCCGCCAGATGGCGGCCGCGATGGTGATGGGCGCCGCCGGCGTATGGACGGGATCGCTCTGGCTGACGGTCGAGGAGGCCGACGTGCCGCCCAAGCAGATGGAGTCCTACCTGAAGGCGACCTCGCGCGACACCGTGCGTTCGCGCTCCTTCACCGGCAAGCCCTGCCGCCTGCTCAAGAACGACTGGACCGACGCCTGGGAGGCACCGGGCAACCCCAAGCCCCTCGGCATGCCACTGCAGATGATGGTGGCCATCGACTGCGTCTCCCGTGGGCACGCCTTCCCCGAGGAGGCACGCGACGTGAACTTCAACCCGGCCGGGCAGATCATCGGTGCGGCGACATCTGTGCGGCGGACCAAGGACGTCGTGCTGGGGATGGTCGAGGAGTACATCGACGCGGTCGAGAACCTCCGACGAATGAACGAGAGCAGCCTCGCGTGATGTATTTGCTTCTCGCTTCGCCCCGATAGAGCCGATATTTTTGACGCCCTTGAGCTCCGCCGGGGCCAGACGGGCCCACTAGTGACATCAAGTCGCTCGTTTCAATTGTGAGAAGCGCACACCATCAAGACCGTGCGACGATCTGCACACGACTTTTCGCGCGGCTTGAGAAGCCTCTTTCGCCATCCGCTTGCATCGTCGGGTGGTGCATAGCGACAGCCGTGTACATCGGATTTGTGGAGCTGTTTGGTGGACCAACCCAGCTCGACTCCTTTGAGTCAGTTTTCTCGACGTGGGCGATTTCCCACGGTCAGTTCTCCTGTGCCTTCCCTCAGCGTTTCACGACCATTGCACCTTTCTACCCACTGCTTTCAGGAGCACTTGCCGCAGGTGGCCACATCGGTCACACCGTTCCGTTTCCGTCGGACAATGCCTTCGGCCCTCATTGCCAAAAGGCGTTCCTAGCCATAAACACGTGGTCTCTTAAGAGCAACGCAATCGGTCACACTCTGTCGATCGGATACGCCGGGTGGCTCGCACTGATGGGCGGCGCGACATCCCTTTTGCGGACGACAACAAGAGGTCGAAGTGGGTGGGAGCCAGTCACGCTCGTTCTCATCGCGTCCCTGCCACTCACATGGATGTGCATACAGAGTACTTTTCACCCACAAGACCTTTTTGCGGTGGGTTTCGCGCTCGCAGCGATGGCATGTGCTCGCCGCGGCAGCTGGGCAGGCGCTGGAGTCTTTTTGGTTTTAGCCGCCCTCTCGCGACAATTTGCACTCTTAGTCGCTGCACCACTACTGGTCATAGCACCGACACATCAAAGGCTTCGATTGATTGGGGCAGCCCTCTTCACGTTTGGGATCGTCACTGTGCCCCTCGTCGTGCTCACGTCAGGGTCAGCCGTGGGCGCGATCATCTTTGGGACGGGGGATACGGGCGGAATCGGTGGAGCTCTCGTATGGGAACTTGGTCTCCATGGCGCAGCGCTCGTAATTGTCTCTCGGATATTCCCAATTACGTTGGCAGCGTTGATGGCATGGTGGGTAGTAAAGCGACTCGGTCACAAAAGCTTAGAGCCAGTCCCACTCGTCTCTCTGATAGGCATCGCGCTCAGTTTTCGCCTTCTCTTTGAGCAGCAAATTTTTGGTTACTACTTCATGGCGCTCGCTGTCATGCTCGTTCTGCTTGAAGTGTTCCAGGGACGGTTTCGGGGCCACATCGTGGCTTGGCTTGCAATGGTTTCCATCGTGTACACCGTCGGTCAAACGGACTTCTTGGAACCTCCGGTCGGCCGTTACGCAGAATATTTGATTCCGTTGACCGTGATGGCGGCAGCTCTCATCGCAGTGATCTATGAATGGCGGCGCAAGAGTCCAGTTTGGAAACCGATGGTTTGGGTCGCTGTAATCCTTGGCACGTTCCTTGTATGGACCAAGACCGCTGTCCTCGGTCAGCCCCCGACATGGTTTTGGCAGATCTTCTTGGTGCTAACGGGTGCGCTGTTGGCCGCCGGACCACTCATCAATTCTCGTGCGCACCGGTCGCCAACTGCCCTCATCAAGTTTCGAGCCTGGCAAGAGCTCCCAGTAGTTCGATCCAACATCGCATCTATCCGTAACTGGACACCGGTCGATCGCAACACTGATCTTCCAATCTGAATTGCAGCTCCGGAGTACCGTGTCGACGTGCGCGGCTGCTATGTCCACCGATCTCACAGGTGCGGCGAGATGCGGAGGGCACGACGCACAGCGATTTGCAACGGCCAAGCGAATCTGTTCATCAGGGCGGTCGAGAGCGTCGCCTCATGAGAAACGCGTCGCCCACGATGCCTTCTCGCTTGAGCCGCTGGCTCGAAACGCCGCTCTCAGTCTGGTGGTGCGCAGCCGGCTGGCTCGTCTCCACGGCCCTATTCGTTGCCATCGTCCGAGGTCTAGGTGGTCCCACAAACGCCGACTCCGATTTATCGACCTTCAGCACGTGGGCGATAGCTCACGGTCGACTGTCGTGTGCGTTTCCGAGCGGACGGACTCTAATTGCCCCTGTCTATCCGTATCTATCGGGCGGAATCGCGGCCGTGGCTCACGTTGGCGGCTCGGTACCCCTTCACCAGGTCCTCGGCTCCAACTGCTCCAAAACCCTCGAGTCTTTGAACGATTGGGCCGTCCGGTCGAATGCGCTTCCCGCCACCTTGCGAATCGGATACCTGGGATGGGCGATCCTCTTGGTTGGCATCGTCGCCGTACTCCGCACCTGTGGGCGGGGTCGCTGCGGCTGGGAACCTCTGACTCTTGTCATTGTCGCGTGCCTTCCGCCGGTTTGGATGTCCCTGGAGAATTATTTCCATCCCCAAGATCTCTTGGCACTTGGTCTGGCTCTTGGCGCAGTTGCGAGTGCTCGTCGCGGGTCCTGGCTTACGGCAGGGGCCCTCGTTGCGGTGGCCGTGCTGTGTCAGCAGTTCGCGATCCTCGTAGGGGCACAGCTCCTTGTATTGGTTCCCAATGACCGCAGACTGACGTATGTCGCGTCAGCGGTCGGAACCGTGGCGATCGCTGTTGCATATCTCGGCGCCACGAGCGGCCATGCTGCCGTGCACGCCGCGCTGCTGGGCACTGGAAATACTGGCGGATCGGGCACTTGGGTCGCAGCACTCCACCTTCATGGCACTCCTCTACTGATCCTCTCTCGCATCCTTCCAATCGCGTTATCGCTCCTTTTGGCGTGGCTTGTCCTTGCCCGCCTTGGACCTGGGTCCCTCCAGCCCGTTGCGCTGCTGTCCATAATTTCATTGTGTTTTGCCCTGAGACTCGTTTTTGAGCAGGCATTCTGGGGCTATTACTTGCTCGCGCTCGCAGTCGGTCTTGTACTCCTCGACGTCATACAGGGACACATCCGCGCAGCGTTGAAGGCATGGTTGATGCTTGTAGCTCTAGTATTCACGGTCGGGCCGACTACATCCTTTCTCCCCTTTCTTCATGTTTCTTGGGGGACAGACATACAACGGGCTTTAGTACCAGCAGTCATCGCAATTTCGGTGATCGCATTGATCTTCGGTTTCGTAAGAAGCGGTGGGACTAGAAACCTCCTAGTCTGGTGTGGTCTTTTTCTTGGCGCTCTTGCCGTTTGGCCGTCAACAAATGATTCACTGAGTCGACGCCTTCCTAGTGGGTACTGGCAGCTTGTCATTGTTGGGTTCGGCATCGTATTGGCTGCCAGACCACTCGTGGAGCTCATCCAATCAGAAGGCCGAGCGCCGTTAGATGGAATGGAAGTGTCAACTCCAAAGCGGGAGCAAACCGCCATATCTAAGTAAGACACACATCGATCCAGTTGATTCGCGTCAATCCATATTGACCAAGGATGGACCCGAATCATCGCTTGATATCTGGACTATCTCAAATGACCGAGAGGTTTCCAAGCCCGCTCTCACAGGTCGGGTCCTGTCGCTACCTGGCCACGGCACGAGTCCTTCTCCCCGGGACATGGTTCTTGCGTCCTAGCCGGTCGCCGCATCGTCGCGGATACCTCATTGGCCCCGAACCACAGATGGCTAACTGCCGATGGACGTCGGACATCTCGTCGCCGGCGAGGAGCGGACGTAGATGGAGATATCCAGGTTTGTGGAAAACGTGTCTAGCCGGAACTGGCCCCCAAGCGCAGATGTCTGAGGTGGAGCGTCGAAGGTCGCAATGACCGCTGGCTTCGATCGCAACAAGACACGGCCGACCGGTGACCGTTCCTGCAGCAACGTCGGATCGTCGACACCGGTGGGAGATTTCATTGAATTTGGAGACGACTTTGCGATCGAACTGTCAGTGAGCCCGCGAAGATCGAGGATGCGGAGATCCTGTCGGACGAATCCGAAGTAACCGACTTCGCTCGTTGCCGCTACGTCGCCGGAACGGAGACAGCTAAGAAGACTCGGCAAAGAGGCCCACAGATGGGAATCCTGGTAGCCACCCGACGCAATCAAAGACCTGTCGCTCACACCCTTCAGATGCCATACCGGTGAAGGGAACACCGGAAACGACAACGAACAGGCCACAAGCACGATGACCAGTGCGCCGCAAAAGCCCGCGGCGAAGAGCGGTCGAACGTGACGCGACGCGTACGGAAGGAAGATCGCCAGACCGAGTATTTCGAGGATGATGAGCGGAATAATGGCCGGTGTCGCGAACCGTGCACCCTGCATCCAGTCGCCACCCGACTTCAAGATGAAGACTGCTTGCGCCACCACTATGGCGACGAGATACCCACATTGGGGAAAGCGCTTCACCACGGCATATACCCCAGCACCGAGCAGCGTGAGTTGAAGAATCAGAATGGCGGTGCCGGGTGAAGTCCCTCCCAAGGGTCGCAGCGAAGCGATCAGATAGTCGACACCTCTTGAAATCGCGCGACCTGCAGCAACCTCCTTGGCGTAGTACGTATTTGGAAGGGCATCACCGAAGTACAGGAGCCCGAATCCGGCCCAAACGATGGCGGCGGCGGCAGCCCCGGCGGCCCACCAGACACGGCTGATAATTGGCCGGCGACGTTCAACAATCAATCCGGCGATCCCCATTCCGATGATGACTAGAAGTGCGTCGGGGCGGGCGAGAACGGCCGCGAATGCGATCGCGGCAAGCCGAAACGGTGACCTTGTCGTGCGATCGAGGATCAACAGACGTACCAGCCACATCAAGAGCCACACTTCGAGGGTCGTCTCGAGAGCGTTGCTCGATGCGTACGCCAGGATCCACGATGTACTCACAATGAGACTTCCGGCACGACTTGCCCAACGCGGAAGGTCCAAGCGATAGAGCAGGATTCCGGCCTCGCGAATCGCCAGAACTCCAAAGACCAGAGAGGCCAGTTTGAGTTTGAAAAGATCGTGCCCGCCAGGAACGAGATAGACAACTGTCGCGACCAAGAGATGGAGTGGGCTTGTGAAGCCCTGCACGCGCTGACCTGCGTTGAAGACCAGTCCATGGCCGTGCACGAAATTCGCCGCGTATCGAAGGGTAATGAATGGGTCGTCAGTGGTACTTGCGAAAGTTCGACAGACCGAGGCCAGGAACGGGAAGTAGAGGAACAGCACGGCCTCCTGGACAGGTGGTGCGTCGAGCGGCTGAACCTCGGGCGAATGGCTCGCGGGGGCAGAGTGATCGCTCAAGGCCACTGCAGTCGCAATCTCCGAGGCCATCCGTACCAAGGCCGAGTGGCAGATCCGCCGTGCACTGGGTGCATTCTCGCGAGGTTCAGCGCGATATCGCCAGACCCGAGCTGGGCTCAGCAACGCTGGCCGGGTACGAAGCTTCGCTCGAACCGACGATAGGTTCCACACCGATCCGGGTAGGTGCTATGTGGCGATGGGGGGGGTATGCGGACTTCGCAACTTACCGTCTGCGACCTAAGGTCGCCGGCATGGAACTTCACGAGGCGCTTTACACGACGCGCGCCATGCGCCGGGTCCGCAAAGACCCCATCCCGCTCGACGTCCAAGCCCGCATCTTCGACGCGGCGATCCGGGCCCCCTCGGGCGGCAACCAGCAGAACTGGCGGTTCCTGCTGCTGGACGACCCGGAGAAGAAGGCGGCGCTCGCCCCGCTCTATCAGCACGCGATCGGCGAGCTGTGGAAGTCCGTCTACAAGACCCAGCTCGATGCGGCGGCTGCCAACCCCGATGCCCCCGAGTCGATCCAGCTCCTGAAGGTGCAGCGGTCGGCGCAGTGGCTGGGCGACCACTTCGAGGAGATCCCCCTCTATCTCTTTCCCTTCTGCCAGTACGACCCGACAGGCGGCTCCATCTACCCCGCCGTCTGGAACGCGATGCTGGCCGCGCGGGCAGAGGGCGTCGGCAGCTGCCTGACCGCACTGCTGCAGTTCTTCCACCCGGCAGAGACGTTCGAGATCCTCGGCGTCCCGACAGACGAGGGCTGGGTACTCTCCGGCACCGTGAGCTTCGGCTATCCAACCGGAAAGTGGGACATCGCCCCGCGTCGGCCCGTGCACGAGGTCTCCTACCGCAACACCTGGGGCAGCGACGTCGGCTTCGAAGTGCCCACTCCCCTATGGCCGAGCTGAGCGAGCTCACCGCTTCGTTCGCCGGGACGGTGTTGCGGCTCGGCGTCGTGGCCGGTGACGAAGTTCCGGCGGGGGCTGTGTTGCTGGTGATCGAGTCCATGAAGATGGAGCACGTCATTGAGGCACCGCAGGCCGGCGCGGTGGACTCGTTCTCGGTCGCGGTCGGGGATGCCGTGCAAAGCGGCGACGTCCTCCTACGGTTTGCCGCCTCGGCGAACGACGGAGCGCCGGCGGCTGCGGTGGCCGGCGCCGGCCCGCCCGAGGCCGCCGCCGTAACGGGTGACGCGGTGCGCCCGGAGCTGGCCGAACTCCGCCGGCGCGTGAAGGGGACGCTGGACGAGGGCCGGCCCGACGCGACCGAGCGCCGGCACGCGCGTGGACGGCGCACGGCCCGAGAGAACATCGAGGACCTCTGCGACCCGGGCAGCTTCGAGGAATACGGTCGTTTCGTCATCGCAGCGCAGCGGGCCCGCCGCAGCACCGACGATCTGATCGCCAACACGCCGGCCGACGGCCTGATCGGCGGCCTAGGACGGGTCAACGGCGATCTCTTCGCGCCCGAACAGGCGCGCTGCGCTGTGATTTCATACGACTACAGCGTGTTGGCCGGCACCCAGGGCCAGATGAACCACAAGAAGAAGGACCGCCTCTTCGAGTTGGTCGAGCGGCTGGAGCTGCCGGTGGTGCTGTTTGCCGAGGGCGGGGGCGGACGGCCCGGCGACACCGACACGGCGACGGTGACGGGTCTCGACACCGCCGCGTTCGCTCTGTTCGGTGCGTTGAGCGGCCGGGTCCCGCTGGTCGGTGTCGTCTCGGGCCGTTGTTTCGCCGGCAACGCCGCGCTCCTCGGTTGCTGCCACGTCATCATCGCCACCCCGGACGCGAACATCGGGATGGGTGGCCCGGCCATGATCGAGGGCGGCGGCCTGGGGGTGTTCGCCCCCGAAGACGTCGGACCGGTGTCGGTGCAGGTACCCAACGGCGTGATCGACGTGCTGGCGGCCGACGAGAAGGACGCCGTAGATGTGGCGCGCCGCTACCTCTCCTATTTCCAGGGGGACGTCGCCGAGTGGACAGCGCCCGACCAGTCCCTGCTGCGAGACGTCGTGCCACCCGACCGCCGCCGCGTCTACGACGTGCACCGCGCCCTCGAGCTGCTGGCCGACGATGGCTCTGTCCTCGAGCTCCGCCCGTCCTTCGCGCCCGGCATGGTCACCGCCTTGGCCCGCATCGAGGGCCGTGCCCTCGGGGTGATCGCCAATAACCCGATGCACCTGGCCGGGGCCGTCGACGGGCCCTGCGCCGATAAGGCGGCCCGCTTCCTGCAGCTCTGCGAGGCGTTCGGCCTGCCCGTGGTGTCCCTGTGCGACACGCCGGGGTTCATGGTCGGTCCCGAGGCTGAGAAGACGGCGCTGGTCCGTCACGTGAGTCGCATGTTCGTCGTGGGGGCGTCGCTCACGGTGCCGTTCTGCTGCGTGATCCTGCGCAAGGGCTATGGCCTCGGCGCCCAAGCGATGGCCGGCGGTTCGTTCCATCGACCCGTCTTCACGGTGGCGTGGCCAACGGGCGAACTGGGGGGCATGGGACTCGAGGGCGCAGTGCGACTCGGGTTCCGTCGCGAGCTCGAGGCCATCGAGGACGAGACCGAACGCGGGGCGGCCTTCGAGGCGATGGTCGAGCGGGCGTACGAACACGGAAAGGCGTTGCACGTGGCTGAGTTCTTCGAGATCGACGACGTGATCGATCCCGCCGACACACGAGCGCGGGTGGTGCACGCGCTGGAGTCGGCCGGGCCGCAGGAGCGAAGGGGCGGGCGTCGCCCCTTCGTGGACACATGGTAGATCCCGTCGGCGTGGCCGACGCCGTGGAGCGGCTGCTCCGAGAGATGACGCTGGACGAGAAATGCTCGCTGACCGCCGGCGCCAGCCTCTGGTACCTGCCGCCGGTCGAGCGGCTCGGCATCCCTGCGCTCAAGGTCTCAGACGGACCCTCGGGCGTGCGCGGCGACAGCTTCGGTGGCAAGCGCTCGCTGTCGTTGCCGTGCGGCATGGCGGTCGGCTCGACGTGGGACGCGGGGTTGGTGGGTCATCTTGGCGAGGCCCTCGCGGACGAGGCGCGTGCCAAGGGGGTCAATGTCCTGTTGGGGCCCACCGTCTGCATCGTCCGCACCCCACTGGCCGGCCGCACGTTCGAGTCGTTTTCGGAAGACCCCTTGCTCACGGCAAGCATGGCGGTCGCCTACGTACGCGGCGTGCAGTCCCGCGGCGTGGCCTGTTGCATCAAGCATTTCGCCTGCAACGACCAGGAGCACGAACGGATGTCGATCAGCGCCGAGGTGGACGAGCGCACGCTGCGCGAGATCCACCTCGTGGCGTTCGAGGCGGCCGTGCAAGAGGCGGGCGTGTGGGCGCTGATGACGGCGTACAACAAGGTGAACGGGATCTACTGCGGAGAGCAGCCCGACCTGATCAACGGGATCCTGCGCGGGGAGTGGGACTTCGACGGGGTGGTCGTGTCGGACTGGTACGGCACGCATTCGACGGCACCGGCGGCGTTGGCCGGCCTCGATCTCGAGATGCCCGGACCGCCGGCGTGGCTCGGGCCCAACCTGGCAACGGCCGTCCGCGCCGGCGAGGTGGACGAAGCGGTCGTGGACGCACACGCCGCCAACCTCCTGCGCCTCATGGCGCGCCTCGGCCTCCTCGAGGGGGGAGAGGCTGCTGCCGTCGAGGAGCAGGAGAATGAAAATCCGGCTCGCCGCGCGCTGGCGCGGCGCGTGGCCGCCGAAGGGACCGTGCTACTCGTCAACGACGGCCTCCTGCCGCTCGGGCCCGGCATCTCGAGCGTTGCGGTGATCGGTCCGAACGCGCGGCAGATGGCGATGGGTGGCGGAAGCTCCGAGGTGACACCGCTCCGTCGGCGCAGCGTGATCGAGGCGCTGGCGGAGCGGCTCCCGCAGGCGACCGTGACCTACGAGGCGGGCTGCCGCATCGACCGGGGCACACCACCCATCGACCTTCGCCTGGTGTCGCCCACGGGAGGAGGGACCGAGGGGTTCACGGTCGAGTACTTCGACGGACCGGAGCCCCCCTCGGACGAGAGGGCGTCGGTGAAGACGGGCGTGACCCACTCGGCGCGCGCCGTCTGGATCGGCCCGCCGCACGGCTTCGAGGCGGGGCAATGGTCGGCGCGCCTGTCCGCCACCTTCACGCCGGACACCTCGGGCAAATGGCGGCTGGGCCTCGAGTCGGCCGGACGATCCGTGCTGCGACTGGACGGAGAGGTCGTGCTCGACAACAGCGACCCTCAGCGCGGCACCGGCTTCTACGGCGCGGGCAGCGAACCCATCGAAGAAGTGCGGGAGCTCGAGGCGGGACGGTCCTATGCGCTCACCATCGACCTGTGGCCGCGCTCGCGGTCGAACCCGATCATGGGCGCTTTCATCAAGGCCGGGCGGCCGGAACCGGACGACGAGTTCGGGCGAGCCGTCGAAGCGGCCGCGGTGGCCGACGTCGCCGTTGTCGTCGTGGGGCTCAACGGCCAGTGGGAGTCCGAAGGGTACGACCGGCCCGACCTCAGGCTGCCGGGCCTCCAACGCGAACTGGTCGAAGCCGTCCTCGACGTCAACCCGCGGACGGTGGTCGTCGTGAACGCGGGCTCGCCGGTCGAGATGCCGTGGTCCCAGCGGGCAGGCGCCGTGCTCGTGCCGTGGTACGCCGGCGAAGAGGGTGCCGACGCGGTGGCGGACATCATCGTGGGGCTGAGTGACCCGGGCGGACGGCTGCCGGTGACGATGCCGGTTGACCTGGACGACACGCCGACCGCCGGTGCCACCGACTGGTACCCAGGAGAGGACGGCAAGGTCGTCTACGAGGAGGGCGTCTTCGTGGGCTACCGGCACTACGACGCGAACGACATCGAGCCCGCCTTCGCCTTCGGCCACGGCCTGACCTACGGCGACGTGGTGTGGGAGGGCGTGGACATCACGGCCGAACGGGTCACGGTGCGGCTCTGGAACCGGAGCGGGCGACGCGGCACCGAGGTGGTGCAGGTCTACCGGGCGAACCAGGGATCGGAAGTGCCGAGGCTGCGGCAGCTGGTGGGGTTCGTGAAAGTCGCGCTGGAGGCCGGCGAGCGTCATGTAGGTGGAAGTCGGGCTGGGCGCTGCCGCCTACCGGTATTGGGACGTGGACACGCATGGATGGCGATCCGGCGCCGGGGGCCACGAGTTGCTCGTCGGGGCCTCGTCGCGCGACATCCGGGCGTCGGCGGTGGTCGAATTCGACGGGCGGTGACGTCGGAGGCACCGCGCCCGTGGACATGGACGTGGGACCGGCTGCTCATCGAGCCGCGGCGCCCCCAGGTCATCAGGGAACGACCGAATGCACCGTGGTTCGCTGTCGCCGCCGTGTGCGTCGGCGCCTTCATGGGCCAGCTCGACGCCTCGATCGTGACGGTCGCGCTGCCCACGCTGCAGAAGACCTTCGACGCCTCGGTCGGCGCGGTGACGTGGGTCGGGCTGTCGTACCTGCTGGTGCTGGTGGCGACCGTGACCGCCGTGGGTCGCTTCGCCGACATGTGGGGCCGGAAGCTGTTGTACGTCTACGGCTTCTTGATCTTCACCGGCGCCTCGGTGCTGTGCGGCCTGGCGCCCGGGCTCGGGTGGCTGTGCGGCTTCCGGGCCCTCCAGGCAATCGGGGCGGCGATGCTGCAGGCGAACTCGCTCGCCATCATCGTGTTGGTGGTGCCGGCGGCGGCGTTAGGCCGCGCGATCGGCATTCAGGGGGCGGCCCAGGCTTTGGGGCTCGCTCTGGGTCCGACGGTCGGGGGGTTGTTGCTGGCGGCCGGAGGGTGGCGACTGATCTTCTTCGTCAACGTGCCGTTCGGCCTGTTCGGCGCGGTGGCCGCGGTCCTGCTGGTGCCTCGTTCGCGGAACTTGCTGGCGCGGGTGCGCTTCGACTGGATGGGGCTGGCCGTGTTCTTCCCGGCCATCGTGGCGTTGCTGTGCGGGATCTCGTTCGGCGCGACGGCGGGTTGGGGATCGCCGTTGATCGTCGGGGTGTTCGTGCTGGCGGGCGTGCTCGGCGTCGTGTTCGTGTGGCACGAGCGCCGCGACGAGGAACCGATGATGGATTTGGGGTTGTTCCGCAACCTGCGGTTCTCGACGGGGATCGTGTCGGGGATGGGCTCGTATCTCGTGATGTTCGGGGTGTTGCTGTTGGTGCCTTTTTATCTGGAGCGAGCGGAAGCATTGGGGACCGCTCGAGCGGGGATCGAGCTCATGGTGTTCCCCTTGGCCTTCGGGATTGTGGCGCCGTTCGCCGGAGGGGTGGCCGATCGCGTGGGGGCTCGGCCCCTGTGCGTCGGCGGGATGGCGTTGGTGACGGCGTCGCTGGTCATCATGGGCGCGGTGCGGCCGGCGACGTTGGGTTTCCTGGGGTTGTTGGCCGTGATCGGTGTGGGCATGGGGCTGTTCACCTCGCCCAACAACGCATCGATCATGGGCGCGGCGCCCGGGCAGCAGGCAGGGATGGCGTCGGGGGTGCTGAACATGACACGGGGTCTCGGGACGGCGTTGGGGCTGGCCGTGACAGGGACGGTCTTCACCGTGGCCGGCGGCGACCGGGGTCACGCCGAGGTGGCGATGGCCGGCGCGGCACATGCCTTCACCGTGGCGGCCTACGTGCTGGCGGCCGTTGCGGCGGGGGCTGGCCTGGTGGTGGCGTTGCGCTCGCGTGGGGCGCTGGCCAGCGCCACCTTGTCGTCGGTCGAGTAGTAGTTGGTTGCCGGTAGGCCGAGCGACGGACACACACCGAGTAATGGGTGTCCCTCTGCTCTCCGCGTCAGCTGGAGGACGACAGGATCTCGGAGAACATCTGCGAGACCGATCCGAGGCCGCTCCACCCGACGGCGACGCACGACCCCTCCGCCGGGCAGGACACGCCGGTGAAGACGTTGACGTCGCCGTTGACCGGGTTGATGGTGGCCATGGTCGACCAGCTGGTGCCGTCCCACTCCTCGGCAAGTGTCTGGGAGAGCTCCCCGGGCAAACCCGTCTGGCCGACCGCCACACAGAAGCTGGGCGACGGGCAGGACACTTCACCTCCGAGGAACCAAGAAAAGTTGCTCGGGTTGGTGGTCGTCATGGTCGTCCAGGTCGAGCCGTTCCACTCCTGGGCCAACGTCTGGGCCCCGACGTTCTGCACATTCGTTGACCCCACCGCCACGCAGAAGGTCGGCGACGAACATGACACGTCGGAAAGCACGTCGCTGTTTTGCCAGCCATTGGGCATGGGCAGAGGCGACCAGGCCGAGCCGTTCCACTCCGCCGCGGTCGACGGGCCCACCGCCATGCAGAAGGTGGTCGACAGGCACGACACGGCGGAGATCGTGTCGTTCGAGTTCGTGCTCGGCATGACCGACCAGGTCGATCCGTTCCACACCTCGTCGAGGGTCGGGCTCGGGGCCGTCGGGCCTTCCGCCGAACCTACGGCCACGCAGAACGTCGCCGATAGGCAGGAGACGTCGTTGAGGGCGTCGTCCGACTGATAACAGCTCCCCCCGGCGCCATGGCAGTACGAGGGCCAGGCGTGAGCCGGAACGGTGTTCTTGGTGGTCATGGTCGACCAGCTCGAACCATTCCACTTCTCGGCGAGCGTCTGGAGGTTGTGCGACCCGACTGCGACGCAGAAGTTGGCCGATGCGCACGACACATCGACGAGGTCGTGTCCGCCGCTCAGGAGGGGTGCTCTCAGAGCCGACCAGCTCGAACCATTCCACTTGTCGCGCACGGCCTGACTGGCGCCGACGGGGTTGCCCGCGAACACGTTGTTGTAGACCCCAACCGACGCACAGAAGTCGATCGAGGGGCACGAGACGGCCTTGGGTGTGGCGGCCGTGCTCGGATTGGGCATCGCCACGACGGACCAGGTTTCCGAGGACTGTGCTCCGGCGGGTGCCGCATCAAGAGCGATCCCGCTGCCACCGGCGGCGAGAAGGAGGGGGAGGGCCACCCGAACGAATCGCCGCGACAGGCGATACCCCAGCCGTCGGGACCGACGTTCTGAGCTCGAAACCATCGGATCTTCCTTCCGTATGGTTCCCCCGTCAGAGAACGACACGGCCACAAGATCCTCACGCGGGCGCGAGCTCCGGTGACTCAGTGGGCCGCCGTGAAGGGTCCGGCGGCAGCGTGCGGCTACTCCCAAAGGCGTGACCTCAGCCAAAGTGCCAGTACCCAACGGCCGTTTGAGCAGTGGTCGCCGCCGGGGCGCAGGAGATGGAGGATCCGGTCGTTATCTCGGGACGGAATTGGCGATCTCGTAGACTGCGCACGGCGTCCCGGACGGCCGGGTCGGATCGCCTCACTCGGAGAGTTGGAGGGTAGGACTTGGCTAGCACCGAACACGCGCTGCACCAGGCACGACGGGTCTGGCAGACGCCGCAGACGTTCAAGAATTGGACGTCGATCCTGACCGACATGGTCCGCGAGAAGGTCGGCCGTGGCCCCGAGACGCTCGTGTTCGAGACGAGGGCGGGCCTCACCATCGAGTGCCCCAACCAGCCCGGGGCGCGCGTGCCGCTCTACGAGATCTTCGCCGAGGACTGCTACCACTTCGACTGGTTCCTCGGGTCGCTGGCGGGGCAGCCGCTCCATGTGCTCGACGTGGGTGGCCAGATCGGCACGTTCGCCTGTCGCCTGGCGCAGCTCGAGCCGAAGGCGACCATCAACACGTACGAGCCTTCCCCGACGAGCGCTGCCGTCCTGCGGCGCAACGTGGACCGGAACAAGTTCGGCGACCGTGTCACCGTCATCGAGGAAGCGCTGAGCGCGTCCGTCGGCACGGCCGAGCTCGATGACAACGAGGCCGGGAGTGGCAAGAACAGCCTCGTGAGCGCCCAGGGCAGCAGCGTGGCGACCATTACGGTGCAGACGACGACCTTCGACGCCGCGGTCGCCGCGGTGCCGGGGGCGGTCAACGTCGTGAAGATCGACTGCGAGGGCGGCGAGTACGACCTCGTGCAAGCCTCGTCCCCCGAGAGCTGGGCGCCGGTGGAGCGTCTGGTGATCGAGTACCACCAGGTCCCCGGCCATTCGTGGGACGAACTCCGGACCTGGTTCGAGGGTGTGGGCTTGTCGGTCCAGCACGAGGAGCCGCTCGGCCCCGGTCTGGGCGTGGTCTGGTTGTCGCGACGGCCGCTCGCACGTTTCGCCGCCTGACGCCCCTGGGTCAGGCGGCAACTCCGAGCTCATCGAGGAGCGCGTCGAGGGCGGCGATGTCCACCTCGATGTCGCTGACGAGCATCTTGCTGCGGTTGCTCGTCGAGCCGGACCGCGGCCACGAAGAAAGGTAGCGGTAGGTCAGTCCCGCGCTGGTGGCGAGCCGCCAGTAGTCGGGCAACACGCCCCCCGGAGGGAACAGCTCGACCACCGTGGCGCCCGGGCTGGCGAAGACCAGATTGGCCAAGGCCGCGCCGTGCGCACTCACGATGACCGTGGCCGAGGCGAAGGTGTCGATTTGCTGAGCCGCGCTCAGGCTCGACGGATCGACGACTTCGAAGCCGCGCTGTTCAAGCCGACGGATGACCGCTGGCTGGTTGAGGACGGCCCGGTTGTTGACGCCCGCCGTCCGCGCGATGTAGACGGGGTGACGGTCTTGCTGCGGGGCCGGTGGCGTGGTGGCGTTCATCAGGCGGGAGCGCAGGAACTCGACCACCCAGGGCGGGTTGTGCTCCTTGAGCACCGAGGGCAGGCCGGGCACAACGAGACAATCGGCGCGCACGTGGGGCACGGCACCGCTGTCGATGCGGCGGGCGGCCGTGATCCCCATCCTGTCCAGGAGCTCCCGCTGCACGGGCGTCGACGCGGGGACGTACCAGCGCTCCGGCATGTCGATCTCCCGCGCTTGTTCGAGCACACCGAGGCGAGGGAGCACGTCGATGAGGAAGTGGTAGTGGTTGCTGTCGCCGCGTGACGCCAGCACTCCGAGCCGACCCGGCACGTCCTGGGGCTCGGCCGGGAACGGATGGCCGAACACCGGATGCTCTTTCGGATGACCCGCGCCGAAGTAGTGCGAGAGCTCCCACACCAGGTCGTTCTGCCCCGTGATGACCGCCCTCGAGCGCCCGAGGACGCGACCGTGGGGCAGCTCCGCTACGGCGATGCGCGGGATGTCGGTGTTGGTCGCCGGCTCGAGGGGTGCCAGTCCCTCAGGGGAGCCGACGAACGGGGGCCGGACGATCTTCTCGGGTGGCCGCGCCGTGACGCAGCGCCCGCCCGAGGTCGATGCCGCCTCCTCGAGGGACTGCACGATGCCGGCGGGCACCTGGCCGCCGTGCATGCGGCTCAGGCCCATCGTGACCGGCGCGGCGAGGCGGTTCATCCGCATATAGGCCGGCTGGAGGTACGGGAAGAGGGGGCGGAGCGGCGCGGGGAGTCGTGGCACCGGCGTTCAAGCGCTCGTACAGGCGCGACGGAGCGAGTTCGTTCGGCGCCACCGCAGCGCGGTGTGCCAAAGCAGCTCTGATCCCGCCGGGGTTTGTCTACGCATACTCAACTAGGTGAACGTCGTCGCCTCCACGTTCACGCGGGTAAATGTTACAGGGACGTCCCCACCCCCAATGGACGTTTGACCTGCGTGACGGGTTTGCGGCTGCGCGTGTTCGATTCGTGCATCTCGTGGGCGAACAGCGCGCGTTTCAGTCGTCCGAGACCGTTCGGGCTCCAGGTTCTTGGGTGACGCCTGCGGCCCAAAATCTTGGGCGGGACCTTGTCCTCAGAGTTGGTCGGGAGTTGTGCGTCCGCCCCGTCGTGGCGCTGATGGAGGCGATCGCCAGAACCTGACACCCATGTCAGGGGGCAGATAGGGTGCCGGCGGTCCGGCGGGTATAGGTCGTCTGGGAAGCCAGGAACCGGACCATCGGGTGGGGTTTCCGCAAGGGGCGTGGCCACGCCTGAGTTATGTAGATGCATGCCTGAGCGCGGGGGGCAGAAGTGAACAAGAGATCGGCGGGCCTGCTGGGGGTCCTGGTGTTGTCCCTGGTCGCAACCTCGTGCGGCGCGCGGGTCGGCCCATACCTCGGCGCGGCCGGGGGTGGAACCGATGCGAACCAGACGGCCCAGGCCCTGGGTACGTCGGCGGCGGTGCCCTGTACCACGACGCCGACCACGACGCCGACCACGGGCGGCTCGTCGACCACTTCGACCACCACCACCGCCGCCGCGGGCAAGTCCAAATCGACGGCGACCACCAGCACGACCACGACGACGGCCCCCTGCACTCCTGCTGAGGCGCTGGGCGGCAGCGGCGGGCCCACGGCCTCCGGATCCGGCGGAGGGTCCGGCACCAGCGGGCGGGCAGCAACCGCTGGCGCGGCAGGCGGGGCGACTACTGCGCCGGCCGCATCGGTGACCGCGACGTCGGCCGGCTTCAACTTCGCGCCATCGGCTGAGGCCGGATTGTGTGCGGGCACGACCGGCAACACTGCGTCCGACACCGGCGTGACGCCGACGTCGGTCTCCTTCGGCAACGTGAGCGGCATGACCGGCCCGCTGACCGGATCGTTCCCGCAGGGACCGCAGGCCGTCCAAGCGCTCTTCGCCGCGGTCAACGCGGCCGGTGGCATCTGCGGACGCAAGCTCGCGCTCGACGTCGAGGACGACGGGCAGAACTCGTCGACCAACGCTGCGGACGTCTCTGACCTGATCCCCAAGGTCATGGCGTTCGTCGGGTCCACCTCGGACGGTGACAACGGCGGCGTGCCTGGGATGACCTCGGCCAACGTCCCCGATGTCGGGTTCGCTATCAACTGCAACCGCTCCGAGGCACCCGTCTACTGGTCCGCGGCGGGTGGAAGCTGCAACCAGACTCCGCCGGGCGGCCCGTTCTACATCTCCGACGGCATCTACCAACTGGCCAAGCAATCGGGCTACCTGCCTACGAAGATGGCGATCCTCTCGTATTCCATCGCCATCAGCGCGCAAGCGGCCGAGCAGTTCGCGAAGGTGTACCAGTCCGAGGGCGGGACCCTCTGCTACACGGACTTCGCGGTATCGCCAGCCTCGGCGTCGCTCGAGAGCGACGTGGCGGCAATGCAGCAGCACGGCTGCAACGGCGTGATCGACACGATGGACGTGACGGGGAACGCCAAGATGCTCCAGGCGATGCAGCAGCAGCAGTACATCCCCGGCTACGTCGCTGCGACCTTCGACGCCTACACGCCCGACATGATCTCAGTCGCCGGACAATCGGCCGCCCAGGGCCTCGTGGTCGGCCTGCCGTTCATCCCGCTCAACGAGAACCAGACGATGGTGCAGATGTACCAACAGCAGCTGGCGACCTACGAGCCCGGCGACTCGCCGAGCGGGTTCGGATTCCTGGCCTGGGAGGACGCGCAGATGCTGATCTATGCCTTGATACAGAGCGGCCACAACCCGACGCGGGCGAACGTCGTCAAGGTGTTCAACTCGCTGCAGAACTGGAACGGGGGCGGCGCGCTCGGTGGGTACACCCCTTCGTCGCACGGCGTGTACAACTGCGACGTCGACGTGCAGATCAAGGGGACCGCGTTCGTACGCAAGGCGCCGGCGTCGGGACTCTTCTGCGGCGGGAAGGCCACCCAGGCCTCTTAGATGAGCGCGTACTGGCCGTTCATCGTCATCGGCATCTTCACGGGTGGCCTCTACGGGCTGGCCGCGATGGGCATGGTGCTGACCTACAAGACGGTGGGCGTCTTCAACTTCGCCTACGGCGCCATCGCCATGTTCTGCGCCTTCACCTACTGGCAGCTGCACGACCAGTGGGGCATCAGCGCGTGGTTGGCCATGCCGATTCTGTTCCTCATCGTGGCCCCCCTCATCGGCGTCGCGCTCGAGGCGCTGTTCCGGCCGCTCAGCGGGGCCGCCATTGAAGTGGTGATCGTCGTCTCGCTCGGCGTGCTGGCGGCGCTGAGCGCAGCCGCCGGCCTGATCTGGCCGCAGGACGAGCACCTGCAGGGCATCTTCCCCATTTCGACGTTCGCGTTCGGCTCACACCTGCGCGTCGGTTACGACCAGCTGGGCACGCTGCTGATCTCGCTGTCGATGGCTGCGCTGCTGTGGGCGCTGCTGCGTCACACGCGCTTCGGGACCTCGACCCGGGCGGTCGTCGACAACCCCGACCTCTCGGACATGATCGGGGTGCACGGCGACAACGTGCGACGCGTCGCCTGGATCCTCTCGACGGTCTTCGCCGCCCTCGTCGGCATCCTCATCAGCCCCACGCAGGGCCTCGACGTCAACCAGCTGGTATTGGTCGTCATCTACGCGTTCGCGCCGGCCGTGCTCGGCATCCTGTTCGGCCTGCCGGCGGCGTATCTCGGGGGCCTGGGGCTGGGCATCGCGGTCAGCGTGATGTCGAAGTGGTCGAACTCGGGCACCGTGGCCAACTTCGAGGCCGCACTCCCCTACCTCGCGCTCTTCGTGCTGCTCGTCGTCTTCGGCAAACGATTGAAGTCCGCCGGATCGGGTGCGGTCTCCCAGCGGTTGTCGGCGCTCCGTTCGTCGGAGACGGTACGGCGGCTTCGTTGGCGCGTCGGATCGCTGCGGGTCGAGCGCGGGCTCGCCGTCGGCCTGGTCGGGCTCGTGCTGGCGATCCTCCTGCCGGTCGCCTTCTCCGGCCCCAACCTGAACTTCGTGACCCAAGGGGTCATCTACGCCATCATCGCCCTGACGCTGGTGGTGCTGACGGGTTGGGCGGGGCAGATCTCACTGGCCCAGTTCTCCTTCGTCGGGGTCGGCGCGTTCACGGCCGGCCACCTGGCCGGCACGCACGGCCAGCACTTCCTCTTCGCCGTGCTCATGGGCATGTTGTTCGCCGCGCCGCTCGGGATCATCGTCGGGTTGGTCTCGCTCCGGCTGTCGGGGCTCTACCTCGCGTTGGCCACGCTGGCCTTCGCCTTGGTGATGGACAACATCGTCTTCAACCGCAACGACGTGACCGGCGGGCTGACCGGCATCACGGTGCCGCGGCCGCACTTCCTCGGCATGTCCTTCACCGGGCGGCGCCGCGATGTACGAGCTGGCCGTCGTGGTGTTCGCCCTCCTGGCCATCATCGCCTATGCGCTCCGCCAGGGCCCGATCGGCCGGCGGCTCGCACATCGTGCGTGACTCTCCCCTCGCCGCGTCGACGCTCGGGGTGAACCTCACCGTCACCAAGATCGTGGTGTTCGTCGTCGGCGCCATGGTGGCCGCACTGGGCGGATCGCTCTACGGCGCCGAGCTGCAATCGATCACGCCCCAGGACTTCATGTGGTCCGCCTCTTTGGGGCTGCTGCTTCTCGTCGTGTTGGGCGGGCGCTCGCTCATCGCCGGCGCGGTCATCGCCGGCGTGGTCTCGGTGCTGCCCACCCTGCCGACCATCCCGACCAAGGTCGTCGAGCTCATCCCGCTGCTCGTGGCGCTCGGCGTGATCGGCCTGGCGCAGGAGCCCGAGGGCACCGTGGATCTGGCCCGCCGACAGACCCGTTACGTGCTGGGCGTGCTGCGCCCACTGCCGCGACGGCCCAGGTCGCCCGGGCTGGGCGCGGGTGGTGCGCCGGCGAGCGCCCCGAAGGTGGCGACGAGCCATGTCCGATAGCACCGCCGAGGTCCCGGCCGTCGCGACGGCGGCCGCGCCGACCGTGGGCGAGGAGCGACTCCGTGCTCGCCGCGGACGGGATCACGGTCCGCTTCGGAGGCCTGAGCGCGCTCGACCAGGTGTCGCTCGACGTGCCCGCGGGCCAGATCGTCGGCCTGATCGGGCCGAACGGCGCGGGCAAGACGACGATGTTCAACGTCCTCACCGGCCTGCAGGAGGCCACCAACGGGCGGGTGCTCTTCGAGGGCGAGGACATCTCGCGCTGGCCGGCCGCATCGTCGGGGGCGCGCCGGGATGGCCCGCACGTTCCAGCGCCTGGCGTTGTTCACGCGGATGACGGTGCACGACAACCTCGTGGCGTCGTGGGAGTCGTCGCACCGCGGCGGGGTCCTCGGCCGGGGCCGGCGCGAACGCCAGCGGCGGGTCCAAGAGGTCATGGACCTCCTGGACCTGTGGCGACTGGCCGACCGGATGGCGGGTGAGCTGTCGACGGGCCAGGGCCGGATGGTGGAGCTCGGCCGGGCGCTGTGCACCGACCCGCGACTGCTGCTCCTCGACGAGCCGGGCTCGGGTCTCGACGCCCAGGAGACGGCCACCTTCAGCGAGATCCTGCGGACCGTGACCACGGGCGACGACCCGCCCGGCCGTCCTCCTGGTGGAACACGACATGGCCCTCGTGATGGACGTCTGTGCCCATCTCACCGTCCTCGACTTCGGCAAGGTCATCGCACGAGGGATGCCCGATGAGATCAGGGCGAACGACCTCGTGCGCGCCGCGTATCTGGGGGACGCCAGTGTCATCTGACGCAGCACTCGAGATCCGCGGGCTTACGCGTGGCCTACGGCGGCGTGCGGGCCCTGCACGACGTGTCCCTCACCGTGCCGCGCGGCGCGGTCGTGGCGCTGCTCGGCCCGAACGGCGCCGGCAAGAGCACGACCCTGCGCACCGTGTCGGGCGTGATGCGGGCCGAGGCGGGGACGATCACCTCGTTCGGGCACCGGATCGACCGGGTGCCGGCCTATCGCATCGCCCGGCAGGGGCGTGGTCCACGTCCCCGAGGGCCGGGGCATCTTCCCGAGCCTCAACGTGCGCGAGAACCTCGAGATGGCGGCCGGGGTTTCGGGGGGCCGCACCAGCTCGGGCTCGAGCTCAGGTGACGGAACTGATGGTTGGGGCGGCATCGACGAGGCGACCGAGATGTTCCCGGTGCTCGGGAACCGCCTGCGGCAGACGGCGGGGAGCCTCTCGGGGGGCGAGCAGCAGATGCTCGCTCTGGCCCGGGCGATCATGGTCCGCCCGCGCCTGCTCATGGTCGACGAGATCAGCATGGGCCTGGCCCCGATCGTGGTGGGACACCTGTTCGAGGCCCTGCGCACGCTCGCGGCGACGGGCGCCAGCCTGCTGCTCGTCGAACAGTACGTGGAGACCGCGCTCGAGCTGGCCGACTACGTGTACGTGATGGACAAGGGCATCATCGTCGACGTCGGCGAGCCGAACGACATGCGGACCAGCAACCTCGCGGCGGCCTATCTGGGCGGCGCGGCATGACCAGGGATTCGAGGAAGCGGGCCCGCTGGCTCCCGGCCCTGGCCGCTCCGCTGCTCGTCGGCGTCGTGGCGATGGGGCCGCTGGCCGCGTCGGGCGGTGCCGACACGACGCTCGTGGGCTACAACGCCTCCGCGCTGGCCATCGGCACCCAGTTCGCCTTCAACGTGCCGGGCGTGGTGCCGCTGCCCAACCAGAACCTGATCGAGGACGACGTGCCCTTCGCCCGGACGACGGTCGGCGGCGGCCCGGTCGTCGACTCCATCGGGGCGCCGTACTACCCCGGGGACATCGCGGCGAACCTCGGCACGCTCCTGGTCACGTTCGGTGCGCCGGCGCTCCCGCTCAACGACCCGTTGCTCGCCGAGAGCAAGTTCCCCGCCTCGCCGGGCTATCCCGGCGCAGGCGGACTTCCCGACGGGCGTCAAGCCGGGCGGCCCGGTGCAGGTCGCCCAGGGTGCCGCCGATTCGTCGGCCACGGGCGGTGACGCGACGGGCACGGTGAGCAAGCTGTCGATCGCGAACCTGCTCAACCTCAACAAGCTGCCGATCATCGGTGGGATCCTGTCCTCGACGGCGGGGAGCCTGTTCGACGTCGGCAACATCAGCGCCACCAACAAGGTCACCCTCTCCGACTCGTCGGTGACGTCGACGGCGACGACCACTCTGGGCGCGATCGACATCGCCGGACTGGTGGACATCGCTGGGATGACGGCGAACGCCGTCGCCACCTCCGACGGGACGACCGGCAAGCCGACGGCCACGGTGAAACTCGGCAACGTCACCGTCGACGGTACGGCGGCCTACATCGACAGCACCGGCGTCCACCTCGACAAGAGCGCAACGGCACCGGCCGGGATCACGCTGGCGCAGCTGCAGCAGACCATCAACGCCACGCTGGGGCAGGACGGGATCAACATCCGGCTGCTCGACCCGCAGCAGACCTCGAGCGGCGCCCAGGCGACCGCCAACTCGGGGGGCCTGGTGATCTCGCTCGTCCACCAGTTCGCGATCCCGTTCATCCCGGGTGAACCCACGATCCCGATCCCCGAGCTGGGCAACGTCGGGCTCCCCGCCGGCGACTACACGATGACGACATCAGTGACGTTCGGACTGGCTCAGGCGAGCGTGAACGGCTCGGCTCTTGCGGCGAACACGGGCGCGTCGGGGAACACGGGTACCGGAGGTGCGGGAGCGTCACCGTCGACCCTCGGGACGCTCGGCAACAGCGGCACCGTGGGCAACACCGGCTTCGGCTTCAGCGGCGGCACCGGCTCGGCCCAGAGCCTGGCTCCCACGGGAGGCGGGACGGGAACGACGCCGACGCCCGGGCCGACCAACGCCACCGCGTTCCCGATCAGCGGCATCCCGCCACCCGTGGGTTGGACGATCACCGCGTTGCTGGCGTGCATCCTGCTCGCCTACCCGCTCTTGTTACTGGCGCGCTGGCAGTTCTCGGCGGCCGGAAGGAGACGAACATGACGTTGGACATGGACAAGGATCTCGAGGACATCTTCCGCGGCGAGGCGGCGAACGCGCCGGGAGAGGGCCTGGACGCGCCGGCGCCCGAGGCCGGGCCGGCGTCGGGGGACGGTGACCGCCAGGACGACGGGGGCGGCAGCGGGGGCGGTGGCCACACCAGAATGGCGCGCTTCGCGGAGAAGTACGACGTCCGCAACGGCTGGCAGGTGATCGCCGGGGCGATCCTCATCCCGCTCGGTGTCGTCTTCATCTTGCTCGGGTGGTACGGGGCGGCGCACGCCCGCGTCGTGCAGCAGCAGATCCCGTACATGGTGTCGGGCTCGTTCGTCGGGCTCGGCTGCATGATCGTCGGAGGGCTGTTGTTCTGGGGGCACTGGCTCTACCGGATCTACGACCAGGCGGACCTGCACCACGAGGAGCAGCAGCGTGTGCTCGAGACCATCGCCGCGGCGTTGTTGGCCGGGCGCGGGGTGGACGGTGCCGGTGCAGGCGTGCCCTCGGCGCTCGGAGCACCGGTCGGTGGTGCCGCCACTGGCGGTGGCGTGGCCGCCGAGCCGGGTGCGACGACCTACTACGCGACCGCCTCGGGGACGGTGTACCACCGGGCGGACTGTGCGGTCATCGCGCACCACCCCGACGACCTGCGTGTGCTGGGTCCCGACGGGGTGGTCGGGCTGCGGCCGTGCCAGATCTGCTCGCCGGCGCCGGGCTGATCAACGATCGGTGACCCGGAGCGTCGGGCTGCGTTCTCGATGGTGACCGGCCATCAGCAGCCCGACTCTCGGGTGGGGCGCCCCGGCCGGGAATCGAGCCCGGTGCACTCCCGTAGTCAGTGGAAGGCAGCCATCGAGACGCAGGGCGCCAGATGAGAAAGGTCGCTCCCGGCCTGACATTCGATTGATATTCTTGAAGCAGTCAGTGGGAGGCAGTCGCGCGAAGGGGCCTTTGGGCCCCTTCGGCGCGTGCAGAGGCACTGACAGCGAGAGCGAAGACCAAGGTGCGGCGCCACGCCCGCTCAGAGACCCGACCGGATTCGTCTGGAGCGGACTGCCTCCCGGACTTATAGAGACGTCCCATTGCGCCCTCTGTGGGTGTTCCGCCCGCTTGGTCGCACCACCTGATAGCAACAAGGACCATGAGGTTGGTCCGGCCATCGGATTCGAGCGCCATGCAGAAGCTGTTGGAGGACCTCGAGAGGGCGGAACCGACCTACGGCGACGTCGGGGCCACGCTGGCCAGAAAGTGCCCGGATGGCTTTCACCACGACCGCTTTGAGATCGTGCTCGGCCAGGGTCCCGAAATATTTCAGCGAGCCATCACAGGGCTCAAGTCGTGGCAGGCGCACCGTCTGCCTGGCATGACGGTCTTTCCCCACGACCAGGAGATCCGCACGGGTGCGACCGTGGTCATCACCGTGGGGACGCCCATCGCGGCCATCGCGGCGCCCTGTCGGGTCGTCGGAGTCATCGACGGGCAGACCCGATGGGGCTTCGCCTACGGAACCCTGCCGGGCCATCCCGAGCAGGGTGAGGAGTCCTTTGCCATCTCGCTGTCACCGGACGAGACCGTGCGGTTCGAGATCGACGCGTTCTCGCGTCCCGGCGATCCGCTCGTGCGGCTGTCAGGTCCCATCGGTCGAGGCATCCAGCGCGGCGGGACCGGTGCTTACCTCCGCGCGCTCAAGCGATTCGTCGATGGAGGCGCCGACTCCCCCTGACGCCCGACGGCGTCGTTCGAATCGATTCGAACCTATGCTCCGCTCCGTCGTCGTCAGCGATCCGCTTGATGGTCGGTCTGCGGCAAACGATGACCTAGGAGGGTCCCATGCCCGATCTTGGCCAGCTGTTCGATCAGCATGTGGCCTTGGAGTTCGAGGCCAGAGACGCTGCGGCAACGATGGAGACGATGGTCGATCACCCGACGGTCATCCATGTGCCGGTGCTTACTGGCGGTCGCAGCACCCAACAGCTCCACACGTTTTATCGTGACTCGTTCATACCAGCCTGGCCGGAAGACACCGAAGTCGAGCAGCTCTCGCGCACCGTCGGCACCGAGCGGGTGGTTGACGAGCTGATCATCCGATTCACCCACAGCGTCGAGATGCCGTTCTGGCTCCCGGGAATTGCGCCGACCGGACGCAAGGTGCACATCCCGTTGGTGGTGGTCATGGCGTTCGAAGACGGCAGGGTCGCCTCGGAGCACATCTATTGGGACCAAGCCTCGCTTCTCGCCCAGATCGGGCTGATCGATTCGGCGCACCTTCCCATCACCGGTGCGATTCAGGCGCAGAGCCTGGTCGACACGAAGATCGCCCTGAACGAGTTGATCACGGCAACGGCATGACGCCGGTCTTCGGAGGGTTCGTCAGGGCGCTTCGACCGCAGAGATCACGTACCGCTTGACGTCCGCTGACTGAATCGGCGGCGAATCAGATTCCGGCTGCCCAACGCCTCGGAACGCGAGCAGGTTGTCCTCGGTATCCCAGCGCTCGACGGCTAGGGTCGAACCCGCCTCAAATAGGAGCTTCGATGGGCTGTGAAGGTCATCACGCAAGGAAGACCGGCCTTGCCGCCTTTGTCGTCATAAGCACTCACAAACGTCTCGGTGCCGCCAACGTTGTAGTAATGGTCCTCCTCCTGACCAGCGGGGATAAACCTCGGTCGTGATTTGCCCTTTTCGAGACAACCGATATTGCCCACGTTTCGCTCGGTCAAGTAGTTGTGATTGTCAGTCGTGAGGCCACTCGTGAACGCAAGATCGCCGTCAACGCCAGTTTGCATCTGGCTACAGGACGCCCCGACAGCAAGCTTTCCTGTACAGGTCGGCGGCGCAATGACAAGTGCATCCACGGTATAGGGGTTGTAGCCGGGGAACTGCGGCACCAAGCAACGATAATTAGTCCAAGTGCCATCGCATTCCAGGGTGTAAAAGCCGTAGAGGTTCCGTTGACCGTGCCAGATTTGGCCAGTGCCCCCGCTCGGGAGGTTCACATTCCAGGTGTTGTAACTGCGCTCGAGTGCGCACGAACCGTCGGCCTTCGACACGAACCAAAGCGTCTGCTTGTCAGCAGTGCCGTTCGTCGTGAAACTCACGTTGGTCTCGTCTCTCGAGCAGTTGCCGGGCTGCGTCGGCGTAAGCGACACTCTGACGCCGCTTCCGAGGCCAATGGTCACGTCGGCGTGGTGCCAGTCCGCGCCGGCGGGGAGCGCAAGGGCGGTGACAGAAACGGCGCCGGCGACAGCGGCAGCGGCGGCCATCCGAACCGCCAATCCGACGCGGACCTGGAATCTTTTCACTGGCTCTCCCCTTTGGGTTGCCATTCCAAGAAGGAGGAAGAAGTTCTTGGGTAGCGCAGTGTACTTGACCAGTCGGTCGACCACGCGCGGCGGTACGGATTGGCTGTAAGGGCAGAACTCGATTCTTTTGGGGATGCACTCCACCGATACCTGAGGTCATTCGGACTGCAGGATCACGAGTCTCCGCTGCTGCTGGAGGGCTGGAGCATCTCTGTTGGCGTTGCCAGGGATACGCTCACCGCGGTCTTTTGCCGTGTTCACGGGACGGCAAAGCAGACGCTCCTTGATTGGAGAATGGCACCACCATCACAGTTGCTGGACACGACCAATACTCGGAGGCGGTGTGACGGATTTGGAAGGGACGCCCACCAACCGAAATTTTTCGGTGGTGATACCCGCTCACAACGAGGAGGTCCTCTTGCCGAGGGGACTTCGCGCCATTCGGGCTGCGGAAACGGCGGTCGGCCGCGGGGTTGAAATCGTCGTCGTGGCAAACCGCTGCACCGATGCAACCGCCGAGAGGGCTCGGGACGCGGGCGCCATCGTTGTCGAACACGATGCCCGGAACATCTCGGTCGTCCGCAATGCCGGAGCCGCTGCGGCGACCGGCGAGTATCTCGTGACGATCGACGCCGACTCCTTGATGTCGCCTGGCGCCCTGACCGAGGTGGCACGACTGCTCGAGAGTGGCCACTACGTCGGCGGCGGTTCCACCTTTCGGCCCGAACGGAACTCAGCGGGAATTCTCGTCACCACCTCCTTGGTCCGATTCGCCACGTGGGCGGCGCGGGTGAGTGGCGTGATGTTCTGGTGCCGGCGTTCGGACTTCGAGGCCATTGGCGGTTTCGACGAACGACTCTTGCTCGCGGAAGACGTCGACTTTGCCCGGCGCCTCCGTGCTCACGGCCGCAAGACCCACCGGAAGTTCACCACGTTGCGATCGGCTCCCGTGATCACCTCGACGCGCAAGTTCGACCGGTTCGGCGACTGGCACATGTTTGCGATGGCCCTTCAGCTCCGAGGGATCCGCGCTGCCTTCCGAGGGACGGATTCTGCCTGGGTGGATCGGTACTTCTTCGAGTTCAACGACCGATCGACCAGTTGAGGGCGTTCTGCGATCTCCTCAGATTGACCGACTGTCTCACCGGAGTGATGCGCCGCGCGGCGCCCGGGCCCCGCTTGAGCGCGCCCAACTCCCCCGGCGTTCTTCTTGTCACGGTCGCCGCTCGATGGATTTCCCGGTGCGGTGATCGGTGGCAGTCAGGTTGCCGCGGCTCGCCACCCCTTGAGTTGTCCTGTCTCTCAGTCGAAGCTGGCGGGGTGGGGGTGTTACTGAGGGGGGTGCCCGGGGCGTTCCGCGTCCGCGTCGGGCCATGACGCCGCTGGTCCTCACCGATCACGGCGTTCGGCTGGACGCCGACAAGCAGACGGAGGTGACCCCTCCGACACCGTCCCCGGTCAGCAGCGATCCCGAACTGACACCTTCTCCACGGGGCTGGCTTCGTCGGCACAGGTTTTCCCTGACCGTCATCGCCGTCTACGTTGCGCTCGGAATTGCCGCCTACTGGCCAGTCCTCTCGGACGCTTCCGGGCGGCTGGTTTCCCAGGTCTACGGCGACCCGTCTCAGATGGTGTGGTTCTTCGGGTGGACGGCTCACGCACTCGCCGCCGGGCACAACCCGTTCTTGAGCTCTGCGGCGAACGCTCCGTACGGGCTGAACCTCGCGCAGCTGACCTCTGCCCCCCTGCTCGGAGTGCTCTTTGCGCCCCTCACCCTGCTCGCCGGTCCGGTCGCCAGTGTGACCGTCTGTTTCGTGCTCGCCATGCCCTTGTCCGCCGTCGCCGCGTACGCGGTCCTGCGGCGATGGAAGATCTGGGCGCCCGCCGCAGCGCTCGGCGGGCTGGCCTTCGGCTTCTCCCCCTACATGGTCAACGAAGGCAGCCAGCACCTGAACTTGGTGTTCCTCCCCCTGGTTCCCCTGATCGTTGCGGCGGTGGTCGAGCTCTTCAATCGGCCGCGTCACCCTCTTCGGTTGGGGGCGGCGCTGGGGGGCCTGGCGGCGGCGCAGTACTTCATCTCCTCCGAGATGCTCGCGTTCACCGCGTTGATGAGCGTCATCGGGCTGATCATCGCCGGCGCCTACTGGGGGCGCACGAAGCCGGACGCCGTGCGAGCGGCCATCGAGCCGGCGATCAGGGGATTGGCCGTCGCTTTTGGCGTTGCGCTGGTCCTGCTGTCGTACCCGATCTGGTTCGGGTTCGCCGGGCCTCATCACTACACCGGACTGACATGGCCCGAGTACGCCACCCATGACGCACATCTCAGCGACTTCGTGGCACCCACCCCCCTCCAGCTTTTCCGTCCTGTGCTGGGGGCGACGGGCGCGACCCTCTACAGCAAGTCGTATCTCCTCGAAGGTGCGTATTTGGGCTGGGGGGTCTTGGCTGTGGTGACCGCGCTCCTTTGGGTCTGCCGTCGGTCTCCTCGAGTGTGGTTGGCAGCGGCCCTCGGAGGGATCTCGGCGTTGCTGTCCTTCGGCAGCCACATCTCCGTGAACGGCAGCACCATCGCCCTTCCTTTCTCCGTCCTTGCGAAGGTTCCGATGCTCGGTGACATCGTCCCGTTGCGCTTTGCCGTGGTCACCGCCGCCTGCGTCGCAGCCCTACTGGCCTTCGCGTTGGACAGCATTCACCGCGGTGGCGTGCACGCGCCGGAACCGGCGGGCGGGTCGCAGTCCGTGAACCGGCGCGCCAACTGGGCGTTGGCGGCCGTGTTCTTGGTGGTCGCGGTGACGTGGCTGCCGGCGTGGCCCTTTTCGAGCCAGCCGGCGGAGAAGTTGCCTTCGGCTGTCGTGCGGGCTCTCCCCGCCGGTGACCCGCTCGTCCTCACCTACCCCTACCCACTGACCGAATACGACAGCGCGATGTTGTGGCAGGCGCAGGCGGGCTTTCCGTTCCGGTTGTCCGGGGTCTACGCCATGGTGCCCCAACGCGACGGACGGCCCGCGGCCCAGGCACCGCTCCTCCAACCAGACGCGGTCCAGGAGTACTTCGCTGCCCAGGAGACCTCGTCAATACCCAACTACCCCAGGCCCTCGGCGAACGTCGACATGGTTGCTCAGGTCAGGGAATTCGTGATCCGACAACACGTGGACGCCGTTCTGGTGCACCTCACGACGACCAACGCGGCCAGAGTGAGGGACTTGTTCTCCACCGCCTTGGGGCCTCCGAGGCTCCGCAGCGGCGACTTTGATCTCTGGGTCATCGGCAACACGCAGACCGACCCAGGACGACCGGCTCGGTGATGAAAACGAACCCGATGGCGGCGGAGGGCTCTGAAATCCCTATGCGCTTTCGGTCGAGGCGGACGGGACGGACGGCGCTGGGCCGCGCGACTCTTCTTGGCCAGGAAGTCGTCAGGAGACGACTTGATCGAGGAAGCGGGGTCAGGCAAGTCATCGTGGATGACCGCGAGCTCACGTGGCGGCCGGCACTGGGCGGGATCGACTACGGCTGGCTCCAAATCGACCCCCCACCGAACTCAATATCTTTAGAGTCGGGGCGCGCACACCGAACGTATCTCCACAACGTGGGCGGCAGCCCAGCCATCGGTGCCAGGTACCTGTATCGGCGAGTGCCATGCGGGAGCGTTCTGTCCGCTCCGGTCGACGTCCCAGCGCGCGGTGCCGTGGTTGAGGTGGTTCGAGGACATCGCATCGACGAAAAGGTGGCCGGCGCGTTGCTCGGGTCGATCGGTGCGAGCGAAGCGTTGGCCGGAGCGATCTTCTGTCGCGACTTCTTGAACCGCAAGTGGTGCTTTCCGATCCTGGACGTCGAGTACAACGCCATCCTCGAGCCGATCGTGTGGCGGAAGGGTCCACGTGCCCCAAGTTGGGCGTCGACACCTGAACTATGGGCTGGACAACCATCCTGACGCCGGTCGTCTGCCATCGACCCCGCCCGTTGTAAGCAGGTGGTAAGGCCTCTAGGTTAGTTCCGCAATGGAGATTGTCGCGACGATTGTCGGCCTCGTCGTGGTGATGTTGACCGTGACTGATGTCGTCTTGACGATGGTCCTGCCACGGCGACCGTCAGGCATCGAGCGGTTAAGTCTTCACGTCAATCGCGGCGTCAGGTTGTGCTTCGTGTGGGCGTCCCACCTGGCCAAGACGTACGAGCGTCAGGACGCCATCCTGGCTCCGGCCGGCCCGGTTGCCCTAGTCGTGCAGCTGCTCTTCTGGGCGGCCTTCCTCGTGCTCGGGTTCGCGCTCATCCTCGTCGGGGCCGGCCTTTCGTTCTCCGATGGGCTGCTCCAGGCGCTGACCGCGCTCTTCACGGTTGGAGCCGTCCATAGCGGCGGCGCCGCCGACACGGGCGTGGATATCTCCATCGGCGCCATCTGGGTCGTCATTGTCGCCCTGCAGATCGCCTACCTGCCCGCTCTCTACAGCTCGTTCAATCGACGCGAGAGCCTCGTTGCCCTCCTCGAGAGTCGCGCCGGCGTTCCGGCGTGGGGTCCCGAGCTCCTGGCCCGCCATCAGCTGGTCGGGATCACCGACACCCTCCCCGACCTCTATGCCGCTTGGGAGGAGTGGTCGGCCGACGTGGCCGAAACCCACACCACCTACCCCGTGCTGCTCATCTTCCGGTCTCCGGAACCCTGGTACTCGTGGCTCCTCGGACTCATCGCAGTGCTCGATGCCGCCGCTATGCAGCTTGCCCTCGCGCCCAATACCGCGTGTTCACAGGCCCGCCTGTGCCTTCGGATGGGATTCACGTTGCTGAACCGGATCGCGACCACACTCGGCTGGGAGGTCGACCTTGATCCCAACCCCGAGGGTCCGATCGACTTGACCCTCGCTGAGTTCGAGCGAGCGGTGGCCATGCTCGTGAGCGTGGGCTTCGCCACCGAGCGAAGTGCCGAGGAGGCGTGGGCCGACTTTCGTGGCTGGCGCGTCAACTACGAGACGGTGGCGTACCGCTTGGCCGACCGTCTGACCGTTCCGCCGGCCCCGTGGTCCGGTCCGCGGCGTCACATGCGAGAAGGCACCGTCGAGCCTCGACGCCCGCCGCAACGCCGCCCTGGCGGTGGCCAATCGTTCGTCTACGAGCGGCCGCCGGTCATCATCGGGCCGCGACCCCCCCTCCTACGGCGACGTCGGACTCAACCTTGAGACGCCATCCCCCGCCCTGAACTCGTCTGACGAGGAGAGCGGATCGGCCTACCCGCTCAGGCGAGGAACGTGAGCAAGGCCGCGTTCACTTCTTCGGGAAACGTCCAGGCGATGTTGTGCGGACCACCCTCGACCGGGACGAGGGTGCAGTCGGCGATCAGCGCCGGCAGCCGCGCCGCCGTCACCTCGAACGGAAGGATGCGATCCTCCGTCCCGTGCAGGACGAGCACAGGCACGTCGATCTTGGGCAGGTCGGCACGGAAATCGGTCAGCCAGGTGTCGACGCACGCGTAGGTGGCGTGGGGTGAGGAGCCGACCGCCACATTGAAGCTGGCCTGCCAGGCCCGATCGCTGATCCGGCTTCCACCGAGGACGTCGACGTTGTAGAAGTTGTTGAAGAAGCCTTCGAAGAAGGCGTAGCGGTCGGCCACGATGGCCGCCTCGAGGTCGGCGAATACTTTTCCATCGACGCCGTCGGGGTTGTCGTCTGTCTTGAGCACGAAGGGTGGGATCGTGCCGAGCAGGGCGGCTTTGCGCACCCGCGCCGAGCCATACGTAGCCAGGTACCGGATCACCTCCCCGGTCCCCATCGAGAAACCGACCAGCACGGCGTCGTGCAGATCGAGGTGCGCCATCAGCACCTCGAGATCGCCGGCGAAGGTGTCATAGTCGTAGCCAAAGGTCGGCTGACTCGACTTGCCGAAGCCGCGACGGTCGTAGGTGATCACCCGGTATCCATTGGCGAGGAGCTCGCGCTCCTGGCGTTCCCACGAGGTGCCATCCAACGGATAGCCGTGGATCAGAACGATCGGGCTCCCGCTGCCGTGGTCCTCGTAGTGGATCTCGATGGGGGCGCTGTTCTCGGTGCCGACGGCGACAGAAGCCATTGCCTCTCTCCATTTCTGCGATCCCCGCTTGTGGCGGGTTCAGGTCTGCGGGTGGGCCATCCCGGCCGACGCATCAGCGACGGCCGGGAAGAGTTGCGAATTCGGTGGCGCCGGCCGATCACTCCCGGCCTGGGAGCCGCGTCGTGACCTCTTGGACCAGCCAGAGATTGGCGTCGGGGTCGCTGAAGGAGCAGAACGACCCGTAACTGGTGCGCTCGGGGTCGGGGCCGGGTTGCCGCGCCTCGACCGGGAACGGCGGGCCGTGCCAGACGTCACTCACGTCGATGCCCAGTTTGAGGAGTTCGTCGTGGGCCGCCTCGATGTCGGAGACGACGAGGGTGGCCTGGATCCCCCCAGGAGAGCCCGTCGGAAGTCCGAGGCCGAAGGTGATCGAAGCCGGCGAGCCCGGGGGCGTGAATTGGACAAAGCGAAGCCCGGGCATCGGCGCCACGTCGTCGTCGAGCCGCCAACCGAGTTGCTTGGTAGAAGCCCTTGGCCCGATCGACGTCAGTCACGGGGACAATGTGGTTTTCGAGCCGTATCGGGACGCTGGGTACTCCTGCTGGACTCATCGCTCTCTCGCTTCCTTTGGTTGGTTGTTGGCCGCACCTTCGAGTTAAAGCTCGTTCTTGTCGTACGTCCACGACTTCTGACCTAACTGTCTTAGGTCCCGCCTATCAGTCCAGCTGGGGACGATGGCCGGAGCGGGCCAACTCGCCCAGCACCACCTCAGGCAATGGACGTAGCGTTGTGAGGGCTCGGGGCGAGTCAACCTGGAGGTGCCCATGCCTTTCGTGCAACTTGTCGAGTTCCAGACCGACAACATCGCGGAGTTCAACGCCACCGTCGACGAGTGGCTCGAGACGTCGAAGGGATGGCGGACCGCTACACGGGCCACGCTGACCCAGGACCGCGACAATCCCGGGACCTACCTGCAGATCATCGAGTTCCCGTCGTACGAGGCGGCGATGGAGAACTCGAACCGGCCCGAAACGGGCAAGTTCTCCGAGCGTCTCGCCGCTCTGTGCAAGGGGCAGCCCGCCTTCCGGAACCTCGACGTCGAACGCATGGAGACCATGTAACTCGCGCCGGTCGGGACCGGCGTCTCAAGCAGCGGTGTCTGTGGTGCCCTTGCGCGTCAGACCGGCTCGGCGGTCTCGAAGACGACCGGTGCCGGCAGCACGCCGGTCTGGTTGTCCGCCTCGATGGGGATGACGGTGTCGGTGTCGTCGTCCTTCGACAGGCTGCCCGGCGTGATGCGGTGCGCGCAGCGCACGAGGAGCCACCACCCGGCGATCGCGTTGATGCCGTAGCCGACGCAGATGCCCCCGATGGCGGCCTGGACGCCCCACACGATGCCGCCGATGAGACTGGACGCCGCGAGGATCGGCACCATCACGATGGCCAGGTACAGATTCTCCTTGGCGGCGCGGATCGAGCGCAGTCCGGCGGCGATAGCGCCCGAGAGGGAGGCGAGGGCGAAGGCGAGACCCATGAGAGGCACCATGCGGCGGGCGGCCGGCCAGGCGGTGCCCAGAGCCTTGGTCATGGCGTGGACGGGAGCGAAGTAGATCGCCACCGTCCAGATCAGCATCACGCAGGCCGTGGCCAGGCCGCCGAGTAGAACGAACCGCAGCGCCTTGCGCACGTCGACCCGGAAGTAGCGGGCCGCCACGGCCACCAGCCCGGTCACGATGCCCTGCGACATCACCGTGATCGGCCCGAATGCCACCTGTGCCAACTTGAACTGGCCGATGACGGCGACAGAGAAGATGAGCACGAACAGGTAGATGGCGACGTACGCCCAGGAGCTCACCAACAGCCACTGCCCGGCAAAGCGGAACCCCACGGCGCGCTCGCTGCGGAACCAGAACGTGATGAGACTGCGCCCGTGGCGCAGCGTCAGATGTCGCACCACCGCGTAGAGGCCAACCGCCGCGCCCGTGGCGCTCCACGCGCCGAAGACCCATGACAGCGATACGTGTCCCTGATGGCGGAGGAACACGTAGACCACGAGGAAGAGCACGAGCCAGACCATGTCCAACCAGATCGCGTACGCGGGGTTGTACCGGCTGATGCCGATGTAGCGAGCGAAGTCCTGCGCCGCCATCAGGGTAAACGACAACCCGAGAATGACGAATGTCAGGCGCAGCTCGCCGCTGAAGGCCATGGAGAGGGCCAGGATGAGGAGCGAGGCTCCCAGGGAAACGGTCAACGCGGACAAGAAGCCGGCACGCTCGTAGGTCGCCATGACGCCCTCGTCGGGATCGTGGCGGGTCAACAGGCAGTCACTCGTCAGGCTCCGGACCAGACCCTGGGTGAGGATGTAGGTCGTCGAGACGATCGCGAAGATGCCCAGTGCGTGGGCGTTGCTGTAGTGCGCCACCAAGAACGCGAGCGCGAAGTTCGATGCGCTCGAGGCACCCTGGTCGACGACCGTCAACCCCATGACGCGCTGGCGCGACGCGGTCGCCCGCAGGGACTTGGGCCTCGATCGACTGTGTCGACCCCGGAGGTTCAGCTCGGGGAGGACGTCGTCGTCAGCGTCCGTCGTCCCCAGCAGGCTCTCGGTGAGTGTGCCCGAAGCGGCGACTGCCATCACGTACGCCCTCCGTCAAGCCCGCACGGGCTCAACGCGTGATGGGGGTGGCACCCTCGCTCATCTGGTCGAAGATCCACTTGTAGGTGTTCTGCGAGGCCGTCCTCGAGGGTGATGGACGGGCGCCCAGCCCAGCTGCTCGTTGATCAACGTGTTGTCGCTGTTGCGTCCCCGCACGCCCTGGGGCGCCGAGGTGTTGTAGTTGCGCTTGAGCGTGACGCCGGCGATCCCCTCGACGATGTCGACGAGCTCGTTGATGGTCACCAGCTGCTCGCAGCCGATGTTGAGCGGCTCGCGCACGTCGCTCGCCGTCAGCTTGAGCGTGCCCTCCACGCAGTCGTCGATGTAGGTGAAGCTGCGCGTCTGCTGGCCGTCGCCCCAGATCTCGATCTCGTGGGTGCCGTTGAGCACCGGCCGAGGCCACCTTGCGGCAGATGGCCGCCGGCGCCTTCTCGCGGCCGCCGTCGTAGGTGCCGAGCGGGCCGTAGACGTTGTGGTAGCGGGCCACCCGGGTCTCGAGGCCGAAGTCCTCGTAGAAGTGGCGGGCCATGCGCTCGCTGAAGAGCTTCTCCCAGCCGTAGCCGTCCTCGGGCATGGCCGGGTAGGCGTCGGCCTCTCGCGAGGGGCTCGACATCGGGTGACTCCTGCTTGCCGGCCGCGTAGACGCAGGCCGACGAGGAGTAGAAGAGCCGCTGCACGCCGGCGTGGCGGGCCGCCTCGAGCATGTGGGTCGAGATCAGCACCGACAGCATGCACAGCGCCTTGTTGTTCTCGATGAAGCCCATGCCGCCCATGTCGGCGGCCAGGTTGTAGCACGGTGTCGACGCCCTCGCACGCGCTCTGGCAGCTGGCGTAGCTCCTGCAGGTCGGCGCAGCGGCTGTCGACGTCGTCGAAGCGCTGGTGCCACTGCGTCGAGCGGGACCCGGTCGACGCCGCGGATGTTCTCGACGCCCTGCTCGCGCAGGCGCGCCACCAGGTGGCCCCCGATGAAGCCCCCGGCCCCGGTCACCAACACGTTCTTCATCGGTCTCGTCCTCCCTCTGGTACCTAGATGGTGTGGACGCCTGCGCCGCCGGCGACGGCCGGCTGCGGACACCTTGTTGTAGCGCCCGGCGCACCGGGCGGATCGACAGGCCCTGGTTGCAGCTGGCCACCCGATTGGACGTGGCCAATCGGGGAGCCTGCCCTTGACCGTTGCGCGTCGCGACCCGGCGCGGCCGCGCAACGAGGTCACCGAAGACCTCGAGGAAGCGGTCGGCCGCCACCTCAGGGCTGAAAGTGGCCTCGGCGTACCGCCGCCCGGCCCGACCCATGGACCAGCGAAGCGGGGGGTCATCGAGCAGCGAGGCCGCCTCGGTCGCGACCTTGTCGCGGTCGGCCGGGGCGACCACCGCGCCGGCCCCCTAGGTGGTGAGGATCTCCGCCACCGAGTTGTCCGGTGGCAGGACGCCGAGGATGGCCCGGCTCGAGCAGAGGTAGGTGAGCACCTTGGAGGGGACCGAGAACTTGGAGGCGTCCGGCTCGAGGATGGCGACAAGCAGGTCCGGCGCTCGCCATCACGTCGGGCAGCTCCTCGTAGGGCTGGAAGTCGAGCAGCACGCAGGTTGTCGGCGCCCTGCTCGCGCCTTCCAGGTCTCGAGCCAATCGCGGCCCTTGCCTTCGGAGACGACCACGACCCGGGCGTCGGGGTGGGAGTCCCGCAGCTGGGCCGCGATGAGGGCGAGGATGCTCGGGTCGTGCTTCAGTCCCAAGCGTGCCCGAGTACAACACGACGGGGTGCCCCGGCAGTCCCATCCGCCGCTTCCACGCGTTGTCGGCCGCCACGCACGGGCAGCTCGTCGATGGGCGCCCAGTTCCGGACCACGGTGGTCTTGTCGGCCACGCCCCACTTGGACAGGCGCTCGAGGAAGGTCGGCGAGATCGCGACGACGGCCTCACTGCGGCGAGCGATCGTGCGCTCGAGACGGTCGGCCAAGCGGGCGATGAAGCGACCGAGCACCGGGCAGGCGTCGGCGGGCGGCGACACCGATGGCCTCCGAGTAGATGTCCTGATGCCAGAAGACCATCGGGACGCCGCCGGCGGGAGAGGTGGCGGGCCAACACCGAGTGCGCGAGCAGCGGCACGTTGCTGATGACCGCGACCGCGGGGTCCTTGGCGGCGATGCGTCGTCCGGCCGTGCGGCCGTAGTCCAACTCCTGGCGGATCCGGGTGAAGATCGAGTACTTGGCGAAGGTGCCATCCATGGCGCACGGGCTCGAAGCGACAGGCTGTCCGGGTCGCCCGGCTCGTGCTGCAGCGAGCCCTTGCCCGGTCGCGTACGGACGGGCAGTGTTGGTGCGTGACCTCGTAGCCCCGGCTGGCCAGGGCCCGGCTGAGCTGTGCCTGTCCCGGGTGCCCCGAATAGTCGTGCACCACGATGCGCGTCGTGGGCCGGGACGGCGCTACCACTGTGAGTGAGACCCCCTGTCGGTCGGAAAGGGCGCCCGCCGGACGCTCTGCACAGGTAACTCAGGAACGCCGCGAAACTTGCAGTCGTTATCCGGTTGTTCACACGCCGGTCTCAGGCGCGACCTGGGCGGTTCTTCCTCTTTCAGGTGGATCTCAGCGTGGAGCCCGAGCACCCTGCCGTCGTGCCTCGAAGATCGAGGCCAAACCCCGATTGCAATCGTGTGCCGCAGGCACGAACGACGAACCTCGTCCACCTTCGTTGTCCCGTGTCACCGTCAGCCGCTCGATGAAGGTGGCTGCACGCCGGGCCAGGCAATCGTTTGTTCGGCCGTCGACGGGGCTGCGCCGTCACCTCGTTGGAGATGACTCTGCGCCTTCACCACAGGGGGACAACGTGAGGTGCAACTTCGACGGGGGACAAAATCGGGCGCGCTACGTTGCGGCGGTGCGCGTCCTCGTCAACGCCCTGCCCGTCCGCGGCACGAGCCTCGGCGTGGTGACCGAGAACCTGCTCGGAGGCTGGGACGAGTCCGACGACGTGCACGTGGTCCTCCGACCGGGCATCGAGCTCGAGCTCCCCGGGCGCATGACGGTGCACCCCGTCGGCGGCCCGCGCGTGGTGGCCATGGAGCGGACGGTGCCCGACCTCTGCCGGCGCCTGGGGGCCGACGTCATGCTCGGTGTCACGCCCGCCACGACGATCGGGCCGCTCCCCTGCCCGCCGCGTCGTGCTCGCCCTCGACATCCGCCACGAGATGCGGCCGCAGCAGTTCGGGCTGAAGACGCGGGTGCTGCGCGGCGTCAGCTACGGCATCGGCTACCGACGCGCCGATGCGATCGTGACCATCTCGCACCGCACGCGCGCCGACCTCCTGCGCGCCCACCCGTCGCTGGGCACGAAGTACATCTCGGTCGGACAGCTCGGCGCCGACCACGTGCTGCGGTGGGCCCGGGCGACTCCGTCCGGGCCGGAGTACGCACTCGCCTTCGGCCAATGGGGCAACAAGAACGTCGACCTGGTCCTCGACGCCTGGGCGCTGCTGCGGCGCGACGGGGGTGACCCGCCGCCGCTCGTGATCGTCGGTCTGCCTGAAGCGGACCGCGTCAGGGTGCAGGCGGACGTGGCGGCGCGTGGCCTGGCCGACGTCGTCACGGTGCGCCCCTGGCTCAGCACCGAGGAGTTCCAGCGCCAGTTCACCGGCGCAGCGCTCGTCGTGTTCCCGTCCGACTTCGAGGGCTTCGGCCTGCCGGCGCTCGAAGCGATGCGGCTCGGCATCCCCGTCGTCGTGACGCCGGACCCGGCGCTCTACGAGGTGACCGGCGGGCTGGCCACGGTGATGGACGGGCTGGGACGCCGCCGCGCTGGCCCGGGCGGTCCCGTTGGCCCGGGCGACGAGCGCGGCCGACCTCGCGCGCGGCGTCGAGCACACGTCGGAGTTCACCTGGGCGCGCGACGGCGCGTGAGGTCCGCGCTGCGCTGACCGCCTGTATCGCCTGAGGCAGATCAGGGCGGTGGGCCCGTCAGGGCCAACCGAGGTCGTCGAGGGTGCGGCCGATGGCGTCGATGTCGGCGTCGATGTCGCTCACCAAGAACTCGCCGAGTGAGACGGGCGTGGGGTCACCCTTCCCGAGCACGTAGCGGTACTCGAGCCCGGGGACGCTCTGGGCCAACTTCCAATAACACAGGTTCACGCCGCCGGAGGGGAAGAGCTCGACGAGGGCGGCACCCGGGCTCGCGTAGGCGATGTTCACGAGGCCGGCGCTGTGGGCGCCGACGATGAGCGACGCCTGGGCGAACGCCTCGATCTTGGTGGCCTCGGACAGATCTTCGGGTTGGAGGATCTCGAACCCGCGCCCGGTGAGGTAGTTCTTGAGCTCGTCTTCGTTGTCGACCCGGCGATTGTTGATCGCACTGCCGCGGCTGATGTAGATGCCCTTCCCCTTCACGCGATCGATCGACGCGGGCAGCAGCTTGCGGCGCAGGAACTCGACGACCCAGGGCGGGTTGATCACCGTCATGGCCGCAGGCGTCGGGACCACGAGCGTCTCGGCGACGACGTGCGGCACCTTGGAGCTGTCGATGCACATCGAGCGGTCGATGCCCATCATGGCGAGCAGTTCCTCCTGGAACTTGAACCCGAAGGGAGCGTAGAAGAGGTCGGGCGGCGCCACGTCGGGACACTGCTCGAGCACGCCGAGGCGGGGCAGGACGTCGATGATGAAGTGGTAGTAGTTCGAGTCACCCTGCAGGGCGAGGACGCCGAGCCGGCCGCCGACCTCCTGGGGCAGGCCGGGGAACGGGTGCAAGAAGATCGGGTGCTCGCGGGCGCGCTTGGTCCCGAAGTAGAGGCTGACCTCGACGACGAGGTCGTCGTTGCCGGTGATGACCGCGTTGTGCGGCGAGAGGCACGCGGCCGTGCGGCAGCTCGGCGACGGCGACGCGGCGCACGTGCTCGGACGTCCACGGCTCGTAGGAGGCGCTGCGGTCGGGGATGCCTTGGGGGACTGTCCGCTGGAGCGTCTCGGGGGGGCGGACGGTGAGGCAGCGACCACCGGTCGTGGCGGCGGCCTCTTCCATGGTCTCCACCTGCCCGGCCGGCAGGTAGCCACCGCGCATCTGGCTGGCGCGCACCGAGACCGGTGCGACCATCCGGGTGGCCTGGGTGTAGGCCGGCTTGAGGTACGGCCACATCGGCCGCAACCGTGGTGACAGTCGGACCACGCGACCTACCCCTCGCCCTTTGCGTCGTCCTGTCGGCCCGGCGCCTTTCGGTCGGCCGCTCGGGAAACCAGTCCTCGCATCGCTCCCCTGTCCCTCCTCTCCCCGCGTTCTCGGCCGCAGCATCGTACTCCCGGCCTCCGAGGCCACCCGACTTGGGCGCTCAATACAGAGGTGTCGGGTGTTGTGGCGGTGTTTGGCGGTGTTCGTTCACATCCTCTTCACCCGTCCCACGGGTCGTTCTGGAGAAAATCACACCAGGTGTGCATAAACTGCGGAACGGAACGGGTCCCCCAGGCGGGTGGATCGGACTTGGGAGGCGGAAGTGCGGACACTCATCTTGTGTGGAGGTAAGGGAACTCGCGCGTACCCGCACACGCTCGAACTGCCCAAGCCGCTCCTCGAAGTCGGCCGTCGTCCGGTCCTCGCGCACGTGATGGAGATCTACGCGCGGCAAGGCTTCACCGACTTCGTCCTCGCGGCGGGCTTCAAGGTCGAGCAGATCGAGGACTTCGCCAGCACCCTGCCGTCGGAGTGGCGCGTCGAGGTGCGTGACACCGGCGTCGACACGAACACGGGTGGCCGGGTCATCGAGTGCGCGCCGGACATGGGTGAGCGCTTCTTCCTGACCTACGCCGACGGCCTGGGCAACGTGGACCTCACGGCTCTGTTGGCGTTCCACGACAGCACGGGGGGCTTCGCCTCGGTGACCGTCGTGCCGCTCCCCTCGCAGTACGGGACCATCGACTCCGACGACTCCGGGCGGGTCACCCACTTCACCGAGAAGCCCCGTCTCCCCGACTACTGGATCAACGCCGGCTTCTTCGTGATGGACGCCCCGGCCTCGGAGTGGTTCGACGGCCAGGACCTCGAGCGCGACATCTTGCCGACGCTCGGCCGAGCGGGCCAGCTGTACTCGTACCGGCACAACGGCTTCTGGAAGTCCATGGACACCCACAAGGACGCGCTCGAGCTCTCCGCCCTGTGCGAGAGCGACCGCGAGCCGCCGTGGACCTTCAGCCGCATCGACATCAAGGAGACCGTTGGATGACTGCTTCTGCTTCTGCTTCTGCTTCTGCTTCTGCTTCTGCTTCTGCTTCTGGGCCCGTTGAGGCGGCCGATTACGCCTTCCCCAGTGACGCCCGCGTCCTGGTCACCGGCGCGACGGGGTTCATCGGCTCGCAGCTGACCCGGCGCCTGCTCGCCGACGGCGTGGACACCCACGTCCTGACGAGCACCGTGTCGAGCGTGCTCGGCGTGCGTCTCGTCGACATCATCGACCAGATCACCGTGCACGAGGGCTCGTTGGCCGATCGCTGCGCCATGGATGCCGTCGTCGAGGCGGCCCGGCCGACCCACATCTTCCACCTCGGCGCGTACACCCACGTCGGCAAGTCCTGGCAGCGGGTCGACGAGTGCATCCAGACGAACGTGCAGGGCACGGTCAACCTGCTGCAGGCCCTCGACGGGACCGGGTACGTGCGGTTCTTGAACATCGGGACGAGCGAGATCTACGGCGACATCGAGGTGCCGTTCCAAGAGGACAAGCCCGTCCACCCGGTCTCGCCGTACGCGGTGTCCAAGTACGCGGCGGAATGCTTCTGCCGCGTCTTCCAGCAGGGCCACGGCTGGCCCATCGTGATGGTGCGCCCGTTCAACGCCTACGGGCCGCGCCAGACGGTCGACCGCATCATCCCCGAGGTGATCATCCGGGCGCTGCGCGGCCAGCCGCTCAAGATGACCCAGGGCCGCCAGACCCGCGAGTTCAACTTCGTCGAGGACATCGCCGACGGCATGGTGCGCGCCATGTTGGTGCCCGGGATCGAGGGGGAGCTGTTCAACATCTGCTGCGGCGAGGACGTCTCCATCCGCGACGTCACCGAGACCATCCTCGACCTGCTGGGCAACCCGGTGCGGGCCGAGTTCGGGGCGCTCCCCGACCGCCCGACCGAGATCTGGACGATGCGGGGCGACAACTCTCGGGCGCGTGACCTGCTCGGGTGGAAGCCCTCGACGTCGCTCGAGGAGGGCCTGGCGAAGTCGATCGAGTGGTACCGCCGGGAGGTCGACGGCGGCGGGTCGCAGTTCGCGCTCGCCTAGCGACGCGGTCTCGGGGTCTCTTGCTCTTCCGCTGGGGCGGGACCCGATCCCTTCCGAGCGTTACGCGCCGATGTAGGCGAAAATCGGACCCACGGCGTCGTCGATGGAAAGCACTGGAGTGACGGTGAACGTCATGTACTCCGAGTACAGAAGGACGTCCGCGTAGGCCGACATCAGGTCGTCGTTCTCGGCGATGGTGAAACCGCCGGTCCCGTCGGCGCGTACGTAGTTCGCGATCTCGCCCTCTACGGCTCCACGCTTGCCAAAGACGTCCATGAGGCGCTTGACCTCGTCCTTGGTCAAGTGAGGCTTCAACGTGTACTCACTGATGAAGAGCATGGCTCTACCAGTCCTTTCGGTCGTGCGGTGACCGACCTACGGTCCGACTGCAAGCCGGCACCGCTGCGCGGACTCTACCCCGGTTGCATCTCCGTTGCTCGGGCGCCGTTACCCCGCCGGAACCGGTCCGGCGGTCGGCGTCCGGTGGCCTACCCAAAGGAGGCGGTCGATTTGATTGTCGAATTGCTCGCTCGCTGATCGTCGTCATGGCGATGAGCACCGTGTGGGGACCAGAACGGGAGATCGCCGGCGGGACAGTGGGCGACGGGCTGCGCCACTTGTCACAAGAGGCACCTAACGTCGAACCCGGGCTGACCCTCGGCCCATTTCGAAGTTGGCAGATCTCTCGATACCTGGCCTTTGGGTGGTCCGACCGGCGGGCGAACCCGGATCGCACACAGAGAACCCATGCCGACTACAGGAGGAACGATGACAACTGACTCGCGCAAGTGGCTGGCCCTGGCGGTCATCTGTGTCGCCCAGTTCATGGTCATTCTCGACGTCTCGATCGTGAACGTGGCGCTGCCGTCGATTCAACGCGGCCTGCACTTCTCCGAGCAGAACCTCCTGTGGGTCTTGAACGCGTACGCCCTGATGTTCGGTGGGTTCCTCATGCTCGGCGGCCGCGTGGCCGACAAACTCGGACGGCGACGGGTGTTCGTGACCGGTGTGATCATCTTCACGGTGGCCTCCTTGTTCTGCGGGTTGGCGACCTCGACCGGCTGGCTGATCACCGCCCGGGCCGTGCAGGGACTCGGGGCGGCGATCCTGTCTCCCGCCGCCCTCTCCATCCTGACGGTCACATTCGAAGAGGGCCGGGAGCGGAACACCGCCCTGAGCGTCTGGGGGGCCATCGCCGGCGCCGGCGGCGCGTTCGGCGTCCTGCTCGGCGGCATCCTCACCCAGGAGTTCGGCTGGCAGTGGATCTTCTACGTGAACGTGCCGATCGGCGCGCTGGTCGTGCTGGCGAGCTTCTTCATCCTCACGCCGTCGCTGGCGGAGGACGAGAACCGGGGGTTCGACATCCCGGGCGCCGTCACGCTCACCGCCGGCCTGGTCCTGATGGTGTTCGCACTCGTCAAGAGCACGAGTTGGGGTTGGGCGTCGGCCAAGACACTCGGGACCCTGGCGATCGCCTTCGTGCTCATCGCCCTGTTCATCGTCATCGAGCGGCGAACCAAGTCCGCACTGGTCCCGTTGTCGATCTTTCGCAATCGGAGCCTCAGCGTGTCCAACATGGTCTCGCTCGCCCTGGGCGCATCCATCTTCTCGATGTTCTATTTCCTGTCGCTCTACATGCAACAGGTCCTGGGGTATTCAGCCCTCAAGACGGGGGTCGGCTATCTGGCGATCGCGTGCTCGATCATCGTCGCGGCCGGCGCCGCCCAATCGCTGGTGGCCAAGATCGGCGTCCGACTCGTGATGACCATCGGGATGGCCTTGGCGGCCGGCGGGCTCATCTACTTCGCCCAGATCTCACCACACGGGACCTACCTCGGGACCCTGTTGCCCGGGTTCCTCCTGGCGGGCGTCGGCCTGGGCCTCTCGTTCGTCCCGGTCACCATCGGGGCGATGAGCGGTGTCGCCCATGAAGAGGCGGGCGTCGCCTCGGGGCTGATCACCACGACGCAACAGATCGGCGGGGCACTCGGGGTCGCGGTCCTCTCGACCCTCGCCGTGTCCGCAACGACGCGGTTCATCGGCACCCACGGCCACGAGCCCGCGGTCATGGTCAACGCCCTCAACCACGGCTTCTCCATCGCCTTCTGGTTCGGCGCGCTCTTTGCCGGCATCGGCTGCCTCATTGCCTTCTTCGGCATGGAGCGCACTCGCGTCACCGGGGCTCCGGCATCGGCGCCGCCGATCGACGAGCGCCCGACGCAGGTCCAGCCGGTCACTCCGTGAGGCTTGCCAGCGGGAGGGTCAGGTGGGTCGGCGGCGGGCGAAGACGACGAGCCCCATCCAGGTCGACCGCGGCAGGAAGCGCTCCACCCCGCCGACCATGCGGCGCAGGCGCGGCCAGGGCTTGAAGTACTGCTCGAGGCCGGTGCGGTTCGCCAGCGCCCACTCGAAGTCGGCGTCGAAGACGCGCGCCAGGTCCTGGCGGGTGTTCATCTTGTAGGCGGTGTGGAACACGTCCTGCGCCTCGCGCGTCGGGCTGCAGGCGCGACAGCGCGCCGGCATGGCGCTCGTTGGGCACGATCCGCGCCACGACGGACAGCGCGGAGCGGCGGCTGACCGTGCGACCGATGAACGTGCCGCCCGGGCGCAGGACGCGGGCCAGCTCGCGCACGAACGCATCGGGATCGGTCACGTGCTCGAGCACGTAGTCGCTCACCGCGAGGTCGACCGAGGCGTCATCGAGCGGCCAACGGCCGTCGGGGCCGATGAGGCGGAACTCGTCGATGACCGGGTTCTCCAGGCCGGCGTCCTCGACATCGATGCCGATCACGGTGCGGCCCTCGCCCCGCAGGTCCTGCCAGGGACCACCCGGCTGGTCCATCTCCACCGCGGCGCCGCGGCCGCAACCGACCTCGGCCACGACCTTGGAGTGCGCCGCCAGGGCCTGCGCGCTGACGAAGAACACGTGCGCGCTGTCGGTGCCGAGGATGCGGTTGTCGAACATCTCGCCGAGGCCCGTGTAGCCCAACGTCGCTGTGGTCGCGTCGGCACTGCTCCTCTTGCTCGTGCTCTTCGGCACGGATCCCCCTCCTGCGTTTGCGCGCGGCACGTGTTAGGACGAGCCCCGGGCGGGCGCCGCGTGGCGACCCACCCTTCCGCTGACCCGCCGCGGTTGGCCCTTGCCGTTCGGGGCGGTGGTGGGCGCCGCCGGGACGGGCGGTGTCGGCACGGGCGCCGTGCGCTCCAGCGAGTCGAGGGCCGGTGCCGTCGGGGGCGGGCTCGTGCGGACGCACAGGGCGAGCAGGAACGGTATCCAGAACCAGCGGTCGACCAGCTCGGGACCCTGCATCGCGAAGAAGAGGTCGGCGACGCACGCCGCGAGGATGATGTCGCGCATCTGGCTGTTGTAGGTCCCTCGCAGTCCCCCCCGGAACAGCCGGCTGAACGAGGAGCCCGTCATGATGATGAGGCCCAGCAGCATGAAGATGCCGCCGCCGTACCAATACAGCGCGATGAGGTTGTGCGGCGGGTAGTACACGAAGAGTGGCTGGTCGTAGTAGATCGCCAGCGTCTGTTGATCGAGCCCGTGACCGGTGAGCGGTTTCTGGATGATCAGGCCCCACGCCTTCTCGACGGTGTGGACGCGCAGCTCGAACGTCCCGCTCCCACTGCCGCCGTTCGAGTTCGTGGTCTTCTCAATCCGGGTGATCGGGTCGAGGTGCGAACCGCGATCGATGACGCCGAACACGAGCACGTACACGGCGACCAGCGAGAGGATGACCAGCGCGACCGTCTTGAGGGCGACGCCGCGGGCGATGAAGAGCACGAGCAACCCCAGCAGGGTGCTCGCCATGCCCGAGACACTCGCGCTCAGCAACAGCGCGGACGCCAGGATCACGACGCAGGCACCGAGATACCAGTGCTTGCGGAGCCCGATCTCGAGGAGCAGTCCGACGCCGATCACGATGCCCAGGGCGAACGAGATACCGGCCAGGTTCGGCTGGTTGCTCAGCCCGATCGCCCGCGAGTTGCCACCGATGCTCGCCGCAGAGCCCGCGCCGGCCGACGCGTGAAAGATGAAGATGTGCAGCTCGACCTGGAGCAGTGCGACGAACGCGGAGAGCGTCGTCCCGAACACGAACGCCCCCATGGCGCGCATGAGGTGCAGGGTCGACGCCAGCTGTTGGCGCAGCAGGTACTGGAGGATGAAGAAGACGTAGATGCCGTTGAACACGACGATGATCGACTGCGCCAGCGCGTCGGCCTGGGTGCTGGCAACGACGCCGGCCAAGAGGAACAGGAACGCGCCGACGTACCAGGCCGGGGTGCGCGGGGCCCGCGGCGGCGGCCGGCGGCTCAAGGCGAGGAAGAGGAAGCCGACCAGGAAGATCGCGTCGCTGACGTTCAGGCCCTTGGTGGCCTTGAAGTGCAGCAGCGGCAGGAAGAACATGCCGACGTAGAGCAGCCCGCGGGATATGAACACGAAGAGGTCTTCACGCGCCGCTGCCCTCCGCCATTTCGCCAATTCCGCGCCCAATTGCACGGCCCTAAAGCTACATGGCGGCCAGAGTGCGAAAAGAAGAATTCGACCTCAGGGCGTGCGCTTGCAACCCTTATCCGCCACAGGGTGGAGACCGAATCAATCGTTTGGGTGAGTCATCCCCCCACCTGGGGCGCGCTACATTTCCCCGGATGGATCGGGTAATTGGCGACACGGAGGACACCGCTCTGACGGCGGAGGTGGAACGGGTGGGGTCGAATCCGGAGTTCGGGTCGCCATCGTCTGCGCAAGGTGCACCGGAGCAGTCCGGCATCGCTGAGTACGCCCGCGTCCTGTGGCGCCGGAAGTGGATCATCATCCTCACGGTCGTGATCGTCGTCGGTGGCGTGCTCGGCTATTGCGTGCTGGCCTCGAAGACCTACACCGCGACGGCGACGGTCTACCTCGAGCCGCCGGTGTCGCCGTTGATCACCGGGTCCGGTGGCCAGCCGACAACGACGACGTTGAACGTCCAGGACATCATCCAGATCATGGAGAGTTCGTCCATCTCCAACATCGTCGCCAAGACGATCCCCAATCCACCGTCGGTCTCGGCCGTACAGATCGGCGCGCCCAGCACGCTGATCGTGTCCGACATCGTCCAACTGTCGGCGTCGTCGGGCAACGCGGAGACGGCGGCGGCTGCGGCCAACGCCTACGCCAACGCCTACATCAACTTCGAGAAGGGCGTCGTGAAGAGCACCTTCGCGAAGGCCCAGAGCCAAATCGCCAACAAGGTCGGCACGGTGCAGCTCGCCATCTCGAACCTGACCAACCAGATCCGCACCACGCCGGCGGGGGTCAACCTCACGGCCGACGAGGTGGAGCTCGGTGACCTCGAGAACCAGCTCACCACCCTGCAGAACCAGTTGCAGCAATACGAGTTCTTCTCGACGCAGGGGACGTCGACCGAGGTCGGTCGCGTCATCTCCGCCGCCACGGTCCCCACGAGCCCGTCGTCGCCGCACACGACCGAGTACGTGGTGATCGCGTTCATCCTCAGCCTGATCGCCGGTGTCGGCCTCGCGCTGTTGGTCAACGCGATCAGCCGGCGCCGGGTCTGAGCCTCTGAGCCTCAGGTCGGCTCGACGACCCGAGCGGTCTCGGCGCGCAGGGCGGTCGCACTGCGCAACAACTGCGCCGCCAACAACGCGCCCACGCCCTCACCCGAACGAAGCCGCAGCGAGAGCAGCGGCTCGAGGCCGAGGTGCGCGTTCACCAGGCGGTGCGCCTGCTCCCGGCTCTCCTGGCCGGCGACGAGGTGCGCCGCCACCGCCGGCTCCAGCGCGACGGCGACGAGCGCGGCCGACGAGGTGACGAGGCCGTCGAGCACGATCAGCGACCGGCTCGCCGCGGCGCCGAGGATGACGCCCGTCAGGTAGGCGATCTCGGGGCCGCCCAACGCGGCCAGCGCCACCATGGGGTCGTCGAGGTCCGGGTGCTCCTTCGCGGCGCGCGGTGAGGGCCTGTTGCACGACGGTGCGCTTGCGCTCGAGCGTGGCCGCGTCGCCACCGGCGCCGAGGCCCACCGCGTCGTGCGCGGTGAGCCCGCAGGCGGGACGCCACCAGGGCGGCCGCGACCGTCGTGTTCCCGATGCCCACCTCCGCCGGCACCACGACGCGGCGCCCGAGCGCGCGCCCGTGCGCCCGGCCCGCCGCCACGAGGCGCGCCGCGTCCTGCCGGCTGAGGGCGTCGGACGCGACGAGGTCGCCGCGCCGGTCGGACGGGCGGTGGCTCAGCGCCCCGGGCACGGGGTCGCCCGCGACGCCGGCGTCGACCGCGCCCATGTCGGCGCCGACCAGGCGGGCCGCGACCGCGCCGAGCGACTCCCCCGCCACCGTGGCCTCGAGGACCTCGCGGGTCACGGCGTCGTCGTAGGTCGACACGCGGTGGCGGGTCACCGGGTGCGACGCTGCCACGAGGACGGCGCTGATCGGCGCGTCCGCGCCGAGCCCGATGGCGTGGAGGCGGTCGACCGCCCGGTCGAGCGCCCCGAGCGAGCCCGGCGGGGTGAGCAGCACGTCCGCCCCGTCGCGGGCGCCGACCACTGCGGCAGGTGCGGGCGCCCGGAGGTGCGCCGACGGCGGGAGCGGCTCGTCGGTGCCGTCGGTGTCCCAGCGCTCCCAGAGCACGACGTCGGACAGGGGCTGGCGCGACGACCAGCCCGCCCGCTGCAGGCCGGGTTCGGGCGGCCGCTCGTCGGGCCAACCCAGGCACAGCCAGCCGAGCGTCTCGACGCCCGGAGGCAGGCCGATCAGCGCGCCCAGCTCGTCGGGGTGGAACAGGGTGACCCAGCCGACGCCGACGCCCTCGACCCGCGCCGCCAGCCACAGGTTCTCGATCGCGCACGCGCACGACCACAGGTCGGCGTCGACGTAGGTGGCGCGGCCGAGCACGCCCTCGGGCGCCGTCCGGCGGTCGCAGCACACCACGACGCCGACGGGGGCGTCGCGGAGGCCGTGCAGTTGCAGGTCGAGCATCTGGCGCGCCGAGAGGTCGTCGAACCCCGCCGCCTGGCGGTGCCACTCGCGGTCGGCCAGGCAGCGCGGCGCTGTCGCGGGTGTGCGGGTCGCGCACGACGACGAAGCGCCAGGGCTGGGAGTGCCCGACCGACGGCGCCGCGTGGGCCGCGTCCAAGATGCGGGTCAACACGTCGGGCGCCACCTCGTCGGGCCGGAAGCGCCGGATGTCGCGCCGCGCCGCGATCGCGTCGTAGAACGCGTCCCGCGCCGGCTGGTCGAAGGCCCACCCCTGCGGCGCCTCACGGCGCTCGCGCGCCGAGGACGTGTCGCCCACGAGCGGGACCGGCCGCTGCCAGCTCACGACGTCGGCCCAACGTGAGCGGGTGCTCGCAGCGGCGAGCGCCGCCGCCAGCGCGTCGTCCAGGCGAGCCAGGCCGTCGGCGGAGGGCACGGCGACCCGGGCGACGCCGGGCAGGCCGAAGCTGGCGCAGTCGCGGACGACGACACCGTGGGGCGCCAGCGCGGCGCGCAGCCCCGGGGCGTCGACGAGGACCCAGTTGGCGTCGGACGGCCGGGCCGTCAGGCCGTGCGCAGACAGTAGGTCGACCAGGACCGTCCGCAGCTCGGCAACGCCGTCGCGCCAGGCCGGCAGGTCGACCGGTCTCGAGCAGCTCGGGGAGCGCCGCCGCCACGAGCCCGCCCACCGACCAGGCGGGCTGGCGGGCCCGGCAGCGCTCGACCAGCTCGGGGTCGGCGAGCACGTAGCCGAGCCGCAGGCCCGGGCAGGCGAGCAGCTTGGTGAGCGAGCCGACGACGGGCCCGCCGTCGCCGCGCGTCCAGCGCCCGGTGGCCAGCGGGAAGAACGCCTCGTCCCACACGTCCGCTGCCTCGTCGTCGCCGGCCAGGAGGCCGGTCGGGCTGTGCGGGTTGGAGCGCCAGAGCGGGTCCGTCCCCGCGCGGGTGCAGCGCGAAGTCCGGCTCGTCGACCCGGCCACCGATCTCGGCGGCCACCAGCGCGATGGCCTCGGCCCCGCCGTTGGTGAGCAGCAGGCGCGCCGGCTCGACGCCCATGGCCTCGGCCAGGGCGCGCGTGGCGTCGGCCGGGTCCGGGTAGGCGCGCAGCGCGGCCAGGTGGCGCGCCACGACCGGGCCCGGGTCCGGCGCCAGCGGGTTGAGCGACAGCGACAGGTCGAGGACCGCGTCGGGGTCGAGGCCGAGGGCGCGCGCCACGGCCCGTCCGTCGCCGCCGTGGGCGCCGGGGGCCGGCGGCGCGGTCGTCACCGCGACCACCACCAGCGCAGGCACCCGGCGACGGTGAGCAGGGCGGCCAGGGCGGCGCTGACGTCGCGCGAGAGCCGGACGGCCGCGTCGATGTCGTGGGCGCGGGTGGCCCGGCCCGTGCCGAGCTGCGCCCGCTCCTCCGCTCGCTCGCCGTAGCGGTTGCGTCCCGCCCAGCCGCACCCCGAGCGCGGCGGCGAACGCCGCCTCGGCCACGCCGGCGTTGGGCGACGGGTGCGCCGGCGCCTGCGTGCGCACCGCCGTCCACACCGGCCGCGCCGCCCGGGGGCGCACGAGCGCGACGAGGGCCGCCGTCAGCCGCGCCGGCACCCAGGCCACGGCGTCGTCGAGCCGCGCGCTGGCCCAGCCGTAATTGGCGTAGCGCTCCGAGCGGTGGCCGACCATGGAGTCGAGCGTGTTGACGGCCCGGTACCCGAGCGCGCCGGGTGCGCCGGCGACGGCCGCCCACAACGCCGGCGCCACCACGGCGTCGACCGTGTTCTCCGCCACCGACTCGACCGCGGCGCGGGCGATCTCGCCCTCGTCGAGCCCCGACGGGTCGCGCCCGACGAGCGTGGGCAGCAGGGCGCGGGCGCGCTCGAGGTCGCCGTCGTCGAGCGCGCGGCCGACGTCGCCGGCGGCCTGGCCGAGGGCGCGGCCGGCGACGGCCGACGTGGTCGCCACGGTCGTCGAGCGCACCGCGCCCCCGACGGCGAGGCCGAGCGCAAGACCGGCCGACGGCGTGGAGCAGACCGGCCCCCTTGTGGTCGCGGTGGAGGCGCTGCTCGAGCGACCGTCATGACGAACCCGAACAGCACGACGGGGTGGACCGCGCCGGGCGGCTCGGGGAGCAGCCGGTCCAGCGCGAGGCCGGCGGCGGCGCCCAGCGGGCGGGCGGCCGAGCGCGGAGCCGCCGGCGCGCGCGCTCATCGCGCCACCAGCACGAGCAGGCCGACCGTCTCGCCGATGACCCCGCACGCGCCGAGCACGTCGCCCGTGTAGCCGCCCAGCCGGCGACCGGCGAACCAGACGACGGCCAGCGCCGCCACCACCTCGGCCGCGACCACGGCGAGGCCGCGGCTCCCGGCGCCCAGGGCGGCCAGCGCGCGCGGCGAGGGCCAGGCCGTACGCGGCGACGCCGTACGACGTGGCGCGGCGGCGTCCGGTCCCGCCACCCGTGAAGGCGGCGGACAGGCCACCTCGGCGTGCGCCGAGGGCACGGTGAGCGCGACCACCGCCATGATGGTGCGCGAACCGCACCACAGCGCCGCGACGACCAGCACCTTGGCCGGCGTGGAGGCCAGGGCGGTGATGCGGAGCCCGAGCACGAGCACGAGCGCGACGGCGCCGAAGACGCCGACGCGGGGGTCCGCCATGATCTCGAACCGGCGCGTCCGCGGCACCGGCGGGATGAGCCCGTCGGCGCTGTCGGCCAGCCCGTCGAGATGCAGCCCGCCCGTGAGCACCGCGTCGACCGCCACCGCGACGACGGCGGCCAGCGCCGGCGCCCAGAGCCGGCCCGCCGCCCACCAGGCGCCCCCCACCGCCGCGCCCGACGGCGAGCCCGACGACGGGGAACCACGTCAGCGTGCGCTCGTTGGGCACCGCGGCGCCCCCGAGGACGGTGAGGAACGAGAAGGCGCGCCTCACGCCGGCGGTCCGATCGGGGGGAGCTCGAGGGCCCGCCCCGCCACGACGAGGTACGCCGCGTCCGCGACCGCCGACACGGCGTGATTGAGCACGCCCAGCGCGTCGCGGAAGTGCCGGCCCTCCTCGCTCGAGGGGTGCACGGCCAGGCCGACCTCGTCGGAGACGAGCACCGTGTCGCCGTCGCGCGTCGGTCAGCGCGGCGCACAGGCCCACGTGGTCGACGCCGGCGCCGGCGCCGGTGCCGTCGCGGCGCGCCACCCACGGCCCGAGCGAGTCGACCAGCACGGTGCCGCGCAGGTTGGTGCAGGAGGTCGGGCAGGTCGTCGTCGTCGCCCACGACCACGGTCTCCCACGAGGCGTCGCGGCGCCGGCGGTGCGCGTCGACCCGCGCCTCGAGCTCGGGGTCGCCGGCCGGGTCCATGCGTGGCGACGTAGGTGACCGGGCCGGCGTGGCGCGCCGCCAGGGCCTCGGCCACGGCCGACTTGCCCGAGCGCGCGCCGCCGAGGACGAGCGTGATCACCGCCCGCTCCCGATCCCGCGCACGAAGCGCGGCGTAGACGGCCCGGGCCACGGGCGCGCCGTACGCCGAGCGCGGGCCGCCGAACGGCTCGGCCGGGCCCTCGGCCGGGCACAGGATCGTGACCGCGTCCGAGGCGGTACCGGTGCCCGGCACCGCGCCGTCGCTCAGCGCCTGGACCTTGGCCTCGGTCACCGTGCAGAGCAGGTTGGCCAGCGCGGCGTCGCCGTGCCGCACGGGCACGAAGGCCACGACGTTGATGGTCCCCGGTCGCGCCGCGTCGGCGTGCGCCCGCACGGTGGCGTCGGCCGGCGCGGCCGCCCAGACCGGCAGCGAGATCCCCACCGTCGCCTCGACCCGGACGCCCTCCTCCTGTTCGCACACGGCAACGTGGGCCACCTCGGCGGCGGTCAGCATGCCCACGCCCGGCGCCGCGGACGTCGAGGCCGAGCGCGTCGGCGACCTCGGCCACGTGCACGTCCGTGTCGTGCCGGCGCGTAGCCGTTGGGCACCTGCACGTTGACGACCCAGTCGCGGACGCCGATGCCGCCGCCGACCGGCGCGGTCGACGCCACCAGCATCGGGGCGCGCGAGCCGCCAGGCCAGGCAGGCGAGCGCCGGCGCACCGGCGCCCTCGAACCGGCGCAACTCGGACGCGACCGCGCCGGCGCTCAATACTCGATGCCCTTCATCGCCCGGATCCCCTGCTCGTAGGCGTGCTTCACCTTGCGCATCTCGGTCACCGTGTCGGCGATCTCGATGAGCTCGGGCGGCGCGTCGCGCCCGGTGATGACCACGTTCGTCTTGGGCGCACCGCCCCGTGACGCCCGTCGACCACGTCGGCCGCCGAGACCCAGCCGTAGTTGACGACGTAGGTGAGCTCGTCGAGGATCGAGCAGGTCGTAGTCGCCCGAGGCGAGCTTGTCGCGGGCCACGCCCCAGGCGTGGATGTTCTTGGCCGCCGACTCGTCGAGGTCGGTCGACTCCCAGGTGAAGCCGTCGCCCAGCGTCCACCAGTCCACGCCGAGATGGTCGGCCAGCTTCTGCTCCCCCACCTTCCAGTCGCCGCTCTTCATGAACTGGACGACGCCGACGCGCCAGCCCCGGGCCCAGCCGCGTCCCATGACGCCGAAGGCGGCCGTCGACTTGCCCTTGCCGTCCCCCGTGTTGACGACCACCACCGAGTCGACCCGCCGCCGCTTCGGCGCCTCGTCCTCGTGCGTCGGCAGCGGGACCCGCGGTGCCGGTGCGTCGCTGGCGTCTGCGTCAGTGCGTCTGCCGCTCATCGTGCCTCCTCCTGGCTCGTCACGTTGCCGTTGCCGTTGCCGTGCCGTCGCCCCGGCCGGTGCGCCGCGGCGCGATGACCAGCTCCCCGTCGTCGGTGCGGATGATGCGCACCGGCGAGCCGAAGGCCTCGCTCCAGGACTGCGCTCGTCGAGCACCTCGGCCGGCGTCCCGAACGCCGCGACGCGAGCCGCCCGCCAGCAGCAGCAGGCGGTCGGCGAACTGCCCGGCCAGGGTCAGGTCGTGCAGGGCGCTCACCACGGTGAGCCCCCACTCGCGCCGGAGCTCGTCGACGATCTCGAGCGCCTCCACCCGGTGCGCCATGTCGAGCGCGCTGGTCGGCTCGTCCATGAGGAGGACGGGCGCCTCCTGGGCCAGCGCGCGGGCCAGCACGACGCGCTGGCGCTCGCCGCCCGACAGCGTCGAGAGGTGGCGCGTGCGCCAGGTGGGACGAGGTCGAGGCGCTCGAGCAGCCGGCGGCAGTGCGTCCAGGTCGTCGGACGACTCGACGGCGAGATACGAGATGTGCGGCGTCCGCCCGAGCAGCGTGTAGTCGAACACGGACATGTCCGCCGGCATCTCGGGCGACTGCGGCACGTAGGACACCGACCGCGCCCGCTCGCGCCGCGCCCATGCGACGTGGCGGTCCGGCCGCCCAGGCGGAGGTCGCCCTCGTGGTCGACCAGCCCGGCCACGGCGCGCAGCAACGTCGTCTTGCCGGCGCCGTTCGCCCCGATCAGCCCGACCCACTCGCCGCGCCCGACCGACGCCGTGCACCGCGTCGACGACGGCGTGCGCTCGTCGAAGCGCACGGTGACGCCGTCGAGCTCGACCATCGCCCCGCCGTCGCCCGCCGTGCCATGGCCGCGGTGGCGCCGCTCGGCCAGCCGGGTGATGGTCCCGAGCCGCGTCACCACGGACCGCCCATGCCGACGCCCGCCGGCGCGGCGCGAGACGAGCACGGCGAGGAAGAACGGTGCGCCCGAGGCAGGCGGTGACGACGCCGATGGGCACCTCGGTCGGCGACAGCACCGTGCGCGGCAATCAGGTCGGCCCCGACCAGGAAGGCCGCCCCGCCGACCATCGAGACCGGCATGATCACCCGGTAGCTGGCGCCGGCGGTCAGCCGCACCGTGTGGGCCACGATGATGCCGACGAAGCCGATGAGCCCGCTCACCGACACGGCCGCCGCCGTCCCGAGCGTGGCGGCGGCCACCACGATCAGCCGCGTGCGGGCCGGGTGGATGCCGAGCGTGCCGGCCTCCTCCTCGCCCACCCGCAGCACGTCGAGCATGCGCCGGTGGGCCAGCAGCACGAGGCCCGACACCACGACGTAGGGCAGGATCAGCGTCACGTCCGACCACGATGCCACGGAGAAGCTCCCCAAGATCCAGTCGTAGATCTGCCGGATCTGCTCGGAGTCGCGCTGCTGCAGGTAGGTCTGGATCGCGGTGAGCAGCGCCGCCACCGCCACGCCGGCCAGGAGGATGGAGTAGCCCCAGGCGCGCCGGCCGCCCGACACGCCGATGAGATAGGTCGCCGCCACCGCCAGCGCGCCGCCGACGAACGCGAACACCGGCAGCAGGCTGCTCGAGTCGCCGCCGTAGACGATCTCGATGGTGGCGCCCAGCCCGGCCCCCGCCGCCACACCGAGCAGGTACGGGTCGGCCAGCGGGTTGCGGAACAGGCCCTGGTAGGCCGCCCCGCCCGAGGCCAGCATCGCCCCGACCAGCCCGGCCAGCACGACCCGCGGCGCCCGCAGCTGCCAGACGATGGCCTGGTTGATCGCCGGCGTGTTCGTGTGGAAGTGCAGGAACGGCACGTGGGCGAGCAGCGTGCCCACCACCTGCGACGGCGGCACGTTCACCGGGCCGACGCAGAGCGCGACCATGGAGACGAGGACCATGAGGACGGCCGCCACCGCGACCGGGACCCAGGTGCGGCGGGCTCCCGGCCCGCGGCACCTCGGGGACGGGCGGTGCCGGTGCCTGGGCCGGCCGGGCGGGGGCGGTGGCGGTCACGTGCCGATCACGAGGCGGGATGCGCCTTCATCTCGGCGGCCACCTGCGACAGCAGCACGACGATGCGCGGGCCCCAGCGCGACGCGATGTCGTCGCTCAGGCCGAGCACGCGGCCGTGCTTGACGGCCGACATGTTCGACCACCCGGGCCGGGTCGCCACCGTCGCCGGCGTCTGCGCGCAGCAGATCGTGTCGGCGAGGAAGACGTAGCTCGGGGTTGGCCTTGAGGATGAACTCGCCGCTCAGCTGCGGGTAGCCCGCCGGCCGCGGCGGCGCCCTTGGCGGCGTCGGCGATGCTGTGCAGGCCGAGCAGCCCGAGCACCTGCCCGATGAACGTGCTCGACGTCGCCGAGTAGTAGGTCTGGTCGAGCTCGTAGTAGTAGCTCTGCGGGTGCGACGGCTTGTGCACCGAGGCCACGATGTGCGCGATCTGCCCCTTGATCTTGGCCACCTCGGCCTTCGCCTGGGTGACGTGCCCCGTCGCCTGGCCGAGCTCGTCGAACTGCGCGTACTCCTGGGTGAGCTTGGTCGGCGGCCGGGTCGCTGAGCACGGGGACGCCGAGCGCCTCGATCTGCTGATCGACGCTCGGTGCCTCGTCCGACACGATCACGAGGTCGGGCTTGTACTGGGCGATCGCCTCGACGTTGGGGTTGTTGCCGTCGAGCTGCGTCTTCGGCGCGTTCTTCGGGAAGTCCGAGAACTCGTCGACCGCCTTGATCTGGCTGCCCGCGCCGATGGCGTAGAGCATCTCGGTCGCCGTCGGCGACAGCGACACGATGGCCGTCGGCCGGGTCGCGATGGTGACCTTGCCGTTGGCCGCGTGCACGGTCACCGGGAACGACGCCGTTGCTCTGGTGGCTGCGCCGGCGGACACGGTGAGCCCCGCCGGAACGACGAGGGCCGACGCACGTGACGCGGCCAACACGGCCAACGCGACGCTACGAAAGGCGGTTCGCCGCCTGATGCTGCTGAACATTGATCATCCTCCATCGGTTGTACGGAGGACGAAGTGCGCCCGCTCCGACTCCCGAGGGGGGGCCGAACGAACCGCCCTTCCTCCGAGGACTGGTTGCGTTGACACAGGTCAGGCGTCTGGGCTCGCCCCCAGTTGCAGGGGCCTCACCATTGCGGGACAGCGCCGGATTTCGACCGGACTTCGCTGATTCTGTGCCGCCCCGGCATACGGCCGGAGCAGCACGAACGTAGCGCACCCACTGCGGGACCCGCCCGTTGGCGCCGGCCCGCGGACCCGCATCGCGCCTTCCGGCGGGCCTCCACCGGGCGCCCACCTTGCCTCCACCGCAGGTCAGGCCGGGAACGGACGTTCCCCTTTGCGGGGAGTCGGCCCGATCGGGGGTCGCCAGGAGGCCGGGGGGTTTCTCTGTGCCGGCGCAGCATCGAAAGCAGCACCACACGCGGCACTGGCGAGGCACCATCTTGTGGCGCCTGGCCATGGGGTCGCTCGCGCTCGCTATCACCTGCTCGGCCCTCATCGTGGGGCAGGTCGTCCTCGGCTCGCACGGCCCCCGCTCCGCTCAGCTGGCCACCGCCGGGGGCGCCACACAGGCCGCCGCCGATCACCTGACCGCCGACGCGTCGTCGTGGGCGCCCCAGGCGGCGACCTACGGCACGGGCTCGCTGCTCGACCAGTCGGTCACCATGAGCGACGGCGTCGTGCTCAAGGCGAACGTGTACTTCCCCACCGTCGCCGGCACCAAGACGGCGGCCACGGGGTTGTTCCCGGCGCTGTTGCAGCAGACCCCGTACGGCAAGGCCTTCATCGTGTACGCGGCGGCCATCGCGCAGACCGACGTGAGCTATCTCGTCGACCGGGGCTACATCGTGGTGATCGCCGACGTGCGCGGGACGGGTGACTCGGGCGGCTCGTTCGACCTCTTCGACCCGGTGCAGTCGACCGACGGCGCCACGCTGGCCCAGTGGGCGGCCCACCTGCCGCAGAGCAACGGCGAGGTCGGGCTCTTCGGCGAGTCCTACATGGGCATCAACCAGTTCCAGACGGTGGCGGCCGCAGGCGCCGGCGGCGGGCCGATCAAGGCGATGTTCCCGATCATCGCGGGCAACGACATCTTCTCCGACACCGTGACGCAGGGCGGCATCCCCGACGCGGAGTTCGACGCCACCTACATCGCGCTGCTGTCGGGGCTCAACCTGAGCAACCCGGCGCTGCAGCCCTTGGTCGAGGCGGCGACGAGCGGCAACACGAAGCTGCTGGCGCTCGGTCTGCTGGGCCTGGCGCCCGACGTGGCGGCGCACAGCCCCGGCGTTGGTGGGCTTCTTGAAGATGGCGCTCTCGATCGAGCTGGGGCAGGGCGCCGAGGCCTTCGACGGTCCGTACTGGGCGGCCCGCAGCCCGGCCCACGACCTGTCGTCGGTCGTCGCCGACCACATCCCGGCGTTCTTGGTGGGCGGCTGGAACGACCTCTTCGAGTCGGGCGAGCCAATGAACTACGTCGGGCTCCAGAACCTCTACTCCGGGCGTGCGCAGACCGCGGCGATGACGTCCGGCCAGTCGGTCACCCGCGCTACCAGCTGCTGATGGGACCGTGGCAGCACGTGACGACCGGCACCGGCGTCAACATCTCGGCCCTCGAGCTCGAGTGGTTCGACACCTGGCTGCTCGATGAGCACACGCCGCTGTCGACGACCACGACGCCTTTGCATCTCGACGTGCGGAACTCGGGCCCGGGCACCGGCTCCTGGGTGGACGCCGCGCAGTGGCCGCTGCCGAACGCTGCTCCGTCCTCGTACTACTTCGGCCCTGGTCGGAGCGGGAGCGACGGCGTGTCGCAGAACGACGGGACGTTGACGCTGACGGCGCCGAGCGCCGGGTCGGGTTCGGGGTCGGGGTCGGGGTCGGATCGGGTGCTGTGGACGGGCGTGTCGAGCCCGTGTGACATCCAGACCGACCAGTGGGGCGCAGGCGCATTGGCCCTCGGCTTCCAGTCCTTCAAGACGAACGACCCGTGCGACCTCAACGACGTGACGTTGGGGGCGGGACCGGGGTCCTTGGTCTACACGTCGGCACCGTTCTCTTCGCCCGAGGTGGTCGCCGGGCCGGTCGACGCGACGGTGTACGTGAAGGCGAACACCTCCGACACCGAGCTGGCGGCGACCGTCGAGGCGGTCTCGCCCAACGGGACCAGCTTCCCGATGTCCTCGGGCGCCCTGCTGGGGTCGCAGCGCGCGCTCGACCCGACGCGCACGTGGACGACGTCGTCGGGCGCAGTGCTGCTGCCGGTCCATCCCCTGACCCAACAGTCGGCGGCGCCGGTCGTGCCCGGCCAGATCACCCGTGAGGACATCGCGGTCTACCCGACCATGACCGAGGTGCCGGCGGGCTGGCGCCTCCGGGTCACCGTCACGACCGGCGATTCGCCACACCTGCTGCCGTCGGTGGCGCAGGTGCCGCATTTGTTCGGGGGCATCTACGACGTGCAGCGTGGGGCCGGCGCGGCGTCGGTCCTCCGGGTGCCGCTCGCGCCCTTGTCGTCGTTCGGTGCGGCCTGCGGGGACGTCTGCTCACCCCAGGGGCCCTGATCGCCTGAGCGGTCGCTCGAAGGCCGGGTGGGATTCGCGCCTGTATGCGGCCACCTCCTTATCAACTTTGGCGAACCCAGGCGTGGGGCGCTCATAGATATAAGGGGCAACCCGTAGGCAGTCGCAGGTCGGGCCCGGGGGCGAGCCGACCACACCGGTATGTGTCGGGGAGGTCGGGCGCCGCTTCGAAGTGCCTACGCGGTCGGGGTTATGAACTCGCCGAAAATAAGGCGAACTTGCCCGAAGTAGAAGGTTGAGCGCGAATACACCTGACCCACGCCCAGGAGGAGGTCCGGCGGCGGGACGGGGTGGCCAGACCGGAGGGCCGGCTGGTCCCGTACGATGCAGGTGGTGCCGCCTGCTTCTTCTGACGATCGATCCGCGCCCCGGGGGCGCTCGGAGGGCGACACCGACCTCACGCTCGAGGAGATCGAGGACGCCGTCGTCGACGGGGACAGCCCCATCCCGGCCCGCAGTGGCACGGCCCGGGCTGCCCTCTCGCACCGCACCTTCCGCATCGTCTTCGTCGGCGCCTTCGCCTCGAACATCGGCACCTGGATGCAGAACGTGGTGCTCGGGGCGTACGCCTACGACCTCACGCACTCGGCCACGTTCGTCGGCGTCATCATCTTCGCCCAGTTGGGGCCGACGCTCGTGTTGCCCATGGTGGGCGGCCTGCTGGCGGACAAGGTGGACCGGCGGCGCTTCCTGATCCTGCTGTCGCTCGAGCAGCTCGTGTTCTCGCTGGGCGTGGCGGCAGTCGTGGTGTCGCCGCACCCGTCGAAGGTCCTCTTGGTGATCATGGTGCTGGGCGTCGGGTGCGGGAGCGCGATGTTCGGGCCGACGTACTCGGCGATCCTGCCGGGGCTCGTGGGCCGGGCCGACATGCCCGGGGCGATCTCGTTGAACTCGGCGCAGATGAACGCGTCACGGGTCATCGGGCCGGTCATCGGCGGCGTGCTGTTTTCCTTAATCGGCCCGGCGTGGGTGTTCGTCGGGAACGCGGCGACGTACCTCTTCGTCGTCGGGGCGCTGATGATGGTGACGCTGCCGGCGGTGCCGCAGTCGCCCGCCGAGGCCAGCAAGTGGCGTCAGCTGACGGCCGGGGTGCGGGTGGCGCGGGAGGACCGGGTGGTCGGGCGGTGCCTGGTCACGGTGTTCGTGTTCTCGCTGCTGGCGCTGGCGTTCATCGGGCAGATGCCCGTGGTGGCGGCGCACAACCTCGGCATCAACCTCACCGATTCGCCCGACTACGGGATCCTCTACGCCTGCTTCGGCTTCGGTGCGCTGGCCGGCGCGATCTCCGTCGGGACCGTCTTCGCCCAGACCTCCAAGCCTCTGTTGGTGCGGGTGTGTCTCGTCGGCTACTCGCTGACGCTGTGCGCGTTCGCCCTCGAGCGCTCCACCATCCCGGCGTACATCAACGTGGCCGTGACCGGCGCGTTCTACTTCGCCTTCATCACGGCACTGAACACCACGCTGCAAGCTCGGCTCGCCGAGAACGTGCGCGGGCGGGTCATGGCCTTGTGGATGATGGGCTTCGGCGGCACCGTGGGCATCGGCAACCTCCTGATCGGGCCGGTCGTGGAGGCCGTCGGGATCACCGACGTCTTACTGTTCGGCGCCGCGGTCGCCCTGGGGCTGGCCTGGTACGCCGACGTCCGCCCGCCCGGCGACTCGGTTCAGCTCGCGGTCGGGGCCGAGCTCGCCCAGTAGGCGTCGCGCAGTGGCTTCTTGTAGAGCTTGCCGTTCTCGCCCCGCGGCAGCGCGTCGGTGAAGTCGACGGAGCGGGGGCATTTGTAGTGCGACAGGTGCTCACGGCAGAACGTCATGATCTCCTGCTCGAGCTCGGGGCCGGCGGTGTGGCCGGGGGCGGGCTGGACGACCGCCTTGACCTCTTCTCCCATCTCCGCTTCGGGGACACCGAAGACGGCGACGTCGGCGACAGCAGGGTGGAGGACGAGGACGGCCTCGATCTCCTGGGGGTAGATGTTGACCCCACCGCTCACGATCATGAACTGCTTGCGGTCGGTCAGGTAGAGGAAGCCTTCGTCGTCGAGGTGGCCGATGTCCCACAGCGTGGCCCAGCCCTTGTCGTTGAACGACTGGCGAGTCTTCTCGGGGTCGCCGTTGTACTCGAACGTCACGCCGGCGCGGCTGCCGAAGTAGACGACGCCGTCCTGGTTCGGAGGGAGCTCCTCGCCGTCCTCGCCGACCACGTGCGCCTCGCCCCAGATGGCCCGGCCGACCGAGCCCGGGTGGGTCAGGGCCTCCGGTGAGGTGATCCAGGTCATGCCGAGCCCCTCGGTGCCCGAGTAGTACTCGTGGATGACCGGGCCCCACCACTCGATCATCCGGCGCTTGACCTCGGGCGCGCAGGGCGCGGCGGCGTGCACGACGGAGCGGAGGCTGGTCAGGTCGTGCGCCGTGCGTTCGTCGTCGGTGAGCTTGAGCAGTCGGACGAACATCGTCGGGACGAACTGCGCGTGCGTCACCTTGTGCTTGTCGATGAGCTCGAGGCATCGGGTGGGGTCGAACTTGTCCATCACGACGACGGACCCGCCCATCCGCTGCACCGTCATTGACCACACGAGCGGGGCGGAGTGGTACAGCGGGGCGGGGCTGAGGTAGACGTCGCCCTCCTTGAAGTCCATGATGCGCTCGAGCATCGGGGTGAGGGTGGCGGAGGTGCCAAAGGGATCGTGTGAGAGCTCCCGTCGTACGCCCTTGGGGTGGCCCGTGGTGCCCGAGGAATAGAGCATGGAGAAGCCCTCTCGCTCTTCACTGAGCGGCGTGCCCGGGTGGGGGGCGACGAACCCGTCGTAGTCGGTGTGGTTCGGCGGGTCCGGGGTGGGGGCGGTCGGGGCCGGCTCGCCCACGACGAGGCGCAGGTCGATGCTGGGCGTGAGGGCGACCATTTCTTGGACCAGGCGGTTGAGCGCGCGGGACGTGATCAGCGTGTGGGCGCCGCAGTCCTCGACGATGTAGGCCGCCTCCTCGGCGGTCAGGTGCGTGTTGACCAGCGTGTAGTAGAGGCCGGAGCGCTGAAGACCGAACGCCACCTCGTGCGTGCGGTCGTCGTTGAGCATGAGCACCGCGACGTGATCGCCCTCGCGCAGTCCGTGCGCGTAGAGGGCCTGCGCCAGCCGGCACGAACGCTCCTCGAGCTCGGCGAACGTCACGACCTTGCCGTCGGAGGTGATGACGGCCGGGCGCTCCGGGTGGGTGGCGACGTAGGTCGCCGGTCGAAAGCGTGTGGTCGTGGGTGGCGCGGACGGCGTGGGCGGCGTGGGCGGTGTGGGGGTCACGGCCCCAACTTCTAGCCGACCCGTCCCGTGACGCGGCACGGTCGCGCCTGCATACGGCCGCACTTCGGGGCTTGGGCGGAGGCGTTGGCCGGGGGCTCAGAGGCCAAGTGGGGTAAATCGGGTCTGGTACTCTCGACCGTCCGGGCGGGCGAGCAGCACAACCGGTGCGACCCACCCGCCGCTCGGACCCAAAGCCGTGACCACGCGCACTTTCTGCACAGTCCTCTCGACGAACTACCTGCCCAAAGCGCTCGCGCTCGCGGAGAGCCTGCGCCGGCACGAGGACGGCGCCAAGCTCAAGATCCTCTTCATCGACCACGCCGACGACGAGGGGCTGCCCCAACTCGACGGCGTCGACTGCCTGAGCACGGCGTCCCTGGGCCTGCCCCGACGCACCGTGATGGAGCTCGTGATGTCCTACGACCTCGTCGAGTTCGCCACCGCGATCAAGCCCCTGCTGTTCAAGCGGCTGCTGCAGGACGCCGATCAGGTCTTCTACCTTGACCCCGACACCTACGTCGTCTCGCCGATGGCCGAGCTGTCGCCCGCGCTCGAGGCCTCGGCCGGCGGCATCTTGCTCACGCCCCACTTCCTTCGGCCCCCGCCCCGCGAACGCGGAGATCAGCGACGGGCACATGCTGCTGGTCGGCGTCAACAACCTCGGCTTCGGCGGCTACGACCAGCGCTCGGTCGACATGCTCGACTGGTGGTGGAGCCACTTGCGCACCGAGTGCCTCTACGACCCGCTGGCTGGCCTCTTCGTCGACCAGAAGTGGATGGACATCGGCGCCACCCTGTTCCAGGCCGGCTCGTTCCGCCACGCCGGCTACAACGTCGGCGTCGCCAACCTGTCGGAACGACCGCTGGCCCAGGACGCGGACGGCTACTACATCGCCTCGACCGGCGAGCGCCTGCGGCTGTTCCACTTCCACGCGTTCGACTCCAGCACGCCCGAGAAGCTCTCGGTCCGCTTCCGTCACACCACCGAGAACGAGCTGGGAGACGACAGCGCGGTGCTCCAGCTGTGCAAGGAGTACGCCGACATCCTCGTCGGCTACGAGCAGAGCCTCCCGCCGTCGACGCCCTACCCGTACTGGACCGACACGCGGGGGCGCCAGATCGGCCGCCAGCTGCGCCGGGCCTACGGGCGTGAGGCGCAGACCAGCGAGAGCCCGCTGCCCTCGCCGTTCGAGCCGTCCGAGGCGGCGGCCTGGGAACGGTGGCGGCGCCGGGCCTGGCGCCCGATTTCACGGGGGTTGCTGAGCGAGACCGCCAAATGCGTCCGCATCGTGCTGCCCGAGGGCTACGAGCAGGTGCGCACGCGGTTCCCGAAACTGAGTAGCAAGCTCAACGACCGCTTCAAGGGCGGCGGGGGTCTCTGGGGCTAGGAGCTCGGGGTTTCTGGCTCTGGTTGCTGCGGGCCGGGGACACGGACCGGAAGTTTGCGGCATCGGTAGTGTTTTGCTGACCAAGACGTGAGGCTGCGCAGCCTCGCGGCACGAGGAGAGGGCACCCGTGGGGTTAAAGGACGAGCTGAAGTTCGCCAAGAGCTACGTGAAGAACATTCGCAGCCGGCAGCTGGCGCAGGGTTTCATCCCGCGGGACCTGGGCGTCCTGCGGCGGGCGCAGCGGGCCGGGCGGGTCCACATCGGCCGAGGGACCTACGGCGTGCCGGGCCTGCACATGACGATGCTCGACAACACGCAGTTGTTCATCGGCAACTACTCCTCGACGGGCCCGCTCTGCTATCTCGGCGGCGGGCACCCACCCGACCGGGTCACGACCTACCCGGTGGCGGTGAACCTCGGGCTCGACAGCATCGGTGACGACGGCTTCCCCGCACCGAGCAAGGACACGGTCATCGGGTCCGACGTGTACTGCACGCACCAGACGGTCGTGCTGAGCGGCTGCACCATCGGCGACGGGGCGATCATTGGGATCGGGGCCCTCGTGACCAAGGACATCCCCGCCTACGCCATCGTCGGCGGCAACCCGGCCAAGCTCATTCGCTACCGGTTCTCCGCGGAGCAGATCGCGGCTCTGCTCGAGATCCGGTGGTGGGACTGGCCCGAGGACGAGATCAAGCTCGCCGCGCCGCAGCTCACGTCGCGCGACGTCAACGCGTTCATCGACTACGCCGAGAAGCGGAATCCGGGCTGGGTCGACCCCATGGCCGGCGTCGTGAACCCTGAGGCACCGGGATTCGAGAAGCCCCGCGAGACCGTGACCCCCACATCACCAAGCGCCTTCCGACCGAGGCGGCCGCCGCGGTGGCGGCGAACCTGGAAAAGACGGGGTAGCGCTCCCCCGAGTCCGCTTACGTCGTCGACGTCGACTTCGTCAGTATTCGGACGGCGGATAGCCGAGCTGTTCGATCAGTCCCGGCACGACCTTCTCGAGCGCTTGATAGTGCTCGGGCTTGAAGGCCTCGCGGTAGCTCCTGCGGTTGACGCGGTAGTGCGACTCGGCGCCCGACTCGCGATCGGCCAAGTCCTTGCGCTGTAGCGCCTCGCGTGACGTCTCAGAGAGCACAGTGTCCAACTCGGACGACGACAGGTTGACCCCGCAGTGGATGAGCATGCCCGCGACCGCGGTCGCCGGGTCGGCCTGGATGTCCTCGAGCCGCCACGTCTTGACGCTCTCGTCCTTCTCCTCGACCCCGACCCAGGTCGCCATGTCGCGGAGGTGGCCCTCGCCGTTGCCGATGAGCCAGAGCATCGCCTCGTCCATCGACTTGCCGTCGAGGGCGGAACGGATCTCGCGTGCGTCGAGCACGGTGCGGTGCGTCTCCACCGACCCGTAGGCCGAGACGACGATGTCGCGGGGGTCGCGGAAGACGTAGACCATCCGGTGCCCGAAGGGCTTGGGCATCCGGCGGTACTGGTCGAACGAGATGTACATGCCGGGCACGAACGTGCCGGCCGGGAAGGCCTTCAGCGGCTTGAGCCAGTAGCCCAGTTGCGGCAGCGTGAGGAGTTCGGTGTGCGAGCGCACGATGGGGTGGTCGAAGAGGGCCTTGGCCCACTGGCTCCCCGACTTCGGGCACGAGCCGGCGTAGATGTTCGCCACGGCCGGCACCTTGCCGCGGGCCTCGAGCACCTTGCCCCGGGCCCGCGCCGCGGCGTGCACCCCGTACTTGACGGTGTTGCGCGCCGGCTCCCACTGGACCGCCTTGGCGATCGTCCCGCGCACGCCGGTCTCGTCCGCCACCGCCATGCCTAGGCCTTCCTGCGCCAGTAGGCGCCGAAGCCGTCGATGTCGATGATCTCCTCGTCGATCCCGTTGGCCTTGCGGTAGTCGATGATGGCCTGGCCGGCCTGGGACGAGTGCGAGCCGAAGTCGTCGATGATGCAGTAGCCGCCGGGGCTGAGCTTGGGGTAGAGCGCCTCGATGGCCTGCCACGTCGACTCGTACATGTCGCCGTCGAGGCGCATGACGGCCAGCTTGTCGATGGGGGCGGTGGGCAAGGTGTCCTTGAACCACCCGACGAGGAACTTGACCCGCTCGTCGAGCACGCCGTAGCGCTCGAAGTTGTGGCGCACCTGGTCGGCGCCGACGCTGAGGCCGCCGCGGGTGTGCAGGTCGTCGCCGGTGTCGGCCGGGTAGAGGGCGGCGTTGGGCGGCGGCAACCCCTGGAACGAGTCCGACACCCACACCGTGCGCGTCGTGTCGCCCCGGGCCAAGAGGTTGGCCTTCATGAAGATGCAGGCCCCGCCGCGCCAGACCCCGGCCTCGATCAGGTCGCCGGGGATGTCGTCGTCGATCACGCTCTGGACGCACTGCTGGATGTTGTCCATGCGCTTGAGGCCGATCATCGACTCGGCCCGCGCCGGCCAGTCGCGCCCGACCTCGCGCGCCTTGGGGTCGTAGGGCTTCTTGTAGACGATCTCGACCTTGAACCGCGAGGCCACCTCGGCCGCCAGGTTGCCGGCGCGGCGCTTGAGTGTGGGCGAGCCCGCGGTGCGCACACCCCCCATGATCGAGTCGTTGTCCTCGGCCAGCGCGCCGGTCAGCGAGCGCTTGAGCAAATCGAGGTACAGGCGTGTGACATCGGTGGACTGTTCGACGGGCACCGGCAAAGAGTAGCCGCCGCCTCCGTGGGTTCGAGAACGGCGCGGGCCCGAACGCCGCGCGTGCGACCCGCCTGTTGAGGCCCTGTTGTGTCTCCCGCGCGTGCGCGCCGCGGGGCGGCGGCGCGCCCCAGCGATCGTTAGATCGAGTAGCGGCGCGCGGCCTCTTCGGTGCGGTGGAAGATGCGGAGGTCCGGGAGCTCCCGCACCGCTTCGGCCGGGTTGCCCCGGTAGAAGGTCTGCTCCTTGGTCAGGCGGGTCGTCACCACCGAACCGGCGGAGATGATGCAGCGGGCGGGAACCCGCGTCCCGCTGAGGAGGATGCAGCCGGACATGACGGCGCTGCGCTCGCCGATGATCACCGGAGCCGTGATCTGCACGTCGCGGACCAGGTCGAGGCTGTGCGTCAGGATCTGGCACCGGTAGCCGACCAACCCGGACCAGTCCCCGATCTCGACGCGGTCGGAGGCGTCGATCTCGTGGCCGACGGTGATCTTGGCCCACTCCCCCAGAATGAGTGAAGGGTCGTGCTCTTGCCCTTGCCGGGCGAGTATCTCGCGGGCGACCGGGTGTGCCTGGATGTAGTTGCGCGACGCGATGGTCGCGCCTTTGCCCAGCCGCAGTTCGTCGAGTCCGCGGATCATGTTGAACTGTCCGATACTGGACTCGGGGCCCATCGTCACGTGCTTGACCATGATGAGGCTGCGGCCGATGTGTGCGGTCGGGTCGATGTCCCATCCGAGCACCCGGCGCGCCACCTCGGCGCGCAGATTTCCGGGCAGAAACAACATCAGGAGGGCGACGATCTTGGGCAGCACGAACTAGGCCTTCCTGCGCCAGTAGGCGCCGAAGCCGTCGATGTCGATGATCTCCTCGTCGATCCCGTTGGCCTTGCGGTAGTCGATGATGGCCTGGCCGGCCTGGGACGAGTGCGAGCCGAAGTCGTCGATGATGCAGTAGCCGCCGGGGCTGAGCTTGGGGTAGAGCGCCTCGATGGCCTGCCACGTCGACTCGTACATGTCGCCGTCGAGGCGCATGACGGCCAGCTTGTCGATGGGGGCGGTGGGCAAGGTGTCCTTGAACCACCCGACGAGGAACTTGACCCGCTCGTCGAGCACGCCGTAGCGCTCGAAGTTGTGGCGCACCTGGTCGGCGCCGACGCTGAGGCCGCCGCGGGTGTGCAGGTCGTCGCCGGTGTCGGCCGGGTAGAGGGCGGCGTTGGGCGGCGGCAACCCCTGGAACGAGTCCGACACCCACACCGTGCGCGTCGTGTCGCCCCGGGCCAAGAGGTTGGCCTTCATGAAGATGCAGGCCCCGCCGCGCCAGACCCCGGCCTCGAGCAGGTCGCCGGGGATGTCGTCGTCGATCACGCTCTGGACGCAGCAGCTGGATGTTGTCCATGCGCTTGAGGCCGATCATCGACTCGGCCCGCGCCGGCCAGTCGTGCCCCACCTCGCGCGCCTTGGGGTCGTAGGGCTTCTTGTAGACGATCTCGACCTTGAACCGCGAGGCCACCTCGGCCGCCAGGTTGCCGGCGCGGCGCTTGAGCGTGGGCGAGCCCGCGGTGCGCACACCCCCCATGATCGAGTCGTTGTCCTCGGCCAGCGCGCCGGTCAGCGAGCGCTTGAGCAAATCGAGGTACAGGCGTGTGACATCGGTGGACTGTTCGACGGGCACCGGCAAAGAGTAGCCGCCGCCTCCGTGGGTTCCGGAGCCCTCCGGGCGTTCCGGCTATCGTCACTACGACGGTAAGAATGTTGGCTGCCGAAAGGCGGATCCCCAGGTCACGGCGCCGGAGGCCGCGGAGGAGCCTCTCCAAATTGCCCCGATGACCCGCAAGCCTCACGCCGTTGCTCCGTTGGTCGATGGAGGAGCGGAGTGGGTCGTTGCCACGCGGACCCGACCCGAGCACATCCTCTTCAGAATTCAGCGAATCGAAAGGACCCGACCCCAGTGGGCACAGACCAGGAAAAGGCGCGAGCCGTCATCGGCGAGTTTCTTGAGCGGACCGACAAGGGGACCGACGGGTGGAACGACGAGACGGAGCTGTGGGGCGAGGGGCTCGGTCTCGACTCCCTGGAGGCGGCCGAGCTCTCGGCCATGCTCGAGGACGAGTTCGGCTCTGATCCCTTCTCCGCCGGTGGCGACCTCCCCGAGAAGGTGGGCGACGTCCTCGCCTTCTACGCCGCCGTCTCGACCTAGATGATCCTTCTGCTGGAAGCGGCTGCCGCCTCGTCACCCGAGCGGCAGGCCGTCGTCACCTCGGAAGGTTCGGCGACCTACGCCGAGCTCCTCGACGACGCCCGCCGCGTCGCGGCGGCGCTGCGCCGGCGTGGCATCACGCGCTTCGCCATCGTCGAGCCCGATGCCGGCTGGGTGCTCCGGTTGCTGGCGGGTGCGGCGCTCGCCGGGGCCGAGCCCTGCCAGTACCAGCCCGACACGGACGCCACCGAGTTCGCCGACCACGCCGCCATGCTCGACCACACGTTCGTGGTGACCCGCCGCGACGACCTCACGGGCCCGTTCGAGCTGGTCCGCCCCGCTGAGCTCGTCGACGAGCCCGCCGACGACGCACTCGTCGCGGGCGACGACACGCCGCAGCCGCTCATGATCCGCACCACCGGGACGACCGGGCTCCCGAAGGCGGCGCGCCACGACTGGCGCATCCTCGGCAAGACCGTGGCCAACATTCGCCCCATGCCCGAGCAGCGGTGGCTGCTGGCCTACGGTCCGCAGCAGTTCGCCGGCGTCCAGGTGCTGTTGCACGTGGCGGCCAGCCAGGCGACCCTCGTCGCCCCCTTCCCCCGCCAGCCCAAGGACGGCCTCGAGGCGATGCTCACCCAGGGCGTCACGTGCGTGAGCGCGACGCCGACGTTCTGGCGCTTCCTGCTCGCCGAGGCGCGCAGCCGCAAGGCGACGCTCCCCGCGCTCGAGCAGATCACCCTCGGCGGTGAGGCCAGCCCCGGCGACCTCCTCGACGAGATCCGGACCACCTTTCCCGACGCCAAGGTGTCGCAGGTCTACGCGTCCACCGAGTTCGGCTCCATCACCTCGGTCCGCGACGGCAAACCCGGCATCGCCGTTGACACGCTCTACAGCGAGTCGAACCCGAACTCGAACGTCCGCGTCGACGACGGCGAGCTCTGGGTGCGTGCCGGGGCGGGCATGCTCGGCTACGCCGGCGAGTCCGCCAGCGAAGGTGGCGCTCCTGAGTCCGCTGAGTCCGGCGAGTCCGGTGACTGGCGCCGGACGGGCGACCTGGTCGAGATCGTCGGCGACCGCGTCATGTTCCGGGGGCGCCAGTCCGAGGTGATCAACGTCGGCGGCGTGAAGGTGCACCCCCTGCCGGTCGAGGACCGGATCACCGGCCTCGACTCCGTCGCGCTGGCCCGCGTCTTCGGGCGGCCCAACAAGCTGACCGGCGCCATCGTGGCGGCGGAGATCGTGCCGGTGGGAGGCGTCGACGGCGCCGATGTCGAGAGCATCCGCTCGCAGGTCAAGACCGCGGTGGCCGACCTGCCGCGGGCCTGGCAGCCGCGCAGCGTCACGTTCGTCGACGCGATCGAGACCAAGGGCGGCAAGACGATCCGTGGGATGGAGGACTGATGGCCGAAGAGCCGCTCGTCGCGCTCGTTACCGGTGGCAGCAAGGGTCTGGGTGCCGGGCTCGTCAAGGCGTATCCTCGACGCCGGCTACTCGTGGAGACGTGCTCGCGCTCGTCCACCGACCAGGTGCGCGCCTGGGAGAACGACCCCCAGTACAAGGAGCGCTTCCACTTCGCCGCCGCCGACGTCTCGAAGACCGACGAGGCCGAGCGCTTCGTGAAGGAGGCGGCGAAGCGCTGGGGCCGCATCGACGTGCTGATCAACAACGCCGGCGTGGCCCGCGAGGGCGTCATCGCCCTGTTCGGCAACGACGACCTCGACCAGGTGGTCGACCTCAACCTGAAAGGCACCATCTACGTCACCCGCGCCGCCAGCCGGGTGATGCTGCGCCAGCGCTCCGGCTCCATCGTCAACATCTCGTCGGTCGTCGGCCTCTCGGGCTACCGCGGTCTCTCCGTGTACGGCGCCACCAAGGCGGCGCTCGACGGGTTCACCCGCGCCCTTGCCCGCGAGCTCGGGCTCACGCGGCATCACGGTGAACAGCGTCGCTCCCGGCTACCTCCGCACCGAGATGAGCCACGGCCTCGACGAGGACCAGCTCACCCAGATCGCACGGCGGACGCCCATGGGACGCCTCGGCGACCCGAGCGACGTCGCCCGCGCCGTCCTGTTCCTGACCGACCCGGCGAACAACTACCTCACCGGCCAGGTCATCGTCGTCGACGGCGGGCTGACCTGCTGAACCCGCGGCGTGGGCCTGACCGCTAGGAGCGGGTCAACCGCTCAACGGGTCAAGGCAACCAGCGCGTCGCACAGCCCGTCGGGGTTCGCCAGCGCGAGCAGGTGACCCCCCGGGACAACGGTGGCGTCAACGCCCACGCGCTCGCGCACCAGCTGTCGCTGAAATTGCATGGGGAAGAAGCGGTCGCCTCGCCCGATGACCGCAGCGGTGGGAACGTCGGGCCACTGCGCCACATCGCATGGTTGGCCGAAGGCAATGTCTGCTTCTTCGTGCGGATCGGCGCGGACGGCGGCGGCGTCCTCGGCACTCAGGTCATGGAGAAAGTACGTGTCCAGGTCGAACTCGGTGTCGTAGCCACCAGCGTTGGCGGCGGCAATCCGAGCCTCGATCGCTCCGGTGGCCGCCCACCACTCCCCCGGGGTTTCTCCCGGGGCCGGCACCATCGCGTTGACCAGGATGAGCTGGCGGACCGGAGCTCGATCGCACGCCATCACCGCGCTGAAGCCGCCCATCGATTGGGCCACGACGACCGACTCGTCACACCGCACGATGGCCTCCACCAGGCTGGCCGCGTACTCCGGAAGGCCCGCGTCAGGCGACCCACCGGGCAGGTCGACGGGGAGGGCGCGGTGACCGGCCGCCTCGAGTCGGGCGCTCACGAAGCGCCAGTAGGCGGTCGCGACGCCACCCGCTCCGGGGACCAGGATGAAGTCGGTCGTGATCGCTCCCTCGGTTGATCAGTCGGGCGAAGGCTGCGCGGGCCCTTCGCTGTCCCCGCCGAGCGCCGCCGTCAGTCCCTCCAGGTCGGCGACGGTCACAGTGAGAGCTGAGTGGCCGCTTCTTCGGAGCGGCGATGGCACCTTCTCGGCGAAGTGAATGCAGACGCCCGCGTCGTGGTTCGTTCCAAAGGACAATCCGTCGTCGGCCATTGACCCTCGAACCCCGGGCGCCGTCCACCACCGGTAGTGCCGTGTGATGTGTGCACCGGTGATGTTCGAGATCGGCGTCGCGATCTTGACCAGGCCGAAGGTCGCGACGAAGCCGCCTTCGTCAGTCAGCGTGACGCCGTCCTTCGAAGGCCGCAGCAACAAGGGGAGCAACACCGGCAGGTAGCGCTTGTCGATCGCATAGCCGAAGTGCTCGCTCACCTCCCCACGATATGCCGGTTCGTTGCCGTCGACCCGCGTGCCGCCGGAGGAGCTCAGTGCTGAGGTCCGTGTCCTTCCTTCGGGAACTCCTCGATCACCCTGGTGATGCGCCTGTCGGGTACCAGCCACACCACCGCGACCGCGACGTAGATCGCCACCGCCACCCATGGCACGAGGAACGCCACGCCGACGCCCACCACGTACGCGATCGCAGAGAACTTCCCCTTTCGATCGCTGCCGATGGCAACGGCCAACGCAGATTCCGGCGGGTGCAACAGGAGCAGGGCCCGGGTGAGCACGAAGTAGGCGATCGCGGAGAGAAGCAGGACCAACCCGTACACCGCCACCGGCGCCGTGTCATTCGGGTACTTGCCGAGCCACGCCGTGGCCGCCGGTGTCAGCGACAACGAGAAGAGGAGACCCATGTTGGCCCACAGGACGCGGCCGTCGATCCGCTGCACGACCTGCATCAGATGGTGGTGGTTGTTCCAATAAATCGCCAGGAACGTAAAGCTCAGTGCGTAGACGAGGAATTTGGGCGCCAGGGACCTGAGATCGCTGAAGCCGTGTCCGCCGGGTGCACGCAGATCGAGCACCATGATCGTCATCACGATGGCGATGACGGCGTCGGTGAACGCCTCCAGCCGACCCTTGGTCATCGACCGAGCATCGCATACCGCGCCACCCGGGCTGGGCCTAGAGCGGGGCCGAGCACCCCTGGGTACGGGTCGCCGGCCCGGAAACCTGTCCTCGGCGAGACAGACGAGGAATATCTGTCGCGATCGCGTCTTTCTCACGCTTTCGGTCGATCTGGCGCCCGGCTGTTCGTCGTATTCACCAGTGAGCGTCACCCCGGCGCTCTGACGAACCGGAGGATGCCTGCGATGCCCCACCCCGTGATTCACGCCGAGATCCGTTCGGCCGATCCCGATGCCACCCGGAAGTTCTACGCCGATCTCTTCGATTGGAAGGTGGCGTCCGAGACCGGATTCCCTGGCTACACCTTCATCGACACGGGCGTCGAAGGTGGCACCCATGTCGCCATCAGCCCGCGCCAGAGCTCCGAGGACGAGGTCCTGTTCTTCGTGGCCGTCGAGGACGTCGCCGCTACCCTCAAGAAGGCCGAGAGCCTGGGTGGCACCATCGTTCAGCCTGTTCAGGAGGTTCCGGGTACGACTTTCGGCGTGTTCGCCGACGCCCAGGGCCACAAGGTGGGCGTGGCTTCCAGCGGCTGATCCATTCCCGTTGTCGCTGCCACGAGCTCCAGGGGTGGTAGCGGCAACGGGAACGCCTTTCTGGCCCCGGGAGGTGGTCCCGCCGGCCGGCGAGGACCCAGCCCGGCTCCCCACCCCAGACGACCGAAATTACGGCGGTGGCGGGAACTGTGCGATCCTTCAGTCAGATGACACCAGAGCAATTTCTCAGTCGATGCAAGGTGGTCTGCCACGTCGGGCCCCCCGGCGTTTGGGAGCACATCTCGAAGCACGGATTCCGGACGGCCGAGCAGTTGATCCTGGAAGCCGATCTCGATGACCAGGAGCGCCAGGAGTTGCTCACGACACCTCGTCGAGAGTCCGTGCACCTCAAGGTCAAGGGCGAAGAGGTGGTCCTCAGGGACCAGGGCGCACTGTTCGCGCGCAAGGACCTGAGTTCGCTTCTCGACAACGGACTCGACGTCGCCGATTGGATTCACCTCTTGAACCAGCGGGTGTACTTCTTCACCGACCAGACGTCGATGCAGAAGTTCCTCGACAAGTACGTCGAGATCGACGGCTCGCAGGACGTGATTTGGCTCTCCCCGCTCAAGCTCCTCGAATCAGCCGGGCTCGGCCTTGAGCTCTCGAGCCAGAACACGGGAGCCATCGCCCGCCGGAGCGGCACGCTGAAGACGGCGGACGCGTTCGCTCCGCTCTGGCGCTTCACCGACCGCAAGCCGGTGGAGGCGACGATCCTCGATGGGCTCGACGACCTTTCCCCGGTGTTCCGCGCCGAGCGCTGCTTCCCCGACGGTCGTCGCGAGCCGCTGACGTCGTAACAGCGCGTCGGCGACCCGAACCCGGTCGACTCGGCTCCTCGAGGACCGAGGATTTCGTTCGGGGCGAAAACCATGACCGCGCTGCCCGGTGGACAGCCGGGGTGGCTAACTCAAGAGTCGTACTTCCTGTTGGAAACACGCCGGGCCAGCCACAGCTTGAATCGTTCCCATCGGGACTGCGGGACGCTTGGCATGACTCGACCGTACACCAGGCCGAAATCCACCGAGATGTCGCCTCAGCGCGGCGTGGCGCGGCCCTCTGTCTTCATCAATTCGTTGAACTTCTCCCAACGCATCCGGTAGCGGGTCCGGCCGTTTCCGGGCAGCCAGTCGACGGAGCCTTTGCTGACCTGGAGCTCGCCGAGCTTGGCCTCGTCGCTCCAAACGGTGAAGGTCACGTCCGAATGCAGCACCAGCCCCGTGGGGAGGTCGACGGTGACGTCATGGGTTGCCATGGGTGGACGGTAGCCCCGGAGACACCCGGGCTCCCAGATCTTCCTGGTCGAGCACACCGGTCGGCGTGGCGGGGCGCCTCGATACATTGCAGGCATGGCCGACGACCCCACCTTGTTCGAGTGGGCGGGCGGCCGTGCCGCCTTCGAGCGCATGATCAACGCCTTCTACGACCGGGTCGAGCGCGATGAGCTCCTGTCACCGTTTTTCCCGGGCGGCGTGCACGAGGAACATCGCCGCAACGTCACCTCGTGGTGGTGCGAGGTCTTCGGCGGTCCAGCGGACTACACGAATGAACTGGGCGGCTACGAGCGGATGGTGCACAAGCACCGGCAACTCGGCATCACGAGTGAGCAGCGCTTTCGGTTCGCCTCGCTGATGAGCAGGGCGGCCGACGACGCCGGGATGCCACAGGACCCGGAGTTTCGTTCGGCCCTTGTTGCCTATCTCGAATGGGGCACCCGCCTGGCGTTGGGCAATTCACAAGAGGGCGCCGCCATCGTCGAGCATGCGCCGGTGCCTCGATGGGGTTGGGGCGAAGCACGTCCTTATCGCCCCTAAGCCGGCCCCCGCCGTCACCCGACGAGCCGATCGCACTCCCCCGCCGATCGCTTCGCGCCGACGAGGGCCACACCCGACCGCGATGGCACCGAGCGTTGCCGTTGTGCTTGAGTGCCTGGATGCGCCTCACGAGATCGCTTCTCTTGACGTCAGCCTCCATCGCCATCGGGGCCTCCGGGGTCGTGCTGACGAGTGCCGTCGCCGGCGCGGGATCGCCGCAGGTCTCGAAGACCACCGTGCAGACGCAGGCGGCCAAGATTCTCGCCGCCAAGACCGGCCAGCAGCGCCCGAAGGTGACCTGCCCGAGCGGCGTCGCGGCCAAGGTGGGTGCGGTGATCCACTGCACCGTGGTCCCCTACGGGACGTCGCTGAAGTATCCGGCGACGGTCACGGTGCGATCGCTCCACGGGAGCACGGCCAACTTCTATGTCCAGGTTGGTCAGGCCCTCGGTCAGGCCAATCAGGTGAAGTTTTGCGCCGACAACGCGATCATCAACTCGGTCCTGAGCGCGGCGACGACGCCCGAGGCGTTCCTCTCGGCCCTGCAGGCGAACGAGCAGGTCCTCCTCGAGTTCCAGTCGACGGCGCCGTCGAAGATCGTCAACGCGGCCGGCACCTTGACCGAGGCGTCACGCCAGGCGATCCAGATGCGCAGCGTCAACATCTTCGATTCGAAGGCGGTCGCCAACGCCGCCATCGCGGTCGACAAGTTCTGCGGGCAGAGCACCTCGGGCTGACGCGGAACTCCTACGGCGGTGTCACGCCACGTGGGAACAGGAGCACGGGACATTTCGATGTGACGGGAGCGTTGGCTATGCGGCGGGCGCGTGACAACGAACGGAACTGCCCCAGCGTTCCCCCTCATTGCATTGACTTCTCGCCGTGAGTCCTCAAGAATTTCGCGCCGTGGAGGCGAGTTGTTGAGCAACGTGCTCAGCGCACTGGTCGATCGTGTCGCTCCATCTCCAACGTCGATGTGCCTCAGACATGACGTCCAACATCCAGACTGCGAAGGAGACCACTGTGCCCACCACTACGACCGAAGTCGAGAGAACCACCAAGAACGGAAGGACGAACGGCTCCGCCGAAGGCCTGGCCGAGAGCTTCGCCGAAACGTTCGAGGGACTGGCGAACCTCGCCCTCACCCAGGCTGAAGAGACGTTCAAGCAAGGCGAGAAGGCCGAGGTGGTCCTGAAGGATCAGTCGATCGTCTCCATCAAGGCGGCGGAGTCGATCGGGCTCTCGATGCTCTCCGCCGTGGCCGACATCACCGCACCCATGACGCCGAAACTGCCCAGTGTGATTCCGGTGGCCAATCTGGAGACGCTGGTGAAGGCGGGCTTCGACATCACCCAGCAGCTGCTCAACACGGAGCGCACGCTGGCCGAGGCGGCGACGAGGATGGTCACCCGCCAGAACTGACGTTCCCACGGGCCCCGGCCCCTGGGCCGCTGGCTTCTCGGCACAGAACAGCGCGTCACCCGCGGCGCACGGACGCCCCGGGACAGACTGGTGTCGTGACCGACCTCGCGACCTACCAACTCGATGGCCACGTGGCCACCATCACGTACAACCGACCGGACGCGCTCAACGCCATCAACGGCGAGATGCGCCAGGACCTCAACGCGGCCTTCTCGCGTTTCCGCGACGACGAGGACGCCTGGGTCGCCATCGTCACGGGGGCCGGGCGCGCCTTCTGCGTGGGCGCGGACCTGCGCAACGGCGCCGGCGCGGTGGGCGAGTTCGCCGGCACGTTCTGGGAGAAGCCGACGCTCAACTCGTTCGAGAGCGGCTGGGAGATCTTCAAGCCGGTCATCGCGGCGGTCAACGGCTTCTGCCTCGGCTACGGGCTCACCCTGGCCACCTGGTGCGATTTCGTGCTGGCCAGCGACCGCGCCGAGTTCGGCCTGCCCGAGGTGCGCCTCGGCGTCCCCGCCGTGGTGGCGTCGGTGCGCCTGCCGCAGCGCCTGAACTGGGCCGACGCCATGGAGCTGCTCCTCACGGGCGAGCGCTTCGGTGCGGAGCGGGCCCACGAAATGGGCTTGGTCTGGAGGGTCGTCCCACACGAGATGCTGCTCGACGAGGCCCGTGCGCTGGCCGACCGCCTCCTCAACGGGGCGCCGCTGGCGCAGCGGGTGATGAAGGAGATGGCGATGCGGACGCGCCACATGCCGACGCTCGAGGCCATCCGCTTCGGCGAGACGATGCGCCACGTCGCCGCCCGGACCGAGGACGCGGCGGAAGGGTTCCACGCTTCGGCGGAGAAGCGCCCGCCGCGCTGGACCGGCCGCTGACCCGCCGGAGCGCCCCGATCCGCCCGACTGTGCCTAACCCCGCTTGGGCGACCAGTCCCAACGGCGCAGGCTGACCCACACTCCGGCCGCCCCCCAGGCCAGCATCACCAAGATGTCGTTCCACACCGACGTCCCCGGCACGTCATTGAACGTATCGACCGACGTGAGGATCAGATGACGGATGGGGAAGAAGTCCGTGAACGTCGCCAGGCCCGAGCCCGCCTTGACCGGGAAATAGAGGCCCGAGAGGGCGATGAGGATGAAGAAGACCAGGCTCAGGATCGGCGCGGCCGAGTCGGCGTTGGGAACGAGCGTGCTCACGCCGACCCCGACGGCGGTGAAGCTGAACATCCCGACGAGCACGACGAGGACGAACAGCGCCGCCTCATGCGGACCGGTCACGTCGAAGCCGAGCCACCCGACCAACAGCACCAGCACGATCTGGATCGTCGAGATGATCATGGCGTTGATGAAGATGGCGGCGAGCACCACCCACTCCGGGACGGGGCTCAGACGCAGCCGCTTGAGCAAGCCCATCTCGCGCCGGTTGACCAAGTTGATGGACATGATGTTGAAGCACGCCGCCATCACGCCGTACGCGGCGAACGCCGGCAGGTAGTACTGCCCGAGATTGATGTGCGGTGCGGCGGCCACCGTCGTGTGCCGTGACGTCGACAGGAAGATCACGACGAAGACCACAGAGAACCCGATGGTGAGCGCGGCGCCGATCGGGTTCAGCCAGAACGACAGCTGCTCGTAGCCCACCTGCCGCGCCACCAGACGCAGGTCGCTCAACCCCCGGAACGAGCCCTCGATCGGCGTGTCCGCCGCGGCCGTCGTCATTGCCTCGCCGACCAATCCGCCGCGGCGTCCGCCGACGACTCCTTGGTCAACCCGAGATAGACGTCCTCGAGCGACACCCGCAGCACGGACAGCCCCGCCAGCGCATGCCCACCGGCGAGCGCCCACCCGGTCAGGTCGTGCAGCAGGCGGACCTCGTCTTCGGTGCGGATCTCGGCCTGACCGTCGTCCCCCGTCGTCGCCGGCACCGGCAGGTCGCCGGCACTGACGCCGTCGGGCAGTCGGAACCGTATGGTCACGGCCCCGACGTCCCGCCCCCCTATTGACGCCGGGGTGCCACTCGCCACGATCTCCTGACCGAACAGCACGGCCACCCGGTCCGCCAGCGCCTCCACCTCGTCCATGTAGTGCGTGGTCAACAATACGGTCGTGCCCTCTTCGGACAGCCGCTTGATCAGCTCCCACGTCTCGCGCCGCCCCGACGGGTCGAGGCCGGTCGTCGGTTCGTCGAGGAACATCAGCTCGGGGTTCCCGATGATGCCCAGGCCCACATCCAAGCGCCGCTGTTGGCCGCCGGACAGGCGCTTCACCCGGTCGTCGGCCTTCTCGGCCAGCCCGATGAGCTCGATCACCTCGTCAACCGGCCGCGGGTTCGGGTAGTACCCCGCGTTCCGGGTCAGCACCTGGCGCACCGAGTAGTACGGCTCGATGGCCAGCTCCTGCAGGACGACGCCGATGCGGGAACGCAGCCAGCGCTGCGTGCTCAGGTCGGCCGGGTCGACCCCCAGCGTCTCGACCTGCCCGCTGCTCCTCTTGCGGAACCCCTCGAGGATCTCCACACACGTCGTCTTGCCGGCGCCGTTCGGCCCGAGTAGCGCGTACACCTCGCCCTTCTGTACCTCGAAGCTGACGTCGCGCACGGCCAGGTTCTCGCCGTAGGACTTCGACAGATGCTCGACACTCACCGCCGGCACGTCGACCCCCTTCCGCAACGGTCGGCGGTCGTGACGTTTTGCCCCCGCAGGCTCTCCATTGTCGTCCCAGGCATGTGGCCGGAACGCTAGCGGGCGTCAACCGGGCCTCCGGTCCCGTCGCAACCGGTGCCATCCGACGCCTGCAACTCGGCCTGCACGACCGATCCAGCGACAATGCGGCGCCTCACCCGCGACCGTATATGCGACGTACCTGGCGCCTCCTCTGGGTGACTACGGGCTCGTCCTTATAAAAATTATTGCCGCAGGCACTCGAAATAGCCGAACCATAAGGAGCAAGCCGTAGTCAGTCGCAGACGACGCGTTCTCCTCCGCGTACACGCTCTCAGGTGACGCCCCAGAATTTCCGCGTACACACATGGGGAGGACGCCCTTGGGCTTCGACAGGCTGAAACGCGGGCCGATTACGATTTTGCGGAACGGGTCCCGCATCGTCGGGGCGATTAGCGACGAACACCTCCGCGAGAGAACCCACCTATGACCACGCTCACCGACATGCTCGCCCGGGCCGGCTGCGTGGCGGCGGAGGAGGAGGCGGCAGAGCTGATCGCAGCCGCAGGCGGCGATGCCCCCACGCTGATCTCGTTGGCACACCGGCGCATTCAGGGCGAGCCCCTCGCCTGGGTCACGGGTCAGGCGGCCTTCGGTGATCTCACCATGGCCATCGAACCCGGGATCTACGTCCCTCGTTGGCAGAGCCTCGAGCTGGCGGCGCGGGCCGCCGCCCGTTTACCCGAGGCTGGCCGAGCCATCGACCTCTGTACGGGTTCGGGTGCTCTCGCCGCGACGCTCTTGGCGCGTCGGCCGGCGGCGCGTGTCCTCGGCACCGACACCGATGCTGGGGCGATCGCGTGCGCCCGGGCCAACGGTGTCGACGCCCGCCGCGGCGACCTCTTCGAGCCGGTCCCCAACGACTTCGAGGGCACGACCGATGTCGTCGTGGCCGTCGTGCCCTACGTCCCCACTCCCGCGCTCCGTCTCCTCCCTCACGATGTGCGCACGTTCGAAGCAGCCACCCACTACCACGGCGGCCCCGACGGCACCGACGTCTTGCGCCGTGTGATCGAGGAAGCGCCGAAGTTCCTGCGGCCCGGTGGCGCGCTCCTGCTCGAGCTCGGCGGCGAGCAGGTCGACCTCGTACGGCCGCAGTTGATCGATTTGGGCTACACCGGCATCGAAACGTGGTCCGACGAGGATGGCGACGTGCGCGGCGTCGAAGCCACCTTGACGCCGCACTGAGTCGAACCTTCACGCGCCGTTCACGAGGCTGTGCCGCGGCGCGCTCGTGGGATCCTTCGCGAAGACTGCCTGCTCCACCACGGTTGTCGAGCGGTCCGGCCCTCGCGCCGCGACAACCGGGACGACCTCCCCGCACAAAAGCAGGTTTCCGCGCCGGTCGGCTGGGGTAGTGCGGCCTCGGAGGAGAGGTGGGAACCAGGGTGGCGCAGCAAGAGCGGGAAGCAATCGATACGTCGACCCGGACGGAGCGACCCAAGAGGTCGCGTGCACGGCGCATTGTCGTCCCTACGTCCGGCGGCATCATCCTCGTGCTGGTTCTCACGGTGGTGGTCGCTGCCGCCGGCCCGAGTCAGACCCCCACGCCGGCCCGGTCGTCGGACCACATCAATCTGGCTTCGGACGCACCGCTGTGTGGCGTGCTCGGCGCCATCACGCAATTTCTCGGCTGGTGTGGCTCAACGAACCCGACGAAGGCGGCGGACTCGCCGCCGGCCGCCCCGACGTGCAGCAACCTGGCGAAGCTCCTCGGCGGTTGCCAGCCGTCGTCATCCGCCTCATCCACCACTGCGCCCAGAGGTCCCGATGAGCCCCCCGCATCGGCCGCACCCACCACCTCGACCACGACGGTCCCGTCGACGTCGACCGCGACGTCGAGCGACGGATCGGCCAGCGTGCCGGCGGACGAGCAGTGTTCCGGAACGACGCCGCCAATCGGCGCACCAAGTGGAAACTGGAAGTGCACGTTCGACGACGAGTTCAACGGAACCTCGCTCGACACGACGAAGTGGCAACCGCAGCTCACGTCGAACAGCGGGTACACCACCGGCGCGTTACCCAGCCAACCCTGCTACGTCGACAGCCCCAGAACGATCTCGGAGGCGGGCGGCTACCTGAACCTCTCGATCGTGCGCACACTCCCGGTGCTCTGCAAGCGCCTCGACGGAGTGTCCGCCCTCAGTTCGTTCGAGGGGGGCATGGTGACGAGCTACAAGCTCTTCAGCCAGGAGTACGGCTACTTCCAGACCCGCGCCGCGTTGCCGGCGGCCACGGCACAGGGCCTCATGGAGACCCTGTGGCTCTACCCCGAGAACGAGACGCTCTACGGCCCCTGGCCCAACAGCGGCGAGATCGACTACGCCGAGTTCTATTCCGACGTCCTCAATGCCGACGTGCCCGTCTTCCACTACCCGGGCTCGACCAATGACCCCAACGCCAATTCGGGCGTCACCGGTGGCTGCACGATCACGGGGGCCGCCACGGGCGGGCAGTTCAACACTTACGCCCTGTCGTGGACCCCGACCACCATGACCGCGTACTTCAACGGCGTGTCGTGCATCACCGACGTCTATGCGCCCTACGTGTCAGGCCCGGACACCGCACCCGAGCCGTTCAACCAGCCGTTCTTCTTGGCGTTCACGGCGGCACTCGGCATGGGACCTGACAGCCCGGGGGCGGCGATCCCGTCTTCGAGCACGATGCAGATCGACTGGACGCGGGTCTGGCAGTACGGCTGAAGTGAATTAGCGGCGGGCGAAGACCAGGGCGACGCGTGATCGATCGACGACGTGCCAGCGGTGGTCATGGGCCAGGTAGATCGACAACGCCGTGTGCGGCGCCCAGATGACGTAGGAGACGTGGTACGCCGAGAGCACCGGGTCGGGGTCGGTGGTCATTTCCGTCACCGCGAAGAACTGGGTCAGGACCTTCCCCTCGAAGATGTCGGTTCGCCCGTCCACGAAGGTCGCCCGGTGGCGGGCAATCGAGTAGTCCCCCCACGTGTACTCGGTGAAGACCCGGCCCGGATGGCCGGCCACGGAGTTGAACGCCTGCACCGGCAGGTCCGGCGAGACACTGCCGGCGGGGACCGACGGCGCCGCCAGAATCGCAATGGCGAGCACCGCGAAACCCGCGCCGGCCATGCGGCGGGCCGTCGCGCCCCATGCGGGTCGAGCGGGTAGCAGCGCGGCCAGGCCGACCGTGACGACCATCAGATAGGTCACGAGCCGTTGGGTCCGCAGAGCTTCGACAAAGAGCGCGGCGGCGAGCGTGCCTTCGAGGACGGGAATGCGCCGGGTCCGCACCGTGGCCACCAAGACACCCAGCGGCACGCAGAAGGCGAGGAGCACGAGGGAGGAGTTGAAGCTGGGCGAGTTCCATTCCTTGATGTACAGCGCGATCTGGCTGTTCTGGGCAACACCGACGTCGTAGGCCAGGAGGCCGGGGCCGTACGGCGTGAGGCACGACGCCGCCAGGCAGCCGAGCAGCGCCAGGGCCAGCGGTCCCGTGTGCGAGGACTGGCGCACGCCGCCAACTCGGGCGACCACGCGCTCGGGCACCAACGACCACCCCAGCTCCACGCCGAGCACGACCAACCCGATGAGGATGGAGCCGTGTGTGTTGACCCAGGCGATGCACAACGGCGGCAGGCACCACAACCAGCGCGGGTTGGCGCGCGCCTTGGTCAGCACGAGGAGCTCGAGCGGCAGGAACACGAGCGAGAAGTCGAGGCCCCGATCCCCGGCCATGACGCCGGCGACGCCAACCGCCAGCACGATCACGATTGCGGCCACCCGACCACCGCGGGCGCCCAGCGATCGTGCGTAGGCGGCGGTCGCGCAGAGGCTCAGCGCGCCGAGCACGATTGCGTACATCGCATACGCGGCGTTGCCGAACGCCCGAAACAGCCCGGCCAAGGCCACCTCTGAACCCCACTCGTCGGTCACCCACCGCCGGTGGGCCTCGGTGTAGCTGAAGGGGTCGAGACCCATGACCGAGTGGTGGGCGAGCATCCACTGCCCGGCCGCCATCTGCCAGAACTCGTCGTTGGAGAGCTGGTTCCCGAGGGCGACGGCAGCGATGATGCCGACCCCGAATGCGATCCCTATGAACTCGATCGCCCGCCGCGGCACGCGCCATGGGCGCGCCGGCGCGGCGTGGCGACCAAATGGAGGTGGGTCCGGGGTTTGACAGGCAGGGGCGGCGTCGGCCGTCGGCACCAATGGTGACCCGACGGCTTCGACGCTCGCCTGCACTGCTCCCCCCTCTTGCCGGATCCCCCACCCGGCGCCCCTGTGAGCAAGGTACAACGCGCACCGACAAACGGGCGTCGCTGGAAGGTTGCGATCACGTGGCTTCTCGTGGGGCGCGGTGACGCGATGCTCAGTGGGTCAGCAGTCCGGCTGGAGCACGACCGCCTTGAACATGGCGCCCCACTCGTAGGCGAACTGCTCCAGCCATTGCCCGATGCCATCGGGAGTGAAGGCAACCTCGAGCACCTGACCCGGGTAACAGCGCCCGATACGCAACCGGGCCCGACTGGCCTGGGTCGTCGGCACGACGACGAGGACGCGCTTCCACCGGAGCTGTTTCGCGAATGCCTCGATCGAGCGAGCTTCACCCTGGGTCGTCTGCGGGTTGGCCTTGAAGCAGTGCACCTGCACACGAGGCAAATGGACGGCGAGGTACGCCTGATAGGGCTGACAGCTCTGCCAATTCTGCAACGACAACACGAGGTACGGGGCGTAGCCCTCCTTGGCCAACTCCACGCCCTTGTCGAAGGCCGGCGCGCCGTGTCCACCGAGCACGACGATCGCGTTGGAGCGCTCGGGCGGGTTGAGATCGGGGTACACGAAGAGCACCGCCGTCATGACGCAGAACACCACCACCAGCACCGCCACGACGGCCGCCACGATACGCACCCGCTTCGACTTGAGGAATCGCATAGTGGGAAGGGACATTGTGGCAGCCCGCCTCGACCCGCCCGAGTCAGCTCGTTACGGGTCGGACGAGGGCCGCCAGACGATCAGCGGATCAGCGGGTCCCGGGGCAGGCCGAGGATGCGCTCGGCGATCTGGTTCCGAGTGATCTCAGACGTCCCGCCTGCGATCGACATGGCCCGTGTGGCCAACTGGGTGAAGCCGGCCAACGCGTCCTCGCCGTCGAGGAAGGTGGTCGCGGCGCCGACAAGATCCGTCTGCAGGCGTGCCCGGTCGTGCCCGTGTTCGGCCAACACGAGCTTCGTCACGTTGCCCTCGGGTCCGGGACCGGCGCCGACCACCGCCCGCTGGGCTCGCCGCAGATTGAGTGCCTTCAGGGCGTGCTCCTTGGCCAGGATCGCCCCGATACGGGCGGACGCGCCCGGGACGCGGTCGCCGCCGCGCTTGCGGAGCGCCAGCAGGTCCATCGGCAAGAAGAGACCGCCGGTCCCGCCGCCGATGGACACGCGCTCGTTGCCGAGCGTCGAGCGGGCCACGGTCCAGCCGTCGTTCGCCGTGCCGACCACGTCGTCGTCCGGCACGAACACGTCGTTGAAGAAGACCTCGTTGAAGTCCGAGTTGCCGGTGATCTGACGGAGCGGCCGCACTTCGACGCCGGGCGCGTGCATGTCGATCACCATCGCCGTGATGCCCGCGTGCTTCGGGACGTCGGGATCGGTCCGCACGGTGGCGAGGCCGAGATGGCAGTACTGCGCGCCGCTCGTCCACACCTTCTGGCCGTTGACCTTCCAGCCGCCCTCGACGCGGGTGCCTCGCGTCTTGACCGCAGCGGCGTCCGAGCCCGCGTCGGGCTCGCTGAAGAGCTGGCACCACACGTACTCTCCCATCAGGGTCTTGGCGACCCAACGCTCCACTTGGTCCGGCGTCGCGTACTGGTTCACCGTCATGATGTTCCAGCCGGTGATGCCGAGTCCCGGGACCTTGACTCCCGCCGGCGCGCAGCTCTTCGTCGATGACGATCTGTTCGACGGCGCCTGCTGAGCGGCCCCAGGGCTCGGGCCAGTGCGGCACGAGCAGGCCCGCGTCCAGCAACGCCTTGCGCTGCTCCTGGCGCGCCAGCGCGCCGATGCGCGTGGCGTCGGCGCGGATCTCGACCCGGATGGCCTCGGCCTCGGGTGGCAGGTCGAGCGTCACCTCGCGGGTGGTGCCGCGCTCGGCCTGGGCCGTCACGTCCTCGGCGTCGCCGGGCGTGCCCAGCGACGGCGTTGAGGGACAGCGCCCGGCGCAGGAACAGATGGGCGTCGTGCTCCCAGGTGAAGCCGATGCCGCCGTGCACCTGGATGTTCATCTGCGCGTTGTGCACGGCCGGCGCGAAGGCCAGGTGGGCCGCCATGGCGGCGGCGAGGTCGAACTCGTCCAACGGGTCGGCGGCGGCGCGGGCGGCATCCCAGACCGTCGGCGGTGGCGAGCTCGGACGCCACGAGCATGTCGGCGCAGTGGTGCTTGACCGCCTGGAAGGTCCCGATGGTGCGGCCGAACTGCACGCGTTCTTGCGCGTAGGCCACGGCGGAGTCGGTGCAGGCCGCCAGCACGCCGGCCGCCTCGGCCGCACCGAGCGTGCGCGCCAGGGCGCGCGCCGGCCGGGCCGCGCCCGTCAACACGTCGGCCGCCGTCACCGGCACCGAGGACACCGTGACCGCGGCCGAGCGACGGGACGGGTCGATGTCCTTGGTCCCCCCGAGCGTCAAACCGTCGGCCGTGCTGGACACGAGCACGAGGTCGTCGCCCGCCCGCAGCAACAAGACATCGGCGGCCCGCCCGCCGAGGACGATGCCCCCGTCGCCGTCGAGCCTCCCGCCCTCGAGCGCCAGCGACCCGCCCAGGCCCACCGCGGCGGTGCGGGAGCCGTCGGCCAGGCCCGGCAGGTAGTGGGCCTGCTGTTCGGGCGTGCCGCATCGGGCGATCACCGCGGAGGTGAGCACGGTGGGGAGGAAGGGTCCCGGCGCCACCTGGCGGCCGATCTCCTCGAGGATGACGACGAGCTCGCTCAGCGACGCGCCTGCTCCCCCGTGCTCCTCGGGCAGGTGCACCCCGAGCCAGCCGAGCTCCGCCATCTCCGGCCAGAACGAGGGGCGGGGCTCGGCCTCCGCCTCGAGGAGCGTCCGGTTGGCCCCCAGCGCATCGTGCGCGGAGAGCAACCCCCGCACGGTGGCCCCCAGCTCCTGGTGCTCGTCGGTGATCGCGATCGGCATTGTCTGCCCCCTTGTCGGTGCCCGCCTTCGGCGCAGCGACGCTACAGAACGAAGGTCCGAGCGCCCAAGTCGGGAGCGCTACGCTTCTTTCGTGCTGTAGAGCTCCGACGTCGCCGTGCCGGCCGTCCAACGACGCCGTGCGCCGTCGCCGTCGCCGTCCCTCGTCCTTGTCCCGCATCTCTTCTGGACCCTGGAGTTCTGCCGTGCCTTCTCGTTCATCAGCCCGGCCGGCCACCCGGCCTGCCTTCCCGGCCACCATGGCCACCCTCGTCGCCCGCCAGCTCCACTTCGAGCGCGGCGGCCAGACCGTCCTCGACGGCGTGTCACTGACCGTCGGCCCCGAGACCTGTGTGGGCATCGTCGGCCCCAACGGCGTCGGCAAGTCGACGCTCCTGCAGGTGCTGGCCGGCCTGCTCGAGCCCGCAGAGGGCGACGTCCGCGTCGACCCGCCGACGGCCACCGTGGGCTACCTCGCGCAAGAACACGACCACGCCGGAGACGAGACGGTGCGCGACGCCTTGTACCGCAGGACCGGTGCCGCCGCAGCCGAGGCGGAGTTGACCGGGGCGGCGGCCGCCCTCGGAGAGGGGCGACCTGACGCAGAGGAGCACTACACGACGGCCCTGGCGCGCTACGAGTCGCTCGGTGCCGCCGACTTCGAGGCGCGGCTCGCCGGCGTCCTCGAACAGGTGGGCCTCGCAACGGCGCTGGCGGACCGGAGCGCCGACGCGTTGTCGGGCGGGCAGGAGGCGAAGGTCGCGCTGGCCGCGATCCTGTTGGCGCGCTTCGACATCACGCTGTTGGACGAGCCGACGAACGACCTCGACTTCGACGGGCTGGCCCGGCTCGAGGAGTTGGTGGCGCGACGGCGGGGCGGCATGGTCATCGTGTCGCACGATCGCGCCTTCCTCGACGGCACGGTGACCGACGTGCTCGAGCTGGACGTGCACACGCGCCGCGGCCGGCTCTACGGCGGCGGCTGGTCCGGGTATCTGGCCGAGCGAGCGGCTGACCGCGCCCACGCGGAGGAGGCCTACGGGGTCTACGAGTCGCAGCGGTCCGAGCTGGCGCGGCGGGCCCAGCGGGAGCGTCAGTGGGCGACGTCGGGGGTCAGCAAGGAGAAGAAGAACCCGCCGCGACAACGACAAGGCGCAACGCGACTTCCGCATCAACCGCACGGAGAAGCTGGCGTCGCGGGCGCGGCGGACCGAGCGGGCACTCGACGCGCTCGAGGCGGTCGAGAAGCCGTGGGAGGGATGGGACCTCCGCTTCAACATCAACGAGGCGACGCGGTCCGGTGCGGTGGTCGCCCATTTGTCCGACGCGGTCGTCGAACGCGGGGACTTCACGCTCGGGCCGTTCACCCTCGATATCGCCTGGGCGGACCGCATCGCGCTCGTCGGCCCCAACGGGTCGGGCAAGACGACCGTGGTCGAGGCGATCCTCGGCCGCCAGCCGTTGACCCGGGGCACCCGGCGCGTCGGGCCGAGCGTGGTGATCGGCGAGCTCGGCCAGGACCGGCGCGTGTTGTCGGACGCCGCATCGAGCGTGGCCGACGCGTTCATGGCGGCGACCGGACTGCTCGTCGCGCCGGCGCGCTCGCAGCTGGCGAAGTTCGGCTTGGGCGCCGAGACCGTGCTGCGCCCGCCGGCGTCGCTCTCCCCCGGCGAGCGCACACGCGCCGAGCTCGCCGCCTTCGCGGCCAGGGGCGTCAACTTCCTCGTGCTCGACGAACCGACGAACCATCTCGATCTGCCGGCGATCGAGCAGCTCGAGTCCGCGCTCGAGGGCTACGAGGGCACGCTGCTGGTGGTCTCGCACGATCGACGCCTCTTGGAGGCCGTGACGCTGACGCGCCGCATCGAGTTGCCGGCACGTGACGAGTCGTTCCGGGGTCTGCGCGAGGGCCGGTAGGTTTGGCCGCCATGAGTGCGGCGGGTCGTGGTGCAGAGGCGGAGGGCGGATCGGCGGCGCGGGGTGGCAAGGCGCGCGAGGCCGGTGCCGCCACCCTGGCGGCGTTGCGGCGGGCCACGGCGCGCAAGGCGGCCGAGATGATCCGCAGCGATCCCGACGACGCCGCCACCGCGCTCGAGATCGGGTTGGTCGACGAGGAGTGGCTGCAGGCGCCCGGTGAACGGCCGATCTCGTCGAGCGCGCCGAGCGACATCTTGCGGCGCTTCCTCGAGCGCACGGTCGAGCGCCACCCGTCCAAGCTGTCCACGCTCGGCCTCACCGCCGTGCAGCTGTTGTCGTCGGGGGACGAAGGCGGCGGGAGCGGCGCCGGAGGAAACGCCAAGCAGCTGACCGTCGTCTTCACCGACCTGGAGGGCTTCACGGCGTACACCGACGTCCACGGCGACGCCGCCGCGCTCGCGCTCATCGACGAGCACCACGAACGGGCGGCGCCGATCGTGCGGCGCTGGAAGGGCAGGATCGTGAAGCACCTCGGCGACGGCCTGCTGTGCACGTTCCCCCAACCCATCTCCGGCTTGCGGGCCGCCCTCGACCTGCAGGCCAGCGCGCCGGACCCGCTGCGGCTCCGGGCCGGGGTGCACACGGGCGAGGTCGTCCTCACGAAGAACGACGTGGTCGGGCACATGGTGAACGTGGCGGCCCGGGTGTGCGAGGCGGCGAAGGGTGGCCAGGTCCTGGCCACCGCCGAGGTCGTGCAAGCGGCCGGCTCGGGAGCGACGGCCGGCTCGACCGGCTCGACCGGCTCGACCGGCTCCTCGAGCACAGCGAGTTCAGCGTGGGCGCTCCCCGGCGTACACCTGGGCCGGATGAAGTCTCGCCGCATGAAGGGGGTCAAGACGCCGGTGCGCCTGTGCGAGGTGCGCGCCGCCGGTGCACCCGAGCCCTGAGCTGAACTCTGAGCGCCGGGCCCTGAGCCCTGAGCGCCGGGCGTCCCCCGGTGTAGCGTCGCCCCAGGTTTATCGACCTAGGCAGTAGGAGGACCGACCAAACCCATGGGCGATTCTCGAGAGGGCGTGGCTCTCGGGCGAGCCACGGCAACGACGTGAGCACCCGCGACGATGTCACGGACACGGACACGGCCGCGCCTGCACCCGACTTCCGGGCGCTGTTCGAGTCGTCTCCGGGCCTCTTCCTCGTCGTCGATCCCGACCTGGTGATCGTGGCGGCCAGCGACGCGTATCTCGCCGCCACCATGACGGCGCGCGCCGACGTCATCGGACGGCCGCTCTTCGAGGCCTTCCCCGACAACCCCGACGACCCGGCCACCGAGGGGATGCGCAACCTGAAGGCGTCGCTCGCCCGCGTGCGGCGGGAGCGCAAGGACGACGCGATGTCGGTGCAGAAGTACGACATCAAGCTCCCGGAGTCCGAGGGCGGCGGGTTCGAGGAGCGCTTCTGGAGCCCGCACAACTCGCCCGTCCTGCACGCCGACGGCTCGCTCGCCTACATCATCCACGAGGTGCAGGACGTCACCGACTTCATCCGGCTGGAGCGCCAGCGCGAGGCCGAACGGCCCCTCGAGGACGCGCCGGATCGACGCGATGGAGGCCGAGATCGTCCGCCGGGCCCGCGAGGTCGCCGGCGCCGGGCGCGCGCTGAAGGAGGCCAACGAGCAGCTCGAGGTCCTGTACGCGCGCTCCCAGGAGCTCGACCGCCTCAAGACCGACTTCTTCTCCAACGTGAGCCACGAGCTGCGCACGCCGCTGGCCCTCATCCTCGCCCCGGCGGAGCGGATCCTGTCCGACGGCGAGCTGGCGCCCGACGGGCAGAGTCGGCGCGACATCGAGGTGGTGCTGCGCAACGCGCGCGTCCTGCTCGGCCACGTCAACGACCTGCTCGATACGTCCAAGATCGAGGCCGCCAAGCTCGAGCTCGAGTACGCCGAGCTCGACCTGGCCCACCTCGTGCGCATCGTGGCCAACAACTTCGAGACCCTGGCGGTCGACCGGGCGGTGCACTTCGTGGTGGTGGCGCCCGACAACGAGGTGGCGGCGCAGGTGGACCCGGGCCGCGTCCAACAGGTCCTGCTCAACCTCTTGTCCAACGCGTTCAAGTTCACGCCCAAGGACGGCACGGTGCGGATCGAGCTGCGCCAGGGCGCGGGCAACGACGCCGTACGGGTCGAGGTGGCCGACAGCGGGCCCGGCATCCCGTCCGGCCGCCGCCACGAGATCTTCGAGCGCTTCCACCAGCTCGACAGCACGTCGACGCGCACGATGAGCGGCACCGGGCTCGGCCTCCACATCGCCCGCGAGCTCGTGCTGCTGCACGGCGGCGACATCGGTGTGGCCGACGCGCCCGAGGGCGGCGCGCTCTTCGTCATCGAGCTGCCGATCCAGGCCCCGGTCGGCGCCGACGTCCGCTCCGACGGCGACGGTCGGCCTCGACATGGGGCGCGGCCGAGATCCTCCTGGCCGGGCATCCGACCGGCGACTGGAGGGAGGGCATGTCGGGCCGCGAAGCCGGCTCGATCGCCGACCTCCCTCAGGTCCTCGTCATCGAGGACAACGCCGACATGAACCGGTTCGTGTGCGAGGCACTGGCGCCGAACTTCCGGATCCACGCCGCGCTCGACGGCGCCGAGGGGCTCGAGCTGGCGCGCTCGGTCAAACCCGACCTCATCGTCTGCGACTTCATGATGCCCAAGATGAGCGGCGACGATCTCGTGCGGGCCGTCCGGGCCGACCCCACGATCGACGCCACGCCGATCCTGATCCTGACCGCCCGCAACGACTCGAGGGCGCGCATCGATGTGCTGCGGGCGGGGGCCAACGACTACCTGTTGAAACCGTTCTTCCAGCCCGAGCTGCGCGCCCGGGCCGACAACCTCGTGAAGGTGAAGCAGTCCGAGAAGACCCTGCGCGCCCTCGAGATGGCCAACGAGCGCGACCGCATCGCCCGTGACCTGCACGACCTGGTGATCCAGCGCGTCTTCGGGGCGGGGATGCGATCTGAGCGCGATGGTCCCGAGCCTGCCCGCCGAGTCGGCCGACCGCCTGCGCGAGGTGGTCGACGAGCTGGACAACGTGATCGCCGACATCCGCACGACGATCTTCGACCTCCAGGCCCAGGAGACGGCGGTCCGGGGCGTGCGCTCCACCGTCCTGAAGCTCACCGGCGACGCGGCGGAGCGCCTGGGTTACAAACCCCGGGTCCAGTTCGTCGGCGCCGTCGACACCATCGCCGACCGCGACGCCGCCGACCAGCTCCTGGCCGTGCTGCGCGAGGCGCTCTCCAACGTGATCCGCCACGCCGGCGCCGGCGCGATCGAGGTGACGGTGGCCGCGCGGGACGGCGAGCTCGTCCTCACGGTCGCGGACGACGGCGTCGGGCCGGTGCCCGAGACCACGCCGGTGACGGGCTTCGGCATGCGCAACATGGAGTCGCGGGCCGCCGCGCTCGGCGGGCACCTGCCGGTTCCGGGCCAACGAGCCCCACGGCACCGTCGTCGAGTGGCGGGTGCCGCTCGGCCGAGCCTGAGCGAACCGCCGCCGGGCGCTCGATTCGTTCGCCCGTTCGCACGCACGATCCGCGACGCGGCGCGTGCGATCACGCCTCTCAACCCCCGTTCCCACGCAACGCGCACCGCAATAGCAACCGGTATGCGCCGGATCCTCACCCCGCCGACGGCACACTGGAGAGCAGTCGAAGCCGACGTCCGAAAGTGCAGTCCAGAGGGAGGGGATCGGACATGACGCAGAGCCTGAGCAACGCCGAGCAGATGGTCCGACAGCTCATCGCCGACGCCAACACCTCGCACGACGAGACCGACTGGCGCTACGAGATCACGAGCGAGGTGGGCAACATCGAGGTCGCCCGCGACGACGGGGCGAACGTGCTGCGGATCCACCCGTGCTGGCTGCGCTACGTCGTGGCCCAGGGCGACTTCAAGTCCTGCGTGGCCGACGAGATCGAGGCCTGGTACCTCCTGGCCCAGCTGACCGGCACCGCCGCCTGATCCTGATCCTGGGTTGAGCCCGAGCTCCGGCCCGGCGACTGCGCCCTCCTAGGAGAACCGTTCCCGCAGGGCCACCTCTGCCGCCGCCACCCCGCACATCCCGTGCACGCCGCCGCCGGGGGGCGTCGAGGCCGAGCAGAGATACACCCCGTCGACCGGCGTCCGGTACGGGTTCCATCGGGCCACCGGTCGGAAGAACGTCTGGCGCAGCGTCTGGGCGCCCCCATTCACGTCGCCGCCGAGCAGGTTGGGGTTCTCGGCTTCCGCGTCGGCCGCTTTCCGCACCGCCCGTGCCGCGATCAGGTCGCGAAAGCCCGGCGCGAACCGCTCGATCTGCGCCTCCATCCGCTCGCTCATGTCGACGTCGGATCCGTTGGGCACGTGGCAGTAGCCCCACAGGGTCTGCTTGCCGGCGGGGGCCCGCGTCGGGTCGACGACGCCCGGCTGCGCCAGGAGCACGAAGGGGCGCTCGGCGTGACGGCCGGCCGCGACCTCGGCCTCGGAGCGGGCGATCTCGTCGAACGTGCCGCCCACGTGGACGGTCACGGTGCGCCGGCAGGCCTCGGCCCCCCAGGGCACGGGGCCGTCGAGGGCCCAGTCCACCTTGCAGGTCCCCGCGCCGGGCCGGAAGCGCAGCCACGGGCGGGCCGCCCGGGTGAGAGCCGGTCGCCCGCCAGCGCCACGAACTGGCGCGGGGAGGTGTCGAGCAGCACGGCCCGCGCCGGCGGGAGCTCGGCGAGCGAGCGCACCCACGAGCCCGTGTGGACGACGCCCCCGAGGCGGCGGACCTCGGCCGCCAGGCCCCGGGTGATGGCGGCGCTGCCGCCTTCGACGACCGGCCACCCGACGCCGTGGCCGAGCGCGGTGAGGAGCAGCGCGAACGACGCCGTCAAGGGCGCGGTCAGCGGCTCCATCGAGTGGGCCGCCGCACCCGCCAGCAGCGCCCGGGCGGCGTCGGTCGTAAAGCGCCGCGTGGCGTGCCGGACCGACGGGGTGCCCACGGCGGCGAAGCGCGCCAGCGTGAGCGGGTGGGCGGGGATGCTGCGCATCGGCCCGAGCACGTAGGGGACGATGTGGTCGAGCTGCTCCACCAACGGGCCAACCAGCGCTCGATACGCGCCGGCGTCACCCCCGAAGTGCGACGCCGTCTCGGCCACGTCCCGATAGACAGCGGCGGCGCGCCCGCCCCCGAGCGGCTGGGCGAACGCCACCTCGGGCTGGCGCAGGACCACGCCGAGCGCCGGCAGGTCGAGTGCCCGGAAGAACGGCGAGGCCACGAGCGACGGGTGGACGGCCGAGCAGACATCGTGGTGGAACCCCTCGAGCGTCAGCTCCTCGGTGCGGGTGCCGCCGCCGACGCTCGGTGCGCCCTCGAACACCTCGACCGCACGCCCGGCCCGGGCCAAGGTCAGCGCCGCCGCCAGCCCGTTGGGCCCGGAGCCGACGACGACGGCGTCGACGGCGGACCGGTCCACGGTGCGACGTTACCCACCCGCCACCAGCGGCGGCCGGGCGCCAGCCATTAGGTTGCCTGGCCATGGCAGACATACAGGGAACCTGCGAGCCGCGCTTCGAGTCGGTCCGCACCACGCTCGCCGGCCAACTCGACTCGGGGCGAGGACGTCGGCGCGTCGGTCGCCGTCTTCGTGCACGGCGAGCCGGTCGTCGACATCTGGGGCGGCTGGGCCGACGCCGAGAAACCAGGCCGTGGGAGCGCGACACGATCACCAACGTCTGGTCGACCACCAAGACGATGACGTTCCTCTGCGCGCTGATGCTGGCCGACCGCGGCGAGCTCGACTTCCACGCGCCGGTGGCCCGCTACTGGCCCGAGTTCGCCGCAGGCCGGCAAGGAGACGGTCGAGGTCCGCCACCTGATGGGCGCACACGGCCGGCCTGTCCGGTTGGGAGGAGCCGATCACGACCGAGGACCTCGCCGACTGGGAGAAGATGCACCTCGCTGCTGGCCGCCCAGGCGCCGTGGTGGGAGCCGGGCACGGCCTCGGGCTACCACGCCGTCACGCAGGGCTACCTGGTCGGCGAGGTGGTGCGTCGCATCACCGGCGAGTCGCATCGGCACCTGGTTCGCCCGCGAGGTGGCCGAGCCGCTCGGGCCGACTTCCACATCGGCCTGCCCGCCAGCGAGGACCACCGGGTCTCCGACGTGATCCCGCCGCCGCCGATCGACCTCGACGCCATGGAGGGTCAGGTCAGCGACGCTCATGCTGAAGACCTTCATGAACCCGCCGGTCGACGCCTCGATGGCGCACAACGAATGGTGGCGCCGGGCCGAGATCCCCGCCGCCAACGGCCACGGCAACGCCCGCTCGGTCGCCGCGATCCAGTCGATCATCGCCGGCCGCGGCGCAGGCCCGCGGCGTGCGCCTGCTCTCGCCGCCGAGTCCACCGACGCCATCTTCGAGGTGCAGGCGGACGGGATCGACCTGGTGCTCGGCGTCCCGGAGCGCTTCGGCATGGGCTACGGCCTGAGCAACCCGCCCGACATGCCGCTCGGGCCGCACGCCTGTTACTGGGGCGGCTACGGCGGCTCGGTCATCATCATGGACCAGGACGAGGAGTTCACCGTCTGCTACGTGATGAACCGGATGGAGTCAGGCCTCGTCGGCGACCTGCGCGGCGCCAACATCGTGGCCGCCGCCGTGATGAGCCACCTGTCCTAGACCAGTCGCACCGGCGTCGGGGTAGTGCTGCTGCGCTACTCGGCCGGCACCGATGTCGACACAGGCACCGGAACGGGCATCACCACGACGTCCGCGTTCTCGACGGCTGCCGCCTTCCCCTCGCCGAGGCCCTTCTCGAATTGGTGCTTCGCTGACCCGAGGTTGCGCGCCAGCTTGGGAATCGCCGCACCGCCGAACACGAGGACGGCCAGCACGATAACGACGACGATCCCATCCATTCCGAAAATCTCACTCAGCATGTGGTGCTCCTTCGACTTCCTCGGTGCTCCCGCCAGTCGTCGGCGTCACCGCACCCACGAATCTCGATGGGTATCACTTATTCGCAGCCGACGGGCCGAAGGATGTCGGAACGTCTGTGGGCTCGTCGTGCGTCGACGAGGCGCCGGCCGGGGCTACGCCGGCGGTCGGGACCGACCCTGACCCGGCGGCGCACAGCGCTCCGCCGACGAGCAGGACGATGGCGGCCATGAGTTCGACGAAGAACGCCTCATGGGCGAACGGCGCCTGCCATGAGTCCTTGAACCCGAAGAGACCGACCTGGACTGAGATGAGGAACCCGACCAGCGTCGAAAGAGCGAATCCCGCGGCCAGCACGGCGGCCCAGACGCGGCGCACCACGATGACGAGCACACCGAGGACGAGCCCGACAATCGACTGCAGCAAGAAGAGGGGTCCGATGGTGGCGATGTGGCGATACCCCTCAGAATCCCACAGGTGAAAGTGGATATAGCTCGACCACACCAGGAGGAGCCCACCAGCCAACAGGGCCACCGTTGCCACTCGGCCGGCGAGGCGGCCCGTCTGCCTCGGTCCGTTCAGAATTCGCTTCCATTGCACATCTGACATTCGCTGCACCCGCTCCTGCGGATGCGGATTCGTTGCGACGCTGTGCGAGAGCGTGGCTCGTCGCTTATCGACCCAGGAGCTTCCCGATGCCGATCGAGGCGAAGTAGAAGAACACGAGCGGCACGGCCAGCGCCAACATGGAAAACGGGTCGGAGCTGGGGGTGACGACCGCCGAGACGACCGTGATGACGATGATGGCCCAACGCCAGGAGGAGAGAAGCCTTGCCGGCGTCACGACGCGTGCGAGCTCCAATGAGACCAGGATCACGGGGAATTGGAACGTGAGCCCGAAGAGCACCATCATCAAGAGGATCAAGCCGAGGTACGGGATCGGGTCGTAGATCGCCTGGAGGTTGGGTCCTCCCACCGACGCCAGGAACCCCAGCGCATGCGGAATGGTGAAGTACGCGGTGGCCGCTCCGGCCGCGAAGAGCCCGAAGGCGGCGGTCACGAAGGGGATGGCGTATTTCCGTTCGTTCGACTGCAGGCCCGGAACGATGAACCGCCAGAGCTGGAACAAGATCACCGGCGACGCCATGACCAGGCCACCGAAGACGGTGATCTTGACGCGCAGCGACAACCCGTCGAGCGGCGAAGTGACGTAGAGGTTGCACGACCCGGCGGGGACAAGCCGGGAACCCGGGGTCACGTTTCCCCTCGAGGCAGTGACCGCGCAGAGCGGCCGCAGGAGCGCGTGGAGGATCGGCTCGTAGGCGACGATCGCCACGACGGCGGCGATCACGAAAGCGATCAGACAGATGACGAGTCGTCGGCGCAACTCCCCGAGGTGCTGACCGAGCGTCATGGAATCGGGAGAGTGCCGCTCCTTCCCGCGGAGCGCCAAGAGGTTGGTCATGTCCCCGCCGTCAGTTCAGGCTCGCGTCGCCCAAAGCGAGAGACGTCGACGGTGACGGCGCATCGGACGAGACCGGAGGCCCCACCACATCAACGGTGTGAGGCTCGGGGAGGTCCGAGGTCGCCGGGGCGACGTCGCCCAGGTGGTGCAGCAACGCCCCCGGCGAACGCACCAGCCGGGCGAGCTCACCGGAGGAGGGAAGCTCCGGGACCGTCTGACGGACCTCGGACTCCATCCGGTGACGGAACTCGTTGAACGACCTCCAGGTCGCACCCACCCGGCGGGCGGCATCGGGCAGCCTGTCCGGTCCCAGGACGAGGATGGCGACGACCGCGACGAGGAGCAGCTTTCCAGGATCAAGGTTGAACACGACCGCCTACTTCACGACGATCGTGCCCATCATGTACTGATGGATGTCACAGATGTAGTGGTACGTGCCGGGCGTCGATGGGCGCCTTGAACGTCTTCGTCTGGTGCGGCGCGATGTCGCCCGTGTTGAACTGACCGCCGCCCGTCGCGGTCAGCGTGTGGGTGACCGTGTCGATGTTCATGACCGAGATGGTGGCTCCCGGCGCCACGTCGTCGGTCATGGGCGAGTACATGAAGTTCGAGATCGTGATGCGGTCGCTCGAGGCCGCGGCGGCGCTCGAGGCGGTGAGATGGCCCGACTCCCCGCTGCTGCAGGCGGCGAGGAGCAGGGCGCCCGCCAGAACCAGGACGACCGCCCCGCTCATCATCCGTCGGTGCATTCGACCTAGACCGCCTGGGAGGTCGGGTTGAACGCAAGGGGGGTGCCCGATGACGTCTGGGCCCCGGGGTACATGCCGAGCACGTAGTACAGGATGGCGATGTGCTGCATCTCCACCGGCTGAATCGACGAGGAGAGCCCGATGGCTGCCGTGGACTTCAACATCGACGTCTCCGCCTGATACGTCTGCGCGGCAATCGTCTCGAGGGTGAGGGCCAGCTGCGCCAGGCCGGTGATGTCGGTCACCTTGGCGAAGTCAGCTTGGACGGTGGGCGTCAGCTTGGGGTTGGTCACGGTGACCGCCGCCTTGCCGTGCGCCTTGAGCACGCCGTTCCACGCGTCGGCGTGCTGCTGGTGTTGGCCCTTGACCGTGGTGGCGAACGTAGCGACGGCCGGAGGCACCGCACCGAGCTTGCCCGCAGTGGCCGCAGTCAGGCCCGCCGAGTACGCGAAGACCGCCAGGTTCTCGAGACTGGCCGCAACGGCGGCGACAGCGAGGTCACCGGTGAGTCCGGCCGGCGGGAACGCGGCCGCCCGGGTGGCGTCGGCCTTCGACAACGAGCGCGTCGCCGCGCCGGCCATGACGGGAGTTCCGCCCACGGCCAGCATGGCGGCGCCACCCGCTGCGGCGGCACCGGCGCCCAAGAGGAACGTGCGTCGGCTCGTCGAGCCGCGCACCAGCTCCATGGCGTCGATCATGTTGGAGACACCGACGTCCATTGCCGGCGTGCCCACGTCGTTGTGGAGCTCGTCGAGCTCCTTGGTCATGGCGAGGAGCTCGTGCTCCGAGCCCTCGAATACGTCTCTTACGTCGCTTGCTCACTTGACGGCTCCTTGCTTGGCCGGGGCGGCCATGTCGGTCTTGTAGAACGCGTTGGGGAATCCGACGGATCCGGCTGCTGCCGGTAGGGCGGCCGCCGTGCCGGGCGACAACGAGATCAACTGCGGTGCGCCGGCCATGAGAAGGGCCTGCACGGCGAGAAGCACGCTGACGTGCTGCGCCTCGATCCCCATGATCGACGCAAACAGCGCCTTGTTGGTCGACGATTTCGCCAGTGTCGTGTCCTTCACGTACGTCTCTGCCGCGATGTTCTCGAGCTCGAGGGCCAGGCCCACGACGCCGAGCGCACCCTGCGCCGCGGTGGCGTTGCTCAAGCTGGCGACGGCCTTGTTGACCACCGGGACGAACGCCGGGTCCGGCTTGTGCTGGGCTTTGCCACCGAGGTGCTTGACTGCGGCGTTGAACGCGTCGGCGTGCTGGACGTGCTGGCCCATGGTCACCTGAGCGAACTTGGTCACGACGGGGTTGGCCGCTGATCCACCGATGTAAGGAAGCGTCAGTGCTGTCTTGTAGGTGGCCACGGCCAGGTTCTCGATCGACGCCGCCGTCTGGAGAATCTGCACGTCGCTCGAGCTGCTGGCCGAAGCGGCCGAGGCGAGCAGGCCGACGAGGGCTGCGCCGCCGGCAGCGCCGAGGATGGTCGCGCCACTCAGGCTTGCACGGACAGAGCGCTGATGCTCTTGGTGGAAGGCGAGATTCGATGCCGGGTCTCCTCTGGCCGGAGTCGTGACTGATCTCGACCAACTCGTCGAGCGCGGTGTGGGTGGGCCGCAGGGCGTCCGCCTGTAGATCTTGTGATTCGTCGAGCAACTCACTGAGCGCTCTCGGATCTGCCGTCATGTGACCTCCTGGTTGGGTGGAATGTCATGCGTTCGGAACCGAATCTGTTTCGGATGTCACAAAGGCTGGGGTCGCGCGTCTGAACGACATCGATGGGTCTTCACGACGAATCGCCGGCCAACTTTCAGTCTTCGACATCCGTCAACGGCGCCCGCGTCGAACAAGACCTGCATGTCCGATATCAGGTGAGGCCAGTGACGCCCAACTGGTCACCTCCATTGCTCGCTACAGCGAGCTCGCTCTCGCCGAGGTCTACCGACGCCACGGTGGGGCCGTCTTCGGTCTGGCCAGAAAGGTGTTGAGTAACGCGGCTGAGGCGGAGGACGTGACGCAGGAGATCTTTCTGCGTCTTTGGAACCAGCCGGACCGCTTCGATCCTTCGCGAGGTTCGCTGCGCTCCTTCCTGCTGGCACAGTCCCATGCCAGGGCCGTCGACTCCGTTCGATCCCTCAGCTCGCGTCGGCGCCGCGAGAACGCGGACGTCGAGCGGACGGCCACGGCGGCCTACGACCTGCAGCATGAGGTCTGGGATCTCTCGTTGGCCGACCAGATATCGACGACCATGAGTGAACTCCCGAAGGAGGAGCGCCAGGTGATAGAGCTCGCATATTTCGAGGGCTACACCTACGTCGAGGTCGCGCGGCTCCTGAGTCAGCCTGAAGGAACGGTCAAGAGCAGGATCCGCAACGGCATGCGCAGGATGCGCGCCGCGTTGGTCGAGGCCGGGATCCAGGGGGTTGACGCGTCATGATGCACGAAGAGATCAACGAGCTGCTCGCCTCATATGCGCTGGACGCCGTCGTCAGCGACGAGTGCAGCGACATCGAAGAGCACCTCGAGGAATGCCCTCGCTGTCGGGGCGAGCTCGATGCCTACCGCGACGTCGCCGCAGCCCTCGGGACCTCGGTCGCCCCGCTCCCCGAGGATCTGTGGCTCAGCATCGTCAGTCGCCTCCCAGGGTCCGACGCGGAGCGCACCCCCACGGCACGGCTGTTCCCCGACGCCGTCACTCGTCCCGTTGGCGCTCACATGAGGCGTCGACCAATGTCGGGTCGCGCCCGCTTCGCCGTTGTCGGGTCGATCATGGGGGCGGCGGCCGCCGCAGCCGCCATCCTCGGGCTTGGGCTCTTCGGGACCAACCATGCGGCTCCGCCCAACGATGCGGCGCCGGCGGTGCAATCGGCCGGCGTGGTCGCCGCGCTCGAGACGCCGGGACACATGGTCATCAACCTCGGCAACGACAGCACACGGACGCTCGCCCAATTCGTCCTGGCCGACGGGCGGGGCTACCTCGTCTCTTCGAGGCTTCCTGCGCTCGGACCGGCGGCGACTTACCAACTCTGGGGTGTCGTCAACGGCCAGCCCATCTCGCTTGGGCTCTTGGGCCAGTCCCCATCTGGCTCCGTCTTCACCCTCGCCGGGTCGTCGAAGACGTCACAGCTGCGCATCACCGTCGAGCCGTCGGGTGGATCGGTCGTGCCCAGTGGCGCAGTGGTGGCTTCGGGTCTCGTGTAGGTCGGGCGAGAGCCCGCCCGCTAGGAGCGTGGGGGTGATGTCGCTTGCGCGGGCTCGTAGGTCGTCGTCTGCTCGCAGCGCGCGCCGAGGCGCGCCATGATGCCCTCGACGAAGCGGTCGGCCAGCGCCGGCGGCAGCTTGGCGAGGTCCGTGGCGACGTTGAGCACCATCTCGCCCCGGTAGGTCGTCGCCGCGGTGAACGAGACCTGGTTGGGGCCCGGGACCATCGTCGCGGTGATGCGGCGTAGCCAGGCGGGGTCGCCCGTGTCGTCCTTGCGGCCGACGCTGCTGACGGTGATGTTCTGCGGGGTCGAGTTCACCCACTTGGCGAAGGTGGCGAGCCCCTCGTCGGTGGGTGGGTACGTGGCGGTCCGGGCGAAGCGGTAGAAGAGGTGGCTCTCGCCGCGCGCGACCTCGCGGCCGATCTGTTCGCCGATGTCGCGCGGCAAGGAGTCACGCGTCGCCTCCGACACGAGATACGGCGTGCACACCATCCCGATGGCCAGCTGCATGTCGTCGAACGGCAGCGGCGGCTCGACCCGGGGACGCAGGTCGGTCGCGCTGGCCAGGCAGATCCAGTGTGCCTCGTCGTCACCGAAGAGGGCGGCGGCGGACTCCAAGAAGGCGGCGTCGATCCACCCGGTCACGGTCGCCCCGGCCGCCTTCGCGCTCCGGAGCAGGGCGTCGAGGGCGTCACCCGAGATGACCAGGAGGTCGTGGCGGGGATACGTCGACGGCGCGAGCCGCTCGTGGAACGGGAAGACGTCCGGCGGCGGCTGCCCCTCGCGCTCGGACCGGACGGCGCCGAGCACGGCGACCGCCGCCCGGGGCGCCGCGAGGTCGGGGGGAAGCGCGTGTGCAGCGCGGCGGGCACCACGTCGGACGGGCCGGGCGCACTCGTCGCGTCCTCGAGGGCCTGGGCGAACTCGCTCAGCAGGTTCATGCCCGAGCTGCCGTCCAAGAAGACGTGGTGCATGACGATGACCACCACCGAGCGCTCCTCGCCGGCGACCGGGAACGAGAGGCAGCGGACCAGCGGGTGCGGCGAGTCGGCGAAGGGCAACAGGTGGAGCTCGGCGATGGGCAACGGGTCGCCGGGCTCGCAGCGGGCGCACGGTGATGGGAATGGCGCCGTCGACCTCCACGAAGGCGTAGTCGTCGTCCACCACCTCGACGCGCGCCCGCAGCAGCGGATGGCGCCGCTGGATGTGCCCGAGCGCCGCCGCGAGCTCCTCCTCGTCGAAGGTGCGGTCGGCGTAGGCCAGGAAGACCCCGGTCATGCCGTTCAGCCGGCCGAGCAACCAGAAGTACTTCTCCGAGGGGTCGAGGGCGCGCAACACGTGCGGGACTACCGCCATAATCCGGGCGAGGCTAGCGCGGCGGCACCACCGCCTCGGCTTCGATCTCCACCTTCCAGGCGGGGTCGAGCAATCCCGCCACGACGACCATGGTCGCGGCGGGCCGCACGTCGGCGAACAGCTCGCCGTGCACGCTGCCCACGGCGGCGGCGACGTCGGCCGAGGTGAGGTACATGCGGGTGCGCACCACGTCGTCGAGCGACGCGCCGGCCTCGTCGAGCGCGGCGGCGATGATCTCGAAACAGCGGCGGGCCTGCGCCCCGGCGTCGTCGGGGCAGCGGCCGTCGGGCACCACCGGGCCCGTCCCCGAGACGAGGACACGGTCCCCCACCCGCAGGGCCCGGCTGAAGCCGATGGTGGGCTCGAACGGGGACCCCGAGGCGATGCGCTGGCGATCGGTCATGGCGCATCCTGCCATTCGCCGCGCCGTGACCGGCGCCGATTGCCCGCATACCGGGGGTCCGGCAACCGGGCGTACCATTGTGGGCCGAACGGGGGTCGAAATTGCATCTAGTTCGCCGGTTCGCAGCGGCGGTCGCAGTCGTGGGCTTGGCGGTCGTGACCGCCGGGTGCGGCGCGCGTGCCGCCGGGCCGCAGGCCTCGGTCCGACCGCCGCACAGTGCGCACCGCTCGACCGAGGCGGCCGCCTCAAAAACGCCGACCGCCACGACGACCGCGGTCAACACGAACCCGTTCGCGGTGCCGGCGAGCACGCTGGTCGCGACGACGAACGGCGACATCCCCGGCTACACCCTCGCCGGCGACGCCACCCCGTCGATGACCGTCCCGGGCAACTGGTACGGCTACGCCTCGGTCCTGCCGGTGATCAACACGCTGCCGGGTTGGGTCGAGGTGCGGCTCGCCCAGCGTCCGAACGGCTCGACCATCTGGGTGCACCAGAGCGACGTGACGCTCTCGAACACGCCCTACGCCATCGTCGTGGACCTGACGACGATGCACCTGCTCGTCTACGACGGCGGCACGCAGATCTTCGACTTCCCCGCCGGCATCGGCGCGCCCGACGACCCGACGCCGACCGGCCAGTACTTCATGCCGATGCAGTACCCCTCACCGGGCCCCGGCTACGGCCCCTTCGTCCTCGTCACCTCCGACCACTCCGACACGTTCACCGACTGGGAGAACTCGGGTGACGCGATCATCGGGATCCACGGGCCGATCACGTCGGGCGACGACGCCCTGATCGGTACGACCGGTGCCGCCATCTCGCACGGGTGCATCCGGCTCCATGACGCCGACCTGGCGCAGCTGGCCATCATCCCGGCCGGGTCGCCCATCAACATCGTCAGTTAATCCGGCTCACTCCGCCGTTCCCGGCGTCGCCCAAGCGGGCGCCCCGCCTCGCCGTCACGTTTGCCGGGCCCGGCGGGTCTGCATGCTATGAACCGGGCGCGGGAGGAGTGTGACGTGGTGCACACCGACTGGCTGAACGAACGTTTCGAAGAGAACCGTTCGCATCTGCGGGCCGTCGCCTACCGGATGCTGGGCTCGCTCAGCGACGCCGACGACGCCGTCCAGGACGCCTGGCTGCGCTTCAGAGGTGCCGACACGAGCGGCGTCGAGAACCTCGGCGCCTGGCTGACGACCGTCGTCGCCCGGGTCTCGCTGAACATGCTGCGCTCGCGCCAGACCCGGCGCGAGGAGTCCTTCGCCCCGCACATGCCCGACCCGATCATCGACCGCCCCGACCGGACCGATCCCGAACACGAGGCCCTGCTGGCCGACTCGGTCGGCGTGGCGCTGCTCGTGGTGCTCGACACGCTCTCCCCGCCCGAGCGGCTCGCCTTCGTGCTCCACGACATCTTCGCGGTGCCGTTCGACGAGATCGCCCCGATCGTCGACCGCACGCCCGAGGCCGCCCGCCAGCTGGCCAGCCGCGCCCGCCGCCGGGTCCAGGGTGAGCCGACGGTGCCGGACACGGACATCGAGCGCCAGCGTGCCGTCGTCAACGCCTTCATGGCCGCGGCACGAGAAGGCGACTTTGACGCGCTGGTGGCCGTGCTCGACCCCGACGTCGTGCTGCGGGCCGACGAGGGAGCCCTCGCCGCCAGCGGTGGCGGGCGGCGCGAGGTGCGAGGTGCGCTGGCCGTGGCCCGCCGGGCCCGGGCCTTCTCCACCCGCGGGCTGCTCGTGCAGCCGGCGCTCGTCAACGGGGTGGTCGGGTCGGTCTCGTTCGGCCCCGACGGCACGCCCGTCGCGGTCGGGGCCTTCACCGTGCGGGGCGACAAGATCGTCGCCTTCGACATCCTCGCCGACCCGCAGCGCCTGGCGCAGCTCGACCTCACCGTCCTCGAGGCCTGAGCCGGCGGCGCGTCACGCGTCACGCCCGTCGACGCTTGTCCACACCGGGCGTTGCCGCCCTCGATGCGATGGGGGTGATGTCACACACGGGAGCGGGAACGGGTCTGAGTAGGTGGAAAGCGAATCCCAAGACGAAACAAGAGAAAGGAACGCATGATGGACGCCCGCCTCAACATCTTCGACAACCCGCTCGCCCCGAAGTTGATCAAGTACATCAACTCGGCCGGACAAGTGATCACGGAGTCCACGCTGCCCGCCGCGACCCAGGAGCTCGTCAAGCTCCGGGCCAGCCAGATCAACGGCTGCGGCTACTGCACCGACATGCACAGCAAGGACGCCGCTGCCGCCGGCGAGACCCAGCAGCGGCTCAACCTGGTCGCCGCCTGGCGCGAGGCGACGGTCTTCACCGAGGCCGAGCGCGCCGCCCTGGAGCTGACCGAGCAGGGCACCCGCATCGCCGACGCCTCCGAAGGCGTCAGCGACGACGTGTGGGCCCGGGCCGCCACGCATTACGACGAGGAGCAGCTCGGGGCCCTGGTCGCGCTCGTCGGTCTCATCAACTTCTACAACCGGCTCAACGTCATCGTCCGCCAGCCGGCCGGCGACTACGAGCCGGGGCAGTGGAGCTAGGCCGCTCGGAACGCTAGATCGGCGCCACTTCGTCGAGGAAGGCGCGGGCGCGCCTGAACCAGGCCACCGCCTCGGGCGCGCCCACGCCGACCAGGCCCTGCCAGCCGTGGACCATCTGCGGCCAGGACTCGAAGGTGCCCGCAACGCCGGCGGCCGCAGCTGCGGCCATCAGGGCATAGACGCCCTCGCGCAGGGTGTCGTACTCCCCCACCGCCAGGTAGAGCGGCGGGAGACCGGTGAGGTGGGCGTAGAGGGGTGAGACCCGGGGATCATCGAGGAGCACGTCCGGTCCGCAGTAGTCACGGCCGCGGTTGCGCACCCAGGCGGCCGTCAGGAAGGGGTCGCGGGCGGCCGGGCCCGGGTGCTCGTGGGCGACCGAGAGATCGAACCACCCCGAGATGGAGACGAAGCCGGCCGGCGCGGCGAGGCCCTCGTCCCGGGCGCGCAACAGCGCGCCGAGCCCGAGCAGGCCGCCGCACGAGTCCCCGCTGACCACGAGGCGTCGGGGATCGACGCCTTGCTCGACGAGCAGCCCGCGGTAGGCCGAGTAGCAGTCGTCGTGGGCCGCCGGGAAGACGTGCTCCGGGGCGAGGCGGTAGTCCGCCAGGAGCACGCGCGCTTCGAACTGCTCGGCCAGCATCGCCCCGTAGAAGTGGTAGTCGTCGAGCGCGCAGGACACGAGCCCGCCACCGTGGCAGTGGTAGACGACTCGGTCGCGCCGCGGAGCGCGGGTGTCGTCGTACCAGGCGCAGCGGACGCCGCCGAGCGTCGTCTCGGTGACCGTGACGTGCGACGGCACCGGGTGGCCGTGGAAGGGCGCCATCATCGCCCGCACGGCGCGGTAGTCGGCGGCCGGGTCGGCGAAGTCGGGCGGGACGAGGGCGAGGATCTCGGTGAGCTCGCGGCTGGGCACGGGCGTCGTTGTGGGTGCGGGTCCGGGTACGGGTACGGGCGCGGGCGTCGGCGTCAGGCCAGCTCGTAGTCGCTCAGGTCGGGCTCGAGCGTGCGCGCCCAGTAGGTGTGCAGGTCGAACGGCCAGTTCTGCGTGACCCGCCCGTGCTTGTTGCGGTACCACGTGGGTACGTCGGCGACGCCCCAGACCATCTTGGCGTTGCCCTCCTCCATTTCGTCGCGCGTAGCGCTCGTGGACGTCGCGCCGGCACGACATGGCGCGGTGCCCGGTGCGCAGGAGTTGGCCGATCGACTCGACGGCGTAGCGCACCTGGCACTCCACCATGATGAGGATGCTCCCGTTGATGACGAGGTTGGTGTTCGGCCCGTAGAGCATGAAGAAGTTCGGGAAACCCGGGACCGTGATGCCGAGATACGCGGTGGCGTCGCCGCCCCACTCCTCGTTCAGCTCCACACCGCCTTCGCCGACCACGCGCATCGGCGCCACGAAGTCCGACGCCGTGAAGCCGGTCCCGTAGATGATGACGTCGGCCGGGTGGTCTTCGCCGTCGGTCGGTGCGCACGCCGGTTGGGGTGATCTCGGCGATCGGGGTGGTGACGAGGTCGACCTCAGGCCGGCTGCAGGCCGCGGCCCAGCGTCCGTCGTCGCGCAGCGCCCGCTTCGCGAACGGCGGGAAGTGCGGCACCATCTTCTCGTAGAGCTCGTCGTCGGTCACCTGGGCGCGGAGGACGTCGAGGAGCATCGAGCGGACGAAGTCGTTGCCGGCGCTCACGGCCTCGGTGTGCTCGTCCCACTCGGGGTCGACGCGGGCGGCCACGAGCAGGCCCTCGTGCATCAGCCAGAACTGCCACAGCCGGTCCCAGCGCCCGTAGTTCGGCAGGATGTTGAGGAGGTCGTGGAACTCCGGCGGGAACGGATCGCCGTAGTTGTCGGTGGGGAGGAGCCAGGGCGGGGTGCGCTGGAAGAGGTCGAGGTGCGCGGTTTCGGCGGCGATGAGGGGGACGAACTGCGCCGCGCTGGCGCCGGTGCCGATGACGGCGACGCGTCGGCCGGCGAGCTCGATCGTGTCGTCCCAGGCGGCGGAGTGGAACGACTCTCCGGTGAACGTCTCCCGTCCTTCGATGGCCGGGAAGGAGGGGCGGTTGAGCTGGCCCACGGCGCAGACGACGGCGTCGAACTCCTCTGTGGTCTCTGAGGCGTCGGCGTCGGGGTCGGTGCCGGTGCCGGTGCGCACGGTGAGAGTCCAGCGGTGGGCCTGGTCGTCGTAGCGAGCCTCGGTCACCTCGCTGCGGAAGCGGATGCAGGCGCCGAGGCCGAGCGCCTTCGCCAGGCCCTGCAGGTAGGCCAGCAGGTCGGGCTGGGCCGAGAAGCGCGACGCCCAGTCGTTCGTCTGGGCGAAGGAGAAGCTGTAGAGCTGGTTGGGCACGTCGACCCGGCAGCCCGGATAGACGTTCTCGAGCCACGTGCCGCCGACGTCCGCGTTCTTCTCGAAGACGGTCACGGCGACGCCGGCCTGGCGCAACCGGTACGCCGCGGCGAGGCCGGAGGCGCCGGCGCCGATCACGGCGCAGCGGTACGAGAGGAGGGGCTCGGCGGAGTCGGCGAGCTCGGCGAGCTCATCGAGGTGCCAGCTCGGGGCCCGCGGGTCGGTACCCTCCAGCGCCAGCTCCTCGGTGAGGAAGCCCTCCCACTGGTCCGTCGACTCGGACCCGATCAGGAAGCCGTAGACGCGTTGGCGTTCGTCGCGCGTGAGGGTGTGCTCGGGCGCGCCCGACTCGATGTGCGCCAGCAGCGCCTCGGTCGCCAGGCGGCGCGCCTCTTCCTCCTGTTCGGGCCCGAGGCCGCGCCCGGGCGTCAGGAGCTGGGTCTGGTCGGGCGCGAAGTCGTCGCGGAGCAGAGAGAGGTCACCGGTGCGCTGGGCCACTGCGCACAGCAGCGGGTGGACCTCGGCCGCGGCGACGGCCGCCTCAATTTCGGGACGGTCCTTGCGCGCCCCCACTGCCCCACCCATGGCTCGAAGCCTACGTAGCGATGCCTCGCCGGAGCGAAACCCTCTGACCGGGGCCGTGGGGGCGCCGCTGGCGGTGGCGCGGTCGCTGCCGTTGCCGCTGAGTCAGGTCAGCGGCCCATGGCCTTGACCAGCTCGGTCATCTGGCTGTTGACCTCGACCGTGCGGGGCAGCTTGTCCATCGCCGCAGCCAGGCTGTCGGCCGTCCAACGGTCGTCGGTCTCCACCGACTCGGCGATCGACCAGCCGCCGTAGATCCCGACCGTCCCGCCGTACACGCTGAAGACCTGGCCGTTGAACGGGCAGGTCTCGGCGGCCAGCACGGCGACGAGTGGCGAGACGTTCTCGGGATCGAACACGTGCTGCTGCATCGACTCGCCCATGCCCGGGGTCTGCATGGTCAGTCGGGTGCGCGCCACCGGCGCGATGCAGTTGGCCCGCACGCCGTAGCGGTTCAGCTCCATGGCGTTGACGACGGTCATGGCGGCGATGCCGGCCTTGGCGGCCGAGTAGTTGGTCTGGCCCACGTTGCCGTGCAGGCCGGCGCCCGAGCTGGTGTTCACGATCGCCCGGTCCGAGACCGTCCCGTCCTTGGCGACCTCGCGCCAGTAGCCGGCGGCGTGCTGGGTGACGTTGAACGTGCCCTTGAGGTGGACGCCGATGACGGCGTCGAACTCGTCCTCGCTCATCGACACGAGCATCCGGTCGCGGAGGATGCCGGCGTTGTTGACCACGACGTGGAGGTCGCCGAAGGTCGAGACGGCCTGGTCGACGATGGCCTTGGCCCCGTCGAACGAGCTCACGCTGTCGGTGTTGGCCACGGCCTGCCCGCCGGCGGCCGTGATCTCGTCGACCACCGACTGGGCGGCCGAGACGTCCGAGCCCGAACCGTCGACGGCGCCGCCGAGGTCGTTGACCACGACCTTGGCCCCGAGCGAGGCGAAGAGAAGGGCGTGCTCACGGCCGATGCCGCGTCCCGCCCCGGTGATGATCGCCACTCTGTCCTGCAACATGTCTGGCCGTCCTTCCGGTCGTGTCGGGATCGCTCGCGCCCGCTGCTGGTGGGCGCCGAGTCCGGGCGAGACGATTGCCGCGGCGCCGCGAGGTGTCAAACCGACGCTTCGCGCCTCCTGCGTTCCAGGTACCGGCGCTCGGCATCCGTGCCGGCCAGGTCGCGGGCCTCCTGGTAGGCCGTTGCCGCCTCCGATGGGCGGCCCAGCCGGCGCAGCATGTCGGCCCGGGCCGCCGGCAGGTGGTGATAGCCGCTCAGTTCGCCGCTGTCGGCCAGGCTGCTCGACGAGGGCGAGCCCTCCTCGGCCGGCCCGAGCCACATGGACACGGCCACGGCGCGGTTGAGCGCCACGACGGCGGATGGGTGCATCTCGGACAGGCTGGTCGTAGAGCGCGGTGATCTCCATCCAGTCCGTCTCGTCCGGGCTGCCTGCCTGCGCGTGGCATGCCGCGATCGCCGCCTGTACCTGGAACGGCCCGGGCCGGCGGAGGCGCAACGCGGCGTCAAGGACGGCGGCGCCCTCGTCGATCGTCGCCCGATCCCAGAGAGAGCGGTCCTGGTCTTCGAGCACCACGAGGTCGCCGGCGGCGTCCACCCGGGTCGAGCGGCGCGCGTCGTGCAACAGCATCAGGGCCAGCAGGCCGAGCGCCTCGGGCTCGTCGGGCATGAGCGCGCACAGCGTGCGCGTCCGAGGCGAATCGCCTCGTCCGCCAGCGCCTGCGCGCATCAGGTCCTCGCCGGAGCTCGCGGCGTAGCCCTCGTTGAAGAGCAGGTAGAAGACCGACAGCACCGCGCCGGTGCGATCGACCAGCTGGTGGCCGGGCGGCACCCGGAAGGGGATGCCGGCGTTGCGGATCTTGCGCTTGGCCCGGATGAGGCGCTGCGCCATCGTCGGCTCGGGCACGAGGAAGGCGCGGGCGATCTCCTGGGTGGTCAGCCCGGCCAGGGTGCGCAGCGTCAACGCGACCTGCGCATCGAGGGAGAGCGCGGGGTGACAGCAGGTGAACATGAGGCGCAGACGGTCGTCCGGCACCTCTTCGCTCTCGCTGGGCCCGCTCTCGTCGTCGCCTGCGCTCACCGCGGCCACCTCCTGCAGCTTCGACGCGCCGAGCTGCGCCGCGGCGCACTCGATCCAGCGCCCGGTTTCGGGCCACGGTCGTGAGCCACGCTCCGGGGCGGCGCGGGACGCCGTCGCGGGGCCACCGTTCGGCGGCCTTCGCGAAGGCATCCTGCGCGCACTCCTCGGCGAGGTCCCAGTCTCCGGTGAGCCGGATGAGGGTGGCGACCACCCGGCCCCACTCCTGGTGGAACGCGTCGGTGATCGCAGACCTGACCTCGGGGGTCACATCTCCCAGATCGGCCTCACTTCGATGCCGCCGAGCTTGGCGCCGGGGATCTTGGACGGCGACCTCGATGGCCTCGTCGAGGTCCTTGCACTCGACGAGGAAGTACCCCGCCAGCTGCTCCTTGGTCTCGGCGAAGGGGCCGTCGGTGGCCAGCACCTCGGCGTTGCGCACCCGGACCGTGGTGGCGTCGGTCGACGGACGAAGGCGCTCGCCGCCCTGCAGGACGCCCCGCTCGGCCATCGTCTTCATCCACTCGGCGTATTCCTCGTCCATCTTGGTGGCGTCCGCGCCCGACGGTGGGCGTGCGTCCTCCTCGAGGGCAATCAGCAACAGGTAGCGCATGGGGGTTCTCCTCTTCTCGGGGGTTGGGGTTGGTTTCGCTCTTACGACGATCGGGTCGGACCCGGATCGACACCCTCGAGGGGAAATCTTGACCAACTTCGCCGCCGTACGCTTGCCATGATGACGACCTCGGGCAGCGACGACCTGCTCGAGCTCGAGGTCGGGGCGCTCGCCGGGGGTGGTGGCTGCGTGGCCCGGGCCCCCGACGGCAAGGTCGTCTTCGTCCGGCACTCGCTGCCCGGTGAGCGGGTTCGGGCCCGCATCACCGCTGCGACCAGGTCGTATCTGCGAGCCGACGCGGTCCAGATCCTGAACCCCTCGCCCGACCGGGTGGTTCCGCCGTGCCCGCACGCGGGTCCCGGCCGGTGTGGAGGGTGCGACTTTCAGCACGTGGAGATCGGGGCCCAGCGCCGACTCAAGGCGGCGCGGGTCCAAGAGCTCCTGCGTTCGATCGCCCGGGTCGAGCGGGAGATCGAGGTGGAAGGCGTCGCAGGCGCAGAGGGCGGCGGTGGCGGGCTCGGCTGGCGGACCCGCGTCCGTTTGGCCGTCGACCGGAGCGGAACGGCCGGGTTCCGTCGACACCGGTCCCACCGGGTGGAACCGATCGAGCATTGCCCGGTCACCACCGCCGCGATCGCCGCAACGGGCGCCCTGGCGGTCGCGTGGCCCGGGGCGACCGAGGTCGAGGTGATCACCGGGGCGACGCCCGGCGAGGCGGTGGTCTCGGTCACACCAGGGCGCCACGGGGCGCCCAAGCTCTCGTCGGTCCACGGAGGCCTCGTCGTCCGGGGCAAGGTGCGACGCGATCCCGGGGCGGTGCACCGGGGCGTCGGGGACCGGACCTATCGGGTTTCCTCCGGCGTCTTTTGGCAGGCCCACGTCGGCGCCGCCGACGCACTCCTCGCGGCAGTCCTCGACGTCATCGGGGAGTGTGAAGGCGCCGCGGCCGTCGACCTCTACGCCGGAGCAGGCCTCTTTTCCGTCGCGCTGGCCGACGCGGTCGGGTCCGACGGGTCGGTGGTGGCGGTCGAACGCGAACAGGCGCGCCTGCGCGGACGCGCGGCACAACGCGGGTGGCCTCGCCCACCTGCGGGTCGAGGAAACCGAGGTGACTCCCGCACTGGTTGCGACGGGGGTCGGCCGCCCGTCTGTCGTGGTCCTCGACCCCGCCCGCGAAGGCGCGGGAATCGACGTGATGCATGCGCTCACGACGCACGCCCCGACCCTGCGACGGCTCGTCTACGTCTCATGTGATGCGGCGACCTTTGCCCGCGACGTCAAGGTGCTCCTCGACCAGGACTGGCGCCTGACGTCGCTGCGGGCCTTCGACATCTTCCCGATGACCGAGCATGTGGAACTGGTTGCGGGTCTCGAACCACCGGGGAATGGTTGAGATTCATGTCTCGCACCAGGCGACCGCCGGAGAACATCGGGGGAAGCTCACGTTGACGGACGGGAGTCGGACGCTCTCCTTGGACGTTGGCCTCCACGTCTGGGACTTCACGCTGCCCGACTCCCTGAGCTTCCTGCCCGAGATGAACTGCTACGGCCTGCCGGACGAACGAGCGCGACTACTACCGCCTGGCCCACGAGCACCGGACGGTCCTGAACCGCGTGCCCTACTCGCAGAACGGGACGGTGGCCGACGGCTGTGCGCCGGTCTGGGACGGCCAGCGGCTCGACTGGTCGGCCTGGGACCGCCGGTTCGGCCCGTACTTCGACGGCTCGGCGTTCGCCGACCTGCCGCGCAAGGGCGGTCCCGCTCGAGTGTTTCTACCTGCCGCTGCACGAGAACTGGCCGACCCCGATGGAGGGGAACTACAACGGCGACTACTGGGCCGACCGCGCCTTCCCGCGCGGCGTATCGCCGCGACTTCGTCGACGCGTCGCGCGGCAGTTCGCCGAGCACTTGAACGGCCACGGCTGGAACGAGACGCTCTTTCAGTGCTTCCTCAACGGCAAGAACGACTTCAAGCAGCGAACGGCTGGTCGCGCGGGTCGTCTCCCTGGCTGCTCGACGAGCCGGCGAACTTCCAGGACTTCTGGGCCCTGCGCTACTTCGGCGCGGCCTTCCACGAGGGGGTCAGACCAGGCCCGCGGCCCGGCGAAGCTGCGTCTTCCGGGGCGACATCTCGCGGCCCCAGTGGCAGCGGACGCGCTCGACGGCCTGCTCGACTACAACGTCGTCGAGCAGTGCGATGCGGCGCCTATCCCCGGATCGTCCTCGACCGCAAGGCCAGGAACAGCGAGATCGTGGTCGAGTACGGCAGCACCAACGCGATCGAAGACATCGACCCACC
>CAWDVF010000012.1:0-27749 GCA_963805665.1 uncultured Acidimicrobiaceae bacterium | reverse complement strand
GCGTGTCTGAAATGTCAGTGCAATTTGCGCTCATTTCCAACGGTGAATGTGTGACAGCCGTGTGCTTCCATCGAACGCATGGAGTTGGAGAACCACCGCGAAGCACTCGATGCACTCGTGGCTTCAGGTGCAGCGAACTACGGCGACGGCGCGTCGATCGAGGAACTGCACCGCCAGCTCTCGCAGTTCGAGTCGTTCGTCACCGAGGCGACGGCGGCCTTCGAAGCGGGCGAAGAGTGGGCGGCTGACGGCGCCAAGACGGCAGCTTCGTGGATCTCTTCGCGGTGTCGGGTCCCGCGGGCGGCAGCCAAGCGCCGGGTGCGCCTCGGACGCACGCTGCGCCACCTCCCTGAGACCGCACAGGCGTGGCGTGACGGGGCGATCGGTGCCGACCACGCCCAGGCGATCGCCTCGGCCCGGCGCCACCGCACCGAGTCCTCCATGGCGCGCGACGAGGCGATGCTCGTCGCCCAGGCGGCCGAGATGGGCTTCGAGGACTTCTACCGGGCCTTGTCCTACTGGAAGCAGCTGGCCGACCCCGACGGAGCCGACGCCGCCGACGAGGACCGCAAGGCGTCGCGCAACGTCTTTCTAGAAGCGAGCTTCAGCGGGATGTGGCTCGGCCAGATCACCCTTGACCCGGTCTCGGGCACCATTGTCTCGAACGAGCTCAACCGCCTCGAACACGACCTCTTCGAGGCTGACTGCGCCGAGGCCAAAGAGCACCTGGGAAGGACACCCCGCCTCGACGAGCTGGCCCGCACCTCGGCCCAGCGCCGGGCCGACGCCCTCGTCGAGATGGCGACCCGGAGCCGCACCGCTCCGGCCGACGGCATCCGCCCCGCCCCGCTCTTCTCGGTCTTCGTCGGCTACGAAACAATGCACGGGCGCATCTGTGAGCTCGAGAACGGGACGGTCATGGCGCCTTCGGCCCTCACCCCGTGGATGGACTCGGCCTACTTCGAGCGCGCCATCTTCTCGCTCGGCAACCGGGTCGACGTCAGCGTGCGGGCAAGGTTGTTCACCGGTGGGACGAGGCGGGCCATTGAACTGCGCGACCGCATCTGCACCCACCCCTACTGCTACGAGCCGGCCGAGAACTGCCAGGCCGACCACATCGAGACCTATGCCGAGGGTGGACAGACCACCCAGGACAACGGCAGGTTGCTCTGCGGGTTCCACAACCGCCTGCGCAACCAGCGCGAACAGCGCCAGCGTCCCCCGCCGGCTGCGGCCTGACGGGGCGCCGGCCTGCCTAACCCGCCCAACCCGCCCCGTCCTTCACGCCGGCCGATCGTGGCCCGTGCAGTTGAAACCGCAAAAACCGCAGTTTTGCGGCGCTTCGTCGCGCCCCGAGACCGGTTGCACACCTGCACACCACGAAACCGGGCACCGCAAAGTTCATCCGGACGCGATTGCCGCCGTAGACGCGTTCGTCAGGAACGCACAATAGGAACTGTTGCCTGGCGGATTTCGATCATCGGTTGGGCGTCCATGGACGGGTCATCCAACGGTTCGTAGCTTGTCGGGAGCCAGTCGTAGGTGACGACGGTCCCAAAGGCTACGTCTTCGAGACCTCGATTTCGGCGGTTGACCAAGGCCAGCAGAAGTGCCGGGAAGAACGAAGCACACAGAACTGCTCGAAAAAGCGCTCGCCAGAACCGGAGAGGACTCCCATCCGAGCGGACGACCCGTAGGCCCAACATCTGCTTTCCCAGAGTGCGGCCGGTGGACCACCATCCGGCTGTCAAGTACGCGACGAGAAGGAGCCACACCAAGAGTTCATTGAGCCAATGCGGAGGGGCAGCAACCGAAATCGACGTCGAAAAAAAGAGATCCCATGCAATGCTCACCACGACCACTGCAACGACATACGTGCAGAGGACGAGAACAACATCTGTCCCGCTCGCCACTGCCCGAGAAATGAAGCCCGCCCGAAGGCCCTGGAGCTGCTGCCCGCGCTCACTGCGGATCTCGCGATGCCGACTCACGAGATCACCTCAGGTCTCGCACTCATGGGTCGAGCACTGCCATTCCACCGGACCGCCAACTCCCGAGGTTCCTTGCGTCGGAGGATCTTGTCGACCAGTCGGGCGCTCCACAGATCCATGGCCATGAGCCCGGCACGGCTGGCGTCAAGTGTTTCTGCACCCAGTCCGGTCGTGGACTCACGGATGACCCCCGCGAGGTCGATCTCATCGATCACTCCTGGGAGATCGACTCTGGCCACAACCTTGTTGATCGGAACGTGATCGATCAACTGCTCCATGTCCAACATGTCGACAACGCCGACGACGACCCGATTGAGCACGGACTCCGCAGCCTCGGCCACGTTCTCCCGATTCTCCTTTTCGCTCTCGCGGGCCTCGTCCTGACGCCGTCCCAGGTTTCGCTCAATTGCGTCAAGAGGGCCTTCGGCAATCGACGCGGGTACGACGGCTCTCGCGATCCCTATGGATCTGCTGGTGATCTGGCCCGCCACGAGGGTCGCTGCGCCGATCCCCAACTTCGCCGTCCCCGTAAACAGGTCGACGATCCGCGAACCTGCGTTCAACGTCGACCCCTGTCCCTGCTGTCCTGGCGCGACTTGCCCGCGTCGTCACCTGGGGAGCTGCCCCATCCGGCCTCAGCGCAGTTTGTGCCTGCACTGGCTCAGCGGACTGCATTGGCTCAGCTGACTCAGGCACGTGGGATTGATCCATCAGCAGCTACGTGGGCGAATCCATCCCCGAGAAAAAGAGAGCCAGCCCTTACTTCGCTCTTCCATGGTTCCATTCCGTTCGAATCCGCGCCCCCCGAGGGCTGTCCGCGACTCTAATCCAGAGTGCCATTGATGCATTGAAGACATCGTCACCCGACAGGGATGATTTCTGTCTCAGTGTGTGTCGAGCTCAGTGGGTGTCGAGCTCAGTGGGTGTCGAGCTCAGTGGGTGTCGAGCTCAGTGGGTGTCGAGCTCCCTGAGTGTCGAGCCGAGAGGTGCCCCCGACCCGACCGGGGCACCCGGTGGCTTCGCGGAACACGGCAGGATCGCTTCGCCAGCGCGACGTCCGCACATCCGGAGGAAAGCGGGTGCGCCGACCCGCTCGCCCGGACGGCCGGCGCCCCGATGAGGTCACGCCGAAGCGCAAATACGAGCCGTCCGCCGGGCCGCTGCCCGGCCTACGCCGCCGACTTCTCCAGAATGTGCACGCCGCAGGCCGAGCCAAGCCCGATCACGTGCGTCAGCCCGACCTTGGCGCCCTCGATCTGCCGGTCGCCGGCCTCACCGCGCAGGTGCGTGGCGACCTCCCACACGTTGGCGATGCCGGTGGCGGCGATCGGGTGCCCCTTGGACTCGAGGCCGCCGGACACGTTCACCGGCGTCGACCCGTCCCGCCAGGTCGCGCCCGACTTGAAGAAGTCAGCCGCGCCACCACGCTCGCACAGCCCCAAATTGTCGTAGTGCACCAGCTCGGCGGTGGCGAAGCAGTCGTGCAGTTCCACCAGGTTCAGGTCCGACGGACCCACACCCGCCTGCTCGTAGGCCTGGCCGGCGGCGAGACGGGTCAGGTCGTTGACGTTGGGCAGGATCTGGCACGCCTCTTCCCACGGGTCCGTGGTCAGGATGGAGGCCGAGATCTTGACCGCACGCTTCTGCTGCTCCAGCGACAGCGTCTTGAGCTTCGACCCCGAGACCACCACGGCGGCCGCCGCACCGTCGCAGTTGGCCGAGCACATGGGACGCGTGTTGGGGTAGGCGATCATGACGTCGTTCATGATCTCGTCGAGCGACATCTTCTTCTGGTAGGCCGCCATCGGGTTGAGCGTCGAGTGCGAGTGGTTCTTCTCGCTGATCTGTGCGAACAGCTCGAAGCTGGTGCCGCCGTAGCGGTGGCCGTACTCCATGCCGATCTGGGCGAAGACGCCCGGCATGATGTCGGTGCCGATGCGGCCGTCGGTCGCCGCCACCGACCCGTAGCGACCGTGCGGCGTCCACGTGTTGTCGTCGCTCTTGCGGCTGCCGCCGGCCAGCAGCCCGGCGCCGGCCAGCTTCTCGACGCCGAAGGCCAGGCCCATGTCGGTCTCGCCCGCCTTGATCGCCATGACGGCCACACGCAGCGCGGTCGCGCCCGTCGCGCACGCGTTGGACACGTTATAGACGGGGATCCCGGTTTGGCCGAGCTGCTTCTGGACGACCTGCCCGATCGGCAGCGCGCCGCCCATGAGGTTGCCGGCGCCGATGATGCCCATGTCCTTCATCGTCACCCCGCCGTCGGCCAGTGCGCCCTGCACCGCCTGCGAGGCGAGGTCGACAGTGTCGAGGTCAGGGTGCTTCCCGAACTTCGTCATGTGGATGCCGAGGACCCACACCTCTTCCGATGCTGATGCCATCGTGCCTAACCTCCCAGGGGTTCGAAACCGAAGCCGATTGCCTCGGTGCCGTTGTCGTCGGTGCCGATCACTTCGGTGGCCAGGCGGACCTTCATGCCCAGCGTCACGTGCTCAGGATCGGGTGTCACGTTGATGAGATTTGCCTTCACGCTGGTGCCGTCGCAGTCGACGACGGCGGCCACGTAGGGCACGGGGATCCCCGGTGCGGCGAACGACACGATGGTGAAGGCACGCACCTCGCCACTGCTGGGGACGTCGACCTTCTTGAACTCTGTCGCCTCGCAGGCCGCGCAGGCGTTGCGGCGGTCGAAGAAGCGGGCGCCGCACGAGGTGCACTCGTTGGCCACCAAATGCGGGTCGTCCCCTAGCTCCAGGTAGTCGACCAGCGGGATCTGTTGCGCCATCATGCCCCCAAGCTCGGGTGAGAAATCGTCTCTTCAATGTAGCGGGAGGGCGAAAATCCCAGCCAATCGGTGCGACTGCCGACCGCGACGCCGCTCCGACCCGTACCTCAGACAGTTCGGAGCGCATCGGTCGGCGAGAGCCTCGCCGCCCGCAGCGCCGGGAGCAGACCGGCCACTGCGCCGATCACCAGGGCGGCCGCGAAGCCGCCGATCCACGCCACGGGTGGCACGTCGACCGACCACCCCTTGCTCGAGGCGTAGATCAAGGTCGCCAGCGCGCCGGCTCCCACGCCCACCGCCCCGCCGAGGATGGAGAGAAGGATCGCCTCCGAGAGGAATTGCGTCCGGATGTGTCCCTTGGTGGCACCGAGGGAGCGCCGCAGGCCGATCTCGCTTCGCCGCTCGAGCACCGAGATCACCATGATGTTGGCCACGCCGACCGCCCCGACGAGGAGGGCCACTGCCCCGAGCCCGAGGAAGAGTCCGTTCAGTGCGCTCTTGGCGTCGGCTTGCGCGACCAGCCGCGTTCGACGGCTGGCTCACGTTCACGTTGCTCGGGTTCCTCGGGTTGGCCGTCGCACCGAGCACCGCGTGGACCGCGTTCACCCCGTCAGTGACGGCCCGCACGTAGATCGTGCTCGGGTGCCCGTCGAAGGCGAGGTACTTCTCGGCAGCGGGGAAACCGACGAGGACCGCGCTGTCGATGTCCGGCGCCAGCACCGCCGGGTTGAGGATGCCCGTCACGTAGAACCACTGCTGTCCGACCCAGACCCGTTCGCCCGGGAAGATGCGGTCGATGCCGAGATGCTGCGCCGCGGCCGCGCCGAGCACGCAGACCGGCTGGTGCGCGGTCGCGGCATTGAGGTACCTCCCGGCGAACAGCGTGGTGCCCACGGCCTTGGGCAGGCCGAGGCTCGAGGCGTCGACGCTGAGACCGTTGGTGTTGACGCTTGGTATCTTCGGGTTCCGGAAGGCGGACGCGCTGGTCGTCCCGGTGTACTGGGTCGCGGTCACGGGCCCGATGCGCGAGATCATGGCGGGCGCCGACTTCGGGAGCTCGGCCGTCTGGCCGAACACGGTTTGGCCGTTCGTCACCTCGAGCAGGTTGGTGCCGAGCTGGCCGATCTCGGCCAGAAGACCGGCTTGGGACGAGGCCGAGAGTCCGAGGACCGCGACGATCGCGGCCACGCCGATGGCGATGCCGAGTGAGGACAGCGCCGCGCGCAGACGCCGGGTGCGCAGGCCGACGCTGGCCACCCGCAACAGGTCGCCCGGCGAGAGGTTCTTGGGCGCAAGGGTGAGTGAAGGGCCGCTCACGACGGCGCGCCGTTGCCACGGTGGCGCCCGACGCCATGTGTGCCGGTGGCGGAGTCAATGGCCGAGTCGGTGTCCGAGTCGGTGGCCGAGTCGGCCACGATGAGCCCGTCGAGCATCTCGACATGCCGGGGCAGCCGCCCCGCCAGGTCCCGGTCGTGCGTGATGACGACGATGGTCGCCCCCTCCGCGTTGAGCTCGTGGAGGAGCGCGAGGATGGCGCCGCCCGTGCGGCTGTCCAGGTTCCCGGTGGGCTCGTCGGCGAGGACGATGGCCGGACGCCCCACCAGCGCCCGTGCAATGGCGACCCGCTGACGCTCGCCCCCCGACAGCTGGGTCGGCCGGGCCGAGGCCCGATGCCCGAGGCCCACCCGCGTCAATGACTCCCGCGCCGCCTCATGGCGTTGGGCGACGGGGGTCCCCGTGTAGAGCAGCCCGTCGGCGACGTTCTCGAGCGCGGTGGCATGCTCCGAGAGGAAGAACTGCTGGAACACGAATCCGATGCGGTTCGCCCGCAGCGCGGCGAGCTGTCGCTCCGAGAACCGTGCGACGTCGAGCCCGGTCACCCGCACGGACCCGGTGCTGGGGCGGTCGAGCGTCCCCATGAGGTGCAGGAGGGTCGACTTCCCGGATCCTGACGGTCCGACGATGGCGACGAGTTCGCCTTCGGTGACCGTGAACGTCACCCCGGCCAGCGCCGTCACGGGGGGCACGCCTTCGTAGGACTTCGTGACCGCGTCGAGTTCGAGGACGGGCGGAGCCGCCCCGTCGGGGGACGCCGGCCGCACCCGGGGCGCCAGGGCGGTTCCCACCCCGGCCGAGGGCGAAGCAGCGGATCCGGCCGTGCTCATGTCGCCGGGATGACGATGCGCTGGCCGGCGGCGACGCCGGCACCGCTCACCTGCACCGTCCCGCTGGCGTCGTCGAAGATCCCCGTGCTGACCGGCTCCAGTGTGTGCGCACCGTTGGCGGAGACGACCTCGAGCGCGTACCCCCCGCCAGAGAGCGCAAGGAGTGCGTTGACGGGCACGACGAACGCGCTTTTGGCCGAGTTCTGCGTGATGGAGACCTCGACGGGTGCCTGGTCGAGCGAGCCCGTCGCGGCCGGGTCGTTCGGGGTGACGAGCACGGTGATGGTAGGCGTGCCCGAGTTTCCGCTGGCCACCGCCACCGTGCCGACCGAGGTCACGGTGCCGGGGGTGGTCTGGCCGTTTGGCAGCGTGACTGAGACCTTGTCGCCCACCGCGACCTCGCCCTGCTGGTCGGCGCTCAGCGCGATGGTGACGACGCGGCCAGTCGAGGTGGCCGACATGATCTGCTGGCCCGGTTGGGCCGGGCCACCCACGATCGTGTTCGTCCCCAGCGATGTGATGCGGGTTGCCGAGGGCAGGAAGACGACCTGGCCCAGTGCGAGCACGCCGTCTTTCGTGACTCCCAGCGCCGCCTGGAGCTTTTCCACGCCGATCTTCGTCCACGACGTGAAGTCGCTCACCTCCGATCCGACCTCGGCGCTGGTCAGGTAGCCGAGCGCCACCAGGTCGAAGTTGAGGTTCTTCACGTCTGCCCCGCTCGTCGCGGTGTCGGTCGCGCCCTCGGCCAAGGTGCGGTAAGCGGGCGTCGCCCCGTAGAGAAGTACGACCGGGCTGCCGCTCACGTCGTAGAGGATCTGGCCCTCCGAGACGACCTGGCCGATCGCGGGCAACGAGGTGACCGTGCCCTGGGCCTGGTTGACCACGTTGTAGGACCCGGAGTACCCGAGCGTGGCGCTCACCTGGGTCTGGGACGAGATGTCCTGCACCTGCACGGTGGTGGTGGAGGTCGGGTCGGCGTTGTCAGCCACGCCGCCCGGCGGCCCGCTCGGACCGGCGAAGGGCTGGGCCACGACGACGTACCCGGCGGCGAGCACGACGACGAGCCCGATCACCAGCAGCTTGCGGCGCTTGGAGCGTTGGCGCTCCTCCGGCGGAGGCTCGAAGGCGGCGGGTCCCGCCGCGGTCGATGTGGAGACCTCGGTTGTGCTCATCAACCGACTCCGATGACCGAGCCGCTGCTGCTGGAGCCGCCTTTGCCGGGGCCACCGGTGGAGCTGGCTCCCGTGGGTGGCTTCGGGGCGTTCGGCATGCAGACGGCCTGTGCCCGCTGGAAGAGCGGGTTGTTGGGGTCCAGGTCGCTGCTGGCGCCGCCACTGATCGACATGCTGATGCGGCCGTTGGAGCTCTGGGGGTCGGGGAAGTCCTTGATGCCGTGGTTGCGCATGCACTGGGACTGCCTCAGGGCATTGCTGAATGCCTGGTGCTGTTGGGCTGCACTCGGCGCGGGCATCAAGTGCTGACAGGCCGTCTGGGCGGACTGGAAGGTTGGGTTGTTCGGGTCGAGACCGCTGGGGCCTCCGTGCGAGCCGCCCGGCCCGCCACTCTGTATCTGGATCTGCCCTCCTCTAGTGGGGTCCGGAAAATTGGCCACGCCGTGTGATCGCATGCAATGGGAGAACGCCAGCGCCGCCGCCGCACGAGACGCCCCCGAGCTGGGGGACGAGACCCCGTTCGCCGTCGCCGACGCCGTCGTGGTCGGCGTTGATCGGGAACTGGCGACGCCCGGGTTCGACGGTCCGCTCGAGCACGCTGCTGCCGCGAAGACGATGCCGAACAGCGCCGCCGCGAAGGGCACCACGCGGCGGCGCTGTTCGCGATCCGGGCCGGTGAGGGTGACCGGCCCGGTGGGGGTCGTCCTCTCGTCCATTCCTTCGTCTCCGTCGTCTTTGTTCTCGTCCATGTGGTCGTCCTTCGGTTCCTCAGCGCGCTGGTGCGCCGGGTTCGGATGAGTTGTACGACGTTCGAGGTTTCGGGAAAGTTGCGCCAGAGGCGGCGGTGGCGCACCGCGTCGGTTTGAAGGGGTGCGTTCCAGCTGATTCACAGCGGGCCCACAGCCGACAGCCACCGGACGTTGCGCTGGCTGCGATACCGAATTGAAACCCCCGCCGGATCATGCTGGCGAGGGTTCGAACAGGGGGGCCTCGTCAGTGCGCGTGCTGGTGGTCGAAGACGACGAAGAACTGGCCGAGACCGTCGGGGTCGGCCTGCGTCGCGCCGACATGGCCGTGGACGTGGCGCTCGACGGGGCGTCGGGCCTCGACCGCGTCCTCTGCACTGACTACGACGTCGTGGTACTCGATCGCGATCTGCCCCGCATCCACGGCGACGAGGTCTGCCGGCGCATGCTCGAGTCCGGCTGCCGGGCTCGGGTCCTGATGCTCACCGCCGCCGGCGCCATCGACGACCTCGTCGGCGGGCTCGAGCTCGGAGCGGACGACTACCTGGCCAAACCGTTCGACTTTCCCGTCCTCGTCGCTCGCATTGGCGCGCTGTACCGCCGCGCGCAGCCCGCACTCCCTCCGGTCCTCCGGCACGGCGATCTGGAGCTCGACTCCGCCCAGCGCCGGGTGTGCCGCGCCGGCAGGATTCTCGATCTGTCGCCCAAGGAGTTTGGCGTGCTCGAGCTGCTCATGGCATCCGGAGGCAGAGCCGTCTCGGCCGAGGAGCTGCTCGAGCGGGTCTGGGACGAGGCGGCCGACCCCTTCAGCCACGCGGTCAAGGTGACCATGAGCCGGTTGCGCTCCAAGCTCGGCGAGCCCCCGCTCATCGAGACGGTGCACCGCGCCGGCTACCGGATCTGAGGGCGTGGTGTCCTCGGCTGGGCGGCTGTGGCGGGGGGCGCGTTGGGCCCACCTGCCGCGCCGGACGGTGCGCCTCCGCCTGACCGTGCTGTACGGCGCGCTCTTCCTCTTGTCCGGCGCCGCGCTGCTGGCCACGACCTACTTCCTCGTCGACACCGCAACGGGCAACGCGTTCATCGCTCAGGGCAAGAACGGGGTGACGTTTGCCGGGTTCCAGATCGGCGGGGCCCCGCTCGGACCCAAGGGTGGCGCCTTGAGCGTCTCGAGTGGTCCCCAGGCGCGGGCCGGCAGCAGCAGCACTGGCGGAGGTGCCGTTCGCGGCGGCTCGGGCGCCGTGAACGGAGGGGTCGTGACCCACATCCAAAATTTCGGCTCCTCCCGGTGCGTCCGGACAGAAAAAGGGGGCGGGGAGCCTGGCCCCTCCCACCCCCGCCCAGCTGAGGCACCAGCAGGATCAGGCCGCACAGATGACCCGCCAGCTCGAGACGCTGGCGCACGCCTACCAGAGCAAGGAACTCCAACAGCTGCTCATCGAGTCCGGCGTCGCCCTCGGGATCATGGCCCTCCTCTCCATCGGTTTGGGCTGGGTCGTGGCGGGCCGGGTCCTGCGGCCGTTGCGGGTCATCACCTCCGCGACCCGTGACATCTCGGTGTCCAACCTGCACGAGCGCCTGTCCCTCCATGGTCCCGACGACGAGCTCAAGGAACTCGGCGACACGATCGATGGCCTGCTCGAGCGGCTCGACGCCTCCTTCCGCTCCCAGCGGCAGTTCGTGGCCAACGCGTCGCACGAGCTGCGGACGCCCCTGGCCCGGCAGCGCGCCCTGGCCCAGGTGGCGCTGTCCGATCCCGACGCCACGGCCGACTCACTGCGCGCCGCGCACGAGCGGATACTGGCGTCAGGCGAGCAACAGGAACAATTGATCGACGCGCTCCTGACCCTCTCGAGGGTGCAGGCGGGCGCCGTGACGCGCTCGGCGGTCGATCTCGCCCCGCTCGTGCGCGAATTGCTGACGGCACGGCGGGCCGAGGCCGAGGCGCGTGGCGTCCGCGTGATCCCGTCGCTGGTGTCGGCTCCGCTACGCGGGGATCCACACCTGGTCGAGCGCCTGGTTGCGAATCTGCTCGACAACGCGCTGCGCCACAACGTGCCCGGCGGCACCGTCGTCGTCCGGACCGCGCCCCGCGCCGGCGGCGACTGGCTCGAGATCGCCAATGACGGCCCCGAGGTCGATCCCGGCCAGATCGAGCGGCTCTACGAACCCTTCGAACGGCTCGGGGCCGAACGCACGAATGCCGGAGACGGGTTCGGGTTGGGACTGTGCATCGTCAAGGCGATCGCCACCGCGCACGGCGCCACGCTCACCGTGGCGGCGCGTCCCGCCGGCGGCCTGACCGTCGAGGTCCTCTTCCCGCTCGACCTGACGCCCCCCGGCTCCGCTACACCCGCCTCCACCGCACTCGGCGGCAACACCGAGACGGCGCCACCGAGTGGCGATGACGCGGCCCCGCCCGCGGGAACAGTTCCGGCGGAACAGGGCGGCGGCGTGCCCAAACTCCGCTCCACCGCGGTCCACGCGTCGCGTCCGGAGCGCTAGGGCGGCCGGGCCATTAGGTTCCCCGGCATGCAATTCACCCGACTCGGCCGCACCGGCCTCCGCGTCAGCCGCATCTGCCTGGGCACCATGAATTTCGGGCCCGAGACGGATGAGCCGACCTCGTTTTCCATCATGGACTCGGCTCTGGAGGCCGGGATCAACTTTTTCGACTCGGCCAACGTCTACGGCCGTTCGAAGGGGCGGGGCGCGACCGAGGAGATCGTCGGCCGCTGGTTCGCGCAGGGCGGCCGCCGCCGTGAGAAGACGGTGCTCGCCACCAAGCTCTACGGCGACATGGGGGAGTGGCCGAACGAGGGGCGGCTCTCGGCGCTGAACATCCGGCGGGCCTGCGACGCGAGCCTGCGCCGGCTGCAGACCGACTACATCGACCTCTACCAGATGCACCATATCGACCGCGGCACCGGCTGGGACGAGATCTGGGAGGCGATGGAGGTGCTCCGGGTCCAGGGCAAGATCCTCTACGTGGGCTCCTCCAACTTCGCCGGTTGGCACATCGCCCGGGCCCAGGAGGCCGCGGCGCGCCGCAACTTCATGGGTCTGGTCAGCGAGCAGTCCATCTACAACCTGATCGTGCGGGCGGTCGAGCGCGAGGTGCTGCCGGCAGCGGAGACCTACGGGCTCGGCGTCATCCCGTGGTCGCCCCTGCAGGGCGGCCTGCTCGGCGGCGTGGTGCGCAAGGAACGCGACGGCAGCCGGCGCTACGCCGGGCGCGCCGCCGAGACGATCGAGGCGCGGCGGCCGCAGCTCGAGGCGTACGAAGACCTCTGCGCGGAGATCGGGGAGGAGCCGGGCACGGTGGGGCTGGCCTGGCTGCTGACCCGGCCGGCGGTGACCGGTCCGATCGTCGGGCCGCGCCTGCCCGAGCACCTCGAGTCCGCGCTGCGCGCCGTGGACGTCACGTTGGACGACAAGGTGCTCACGCGCCTGGACGAGCTCTTCCCCGGCTACCGGACGGCGCCGGAGGACTACGCCTGGTAGCCGCGCACTCCTCGAGGGTCCCGGCTCCTTGAGGGACCGGCTCCTTGAGGGTCCCGGCTACTTGAGCGTCCCGGCCAGCTCCGGCTGAGGCTCAGCCCCGGGGTCGTCGGGCACGTGAGTCGCCAGGTCGTCGGCGTCGACGGCCAGCTTGGGCAGGATCCGGTCGAGCCACGCCGGGAACCACCAGTTGGCCTTGCCGAACATCATCATGATGGACGGGACGATGGCCATCCGGATGAAGAGGGCGTCGATCGCGATGCCCCCGGCCAGGCCGATGCCGAATTCCTTGATGACGCGGTTGCCGCCGAGGATGAAGGAGCCGAACACGAGGATCATGATCAGCGCAGCGGCGGTGATCGTCTTGCCCGTGGCGGCCAGGCCGTTGCGCACGGCAATCTTGTTGTCGCCGCCCGACTTGATGTACTCCTCGTGCATCCGCGACACCAGGAAGACCTGGTAGTCCATCGACAGCCCGAAGAGGATGGCGAACAGCATCACGGGCAGGAATGCCTCCACCGGGCTCGTGCCGCTGAGGCCGATGAGCGAACCCAGGTCGCCCCACTGGAAGACCGCCACCAGCATGCCCAGCGCAGCCCCGATGGACAGCAGGTTCATGACCGCCGCCGTGAGCGGGATCACGAAGCTGCGGAACACCGTCATGAGGAGGAGGAAGGACAACAGCACCACCAGGCCGATGAAGAGCGGCAGCTTCGCGCTCAGGACGTTGGCGAAGTCGATGTAGATGGCGGTCGTCCCACCGACCAGCAGGTTGACGCCCGACTGGCCGACGGCCTGCGGCACCGTGTCGCTCCGCAGATGGTTGACGAGATCCGTCGTGACGGTGTCCTGGGGGGCGGAGTCGGGATAGACGTTGACGAGGACGACGTCGCCGTTGCCGGTCTTGCTCGGGATGTAGAGCGGATCGGCCACGCTGTGCACGTCGGGCTGCTGGGAGACCTCGTGGATGACGTTGTCGATGACGGCGTGCTGGTCCGGCTGGACCACCCCCACCAGCATCAGCGGCCCGTTGAATCCGGGCCCGAAGCCTCTGGAGAGCATGTCGAAGGCGACGCGCGTCGGCGTCCCGGCCGGGTCGGTGCCCTGGTCGGCCGAACCCAGTTGCAACGAGAAGAAAGGGAGGGCGATGGCGACGATGATGATCAGGGCCACACCGGCCGAGAGCACCGGGTTCGCCTGCACCCGGTCGGCCCACTTGGGCCAGAAGCCCTTGCTGTCCGCGCCGACGATGCGGGGGCCGTTCTCGGCCAGGTTCGTCTTCTGCTTGCGGCTCATGACCTTGGGGCCGATGAAGCCGAGCATCGCCGGCAGGAGGGTGAGGGCCGCCACCATGGTGAGGGCGACGCCGATGGCGGCGGCCACCGCCAATCCGTACAAGAAGCTCACCCCGAGGGCGAACATGCCGAGGAGCGCGATGACCACGATGATGCCGGCGAACAGGACGGCGCGGCCCGACGTGTTGACCGCGTTGATGATGGACGACTCCACGTCGCGCCCGGCCACCAGGCCCTGCCGGTGCCGCGTCACGATGAAGAGGGCGTAGTCGACGCCGACCCCCAGCCCGATGAGGAGCGTGAGCTCCGGCGAGATGGAGGGCATGCCGAGGCCGTGGCTCACCAGACCGATCACGCCGACGGCGGTGCCCAGCGCCAACATGGCGGAGAGGATCGGCAGGATGGCGGCGAAGAACGAGCCGAAGACGAGCAGCAGCACGATCAAGGCCAGCAGCACGCCGAGCCCGGTGCTGCTGAAGGACTGGTTGTTGGCCTGCTCGGCCAGCTGACCGGTGACGGCGGCGGTCAGGCCGCCACCGGATGTCCGGGTGACGTCGTTGACGAAGGTCTTGGCCTCGCTGTTCGAGATGTTGTTGGTCTGCTTGTCGAAGTCGACCTGGAAGAACCCGACCGTCCGGTCGTGATTGACGGTCGTCGTGTTGACGAGGTTCCCGGCGGCGTCGTAGGGGCTCGTCACGGCCGTGACGTTGGGCAGCGCATTGATCTTGTCGACCATGGTGTTGATGCGCTGGCCGACGTCGCTGTCGGTCAGGCGGGCAGCGCCGGAGGTGCCGAAGACCACCTCTTCTGTGTCCCCCGAATGGGAGGGGGCCACAGACTTCAGCAGGTTGATGGCATCGAAGGACTGCGTGTGGGGGAAGTTGAAGTTGTTCGAGTAGTCGGTGCCGACGGCCTCCACCGAGAAGATCGAGACGACGAGAACGAGCAGCCACAACAGGACCACAATGCGGCGATGACGGACACACCACCCGGCCAGGGTGCGCATGAAGGGGATCTCCTCAGGGATGTTCGACGCGGCCACCGACCGGCGTCACGGGAAAGCTCAATCGTACCGGCCCCCGGGAAACCCTCAAGTGCGCTCGGTGGCGGTCAGATGCACCAGGGCGTTGAACACCGGGAGGGCGAGACGGTCGGCCGAGGTGGCCGAGCGGGCGACGAGGCGGCCGGCCAGGAGGGGGTGGTGTTCCGGGATCTCGAAGAAGGCTCGCCGGTTCAGCGTGAGCAAGGTGAGAGGCGAGAGTGCCGCCACGGAGATGGACGAGCGCAGCTGGTTCAGGAGCGAGTGCTCCGACCAGGAGTCGCCCCGGCCGAGCAGCCCAATCGGGGTGTTGTCGCGTTGGACGACGGCGTGCCCACGAATGATCAGGTGCCACATCCGCACCGGCACGTCCTGGGCCTGGACCACCTGCCCCGGCCGTGCGGTGGACACGGAGCAGCTCGCCACCATCTCCTCGAGCTCGTCGTCGGGCAGGCCGGCGAACAGCGTCAGTGTTTGCAGCGTCAGTGAAGCCAGCGTGTCGTCGTCGATGTCCGTCGGGCGGGTCGGAGTCATGCGGGTCCTGCGGTTGCCGCGGGTGCTGCGCGTCCTGCGGGTGGTGTCGGTATGCACAGTGCCGCCTCAGTGGTCCATGACCGAGCTGGGCCGCTCGACCTCGTGACGGCGGTGCGAGTGCAGGTGCCCACCGGCCCGCCGCCACAGCACCAGTCCGATGATGGCGAAGAGGAACCACGGCACGTGGTAGAGCGGGTAGAAGGGCATGGTCGCCCCGGCGGCGATGGCGAGGAAGGCCACGAGGAGGATCCAGGGCACGACCCGGCGGTGGCGCGGGGGTGGGGGCGGAGCGGGACTGGGCAAGGGCGGAAGGTCGTCGAACAGTCCGTTCAGGTCGCCACGCGTGGTCGCCGACATGGCGGTGTCGAGGCGGTGTTTGAACTCGACCTCGTCGAGGCGACCCTCGGCGTAGTGGCGCGAGAGCTTGTCCGCCACCGCGTTGCGCTCTTGGTCAGAGGCCCGCATCGTGGCGTCGTAGGCCAGCATGTCCCTGCGGCCCATCGGGTAGGCCGGATCCCACCGGTAGCGCATCGGGTTTCTTCTCCTTCTTCGGTCGGTGTGAGGTCGGTCGGGTGAAGTCGGTCGGTGTGGTGCCGTGATCAGCGGCGGTCAGTAGGCCCCGCGGGCCCGCTCACGGCCCAGGAGCTCCTCGGCGACCGAGGTGTCGGAGTCCTCGTCGGGGATCAGGAGCCACCCGGCGACGTACAACGGCACCGCCAGGCCCCCGAGGAAGGTGAGGGCGACGAAGCCGATCCGGACGATCGTGGGGTCAACGTCGAAGTAGTCGGCCAGGCCGACGGCGACGCCGCCCAGCATGCGGCCGCGGCCGCCACGGTGGAGGCGCTGCTCGTCGACGGGTCCGGGCGGCGGGGACGGGGGGAGTTGGGCGGCCTGCCCCGTGGTCGTGGTGCCGGCGGTGCCTGATGTCTCGTTCGGTGGGAAGTCCATGGATCGAGCTTGACGATGCGCAGGTCAGGCGTGAATCCGGCAACACCCTGGTCCGACCCTGAGACCGACCCCGAGTCTTCAGGGATGTCCCTGATAGCCCCCAGGGGTACTGCGGCGCGATCATCGGGGTATCGCAGAGGCACCCGATCCCGGTACGCGTCCGCTCGCCGACGGTGGCCGCCCGACAGAGCCGTCGCGGACCGCGCCCGGAAGCGACGCCCTCCCGCCCCATGTCGGCTGGAACCGGGGGAACGGGCACTGGTCGGATGGCCATGGCCATGGCCATGGCCATGGGCCGTGGTCCGACCGTCGGTACCACCGGCATGACCACGTCGGGAGGAAGTTGCGCACCCTTCGCCGCAGTCCGGACAACCGGGTCCTCGGCGGCGTCTGCGGCGCCGTGTCGCAGGCGACCGGGATCGACGCCACCATTGTCCGCATCGGCTTCGTGCTGCTGTCCATCGCCAGCGGCGTGATGGTGTTCGTGTACGCGATGGCCTGGTTGCTGATCCCGATGGCGGGGGAGACCACCAACATCTACTCCCGCGCCATCAGCGATCGCCGCGGCATCCGGACGATCGCCGCCATCCTCATCCCCCTGCTGATCGCGGTGCAGATCATCACCGGGATCCTGCACGTCCCGTTCGTCGGATTCATCGGATGGCCGACCTTCCTGGCTGTCGGCGTGGTCATCCTCATCTGGCGCAACGCCAACGAGTCGGAGAAGGCGTTCATCGACAACGAGGTGGTGCCGCTGCTCGGGGCCGACACCCACGGGCGCCGCCGCCGCTGGCTCATCGCCCGCGTGGTCCTCGGTGTCCTGATCGGGGCGGCCGGGATCGTCCTGCTGGTCGAGGGCCACACGACGCTCGCCAAACTGCGGCCTGTCGGCGGAGCCGCGCTGGTCATCGGGGCCAGCGTGATCATCTTCGGACCCTGGTGGCTCGGCCTCGTCCGGGACTTGATTGCCGAGCGCCAGGCGCGCTGCACTGGCCGAGGAGCGGGCCCAGATGGCGGCCCATGTCCACGACTCCGTGCTCCAGACGCTGGCCCTCATCCAGCGCTCGTCCGACGACCCCCAGCACGTGGTGCGCCTCGCCCGGGCCCAGGAGCGCGAGCTGCGCGCCTGGCTCTTCGACGGCCGGCCCCCGGGCGCCATCGGGGAGGACGCCACCACGTTGGCCGAGGGCGTCGGCCTGCTGCAGCGGCAGGTGGAGGCGGACCACGGCCTCGCGGTGCAGGTGGTCATGGTGGGGGACTGCGAGCTGGACGAGGCGTTGCGTGCGCTGCTCGATGCGGCGCGCGAGGCCACGGTCAACGCGGCCAAGTGGTCGGGCGCGGACCAGGTCTCCGTCTATGCCGAGGTCGAGACGGACACGGTCATGCTCTACGTCCGGGACCGCGGCTGCGGCTTCGACCCCGATGCGGTGCCTGCGGACCGTCAGGGCATCGCCCAGTCCATCCGGGCCCGCATGGCGCGTTTCGGCGGCTCGGCCGCCATCCGCTCGGCGCCGGGGGAGGGGGCCGAGGTGCAGCTCTCCGTGCCACGGCGGGAGCGGGTGCAATGACCGCGGTCGAGCGCACCGGTCGGCCCCGCATCTTCCTGGTCGAGGACCACGCCGTGTTCCGGGCCGGCGTGCGGGCCGAACTGGGCGACGCGGTCGAGGTGGTGGGCGAGGCCGACGAAGCCGGCGCGGCCGTCGAACTCATCAGTGAGCGCCTGCCCGATGTCGTCCTGCTCGATGTGCACCTCCCCGGTGGCGGGGGCCTCGCAGTCCTGGGCGGCGTCCTGCCCCACCACCCCGAGGTGCAATTCCTCGCGTTGTCCGTCTCCGACGCCCCCGAGGACGTCATCGACGTCATCCGCGCCGGCGCCCGCGGCTACATCACCAAGACGATCTCGGGCCCGGAGCTGCTCCAGGCCGTCTACCGCGTCGCCGCCGGGGACGCGGTCTTCTCCCCGCGCCTGGCCGGCTTCGTCCTCGACGCCTTCGCCCAGGGCGGCGGACCCGCACCCGGTTTGGACCCCGAGCTCGACCAGCTGTCGCCACGTGAGCGTGAAGTGCTGCGCCTGATCGCCCGCGGCTACACCTACAAGGAGGTGGGCCGCGACCTGAGCATCTCGGCCAAGACGGTCGAGTCACACGTCTCCTCGGTCCTGCGCAAGCTCCAACTCTCGACCCGCCACGAGCTGACGAGATGGGCCACCGACCGTCGCTTGGTCTAGACAGGGGGCATGCCCGAGAACCTTGATGCCGAGCATCGTGATGCCGCGAAGCTGGCGGGGATCGCCGGGCGCGCGCTCGTCGAGCTGCGGGCCGACCCGCCGCCGTTGCGCGATCTCGGCGCCGCGGGTGACCACATGGCGCACGAGCTGCTCGTGGCCGAGCTCAACCGTCTCTATCCCGACGACGACGTGCGGTCAGAAGAGGGCCTCGAGCACGTCGCGGGCTCCGGCCGACTGTGGATCGTGGACCCGCTGGACGGGACCCGCGAGTTCCGCCAGCTCGGCCGCACCGACTGGGCGGTCCACGTCGCGATGGCCGTGGGCGGCGTTGCCGTGGTGGGCGCCGTCGCGTTGCCCGCACTCGACATGGTGCTCGCCACCGACGAGCCTCCGGTCCTCCCTCCGCCGCGCACGGGCGAGGCGCCACGCGTGGTGGTCTCGCGGAGCCGTCCTCCCGACGTGGCCTACGACGTGACTGAGTCGATCGGCGGCGTCATGGTCCCGATGGGGTCGGCCGGCGCCAAGATCGCCGCCGTCATCCTCGGCGAAGCCGAGGTCTACGTGCATGCGGGCGGCCAGTACGAGTGGGACTCGTGCGCCCCCGTGGCCGTCGCCACCGCGAGCGGCCTGCACGCCAGCCGGCTCGACGGGGAGCCGCTGCGCTACGGCGACCCCGACGCCTGGCTGCCGGACCTCGTGGTGTGCCGACAGGAATACGCCGAGGACGTGCTCGCTGTCACGACGCGACAGCACCGGCCCTACTGGTAGCGCAGATCGCTCAGGCAAACGGGCCGACGATCGCCCGCCACACCAAACGGACTCCGAGACTCCGAGCAGAACAGAATTCACAGGACCCCGCCTCACTCGGAGACGGGGTCCTGTCACGTACTGCGTGCCTGTCGACAACAGTCGGCAGGCGAATGCGTTAGCCGATGGCGCGCACGTTGGCGGCCTGCAGGCCCTTCGGACCTTGGTTGGTCTCGAATTCGACCTTCTGTCCTTCTTCGAGATTGCGGTAGCCCGTACCGCTGATCGCGCTGAAATGCACGAAAACGTCAGGGCCCCCACCGTCCTGGGTGATGAAGCCGAAGCCCTTCTCACCGTTAAACCACTTCACGGAACCAGTTGCCATTGAAAATCCACTCCTCTCCTGGCCAAGATTTGACCCGTTTCGCGGGGGTCATGGCCGGTAGCTCTTGCGAGCCAGAGGGATTTCCAAACTTGTGATGGTGGTGCCCTCGGAGGAGAACCTTAGCGCGCTGTGGCCGGGGGAGGGGGGTTTTGGGGGTTCTGACCCCCAAATTCGTCACCCGTCGTTCAGGTACCCGATCGTGCCTATGTTGGAAGGCCGTGGGCCCAACGAAGGGGGAGCCTGACCGTCACCGCCAATCCGTACCTGCAGGGCAACTTTGCCCCCGTCCTCGACGAGGTCACGGCGACCGACCTTCCGTGACCGGCGAGGTGCCCGAGGCCCTCCGGGCCGCTACCTGCGCAACGGGCCCAATCCGGCGCCCTCCGAGCCGTCGACTACCACTGGTTCACCGGCGACGGCATGGTGCACGGGATCCGCCTGCCGCGACGGGCGGGCCGAGTGGTACCGCAACCGCTGGGTGCGGTCGGCCGAAGTCGCGCGCCCCCTCGGCGAGGAGACCCGCCCCGGTCCGGTGCACGGCGGCATGGACTTCGCACCCAACACCAACGTCATCGGCCACACGGCCCGCACCTTTGCCATCGTGGAAGCGGGCGCGCTCCCGTACGAGCTGACCAACGAGCTCGAGACGGTCGGGCCCTGCGACTTCGGCGGCACGCTCCACGGCGGCTACACGGCCCACCCCAAGCGCGACCCGCTCACCGGCGAGCTCTACGCGGTGTCCTACTTCTTCGGGTGGGGCAACGAGGTCGAGGTGACGATCATCGATGCGCAGGGCAGGGTGCGCTCGCTCGCGCGTCACGATGGGCGGACCGGTGAGCGTGCACGACTGCGCGCTCACCCAGCGCTCCATCGCCCTGTTGGACCTGCCGGTGACCTTCAGCCTCGATGCCGCCACAGCCGGTCGTCCTTCCCGTACCGCTGGGAGGACGGATACCGGTCCCGGTCGGGCTGCTCCCACGCGACAGCGACTCGACCGACGTCGTCTGGCACGACATCGAGCCGTGCTACGTGTTCCACCCGATGAACGCGTTCGACGACCCCAACGGCGACGGCATCGTCCTGGATGTGGTGCGGCATCCCTCCATGTTCCGCACACACCATCTCGGGCCTTCCGAGGGCACCCCCACTTTGGAGCGGTGGCATCTCGACGGCCACGGCGGCGCCGTCAAGGAGGAGCGGCTCGACGACCGCGGCCAGGAGTTCCCCCGCGTCGACGAGCGCCACGTCGGCCTGCCCAACCGCTTCGGCTACGCCGTCGCCGCGGGGACCACCGATGGCATCGTGGCACCGAATCGGTGCTGTTGCGGCACGACTTCGAGCGGGGACGAGCCAGGCCCGTTCGTTCGACCGGCACCAGCCTGGGCGAGGCGGTCTTTGTCCCACGGGCGCCGACGCCGACGAGGCGGACGGCTGGCTCCTGCTCCTGGTGCACTCCGCCGAGACCGGGACTCGGCCCTGCACATCCTCAACGCCGACGACGTCGAGGGGGAGCCCAGGCCGTCGTGCCCCTGCCCCAGCGGGTGCCGGCGGCTTCCACGGCAACTGGGTCCCCGACGAAGCCTGACCTGAACTGACCAGCTCCACCCCGCCGCCGCAGGCCGCCGACGACGCCCGCCGTCGGTCACCAGCCCGGACGAGGTCACGGTTGCCCGGTGCGCCGCGGGGGTAGGATCACAAACGTGTTCGTCTGGCAATGGGTCCAGCAGCACCGGCTGCTGACGGTCATCGTGCTGGCCCTGGTGTTCGTCAGGCTGCGCGGTGGGACGGCGTGGGCCCTGGTGTTCCGCACCGTGTCGTCCCCGGTCGGCCTGCGGGAGGCCCTGCGCATCTACCGGCGTGAGCAGACCGGCAAGATGCTGGCCACCTTGCGCAACCGGATGCCCGTCCCCGGCGTCTACACGTACCGCACCAGCGGGGGAGAGAGCCTCAACCTGGTCGGCGTGGCCCGTTCCTTCCCGCCGAGCACGTCCATGATCGTGGCCGACGGGCGGTGCGCCAACGTGAGCTGGGTCCCGATCACGCAGCACACCGAGTCGACGACCGTCTGCAACGCGCCACGGCGCGCTGACGGTTCCGAAGCTGGTGACGGACGAGTCCATCGCCGGCTCGACCACGACCTCGACGATCGACTGCCCCGCCTCGACCTACCTGCTGCCTCCGGCGGCCCGCCCGGGGCAGCGCTGGAGTGCGGCCCTGCTCGCTCGCCAACCCGGCCGAGAAGATCATGCTGGCCGGCCAGGCGATCGGGCCGTCGAAGATGGTGGTCGGTGGGCACCGCGTCTCGGTGATGCACACCCGCGTCACGCTCACCTTCACCGGCGCCGAACACGGGACCAACCCGACCGACTACTGGATCGTCCCCGGCACCGGCCTCATCGTCCGCGAGCACGAGACCGTGGGAGTGACCCAGGGGAGCGTGCGGTACAGCGAGAACATGGACACCACGCTCACCAGCCTCGTCCCGGCGCACTGACGTCCCCGCACCCCCGCAACTCGGCACGCCCAGCGGCGACGCAGCAGCTGGTCCACGACCCGCGGTGGCGTGCTACGACGGATCAGGCGGAACCACCAGCGCCGCCAGCCGCTTCGGGGCGGTAAGGCAGTAGCTCTCGGCGATCATCTCGGACATCTCCTCCCAATCGGGCGCAGCGCGGAGATCCAGGCGCACGCCGACCCAGCCCTTGGGCCCGACGTACTTCGGCACGAAGAACGCGCTCGGGTTCGGACGCCACCAGCACCTGCTGGGCCCCCGTGGGCGCCTTCATCGTCATGGACGTGCCGTCCTCGCTCGTCATGACGAAGAGCTTGTCCGCGCACCCGGAACGCAGGTGCGGTGTGGCCCCCGAACGGGCGCTCCTCGGCTTCGGGGAGGGCCAGGCAGATCGGCCGCACCGCGATCGCTCGACGCAGTGGCGCGCGTCGCCGACCAGACTCCCCCCTCGGACGCGCCGTCGCCCTGCGGCCGCGGCGGCCCGGTCCTGCGCCACGGCGTCGTAGGACGCGTAGTCGGTCCCGGTGTCGTCGGCGAACTCGAACTCGAGCAGTCCCGCCTCGCCCCACTTCTCGCGCAGGTAACCGTTGTTGGCGTCGAGCAACCCGAGCTTGCGGACGTTGGGCACGAGCTTGGCGAAGAAGCCGCGGGCGAAACCGCCGGCCGGGTTCATCTTCGTCTTCTGCGCCGCCTCCACAATGAAGGGGAACACCTCCTCGGCCGTCGTGCCCATGCGCTCCCACACCTCGGGCGTCGTGGCCCGCGCCCGCGAGTTGAGGGTGGCGTCGACGAGGAACTCCTGGCGGTCCTTCAGCTCGGCCTGGCTGAGGTCCCGGTAGAACTCCGACAGCGTGAGCACACCGAAGGCGACGTGGCGCGCCTCGTCGGACATGACGTAGCGCAGGAGCTTGGTCAGCAGGGGCTCGCTGGGTGCGCCGCAGCATGTCGCCGAAGGCGGCCAGCGCCAGCGACTCGATGACGATCTGCATCCCCAGAGTAGGCGATGTCCCAGCGCGAGTCCTCGAGCAGCGACCAGATCTGCTCCTTGAGGAACGGGCTCATCGGGTACGCCTCGCCGAGCTTGGTGCGGAGATACTTGGCGAACACCTCTGTGTGCCGCGCCTCGTCCATGGTCTGGGTCGAGGCGTAGTACTTGGCGTCGATCCACGGCACGGTCTCGACGATCTTGGCCGCGGTCATCATGGCGCCCTGCTCGCCGTGCATGAACTGCGACAGGCTGGCCTTGAAGAACTCGATCCCGAGTTGCGTGTACTCCTTGTCGCTCCACGTCGCCATGGGCGAGCCGGGCAGCGTGCCGGCCACCCGGACACGGCCAGTATCGGGCTGTCCTGCTCGGCCACGAGCCGCTCGGGGTCGACGTCGATCGACCAGTCCAGGTCCGTCACGCTGTTCCACTGCGACCCCATGGCCTTGTTGTAGAGCGTGACGAGCTGGCCGCGGTCACGCTCGTAGTCCCACAGGAAGAGCCGGTCCGCGTTGTCGTGGATGACCTGGACGGCCGCCTCCATGTCCTGGCGGCCCGGTACCTGGGCGTGACCTCCGCCCCGACTCAGGAGGTGTCGTCTCGGACACCGACATCTCGGTCATGAGCCGAGGCTACTTCCGCCGCCCGCCCATGTTGGCGTTCGGGCGCCGCCTTGGCCACGAGGTCGGGCACGATCTTGCCGAGCTCGGCCGGGTCCCAGCGGTCGCCCTTGTCCTCCGCCGGTCCGGCCGACCCAGCCCTCGGCGACGCTCAGGTGGTCGCCCTGCACGTTGAAGACTCGCCCGGTGATGCCGGCGCGACTCGGTGCTGCCGAGCCACACGACGATGCGGCGCGATGTTGGCCGGGTCGAAGGGGTCGAACTCCTCGGGCTTGCTTCTGGGCCGACGTGTCGCCCATGCCCAGGTCCTCGGTGAGCCGGGTGAGTGCGCCGGGCGCGATCGCGTTCACCGTCACGCCGTAGCGCTCGAGCTCGAGGGCGGCGATGAACGTGAAGCGCCGCGATGCCCTGCTTCGCCGCGCCGTAGTTCGTCTGGCCGACGTTGCCGTAGATGCCCGAGACGCGACGTCGTGTTGATGATCCGGGCGTCGTTGGTCTCGCCGGCCTTCGATCGTTCCCGCCAGTAGGCCGCCGCGTGATGAGCGGGCGCGAAGGTGCCCTTGCAGGTGGACCTTGATGACGAGGTCCCACTCCTCCTCGGTCATGTTGATGAGCATGCGGTCGCGCAGGATGCCGGCGTTGTTGACGAGCGACGTCGAGGCCGCCGAAGGTCTCGACGGCCTGGTCGATCATCGCCTTCGCGCCGTCGAAGTCGCGTCACGTCGCGCCGTTGACCGCGGCCTCGCCGCCCATGCGTCGTGATCTCGTCGACCACCTGCTGCGCGGGGCTGGCGTCGGCCCCGGTGCCGTCACGTCGCGGCACCGAGGTCGTTGACGACGACCTTGGCGCCCTGCCCGGCGAATGCGAGCGCGTACTCGCGCCCGATGCCGCGGCCGGCTCCGGTGACGATGGCGACCCGTCCGTCGCACATTCCCACGTTCGCTCCTTCGGTTTTTGCCAGCTTGGTTTCGTCGCTTGTTTTGCTCAGTTTCGTTGGTCAGCCTGGTCTGATCGAGTCCGGCGTCGACGCCGTCCGGTACTGCTCTCGCAGCTTTCGCTTGAAGATCTTCCCAGTATCCTCCCGCGGCAGCTCCTACACGAAGTCGACGCTGCGCGGGCACTTGAAGTGCGCCAGGCGGTCCCGGCAGAACGCCATGAGTTCGGCGGCCAGCGCGTCGCTCCCTTCGACGCCGTCGGCCGGCTGCACCACGGCCTTCACGGCTTCGCCCCACTCCTCGTCGGGCACCCCGATGGTGGCGACGTCGCCGACCGCCGGATGCTCGAGCAGCACCGCGTCGACCTCCGCCGGATAGATGTTCACGCCGCCCGAGATGATGAGGTTGGCCGTGCGGTCGGTGAGGAAGAGGTACCCCTCCCGTCCATGTAGCCCACGTCACCCAGGGTGAAGTAGTCGCCGCGGAAGGCCTCGGCCGTCTTCTCGGTGTCGCCGTAGTAGTCGAACTTGGTGGCGGCCGGCGCCTGCAGGAAGACGAGGCCGACCTCGCCGGCCGGCAGGTCGTTGCCGTCGTCGTCGGCCACCTTGACCAGTCCGGGCACCAGGGGCCGGCCGACGGTCCCGGGATGGGCCAGCCAGGTCGCGGAGTCGACGAGGGTGCCGAGGCCCTCGGTCGCCGCGTAGTACTCGACGACCACCGGGCCGAGCCAGTCGATCAGGCGCTGCTTGATCGGGACCGGGCAGGGTGCCGCGCCGTGGATCACGAAGCGCAGCGACGAGTCGTCGAAGCGCTCCCGCGTCTCCGCCGGCAGGGCGAGCAGCCGGTGGAACATGGTCGGCACCATGTGGGTGTGCGTGATCCCGTGTCGTTCGATCAGCTGCAGGGCCTCCACGGCTCCCAGTGGTCCATGACGACGAGGGGCACCCCGTAGATGTAGCGGGACGGCCACCGAGAAGGCCAGCGGGGCGGCGTGGTAGAGCGGGCCGGTCAGGAGGTGGGCGTCGACGCTGGTCTCGTAGTCCTCGTCGTAGCCGCAGAAGTTGACGGCGGCCAGCACGCTCGATGGCGGCGCTCTGGCGGTGCACGCCCTTGGGCCGCCCCGTGGTGCCTGACGTGTAGAGCATCTGGGTGCCGATGACCGGATCCTCGATGTCGACCGTCCTCGGCGGCGACCACGGCGTTGTACATCTCGAAACCGGGGAGGAAGACCCCCGTGTTGATCTTGACGAGGCCCGGTCCACCCGCCGCGGCGGCAACGGCGACGTTCTCGCCCAACGTGCCGGAGCAGACGAACGCCTTGGCCTCGCAGTTCTCGACGATGTAGGCCGCCTCCTCCCCGGTCAGGTGGAAGTTGATCGGCGTGAGGCGCAGGCCCGTGCGCTGGGCGGCGTAGAGCGCCTCGAGGAATGCCGGTTCGTTGATGCGCATGAGCGCGATGGCGTCTCCCGGCTGCAGCGCCGCGAGCCCGTAGCGCACGGGACAGCCGGTTGATGTCGGCGTTGAAGTCGGCGTAGGTGCGATCCCCGTGCGGGGTGATCAGTGCAAGCCGGTCGGGGAGCAGGACCACCCACCAGCGCGTGGAGCATGCCCTGGGCCGGGCGTCGCGCTTGTCCTTGGGGACGGTAATGACTCCTCCATCCGGCGGCCACCGCCACGTCCGTCCGGGCGGGCCGAACCGCCAGCTGACGGCCGTCGCTGAACGGCTCCCGGCTGACCATTGGCCATGCCGCTGTCGGTCGTCGTCAGGCCGGCGCCGAACGATGTTGGTCATCATGCGCGCCCCCTCGTCCAGGTCTACTCAGGGCGATGCAGTACCGGCTCGCCCCCGGAGAAGGACACACCGGCCGCCTCGGGCCGATCTCGACGACCGCAGCGTGCACCGTGGCCCGGCCGCTGGCCTCCCGCCACTCGCGCGTCTCGCCGAGCCGGCTGGTCGTGGCCTATCACCCGACATCGGGCGGTACAGGCAGAACACCCCCGGGTCAAAGCGCCGATCACAGGCCGTGCACCACTGCGCAGGAAGCGTCCCTCCCAGGAGGCCTCCCAGTAGGGGCCACTCTCGGCGCCCACCGCGGCTCGAAGCAGGCCAGTCCCGTGCTGCCTGCGGCGCCGGCGTGCTCACGGCGTCACCTCGGTCCGAGGACCGACGTCGACATGACCAGAGGAACATGCGGTCCGTCGGCCACCACCACCTCGGCGCCGGCCGCCTGGCGCTGCTCGCCTTCGCCCCGCGGCTGGCGCCCGCTTCGGTGATCAGGGACCTGCCGTACATGCCAGGTGGGTGAACGAGAGCCCGCCACCGTTCGTGTTCATGGGGAGCGAGCCGCCCGGCCCGGCCGGCCGGCCTGGGCCGCGAACAGGCCGCCCTCACCCTGGGGCAGAGCCAGATCCTCCAGGTGCAGGAGGGCCGTGATGGTGAAGCTGATCTAGCCCATGAGCACGTCCACGTCGGCGGGGCCGAGGCCGGCCGTGGCGAAGGCGCGGAAGCCGAGCGGCCCCGGCGTCGTCGTCAGGTCGGCATCTCGGTCATGCCCATGTGGTGCGGTGCAGCTCCACGGTGCCGAGGACGTAGACGGCGACTTGCGCAGGACCGGGCCCACGCTGCGCTGGTGCGTGACGAAGGCGCCGGCGCCGTCGGTCGACCAGGCGGCGGACGAGCAGGTCCAGCGGGCCGACCTCCAGCCGTGACGCGAGCACGTCGGCGACGGTGATGGGGTCGCGGTAGCGGGCCAGCGGGTTCAGCGCTGCCCGCTGGAGCGTGCTCACAGCGATGGCGGCGAGCTGCTTCGACGTATGCCGAACTCGTGCATGTGGCGTGCCGCCGCCAGGGCATAGGGGCCCATCGGGAGGCGGAGGCCGAACGGGAGCTCCATTCGGCCATCGGATTGGGTCCGGCCATGCCGCGGCGTGATTGCGGGCGCCGGCGGGTGCGGTCGCTTACGCGGGGTCGCCGCGTAGACACTCACGACCACGTCGCACAGCCCCGCTGCGATGGCGGCCGCGTGCTCGAGGTGCACCTCGTAGCTGGAGCCGCCGGTCATGGTCGACTCGATGAACGTCGGGTGCACCCCGAGGTACTGGGCGAAGGCCACGGCCGACTCCGGATGGCACACCCCGTCGACGTCGGCCAGCGTGAGCCCGGC
>CAWDVF010000011.1:0-479781 GCA_963805665.1 uncultured Acidimicrobiaceae bacterium | reverse complement strand
GCCGGTTGGGCATCGAGATACCGGCGCATCCGACCGAAGATCAGGTCCAGGCCGAATACGAGACGCTGGGGCAAGCTCTTGGTGCGCGCTCGATCGAAAGCCTGATCGATTTGCCGCTGATGACCGACCCGGAGCTGGTGGCCGCCACGCAGATCCTCTCGGACCTTACTGCCCCCGCCTACTTTGCCGACCAACGTTTGTTTTGTCTGCTGCCATCCCGCACGGTGAAGATCAGCCTGCAGCACGGCATAAGCAGTGATTCCGCATACGCCATCTCCAATCTGGGGTTCATGCTTGGGTTTGACCGCTTTCGCCGTTACCGTGATGGCTATCGTTTCGCCAGGCTTGCGTGCGACCTGGTCGAAAAGCACGGCTTCCTCGCAATTCGGGCGAAAGTTTACGTGGCGTCCGGGGTGGTTGCCGCCTGGACACGGCCGATCGCGACCGCGATCGATTTCGGGCAGACCGGCTTTCGCGCTGGGATCGATACCGGTGATCTCACCTATGCTTGCTTGAGCGCGTACGAAACGATCTTGCACCTGCTCGTTCGAAACGACCCGCTCGATGTGGTTTGGCGCGAATCGGAGACAGGGCTGGAGTTCGTCCAAAAGGCCAGGTACCGCGACGCTGCGAACATTATCGTGAGCCAGCAACGCTTCATCGCGACGATGCAGGGCCGGACCGCAACCTTCTCCACCTTCAGTGACGCGCAGTTCGACGAGGCGGCGTTCGAGGCTCAGTTAGCCGAGAGCCGGAATCTCATGGTGATCTGCTGGTATTGGATCCTCAAGCTGAAGGCGCGGTTCCTGTCAGGCAACTATGCCGAGGCAGTGGCAGCGGCAGATAACGCGAAGCCGATACTCGCAGCGTCTGCAGGAATAATCCATCAGATGGACTACTTCTATTACGCCGCACTAACGGTGTCGGCGGTCTATGAATCCGGGGGGACCGATCAGCAGCAGGCGTGGCGTGAACTCCTGATGACGCACCGGGAACAACTGCGTGAATGGGCCAAGAGCTACCCACCGACTTTCGCCGATAAGCACGCGCTTGTTTTGGCCGAGATCGCCCGAATCGAGAAGCGAGACGTCGACGCGCAGCGGCTTTACGAGCAGGCTATCCATTTGGCGCGCGAGAACGGCTTCGTTCAAAACGAGGGCCTCGCCCACGAACTCGCGGCGCAGTACTGCCTGGCGCAAGGTCTGGAAACGGCCGGCTACGCGCACCTCCGCAACGCGCGGAACTGCTATGACCGTTGGGGCGCCCACGGAAAAGTAAGGCAACTCAACGAACGGTATCCGCGCCTGCGCGAGGAACGAACTCTTGCCTCTTTGGCCACGATTGACCCACCGGTCGGGCAGTTGGACGTCGAGACCGCCGTCAAAGCGTCGCAGGCGATTTCGAGCGAGATGGCTCTTCCCTCGCTGATCGAGAAGCTGGTGCGAATCGCGGCGGAAAGTGCCGGCGCAGAACGGGGCTTGTTGATCCTGATTCGGGAAGGCGAGCTTCGCATTGAAGTCGAAGCCGTAACCGGGCAGGCCGGAATTGAGGTTGTTGTTCGACAGGCAGCGGTCACGCCGTCTGACCTTCCGCAATCCGCGCTGCACTATGTGATCAGAACACAGGAGAGTTTGCTGCTCGACGATGCTTCGGCCGACAGCGTGTATTCGAAGGACGAATATGTGCGCCAGAAGCACGCCAGGTCCATTCTCTGCCTGCCCATCGTGAAGCAGGCGAAGCTGCTCGGCGCACTTTATCTGGAGAACAATCTCACTGCGGGCGCTTTCACACCGGATAGGGTTACCGTGCTGCAGTTGCTGGCGTCACAAGCCGCGATCTCACTTGAGAACGCGGGCCTCTATTCCGATCTGCAACTCCAGGCTGAGCTGCTGCAGCGTCTTCCCGTATCCACCTGGACGCTCAAGCCCGATGGGACACCGGACTTCGTGAATCAAGTCTGGCTGGAATACTCCGGTCAGACTCCCGATTTCGTCCGATCGCGACCCGAGGCCTGGATGACCGCCGTCCACCCCGAGGATCGCGAAGCGGCATCGGCAGCCTTGTGGAACGGAATAAACCGGGGGCAGGGTTTTGCTTTCGAAACCCGATCTCTCCGCGCTGAAGACGGGACCTGGCGTTGGCATCTTCAACAAGCCGTGGTCTTGCGCGATGCAGAAGGAAAGGTCGTCAAATTCGTCGGTACGACCACCGACATCGACGATCAGAAGCGCGCTGAGGAAGCCCTGCAAGCGAGCGAAAACAATTTCCGCCAGATTCTCGACAGCATTCCTGGGCTTGTATGCACTCTGAATCCGGCCGGTCAGATCGATCAGGCCAACCGACCGCTGCTGGATTTCTTTGGCATGACGCTTGAGGAGTTGAACTCCTGGGGAACCAACGGTGCGGTCCACCCGGCTGATCTTCCGCGCGTGATGGTGGAACTTACGCATTCGCTGACAACCGGAACTGCCTACGATAGTGAGCTCCGTTATCGACGGGCCGATGGCCTCTATCGATGGTCCCAGACTCGCATTCTTCCGGTCCAGGACACAGAAGGCAGAATCACTCGCTGGTATGGTCTGATCACCGATATTGACGATCGTAAGCGCGCCGAAGAAGCGTTGCAGGAAAGCGAGCACGAATCCCGCTTAATCGTGGACAGCATCCCCGGCATGGTTGCGGTAGTGTTGCCCACCGGGAAACTCGACATGGTCAGCCGCCAGGCCTTGGAATTCTTCGGTCGGACTATTGAGGAGCTCAGGGGCTGGGGGACGAACGACACGATCCACCCTGAGGATCTGCCCGGCGCTATCGAGGCGTTTTCCCGAGCGATGGCCACGGGCACTCCTTATGAGTTCTCGGCGCGCTTCAGGCGAAAGGACGGTGTCTACCGCTGGTTCCAGGACCGGGGTTTTCCGCTTCGAGATAGAAACGGGGAAATTGCCCGGTGGTACTTACTGATAACCGACATCGACGATCAGAAACGGGCCGAGGAAGCGTTACGCGAAAGCGAGCACGAATCCCGCTTAATCGTGGACAGCATTCCCGGCATGATTGCAGTTTTAAACACGAGCGGCGAGATCGAGCGAGTCAGCCAGCCGCTTTTGGACTACTTCGGAAAGTCGCTGGAGGAGATGCGTCAATGGGCCGTAGACGACACTGTTCACCCCGATGATCGCCCTGGGTACCTTCAGGCTTTTGGGCGAGCTTTCGCCGCAGGAGATCCAGTTGAATATGAAGCATTGCGAGTCCGTCGTTTCGATGGCGTCTATCGATGGCTCGACGTGCGCGGTCTTCCTCTTCGTGACCGGCAGGGGCGCATCGTCCGATGGTACTTCCTTTTAACAGAAATTGACGATAAAAAGCGTGCCGATGACAAGATCCGCCAAAGCGCGAAGGAAGCCCGGCAACTTCTCGACTTGTCGCCGCTGCACATCGCCGAATTTGGGCCCCACGAAGCTCGCCTCTACCTGAATCTGGCTGCGCTGGATTATCTCGGCATTACTTTGGAGCAATGGAAGGTTGCCGGTTTGCAAGAGGTGTTGCACCCGCAGGATGCCGAAATCGTGGGTAAGGAACTTCCCGGAAACTTCCAAAGCGGATCGCCCTTTGAGTACGAAGTGCGACTGAGGAGAAAGGACGGAGAGTATCGCTGGTTCCACTATCGCTTCAGTCCGGTGTCAGACGAGGAAGGGCGCATTACCCGGTGGTATGCCGCCGGAACCGATATCGAGGATCGCAAGATTGCCGAGCAGCGGCTCCAGCAAGAGAATGTTTCGTTGCGCGAAGAACTCGACAAAGCATCGATGTTCGAAGAGATCGTGGGAACTTCGGCGGTCCTGAAACAGGTGCTTACCCGCATTTCCAAGGTCGCGCCGACGGACTCCAGCGTTCTAATCACCGGCGAGACGGGTACCGGCAAAGAACTGGTGGCGCGCGCCATTCACCGGCGGTCACGGCGATCTTCACACTCGTTTGTGAGTGTGAATTGTGCAGTAATCCCGCGTGACCTCATCGCATCGGAATTATTTGGGCATGAGAAGGGCGCCTTTACAGGGGCGACTCAGCGTCGTATAGGGCGCTTCGAGCTGGCCGAGAAAGGCACAATCTTCCTCGACGAACTCGGAGAGCTCCCGGCAGAAACTCAGATTGCTCTTTTGCGAGTTCTTCAGGAGCACGAATTTGAGCGCATCGGAGGAACCGGATCCATTCGGACCGATGTGCGGGTGATCGCAGCCACCAATCGGGACTTAGAGGCCGCTATCGCTGCAGGCAGATTCCGCAGCGACCTGTTCTACCGGCTCAACGTGTTTCCTGTCGACATGCCTCCTCTGCGAGAACGAAAAGATGACATTCCACTGCTCGTCGAGTACTTCCTGGATCGTTACGGAAGAAAGGCGGGAAAGAGTTTTCGGACGGTGGACAAGAAAAGTCTGGACACCCTTAAGTCCTACTCTTGGCCGGGCAATATTCGCGAATTGCAGAATGTGATCGAGCGCTCCGTGATTGTAGCCGACGGAGACACGTTCTCGGTCGATGCGAGTTGGCTTTCCCGCAAGCCCCACGTCCCGAATCCTGCGGGTCCACTAGAGTTGACTCAGCAACTGGCAGCGCAGGAGAAAGAGATCATTGAGGCCGCCCTCCGGGAATGCAAAGGACGAGTGTCCGGGGAGTCGGGAGCTGCCGCCAGACTCGGTATGCCCGGATCTACCCTGGAGTCGAAGATCCGGTCGCTGAAGATCGACAAGAAGCACTTCAAGGTTTAGGTTTTTGCGAAATCTCACGATTTGCGAGGTTTCGCAAATCGTGAAAACCAACTAACACTCTCATTTTCAATAAAATCCGAGTGGCGTCCGGCGTGCACTATTTCGGCGCAAAGGAGTTCGAACCCAAGGATGATCGAGCCATTCGAACCTCCAGGAACGGCACCGCTGCGGAGCATGGGTGATAGCAAGTTCCGTAGCCTGGTCGTCGAAGACGATAGAACATTTCGGCAGGAGGCGCGGTCGTATCGAGCGCGCCGGACCAACTTTGGATCTCGGTCTGGAGGGGACGGATGCTGAGAATTCAGAGGTCGGGCAACGGGGACGCCGTATTTAAGCTGAGCGGCCGGATCGACAAGGAAAACGTTGCCGAGCTGCAGGCCCTCATCGCGGCGGAAGTGAGTGGCCAACACATAATCCTGGACCTAAAAGACGTAACCCTGGTTGGTCAGGACGCCGTTACTTTTCTCGCGGGGTGCGAGGGGGCTGACATTGCTCTGGCAAACTGCCCGCCATATGTCCGCGAGTGGATCGTGAGAGAACGCAACGGCGAGTAGACGTTAGTTTCACGGTTGTCGCCGGCCGGAAATAAGTCTGGGAAGCAAGAGAAAGGGATAACTCTGTGTATAACAATTCAGGCGCCCTCATGGACGAGGAGATTGTTGGCCTCAGTCCCGCGTTTCAACAAGTCCTAGCTCTGGTCCGCATGATCGCAAAAAGCGATTCTGTAACCTTGATTCAGGGCGAAACCGGCACCGGCAAGGAGGTCATTGCCAGCGCCATTCACAACCAGAGTTCGCGCAGGCAGGGCCCATTTGTAAAGTTGAACTGCGCCGCCATCCCCGGGCCCTTGCTGGAGAGCGAACTTTTCGGCCACGAACGAGGCGCCTTTACGGGAGCCTGTGTGCAGACCAAGGGGCGATTCCAGATGGCGGATCGCGGCACACTCTTTCTCGACGAGATCGGCGATTTGCCGCTGGAGCTACAACCCAAACTGCTCCGCGCTCTACAGGAACAGGAGTTCGAGCGACTGGGCAGCGGCCAGACGATTCGCGTCAACGTGCGAGTGGTGGCAGCGACCAACCAGGACCTTTCGGAGCTGGTGGCGAACAAGCAGTTTCGAGCAGACCTGTACTACCGCTTGAACGTCATTCCGATCAACCTTCCTCCCTTGCGGGAGCGGGTTCAGGATATCCCGTTGCTGGTGGAGTACTTCGTAAGGAAGCTGTCCGCCCGTCTCGACAGGTACATTGACTTGATTCCAGATGAAGTGATGGAAGTGCTCAAAGCGCACGACTGGCCCGGCAATATTCGCGAACTCCAGAATTTCATTGAGCGCGCCGTGGTGTTTTCACCGGAATCGGTGCTGCGCCTGCCGCTCACCGACTTGAAACTGATGACGAAGCAGCCGTCGGCGGCGGTCTCCCGCACGCTCGCGGACGCGGAGCGCGAGCACATTCTGGACGTATTGAAGCAAACCGATGGGCTGATCGGTGGAATGCACGGCGCCGCGTCGCGTTTGGGCTTGCCGCGCACCACGCTGGTTTACAAGATGCGGAAACTAGGCATTGAAGCGCGCCGGTCGCACCGCTCGCGTTCCTTTCAGCCGGGTGGCGATGGTCTTGCAATGGAACGGGTTGGCGCCGTCGGGAGTTAATAGGGAATTACAGTCGCACGCGGTAGGCGTTCGACAAAGGTGACTTTCTAGGGCGCTACCCACGGAAATCCCGCCGGTGCTCCGGGCTGATCGACAGCGGCACGGAGACCCATTTTCCTCGTTTGCTCTTGGTCTTTGGGGGTTCCAGGAGCCCCGACACTTGGAACTGGTGATTGACCCGCGGCGCCATCTCTCGAAGCGATTGAAAGGGTTCGGAATATTTATTCTTGAGTTTCGTTTTGTTCAGAATAGGAGCTTCACGGCGAGTTGCACGGATCGCGGGCCGCCGAGTTGATAGAGCGGATTGAAACCTGCATCGTTGCCGCCGGCCAGACTGCTTGCCAGCGTCTGCGTCGATCGGCCGAACAGTGGGCTCGTCAGCTTGTTGGTGGGGCTGCCGAAGTTCGCGTGGTTGAAGATGTTGAAGAACTCGCCCCGGAAACGAAGCCCCACCTTCCCGGCGAGGTGAAATTGCCGCTGCAATGCAAGATCCGCCTGCCAGGCTCCAAAACCCCGCAGCACGTTGCGCCCGAAATCGCCCTGCTGCCCGGTGGGAGGCGCAGTAAACGAAGCTGGATTCAACGCCTTGCCGCCGGGATATTGCGGCCCATACAAGCACGAACGGCGCTCCAGCCACTACGTTCGGGCGCGGATACAAACCGATGCCATCCGCAAAGACAAGCCCGCTCACCACGTCCACCGGCGCGGCCGTCCTGGCGAAAATGAAGCTATCCAGCGACCAGCCGCTCAACGTGGAGTGGGCGAACCCATTCGATTCCGGAGCGGGCAGATTGTAGGTCACACCGGCGGTGAATGCATGGCGGATGTCAAAGTCCGAGTTGCCACGGTCAATATTCGGGGTTGCGACCGAGCCGGGCGTGTTGAGGTAGTTTGCGAACGCATCGGTGGATGCATTATCGATCGAGTGGGACCATGAGTACGATGCCAAAGCTTGCAATCCTTGCGACAGGCGCCTCTCAAACTTGAGTTGCAGGGCCTGGTAACCCGATGACGCCGAGTTGCTGGTGACGCCGACAAACGCAAACGAAGGATTCGGATTAACCAGGTCGGTGTTGCGAAGCAAGTCGCGCCCAGCCGCGCCGATGTATGTCAAAGATACAGCCTGGTTGCTTCCCAGCGATTGCTCCAGCGCGGCATTCCACTCGTAAGTGCGCGGAAGCTTGAGGTTCGGTTCAGCCACAAGCAAATCATTAACCGGTGGACCGTCTGTAAGTACCGGAGGAGCTGCGTTCTGAGGACTCAACGGAAACGGCACGTTCGAAGCGAACTTCGACCCCAGGTAAGGAAAGTAGCTGGAGACTGCTCCGAGTGAGCCGGACCCAAGATCGTAGAATACGCCGACACCTCCACGGACGACGGCACCCCAGTCCGGTCTTGCACTCAGTTGATAGGCGAGTCCAAATCGAGGCGCCACGTTCCCATAGGTTGTCCGATAGAGCGGAGTGCCGCGTGCCGCCAGGGTCATGGCCGCCGGATCGTTCAGTCCGATGACAGTGAAGGGATCGTTAGCCAGGTTCTTACCGTTCAGAGGCGGATTGATATCCCACCTCAGACCATACGTCACCGTGAGTCGCAGGTGTGATTTTCCACGTGTCCTGGGCGTAGAACGAGAAGTTCCGCGAGAGCAGCGCGTTACTCTGTGCGGCATACGTGCCGGCGAGCGAAGCCGTTGCCGAAAGAACTCCTCCAGGGCTCGCTGGTCATCCCCGAAAATTCAGCCAACTGTAGGTACGCAAACGGAGTGGAAAAAGGCGAAAGCCACCGATAGTCCGCGCCGAACTTCAATTGGTGGCGGCCTCTGGTCACGGATAGATTGTCGACAAGATCGACCTGCCGCTGCTCGTCGGTAGAATACTTGCCGGTAGCGAACTCACCCGCGCCTACGATCACGAACTGGAAAACACTGTTCATGGACGAAAACCCAGTGGGAAACAAAGTGGAGTCCGGAAGCGGCACTGCGCCACCGAAGTTATCCAAGCGATACTTGTAGACTGCCCTATCGTTGCTGTAATTCGCCCGTATGTCGTTGCTGATTCCCGCGTCGATGATCTCTGTCACGCCAACCGTTACTGTTTGTAAGGAAAATGGAAGTGACTGCGTGGTGCTAAGGACCGAGCCGCTGCCGGAGTTGGGGCCTCGTTGGTCTGTGTTAGACGGCGAGTAATTGTAACGGCCAAACAAATTGAGCTTGGAGTTCAGGCGATGATCCAGACGGAAGCTCCACGCATCCAGCGAGGAAGGATTCGAGTAGCCGGCGTTGAACTGTGCCAGCCCTGCCGTCGAGTTCAGGGCCGTTGGCAACAGGATACGCGTTCAAGTATGGCTGCACGGCAGCGGGAGCTTGCTGCCGCGATGCCGTGTCCGGAACGCACGGTTTCCTGGGTGGCCGGCTGCCGCAGCCGCAGCCCCTCGTAGGAGAAGAAGAAGAAAGTCTTGTTCTTGAAGATCGGACCGCCGAGCACTCCGCCGAAGTCATTCTGTCGCTCTTCCGGTTTCTGCAGACCGTTGAGGTTCGTAAACCAATCTTTTGCGTCCAGCATGCTATTACGGAAATATTCAAACAGCGTGCCATGAAAAGCGTTGGTTCCGGAGCGAGTCACAATGGAAATCTGTCCGCCCGGGGTACGTCCGAACTCTGGGGCGAAGGAGGATGTCTGGATGCGAAACTCCTGCATGGCATCCACCGACACGAGGCTGTTGGTTCCACCCAGAGCGCTGAGCGCCGGTAGCGCACCCCCGGCGGCTTGCACCAGCGGACCGTAGGCGGTAACGCCAAAATTGGCGCTCACGCCGTCCACCGTAAAATAGTTGGCGTTTGCGCGCTGTCCATTCACGCTGAATTGTCCCTGGTCGTCGGAGGCCGTGGCAGTCGCAACGACGCCCGGCGTAAGCAGGATCAGGGTCTGAAAACTCCTGCCGTTGAGGGGGAGGTTTTCTACGAATGAGCGATCGATCACCGTGCTGACGGCGCCCGACCCGGTATTGACCAAAGGCGCGCCACCTTCGACCGTGACGGTCTCCGTGGCGCCCCCAAGCGTCATCTCGAAATCGATATTGAGGGCATCCTGAACGTGCAGGATCACATCCGGCTTGACTAATCTCTTGAAGCCGGATTTCTCAATTTCGATGCGATAGGAGCCGGGCCTAAGGTTCGCCAGGACGTATTCGCCTGACGCGCCGGAGGCCGCCTGGTACTGCGCGTTCGTGCCGGCTCCGATGGCGGCGACCCTGGCGCCGGCGATCAGGGCTTTGGATGGATCGGTTATGCGGCCCGAGAGGGTGGCGTTCTGGGAGAACAAAGGTCCGGCAGCCATCAGGACCGCTGAGATAATGCCTGCTAATCGATTCATGCTTAAGCCTCGACGTTGCATTCTATAGGCCACTTGCGTGCAATCGCGACGATGCCGAATCTGTCCAATTGTAGAGTCAAAAACCGGCAAGCTGGCTCGATGTGCGACATTTCGCGACGGCGGGCCGACTCTCGCGACGGCCAACCGACGCTATTGACACTCGAGCAACACCGTTAGTGGAAGTTTACCCGCGAAATCGGCGACATGGGCCCTCCCAGTGGGAGATAATTATGCGCATGGAGGGGCGGTACGCAATCGCGTTTGTAGTATTTCTGGCTTGCCCTCCTTGTGCTTCAGCCTTAAACCCATCTCTCGACATCAATCAGTACGCGCACTATCGCGTGGACGATCCGCGACGGCTTTTTCAAGGGCACGTCACGTCGATTGCCCAGACGCCGGACGGTTATCTGTGGCTCGGCACCGAATTCGGCCTGCTTCGTTTCGATGGCGTTCGAAGCGTCCCATGGCAGCCGCCGGCGGGTGAGCATCTGCCCGGGCAGTTATGTCGTAGCCCTGCTCGCGGCGCGCGATGGGCGTCTTTGGATTGGCACCGATCGAGGGCTTGCAAGCTGGAAGGACGGCAAGCTGACTCGTTACCCGGAGTTCGCCGGGGGGAATGTTCATTCGCTCCTAGAGGATCGTGAAGGAACGGTATGGGCTGGCGGGTGGGTGGCTTCGACAGGGAGACTCTGCGCGATCCGGAAGGGCAGCGCCCAGTGCTACGGAGAGGACGGCAGTTTCGGCCGCGGAGTGCTCTCCTTGTATGAGGAAGCGAAGGCGATCTCTGGGTGGGAGCATGCGACTGGACTGTGGCGATGGAAGCCAGGTCCTCCGAAACTCTATCCGATGCCAGGTCCGGCGCTCGAAATCAAGGCTCTGATCGAAGGCGACAACGGCGCAATCTTGATCTCCACGCTCGGCGGAATCAGGCAGCTCGTTGGCGGGAAAGCCGAGATGTATCCGCTTCCAGGGGCTCCGCCCGAGTTGAAGCCCACTAACCTGCTCCGGGATCGCGATGGCGGTCTGTGGATTGGAACGGCTGACCGAGGGCTCTTGCATGTGCACCAGGGAAGGACGGATCAGTTTGCGCGGTCTGACGGTCTCTCCGGCGACTCCGTTGGAAGTCTCTTTGAGGATCGTGAAGGCAATATCTGGGTCGCCACCCTGAATGGCCTCGACCGCTTTCGAGACTTCGCCGTCCCTACGATTTCTGTCAAGCAAGGTTTGTCCAATGCCAGCGTTTGGTCGGTCCTGGCGGCCAGGGATGGCAGCGTTTGGCTCGGTACTCCCGATGGCTTGAACAGATGGAATGACGGCCAAATTACGATCTACCGCAAGGGAAACAGCGGATTGCCAGACGATGCAGCCTCCCTCTTTCAGGATGATCGCGGACGAATTTGGGTCTCCACGGCTCGAGGGGTTGCCTACTTCGAGAATGGCCGGTTTGTTCCCGTAAACGGCGCGCCTGGCGGGATCGTGCATTCCATCGCTGGCGACAGTGCGGGGAATCTCTGGATCAGCGACCAGGATCAGGGTCTTTTTCATTTGCTTGGGGAAAGCGTGGTCGAACGAATCCCTTGGGCCAAGCTGGGACGGAAGGATCTCGCTTATGCCGTAGTTGCCGATCCGATGCAGGGCGGCCTGTGGCTTGGGTTCTATCATGGTGGCGTCGCATATTTCAAGGACGGTCAAGTCCGCGCATCGTACGCAAGCGCCGAGGGGTTGGGCGAGGGCCGTGTCAACGGCCTTCAACTCGATCGCGACGGTACGCTCTGGGCAGCAACCGAGGGCGGTCTAAGCCGGGTGAAGAATGGCCGGGTTGCCACGCTGACCAGCAAGAACGGATTGCCCTGCGATACCGTTCACTGGGTGATGGAAGACGACGACCATTCGTTCTGGCTATACACGGCCTGCGGCCTGGTGCGCATTGCGCGGTCCGAGTTGGACGCGTGGGTGGCCGATCACGCGACGGACGAATCCAGCCCACGGTTTTCGACAGTTCCGACGGAGTCAGCATCCGCGCGTTACCAGGAGGCTACAGTCCCGCGTGTCGCCAAGTCCGCGGATGGGAAGTTGTGGTTCGCGACGTATGACGGTGTCAGCGTCATCGATCCGCGTCATCTTCCCGTCAACAAACTCCCGCCGCCGGTGCACATCGAGCAAATCATCGCCGACCGCAAGACCTATGAAACCTCCGCGAACCTGCGCCTGCCCGCCGCTGATTCGCGATCTGGAGATCGACTATACCGCTCTCAGCCTGGTCGCGCCGGAGAAGATCCGTTTTCGCGTCAAGCTGGAAGGCCGCGATCCCGACTGGAAGGACGTCGGCAATGAACGGAAGGCGTTCTATAACGATCTTCCTCCGCGCAACTACCGCTTCCGCGTCATGGCCTAGCAATAACAGCGGCGTGTGGAACGAGGCCGGCGCATCTTTCGATTTCTCCATCGATCCGGCGTACTATCAGACCACTTGGTTCAAAGTCGTCGTGCGTCGCCGCGTTTCTGACTGTGCTGTGGGGCCTCTATCGACTACGCCTCTATCAGATCGCGCGGGAATTCAACGTGCGCCTGGAGGAACGTGTCGGTGAGCGCACGCGCATCGCCCGCGATTTGCACGACACGCTGCTGCAGAGCTTTCAGGGACTGATGCTGCGCCTTCAGGTGGTGGACGAGCTGCTTCCGCCAGGGAGGGCAAAAGAGCAACTGGAACAGACGCTGGAACGCGCCGATCAGGCGATCGTGGAAGGACGAAGCGCGGTACACAATTTGCGCTCCTCCACCACGATTACCAACGACCTGGCACAGGCGGTGAGAGCGGTCGCGGACGAACTCGCTACCGAGGGCTCTCCCACCTTCCGCCTGGTGGTGGAAGGTCCGGTGCGCGACCTGCATCCCATTCTGCGAGACGACGTGTACCGCATCGCGCGGGAGGCGCTGCGCAACGCCTTCAACCACGCCCAGGCACACCACATCGAGGCCGAAATTACTTATGGAGACGGCTGCTGCGGTTGCGCATTCGCGACGATGGCCGCGGCATCCCTTCGGAGATTCTGGAAGCCGGCCGCTCCGGCCACTACGGTCTGAGTGGCATCCGCGAACGCGCCCGGCAAATCGGCGCCAGTTTGAACATCTGGAGCGGGACTGGGACGGGCACGGAGATCGATTTGAGTGTTCCCGGCGCGATTGCATATGGCGAATCGCCAAGGCGGTCGCGGTTCCCATTATTCCGCAAGAAGGTGGGATGAAAGCGTGATTCGAGTACTTTCGGTGGACGACCACGCACTGCTGCGCGAAGGCATCGCCGCGCTCGTCGGAAATCAAGGGGACATGGAACTGGTGGCGGAGGCCTGCAACGGGCGCGAGGCAGTCGAACTGTTCCGCACGCATCGACCGGACGTCACGCTCATGGACCTGCAGATGCCGGAAATGGGCGGCATCGACGCGCTCAGCGCTATCCGCGGCGAGTTCCCGGAAGCGCGCATTATCGTGCTGACCACCTATACCGGGGATATCCAGGTGATGCGCGCTATGAAGGCAGGTGCGCGGGCCTATCTGCTGAAGGGCCTGCTGCGCAAGGAACTGATTGAGACGATTCGCGCGGTCCATGCGGGGCAAAGGCGGATGGCGCCTGAAATTGCGGCCGAGGTCGCCGAGCACGCTACGGACGACACTCTGACCGCGCGCGAAGTGGAGGTGCTGCGGCTCATCGCGGGCGGCAATGCCAATAAAGAGATCGCGGCGCGGCTCTCGATAACCGAAGACACCGTCAAGGGCTACGTCAAGAACATCCTCGCGAAACTCGGGGCCAAGGATCGGACCCACGCGGTCACCATCGGACTGAAGCGTGGGGTCATCGACCTGTAGGGGTGCGGCGACCCCTCGAAAGAGGGGTCTATAGGCTCCGCCATCTAGGGGTTCCAACACAGATGCTGCGTTCCTACCATGGAATTGGGAACTCTTCTGCAACGCTTATTTTCAACTTTTCCCGATGGCTGGCCGGGAGCCGGCCTTTTGCTGCTGCGTTTTGGCGCGGCGATTCCCCTCATTTATTTCGGCATCGCAGGCACGGCAGGATCGGTCGATCAGCCACTGAATATGGCCCCGCGCATCGTGGCGGGCGTTGGCGGACTGCTTCTGCTCCTCGGTTTGTGGACGCCTGTTGGCGGGATCGCAGTTGCCATCGATGAGTTGTGGATCGCGTTCTCGCCTCCCGTAGCCCTATTGTCGGATCGATGGCTGCACATCCTGCTGGCGATCCTGGTCGCGGCGATTGCGATGCTCGGTCCCGGTGCCTGGTCGGTAGACGCACGCCTATTCGGCCGGCAGCGCTTCGAGATTAACGGCCGAGACCGCCATCGATAGACCCCACCAAATAGGGGTCGGCCCCGCAACCATCGAGGGGGAAAGTCCGACTCGCTCCAGGGTTGGCCCCAAATCGAAACAGCGTGAGAATCCTAATCAGGAACCCAATAATTTAGCCCAAGGCACAGGGGTGCCGGAAGAAAAGAAGAGGAACCCGTGTTTCATAAATCAGGCGCTGTCACTCAATTCGCAGAAGAGATGGTGGGCCGTAGTCCAGCATTTCAATATGTCTTGAATCAGATTCGCATTATTGCCAAAACCGACTCGGTAACCTTGATCCAAGGCGAAACCGGCACAGGCAAAGAAGTCATCGCCCGCGCCATTCACAACCAGAGCTCCCGCAGCCAGGGACCGCTGGTGAAATTGAACTGCGCGGCGATTCCCGGACCGCTGTTGGAAAGTGAACTCTTCGGCCACGAACGCGGCGCCTTCACGGGAGCCTGTATGCAGACCAAGGGGCGATTCCAGATGGCGGATCGGGGCACATTGTTTCTCGACGAGATCGGCGATTTGCCCCTGGAACTGCAACCCAAGCTCCTCCGCGCTTTGCAGGAGCAGGAGTTCGAGAGGCTGGGCAGCAGCCAGACGATCCGGGTGAACGTACGCGTGGTGGCGGCTACTAATCAGGATCTCGCGCAGTTGGTGGCGAACAAGCAGTTTCGTGCGGACCTCTACTACCGCTTGAACGTCATCCCGGTCTCCCTGCCGCCGCTGCGCGAGCGCGTGGAAGACATTCCTTTGCTGGTGGAGCATTTCGTCCAGAAGTTCTCGGCGCGCATGGGCAAACCCATCGACCTGATACCCGAGGAAGTGATGGATGTGCTCAAGTCGCACGACTGGCCGGGCAACATTCGTGAGCTGCAGAATTTCATCGAGCGCGCGGTGGTGCTTTCGCCCGAATCGGTGCTGCGGCCCACGTTCTCGGAATTGAAGCAGATGACGAAGCAGCGGCCGACGGCAGCGACGTCGCGCACGCTGGCTGAAGCTGAGCGGGAGCACATCCTGGATGTACTGAAGCAAACCGATGGGCAGATCGGCGGAATGGACGGCGCTGCGACGCGGTTGGGATTACCGCGAACGACTTTGGTCTACAAGATGCGAAAACTGGGAATCGAAGCGCGGCGCTCGCAGCGGGCCCGGTCCGCCCAGCATGACGCTCCGCTATTCGCCCGCGCCGCAGCGGGCGGCATTGGGGCCGGACATTTCGAGCCGATCGCGGCGTTCTGAAAGGGTCCGATTCTCCCTGGAGGTTCAAATGGTTCGATTGCTCAAGAGGATTCGGGATTAGTGGTGCGATCTGGTGCACGACCAGCCAACCTGGCCGATTTGCGGGAAGTATTAGTGCAGGAGGTGCTGGAGGATATACACGGTTCCCTGGTCCAATGTGACTCGCCGTAATGTGGTGATAATACCTCTGCCACCTAAGACGGAATATGCGCGGATGGACCTCTGACAGAGGCGGCAACGGGGTCGGATTCCCAACCTTCTCAAATGTTTGCCGGGGTCGCGTCGCGGTTGCCCCAGCGACGCGATCCGAGATCAGCGACACGAAAAGCGCCCAATGCTCGGATCAGAATGTGGCAATTGATGTAGCACTTGGAGGGACATCTCGAGTTGCGTCCCTTGGGGCGCGCTTTTGAATACCTACAAATATCCCTGCGTCTTGGGCTTCAGTTTTGATCTCAAACTCGGAGAGCCTCGCCGCGATTGCCCGCTGGATAGGTCCAAGATCATTTTTAGGGCTGGAGACTCGCGCACCGATAGTGAGCCAGTTCTAGTGGAGTTTATTGCGCCGACGAACCCAGGTGCTGGCATCGACTTCCTCTTGAACGGACTTCCCTGGCGGATCTGAATCCTCAGCGGAACTTGGGCACGACAACTTGATCAAGCCGGTCATGAACGTCGCTCGCCGGTACAAGATATCGCATGGTCGTCTCCAACGATTTGTGCCCCATCCAGTGCTGAACCGTTCGCACATCGAAGCCGGAACGGAGCATGCGGGTGGCATACGTCGAACGAAATGTCTTTAGATCGAACTTCTCGGAGTCGAGCCCCGCGCGCTCCGCGACGGCTTTGCATTTGAGCAGCATGTTGTGTTCTCGATTGCCGGTCGGCGACGGGAATACGAATCGCTCGCTGTGGAGGTGCGGGCGGGCTTCGAGCAGTTTGGCCAATTCCACGGGGATAGGAATTTCTCTCTCCTCCCATCGCTTCGGTGAAAATCCGAGATGAGGCTTGGAGGTCACTCGGATCGTCCTCAGCTTCAGATTGACGTCGCTCCAGAACAGGAAGGCAACTTCCTGCTCACGGAATCCGGTCAACAGGAACGTGGAGAATAGCTCCCTCTCGCGATCAGTGGTGACTTCGAAAAACGATGCCAGTTTCTCCTCGGTGTACTCCAGGGGTAGCGGCGATATTCTCTCCGGGAGATGAAGCAACTTCGTCAGGCCAGGCCTCCCGTTCCGCTTGCAGAACTGGGCGATGATCACGACATTGTGGAGAACCGTGTTCGCCGACATGCCGGACTTCATCAATTCCACGACGTAGTCGTTCAGCTCTTCTGTCGAGATCGAAACCAGAGTTCGTCGATCGAAGACCTTGGCGAATCTGGTCAGGACGGCGTCGTATTTCCTGTGCGTGTTGGGCTTTTTCAGAGTCTTGATCTGGTCCAGGTATCGGTCGAGCAACTTCCGAACTGAGGCCGGCTCAGTGGGCGTGACGACCTCCGAGGTTTCATTCCGCGAAGCCAATCCCAACGCATGAGCCTCCAGTTCATGGCGCTTGCGCCGCTGCTCCTCCATGGCTTGCGCGGCGGTGTTGCCTGCTGGCTGACGCCGACGCCGTCCGTCGTCGCGCCACTCCACGAAGTAGTCTCCGTCTGGCAACGCAGCCCAGTCGTAGTGTCCAGATTTCTTCTTGGGTATTGATCGCAAAGTCCATTTGCCATCGACTTTGATTTGCTTTACGATGTTGACGCGTCCCATGGCATTATCCGAATACCATGGAACCGAAAGGAGAGTCAAAAGTCGGACAGTAAATTGGACAGTAAGGAACGGAAGTCCCAGATTCTACAAGGGGTACTCAGGAAGCTGGCATTCTACCACTGAATTACTCCCGCTTGCCTTCAAATCAGCTACTTAGCTGATTCCCAATCACTTACACGAGACGACGAAAGTCTCTAAAGTCTCTGAAATCCACCAAATCTACCCCGTTTGGTCGAAAAATGGACACCAAAACGGACACCAAGCCCAGATGAGAATTTGCCTTGCCGACCGTTGGTTTTGGTTTCCATTGTGGTGGCCATTCTTCGCCTGAAAAACGGGTTTCAGCCACACTATAGCACAGGCATATTTGGAGGGGCTTTTGAACGGGGGCACCGTTGGACGGCTGTCCGCTGCGAGCGGCGCCTTGGTTATGTGGAGGAGCCGGGCGGGACGATGTCGCGCGTGAGTTCGCCGAGAAGCCATTGGAGTTCAGCTCGCGCGCGGCTGATGAGATGTGTGTAGGATGCGACCGTGACGGTCGCCGGCATGTTCACAAGCATCCGCGCATCGAACTCCTTCCCAAGAACCATGACGTCGATGGGCTGCAACCGTGAGATGAGGTCATCGCGGTACTGCTCTGCTTGGCTGACGTCCCTGCGGTCCAAGGTGTGGCTGGGGCGTTTGAACTCCACGAGCTTGTAGCGCTGCCCGAGTTGGGTGAGCAACAACAGGTCAGGCCGGTGCTGTGCTCGCGGCCCCGTGAATTTATCGTCCGTGTACTTTTTGATCAGGAAGAACATGTACCCTTGGCGATCGACAATCTACAGGGCATGACGAAGATCGTTGCCACTAAGATCATGGCGTCTCAGCAAGGTGCGCCGCCGTTCTACCGGGTGGCCGAGGTTCATTTTCCTTCTATGCAGGCTCTACAGGAGTGCGCAAATTCGGAGGGCGGAAAAGCGACGCTGGCTAACGCCATGAAGATTTCTTCGGGCGGAGCGCCTGTTATCATGATTGCGGAAGAGGAAATCTTCAACTTCTAATCCGACGCGTAAACGAGTGGAAATGTATTCGTACCATCGGCTTTTAGGGCGATCTCGCTGGTGGCCCTGTATTACAGAGCAGCCATAACGGGCTACGTGTGGGGCAGCCCGATGTTTCCGCGCCTGACAGGAACGGAGCGCGCTGAAGAAACAGAAGTCGATCGTTGGCCCAAAAGGAACTGAGAATCGTCTTTCATTGTTCGGCCGACTGGCGATCATTCTGCAAATCCAACTTCGTTGAGTTGGAGTGGGGATCTGAGCGCGATTAATGAAGCGTCGAAACGGCTCGCAACTAGCGTTTGCCGAGCCACCGGGGTTTAAACAATATCGATCCTCCGGGACCTGCGAATTATCGACGGCTGCGTCGGTCGCCTTAGCCGTGGTCACTGGTTCGTAATCTCAGTCACGGCACCGACGCCGGGGACTGTATTATCTCGTTCTTAGGGAACTGTGTGTCGGCTGTGTGTACGCCCCAACTCGGACCGAGGCTCGTACTGACATTCATCGGAATCATGCGCCTAAAGCCCCTTCGTTTTCGACGTAATCCTAACAGTGCAAAGAAGTTAGCTATTCTGCTTTCGCTCTACGAGTAACGCCGGTCGTTCGAACGGAGTTCGGAAACAGTTTGGGCTACGGTCAGCAAAGGCTCAAGACAATCACCGCCGGCCAGCCTATCAAACAACGAGCGTGTTTAAACTTGGGAGTGCATCGGGGAGTTCCGATGCAGCCCAACCGCAGAAGCCTATGTCTCCGAGTGACGAATCATTTGAGGAAGGGGAAATCGACCGGATGGCGCCTATTGGAATCGCACCGAAGCTGCCGCACGGCAAAAAGGCGGAATCTTCGCTTCTGGCAGAGTGCCTTTGCGGGGACACTCTGCGTCTTTTCGCAGCGGGCTGGGGGAAATTGCAATCATAACTTTGGCCGGCTGCCAAGCGAACGTTAGTACAGCAAAGAGTACTCTATGAATTCCCTATCGACCGCGGAATCGATCAAGGCACTGACGCCCCGATGCGCACGCAGAAGAACGCTGATGCTGGTTGCATCCGTTCTCAGCCTACTGGCACCCGAGGCATCCGGCGGTAGGCTGAATCCAATTCAATGGACCCTTTCTGCCGACACGGCCGCGATTGCGCCCGGTAGCACAGTCCTGCTGCGGTTGCACGCCGAGGTGACGCCCGGGTTTCATGTGTACTCGCTTACCACGCCGGACGGCGGGCCGATCCCTACCACCATTCAGTTGGCTCCAAATTCAGCGATCAGCAAGTCGGTTGTATATCAGCCTAAGCCGGAGCGCCGAAACGATCCGACATTCAACGTGCCGGTTGAGGTCTTCTCGGGAAACACCGACTTCCTGATCGCCGTCACCCTGCAAGACGGCATTCCGGATGGAAGTCAAACCATCACCGCGAAAGCTCGGTACCAGGCTTGCAGCGACCAAATCTGTCTGCCGCCTACGGAGCGGACCGCTGAAGTCGGAATTGCCATCCGGGCGGGCGGTACTGCACCGCTACCAAAGATCCCCAGCGGCTACCAGGTCGCGTCTGGTTCCTCGCCAGGAGCTGTTCATCAGTCGTCAACCGACAAGGTAATCCTAGATCCGCATATTCTTCTCCTGGCTTTCGGGTTCGGTTTAGCAGGTATCTTTACACCGTGCGTTTTCCCCATGATGCCCCTCACCGTCTCCTATTTCCTGAGTAGAAACCCAGGAAGCCGCAGGGCCGTTCTGGCGCAGGCACTACTCTTCTGTATGGGAATTGTGGTGCTTTTCTCGATTATGGGTTTCGTCGTCACATTGGTCTCCGGGCCATTTGGAGTCGTGCAGCTTTCCAGCAGCCCCTGGGTCAATGGATTGATTGCTGCCGTATTCTTTGTGTTGGGCCTCAGCCTCCTAGGCGCTTTCGAGATCACTCTCCCGTCGGCATTGCTGACCCGGTTCGACCGGCGATCGCAACAAAGCGGCATTGCCGGCGGACTCTTTCTCGGCTTCACCTTTTGTCTGACTTCCTTCGCCTGCGTGGGGCCGTTTGTCGGATCGCTGCTGGCATCGTCGATACAGACGTCAAGCTGGGTGCCGGTGATCGGAATGGCGGCATTCGCCGCCGGCCTCGCGACACCGTTCTTCGGCCTGGCGCTATTTCCGTCATATTTGCGGAAGCTGCCTCGCAGCGGAGCCTGGCTGGCGCGCGTGAAGACTGTTTCAGGCTTTATCATCCTGGCGATGATGTTCAAATACCTGGCGACCGTGGACCAAGTGCTGCAAATACATCTACTTAGTAGGGGGCGCTTCCTGGCGCTGTGGTTCTCTCTGTTCCTTCTGGCTGCGCTATACCTTCTCGGCCAACTCCGATTGCCGGGCAGCAATGAAACCGGTACCGTTGGTCTCGGCCGCATTCTGACCGGCGCCGCTGTTCTGTCGTTCGCAGTGAGCTTGCTGCCCGGAATGTTCGGCGCGAATCTCGGCGAAATCGAATCGCTTTTGCCCCCACCAGAGGCGACGGTTGCAGGCGCTGGTGCAGCGCCAGCTATGATAGCTCCCACCTGGATTGAGAACGACTATGATCGGGCGCTCGCGAAAGCCCGCAGCGAACATAAGCCATTGGTGATCAGCTTCAGCGGGTACGCTTGTACCAACTGCCACTGGATGAAGGCGAATCTTTTTCCGCGGGCCGAAGTGGCCACCGCGCTGCGGGACTTCATCTTAGTGGAACTCTACACGGACGGCACCGACCAGGCATCGAGACGCAACCAAACGATGGAGGAGGCACGGTTTTCTACGGTAGCGCTTCCTTTTTATGCTGTGGTGAATTCAGATGAGACGGTTCTCGCGACACAGGCCGGTTTGGTACGTTCAACGACGGCCTTTCTCACATTCCTACGCTCGGCTTCAGCGGGGTCTTGACGCCGGAGCAGGCGAAATCCGCGAGGTCAGCTCGAAGCGCTACGTGGAGAACTGTCGCCTTCGGCTACACTCAAGGGAGTTGCGGATCAATGACACCTCGGGCACAAGACAGTGACCTGTTGACGGTTGGGCTGGCGCAGATCGCACCAGTATGGCTTGAACGCGAAAGGACGCTCCTCAAGGTCAAGTCGTATGTGGAGCAGGCAGCCGCCCAAGGCTGCCATCTGGTTGTCTTCGGCGAGGCGCTCGTTCCGGGGTATCCGTTTTGGTTGGAACTGACCGACGGGGCACGATTCAACTCACCGCTTCAGAAATCGATTTTTGCGGAGTACGCGGCGCAAGCTGTGCAACCGGATGCCGGACATCTCGATGGACTCTGCGCGGCGGCTGCGAGGCACCATATCGCCATCTATCTGGGGACCGTTGAGCGGGCTGCCGACCGCGGATCTCACAGCCTCTACTGTTCCTTAATCTTCATTGATCCGGCGGGAAAAATCGGCTCGACACACCGAAAGCTGATGCCAACATACGAAGAGCGCCTGGTGTGGTCGGCCGGCGACGGCAAAGGATTGCAAACCCACCCTCTGTGCGCGTTTCATGTCGGTGGATTGAATTGTTGGGAGAACTGGATGCCACTCCCACGCGCGGCGCTGTACGCACAAGGAGAAGATTTGCACGTAGCGGTCTGGCCAGGGGCGAGTCGCAATACTCGCGACATCACCCGCTTCATAGCCATGGAATCGCGGTCCTACGTCGTGTCGGTCTCGGGGCTGATGCGCCGGGCGGACATCGGCGCCGGCGCCGAGTGGCGGGAGAGGGTGGCGTCGGCGAGCGCGGAGATCCTCGCCGATGGCGGTTCGTGCATCGCGGGTCCGGACGGGGAATGGGTACTTCCTCCGGCCCCCGCGGTAGAGACGCTGCTCGTGGCAACCATCGATCACAGGCGCGTGCGTGAAGAAAGGCAGAACTTCGATCCATCCGGGCACTATGCGCGGCCGGACGTAACGCGCCTCCAGGTGAACCGGAGGCGGCAGAGCATCGTGGTCCTGACCGATTGACGGGCATGGAAGAATACAAGCATATTCCGCTAGTCTTTCCCCGCTTGCCGGCTGACGAACAAATGCGGGCTTCGCGCGACTTCCTGTCCCGCATGTCGGGACGCCGTTCGGTCCGCTCCCTTTCGCCGGAACCGGTGCCTTCCGAATTAATCGAAAACGCCATTCGCTGCGCGTCGTCGGCGCCGAGCGGCGCGAATCAACAGCCTTGGCGGTTCATTGTAGTGCAAGATCCAATCATCAAGCGTCGAATTCGTGAAGCCGCGGAAGCTGAAGAGCGCGAGAGCTACGCACACCGGATGCCTGCCGAGTGGCTTGAGGCGCTAGCTCCATTGGGTACGGACTGGCATAAGGCGTTCCTCGAAGTCGCGCCTTACTTGATCGTGGTATTTCGCATCGACTTCGGTCTGGCACAAGGGCTGGAGGGCGAGAGGAAAGTAAAGCACTACTACGTGCAGGAATCGGTCGGAATCGCCACGGGCTTTCTGCTGGCCGCTCTCCACATGAGCGGGTTGGCGACCCTCACGCACACGCCGAGTCCCATGGGCTTCCTGACCACCATTTTGGGGCGGCCGCAGAATGAACGGCCGTTTGTTCTGATTCCGGTCGGCTTCCCGAGTCACGACGCGACGGTTCCGGCAATCCCCAAGAAGACGCTCGCCGAGGTAATGGAAATACGATAGCCATGACGAACCAAATGAAGATTCAACTAAACCAGATTTCGGGGACAACCTCCGAAGCCACCCTCCGCACCCACCGCGTACTCATCGACAGGCCCGCCGAAAAAGGTGGCGCCGATGTTGGGCCGATGGGGGGAGAACTTTTCCTTGCCGCCGTGGGAGGCTGCTTCATGAGCAACGTGCTGGCTGCGATTAGGGCTCGGGAAGCGAATGTTTCCAGCGTCCGGACCGAGGTGATCGGCACTATTGTCGATTCGCCGTCCCGGTTTGCGGCAATCGAGCTGTACATCACCGCGGACTGCCAGAGTCGCGAGCTTTTGGAACGGCTCGTGGAAATCGCGGATCGAGGTTGCATCATGATGAACACGCTTCGTGAAAAGCTTGACGTCCAAATTCGCATTGGAGTGGGAGTACGGCATCGGCGCCCAGATGCTGGTCGACCTCGGCGTCACCACCATGCGGCTCATGACGAACAACCCCGTCAAGTACGGCGGCCTCGAGGGCTTCGGGCTCGACATCACCGAGCGCGTCCCGCTGCAGACGTCGGCCAACCCCGAGAACATCGCCTATCTGCGCACGAAGCGCGAGCGCATGGGCCACCTCCTGCACGGGCTCGACGACGTCCTGTGACACAGTGAGGGCGTGACCCTCACCACCCCACACCGCCCCGCCTGATGGCCGGCTCCGACATCATCGCCCTGCCCGACGGAGCCTTCGACGACGTCGCGGCCCGGGTCGGCGCGTCGCTCCGCGGCGAGCACAACGGGACCGGCCTGCGGGTGGGCGTCGGCCTGCGCCCTGTTCAACGGCGGCATCACCCTGCGCCTCCTCAACGGCGCGCTGGACGCGCTCGCCGACGCCGGCACGGACCGCCGCGACATCACGGTCGCGTGGGCCCCGGGCGCCTTCGAGTTGCCACTGGTGGCCCGCGGCTTCGCCCTCGCCGGCAAGGTGGACGCAGTCCTGTGCTTCGGCGCCGTCATCCGCGGCGACACGGGCCACTACGACTTCGTGGCGGGGGAGTGCGCGTCGGGGATCCAGCGTGTGCAGCTCGACACCGGCGTCCCGGTGGTCTTCGGCGTGCTCACGACCGACACCCTCGACCAGGCGCTCGAGCGCTCCGAGCCCGACGAGACCAACAAGGGCCGCGAGGCGGCCCTCACCGGCATCGAGATGGTGCGGTTGCTGCGCAGCGGCCCCCTCTCCTAGGTGCGGTTATCGACTGACAACGCCGATTCATCGAGCGTTCACAGCGGTGACACGGGGCCGACACGTCGGATTCGTACCGTGACGGGCGCGGGCGACCGCCCGCCGGTCGGAAAAGGCGTGCGACGAGGGTCACCCATGCATGAGACGGATCCCGGGAGCCAATCGGTCCAAGAGGGTGCGCCGCCCAAGGCGGCCACTGGCGCAGTGGACCCGGCCGGGCTCCGCTTCCGGCCGGGCCTGCGACGGGAGGGCCCGTTCGGCGTGCACTACGTCACCGTCCACGGGTATCGCCGGGCGTACGTCAAGACCGGCGACGGTCCGGCGCTCCTCCTCGTGCACGGCATCGGGGACAGCTCCGACACCTGGCGCCCCGTGTTCGAGCAGTTGGCTCGCTCTCACACCGTGATCGCGCCGGACCTGCTCGGCCACGGGCGCTCCGAGAAGCCGCGCGCCGACTACACGATCGCCGGCTTCGCGAACGGCATGCGTGACCTTCTCTCGGTGCTCGACGTCGATCGCGTCACGGTCGTGGGGCATTCGCTTGGGGGCGGTGTCGCTGCGCAGTTCGCGTACCAGTTCCCCGAACGCTGCGAACGCCTGGTGTTGGTTGGGAGCGGCGGCGTCGGCAGAACGGTGAGCCCGTTGCTCCGCCTGGCGGCGGTCCCGGGCGTAGAAGCGTTGATGCCGCTGCTGGGTCTGCCGCCCGTGCGGGCCGCGAGCCGGCTCGGCGCGCTGGTCCTGCACATCTGCAACACCGCATTGGGACGCGACGCCGAGGAGATCCTGGCCGTCTTCGACGCCCTGCCCGACACCGAGGCGCGCCGGGCCATCTTGCGCACGCTCCGTTCAGGCGTCGACTGGCGGGGCCAGGTGATCACGATGCTGGACCGGGCCTATCTGGCCGAGGGCGTTCCGACGCTGATCGTGTGGGGACGCCACGACGCCATCATCCCGCTCGGCCACGGCCGCTTGGCCCACGCAGCCATTCCGGGAAGCCGTCTCGAGATCTTCGACGAAGCAGGCCACTTCCCCCACCACGTGGACCCCGATCGCTTTGCGCACGTCGTGGCCGAGTTCGTGCGCACCACCGCTCCAGCACGCTTCGACTCCGAGCGCTGGCGGACGCGCATCCTGCAGGGCGGGCCAGGTCCGGTCGGCTCGACCGAAGCGGTGTCCGACGAGGTGGCACTCGTCACCGAGTCGGCGTTGCGTGCGGTGCCTTCCGCCAACTGAGACTGAGCCGAGGCCTGCGCCGAGCGAGCGGCGGCGACCTCGGGCGAGCCGTCAGTACAGGATCAGCTGGGTACAGCGGTACGACGCCATCAACCGCTCGGAGGTCTCGTTCGTGACCCGGGCGTCCCACACCTGCGTGGTGCGGCCGGTGTGCAGCGGCGACGCGGTGGCCATCACGAGGTCGCCTTCCTTTGCGCTCGAGATGAAGTTCGCCGAGCAGTCGACGGTCGTGAAGCCCTTGGCGCCCTCCGGCCAGTGGTGGTTGACCCCGAACGCGCACAAGGCGTCGGCCAGCGTGATGACCACCGGCGCCCACAGGAAGCCCGTGCCCGCGATGAGGTCGTGGGTCACGGTCAAGCGGGCGATCGGGTATTGCTCGGGGTTCACCGGTGAGAGCTCGATCCCGAGCAAATTGCAGGAAGTTCGAAGCGTCGTAGGGAGGCGGCATTCGGGACAGCTTGCCCCAAGGGCCGTCGCCGGTCTGCGAAGATCTAGCCCCATGCTCCGCCTCGTCCTGCCCAAGGGCTCGCTCGAACGCGCCACCATGCAGCTGTTCGAAGACGCCGATCTCGCGGTGAACCGCGCCTCGGACGTGGCCTACCGCGCCAGCATCGACGACCCCCGGGTCGACGAGGTGCGCATCCTGCGGCCCCAGGAGATCCCGGTCTACGTGGCCGACGGCCTCTTCGACCTCGGCATCACCGGCCGTGACTGCATCGAGGAGCGGGGGAGCGAGGTCGTCTCGCTCGGCGAGCTCTCCTACTCGAAGAACACCTCGAACCCGGCTCGTGTCGTGCTGGCGGTCGGCGCGGACTCACCGGCCACGTCGCTGGCCGAGCTGGCGGCCACGGTGGCCGATCGCCCGGGCCGCCTGCGCGTGAGCACCGAGTACCCCGAGCTGACCGCGCCGCGCCCTGGTCGCCCACGGCATCGATGCGGACATCGCGCTCTCCTACGGCGCCACCGAGGCCAAGGTGCCCGACATCGCGGACGCGGTGGTCGACATGACCGAGACCGGCAGTGCGCTGCGCGCCGCGGGCCTCAAGGTGATCGAGACGCTGCTCGTGTCGCACACCGAGCTGATCGCCAACCCCAAGGCGGCCGCCGACCCGGACAAGCGCCACGCCATGGAGCAGATCCTCACGCTCCTGCAAGGCACGCTCGAGGCCCGGGGCAAGGTGCTGGTGAAGCTGAACGTCTCGGCGGAGAACCTCGATGCCGTCCTCGCCGTCCTCCCCTCCATGCGTGCGCCGACCATCTCGGAGCTCTCCGGCGGCGGGGCGTTCGCGCTCGAGGCGGTGGCGCCCAAGTCGGAGATCAACGTGCTGATCCCGGCGCTGCGCGACCACGGGGCCATGGACATCTTGGAGCTCCCGCTGTCCAAGATCGTCCACTGACCTGGTGGGCCCCGCCTCGACCGCCGGGCCGCATCTCGGGCGGGTCGCCTCGTTCGACGCCACCCGGGGCATCGGCACCGTGACCGGCGACGGCGGCGACGCCTACGACTTCCACGCCACCGCGATCGCGGACGGCACCCGTCGCATCGACGTCGGAACCGCCGTCAGCTTCACGCTCGCGCCTGGCCACCGTGGCCGCGATGAAGCGCGGGCGGTCACGCCGATCGCTCGCGCGTAGGTGTGGCGTGTGCCCGGGCGATCTCCGGGAAGCTCGAATCGCCTGCAAAAAGCCACGGCGGTTGGAGGCACGAAACGCTGGGGGTAAATTCTGATCAGCGAGTAAGGGGTTGAAAGGCGTGCGACCCGGCATGACAGTCACATCGGCGGCAGCCCTGTTGGGGACATCAGACGCCCGTGCGCGGCACCAGGCCGGAGCGCCCTTCCGATGACGACCTCGCTGAGGCGCCGGCGCCGGCGCCGGAATCGGCTGGGGACGGTAGTGATCAACCTCGTCAGCTGCGCCCTGATCATCGGAGCGATCACGGTCGTCCTCGGGTTTGCCCGCGTCCCCCACGTCCCGACGATCGTCGCTCTGGAGACGAACCCCTCGGTCCCTGCGGGCACCGGCACGGCCCCCGCAGGTTCGGGGCCGGGGGGGACGACGATCCTGGACCTCCCGCCCAACGCCTTTGCGAACGGGACCCAGTCGGGATCGGGCGGCGCGGCACCAGGGTCGTCCTTGCTCCGGATTCTCGATGGCGCGACCGCCACCGGTACCGGGAGTTCGACGACGTCGTCGCCATCGGTGACCGTGCCGTCGTCCGCCTCCGCTTCCAAGATCGCGGCCGATCGCAGCTCGGGCAACTCCGGCAACACGGGCACGACGACAACGACCACGACCACGATCGCCACGGGCTCCACCGGAAGCGGTAGCGGTAGCGGCACCGGTACCGGCACCGCGGGGAACAGCGGCAACACCGGAAGCGAGAACTCGGGCGGCCCGGGCGGTTCGAGCGGCCCGGGCGCCGGGAGGGGACCCGGCAACGCGGGCGGGCCGGGCGACACCGGGAATCTGGGCAACCCCGGCACCGGACCCGGCAGCCCGGGAGTTGGCACCCCTCCACCCCCTCAACCGAACGTCGGGCCGCGAAGCGGGACCACGAACTCGCCCGAGGTGTCGCCGCCGGGCGGCGGGGCCGGGCGCTCGTAACGCTGGACGAACTGGCGGCTCGGCCGGAACAAGTCGGCTCGGCCTACGTCTCGTCAGCCCCTTCCCACCAGCGCCCCGCATAGCCGCGGGCGAACACGTCGAGGGCGGCATCGACCCCGGCGCGGTCGCCCGTCGCCAACAGGTCGAGCAACAGCCCGCGGAGACGGCGAGGCCGAGGCGGGCGTGGGTTCGTGCCACCGCGTCGGGGACGCCGGCCGTCTGCGCGAGCCCGGCCTGGACGTCGATCCAATGCTCGATCTCGTCCTTGAGCAGTGGCCTCGTCGCCTCGTCGCCCTGGAGCGCCCGGCCGTAGAGCGCGAAGAACAGGCGTTCGAAGTCGCCGAGCGCGGGGTCGGCGACGTAGGCCCACATGTCGCGCACCAGCTCGTCGGTCCGATCGCCGGCGCTGGCGGCGGCCGCGGCGTACTGGTCCTGCGTGCGCGCCTCGACCTCGCGGACGACCGCGAGCAGCAGGCCGTCCCTCGACCCGAAGTGGTACAGCAGCATGCGGTGGCTCGTCCCGACCGCCTCGGCGATGCGGCGCAGGCTCTGGTCGGCCAGCCCGGCTGCGGTGAAGTGGTCGATCACGGCGTCGAGGAGGCGGTCCCTGGGCGTTTGAGTGGACATGTACCAAATGGTACAGTCGGGGCAGACAGACAGGAGGCACCCATGGCACAGCAGGTCATCGACAAGACGGCGACCACGTCCGGCGATCCGGCATCGGTCTACGAGCTCCTGGCCGACGGGTCGACGTGGCCGACGTGGTCACCGATCGATTCGTTCGAGCTGCTCGAGCCCGGAGACGGCGCGCCCGAGGGCCTCGGCGCTATCCGCCTCTTCACCACGGGGCGCTACAAGAGTCGCGAACGGGTGGTCGAGCGGAGCCCCGGCTCCGCCTTCTCCTACGTGCTCGAAGCCGGCCTGCCCCTGCGGGACTACAAGGCGATCATCACGCTCCGCCCCGCTGTCGGGGGCGGCACCACCATCAACTGGCGCTCGACGTTCACGTCCAAGGTGCCGGGCCTCGGGTGGCTCTACCGCCGCCAGCTGGGGGCTTTCATCGGCCGCTGCGTGGTGGCCCTGGCCGCCGCCACCGAGCCGGCGCACGCGGCCTGACGGCTAGGCCGTCTCGCCGTTGCCCTTGTTGGCCGAGTTCTCGGCGCCGCTGCGCTCGGCCTCTTCGAGGCGCACGAAGGCGATGCGGAGCTGGGAGAGCGACTCGTGGAGGGCCGGTTCGGCCTCGCCCAGGCGGCCGGCCAGGCCGTCCAGGATGAAGCCCAGCGCGTCGATGGGAAGGCGGGCCTGGAACAGCATCGGCGGGGTCTGCGACAGGTAGATGGCCGCCAGCTCGAAGAGGCCGTAGCAATGGTTGGCGACCACGATCTCCGCCGGGGTGTTGGCGAGCTGGGCCCGCATGGCCTCGACGGCGGCCTCCGCCTCCTCCGGTGACGATCCGGTGACGTCGCCGTCGCCGGGGTGGGTCATCGGCTGCTCGGAGGCTCCGGCCTCCTCTTCCTCGGGGAAATGCTCGCCCGACGGTGTCCAGATGCTGCTCATGCTGGTACTGTATGCATCTTGACTACATGGAAGCGGGGCCTGCTTTTGCGGGGCCTCCACCTGGCCACCACCTCGCCGTCTTGGTGAGCACCCGTGCGCCAGGTCGATCGTCTCCGGCGCGGGTGCTTGCCCGCGGGTCGGCTCCGCTCCACCATTTGGCCCGCGGAAGGACCGCGGGCCCGAGTGAGAGGTGTGATGCCGCATCGTCGCTGAAACCACAACTGAGCACCGGATCAACGACCGAATCCGTGCCCGTGAAGTCCGGCTCGTGGACCCCGATGGTGCGCAACTCGGCATCAAGCCGCTTGCCCGAGGCCCTCGCGATCGCCAAGGAGCTCGACCTCGACCTCGTCGAGGTAGCCCCCATGGCCAACCCGCCCGTCTGCCGGATCATGGACTTCGGAAAGTTCAAGTTCGACGAGGCCCAACGGGCCAAGGAGAGCCGGCGCAAGACGGTCCACGTCGGGATCAAGGAGATGAAGTACCGGCCGAAGATCGGCCCCGGAGACTTCGACACCAAGACCCGGCAGGTCGCCAAGTTCCTGGGCGAGGGACACAAGGTCAAGATCACGATCATGTTCCGAGGCCGTGAGGTGTACCACCCCGAGCACGGGAAGCGGATCCTGGACCGCATCGCCGAGCAGGTGGAGGGCATCGCCAAGGTCGAGGCCGAGCCCAAGCTCGACAACCGCAACATGATCATGGTGCTCGCTCCCGACAAGCGGGCCCGCCAGGCCGCCCAGTCGAGGGCCGCGAACCAGCAGCGCCCCGACAAGACGCCCGCTCCGGCGTCGGAGAAGCCCGCCGCCGCAGAGGCGAACGGCAGCGCTGCTCCGGTCGAGGGTGCAGGTGGAGACAGCGAAGTCGCGGCATCAACCGAAGAGGGATGACGCCATGCCGAAGATGAAGACGGACCGAGGTGCCGCCAAGCGGATCAAGGTGACCGGCAGCGGGCGCTTGCGCCGCCGCAAGGCCTTCCGCTCGCACATTCTCGAGAAGAAGAGCAGCGTGCGCACACGGCGGCTCGGGCGCGAGACGGACATCTCGAAGTCGGACGAGAAGGCAGTGCGCCGGATGCTCGGCATCTGAGCGGCCGTCCACCCCCGACCACCGAACCAGAGCCCCCAGCCGCGGACCACCGCGCCGGGGCTGACCCAACCGAACAAGACATCTCGAGAGAGGAGCACCCCCATGGCCAGAGTGAAGCGGTCCGTCCACGGCCGCAAGCACCACCGCGCCGTCCTCGAACAGGCGAAGGGGTACTACGGGAACAAGAGCCGTTCCTACCGGGCGGCCAACGAGCAGCTCATGCACTCGATGCAGTACGCCTACCGCGACCGTCGGGCGCGCAAGGGCGACTTTCGCAAGCTCTGGATCCAGCGCATCAACGCCGGCGCCCGCCTGAACGGCATCAGCTACAGCCGCCTGATCAACGGACTGCACCTGGCCGGCGTCGAAGTCGACCGCAAGGTGCTGGCCGACCTCGCCGTGAGCGAGCCCGAAGCCTTTGCCGCACTCGTCAGCACGGCGCAGGATGCGCTGGCGAGCGCGCCCGTGGCCGAGGTCGCTTCCTGACCCAGCGGCTGGCCTTCACGCACCGGCGGGTCCGCCGGCTGCGCGGGCTGCTGCAGAAGCGTTCGTCGCGCTGGAGCGAACGCGCCTTCGTGACCGAGGGAGCCGAGCTGCTCCGCTGTGCCCTCGAGGCCGGCGCGCCGGTCGAGTCGATCTACGTGGCGCCCGCCGGCGACGGCGATCCGGCCACCCAGGACGTGTGTCGTCGGGCGGCCGCCGCCGGAGTCCGGGTGTTCCCGCTGGCCGCCGGCGTCCTCGAGCGCGTCGCCGACACGGTGACGCCCCAGCCGGTGCTCGCCGTCGTACCCATGCTCGATGACGTCGCGTCGGCGACCGTATCGGCCGGCCCCGGTTCCCTGGTCATCGTGCTGGTCGACGTGCGGGACCCCGGCAACGCCGGGACCGTGCTGCGGGCCGCCGACGCCGCCGGTGCGGGCGCGGTCGTCTTCGCCGGCGAATCGGTCGATCCGTACAACCCCAAGACGGTGCGGTCGTCGGCGGGTTCGCTGTTCCATGTTCCCTTCTCGGTCCGCGACGACGCCGCCGCGCTGGCGGCGGACCTGGCCGAGGCCGGCTACCGCACCCTGGCGACCGTCGTGCGCGACGGCGACGACTACGCCGGGCTCGACTGGTCGGTGCCGACGGCGGTGTTCTTCGGCAACGAGTCCTCCGGGCTCGACCTCGGCCTGGCCGCCGAGCTCGATGGCACCGTCGCCATTCCCGATGGCGGGCCGGGCGGAGTCGCTCAACGTGGGCGTGGCCAGTGCGGTCGTCGCTTCGAGGCGTTCCGCCAGCGCCGAGGAGGGAGTGCCGGGGCGCGTAGCATTTCGGGGAACGTGGACGAATCGACATGGTGACCGACAACGTGGAACTCGACATCGAAGGCATCGCCGGCGACGGCGAACGGGCCATCGCGGCCGCCTCGTCGACCGATGCCCTGAGCGAGGTCGAGAGCGAACTGCTGGGCAAGCGCTCCGTGCTGACCCGCGCCCATCGCTCCCTCGGAGCGCTCAGCCCCGAGGAGCGCAAGGAGGCCGGTCGCCGGCTCAACGAGGTCCGCGACGCGCCTCGAGACCATGGCCGCCGCCCGGCGAGCCGAGCTGGTCGAGGCCGAACGGGGCGAGGCCCTCCGCGCCGACCGCCTCGATCTCACCGAGGTGATCCCGTCGTCGGTCCTGTCGCCGCCCGCCCGGGGCCACCTCCACCTGGTGACCCAGGCGCGGGACGAGCTCGAGGACGTCTTCGTCGGCATGGGCTTCGCGGTGGCCGAGGGGCCCGAGGCCGAGACCGACTGGTACAACTTCGAGGCCCTCAACATGCCGCCGGCCCATCCCGGCCCGCGGCATGTACGACACCATGTACCTCGAGATCGGCGAGCCCGAGACGGTGCTCCTGCGCACCCACACCTCGCCGGTGCAGATCCACCTCATGGAGGAGGCGGTGCGAGCGGGACGCTGCCGATCCACGCCGTGATGCCGGGCAAGTGCTTCCGGCGCGACACCCCCGACGCCCGCCACCTGCCGGTCTTCAACCAGATCGAGGGCCTGGTGGTCGACCGTGGCATCACCTTCGGCGACCTGGCCGGCACCATCGAGGCCTTCACCGAGGCCTACTTCGGCGCCGGCATGCAGTCGCGCCTGCGGCCGGCGTACTTCCCCTTCACCGAGCCGTCGGCCGAGTTCGAGATCACCTGCACCATCTGCCGGGGCGAGGGCTGCCGCACCTGCTCGCACACGGGCTGGATCGAGCTCGGCGGCTGCGGCATGGTCGATCCCGGCGGTGTTCGCCGCCGTCGGGCATCGACCCCGACGAGTGGTCCGGGCTTCGCCTTCGGCTTCGGCATCGACCGCCTGGCCCAGATGCGCCACGAGGTCGCCGACATGCGCTCCTTCGTGGAGAACGACATCCGCTTCCTCTCGCAGTTCTGACCTGACCACACCGACGAACGGAAAGACACCTCCCACCTATCGTGCGCGCCCCGCTCAGCTGGCTCCGTGACTTCGCCCCCTTCCCCGACGACGTCGGCGGCGCTGCGCGCCGCGCTCGACGACCTGGGCCTGGTCGTCGAGGGGATCGAGCGCGTCGGCGAGGGCCTCGACGACGTCGTCGTGGCCCGGGTGCTCGAGATCGACGCCATCGAGGGCGCCGACAAGATCCGCCGGGTCACGGTCGACGCCGGCGGCCGAGTCCGCTCGAGATCGTGTGCGGGGCGTGACAACTTCGACGGTCGGCGACCGGGTCCCGCTGGCCCCGGTCGGGCGCGATCCTGCCCGGCGGCTTCGAGATCGGCCGACGCAAGATGCGCGGCGTCGTCTCCAACGGCATGCTGTGCTCGGGCAAGCGAGCTCGGGCTCTCCGACGACGAGGCCGGCCTGCTCATCCTGGGCGACGAGGCGCCGGGCGACCCCGGCACGCCGCTCACCGAGGCGCTCGGGCTCGAGCCCGACGTGGTGTTCGACATCACCGTCGAGGGCAACCGCCCGGACGCCTGGTCGATGGCCGGCATCGCCCGCGACCTGGCCGCCCGCCTCGGCCTGCCCTTCGCCGATCCCGAGCCGCCCGATCCGCCGGCGAGCGGCCGCCCCGTCGAGTCCGCCGCGTCGGCCGCCGTGGACGTCGCCTCGACCTGTGCCCCCGCCTCACCGTCACCGTGCTGCGACGACGTCGACGGTCGGGCCGTCGCCGCAGTGGATCGCCCGCCGGCTGCTGCTGGCCGGGCATGCGCCCGATCAACAACGTGGTCGACGCGTCGAACTACGTGATGCTCGAGCTCGGCCAGCCCACCCACCCCTACGACCTCGCGCTGCTGCCCGGACGCGGGCTGCGCGTGCGCCGGGCCGAGCCGGGCGAGACGCTCGTCACGCTCGACGGGATCGAGCGCACGACCGGGGTGCCGGGTCGGAGCCTGGGCGACACCGGCGACGACTGCCTCATCTGCGACGCCGACGGCGCTCCCGGTGGGGATCGCCGGGCATCATGGGCGGCGCGTCCTCGGAGATCTCGGGCGTCCACCACCGAGGTGCTGCTCGAGGCGGCCTACTTCACGCCGATGGCGATCGCCCGCACCTCCAAGCGGCTCGGCCTGCGCACCGAGGCCTCGGCGCGCTTCGAGCGGGGGTGCGACCCGTGGGGGATCGAACCGTCGGTCCGCCGCTTCTGCCAGCTCCTGGCCGAGAGCGTGCCGGACCTTCGCGTTGCGGACGGCCTGCTCGATGTGCGTCGGCGACGTGCCCGAGCCGTTCGTGGTCTCTGTGCCGATCGCCCGGGTGCACCGCCAGATCGGCGTCGAGCTCGACGCGAAGGAGATCGCACGGCTGATCGAGCCCATCGGGTTCGCGGTGCTGGAGGGGACCGGCGCCCGTTCCGGGTCGGCCGGCACCAGCCTCGTGGTCGAGGTGCCGACCAACCGGCCCGACGTGCGCCCCGAGCCCTTCGGCATCGACGATGTCATCGAGGAGATCGCCCGGACGTTCGGCTACTCCAACGTGCCGCGCCACGTCCCGACCTGGCCGCAGCCCGGAGGGCTCACCACCTTGCAGCGCTCGCGGCGACTGGCCAAGGACGTGCTGTGCGGTCTGGGCGCCTCCGAGGGGTGGACCGACAGCTTCGTGTCCGCGTCCGCGCACGCCGACGTGGGCCTCACCGGTCCCGAGGTGCGGGTGGCCAACCCGCTCGACGCCGAGAAGCCGTTCCTGCGCCGGAGCCTGATGCCCGGCCTGCTCGGCGCGCTGTCGTACAACGCCAGCCGGCGCCAGCCCGACGTGCGGCTGTTCGAGGTGGGGGTCGTGTTCTCGCATCCCGACGAGGGCTCGCCGCGGGTCGTCGAGCGCGCCGGCGCCGGCGGGCGGGAGACCGCAGCGTTGCCCGGCGAACGCGAACTGCTCACCGCGGTGTTCGCCCAGGAGCACGACGACGCCCGCTTGGCCGTTGCGGCGTGGCAGGTGGTGGCCGACGCCTTCCACCTCGACCGGGTCCGGCTGCTCCCGCCCGGTGACGGGCGGCCGCCGCTGCCAGGCCTGCATCCGACCCGCTCGGCCCACCTCGTGGTCAGCGCGTCGGGCGGCAGCGACGAGCACCTCACGATCGGCTCGGTCGGCGAGATCGATCCGGCTGTCGCCACGACGTTCGGCCTCACCCGGGCGGCGGGCAACGGCACCGCGGCCCGGCGCATCGGGTGGCTCGAGGTCGACCTCGGCCTGCTCTTCGACGCCGACCGGGTGCCCCGCCGGACCGTGGTCGGTGGTGCGGTCAGCCGTTTCCCCTCGTCCGACATCGACCTGGCCTTCGTGGTCGAGGACCGATACCCGGCCGACGCCGTGGCCGACGCCCTGCGGACGGCGGCGGGCGACCTGCTCGAGTCCGTGCGCCTGTTCGACGTCTACCGCGGCACCGGGATCGCGGCGGACGCCCGCAGCCTCGCCTACCGGTTGCGCTTCTGCTCGCCGGAGCGCACGCTGACCGACGAAGAGGTCGGCGCGCTGCCGCGCTCGCTGCATCGAGACGGTCGAGAAGGAGTACGGCGCCGTCCTGCGCTGACCCGAGCGGACCTTCGTGCGCGTCCGTTTTGCCCGCCCGATCGTGGCAAGGTGGCCGGGTGGAGGTCCGACTGATCGATCCCGACGACGAGGACGGGTTGGCCGAATTCGCCGCCGTCCTCGTGGCGTCGGACAAGGACATGTGGCCCGACGTGAGCGGGTATCAGCTGGCCGACCTGCGTGCCTACGCGCGGTTCGAGGGCAAGAGCCGGCGCTGGGAGCTGCTGGCGGCGTCGGAGCCGGGCGGCCCCATCCTCGGGATCGGCCTCATGGAATTCCCCCTCCTGGAGAATCCCCACAGCGCCGAGATCGTGGTGGCCGTCCACCCCGACCACCGGCGCCGCGGCGCGGGGACGGCGATCGTCGATGCGATGGGTGCCCGCGCCGCGGCGAACGGTCGGCGGACCCTCAACACGATCGTCGATGTGCCGCTGACCCCCGGCGCCGACCAGGCGTCGCGCCACTTCGCACCCCAGGTCGGCTTTACGTCGACGCTGTCGGGGAACATGCGTCACCTGCACCTCCCGCTCCCCGAGACCCGCCACGACGACCTGCGCGACGCGGTCGCCCGCGCCCCTGATGCCTCGGACTACCGAACGGACGCGTTCGAGACGCCGTGGCCGCCCGAATCGCTCGATGACGAGTGCACGCTCCTCCGGGTCATGTCCACCGACGAGCCCGCCGGCGACGGCGAGCGCCAGGCGGAGCACTGGGACGAGGAGCGCCTCCGCGAGAACGACGAGTTGTTGGCCGCGCGTGGCGTCCGCAAGCTCGCGGCCGTGGCGCAACACGTTCTGTCGGGGCAGTTCGTGGCCATGACCGAGTTGCTCATCGCCGACGACGCGCCGGCCCAGGCGTGGCAGATGATCACCGTGGTGCACCCCGACCACCGGGGACATCGCCTCGGGTTGGCCGTCAAGCTCGCGAACCTTGACTTCCTGGCCCAGCGCGCGCCGGGGGTGCGCCTCGTGCAGACGGGCAACGCGTCAGTCAACGAACCGATGATCGCCGTCAACGACATGCTGGGCTTCGAGATCGCCAGCGAGGGCGCCTTCTGGCAGAAGCACCTCACGGCGCAGTGAGCGGGCCGCCCCGCGCCGCCGCCGTCGCCGTCACGGTCGCGACTGTCGATCCCAGCGACCGGCCCGCCTTCGACGAGTGGTTCGCCGTGTGGCACCGCACGGACATGGAGCACACGCCCGAGGGACCCGGCTGGCAGTACGCCGAGCGGTTGGCCATGGCCCTTGACGAGGACGGGCCCGAGGTGCACCGGCCCCTGGCGGCGCGCCGGAACGGGGTCGTCGTCGGCGTGGCCGACCTCGAGATGTTCCGCCGCGAGAACCACCACCTCGCCCGCCTCGACGTGCGGGTCCTCCGCGAGCACCGCCGTGGCGGCATCGGCACCGCGCTCGTCGAGGCGGCCGAACGCATCGCCGCGGCGACGGGCCGGAGCGAACTGGCGGGCATGGACGAGACCCCCGTGCGCGCCGGCTACGTCGACACGGCCGGGCCGTTCGCCCGGCACCTCGGCTTCACCGTGGCGCAGCGGATGGTGCGCCGGCGCATCGACCTGCCGCTCGACGACGAGCACGCAGCGGCACTGCGGCGGGACCCCAAGGCCACCCCGGCCGGCTACTCGCTGCTGACCTTCGCCGACCGGTGGCCCGACGAGTATCTCGATGACCGCTGCGAGCTCGGGCGCCGCATGTCGACCGACGTGCCGGTGGGGGACCAGGAGGTCGACGAAGAGGTGTGGGACGCCGGGCGCGTGCGCGCCCTCGAGGCCCTTCTGGCCGCGCAGAACCGGGCCAAGGTCACGACCGCGGCACGCCACGACGCCAGCGGCCGGCTCGTCGCGTTCACGGAGGTCGCCGTGCCGCTCGGCGCGCCGGTGTCGGCCTGGCAGCACGACACGCTCGTCATGCGCGAGCACCGCGGCCACGGGCTCGGCTTCGCAGTGAAGGTGGCGAACCTGCTGGCCGTCCAGGAACGTCATCCCGCCGTCTGCTGGATCAACACCTGGAACGCCGCGGAGAACGCGCCGATGATCGCCGTCAACGACGAGCTCGGCTGCCGGGTCGAGGCGCATTCGGCCTACTGGCACCGCCCGATCGGCCCGCCACCGCCCCCGGATCGAGTCGGCTGAGGGGGAACGTCGAACCCAGCCCGCTCCCAGCTCGCCCGTGTGCAACTTCAGTTGGGCGTCGTTATTCGGACAGGGAACTGCGGCGAGGAATCGGGCGGAAGACGCACCTGGTGGCGGGGCAACAAGAAGGGAAACCCGGAATGCGCAGGCGGATCGCAAGAGCAGGAGTGGCGGTCGCGGCAATCGCGTCGCTCGGCCTGGGTGTTGGTCTCGTGGCCGCACCCGCTGGTGCGGCGACGACAACGAGCGGCGGACCTGCCACGCAGGCTGTGTCCAACCCCCTGGACCCGGTGCTCACGACCGTGGCGGCACTGGTGCAGGAGGTCGCGGGCTTGACCCTCAATGGGATATGCGGCCTCGTCCATCTCGGAGCCGGCTCCATCTGCGACCCCGTGCCGTAAGCACCGGGCGTCGCCACGGCTGCGCTGAGGTCTGACCGATCTTCTCGTCCTGATGAGGCCGCGGACCTGCATCAATATGCATTTATATGTATACTGATGCGATGAAGGTCGGGATCATCGGGGCGTCGGGCTACACCGGGGCGGAGCTGTTGCGCCTGCTCAGCGCCCATCCGCAGTTCGAGGTGGGGGTGGTCACCGCCCATTCGCACGCCGGACAGCCCGTCGGCGGGCACACGCCGTCCCTGCCGCCGCCTACCCCGGCCTGGTCTACGAGGACACCGACCCGGCCGTGCTCGACGGCCTCGACCTGGTCTTCTGCGCCCTGCCGCACGGCGAGTCCCAGAAGTTCGTGCCCGAACTGCGCGCCCGGGTCGGCTGCATCGTCGACCTGGCCGCCGACTTCCGCCTCAAGGACCCCGCCCTCTACCCGCAGTGGTACGGCGAGGCGCACGCCGCGCCCGAGCTGTTGGCCGAGGCCGTCTTCGGCCTGCCCGAGCTGTTCCGCGACGACCTTCCCGGCGCGACCCTCGTCGCCGCCGCGGGCTGTTACCCGACCGCCGCCGGCCTGGCCCTGGCCCCCCTGCTGCGGCCGGGGCTCGTCGAGCCGAGCGGCATCGTCGTCGACGCCGCCTCGGGCGTCTCGGGTGCCGGGCGGGGCGCAAAGGAGAACCTGCACTTCGGGACCGTCGACGAGGACTTCACCGCGTACGGCCTGCTGACCCACCGCCACACGCCCGAGATGGAGCAGATCCTCGGGGCCCAGGTGCTCTTCACCCCGCACCTCGCCCCGATGGTCCGCGGCATCCTCGCCACCTGTTACGCCCGCCCCGTCGGCGCGGCGGCCGGCGCCGGCCCCCTGACGACGGCCACCGTCCTCGAGGCGTTGCACGAGGCCTACGACGACGAGCCCTTCGTCGTGGTGACCGACGACCCGCCGTCGACCAAGGCCACGTCGGGCTCGAACGTCGCGCACGTCACGGCGCGGGTCGACGCGCGCACCGGCTGGGTGGTGGCGCTGTGCGCGCTCGACAACCTCGTGAAGGGCGCCTCGGGGCAGGCCATCCAGTGCGCCAACGTCGCGCTCGACCTTGCCCGAGACGACCGGCCTGCCCATCGCCGGGATGTACCCGTGAGCGTCACCGCCCCGAAGGGGTTCGTCGCCACCGGCGGCTCGGCCGGGATCAAGGCGAACGACGCGCCCGATGTCGCCGTCGTCGCCACCGAGGACGGCCAGGCCGTCCCGGCGCCGGTGTCTTCACCTCCAACCTGGCCACGGCGGCCCCGGTCCAGGTCAGTCGCGCCCACCTGGCCGCCACCGGCGGCCGCCGCCGCCGGTGTCATCCTCACGTCGGGCAACGCCAACGCCGCCACCGGCGAGCCGGGCCGCGCCGCCGCCGAGCTGGCTGTGCGCCGCCGTGGCCGATGGCATCGGTGCCGTCCGGCGACGAGATCCTGATCTGCCAGACCGGGCTCATCGGCATCCCGTTCCCGATCGACACGGTCGAGCCCCGTCTCGCCGCCATCGTCGGGGCCGCGGGCCGGCGACCGCGAGGCCGGCGCGGCGGCCGCCCGCGCCATCATGACCACCGACACCGTCCCCAAGGAGGTCGTCGTGCGCCGGCGCCGGGCTTCACCGTGGGCGGCATGGCCAAGGGCGCCGCCATGCTGGCGCCGAACATGGCCACGATGCTCGCGCTCTGCACGACCGACGCCGCCGTCGACGCGCCCACGCTGCACGCGGCGCTGCGGGCCGCGGTCGCGGCGTCGTTCAACTCCATCACCGTCGACGGCTGCACGTCGACCAACGACACCGTGCTCGTGCTGGCCAGCGGCCGCGGGGCGACGCCGACGCCGGCCGCGCTCGACCGCGGCGCTGACCGAGGCCTGTGCCGTCGCTGGCCGAGCAGATGGTGGACGACGCCGAGGGCGCGACCAAGGTCGCGCACGTCGCGGTGCGCGGCGCGCCGAGCGACGAGGCGGCGCACACCGCGGCCGCGCAAGGTGGCGGACTCCATGCTCGTGCAGTGCTCGCTGTTCGGTGAGGACCCCTACTGGGGCCGCATCGTCTGCGAGCTCGGCTCGGCCGGCACGCCCTTCGACATCGACCGCGTGTCGGTGGCCTACGGGGGCATCGTGGTGTGCGCCGGCGGGATCGCCGTGCCGCACGACGAGGCGGCCGTGGCCACCCACCTGGCCGGGCGCCACGTCGAGATCGACTGCGACCTCGGGCTCGGCTCCGGCCACGGCCGTCGTGCTGGGCACCGACCTCGGCTACGGCTACATCGACGAGAACCGGACGACGTCGTGAGCGCCTCGCCGGTCGAGCCCGTCGGGGGGATCCCGCCCAAGGTGACGCGGGCGCAGAAGGCGGCGGCGGCCAAGACGGCCTCGGTCCTCGTCGAGGCGCTGCCGTACATCCACCGCTTCGCCGGGCAAGGTCGTCGTCGTCAAGTACGGCGGCAACGCGCTGCGCGCCTCGGACGGCGACGCCGGGAGCGAGGCCGACGCCCTGGCCTCGTTCGCCCAGGACGTCGTGCTCATGCGCGCCGTCGGGATCCTGCCCGTCGTGGTGCACGGCGGCGGACCGCAGATCGGCGAGCTCATGGCGCGGCTGGGCAAGGAGACCGAGTTCCGCGACGGGCTGCGCGTCACCGACGCCGACACGCTCGACATCGCGCGGATGGTGCTCGTCGGCAAGGTCAACCGCGACATCGTCTCGGCCATCAACGTGCACGGCCCGCTGGCGGTGGGGATGTCCGGCGAGGACGCCAACCTGATCACGGCCGCGCCGAGCCACGTCGACCTCGGCTTCGTCGGGCAGCGTGTCGCTGGTCGACCCGACCATGCTGCAGCGTCTCGTGGCCGAGGGGATCATCCCGGTGGTCGCCACCATCGGGGCCGACGCGGCGGGGCAGGCCTACAACATCAACGCCGACACGGTGGCCGGCGCGCTGGCCGAGGCGCTCGAGGCCGAGAAGCTGATCTTCCTGACCGACATCGAGGGGCTCCGGGTGGTGGCGGACGACCCGACGACGGTCATCCATCAGGCCGTCGCTCGACGTGATCGACGAGATCATCCGCAGCGGGAGCGCCGAGGGCGGCATGATGCCCAAGGTCGAGGCGTGCGCCCGGGCCGTGCGCGGGCGGCGTCAGCCGGGCCCACATCCTCGACGGGCGGGTGCCGCACGCGCTGCTGCTCGAGCTGTTCACCGACTCGGGTGTCGGCACGATGGTGCTGCCGTGACGACGCCGCTCGACCGGGCGCGAGGCCCTCATGCGCACCTACGCCGAGCCGCCGGCCACCTTCGTGCGCGGCGAGGGCACGGTGCTCTACGACGCAGACGGCAAGCAGTATCTCGACTTCATCACCGGGCTGGCCGTCGTCTCGCTCGGCCACGCCCATCCGGTCGTGGCCGACGCGGTGGCCGAGCAGGCGCGCACGCTGTCGCACGTGTCGAACCTCTACGGCAACACGCTGGCGCCCGAGGTGGCGCGCACCATCGACCGCCTGATCAACGGCGGCACCGGCCAGGCCGGCGGGCAGGTCTTCTTCGGCAACTCGGGGGCCGAGGCCAACGAGTGCGCGCTGAAGCTGGCCCGGCGCTGGGCCGGCGGCGGCCGCCACGTCGTGATCAGCGCCGACAACTCGTTCCACGGCCGCACCCTGGCCACGCTGACCGCGACCGGCCAGCCCGAGAAGCAGGCGCCGTTCCTGCCGCTGCCCGAGGGCTTCGTCCACGTGCCCTACGACGACGTCGCCGCGCTCGACAAGGCGCTCGACCCCGAGACGGTGGCCGGCGTGCTGCTCGAGCCGATCCAGGGCGAGGGCGGCGTCATGGTGCCGAGCTCGGACTACCTGGGGGCGGTGCGCGCCCTGTGCACCGAGCGCAACGCGCTGCTGATGCTCGACGAGATCCAGACCGGGCTCGGCCGCACCGGCCACTGGTTCGCCTTCCAGGCCCAGGGCCTCGAGCCCGACGTGGTGACGATGGCCAAGGCGCTCGGCAACGGCATGCCGGTCGGCGCCTGCTGGGCCCGGGCCGAGGTGGCGGCCGCCTTCGGGCCGGGCGACCACGGGTCGACCTTCGGTGGCCAGCCGCTGGCGCTGGCCGCGGCGCAGGCGACGCTGGCCGTCATGGAGGCCGAGGACGTGTGCGGGCGGGCCCAGCGGGCCGGGGCGCGCCTGGCCGACGGGCCTGGCCGCCCTGCCGGGGGTCGTGTCGGTGCGCGGCGCCGGCCTGCTGCTGGCGGCGCAGCTGGCCGCGCCGGTCGCCAAGGAGGTCGTCGGCCGGCGCGCTCGAGCGCGGGCCTGCTGGTCAACGCGGTGCGGCCCGACGCGGTCCGGGTGGCGCCGCCGCTGCTGGTGAGCGACGCCGAGCTCGACCAGGCGCTGGGCATCCTGGGTGCCGTGCTGCACGACGTGGCCGGCGCGGCCGACGTCGCCGCGGCGGGGGAGTAGACCGGTCCCGTGGTGACGAACCTGCTCGACGTCGACGACCTGTGGCCCGCACGGCTGGGACCGCGTCCTCGCGGGCGGGCTCGAGACGCCGGCGCCGCAGCCGCTCGCGCGGCCAGGGCGTGGCGCTGCTCTTCGAGAAGCCCTCGGCGCGCACGCGCAACTCGACCGAGATGGCGGTGGTCGACCTGGGTGGCCACCCGGTCTACATCCAGGGCGCCGAGGTCGGCCTCGACGTGCGCGAGACCGCCGAGGACGTCGCCCGCACGCTCGGCTGCTACCACCGCGTCCTGTGCGCCCGCGTCTTCGACCACGACGTGCTCGGCCGCATGGCCGTCGCGCTCGCCCGGCAGCGGCTTCGACGTGCCGGTGGTCAACCTGCTCTCCGACGAGGCGCACCCCTGCCAGGCCATCGCCGACGTCATCACGATGCGCGAGGTGCTCGGGCCCGCTGGCCGGGCGCACGCCTGGCCTACATCGGCGACGCCAACAACATGTGCGCGTTCGCTGGTCAAGGCCGCGCTGCTCGAGGGGATGGATGTGCGGGTCGCCTCGCCGCCGGGCTACTCGTTCTCGGCCGAGGAGCTCGACCGCGCTGACAGTCGTTCGCGGACGGCGCCGGGCGGGGCGGCTCGGTGCAGCTGACCGACGACCCGGCGCAGGCGGCCAAGGGCGGGGCCGACGCGCTCTACACCGACGTGTGGACGAGCATGGGCCAAGAGGAGGAGCGGGCCGCAGCGCCTGGCCGCCTTCGCCGGGCTACACCATCGACGACGCGCTCGCTCGAGCAGGCCGCGCCCGACGTCGTCGTGCTGCACTGCCTGCCGGCGCACCGGGGCGAGGAGATCTCCGACGCCGTGCTCGAGGGCCCGCACAGCGTCGTGTGGCGCCAGGCGGCGCACCGGCAGACCGCCATGCGCGGGATCCTGGCCTGGGTGACGAGTGCGGCGCCGGAGGTGACGCCGTGAGCGGGCGGCGGCCGGGCCCGGCGCCGAGACGCAACCGCCGAGCGGCCCGGCGGCACCGGCGCGGCTGACCAAGAACCAGCGCCAGCACCGCATCACCAAGCTCCTCGAGGCGCAGCCGGTGACCAGCCAGGCGCAGCTGGTCGCGCTGCTGGCCGAGCAGGGGGTCGAGGCGACGCAGACCACGGTGTCGCGCGACCTCGAGGACCTCGGCGCGGTCAAGGTGCGCCTGCCCGGCGGCGAGACGGCGTACGCGCTGCCCGAGCTGCCGGTGCACCAGATCGCGCCCGAGGACCATCTGCGCCGCGTGCTGGGCGAGTGGGTGGTCGAGGTGGCGCACTCGGGCAACCTGGTGGTGCTGCGCACGCCGCCCGGGTCGGCCCATGTCGTAGGCTCGGCGCTCGATCGGAGCGGGCTGGAGGCGGTCGTCGGCACCGTGGCCGGCGACGACACGGTGCTCGTCGTCGTCGACGAGGAGGTCGGGGGGCAGGCGATGGCGGCGCGGTTGGGCGACGTGGCGGGCATTGCCGCCGCGCCCAAGATCACATTGAATGGGAAGGACGAGGACTGAACATGGCTGAGCGAGTGGTGCTGGCCTACAGCGGTGGCCTCGATACGTCGGTGGCCGTGCGCTGGCTCATCGAGAACGAGGGCGTCGAGGTCGATCGCCGTCGCCGTCAACGTCGGCCAGGCGGCCGACCGCGGCGGCGAGGACTGGGACGCCATCCGCGACCGGGCGCTGGCCGCCGGCGCGGTCGAGGCCGTCGTCATCGACGCCCGCCCGAAATGGCCGAGCACTTCTGCGTGCCGGCGCTGCAGGCCAACGCCCGCTACGAGGGCAAGTACCCGCTCGTCTCCGCGCTGTCGCGTCCGGTCATCGTGCGCCACCTGGTCGCCGAGGCCCGCCGCCACGGCGCCACCGCCGTGGCCCACGGCTGCACCGGCAAGGGCAACGACCAGGTGCGCTTCGAGGTGGGCACGCGCGCCCTGGCGCCCGACCTCGAGATCTACGCGCCGGCCCGGGTGTGGGGGCTGACCCGCGAGGACTGCGTCGAGCTGGCGGCCAAGTGGGAGATCCCCATCACGGTGACCAAGGACAAGCTGTACTCGATCGACGACAACCTGTGGGGCAAGGCCATCGAGTGCGGCGCGATCGAGGACCCGTGGGCCCCGCCGCCCGACGACGTCTACACGCTGACCCGCGCCACCGAGACCGAGCCGGTCGAGGTCATCGTCGGCTTCGAGTCCGGCGTGCCGGTCTCGCTGGACGGCGATGGCGCTCTCGCCCGACGACGCTCATCGCCCAGCTCGGCGCGGTCGCCGGCAGCCGCGGCTTCGGCCGCCTCGACATGGTCGAGAACCGCCGGGTCGGCATCAAGAGCCGCGAGGTCTACGAGTGCCCGGCCGCGCTGTCGCTGATCCTGGCCCACGCCGACCTGGAGGACCTGACGCTCGAGCGCGACCTGCACCACGAGAAGGCGCGCCTCGAGCCCCGCTGGTCCGAGCTGGTCTACGACGGCCTGTGGTTCTCGCCGCTCCAGCGACGCGCTGCGAGGCGTTCATCACCGAGACCCAGCGCCACGTCACCGGCGAGGTGCGGCTGCGCTTCGCCGCGCCCGGCACCTGCACCGTCGTCGGCCGGCGCAGCCCGGTGGCGCTCTACGACCACGACCTGGCCACCTACGACGCCTCGGACTCGTTCCGGCACGCAGGACGCCGAGGGCTTCGTGCGGCTGTGGGGACTGGGTGTGGCCACGTGGTCGGCCCGCCAGGGCCCGGGTGCGGACGGCGGGACCGGTTCGGATCCGACCGACGCGGTCGTCGGGCTAACGCAAGGGGAGCGGACGATGACGCTGTGGGAGGGACGGATCGCGACCGGGATGGCGGACGCCGTGGCGGAGTTCACCGTGAGCCTGCCCTTCGACCAGGTGCTGGCCCTCGACGACCTGGCCGGGTCGCGGGCGCACGTCAAGGGGTTGGGCAAGGTCGGCATCCTGAGCGACAGCGAGGTCGGCGCGCTGCTCGACGCGCTCGATCTCGTCGAGGAGGAGTTCACGAGCGGCCGGTTCGTCTTCGAGCCCGACGACGAGGACATCCACACCGCGATCGAGCGGCGGGTCACCGAGCTGGCGGGCGACGCCGGCGCCAAGCTGCACACCGGCCGCAGCCGCAACGACCAGGTGGCCACCGACGCTGCGCCTGTGGTGCCGGCGCTCGCTGATCGCGGTGGCCGAGCAGATCATGGCGCTCCAAGAGGCGCTGGCCCAGCGCGCCCGCGAGGCCGGCGACGTCTACCTGCCGGGCTACACCCACATGCAGCGGGCCCAGCCGGTGCTGCTGGCGCACCACCTGCTGGCCCACGGCTGGGCGCTGGCCCGCGACGTCGACCGCCTGGTGACGACGGTCGACCGCCTCAACATCTCGCCCCTGGGCGCCGGCGCGCTGGCCGGCTCCTCCCTGCCGCTCGACCCCGACTACGTGGCGGCGGAGCTCGGGTTCCACGGCCGCTTCGAGAACTCGCTCGACGCCGTGTCGGACCGCGACTTCGTGGCCGAGGCGCTGTTCGACCTCGCGCTGCTCGGCGTGCACCTCTCGCGGATGGGCGAGGAGATCGTGCTGTGGTCGACCGAGGAGTTCGGCTTCTGCACGCTCGACGACGCCTACGCCACCGGCAGCTCGATGCTGCCGCAGAAGAAGAACCCCGACGTGGCCGAGCTGGCGCGGGGCAAGACGGGCCGCCTCATCGGCAACCTGCAGTCGGTCCTCGTCACGCTCAAGGGCCTCCCGCTGGCCTACAACCGCGACCTGCAGGAGGACAAGGAGCCGCTGTTCGACTCGGTCCGCCAGGTCTTCGCCGCCCTGGCGGCACTGCGCGGCGTCTACGACACCGTGACCTGGAACGAGGAGCGCATGCAGGCGGCGGCCGACGGCCCCGCCGCCGCCGCCATCGACCTGGCCGAGATGCTCGTCGAGCAGGGCATGCCCTTCCGCCAGGCCCACGCGCTCGTCGGCGGCCTGGTGCGTGAGTCGCTCGAGCGCCACGTCCCGCTCGTCGAGCTGGTGGCGGCCCATCCCGAATTGGGCGACGCCGCGGTGGAACTGCTCGAGCCCGGCGTGGCGGTGACCCGCCGGCGGACCCCCGGCGGCGCCGGGCCCGGTCCCGTGGCCGAACAGTCCGAGCGCTTCACCCGGCGCCTCGAGGTCGACCGGACGCGGCTCGCCCAGTGGCGGCCGCCCGGCGCCGCGACCTAAGTGTTCTGCCCCACCAGGTTGTTGACGCGGCTGATTGGCGGCCCGCCGATGGCGGTGTGGTGTCGGTGATGGTTGTAGAGGTGCAGCCAAGTGTCAAGGGCCCGGGTTCGGGCCGCCTCCGAGCGATATGGCCTGGCGTAAGCCCATTCGTTGAGCAGGGTCCGGTTGAACCGTTCGACCTTGCCATTGGTCTGAGGTTTGTAGGGCTTGGTGAAGGTGTGCTTGATGGCGTCTTTGAGCAGCTCGGCGGCGAAGTCTTTTGAGCGATAGCAGGAACCATTGTCGGTGAGCACCCGTTCGATGGTGATCCCGTAACTCTCGAAGAAGGCCTTGGCCCGGCGCCAAAAACCAATGTTGGTTACCGAGGTCTCGTCGTTGTGCACTTCCGAATAGGCGAGTCGGCTGTAGGCGTCAATGGCGGAGTGGACGTGGGCGTAGCCAATACGAGGTCGCGACCGAGAGGTGTTCTTGTTTTCGATGCCGTGGATCCGCCAGCCACCGCCTTTAGGTATCCGGGCCTGCTTCTTTACGTCGATATGGACCAGCTCGCCGGGGCGAGTGGTCTCGATGCGTCGGATCACCCGGCCGCTGTGGCGGTCCAGATCGCTCAGACGACTGACGCCGTGGCGTTGGAGCACTCGGTGCAGCGTCGACGCCGGTAGTCCCGCCCGAGGGGCGAGGCGAGCTGGGCCGAGTTGATGGCGACGGCGCAACGCAACCACTCGTCGCTCAACCCTGGCCGGCGTCTTGGTTGGACACCGCCGCGGGCGACTCGAGCGGTCGGCCAGACCGTCGACTCCCGCCTCTTGGTAACGCCGCCACCACTTGTGCGCGGTCTGGCGAGAGATGTGCATCGACTCGGCCGCTGCGGCCACCGTCCAACCGTCTTCGATCCGACAGCAGAGCCGAAACCGGCCTTCTGGGGTCAGTGGAGCATTACGGTGCATTGCGAGCCCTCCTGGCTTTGTGGGTGTGTCAACAGCTCCACATTGCCTTGAGGGCTCACCTCATCAGCAGATTCTCCGCGTCAACAAGGTCCATGGGCAGAACACCTAAGTCGCACCCGATCGGCGGCCCTTCTTCGGGTCGCCCTGTTCGCGGGGTCGACCGGACGCCCGGTAGCACCAGCGGTGCCCCGCGCCGGAGAAACGGGTAGCGACACCCATGTGGCGGTCGCGCGGCAGCACCCTGGCGTGGGCAACGGGCAGGTGAACGCAACGTAAAGAAGTACTAAATGCGGTTGTACGAGTGGACCATGTGGAGTAGTTGTGGAGTGAAGCCGCCTTGCCGGGTGCGAGGTTTTTGGGCGGGACGAGAGTTCGTGTAACCCGAGCTCCTATCAATTCCTAAACGGCACCGCCACAACAGAGAGCAGGCACCGTGCAGCGAATGACCGGTATCGACCCGATGTTCATTTACTCCGACACCCCGGAGACGCCGATGGAGATCGCCTACGCCTGCGTCTTCGACCCGTCGTCCACTCCGGGCGGCTACTCGTTCGAGCGGGTGCAGGCGGTGCTCGACGAGCGGGTGCCGACGCTGCCCTCCTTCCGGCGTCGTCTGGTCGCGGTGCCCCTCGGTCTCGACCACCCGCGCTGGGTGGACGATCCCGACTTCGACCTGTCCAACCACCTGTACCGGGTGGCCGTGCCCGCGCCCGGCGGGGACGAGGAGTTCACCGCGATGGTCGCCTCCGTCATGGGGCGGCCCCTGACGCCGGGGCAACCGCCCTGGGAGATGCACGTGATCGAAGGCCTCTCGGGCGGGCGGGTCGGCCTGATCGCCAAGGTCCACCACGCCGTGATCGACGGCGTGGCCGGTGCCCAGCTCCTGGCGCAGCTGCTCGACCTTTCCCCGGAGGGCCGCGCGGTGACCGAGACGTGCCCGCCGTGGCTGCCGCCGGCGCTGCCGTCGCACACCCGCCTCGTCACCGACGCGTTGCCGAGCATGGTGCGGAGCCCGCTGCGGATGCTGCGGGCCGCCCGCGAGGTCGGCAAGACGGCGGTGCGACTGGCCCGCCACGCCCTCGACGAGGCCTCGGGGCCGATCTCGATCCCGCTCGGGGCGCCGGACACGTTCGAGTCGCCCGTGTGCGCGCAGCGGGCCGTGACCTTCGCCGAGCTCGACCTGGCGCAGGTGCGCACGCTCAGGGACCGCTACGGCTCGACCATCAACGACGTGGTCCTGGCCGTGTGCTCGGGCGCCCTGCGCGCCCACCTCACCGCCAACGGCCAGGCGACCGAGAGCCCGCTGGTGGCGATCGTGCCGGTGTCGGTACGCGGCGACGAAAGCGACGAGGCCCAGGGGAACCACCTCTCGGCCATGTTCGTGCCGCTCTCGAACGATCTCCAGACGCCGCTCGAGCGCCTGCGCACGGTGAGCGAGGCGAGCGCGTCGTGCAAGGGCCAAGAGCGCGACGTCGGCTACGGCCCGATGGCGACGCTCCTCTCGGAGGCGATGCCGCCGGCGATCGCCCGGCCGATTATCCAGCTCGGCGTGCGCTCGGGCATCATGCGCAAGTTGCGCGCCGGCAACCTGATGGTGTCCAACGTCCCGGGTCCCTCGTTCCCGCTGTACTTCGCGGGCATGGAGCTCTGCAACGTCTACCCGCTCGGGCCCGTGGTCGACGGCGTCGCGCTGAACATCACGGTGCAGAGCTACCGCGACTCACTCTTCGTCGGGATCAACGCCTGCGCCACCGCGGTGCCGGACCTGCCCTCCCTGGCCGGGGCCATGGTCGACGAGCTGGCGCTGCTGAACCGGATGGCGATGCGGACGCGCCGCCAGAGCACGGCTGCGTCGGCCCGCCACCACCGGCCGGCGTCGGCGTCGCCCGCCAAGCCGCCCGCGGTCGCCGCCGCCCGCTGGACCGAGGCGCCGATCGACCCGACGCGGAACCGGAGCGGCACCACGAGCTGAGCCGTCCCGCGGTCGCCGGCGGGCGCCGTCGGATCCCCGGTGGCGTGAGACCGTGCCGCTGGGCCAGGGTGGCCCGGTGCAGCGAGCGGACCTGGAGCGCAACCCGGTCGTCGTCGCGCCCTGGCTGCTGAACAAGGTCCTGACGGTCGGCGGGCGCTCCGGACGGATCGTCGAGGTCGAGGCGTACCACGGGGCCAACGACGCGGCATCCCACGCCTACCGCGGACGCACGCCGCGCACCGCGATCATGTTCGGGCCGCCCGGCTTCCTCTACGTGTACTTCACCTACGGCATGCACTGGTGCGCCAACGTGGTCTGCGGCCCCGACGGCGAGGCGGCGGCCGTCCTGATCCGCGCGCTGGCGCCGTTGCGCGGGATCGAGGCCATGCGGACGGCCCGGCCCAAGGCCCGTCGCGACCGGGATCTGTGCAACGGGCCGGCCAAGCTCTGCGAGGCCCTCGGGATCACCGGCGGCGCCAACGGCACGGACCTGCTGGCGACCAGGGGCGGCGGTGTGCGGCTGCGGGACGACGGGACCCCGCCGCCCCGACGTCCCGGACGCGGGACGCGGATCGGCATCAAGGAGGCCACCGAGCGCCGCTGGCGCTTCTGGGTGCCCGGGGACCCCAACATCTCGCGGCCCTGAAGAAGGGTGTCTTGACCTGGCCTTCCGGTGCTGAGCACGTCGGCACCGGAGTGTCATCGGGCTGTCACAGCGGTGCAACAGCGAGCGAGCATGATGCTGGCACGCACGTGTGTGACATGCGGTAGATCGAGGTGGATCAACGGGCGGCGCACGCTCCCAAAAGGCGGCTCTGATTGGCGCAGGGCGGGAGCGGAAAGCCCGTTGTACCCCGGGCACCGGGTGGCATACGGGGGGCCGGAGTGGTCCCTCGTATGCCACCGTTCGGTGTGGCCTCTCCGGAACTTCCTGGTCAGCGTGCCCGGGACGCGGAGCGGTCGGGTGGATCGAGCCAGGTGGCGAACGTTTGGGTATCCGCCGGCGGCCGGGAGGGGGCCGCTAGCATCGAGACCACTGGTCGGTCCCGGGCAGCGCCGGGGACTTTGACTCGTGCGCACGCGTTGACGGTCACGCACGACCCTGGTAGGGTGACACTCCCGTCGGAACGGCCCCCCAAGGCCCTCCGGCATCTGAAGGAGACTTTCCGGCACTTGCAGTGCGTCCGGAACAGTCCTTCGGAACACCCGGCACCAACACCGGCAGTAGTGGTGTGTGCCCGGTCGCTCCTTGAAAACGGAATAGTGAGAGCCAAAAGCCAGTGCGGGCAATTCATCGGGACTCAAACCGATGAGTTGTACGTCAATTAAGCATTACGCAGATCCTGGATTCTTCGGATGAACGGATCTGTGGTCACAAATAGTTCGAGTCAAACTATGGTGACTCTCTGATTTTCGGGAGGTCCTGTCCTTTTGGGCCGGGCTGAACGTAAGTCTCGATGGAGAGTTTGATCCTGGCTCAGGATGAACGCTGGCGGCGTGCCTAACACATGCAAGTCGAACGCGCTCCATTCGGTAGCAATACTGATGAAGAGCGAGTGGCGAACGGGTGAGTAACACATGAGCAACCTGCCCCGAAGACTGGGACAACACCGGGAAACCGGTGCTAATACCGGATATCCCTATCGGACCGCATGATCTGATAAGGAAAGTTTTTCGCTTCGGGAGGGGCTCGTGGCCTATCAGCTAGTTGGTGAGGTAACGGCCCACCAAGGCATCGACGGGTAGCTGGTCTGAGAGGACGATCAGCCACACTGGGACTGAGACACGGCCCAGACTCCTACGGGAGGCAGCAGTGGGGAATCTTGCGCAATGGGCGAAAGCCTGACGCAGCAACGCCGCGTGGAGGACGAAGGCTTTCTGAGTTGTAAACTCCTTTCAGCAGGGACGATAGTGACGGTACCTGCAGAAGAAGCACCGGCCAACTACGTGCCAGCAGCCGCGGTGATACGTAGGGTGCAAGCGTTATCCGGATTTATTGGGCGTAAAGAGCTCGTAGGCGGTTTGATAAGTCGGGTGTGAAACCTCCAGGCTCAACCTGGAGCCGCCACTCGATACTGTCATGACTTGAATTCGGTAGGGGACCACGGAATTCCTGGTGTAGCGGTGAAATGCGCAGATATCAGGAGGAACACCAGCAGCGAAGGCGGTGGTCTGGGCCGACATTGACGCTGAGGAGCGAAAGCGTGGGGAGCGAACAGGATTAGATACCCTGGTAGTCCACGCCGTAAACGTTGGGCACTAGGTGTGGGAACTATTCAACGGTTTCCGTGCCGCAGCTAACGCATTAAGTGCCCCGCCTGGGGAGTACGGCCGCAAGGCTAAAACTCAAAGGAATTGACGGGGGCCCGCACAAGCGGCGGAGCATGTGGCTTAATTCGAGGCAACGCGAAGAACCTTACCTGGGTTTGACATGTAGGGAAAAGCCGTAGAGATACGGTGTCCTTCGGGGCCTTACACAGGTGGTGCATGGCTGTCGTCAGCTCGTGTCGTGAGATGTTGGGTTAAGTCCCGCAACGAGCGCAACCCTTATCCTATGTTGCCAGCGCGTAATGGCGGGGACTCGTAGGAGACTGCCGGGGTCAACTCGGAGGAAGGTGGGGTCGAAGTCAAGTCATCATGCCCCTTACGTCCAGGGCTGCACACATGCTACAATGGCCGGTACAACGGGCTGCTAATCCGCGAGGAGGAGCCAATCCCCAAAGCCGGTCTCAGTTCGGATTGGAGTCTGCAACTCGACTCCATGAAGTCGGAGTCGCTAGTAATCCCGGATCAGCAACGCCGGGGTGAATACGTTCCCGGGCCTTGTACACACCGCCCGTCACACCACGAAAGTCGGTAACACCCGAAGCCGGTGGCCCAACCTTTTAGGAGGGAGCCGTCGAAGGTGGGATCGGTGATTGGGGTGAAGTCGTAACAAGGTAGCCGTACCGGAAGGTGCGGCTGGATCACCTCCTTTCTAAGGAGTGCTATCGGTTCTTTCGAAGGGACTTTCTTTCGGAAGATCAAGGCCGATCACTACCCAGTTGAACACTGGCTACTCGGCGCTCTCGTATACCGGCAGATGATTGGCCGCCTTTGATTCGAATGGAACGCAGCTTGCTGTGTTTCGCGAAGGTCAAAGCCCGTCAGTCACGGATCGGTTCCTGCGGGCGTGTCCGGAACTCTCACTATTCCGTTTTGAGGGAGCGACTTGCGCCCGGCCTGTTGGTCGGGCGCGTCGAATCCCTGGTGACGTCCCTTTCGGTGTGCCGCAGCGCGGCGCCGCCGGCCGGTGCGAGTCGAGCCCTTTTGTGTGCTCCTCGTGGCCAGCTGCGGCATCGAGCTGCAACTCAGCCCGCCGGCAAGGACCGCTCACCCCGTGCAAACCCCGGTCGGGGGTTAATTGCTCTCCTGTATGTGCGCGATGCGTGCGCTGCTCGAGAGTCCCGGCCCAGGATTGCGCTGCGCAGCCCCTTGAGAATTCCAAAGCGAGCACGAGCATCTTTGTTCTCCAAGCTACAAAGAGCCAACGGTGGATGCCTTGGCGTCTAAGGCCGAAGAAGGACGTGGGCGACTGCGAAAAGCCACGGGGAGCTGTCTACCAAGCGTCGATCCGTGGATGTCCGAATGGGGCAACCCAGCACCTGTCATGAGGTGTTACACCCGCCTGAATGTATAGGGCGGGGCGAGGGAACCGGGTGAATTGAAACATCTAAGTAACCCGAGGAAAGGAAAACAACAGTGACTCCCTGAGTAGCGGCGAGCGAAACGGGAAGAGCCTAAACCGTGCCGGTGTATGAGCCTGGTGGCGTTGCCGGTATGGGGTTGTGGGATTTGAGAGATGGGGCACCAGACCCGTCACGGAGTTACAAATTCAATGTTTAGTGGAATCAGTCAGGAAAGCTGAACCGCAGAGGGTAATGGTCCCGTACACGAAAAGCATTGAACTCCGCTTGAACTCCCGAGTAGCGCCGGATCCGGGAAAGCCGGCGTGAATCTGCGAGGACCATCTCGTAAGGCTAAGTACTCTTAGACGACCGATAGTGAACTAGTACCGTGAGGGAAAGGTGAAAAGTACCCCGGGAGGGGAGTGAAATAGTACCTGAAACCGTTGGCTTACAAACAGTCAAAGCGTCGTTGCCCCATCGTCATCATGATCCCTTCGGGTGAGATTGATGGCATCAGATGGGTGTCAGCCGTGATGGCGTGCCTTTTGAAGAATGAGCCAGCGAGTTACGGTGTGTGGCGAGGTTAACCAGTGATGGGTAGCCGAAGCGAAAGCGAGTCTGAATAGGGCGTTGAGTCGCATGCTGTAGACCCGAAGCCGAGTGAGCTTGCCATGGGCAGGCTGAAGCGAAGGTAAGACTTCGTGGAGGGCCGAACCCACCTAGGTTGAAAACTGGGGGGATGACCTGTGGCAAGGGGTGAAAGGCCAATCAAACTCGGTGATAGCTGGTTCTCCCCGAAATGCATTTAGGTGCAGCGTCGGGTGTTCAGCATCGGAGGTAGAGCACTGGATGGGCTAGGGGGCCTACAAGCTTACTGACCCCAACTAAACTCCGAATGCCGATGCTCAAGAACCCGGCAGTGAGACCACGAGGGATGAGCTTCGTTGGTCGAAAGGGAAACAGCCCAGACCGCCGGCTAAGGCCCCAAATTCTTGACTAAGTGGAAAACGATGTGGGAACGCAAAGACAGCCAGGAGGTTGGCTTAGAAGCAGCCACCCTTAAAAGAGTGCGTAATAGCTCACTGGTCGAGTGGTCCTGCGCGGACAATGTAACGGGGCTCAAGTCAAGAGCCGAAGCCGCGGATTTCCGTCATTAGACGGGAGTGGTAGGGGAGCGTCGATCTCGCAGCGAAGCGGCGGTGTGAACCGTCGTGGAGCGTGGTCGAGTGCGAATGCTGGTATGAGTAGCGAGAGAGGAGTGAGAAACTCCTCCGCCGTAAGCCCAAGGGTTCCTGGGGAAGGCTAATCCTCCCAGGGTAAGTCGGGAGCTAAGGCGAGGCCGAGAGGCGTAGTCGATGCACAACTGGTTGATATTCCAGTACTACCGTGTCCACGCCCATTCCAAGCCAGGGGTACTAAGGGGATGACCTTCGGGTCGAACCGACAAACCCTGGGGCGGACAGCAAAGGAGGGACGCAGGAAGATAGGTGAGCCCAGGCGTTGGTTGTCCTGGGGTAAGCGTGTAGGGAGGGATCTAGGTAAATCCGGGTCCCATTAATCCTGAGACGCGATGCCGAGCCGTTTCAGGCGAAGTCACTGATTCTATGCTGCCTAGAAAAGCTTCTAGCGAGTTGACACGGTACCCGTACCCCAAACCAACACAGGTGGGCGGGTAGAGAATACCAAGGCGATCGGGAGAACTGTGGTTAAGGAACTCGGCAAAATTCCTCCGTAACTTCGGGAGAAGGAGGGCCTCGATAGGGTGAAGGACTTCGCGTCCGGATGCCCGAAGGGGCCGCAGAGAATTGGGGAAAGCGACTGTTTACTAAAAACACAGGAGCGTGCGAAGTCGTAAGACGATGTATACGCTCTGACGCCTGCCCGGTGCCGGAAGGTTACGGGGAAGGGTTAGTCCTCGGGCGAAGCTCTGAACCTAAGCCCCGGTAAACGGCGGCCGTAACTATAACGGTCCTAAGGTAGATTTCCCATAGAGTGCAATGGGTGCTGCCCCGTGTCGGTAACGGCGCGGTGAGTAGTCGGCCATATGCTGGAAACTCCGAGTATCCGACGGTACTCATCCATGTCACAAGCGGTCTTGATCGTTTGTATGTGGGTAGTGACAATCCGTTCGGTGCGGACAATCAGCAGGAAAGACTCTGGTCTTCGAATGGAGTGATCCATCTGAAGTCCTGAGAATCCTCAGAGACCAAACGCCGACCACCTCACAGGCCATATAGGTAGTCCCTGTGAGTTGAAGTTATGGTCCGATCCCCACGGCGACGTGGGGAGACCGGCGGAAACGACCGGTCCGCTAATCAGCAAACAACATTGTTGATTGGATGTAACAGAATGAGCGAAATTCCTTGTCGGGTAAGTTCCGACCTGCACGAATGGCGTAACGACTTTCCTACTGTCTCAACCACAGACCCGGCGAAATTGAAGTACGAGTAAAGATGCTCGTTAGCTGCATCAGGACGGAAAGACCCCGTGGACCTTTACTACAGCTTGATGTTGAGTTTTGGTACTGTTTGTGTAGGATAGGTGGGAGACTTTGAAGCATTGGCGCTAGCCAGTGTGGAGTCAACCTTGAAATACCACCCTTTTAGTGCCGGAGCTCTAACCTCGGTCCGTAATCCGGATCAGGAACAGCGTCAGGTGGGTAGTTTGACTGGGGCGGTCGCCTTAACAAAATGGGGCGAATCATGGGAAACCATGTGAAATAAAACTCTCGGCGTATGCTGGAACACCCGAGTATCTGGCAGTACTCATCCATGTCACATCGCATCTTTAGGGTGCATGACATGGGCAGTGACAATCTGACCAGTGCGGACAATCAGCAGGTTGGGTGGCTCTGCCACCTACCTCAACGACCACAACGAGAGCCCCGTCGCAAGACGGGTGATGGAATGGTCTGAACTGCATGGCGACATGCAGATCGAGGCAGAAATGACCTCGAGACGACAACTCCGTCCATGAACACGCTGGCACTGCGCAGGCAGAAGGCGTCGTTGACGATAACGGATCGTCAGAAGCAAATCCTTGTGGGGATGCTTCTCGGCGATGCGCATCTAGAGCGACAGGCAGGCGCATTGACGGCCAGGCTCAAGATCGAACACTCAGTTGCCCAGACGGCATATGTCGACTGGAAATACCTCGAGTGGCGAGATTGGGTCCGCACACCACCAAAGGCCAGAGTTCGGCGTAACCGACTCGGAACCTCGTCGACAAACGTTGGGTTTTCAACCCTCTCGCATGTCGAGCTCGAAGGATTTCGGTTGGTGTTCTATCGAGATCGCCGAAAGGTGATTCCGGAAGACCTCGAACTCACACCTTTGAGCATGGCTGTGTGGTTCATGGATGATGGCTCGAGAAAATCGAGCCAGTGTCGTGGGCTGTACCTCAACACGCAGAGCTTCACCCAGGCAGAGGTCTAACTTCTGCAAGAGGTGATGCGACGCGATGTCGGAGTAGAGACCACAGTGCGAAAGCAGCGTGATGGCTTGCAGATTTACGTTCCGGCGCCCTCCGTGACGACTCTGACTGCGTTCATCACACGAGCAAGTGCTGCCGAGCATGAGATACAAGTTGTCGGGCTAACAGTTTGCCTAAAACGTAACGGAGGCGCCCAAAGGTTCCCTCAGGCTGGTTGGCAATCAGCTGTCGAGTGCAATGGCAAAAGGGAGCTTGACTGCGAGACCTACAAGTCGAGCAGGTGCGAAAGCAGGGCATAGTGATCCAGCGGTTGCTTGTGGAAGCGCCGTTGCTCAACGGATAAAAGGTACCCCGGGGATAACAGGCTCATCTTCCCCAAGAGTCCATATCGACGGGAAGGTTTGGCACCTCGATGTCGGCTCGTCGCATCCTGGGGCTGAAGCCGGTCCCAAGGGTTGGGCTGTTCGCCCATTAAAGCGGTACGCGAGCTGGGTTTAGAACGTAGATAACACTGCGTCCCCAGAAAGTAATTTCTGGGTGCTCACTGGCTCATATCGGTGAAACCCTGAACGAACTACCGAACGTTCATGTTCAGGGCAATACCGAGGGAAGGCCAACACACAGTGAATGTATCTACAGCGTCCTATGTTGCAGGATTCCTAGACGGGGACGGAAGTATCCACTTCCAACTCGTCAGGCAGAAGGAATACCGGTTCGGGTTTTACATCCGGGCCAGCGTTTCGTTCTCGCAGTCCACCTCTGCCCGAGCGGGCCTGGAGCAGATCCAGTCCCTCATCGGCGGCGGTGGTTACCTTCGAGATCGAGGAACCGGCATGAGTGATCTTGTGATCACAAGCCGAGAACTCGTCGTCTGCCTTCTTCAGGAAGTCGAGCCCTACGTGATCTTCAAGCGAGAGCACGTCAGGGAAGCGCTTGCGATCCTCCCTCTCCTCGGACGAGTGAGAGATCCGGAAGTGTTCCTGCAACTGGCACGCCAAGTAGATGCGTTTGCAACCCTAAACTATTCAAAAACGAAGCGGATTTCCGCCGTAGATGTCGAGCAACATCTACGTAGCATGGGCGTGTTGTGCCCCTGTAACGACTTCTTCGCCAGCAACAGCGAAGAGATGGCTTCTTTAGACCGAAACCTCGGTCCGCAGACCCCTGTGGAAGCCATAACACGCCAGCCCCTCGAAAGAGGGTGAAGGTATAGTCTGTGCCCGCAGTAATGCGGGATCAACATGCGTGAGACAGTTCGGTCCCTATCCGATGCAGCCGTAGGAGATTTGAGAAAGGCTGTCCCTAGTACGAGAGGACCGGGACGGACGTAGCTCTCGTGTGCCAGTTGTCCTGCCAAGGGCACGGCTGGTTTGCGACCTACGGGTGGGATAAGCGCTGAAAGCATCTAAGTGCGAAGCCCGTTTCGAGATGAAATCTCCCACAGGGTTAACCTGGTAAGGCCCGTGGCTAGACGACCACGTTGATAGGCCGGAGGTGTAAGTGCAGCAATGCATTCAGCCGACCGGTACTAATCGGCCGAGGGCTTGGGGACATAATCGCTCGTGCTCGCTTTGGAACGCTCAGGGGCTGCCTTATAGGTAGCCAGGCGGCGCCTATTCAGTCAAAAGACTGGAGTAGTGCCCGCCGAGCGCATGATTTCCGGTGGCCATAGCGGCGGGGAAACACCCGTTCCCATTCCGAACACGGCAGTTAAGCCCGCCCGCGCCGATGGTACTTGGGGGGAGGCCCCCTGGGAGAGTAGGTCGCCGCCGGGATTTCTCATTGACGAAGTCCCCTCTGAGCTCCGGCTCGAGGGGACTTCGTCGTTTACTGACCAAGTCTTTGGAGTTTCGAGGCTTTTCGCCTTTGGGAAATGCGTCGACGAGGCGAAGCCCCCGTCATGTTCGACGGCGATCGAGCTGCGGAAAACTGACGTCGGGGAAACAAGGCGCAACGTAGAATCAATCGATGCCTCCGGACTCACCTCGGCCGAATCGTCGCGCCCCGTCAACGGGTGCGAGCCGACCGGCGCGTCCTGGCAAGACCGGCCGCCCGACCGGGGCCGGCCGTTCCGGCGGCTCAGGTCGTCCCACCAGTGGAGGAGCGCGGAGCGGCACCGGTCGCTCGAGCGGATCGAGCCGAACCGGCGCCTCCAGCGCATCAACCGGCGGCCGAACGGGCGGGCGCAGCGGCCAAAGCTCTGGCCGTTCAGGTGCCACGTCGTCAAGGTCGGGGAGGCCCAGCACCGCCCGCAGCGGAAGCGGACAACGAAGCAGTGAGGGCCGCGAACGCGGCGAGCGCGGCGAGCGCGGATCCACGACGAGCCGGCGTCCGGGCCCACCGGGGAGCCGGACCCGAGAGCCCTCGACGGGAGCCCGGCCGACCCGGGCGCCGCGCCGCGACAACGACGAAAGTCGCCCAGACCGCCTCGAACTGCCTCGAGCAGAACCACCGGCAACCCACGGGCAGGCGGCCCCTCGGATGCACGACGATCACCGCGGCCGACGGGTCAGGCAGCCCGAAGGCCCCGCGACGACCGCAACGACCGCGGCGGCGAAGACCGCGGCCGCGACCGCCGGCCCGCGACCGGCGGTCCACGCCGTCCGGCCTCTCGTACCGGCGGCCCAGAGCGGCCACCCCGCAGCAGCGACTTCGAGGATCCCCGCCAGCCGCTCCCGAGTCAGGCCAGGCAATGGGGCAACGTGGCGCGCCGCGGCGCACGCGAGGTCACGAGGACCGGCGGCGAGCCGGGTGAGCGCCGGGAGCAACCGGAGCGGCGGGGGAGTGCGCGGCCGAAACCGCGCAAGGACGCCTGGAGCCGGGACGACGGTCGTGACGAGTGGGCGGACACCCCACCCAAGAAGCGAACCAAGAGGAACGCGGCCGCCCCCAGAGCCGAGGGTTCCGCGGCGACGTCACGCACGAAGCCAGTGCGGGTCCACGACCGCCTCGTCCACCGCACGCGCCCTGGCGGCACTCGCCGGCGCCGGCGCCGGCGCGGCCGCCGACGGCCGGTCCGCCCTGCCACCCGACGTCGCAACCGAAATCCGCAACGCGGCCGACATCGCCACCCAGGCGCACCGGGAGCGGCTGGTCGAGAAGGCCGAGGCGGCCTTCGGCGGGTACGAGCGGGGCCGGTACCAAGATGCGCTGCGGGCCATCAAGCCGGTGGTCGACGAGGCCCCGGGCGTCGCGGCGGTCCGGGAGTTGGCGGGACTGGCGGCCTACCGCAGCGGTCGCTGGCGCGAGGCGGCGCGCCACCTCACCGCGTTCGGCAACTCTGAGCGACTCGGCCGACGCACCTCCCCGAGCTGATGGACTGCCAGCGCGCGCTCGCGCAAGCCGAAGAAGGTCGCCGAGCTGTGGACCGAGCTCCGGCAGAGCTCGCCGGATCCCGACGTGCTCGCGGAAGGTCGCATCGTGGCGGCGTCGTCGCTGGCCGAGACGGGCGACCTCAACGGCGCCATCTCCATGCTGGCGACGGCCGGCGCCTCCAAGATGCTGCGCAATCCCGCCGACCGGCACCTGCGCCAGTGGTACGTGCTGGCCGACCTGTACGAGCGGGCCGGCGACATCCCGCGGGCACGCGAGTACTTCGAGCGGGTGCGCCACGCCGATCCCCAGGCGTACGACGTGAGTGACCGCCTGCGCAGCCTCGGCCCGCAACGCCGCTCGGGGCCGAAGCGCCCCGCCAAGAAGGCGACCCGCCTAAAGCGCCGATTACGGCCCCGGACGACCGTGGTCGCCGGCGGAGCGGTCGTCGTCGTGGCCGGCGGCGCGGTCGTGGTGGTCGGCGGTGGCGCTGCCGTCGTGGTGGTCGTCGTCGCCGGGGGAGCGGTCCCGTAGTCGGGCCCGATCACGGTGACCAGGGTCCCGATCGGGGTGAGCGGCCAGACCAGGGCGGCGTTGGCGTAGGTCATCTCGACGCAGCCGTTGCTCTGCGGCGAGCCGTACGAGGAGCGGATGAACCCGTGCAGCGCGTCGCCGCCGTTGAAGTAGCTGGCGTAGGGGACGTTGGGGTCGTCGTAGGTGGAGCCGTCGGGGTTGGTCCCCTTCATCTCCGAGAAGCGCACGTGCTCGAAGACGGCGTAGGTCCCGTCGACGGTGTCGGCGCCGGGAGCGCCCGTGTTCACCGGGATGCCCGCGTACTGGGCGGTTCCGTTGTTCCACAGCGTCAGGTTCTGGGGCAGCGCCTTGTTGACGAGGACGTAGACGTACGGCGTCGCGTCCGTCTTCGCGTTGATGGTGTCGTTGATCAGCGCGGTCCACACGGCCGGACCCGGCGAGCCCGTCGACGCCGATCCCGTTCTGGGTCTCGAAGGCCTCGACCGCCGCCTTGCTGATCATGTTCTCGGCGCCCTGGGTCCACTGCGAGGTGAGCTCGGCGGGCATGTTGGGCCAGCGCCAGGAGAACGTGCCGGCCTGGTCGATGGCCAGGTCGGCCTTGGCTCGGCGCCGGGCCGGTCGGCGTGAAGGCCAGGGGCAGGAAGTTGAGCTGGGCCAGGAGCTGCTGCAGGCGCAGCGTGTCGCCGGCCACGACGCTGAACGTGACCGATGGTCGACGACGACAGCTTGGCGCCGTTCGTGCCCGCGCACGCCGGAGGAGCCTCCGGGGATCGTGAGCACCTCGTGGGAGGAAGGGATGAGCGGCGAAGTCGAGCTCGTAGGTGAGCGTGGTGGTGCCCGAGCTGCACCCACGTGCCGGCGACGGACGGGCTCGAGATGCGGCGTGACCTTGCCCAGCGAGACCGGCTTCGAGAACGTCACCGAGATCGCCGTGTTCGAGGCGACGTTCTGCGCGCCGGTCGCCGGTGTCGAGGACTTGACGAAGAATCCCCGTCAGCGATGCGCTGGCCGAGCCGCTCGACCCGGACTGACCGCGAGGAAGAGGCCGAGCCGTGGGGATGCGACGGCGGCGACGACGATTGGGTGCTGAAGACGACGACGGCCACGATGATGAGGACGACGGCGCCGGCGACGAGCATCAGCGGGCGCGTTCGGAGTGTTCGGCCCCCCCTGGGACTCGTGCACTCCACTCATTAGCCGCCTCCGCTCGATGCAAACGATGTTGCCTCGCACCCCCAAACCCGTCCCCCAGCGTATGGCGCGGATCACGGACACATGCGTCAGGGGTGGGAGTTTCTTGCCCGTGACGCCCCGCCCCGCCGGCAGCCGTCGCCGCCGCCGACCACCGCAACCACTCGGTGTGCGCCGGATGAACCGCGTCAGCGGACGGTGACGCCACGCCGCACCCGCACCACCCGCACCACCCGCACCACCAGCCGAGGGCCTCGACCCCCCTCCGGTAGGCTGGCTCGCCATGACCACCGACCTCCACGCCCTGCTGGGCGACGACGCCGACGCGCTCCTCAGCTACACGGCCAAGGCCTTCCCGGCCGAGGACCTGACGCTCCCGGGGCCCGACTACCTCGAGCCGGGTCTTCACCGACAGCGACCGCTCGCCCACCGTGCTGCGCAACCTCGGGACGCTGTTCGACCACGGCCGCCTCGGCGGCACCGGCTACGTCTCGATCCTGCCGGTCGACCAGGGCATCGAGCACTCGGCCGCGGCGCAGCTTCGCCAAGAACCCGGCCTACTTCGACCCGGCGAACATGCTCGAGCTGGCCCTCGCGGGCGAGCTGCAACGCCGTCGCCACGACGCTCGGCGCGCTCGGGCTGGTGTCGCGGCGCTACGTGCACCGGATCCCGTTCATCGTGAAGCTCAACCACAACGAGTTCCTGCACTACCCGAACACCTACGACCAGATCATGTTCGGCTCGGTGCGCCAGGCCTTCGACCTCGGCGCGGTCGGGGTCGGCGCCACCATCTACTTCGGCTCCGACGACATGCGACCGCGAGCTCCAGGAGGTGTCGCGAGGCCTTCGCCGAGGCGCACGAGCTCGGCATGTTCACCGTGCTGTGGTGCTACCTGCGCAACACGGCCTTCAAGAAGGACGGCGTCGACTACGAGGTCTCGGCCGACCTGACCGGCCAGGCCAACCACCTCGGCGTCACGATCGAGGCCGACATCATCAAGCAGAAGCAGCCCGAGAACAACGGCGGCTACAACGGCCATCGGCTTCGGCAAGACCGACCCGCTCGTCTACGACGAGCTCACCACCGACCACCCGATCGACCTCACCCGCTGGCAGGTCGTCAACTGCTACATCGGCCGCATCGGGCTGATCAACTCCGGCGGCGAGTCCAAGGGCGACAGCGACCTGGCCCAGGCCGTGCGCACCGCGGTCATCAACAAGCGGGCCGGCGGCATGGGCCTGATCGTCGGCCGCAAGGCCTTCCAGCGCCCGATGGCCGAGGGCGTCGCGCTGATCCACGCCATCCAGGACGTCTACCTCGACCGCGAGGTCACGATCGCCTGACGCCTGGCGGCGCAGCCCCTGACGGGGACGGCCTCGCCGGTGCCGCCGGAATCGGTCCGGAGGTCGGGCTCGGCGGACCACCGGCACCGATCAGGGTGGCAAGGCGGGTCCCGCAGGTCGGGATTAGGATGCGTCGAACGTGCAAATTCGGACGGAGAGTGCCGCGCGCCGTGCCGGCGGGGGTGCGATGTGGCCCGCCGCAGTGAGCCAGGCCTCTCCGCGTCCAGACAATGAGACGAGGCAGCCCGTGGCATCGGGATCGCAGCACGTAACAGAGCAGCTGGACCAGGTCATCATCCGCTTCGCCGGCGACTCCGGCGACGGCATGCAGCTCACCGGCGACCGCTTCACGACGAGCAGCGCCCTGTTCGGCAACGACCTGTCCACCTTCCCGGACTTCCCGGCCGAGATCCGGGCCCCGGCCGGCACGCTGAACGGCGTCTCCGCCTTCCAGGTGCACATCTCGGACCACGACATCCTCACCCCGGGCGACTCGCCGAACGTGCTCGTGGCCATGAACCCGGCCGCCCTGAAGGCGAACGTCGACCTCGATGGCCAAGGGCACCGTCCTCATCGTCAACAGCGACGCCTTCGACGAGCGCAACCTGGCCAAGGCCGGCTACGCCGCCAACCCGCTGACCGACGGCTCGCCTCGCCGCCTACACGGTCTACGAGGTGCCGATGACCTCGCATCACCCAGGAGGTCGTGCAAGGAAGCCGGGCGTCAAGCCGCGCGACGCCGAGCGCTCGAAGAACTTCTTCGCCCTCGGCCTGGTCAGCTGGATCTACACGCGGCCGGTCGAGCCCACCTCGAGTGGATCGCGGAGCGCTTCGGCGGCAAGCCGCAGGTCGTCGAGGCCAACACGCGGGCCTTCCAGGCCGGCTACGACTTCGGCGAGACGGCCGAGCTGTTCGAGTCCAACTACGAGGTCAAGCCGGCCACCTTCGAGCCGGGCGAGTACACCAACGTCACCGGCAACACGGCGCTGGCCTGGGGCCTCATCGCCGGCCGCCCAGCTGGCCGGCGTCTGCCGCTCTTCCTCGGCAGCTACCCGATCACGCCGGCCTCCGACATCCTGCACGAGCTGTGCCGAGCACAAGAACTTCGGCGTCCGCACCTTCCAGGCCGAGGACGAGATCGCCGGCATCGGCGCCGCCCTCGGCGCGGCCTTCGGCGGCGCGCTCGGCGTCACCACCACCAGCGGGCCCGGGCTCGACCTCAAGTCCGAGACGATCGGCCTGGCCATCAACCTCGAGCTGCCGCTGATCATCATCGACATCCAGCGGGGCGGCCCCTCGACCGGGCTGCCGACCAAGACCGAGCAGGCCGACCTGCTGCACGCCATGTACGGCCGCCACGGCGAGGCGCCGCTGCCGATCGTCGCCGCCACAGACCCCGAGCGACTGCTTCGTCGTCGCGATCGAGGCGGTCCGCATCGCCGTCAAGTACCGCACGCCGGTCATCCTGCTCTCCGACGGCTACCTGGCCAACGGCGCCGAGCCGTGGCGGCTGCCCGACCTCGACGCCTGCCGAGACCATCGAGCCCGGCTTCGCCACCGGAGCCGAACCACGTCGACGACGACGGCAACCCGAGTCTTCTGGCCCTACCTCCGCGACCCCGAGACGCTGGCCCGGCCGTGGGCGCCGCCCGGGCACGCCCGGGCTCGAGCACCGCATCGGCGGCCTCGAGAAGGAGGACGGCAGCGGCAACGTCTCCTACGACGGGCGCAACCACGAGCGCATGGTCCACCTGCGGCGCGGACAAGATCGCCGGCATCGCCGCGGACATCCCGCTGGTCGAGGTGAACGACGAGTCCGGCGACGCGCAGCTCCTGCTCGTCGGCTGGGGCTCGACCTACGGCGCCGTGCTGGCGGGCGTGAAGCGCGTGCGGGCCCGCGGCATGAAGGTGGCCCACGTCCACCTGCGCCACCTGCAACCCGCTGCCCGTCCAACCTGGGCGAGGTGCTGCGGCCGCTACCCCCAGGTCCTGGTGCCCGAGATGAACCTCGGCCAGCTGAGCCGGGTGCTGCGGGCCGAGTTCCTGGTCGACGCGCAGACCATGTCCAAGATGCAGGGCGTGCCGTTCCGCGTCGGCGAGATCGAAGCGGCCATCACGGCGCTCCTCGGAGGGAAGTCATGAGCGAGTCCAACGGATCGGCCAACGGTTCCAACGGATCGGCCGACGGCGGTGACCGACTGTCAGCGCCGTCCCCGTCACCACCCGCAAGGACTGGAGCAGCGACCAGGAGGTGCGCTGGTGCCCGGGCTGCGGCGACTACTCCATCCTCGCCGCCGTCCAGATGCTCATGCCCGACCTCGGCGTGCGCCGGGAGAACACCGTGTTCGTCTCGGGCATCGGCTGCGCCGCCCGCTTCCCGTACTACATGAACACCTACGGCATGCACTCCATCCACGGCCGGGCCCCGGCCATCGCCACCGGGCTGGCCACGACCCGGCCCGACCTCGACGTCTGGGTCATCACCGGCGACGGCGACGCGCTGTCGATCGGCGGCAACCACCTGATCCACGCGCTGCGCCGCAACGTGCGACCTGACCATCCTGCATGTTCAACAACCAGATCTACGGGCTGACCAAGGGCCAGTACTCGCCGACCTCCGAGGTGGGCAAGGTCACCAAGTCGACGCCGTTCGGCTCGGTCGACACGCCGTTCAACCCGGTCTCGCTGGCCCTCGGGGCCGAGGCGACGTTCGTGGCCCGCACCCACGACATGGACCGCGAGCACATGCAGGAGACGTTCCGCCGGGCCCACGAGCACCAGGGCGCCGCGTTCGTCGAGGTCCTGCAGAACTGCAACGTGTTCAACGACGGCGCCTTCGAGAAGATCACCGCCAAGGACGTCCGCTCGAGCATGCTCATCCCGCTGCGCCACGGCGAGCCGATCGTCTTCGGGCCCGAGGGCGAGGAGCGCGGCGTCGTCCAGCGCCCCGACGGGAAGCTCGAGGTCGTCGTCGGTGGCCGACGTCGGGCTCGACGCGGTCCTGGTGCACGACGAGGCGCGCGCCGACCCCGGCCTGGCCTTCCGTCTGTCGCGCCTGGCGCGCGGGCCCGTACGAGCCGACGCCGATCGGCGTGTTCCGCGCCGTCGAGCGGCCCGAGTACGGCACCCAGATGGCCGAGCAGATCACCGATGCCCAGGCCAAGCGGGGCCTGGGCGACCTGGGCGTCCCTGCTCCGGTCCGGCTCGAGCTGGACGGTCGACTGACCCCACCTGCGTAGGAGGGCGGCCGCACGGCCGTTTCGCCACCAGCGTGGAATACGCTCGTCCGGTCCCGTAGGGACTGGAGGCGGGCCGGCGGTCGGCTGTCGCCATTGATGGGCAAGCTCGCGGCGCGGAGCGAGCGGAAGGCGGATGTCGTGGGCCAGGCGGTGCATGGAGCGGCGAGGACCGATTCGGGGCGCGGTCGGAGAAAGCAAGGGTGGATGTGGCACGCCGTAGGCGCGCTCATGACGACGGGCCTGCTGGTGATCGGTGTCACCGTGGTCGCCGGGTCCCCGTCCGGAGCGACGGGGGGTTCCAAAGTCTCCGGCGTCACGGTGACCCAGACGAGCTCGGCCACCAACGCGGTCGTCGACTACACGGTGACCTTTACGACGTCATCGAGCGGGGCGATGTCCGGTAGCGCCGGAAACGGGGTCACGGTCACGTTTCCGGCTCAGTTGCCAACCTTCTCACGGCGGGGGGGCCATTGACCCTCGGTGGCCAATCAGTCGGCAAGTGCAGCCTCGAATCCGCATCCAGCTACAGCTGTACGGTGAACGGGAACATCGGCGCCAACGTCGACGGTCTCCCTGGTGTTGAGGGAGAACAACCCGTCGGCGCCCAGCACGGGCAACACGGTGAGCGTGGAGACGACGGCTGACAACGGGGGAGCGGTGGCTTCGAACCCCTTTGCCATCACGGCCGCACAGGCGGTGTCCGGGGTCACGGTGACGCAGACGAACCCAACGGTCGGAGCAGTCTCCAATTACACCGTTTCGTTCATGACTTCCTCTACCGGGGCGATGCCAAGTGACAGCTCCGTCGTCTTTGACTTCCCGAGTGGTACCGGGCTCCAGCGGCTCACGGGCGCGAACCTCACCGTTTCGGACCAGCGTGTGGGCTTCTGTGATGCGGAGTCGTCAAATCTTCCTTGCTCCACGACTCAGGCAATTGCGTCCGATGCGTTGGTCACGCTGTCGATCCAAGGGGTCGGCAATCCAGCCATGGCCAGCAGCGATGACACCGTGGGCGTCGAGACCAGCACGGACAACGCCGCACTCGTGGCATCGAACACGTACAGCATCGTCGCACCCCAGGCGGTCTCGGCCGTGACGGCGACCCAGACGAGCCCGGTCACCAATGCGGGATCCAACTACACGGTGACCTTCCTCACCTCCTCGAGTGGTGCCATGACCGCAGGGGCCGGCGACGCGGTCACCCTCGCCTTCCCATCCGGGAGCGGACTGAACAGCCTGTCGGGCGTTGTCACGGACACGACGAGCAGCGAACTCGTCGGGCATTGCAGTAGCTCCTCGAACGGCGATCGTGACCTGCGCCATCGACCAGGCTGGGGCGTCGGTCGCGGCCGGAGACGCCGTGTCGGTCACGCTCGATGGCGTGGTCAACCCGTCCACGGCGAACGCCGCAGACACCGTTGGGGTCGAGACGACCCCTGACGACGCGGCGCGGTCGTGAGCATCGAACACCTGTACGCGATCACGGCCGCCCAGACAGTGTCCGCCGTCACCGTCACCCTGACCGATTCGCGTACGGTGAACGCCGCGTCGAACTACACCGTCTCCTTTGCCGCGTCCTCGACGGGCGCCATGGCGTCGGGCGCCGGGTGACATGATCTGCGTCGTGTTCCCGAGTGGCGACGAGCCTCAATTCGCTCACGGGAACGACGTCGGTCACCGATGTCACGAACGGCGAGCCGATGGGCGGCTGCGCCGATCGTCGCAGTCGAGCGGTTCTGACGTGCGACGTCCTGACGGTTCGAACGCCATCGGCGACGGCGACACCGTCGCAGTCACGACTCGACGGCGTGATCAACCCGACGCGCCCGGTACCTACACCGTCTCGGTGCAAACGACGGTCAGACAGCGCGCGCTCAGGTGGCCTCCAACCCGTTCGTACTGGTGGGACCGCCGAACGTCACGGCCGTATCGCCGGCGAGCGGCCCCGCGGGCGGAGGGAACACCGTCACGGTGCTCGGATCGAGCCTGCAGGGCGCGTCGCAGGTCCTCTTCGGAACGGCGCCGGCCAGCGGGGTCACCGTCAACGCCGCCGGCACCCAACTCACCGCCGTCGCACCTGCGGGCACGGGCCCGCTGCCCTCGACCGTCGACATCACGGTCGTCACGCCGTTCGGGACGAGCACCCACACCACCGCCGACCGGTACGAGTACCTTCCGGTTCCGGTCATCTCGAGCGTGTCGCCGACGTCCGGCAGCGCCGGCGGGGGTACCACGGTGACGATCACCGGGACCGGGTTCCTCGGCGGCCAGATCGCGGCCGCCTTCGGGACTTCCAACGCCACGGTGGAAATGGTGAACGTGGCGGGGACGCAGATGACGGTGGCGACGCCGCCGTCGGCGAGCACGGGCGCCGTCGCCGTCTCGGTCACCACCAACGGCGGAACCGGTTCGAGGGCCAGCGCGTACACCTACACGCGGGCCAGTGACCCATACATCGCTCCAGGGATCGCACCGGCCACGTCTCCTACGGCCAGTCGGTGACCTTGACCGCCACGGTGCAACCGGCACCGGTGGGGGGAACGGTCCGCTTCACGCTGAACGGAGTGCAGCTCGGGAGTCCGGTGGCGGTCAGCGGCGGAGTGGCCCAGTTGGCCGTCACCCTGGCCGCCGGCAGCCATACCGTCGAGGCCCACTATTCGGGCACGGGGGCCTTCGACGCGAGCAATGGAAGCGTCACGGTTGCCGTCGCTCGGGCCGCCACCGCCATCGGTGCCCCACCCGCGGTGCTGGCGGCAGGGACCGCCACGATGCACGCCACGCTGACTTCCTCGGTCACCGGTGCCGACGTGGCCGGCACGTCGCTCGTGTTCAAGGCGGGTTCGACGATCCTGTGCAGCGTGAAGACGGCAAGCGACGGCACTGCGACCTGCGCGGCGTCCACGGCGTCGAAGCTGGCCGCCCTGCAGAAGGCAGGCGGCTACGCGGTTTCCTTCGCGGGCACGGTGGACTACGCGCCGAGCTCGACCACGGCGGGGCTCGGCGGCTGACCCCGACGAAAGACGACCGCTCTATTCATTGGCCAGCTCGAGCGCGGCCTGACGATCACCCATCAGGCGTGCGCCTGCCCCGATGAGCAGCGAACCCACGCGCTGGCGGGTGCGAGGGAAGTGCTCATCACGTCGGATTCTTGGTGGCCGTGGGGTGCGGCGTTCGTCGAGGAGGTCGTGGTGTCTGGCCTCGGCGAGGGCCCGTAACAAGTCGGGGTGCATGGGGGTACTCCTTGAGGACGAAAGAAAAGCATGAAGGAAGGGTGTGACAGGGTCCCGACGGCGTGCGCCGGAAGCCCAGAGAGGGTGTTCGGGGCGGCGCAGTCAGCGCTCGCCCGAGAGCTCGATGCCGGTCAGCCCAGCAGAGCGTGAAGATCCGCGGCGGCGGAGGCGCACAGCATCTGCTTCTGACCGTTGGTCGAGTCGAACTTCATGTGCACCTCCTCAGGCGTCGCGTTGGAGTCGTTATGAAAACATGTCGAGGCAGAAATGGCGAGCGCTTCGCGTGAGAACGCAATGAACGTGCGTCGCGGACGCGGGACGAAGACTCCAAGCGCCCCTACGTCGACAGGGTTCTACGCCGTCGGTGCTCGCGGTGACTCGACCTCGGCCCGGACGCGCTCGAGCGTGGCGCGCATCCCGTCGCGGTTCGTCTTGCCGCGGCTCCAGCCCATCAGCGTCCAGTAGAGGCGGAGCCCCCGGGTGGGGGTGAGGGTGAAGGACTCGGTGACGTCGCAGCCGTCGCCGGACGCGCGATGTCGTAGCGCCACACGTTGAGCGGCTTCGACGGGTCGTTGCCCACACCGAACTCGAAGGTCTTGCCCGGTTCGCAGGCGGACACGGTGCAGCTCGTCCAGTAGTGGACCGGCCACCACCCGTTGCGCTTCACGTGGCCGCGGAATTTTGCGCCCACGGCGGGACCGGCGGCGCCCTCGCTCCCACTTGGCCTCGTAGGTCTCGGGGCTGTAGCTGCCGATGCGGGTGACGTCGCTGACCAGGCCCCACACGGCCTCGGGCGGGGCCGCCATGTGCACCGTGACCTCGCCGTGCATCGTCCGCGGGCCGTCCGGTGCCACTCAGGAGATGTCCAGGGAGCGGAACACCATCCCGGTCCTCGGCTTGGGGCTGAAGTACGTGGTCTTGGGCGGCATCCGGCGGCGGTCGTTGGCCCAGTTCTCGATCTGCTTGACCGTCACCGGCCGCAGCAGGAACGCCGCCTGCCCGTCGCCCTGTTCGAGCGCCTCGAGCGCCTCGGCCACGCTGTGGCGGTGCATGACCTCGTGCGGGGGCAGCTGGGCCAGCACCATGGCGATCAGGTTGGAGTCGAGGTCGTTGCCGTCCTGTTCCAGCACGTCGGCGTGGGGGAGGAGCAGGTGGGCCTGCCCGCCGGTCACGAGGGCCAGCGAGCTGGACTCGGACAGCGCGGAGAGGGTGCGGTCGTCGGCGGCCCCGGCGCGCACGACGTCGAACCATTGGCCGAGCGCTGCGATGAGGTCGAAGTCGGCCGGGAGCCCGCTCACCGTGCGGTGGATGGCGCCGACCGTCAGCTGGTCCTCGGAGAGCTCCACCACGAGCGCCAGCACGAAGTCGTGCGGGCCCGGCGCGTCGCCGTTGGCCTGGCGGGCCTCCGCCTGGTACGTCTGCGCCGTCGAGTAGCGGTGGTGCCCGTCGGCCAGGACCACCGGCGCGTCGGGCGATGGCGGCGCTGACCGCCTCGATGGTGTCGGGGTCGCTCAGCACCCAGAGCTGGTGGCGCACGCCGTCGTCGTCGTAGGCGTCGACCGATCGGCTCGTCGTCGGTCGGGTCGAAGGTGGCCGTCACGCCGTCGGCCATCGACAGTCCCCAGATGGGCGAGAGGTTGGCCCTGGTGGCGCGCAGCAGGTCGAGGCGGTCGCTCTTGGGCTTGGGCAGCGTCTGCTCGTGGGGGAGGATGTCGCTCTCCTGGCCCGGATCGGCCAGTCCGAGCAGCCCGATGACGCCGGTCGTGGTGCGCCCGGACGTGTCGGTCATCCGGTAGGGGTACAGGCTCGGCTGCGGGTCGGCCTCCAAGATGCCCTCGTTGATGCCAGCGGTAGAAGAGGTCGGTCGCCACGGCGTAGCGGTCGCGCCCACCGTGGAGGTCGGCCTCGGGCAGCTCGACGAGGACGGCGTTGGCCGGGTGCCGCGAGGCCAGGTGGACCCGCTCGGCCGACGAGATCACGTCGTAGGGCGGGGCGATGACCTGGGCGAGGGGCGCCATGTCGGGCTGGTACCGCAGACCGCGGAACGGTTCGAATCGAGGCATTGCGCCACTCTGGCACACAGGGGCCCGGGCGGGCGCAGGGGCTTCCGTAGACTCGCTGTGTGGCCGACGTGGAGAACGTGGACGACCTGGAGCGTGTACCGCCCGCCCGGGACCCGGCCGACGACCACGCCCGCGGACGCGCCAATGACCCGGGCGACCGGCCTGGACGTGACGGCAGCCGAGGAGGCCGAGGAGGAGGGTCTGGACCGCATCCTCACCGTCCCGAACGTGATCACCCTGGTGCGCCTCCTGTGCATCCCGCTGTTCCTGTGGCTGCTCTTCGGCCTAGCACGAGCAGACGGCGGCCGCCATCTTGCTGGCCGTCCTCGGCGCGACCGACTGGGTGGACGGCTTCGTGGCCCGCCGCTACCACCAGGTCTCGACGCTCGGCAAGGTGCTCGACCCGATCGCCGACCGGATCCTGGTCGGCACGGCGGTGATCTCGGTCATGGTCTACGGCGCGGTGCCGCTGTGGTTCGGCATCGCCACCATCGTCCGCGAGGTCCTGGTCTCGGTCATGGTCGTCCTGCTGGCCGTCGCTCGGCGCGGCCGCGCATCGATGTGTTGTGGGTGGGCAAGGCGGGCACATTCGGTCTGATGTTCGCCTATCCGACCTTCCTCCTCGCCTACGGCGACGCGCGGCTGGCAGGCAGCCGATCAAGGTGATCGCCTGGGTCACCGGCATCACCGGCCTGACGCTTGGCGTGGATCGCGGCGGGCAGCTACGTGCGGCCCCGCCCGGAAGGCCTTGCGCGCAGGGCCGGGCGGCGCAGGCGAAGCGCCCGGCATGAAGGCCGTGATCATGGCCGGCGGCGAGGGCACCCGCCTGCGCCCGCAGACGTCGAACCTGCCCAAGCCGATGCTGCCGCTGGTCGGCCGCCCGATGATGGAGCACATCGTCTCGCTGCTGCGGCGCCACGGCATCACCGACATCGTCGTCACCGTCGCCTTCCTGCCCAACGCCATCCGCAGCTACTTCGGCGACGGCAGCGAGCTCGGCGTGCGCATGGTGTACGCCACCGAGGAGACGCCGCTCGGCACCGCCGGCTCGGTGCGCAACGCCATGGACGCAGCTGACCGAGCGCTTCCTGGTCATCTCCGGTGACGTGCTGACCGACATCGACCTGACCGAGATCGTCGCGTTCCACGAGAAGAACGACGCCCTGGCCACCATCGGCGCTGAGCGCGGTGGAGAACCCGCTCGAGTTCGGCATCGTCATCACCCGCGAGGACGGCGTCCATCGAGCGCTTCTTGGAGAAGCCCGGCTGGGGCCAGGTCTTCAGCGACACCATCAACACCGGCATCTACGTGCTCGAGCCCGAGATCTTCGACCTGCATCCCCGCGGGCCGCTCGGTCGACTTCTCGAGCGAGGTCTTCCCCGCCGCTGCTCGAGGACGGCGCGGCCGCTCTTCGGCTACGTGGCCGACGGGCTACTGGGAGGACGTCGGCACCACGGCGGCCTACCTGCAAGGCGCACGAGGACATCCTCGACGGCAAGGTGGACGTCGACATCTCCGGCTTCGAGCTGCGGCCCGGGCGTCTGGCTGGGCAAGGGGTCGTCGATCGACCCGCTGGCCCGGCTCGAGTGGCCGGCGTTCATCGGCGAGAACTGCACGGTCGACGCGCGGCGCCGTCCTCGGCGCCTACACCGACGATCGGCGCCAACGCGCGGGTGGCCGAGCGGGCCGAGATCCGGCGCTCGGTCATCGGCGAGAACTCCTACCTCGGCCCGGCGTCCGGGTGCGAGGGCGCCGTGCTCGGGCGCTCGTGCGACCTGCGGCCGGGCGCGCGCTGCGAGCCGGGCGTCGGTGGTCGGCGAGGGCTGCCTCGTCGGCGCGCACGCCGAGGTGCGCGGCGACGTCAAGGTCTACCCCTACAAGGTCGGTCGAGGCCGGCGCCAGGTGCAACTCGTCGATCGTGTGGGAGTCCGGCGGCGCCCGCACCCTCTTCGGCCGCGACGGCGTCGCCGGGCATCGCCAACGTCGACATCAGCCCCGAGCTGGCCGTGCGCCTGGCCAAGGCGTGGGCGTCGGCGCTTCGAGAAGGGCTCGCTACATCACCACCTCGCGCGACACCAGCCGGGCGGCCCGGGTGCTCAAGCGGGCCCTCATGGTCGGGCTGCAACTCGGTCGGGCGTCAACGTCACCGACCTCGAGGTGGCCACCGTCCCGGTGACCCGCCACCACGTCCGCACCCGGGCCACCCGGGGCGGGCTCACCGTGCGCCTGAGCCCCGACGACCCGCAGTCGGTGGTCATCCGCTTCTTCGACGACCGCGGGCATCGACCTCTCCGAGACCGACGCAGCGGCGAGATCGAGCGGCTGTACCACCGCGAGGAGTTCCGTCGGGTGCACGGCGGGTGAGATCGGCGACATCGACTTCTCGCCCCGCGCCATCGAGCACTACACCGCCGACCTGGTGGAGGCCTTCGACCTGCGCCGCGTGCGACGGGCCGCCAGCTCAAGCTCGTGCTCGACCTCTCCTACGGCGCGGCCAGCTTCGTCATGCCCAACCTGCTGTCGAAGGTGGGGGCCGACGTGCTGAGCATCAACCCGTACGCGCAGACGCCGGGGATGATCGCCGTCGACCGGGCCGTCAGCGAGGCGCGGGTGGCCGAGGTGGTGCGCGGCGTCGGGCGCCGACCTCGGCGCGGTGATCGACCCCGGCGGCGAGCACCTCACCCTCGTCGACGGCACGCGGGCACGTGCTGACCGACGACGAGGCGATCGCTCGCCTTCCTCGACGCTCGGCGCGGAGCCGGGCGACACCGGCGAACGGTCGCCGCTGCCGGTGACGGCGCAGCGCGCGCGACGCTGCGGCGAGCTGCGCGGCAGCGCGGCGATCGAGGTCGAGCTGGTCCCGCTCTCGGCGCCGGGCCTGATGGAGGCGGCCGCCTCGGGCGGCGTCGACCTTCGCCGTCCGACCAACGGGGCGGCTACATCTTCCCGGCCTTCCTGCCCGCCTTCGACGCCGCGGCCGCCCTGGTCCCGCCTGATCGGCGCTGCTCGGCCGCGGCTCGAGCTCGCTCGACGGAGGTGGTCGACGCCATGCCGCCGATGCCGATCGTGCACGAGGAGGTGGCGACGCCCCTCGAGCAGAAGGGCCTGATCATGCGCACCCTCATGGAGCAGCTGGCCGAGGAGGGGGCCGACCTGGTGCTGGTCGACGGGATCAAGGTGCAGTCCGACGACGGGTGGGTGCTCGTCGTCCCCGACCCCGAGGAGCCGGTGACCCACGTGTGGGCCGAGGGCACCGACCTGCCGGGGTCGGTGGCGCTGGCGCGGCCCTACGTCGAGCAGATCGCCGCGCTGGCGGCGGACTGACCGCCGGGCCGACGCGCGTTGGGCGCCGGCCCGCACGCCCCGTGCAGCCGCGGCGAGTGCGTGGCCGGTCCGGTATGGTCGCCCCTCATGAACATCCCCGACGACCTTCGGTACTCGGCCGAACACGAGTGGGTGCGCGTCGAGGGCACGCGTGCCCGCATCGGCATCACCGACTACGCCCAGGACGCCCTGGGCGACATCGTGTTCGTCGAGCTGCCCGCGGTCGGGACCGAGGTGGACGCGGGCGGCCAGCTCGGCGAGGTCGAGTCGACCAAGTCGGTGTCGGAGATCTACGCGCCGCTCGCCGGCACGGTCGCGGCGGTGAACGACGCGCTCGACGCCGACGCCGGAGCGGATCAACGAGGATCCCTACGGCGAGGGGTGGATCTGCGAACTGGAACCTGGCCGACGGGGCCGACGTCTCGAGCCTGCTCGACGCGGCCGCCTACGGTGAGCTGACGGCGGACTGAACCCGTGTTCGGGCTGCCCGAGCCACGGAGAAGGCGGTCGTGGGGTGGGGTACCGTGGACGTCGTGTTCTGTCACAACTGCGGGCATCGCAACCCCGAGGGCGTCAACTTCTGTTCCTCGTGCGGACACGCACTCGCTGGCGGACGGCGACGATGCCACCATCACGCTCCATCCCGCCGACGACACCGACGCCGCCGACGAGGCGCCCGGACGTCACCCTGGTCGAGGTGCCCGCACGGCGCGGGCGTGCTCGTGGTCACCCGGGGCCCCAACATCGGGGCTCGCTACCTCCTGGGCGACACGGTGGTCCGGGCCGGCCGCCACCCCGAGAGCGACATCTTCCTCGACGACATCACGGTCTCGCGGCGCCACGTCGAGATCACGCCCAAGGACGGCGGCGCCTACTCGGCTGCGCGACGTCGGGCTCGCTGAACGGCACCTACGTCAACCGGGAGCGGATCGACGAGGTCGCAGCTCGCACCCGGCGACGAGGTGCAGATCGGCAAGTTCAAGCTGGTCTACCTGGTGGCTGGAAACGAGTGAGCAGCCGTACGTACCTCTCCATCGGTGACGTCCTGACGCTGCTGCGAGAGGAGTTCCCCGACGTCACCATCTCGAAGATCCGGTTCCTCGAGAGCCAGGGCCTGGTCAACCCGGAGCGCTCGCCCGTCGGGCTACCGCAAGTTCTTCGAGCACGACGTCGAGCGCCTGCGCTGGGTCCTGCGCCAGCAGCGGGAGCACTTCCTGCCCCTCAAGGTGATCCGGGACCGCCTGGCCGACGGTGAGCTGGACGACCTGTCGCCCGAGCGGGCCAACGGCAAGCCGGCCGAGCCGGCGGGGCGCCACGCCGCTGCGGCGATGGCCCCCGAGGACGAGCAGCCGACCAAGGCCGACGAGGAGGCCATGGCGCGCATCCTGGCCGACGCCTCGCGCCGGACGGCGCTCATGCCCGAGACCGCCCAGCCCCGCCGCGGGTTGCAGGTGGTCGCGAGGGCACCGCCTCCGACGTCGCGCCGGCGCGCGGCCCGGCCGCTCCGGCCGCCGGGCCGGGATCGCCAGGCGGCGCCGAACGGACCGCCGCCGCGCCCGCCTCGGCCAGGCCCGAGGTGGCGGTCACGGCCGGCACGAGCGCAGCGAACGCCGCCCGGGGGGCGGCGCCCGATCGCAGCGGCGCCCCGCGCGCCGAGGGCGGCCCGCCGCGGAACGAGCGGCCACCGGCCGCGACGGCCACCGACGCCCCGGCACGCCCGAATGCCCCGGCGGCCGGCCCACCTCCGGCGCGTCCCTCGCCGGCGCGCAACGGCGGCGAGGCGGCATCAGCCGCGGCAGCAGCGGCGGCCGCGACCACGACCGCCATGGTCACCGGCGCCAGCCTCACCGCCGAAGAGCTCTGCGCCGCCTCGGGCCTGTCGGCCGAGGAGCTGACCGGCCTCGAGGGCTTCGGGCTGATCTGCCCGGTGCGCGTCGCCGGCCTGGAGACCTACGACGAGGAGGCGCTGACGGTGGCCAACCTGGCGGCCGCCTTCCGGGCCTTCGGCATCGAGCCGCGGCACCTGCGCCTGTACCGCAACGCCGTCGACCGCGAGATGGGCCTGATCGAGCAGATCGTCATCCCTCTGCTGCGCCAGCGGAACCCCGAATCCCGGCAGCGGGCCACCGAGGGAGCGGAGCAGCTGGCGGCCCTGGGACAGTCCCTGCGTGCCTCGTTGCTCCGCCAGGCTCTGCGCCAGCACTTGGGGGGGTGACGCACGGCCGGCAGCGGGCGCTACATTTCTCTACGTGGTCCGTGTGCTTCTCCGTGCGGTCCGGGTGGACCTGCAATCGAACACTCCAGTGCTCCTGCTCCAGGAGACACAAGGTGAGGGGCGCACGTTGCCGATCTTTATCGGGAGCCCCGAGGCGACCGCCATCGCCTACGCGCTCCAGGGCGTGACGATGCCCCGCCCTCTCACCCACGACCTGATGCGGGACATGCTCGGGGCGCTCGACATCAGCGTCGAGCGCGTGATCATCACCGAGTTGCGGTCGTCGACCTACTACGCCGAGCTGCACCTGGTGCGCGGCGAGGAGCGCACGATCGTGTCGAGCCGGCCCTCCGACGCCGTCGCCGTCGCCGTGCGCACCGAGTCGCCGATCTTCGTGTCCGACGAGCTCATGGAGTCCGAGGGGATCATCCTCACGCTCGACGCCGAGGAAGAGGAAGAGGACACACCCGACGAGCTGGTGGGACAATTCCGCCAGTTCCTCGACTCGGTCCGGCCGGAAGACTTCGAGGGGTGAGCCCCTCGCGATGGGCGCTCGCCGCACTGGCGGGCGGCGGCTTCCTTCTGGCGGCGTGCAGCAGCAGCCCGAACCCGAAGCACTCGACGACGACCACCACCCACCGCGCCGCCACCACGACGTCGTCGTCCACCACCTCGACCACCGCCGCCCCCGCCACGAGCACGACGGCCGCCTCGGCGGCGTGCAACCACATCACGGCGTCACCGGGACAGTCACAAGGCGCCGCGGGCACCATCACGGGCGTGGTGACGGTGACCAACACCGGCACGACCACCTGCACCGTCGACGGCTACCCGACGGTGGCGCTCTTCTCGGGGAGCGGCGCCCCGCTCACCGTCACCATGGTGAACGGCCTCTCGGTCAACCTGTCGCCCGCGGCCAACGCGCCGCCGGCGTCGGTGGCGATCGCACCGTCGTCCACCGCCCAGTTCGCCTACCAGTTCTCCGACGTGCCGGTCGGGGCCCAGACCAGTTGCCCGAGCTCCGAGCAGGCGTCGGTGACGATGCCCGGCGCCACGACGTCGTCACCGGGCTTCGCCCTGGCCATCGCCCCGTGCGGCAACGGCACGATCAGGGTGTCGCCGCTCTACAAGGCGTAGGACGGGCCGGGCGCGGCGCCCGGCGCACGATGAACCTCCGGACTTCTCGGAGGGACTAGCGGGCCGGGGCGACCAGGATGCGCCCGCGCACGGCGGCGTCGAGGACGCGCCCGAGGGCCACGGTGAGGCCGTCGAGGCCGATCTCCTCGTTGACCATGTCCTCGCAGCGCTCGAGCGGGAACGCCTCGGGCATCTCGGTCCACAGCGCGCGGCGCTCCTCGATGGGCGTCGCCACCGTGTCGATCCCCAACAGCGCGACGCCGCGCACGATGAACGGGTACACCGTCGTGGCGAGGTCGTTGCCCCCGGTGAGCCCGCTGGCCGCGACGGCCCCGCCGTAACGGACGGTCCGTAGCGCTTCGGCCAGCGCGGTGCCGCCGACGCAGTCGACCACGCCGCCCCAGAGCTGGGGGCCGAGCGTGCGCCCGTCGTCCTCGGTGAACTGGCGGCCGACCACCTGGGCGGCGCCGAGCTCCTTCAAGTACTCGTGCTCGGCCGTCTTGCCCGATGACGCGACGACCTCGTAGCCGGCGGCGGCCAGCATGGCCACGGCCGTGCTGCCCACCCCGCCGGACGCGCCGGTGACCAAAACCGGGCCGTCCTCGATCGTGGTCCCGTGCTGGCGCAGCCGGTGCAGCGAGAGGAGGGCGGTCAAGCCGGCCAGGCCGATGATGGCGGCGTTGCGACAGCTCAACGACTCGGGGAGCGGCACCACCCAGTCGGCCGGCACCCGGGCGTAGGCGGCGAAGCCCCCGTGGTGGGCGACGCCGAGGTCGTACCCCTGGACCAGGACGCGCTGGCCGGGCGTGAAGTCGTCGTGGGTGCTCTCCTCGACCTTCCCGGTCAGCTCGACGCCCGGGACGAGGGGGAACCGGCGGGCCACCCGGTTCCCGGGGCGGGTGACCATGGCGTCCTTGAAGTTGATGGCGGACCACTCCACTGCGATCAGCACGTCGCCGGCCGGGAGGTCGTCGGTTCCCAGTTGGACGACGGCGGGGCGGATCACCTCACCCGACTTCGTCAGCACGTAGGCCGGGAAGCGCACCGACTCACTGTAGAGCCCGTCGACGGCGTCGGGTCCCGGCGCGGGTGCCTCCGCCGGGTACGTTCGCACGGTGGTGCTCACGACTTCAGACTACGGGCGTTGGCCCTCCCCGTTGTCGGCGGAGGAGGTGGCCCGCGGCAAGATCTCGCTGGCCGACCTGTGCTCGGACGGCGAGTCGCTCTACTGGCTCGAGGCCCGGCCCGAGGAGAACGGGCGCGTGGTGTTCGTGCGCGCCGACGCCGACGGGCGCCACGACCATTCGCCCGCCGGCGTCAGCATCCGGAGCCGGGTGCACGAATACGGCGGCGGCGCCGTCTGCCTGGTGCCCGGGCACGCCGCCGGTGCCTTCGCCTACGTGGACCAGGCGGACCAGCAGGTGTGGTGGTGCGACGGCGGCACGGACGCTCCGGGCCCGGTGCCGCCGCGGGCGCTCTCGGCGCCGACGCCGACGCCGACGCACTCGGCGCGCCACGGCGGCCTGACCGCCACGGCCGACGGCGACTGGGTGCTGGCTGTCCGCGAAGTGCAGCACGGGGGGCACGGGCCCCCCACGCGCAGCATTGTCGCGTTCTCCACGCGTTCCGCGACGCCGTCGGAGTCGACGGTGCTGGCGGGGCACGACTTCTTCGGCGCCCCCCGGGTCGATGCGACGGTCGGGCGGCTCGCCGTGGTGGTGTGGGACCACCCCGACATGCCGTGGGACGCGTCGTCGCTCGTCGTGGTGGCCCTCGCCCGATCCGACCACACGCTCAGTGCGGCCGGCCCGCCGACGACCGTCGCCGGCGGGGCCGACGAGTCGGTGGGGCAGCCGGCCTGGCAGCGCGACGGCACGCTGCGCTTCGTCTCGGACCGGCGCGGCTGGTGGCAGCCGTACGTCCATGCGGCGCCCTTCGACGAGCGGGCCGAGCCCGTCGCGCTCGAGCGACGCGGCGGCCGAGTACCACGGTCCCGACTGGGTCCTCGGCCAGGCGACGATGGCGGAGATGCCCGGCGGCGCGCTCGTGGTCCGCCAGACCTCGTCGGGGCGCGACGCCGTGGTGCGCCTGCACCCGGGCGGGGCGCCCGAGGTCGTTGCGCAGCCCTGCATGTCGATCGCCGCGCTTTGCGCGCACGGTGACGGCCTGGCGATCGTCGGCAGCACGCCCGACGTACCCTCCAACGTCTGGATCGTCGACCTGGGCGGGGCGGGCGCCGCCGCCGCCCCACGCCCCCTGCGGCCCGCGCCCTCGTTCGCCGTCAACCTCGGACCCGACACCTTCGCCCGGGGCGAGCCCTTCACCCTGACCGGCCGTTCCGGGCGTCCGGTGCACGGGACGCTGTACCGGCCCCCGGGTCGCGAGGGCCACGCCGGGGCTGCGGGTGGCCCGCCTCCGCTGGTGACGTGGTGCCACTCGGGGCCCACCTCGGCCAGCCAGCCGGGCCTCGATCTGACCCTGCAGTTCTTCACCACGCGCGGCTTCGCCGTCGCGTGCGTCGACTACGCCGGGAGCTCGGGGTACGGGCGCGCCTACCGCGACGCGCTGCGCGGGCTGTGGGGCGTCGCCGACGCCGAGGACTGCCTCGACGCGGCGCGCCACCTGGGCGAGCGCGGCGACGTCGACGCCGGTCGGATGGCCGTCCGTGGCGGGAGCGCAGGCGGCATGACGGCGCTCAACGCGCTGGCGGCGGGGGAGGGGTTCGCCGCCTGCACCGCCTCCTACGGGGTGACCGACCTGGTGCGCCTCGTCGCCACCACCCACGACTTCGAGGCGCACTACACCGACCGCCTGATCGGCCCGCTGCCGGCGGCAGAGTCGCTCTTCGTCGAGCGCTCCCCGGTCAGCCGGGCCGCCGAGATGAACGGAGCGGTCCTCCTGCTCCAGGGCACGGAAGACGCCGTGGTGCCGCCGGAGCAGGCCGAGCGCATGCGTGACGCCCTCGTCGCGGCCGGCACCCCGTGCGACCTGCGGTTCTTCGAAGGCGAGGGCCACGGATTCCGGCGGGCCGACACCCTCACCGCATGCCTCGAGGCGGAACTGTCGTTCTATTTGGCGGAGCTGCGGCTCTAGGATCACTGCAGCAGGGTTCCGCCTGCAACGGGCCGTGCGCGAGGATTCGAAACGCCATGCCGACGACCTCACTCACCATCATGGACTGGGGCAAGCGCACCCGGGACGTGGCGCGGCTGGCGTGGGACCGCGTGTGCCGGATCTCGCCCGAGGCGGGCGACGCGCTCTTGTACTTCGCCAGCGCGCTCTTCGCGCTCGGCACGATCTACACGTCGACCAACGCGCTGTACCAGGTGTGGGGTCGGATGGCGCTGGCTCCCTTCGCGTTCGGCGCTCTCGCGTCGGCGGGCATCGTCTGGTGGGTGCACCGGGCCCGCCGTCGCCGGCCGTCGCGCCAGCTGACCGAGGTGCAGCACCACCGGGCCTGGCTGGCACGCATCGTCGTGGCCGTCTGCGTGTTCGTCGGCGCCCTCGCCATCCCGCATGGGCCTCGAGATCGTGTGGCGCTTCGACGGGGTGGCCGGCTCGCACCAACAGCCCGAGGTGACCGTGGTCGAAGTCGGCGGGCAGGACTTGGTCAAGGGGCAAGACCCCTACCTCAAGATCCACCGCTCGTCCCACGAGGTGAAGTACCACGCGCCGGGTCAGCCCAACTACGCCGGCTTCCTGCCCTACCTGCCGCTCATGGCGGTGTTCGGCATCCCGAGCGACATCTGGCGCAACAACGGGCTCAGCGACGCGCGCATCTTCTTCTGCCTGACGACCATCATGGTGGCCGCGCTCGCGCTGTATCTCTGTCGAGCGGACGGACGTCGCAAGATCCGCGCCATCCAGGCGCTGATCGATCTTGCCCATCGCGTCGCTCCCGCTGGCCACGGGCGGCGACGACATCCCGGTCGTCGCCTTCCTCCTGCTCGCCATGGTCCTGGCCCAGCGGCGACACCCGTTCGCATCCGGGGTCGTGCTGGGCATCGTGTCGGCCATGAAGTTCACCGCCTGGCCGCTGGCCGTGCTGGCGCTCTTCGCCGCCTACGGCCGCAAGGGGGAACGGCGCCCGCTGACCATGCTGGCCGGGCTGCTCGTGGTGGCGGTGCCGGCGATCTTCCCGTTCGCGCTGCGCGGGCCGTTCGCGCTGATCGACGACGTCGTCCTCTTCCCGCTCGGGTTGAGCGCGATCCCGTCGACGGCGGCCAGTGCGCTGCCGGGGCACCTCTTGGTGCAACGCGTTCCCCTCCTTGAGCCGCGTCCTCCCCGTCTCGGTGGGCCTGGTGCTGGCCGTGCTGCTGGCCCGCCACCTCTGGCGGCACACGCCGACCACGGTGGCGCAGGTGTGCATGATCTCGGGCGTCGTCATGTCGGCGCTGATCCTGCTGGCGCCCGACCCGCGGCTGGGTTACCTGCTCTATCCGATCAACTTCTTCGTCTGGGCCTACCTGCTGGCGCCGCAACCCGAGGAGACGGGGCTGTTGCGGCCGGACGACCCGGCGAACCAGCTCGCCCGGACCGCCGTCGCGGCCTAGGCGAACGCGGGCGACCTCGGGTCAGCTCTGGTCGTCGTTCTGCTGGAGCAGGCGGATGGTGAAGTGGGTCTCGCCGTTGGGCGGCGTGCCGGGGCCGAACGTGGTCGGCGAGATCGTGGCGCCCATCTCCCAGAAGTACCCGTCGGTGCCGGCCAGCTTCCCCAGCACCTCGAGCGCGCCCGGGTGGTGCGCGGCGGGCCCTTTGTCGAAGACCTGCCAGCCCTGCTGGTGCATCTCGGCCGCGAAGAAGTTGAGGAGCGCGCCCTGTGAGTCGTCGGAGCGCAGCACCACCTGTGCGTCGAACTGCCCGGCGCCGGCGGCGTTGTTCTGGTGCGACAGGCGGACCGACCCGGTGGGCACCCGCACGGCGTTGATGATGTTGGAAGGAGGTTCGCCCAACACGATGATCGGCGCCAGCGCGCGGCCGGCCGGCTGCGCCCGCAGGGACGTCCCCGGAACGACGCTCGGCGAGCCCGACGTCTTCACCGGTGCCGTGGACTGCGACGTGACGATGCCCAGCGTGATGAAGACGGCGAGGATCAGGATGCCGAGCCCGGGGAGAATCATGGCCGGCCGCATCGAGATACCGCCGGACGTCGGCGGCCGCTGCGGTGCGGCGTCGGCCGGCTCGGGCGGCCGGGTCTGAGCCTCGGGGAGCGACATGGCCCGTCCAGCCTATGGCTGCTCGGACCACCCGAAATGGTCGACCGGCCCGTGCCCCGCACCCAGGCGCCAGGCGGCGCCGCCGGCCAGGGCCCGGCGCACGTAGTCCTTGGCGGCGCCGATGGCGTCGAGGACCTCGGTGCCGCGGGCGAGCTCGGCGCAGATGGCGGCCGACAGCGAGCACCCGGTCCCATGGTCGTTGGCGGTGGCCACCCGAGGGCCCGGGAGCACGACGACCCCGTCGGGGCCGGCCACGACGTCATCCGCCGAGTCGGTGAGGTGGCCTCCCTTCACCACCACCCAGCGGGCGCCCCGGTCCCGGATCTGCTCGGCCACCGCGGCGCGCGCGTCGAGCGGGGCCAGCGCCTCGACCGTCGTACGGCCCAGCACGGCGGCCTCGCGCAGATTCGGCGTGGCCACGATCGCGTGGGGAAGGAGGCGCTCGAGGTAGGTGGCAACCCCGTCGGGCTCCATGAGCGGGTGCCCGCTGGACGAGACCAGCACGGGGTCGACGACGAGGCGGGGGAGCCGCCCCTCCTCGGCCAGGTCGGCGACCACCGCGACGATCCCGGCGTTCGCCAGCATCCCGGTCTTCACGCTGCGGACGTCGAAGTCGTCGAGGACGGTCTCGACCTGGAGGCGCACGAACGCGGGCTCGAGCGCGACGACGCCCCGGACGCCGGCGGTGTTCTGCGCGGTCACTGCCGTGAGCGCGCTGGTGCCGTGGACGCGGTGGGCGGCGAAGGTCTTGAGGTCGGCCTGGGCGCCGGCGCCGCCGCCGGAGTCAGAACCGGCGATCGTCAGCGCCGTGGGCGGGGTGAAGTTGTCCGGCACCGAGCCACCATAGGCGGGGCGCGGGGTATCGTCGTCCGGGTGACGACCCCACCGCGCGACGGCGTGGCCAGCGGTGATGCACCCGATCAGCTCTGCATCGCGGGTGAGGTCCTCGCGTCGCGGCTGCTGCTCGGCACCGGCGGCATGACCAGCCTGCACGCCCTGCGCGCCGCCCTCGTGGAGTCCGGAACGTGCCTCGCCACGGTGGCCGTGCGGCGCATCGAGCCGTCGGGCCGGGGCTCCCTGCTGTCCCTCCTCGACGAGCTCGGGATCGGGGTCCTGCCCAACACGGCCGGCTGTGCCACCGCAGCGGAGGCCGTCCTCACGGCCAAGTTGGCCCGCGAGGCCTTCGGCACCGACTGGGTCAAGCTGGAGGTGATCGGGAACGACCGAACGCTGTTGCCCGACGCCGTGGAGCTGTTGGCGCGCGGCCGAACAGCTGGCCGAGGACGGGTTCGTCGTGCTGCCGTACACGACGGACGACCCCGTCCTGGCCTTCCGGCTGCAGCAGGTCGGCTGCGCCGCGGTGATGCCGCTCGGCGCGCCGATCGGCAGCGGCCTCGGCATCCGCAACCCGCACAACATCGCGCTCCTGCGCGAGGCGGTCGACGTCCCGGTGATCCTCGATGCCGGCATCGGCACCGCGTCGGATGCCGCGCTGGCCATGGAGCTCGGCTGCGACGGCGTGCTCGTCGCCACCTCGGTCAACCGGGCGCACGACCCGGTCGCCATGGCGCGGGGCATGCGCCTGGCCGTCGAGGCCGGGTAGCTGGCCCGGCGGGCCGGCCGCATCCCGGTGCGCTTCCACGCCGAACCGTCGAGCCCCCTCGAGGGCCGGGCGGACCTCGGCGGCTTCGACCCCGGCTGATCCGCCTCCGGCGCTCCTCTTTCCTCCCGGTTTTCCGCCCGGACCCCCTCGGGCGCCTGCCGTCGGGACGTGGTCGCGACCAGCCGGCGATCTTGACGGACCGCCCTACGCAGGTAAAGTTAGGACGCCCTAATATTCGTAATGCCTAACTTTGGCACTCGGAGGTCGTACCGATGCCGAACAGACTGCGCCGGGCCCGAGGATCGGCGGCGGCCGGCCGGCGCGGGCGACCGTGGCTGCGGGCGACCCGCCTGGCGCTGGCTGCCGGCTGCCTCGGCGGGGGAGTGCTCGTGCTCGGGGCTGCGGGCACCGCCGGGGCCGCGCCGCCCGCCATCACCCTCTACAGCGGCCAGCACGTCCAGACCACCCAGGCGCTCGTCAGCGCGTTCGAAAAGAAGACGGGCATCAAGGTGAACGTGCGCTTCGACGACGAGGACGTGCTGGCCAGCCAGATCGTCGAGGAGGGAGGGCACTCGCCGGCCGACGTCTTCTTCACCGAGAACTCGCCCCCGCTCCAGTACCTGGCCTCGAAGAACCTGCTGGCGCCGCTCGCCAAGTCCACGCTGGCGGAGACGCCGGCCAAGTACGACTCGCCGAACGGCAAGTGGGTCGGCGTCTCGGCCCGGGTGAGCGTCATCGTCTACAACACGACGCTGCTCAAGCCGAGCCAGCTCCCGACCTCGGCCATGCAGCTGAGCCAGGCCGAAGTGGAAGGGCAAGATCGCCCTGGCCGGAGGCGAGACCGACTTCCAGCCCATCGTCACCTCGGTCGCCCGCACCTACGGGAAGGCCGCGGCGCTCAAGTGGCTCAACGGCGTCAAGGCCAACGCCGGCGGCCACCTCCTCCCGGACAACGAGACGGTGACCGACGAGGTCAACCGCGGCCAGGTCGCCCTCGGCGTCATCAACCAGTACTACTGGTACCGGCTGCGGGCGGAGGACGGCGCATCGAACATGCACTCGGCGATCGCCTACTTCGCCCCCCACGACGTCGGCTACGTGATGAACGTGTCCGGCGCCGGGATCTTGCGGTCGTCGCCGCACCAGCGCCGAAGCCCAGCAGCTGGTCAAGTTCCTGGCCTCGGCCCAGGGTCAGAGCATCATCGCCCACAGCGACAGCTTCGAGTACCCGGTCGGGTCGCAGGTGAAGACCGCGCAACCCGAGACCCCCTTCAGCCAGCTCCAGCCCAATTCCATCACCATCGCCCAACTCGGCACGGGTGCCACGGCGATCAAGCTGCTCCAAGAGGCGCAGCTCTTGTGACCCGGTCGCGGCGGTGAGGTGAGTACGGCGACGACCCCGCCTGCGGGCGGGGCGGGCCAACGGGGCGGGCGCATCGCCACCACGCCGCGCCGCGGCGGCGGCCATCCGCACGCCCACGGCCGCTGGGATCACTGGGAGCACCGGCGGGCTCGCCTGCGCCACCACATGCACCACCACCGTTGGCCCGGCCATCACCGCTCGGGACCACCCGCCCTGGTCGCCGCCGCGCTGGCGGTCGCCGTGGTGGTCCTGACGCCGTTGCTGTTCCTGATCATCGAGGCCTTCCAGACCGGATGGTCGACGCTGCAGCCGCTGCTGTTCCGGAGCCTGACGGGCGAGCTGCTGTGGAACACGGTCAGCCTCACCGTCGTCGTCACCGTGTTGTGCGCCGGCCTCGGCACCGTGCTCGCCTGGTTCGTCGAGCGCACCGACCTGCCGGGGCGGCGGATCTGGGCCGTCCTGGTGGTGATCCCGCTCGGCATCCCCGACTTCGTCGTCAGCTTCGGGTGGCGGGCCATCTTCCCGTCCTTCGGGGGCTTCTGGGCCGCCGTGCTCGTCATGACGCTGGCCGTGTACCCGCTCGTCTACCTCCCGGTGGCGGCCAGCCTCCGCAACGCCGACCCGGCCCAAGAAGAGGTGGCGCGCAGCCTCGGTCTGGGTCGCGTCGCCACGTTCTGGAAGGTGACGGTCGGCCAGGCCCGCCTGGCCATCCTGGGGGGCGGCGTCCTCGTCGCCCTCGTGTGCCTGGCCGAGTTCGGCGCCTTCGAGATCCTCGGGTTCCGCACCCTGACCACCGAGATCTACACCGAGTTCACCGTGGGCTTCAACACCGCGGCCGGCTGCGCGTTCTCGTTGATCCTCGTGGGCCTGGGCGCCATCCTGCTCGTGGGTGAGGGTGCGGCCCGCGGCAAGGGTCGCGCCGCGCGGGTCGGGTCCGGCGCGGCGCGAGCCGTGCGGCCCCGGCGCCTCGGGCGCAGCACGGCTGCCGGTGCTCGGAGGGGTGGCGAGTGTGGTCGTGCTCGCGCTGGGCGTCCCGGTCGGCGCGATCGTCTACCTGATCGTGCAGGGCGGCAGCTCGACCCTGCCCACCGCCTCGATCTGGGAAGCGACGCTGACCACGTTCGGCTACGCGGCGGGCGCGGGACTGGTCGGCACGATCGGCGCCCTGCCGATCGCGCTGCTCTCCGTGCGCTTCCCGGGTCGAACGGTCCGCCTGCTCGAGGGCGCATCATGCTCGTGCTCGCGGTCCCCGGCATCGTCATCGCCCTGAGCGCGACGTACGTCACCGTGCACTTCCTCGAGGGCCGCTGGTACCAGACGACGCCGCTGCTGATCCTCGCCTACGCCGTCATGTTCTTCCCGATGGCGGTCGTCGCGGTCCGGACCGCCGTGGCCCGCGCGCCGGTCGGTCTCGAGGAGGTCGGGCACTCGCTGGGCGTCCGCCGCCGCTCCGTCTTCTGGCGCGTGACCCTGCCGCTGATCGCTCCGGGCTTGGCCGCCGCCTTCTGCCTCGTCTTCTTGGAGTCGGCCACCGAGCTCACGGCGACCCTGATCCTCATTCCGACGGGTGCCCAGACCCTGGCCACGCAGTTCTGGGCCTAACAGACCAACCTCAGTTACAGCCCCGCGGCCCCCTACGCCGGCCTGATGATGCTCATCGCCGCCGTCCCGAGCTACGTGCTCGGGCGCTGGTTCGACCGGCTGCCGGCGCGGTCGCCGCGGCCGGCGTGGCGCCGGTCGGAGCGGCCGGTCCGGGCCCCGAGGTGCTGGCGGGCGCCACAATGGCGCGATGAAAGAGCTCGCCGTCAGGGGCGTCCGCAAGTCGTTCGGCGACCTCATCGTCCTCGACGGGGTCGACCTGACCGTGCCGGCCGGGAGCTTCACCGCCATCCTCGGCGCGTCGGGCAGCGGCAAGACGACGCTGCTGCGCATCATCGCCGGGTTCGAGCGCCTCGACGCGGGACGGTCGTGCTCGGCGCCGAGCTGGTCGACGACGCGGCGCCACACGTTCGTGCCGAGCGAGCACCGCCACATCGGCTACGTGCCCCAGGAAGGCGCGCTCTTCCCGCACCTCTCCGTCGGCCGCAACGTCGGCTTCGGCGTGCCCCGGGGCCCGAAGCGGCGGGCCCGGGTCCTCGAGCTGCTGGAGATGGTCGGGCTGTCCGGCCTGCACCGCCGCTACCCCCACCAACTCTCCGGCGGCCAGCAACAACGGGTCGCCCTGGCCCGGGCGCTGGCCACCGATCCCGAGATCGTGCTGCTCGACGAGCCGTTCTCGTCGCTCGACGCCTCGCTGCGGGCCAGCGTGCGCGCCGAGGTGCACGACGTGCTGCGCCGGGCCGGGACGACCTCCATCCTGGTCACCCACGATCAGGACGAGGCCCTCTCGATGGCCGACCAGGTGGCCGTCCTGCGTGACGGGGTCATCGCCCAACTCGACACGCCGGCGGGGATCTACCAGCGACCGCTCGACCCCGGGCTGGCGCGGTTCCTCGGCGAGTCGAACGTGCTCGAGGCGCGGGTCGCCCGGCCGGCCGGCGGGTCGGCGGCCGTGGCTACGACACCATCGGCGTGCTGGAAGTCCAGGGCTGGCCGCCGAACGTGGCCGCCGGACCGGCCCAGGTGCTGGTCCGCCCCGAGCAGCTCGTCATCGGAGAGGTCGGGCCGTCGGCGTTGGCGGCGACGGTGGAGAGCTACGAGTACTTCGGCCACGACGCCGTCGTCCGGGTGCACCCGCAGTCCGAGCAGCTCCCCGAGCTGATCGTGCGGGTGACCGGGCGGCACGCCGCTGGTCGCGGGCGCCCGGGTGGGGCTCACCGTCGCCGGTGCGGTCGTCGCGTGGCCGTTCGACGGGGCCCGCCGCGGCGGCGAGCGCACGGGTTCCGGACCCGCCGAAATTTCAGAAACACGCCTCCGTAACTACCGCGATGTCGTCCGGGGTCCACTAGAGTTGGCGCCGGAGATCCAGCGCGAGGAGGTAGGGCGATGGCCGAGGAGTCCGCAACCCATGTCGGGGGGTTTCACGGGCCGCAGGTGTGCGGTCTGGTGGGGATCACCTACCGCCAACTCGACTACTGGGCCCGCACCGGCCTGCTCCAGCCCTCGGTGGCCGTCGGCCACGGGGAGCGGCACCCGGCGGGTCTACTCCTACTCCGACGTGCTCGAGCTCAAGGTGATCAAGCAGCTGCTCGACGCCGGGCGTGTCGCTGCAGTCGGCCCGCCGCGCCGTCGAGTGCCTGCGCCAGGACCTGGGTGCCGACGTGGCGTCGTCCAACCTCGTGCTGACCGGGCACCAGTTCCGTGCTGGCCCGCTCCAACGGCGAGGTCGTCGACCTCCTGGCCGGCGGCCAGGGCGTCTTCAACATCGTCCCGCTGGCCGGTGTGGTCGACGAGCTCGAGGCCGACATCGTGCGCACTGGACACACGGCCGCAGTCCGGTCGCATCAGGAAACGGCGGCCGCCTTGGTGCCCGTGGCCCGAGCCGCCGGAGAGTGAACCCGGTCGGCACCCCGCGCACGTCGGCGGCCAGGCCATCCGGCCGGTGCGCCGGCCGGCCAGGTCCGCTTCGCCCATCCCTCCGAGCGTCTCTTCGCGGCGCTGCTGGACCTGTACGACGAACGCTGGGAGTACGAACCGGTCGAGTTCCCGCTGCGCTGGGACGAGCAGGGCTCGCCCGTCGCGGGTTTCCGCCCCGACTTCTGGCTGCCGGCGCGCGGCCTCTTCATCGAACTGACGACGGCCGATCAACGCCTGGTGACCCGCAAGAACGGCAAGGTGCGCCGCATGCGCGAGCTCTATCCCGAGGTCCCCGTCTCGTCGTCTATCAACGCGACTTCCTGGCGCTGCTCGAGGCGCACGGCCTCCCGCTCGTTACCGCCGGTGCCGCCTAATCTGGCCCGGTGACGGCCGACGAGAGCGAGAACCCACGCCCGTTCCGGGTCTCGCCCCTCCACGCGGCGCACGTGGCGCTGGGCGCCAAGATGGTGCCCTTCGGCGGGTGGGAGATGCCCGCTGGCGTACCCGTCGGGCACCGTGGCCGAGCACCGGGCCTGCCGGACCGACGCGGTGGCCTTCGACGTCAGCCACCTGGGCACCGTGCCGCGTCACGGGCCCGAGCGCGTTCGATCACCTGCAGCACTCGCTGACCAACGACCTGCGCCGGATCGGACCCGGGCGGGCGCAGTACACGCACCTGCTGGACGACGACGGCTCGGTGGTCGACGACATCATCGTGTGGTGGGTGGACGAGGAGCGGTTCGACGTCATGCCCAACGCGTCGAACACGAGCCGAGTGGTCGCGGCGCTCGGCGGCCACGACGTGACGAGCGAACGGGCCATCGTCGCGATCCAGGGGCCCCAGGCCCGGGCGCGACTCGTCCGGCGTGGCGCCGGACGCGGCGGCCGTGCACCGCTTCTGCGTCGAGCCGTTCGACTGGGAGGGCGTGCCGTGCCTGGTCGCGGGCACGGGCTACACCGGAGAGGACGGGGTCGAGTGCGCCGTGCCGGCGGACGTCGCCGACGGATTTCTGGGAAGCCGTCCTGGCGCAGGGGATCGCCCCGGCCGGGTTGGGGGCCCGCGACACGCTGCGGCTCGAGGCCGGGTTGCCGCTGCACGGGCACGAGCTCGGACCGGGCATCACCCCGCTCCAGGCCGGGCTGGGCTGGGTCGTGGGATGGGACAAGACCGAGTTCATCGGGCGGGCCGCCCTCGAGGAGGAGCGGGCGACCGGGCCGTCACGTCGGCTGCGCGGCATCGTGGCCGACGGCCGCCAGCCCCTGCGCGACGGCGCCGAGATCGAGCACGACCGGCGAGGTCGTCGGGTTCCTGACCAGCGGCAACTTCTCGCCCATGCGCGAGCGGGGCATCGGGCTCGGCTTCGTCGACGCCGATGCGCAGCTGCTCGACGGTGACGCGGTGACGGTGTGCCAACGTGGGCGCGAGCTGACCGGCGTGCTGGTGCGCCCGCCCCTCTGGCCGGTCCGCGAAGAGGTCGACTGACCCGGGGGTCGACCGGGGCCACGGGACCCGTGTCCTATGATCAGGGACACAACTGAATACGCCGTTTGAACCGGAGCGCCAGAGTCCCCGCCCCAAGCTGTTCGAGGGGACGCCGGAGGAGCAATTCTCCCCAGAAACTCTCAGGCCGACATACCGCTCCGGCGAGGCAACTCTGGAAAGCGTGTGCCCCGGCATTCGCACCGAAGGTGGAAGTCGCAGGTTGCGGCGAGGCTCTCAGGTCCAATGACAGAGCGGGGAGGACGTCCGACAAACTCCGCGTGAACGCGGAGCAAGCCAGGAGGCCTCCGTGCACCCACAGCGCCCATCGCCCGCACCCGACGAGCTCGAACCCTTCGAGAGCTTCTTGGGACGCCATGTGGGCACCTCGGACGAGGACCAGGCCGCGATGCTCAAGGTTCTCGGTTACGAGAGTCTCGACGCGCTCATCGATGTCGCGGTGCCCGGCAGCGTGCGCAGCCTCGACGAGCTCCATCTGCCCCCGGCCGCCTCCGAACACGAGGTCCTCGGCGAGCTGCGCCGACTCGCCTCCGCCAACGAGGCGGCGGAACCGATGATCGGTCTCGGGTATTCGGGCACCATCACGCCGGGCGTGATCCGGCGCAACATTCTCGAGAGCCCGGCCTGGTACACCGCCTACACGCCGTATCAGCCGGAGATCAGCCAGGGCCGGCTCGAAGCCCTCCTGAACTTCCAGACGATGGTCTCGGATCTCACCGGGCTCGAGACGGCGAACGCCTCGTTGCTCGACGAGGGCACCGCGGTGGCCGAGGCGGTGACGCTCATGCGACGGCGCAGCCAGGTCGAGTCCACGCGGGTGATCGTCGACGCGGACTGCCACCCCCAGACCATCGCCGTGCTCGAGACCCGCCTCGCACCGCTCGGGATCACCCTCGACATCGTCGACCTCGATGCCGGGGCTCCGGAGGGCGACTTCTTCGGGCTCGTCCAGCAGTACCCGGGATCCTCCGGTGCGATCCGAGACTTCGCCGAGCTCACCTCGTTGGCCCACTCGAAGGGGGCGCTCGTCACGGCCGCCGCCGACCTCCTGGCCTTGACCTTGCTGAAGCCGCCGGGGGAGTGGGGCGCCGACGTGGTGGTCGGGTCGTCGCAGCGTTTCGGCGTGCCGCTCTGGTACGGCGGTCCCCACGCGGCCTTCATGGCCGTGAAGGCCGGCCTCGAACGCGACCTCCCGGGCCGCCTCGTCGGCCTCTCGATCGACGCGGAGGATCGCCCCGCCTACCGGCTGGCGCTGCAGACCCGCGAGCAGCACATCCGACGCGAGAAGGCGACGTCGAACATCTGCACGGCGCAGGTCCTGCTCGCCGTCGTCGCGTCGATGTACGCGGTGTACCACGGTCCAGAAGGGCTCCGCGCCATCGCTCGCCGTGTCCACCGTCGCACCACAACCCTGGCGCACGGCCTCGAAGAGGCCGGCTATGCGCTTCGCCATCGGGAGTTCTTCGACACGCTCGTCGTCGACGCCCGCGGTCGGGCGACCGAGATCGTCGCCGCGGCGCGGACCGGGGGTGTCCTGCTCCGTTTGATCGATGACGACCAGGTGGGGATCTCGTGCGGCGAGACCACCACCCGGGACCATGTGGCCGTCGTGCTCCGGGCCTTCGGTGTGCAGGCCGAACCAACGACGGAAGGACCCGATGCGCTCCCCGTGGGCCTGTTGCGTCGCGGTCCGATCCTGAGTCATCCGGTGTTCTCGGCCCACCACTCCGAGACCTCGATGTTGCGGTACCTGCGTGAGTTGGCGGACCGCGACTTCGCGCTCGACCGCGGGATGATCCCGCTCGGCTCGTGCACCATGAAGCTCAACGCCACGACTGAGATGGAGCCGGTCGGGTTGCCGGGCTTCGCCGACATCCACCCCTTCGCTCCGGCCGACACGACGCCCGGTTACCTGGCGCTGATCGATGAGCTCGAGCAATGGCTCGCCGACGTGACGGGGTACGCCAGAGTCTCGGTGCAACCGAACGCCGGGAGCCAGGGTGAGCTGGCGGGGCTCATGGCCATCCGCGCCTATCACCAGGGCCGCAACGAACCGCAACGCGATGTCTGCTTGATCCCGTCGAGTGCGCACGGGACGAACGCGGCGTCGGCCGTCATGGCGGGGATGCGGGTGGTCGTGGTGGCAAGCCGCGACGACGGGACCGTCGACCTCGACGATCTGCGGGCGAAGTGCGATACGCACGCCGAGGCGTTGGCCGCCATCATGGTCACGTACCCGTCGACCCATGGCGTCTACGAAGAGGGCATCGCGGACATGTGCGCCCTCGTGCACGAGTACGGCGGACAGGTGTACATCGACGGCGCCAATCTCAACGCGCTCTTGGGTCTGTCGAAGCCCGGCCGGTTCGGCGGTGACGTGTCGCACCTGAACCTGCACAAGACGTTCTGCATCCCACACGGGGGAGGCGGGCCGGGTGTGGGCCCGGTGGCGGTGGCCGAACACCTCGTCCCCTTCCTCCCTTCGCATCCCATGCACCCGATGCCCGACCACCGCCGTGGCATCGGCCCCGTGAGCGCAGCGCCGTACGGGAGTGCGGGCATTCTCGCCATTAGCTGGGCCTACATACGATTGCTCTCGGGCTCCGGTCTGGCCTACGCGACGAAGTCAGCCGTGCTGGCGGCGAACTATGTCGCCGCCCGGCTAGCCCCGTCGTTCCCCGTGCTCTACACGGGCAAGGGCGGCCTGGTGGCACACGAGTGCATCCTCGACCTCCGGCCCCTGACGAAGGCGACGGGCGTCACGATCGACGACGTGGCCAAGCGGCTGATCGACTACGGCTTCCACGCGCCGACCGTCAGCTTCCCGGTCGCGGGCACTTTGATGGTTGAGCCGACCGAAAGCGAAGACCTGGACGAGCTCGATCGGTTTTGCGAGGCCATGATCGCCATCCGGGGCGAGATCGAGGACGTGGCGTCGGGCCGTTGGGACGCCGAAGCCAGCCCCCTACGCGGCGCACCGCACACGGCCGCGGCGTTGGTCGCCGACTGGGCGCGGCCGTACGACCGCACGGCGGCGGTGTTCCCCGCGGGGTATCAGACCCGGAAGTATTGGCCACCGGTGGCGCGCATCAACCAGGCCTACGGCGACCGGAACCTCGTCTGCAGTTGTCCACCGATCGAGGCGTACGACACCTGAGCGCCTTTCGGTCAGCGACGGGCTTCGGCGCGTTCGACCACCTTCCACATGCCGGCGACCTCGGTCTCGCTCATGTGGGGATCCTGAACCTTTATCTCCACGATTTGGCGGAGATAGCCGGCCACCTCGTTGCGGTCGAAGTGGGAGAGGAATCCGTTCACCAACAGGCTTCGGAACGAGGCCAGCAGCTTCGCCTTCAACGGGTTTCCGGGGATCTGCCCGGCTGCCATCAACACCCACGCCAGGCCGACGTCGACGGCCGGCTCGCCGCAGCGGGCATTCGGCCAGTCGATGACGACCGGACCCTTCGGGCCGACCATGACGTTGAGCGGGTGCAGGTCCAAGTGGACGATCTTGCTGCCGGACCCCTCGATGAGCGGAGGGAGGAAGTCCGGCGCGTCGATCTCGTGCAGCCGGATGTGGAGATCGGCGAGCGTCGCGGCCTGTCGGCGTACCGTCCACGGCGCTTGGCCGATTGCATCCACCATCGACACGCCGTCGATCCGTTCCATCACGAGATCGAGGCCGTCATCACTCAGCTCGTCCACGGCGGGAACGGGGTAGCCCCTCTGGTGGAGAAAGGACATCGTGCGCGCCTCTTGGGCCATGGAATGGCCCTCGCGCGACCGCCGCAGCACGAGTCCGGATCCGTACTCGAAGATGTCCGAGTCCCGCCCCGAAGCCAAGAGGGGTCCTGGGCTCCGCATCGGCTCGAAAGCTATCCGGTCTGGCTCACACGAGCGCCATGAAGCCAATGGCGGCGGCCGCGCAGGCGAGACAGACGACCAGGCTGCCGAGGGTGTAGAGCACGGCCTCGTTCCGATGACCGGTGTGGAGGAGGTGGATCGTCTCCCAGCTGGCGGTCGACCACGTCGTGTAGCCCCCGCACAGCCCGACACCGACGACGGCCAGCCACCTTCCCCCCAGGCCGTGGTAGAGCGACAACCCCGTGAGCAGGCCGAGGAGGAGCGATCCCGAGCCGTTCACCAACAGCGTGCCCACGGGCAGCGGGTCGTCTCGTCGCAGCCCGACGTGGTGAATGAGCAGCGCGCGCAGCACGGCCCCGGCGCCACCGGCCAGGGCGACGAGAAGGGCAAGGCCGAGAGTGGGGGAGGGGGCAGTCACGACGTGACCAGCCTCCGACCGGCGGCGTGACCCACGACCACAAGGGCAAGCCCGCCGGCAACCGTGGCGGCGAGGTAGGCCAGGCCTATGGCGACGTCACCGTCCTTTGCGAGCAAGGTGGCCTCGACGGCCAGGGTCGAATACGTCGTCCAGCCCCCCAAGAATCCGACGACGACTAAGGGACGGAGGAGCGGGGCTCGGGTCGTCGCGCGCTCCGTGAGTGGGATGAGGAACCCGATGGCGGACGAGCCGGTGAGGTTGACCAGCAGCGTGACCCAGGGAAAGGTGCCCGGAGCGGTCGGATGGTGCACCTCGAGGAGGTACCGCGCGACGGTCCCGAGCGCGCCGCCGAAGAAGATCGCTCCGAGCGTTCCCGCTGAAAGGCCCAGGAGGGGCACAACGGGCTCGTCGAAGAGGTCGCGCTCGTCCTTGTCGTCCGGGCCCCCGCGTCCGTCCGCAGGCGAAGCATTGGAGTGGTCCGGTCTCGGCTGCGGTCGATCGTCCATGGCTCGGCGCTCCCAAAGTGCGAGTCAGGAACCATCGGCCATGTCGTGCGGCGGTTCGGGCACAAGGCCCCGGTGGGATCCATCACCGTTATGCGCTCGTTCAGCGCAGCACAAGCTTACTTCGCAGAAGGAGCGCGATCTCAGTCGAGCCGCGGTCCCGGGGCATGCCGGAACTGGAACGGCTCGCTCTCGCGGCCAGCCACGACGAACCAGCATTGCCCGGTAGCCTCGGAGTCAAGGATGCGTTGGAACGCGTCCACGACGTCGGCGACCTCGATGATGGGGAACCCCATGTCGACGAGCGTCTGCTCGGAACCCTTGATGATGTTGGTGTGGGCGAACGATGGGCACAGCGCGTGGATCTTGATGCCGTCGGCCGCGTAGACCTCACCCAGAGAGCGGGCCAGGCCGACGACCGCGTGTTTGTTCGCGCTGTAGATCGGGTCGAACGGTACGGCCACGAGCCCGGCCATCGATGCCGTGGCGACGATGGTGCCGCCGCCGCTGGCCTTGATGGCCGGCCGGGCTGCGGCGATGCCGTAGACCACGCCGTCGAGGTTGATCGACATGGAGCGGCGATACGCCTCGGGGTCGAAATCGTCGCCCATGCCGCACCACGACGTCACTCCGGCGTTGAGGTGGGCGATGTGGAGCCCACCGAACGCGTCGACGGCGGCCGCGACGGCAGCGGTGCTCGCGGCGGGGTCGGCGACGTCGGTGTGGATGAAGACGCCACCGAGCTCGGCCGCGACGGCCTTACCGCGCGCGTCGTCGATGTCGGCCAGCACGACGTGCGCGCCGCCCGAGGAGAGATGCCGGGCCACCCCCTCGCCGATCCCGTTACTGCCGCCCGTGATGAGTGCCACCTTGCCTGCGACGTCCATGGCACGGATCGTAGGGGAGGGGAGCGCCGAACGGTCAGTCGAGGAGTGGGGCGGGCAGCGGGTGGCCGTGGACCACGCTCAGATGCTGGATCGGCCGTGTCAGCGCGACATAGAGCAGGCGGAGGCCCCGGAGGCCAGTGGCCGCAATGGCGGCGGGCTCGACGACCACGACCGCGTCGAACTCGAGACCCTTGACCGCGGGAGCGGGGACGATCGTGACCGGGCGGCTCATCGCGTCGCGCTCGAGCAGGCCGACCTCGTCGTGGCGCCGGGCGAGCCGCACCAGCTCGGGCACCAGGTCCTCCGGCGTGATGACGGCGACGAGCGCGTGGTCGGCCAACAGGGCATAGGCCTCGGCCAGCGAGGCGCCCGCGACTTGGTCGGCAGGCACGGCGCGGATGGTGGGATCGGTGCGCCCCCGTCGGATGGATGTGGTCGGCTGCACGCCGGGCGCGGCCGCAGGCAGGAGCCGCGAGGCGAAGTCGAGCACCCGGCCCGGCGCCCGGTACCCCAACGTGAGCTCGGTGTGCTGCGCCTTCGCCGGACCGCTCGCCAGGATCTCGCGGACCTCGGCCCAGTCCGCGTACGACCATGGGCCGGTGGCCTGGGCCAGGTCCCCGAGGACCGTTACCGATCCTGACGGGACGCGGCGGGCGATCATGCGGAACTGCATCGGCGTGAGGTCCTGTGCCTCGTCGACGACGACGTGCCCGTAGCTCCGCGTGCGGCCACCGGTGAGGAAGGCTGCCTCGTCGAGCAGGGCCAGATCGTCCACACTCCACGACGTGCTCGAGGCCTGGGCTTCGCGAGACCGGAGCAGGAGCGACCACTCCGACGATTCGAACAGACCGACGGAGTAGCGCTCGAGCTGGCTCGAGGAACTGAAGAGGTCTCGCACCAGAGCCGTGGGGGAGACCGTCGGCCACAGCCGGTCGAGCAGGGCGCCGAACTCCTCGGTACCGAGCAGCTCCCGTTCGAACCAGGGCTCGTCGGCGCCGAAGCGCCCGGACGAGCGAAAGGCGCGTCGGGCCTCGCTCACGAGTCGGGCCCGTAGGGCGAGACGGCCGGCCTTGTAGGGAGCCGGTCGTGCGGTGATGGATTGCACGAGCTCATTGACGCGCGTCGCAGGCAATGTCGCCCGGGCGAAGCGCACTCGGAGGCTGACGTCATCGTCCAGCACGTTCCGGCGCCCGTCGAGCGCGCGTCGCAACAGCGCCGCCATCCTGAGGTCGCCTTTCAGCCGACGGATCTCCATCGGTTCGTGGGCGCGCACCTTGGCCTTCGGTGCGATGTCGGTGACCGTGGTCTGCACGACGGCCTCCTCGCCCAGCGACGGCAGCACCTGGGCGATGTAACGCAGGAAGGCACGACTCGGACCGAGCACGAGCACGCCGTCGCGGGTCAGCGCCGGATGGTTGTACAGCAAGAAGGCGGCACGATGCAGGCCCACGGCGGTCTTGCCCGTACCGGGACCCCCCTGGACGGTGAGCAGCAGGTCGAGCGGTGCCCGGATGATCTCGTCCTGCTCGGCCTGGATGGTGGCGACGATGTCGAGCATCTCGCCCGTGCGGGCACGTTCGAGCTCGGCCAACAGGGCGTCGCCGCCGCGCAGCCGGGTCGTCCCGGCCTCGTCCTCTGTCCCGTCGAAGAGATCGTCGGCCACCGCGACGACGGAGCGTCGATCCACCATGATCTGGCGTCGCCGCACCAGCCCCAGGTCTTCCCGCGCGCTGGCTCGGTAGAACGGCACCGCGACCGGTGCCCGCCAATCGACGACCACCGGGTCGGCCTTGGCATCCTCGACGTGCCGGCGGCCGATGTGCCAGTTCGCACCCGACTGCTCGTCAATCCGTCCGAAGAGAAGCGGCCGCGGGCTGTCGGCGAGGAGCGTGACGCGCCGCGACAGCGCGGCGACATAGTCGAGATCGGGATTGCCGGCGGCGATCAGGTCCTGCAGCAATTGCTCGGCCCGCGCGCGCATCGCGGCCAGAGAGGCGAGCGCGCCGTCGAGATAGTCCTGTTCGGCTTGGAGCTCGGGATCGGGCAGGGGAGGGGCCACGCTCACCACGGCCGTGACCACCGCAAAAAGCGCGCCCAAATTAGGCGCGACAAAATCCCCGGACATTCCGGGGATAGTACTCAACTTTTTGGTGCTCTACAAGCTCTCTACCTGGAAGTTCACCTTCTCGTCTGTCCGGACCTTGAACCTTTAACCAGGGGGCCTTAGGGCTGTCACTTTACCGAATTGGCAACGGGTAATCAAGGCCCTTTTCGAGAAATCCGCCGCCTGGGCGCCTGGAGCGTCGCCGACCTAGGCCGAGGTCAGGTGGGTGCGGAAGAAGTCGGCGATCCGGCGGCGGGCGTCCTCGGCGGATGCCTCGTGGTAGCCGCCGCCGCCCATCAAGTGACCCGCGACGGCAAAGAGCACGCTGTCGTGCTGGTTGAGGAAGGAATGACCCGCTTCGGGGTATTCCTTGACGTCGTGCAGGACGGCGTCGTGTTCCAGGGCCCGCTGCAGCTTGGCTGCAGCACCCTTGAGGGTGCGATCACGGGCGCCGAAGCTCCCGACGATGGGGCAGGCGCCCTTGAGGTAGCCCTCGGCATCCTTCGGCACCTCTCCGTAGTTGACGCTCGACGCCGCGAACCCATGCCCTGGAGCCAACAGCAGGGCGAATCCTCCGCCCATGCAGTAACCGATCACTCCGGTCTGGTCCGCACACCCAGGCTGCTCGAGAAGCCAGGACCGGGTCGACTCGACATCGTCGAAGACCCGACCCTTTCGCGCCCGCAGGTTCGTAAAGACAGTACGGATGCACATGACCTTGTTGCCCCAATGAAAGAAATCAGGTGCCACGGCGACGAAGCCCTCGGAGGCCAGCCAGTCCGCCTGGCGTCGGACGTCCGGGCTCATGCCGACGATGTCGTGGATGACGACGACCCCGGGAAACGGACCGGCCCCCTCCGGCGTGGCCACGTAGCCGGGCATGGCCCCGGACCTGGTGGGAATCTCGATGTCGGGCATGACCGCCTCCTCGCCGTCGTGGCAGCGCAAGTTAGGCGATGACCCTCCTTGGGGGAGCGTTGCTCTGGGTGAGGTCGGAACGACCCCTGGGTTCTTTCTGTCTGACTTAACATAATGAACCTTATCGGCGTCCACCCCTGAAAAGGGCCAGGCACGGAAGCTGCACGTGCGTGGTGCCTGAGTGTCGGACCCAGCGCCGGTCGGCGTCCGGCGGAGTCGGGGCGGAGTCCTTTCTCTACTGGGCTGTTTGCCTACGGGGCTGTTTGATTACGGGGCTGCCCGCCGTGAGGCGTCGGCGTACGCCCGCCGGATGCCGGGTGCATCCACGCGCTCGTCGGGCTCGACGACGTCGCCTCGCCAGAGCGCCCAGTCCTCAGCGATCGCCGCGAACCCTCGCCCGCCCGAGACGGCGGCGGCCTGGAGCGCGGCGCCGGCGGCGACGAGCTCTCCGTCGAATGGGACGAGGACCGGCTTTCCGGTCAGGTCGGCCACCACCCGCCGGTAGGCCGCGCTTCGAGCCGCGCCCCCGATGAGGAAGATCCGGCGAGGGGACTGTGGCGCCGGGAAGGCGCTCCGCCGCCTCGAGCAGGTTGCAGACCACGCCCTCGACCGCAGCGCGAGCCATCTGGGCCGGCGTGACGTCGCTGCGCAGGCCCGCCAGGACGCCGGTCGCATCGGGCCGATTCGGCGTGCGCTCGCCGTCGAAGTGGGGCACCAACACCATCCCGTCGGCGCCCGGCGGCTGCCGAGAGGGCCAGCGTGATCGAACCGGGCGGGGTCGACGCCGAGCAGGCGCATGACCGCATCGGTCACCTTCGTCGCGTTCATCGTGCAGACCAGCGGCAGGAAGCGGCCGGTCGCGTCGGCAAAGCCGGCCACGGTGCCGCGTCGGATCGGCGCTCGGCTGTTGCGCTGACCGACGAAGGCCGTCCCACTGGTGCCGAGGCTCAAGGCCAGATCGCCCGGTTGGAGGCCGAATGCCAGCGCGGCCGCCATGTTGTCGCCGGTCCCCGCGGCGACGAGAGCCCCGGTGGCGAGCCACTCGCCCGCCACGGCCTCGGGGGTCGAGCACCTCGGGCAGCGCTGCGAGCCAGTCCCTGTCCCCCAGCACACGGTCCAGCACGTCGCACGCGATAGCGGTTCTCGCGCCGGCGACCAGTAGCCGGTGCCCGACGCGTCCCCGCGGTCGGTGACCCGCCGACCGGTCAGCCGGAAGGTCAACCAGTCGTGCGGGAGGAGGACCGAAGCCAGCTCGTCCCACACGGCCGGCTCGCACCGGCGCAGCCAGTGCAGCTTGGTGATGGTGAACGCCGGCACCGGGACGCTGCCGCACGGCCGTCGCCCAGGCCTGCCTCGCCGCCCGAGAGCGCGGCAGGAGCAATGCGGCGCAGTCGGGGGCCGATTCGGTGTCGTTCCACAGCTTGGCCGGGCGCAGCACGGTGCCGTCCCTCCCGAGCACGACCATCCCGTGTTGCTGCGCGGCGACCGCGATGGCAGCCGGTCGACGGGCCCCACCGATCCCGGCCTCGCCGCACGCGACGCGCGAACGCCTCTTCCCACTCGTGGGGGTGTTGCTCGCTCCGAGGTGGCGTGGTGGGACTGTGCGCCGCCCGGCCCGTCGAGACCACCTGCCCGGTCTCGCGGTCGCGCAGCTGGACCTTGCAGGCGGTGGTGGACGAGTCCACCCCGACGACGAGCGGCACTAGCGCGCCCCGAGCAGCAGCTCCGTGACCAGCTGGTCGAGTCGCTCGTGACCGTAGCCGTACCCGGCGAGCGCCTCCTCGTCGTAGTCGCCCGAAAGGATCCCTTCGAGCCCGCTCGCCGGGCGGGTCGGTTCGGCCAGCTCGGCACTCCGGGCCGTGCGCAACGCTTCTTGGATCTCGGGATCGGCGCCAAAACGACGCACCTTGTCGGCCAGGATCAGATAGGTGCGCATGCAGCCGCGCGCGAATTCCCACACGCCGTCGGCGTCTTCGGTGCGGTACGGGTGCGCGTCGAAGTGGCGCATCCCCTCCCAGTGCGCGTCCTCGAGCAGCTTGACGACGTAGAAGGCGTCGCGGATCCCTTCCGAGCCGAAGCGGAAGTCCTGGTCGAACTTCCCGATTCGCTGCGCGTTCAGGTCGATGTGAAAGAGCTTGTCGTGCCACAGGGTCTGCGCGACGGCGTGGGTGAAGGACAGGCCGCTCATCGTCTCGTGGGCGAATTCCGGGTTGAGGCCCACCATGTCGGGTCGCTCCAGGGCACCGATGAAGGCCAACGCATGCCCGACGGTGGGCAGGAGGATGTCGCCCCGGGGCTCGTTCGGCTTGGGCTCCAGGGCAATGCGAAGTCCGAGGTCCCGCTCGTCGATGTATTCGCAGACGAGGTCGATCCCCTCCTTGTAGCGGTCGAGCGCGAACCGCACATCCTTGGCTGCTTCGGCCTCGACCCCTTCACGCCCACCCCACATGACGAAGACGTCGGCGCCGAACTCAGCGCCGAGTTCCGCTGCCTCACAGGCCTGACGGACGGCGAGGCGGCGGATCTGCGGATCGTTGGCCGTCAGGGCACCCTCCTTGAACACCGGCCGGAAGAAGAGGTTCGTGGTCACCATCGGGACGTGCATGGCGGTGGCATCGAGGACGCGACGGAACGCCTTGATGATTTCCTGACGCTGCGCCGGCGAGCTTCCGAACGGAACCAGGTCGTGGTCGTGAAAGCTCACCCCGTACGCTCCGAGGTCGGACAGGCGCCGCACGGTCTCGGCCGGATCGAGGGGGCCCCGAACCTCGCTCCCGAAGGGATCCCGGCCGCGGTTGCCGACGGTCCACAGGCCAAACGTGAAGCGGTGCTCGGGCCGTGGAGTGAACAGGTCGCTCATTGCTCCCCCCTGTCGTTCAATGCATCCGATGCGTGAGGGCCTGCCACGGCGAGCACGCCCGTCGCACAGTATGCGCGGGGCCTGCCACGGCGAGCACGCCCGTCGCACAGTATGCGCGTGGGCCGCATCCGGCCGCCGGGGCCGCCGAGAGGGCGGTCACGGGGCGTGCGGCCTGCACGACCGCACGCCCCGGAGGCCCGGCTGCGACGCCCGACCGGGGGAAGGAGCAGTCGACAGGGGTACCGACGCTCCCATCGGACGGCAGCCACTGCGGGCATGTTGCCGCACCGCCTTTGGAGCGCGAAGGGAACCAGCTGTGGAGGCGCGTACAACCAGCTCGAACCCTGTGACTGACCTCCCCCGCTCCTGAACCTGTGCGACGAAACCCCAAGCGGGCACACAGCTGGGGTTTGGCTCATTGTGAAATCGCTCGTCTCAACTGGCCCAATGACCAAGGCGGGAGCGATGGAGCGGCAGGAGCCCCCGATGGATCTCACCGAGGAGCTGCCGCTCGACGACGAGAGCGTGCTGGCACCCCCTCCCCCGCCGTGGTGGCGGCGCTACCGCTGGCCCCTCGCGGGCGCGGCCGTCGTCATCGTCGCCGCGGCCATCGCGCTCCCCCTCTGGCTCACGTCCGGTTCGTCGACCCCGACCGGTCTTTCCGTCACGACGGTGACGGTGCCGGTGACCACAGGGACGATCCAACAGACGGTCAGCAGTTCGGGCACCCTGCAGCCGGCGAGCCAAGCCAGCCTCAATTTCGCCGTCTCGGGCACGGTGACCACGATCGCCGTCAAGGCGGGGCAGACCGTCACCGCCGGACAGGTCCTGGCGTCCGTCGATACGACGGCTCTGACCGAAGAGGTGAGTGCGGCGCAGGCCCAACTGACGGCGGCGAACGACCGACTGGCCAGCGACGAAACGAGCGGAGCCTCGACCAGCCAGATCGACTCCGACCAGGCCTCGATCACGTCGGCCGAGTCGTCGCTGTCGACGGCGCAGACGAACCTCAATGACGCGTCGCTCACCTCGACGATCGCGGGCACCGTGGCCTCGGTCAGCTTGAGTGTCGGACAACAGGTCACCGGCAGCGGGACGGGAAGCAACGGCAACAACGCGTCGAGCGCCAGTTCCTCGAACAGCACGACGCCCGAGATCGAGGTGATCGGTACCGGCTCTTACGTGGTCAACACCACCGTCGACGACACCGAGATCGGCCAGATCACCGACGGGGACCAAGTTGTCATCACACCGACCGGCGCGACGACGCCCGTCTACGGCACGGTCGGATCCATCAGCCTCATCGGCACCCAGAGCTCGAATGTGACGACTTTTCCTGTGGTGATCAACGTGACGGGCAGCCCAACGGGTCTGTATGCGGGCGCCTCCGCCACCGTCAGCATCATCGTCAAGCAGTTGAACAACGTGACCGAGGTCCCGACCCAGGCCATCTCCTATGACTCGAGCGGGCAGGCCACCGTCACCGAGGTCGTCAACGGAGCCCACGTGGTCAAGGACGTCACCGTTGGTGCCGCCGAGAACGGCGAGACGCAGATCACCAGCGGCGTCAGCGCCGGGGCCAAGGTCCTCGAGCGGCAGATCAAGTTCAATGCCCCGGCCGGCGGGACCGGCGGACTCTTTGGTGGGGGCGGCACCCGGAGCTTTCCGGGCGCCGGAGGCGGGGGCGGGTTCTTCCGGCGCGGCGTCGGTGGCACGGGCGGTGCCGGCCCGGTCACCGCCAACAGTTAAAGGCTCTCCGTGACCCTTACCCCACCGCAGGGCACCCCATCGCTCGAGCCCTCGCGGCGAAACCGTGATCGAGCTCGAGCGTGTCACCAAGGTCTACCGAACCGGTTCGATCTCGGTCGCGGCGCTGCGCGGCGTGAGCCTGTCGATCGAGCAGGGCGAGTACGTCGCACTCATCGGGCCGTCCGGCTCGGGCAAGTCGACCTTGATGCACATCCTCGGCTGCCTCGATATCCCGACATCGGGCCGCTACCACCTGGCGGGCGACGACGTCAGCCACATGAGCGAGACGGCGCTCGCAGAGGTCCGTAATCGGCGCATCGGCTTCGTCTTCCAGCAGTTCAACCTGCTCTCGTCGATGACGGCCTGGCAGAACGTCGAGTTGCCCCTTGCCTACGCCGGCGTCTCGCGCGCCGACCGCAAGGACCGCGCCATGGACGCGCTGGCGCGCGTCGGCTTGGCGGGTCGGGTCCACCACCGACCCGGCGAGCTCTCGGGCGGCCAGCAACAGCGTGTGGCGGTGGCCCGGGCTCTCGTCACCGAGCCGGACCTGATCCTGGCCGACGAGCCGACCGGCAACCTCGACTCAGTCTCCGCGGCCGACGTGCTGCGCCTTATGGGCGAGCTCCACGAGACCGGGCGCACCCTCCTGCTCATCACACACGACGTCGAGGTGGCATCGTCGGCCAACCGCGTCGTGGGCATCCGGGACGGCCTGCTCACAGAGAACGACGCGCGGTACGTGGAGAGCGTCCGGTGAGTTGGCTCGAGACGCTGCGCACGGGCGTCAACGGCGTGCGCAGCCACCGGTTGCGCTCCTTCCTGACCATCCTCGGCATCCTCATCGGGATCGCCGGCGTGATCATCGCGGTCGGCCTCGGTGAAGGCGCCTCGAGCCAGGTCACCTCGGAGATCAATGCGCTCGGGTCCAACGTGCTGACCATCACCCCCGGAAGCTCGACCTCGAGCACGGGCATCCGCCAGGCCCTCGGCACGGCATCGACCTTGACGCTGTCCGACGTCAACGCCCTCTCCTCCCCCGTCGACGCACCTGACGTCAAGGCGGTCGCTCCCATCACCTCGAGCACCGAGGAGTTGACCGCCGGGAGCGAGACCGCAACGACGAGCGTGCAGGGCACCACTCCGACCTGGCTGACCGTACGGGGCCGCACCCTGGCCGAGGGGCGCTTCATCGACAAACAGGACGTCTCGGACCACGGCGCCGTGGCCGTCCTCGGCGCCACGACCGCCTCTGAGCTCTTCACCCGCGGCGACCCGGTTGGTCAGACCGTCGACGTGAACGGCGTCCCGGTGACGGTCGTGGGCGTCTTGACCTCGACCGGCGCGTCCAGCTCGTCGGCCACGAGCGACCCCGACGACGTCATGATCATTCCCATCACCACCGGGGCCGAGCGCATCTTTGGAGGCACGTCGCGCAACTCGGTCAGCTCCATCGCCGTCCAGGCGCGCTCGTCGGCCGATCTCACCGGGGCGTACCAGGAGGCGGACCATCTGCTGCTCCAGCTCCACGGCATCACGAACGCGACCAACGCCGACTTCACCATCACCTCCGAGCAGTCCCTTATCGCAGCCAACACGTCGGTCGACCACACGTTGACCATCCTGCTCGGCGGCATCGCCGCGATCTCGCTCATCGTCGGTGGCATCGGTGTCATGAACATCATGTTGGTCTCGGTCACCGAGCGGATCCGCGAGATCGGCTTGCGCAAGGCCCTCGGCGCCACGCCGCGGGTCATCCGGCGCCAATTCCTCGTCGAAGCTTCCGTGCTGGGCCTCGTGGGCGGCGTCCTCGGCGTGCTGGGCGGGCTCCTCGGCGTGCTGTACCTGCCGGGTCTCATTGGCGACCCCATCTCCATCAGCCCCACGGCGGCCGTGGGCGCTCTCGTCATCGCCCTTGCCATCGGGGTCCTCTTCGGCGTGTACCCGGCCAGCCGAGCGGCGGCGCTCGCACCCATCGACGCCCTGCGCAGCGACTGATGCCACCCGTTTCTCCGAATCGACCTACCGCAAGTACAGAAAGAGGCAAGGGCAACATGAAGACATGGACCGTCTCCACCACCCGGCGCCGGCGTTGGGCGAGCGTCTTCGGCACCGGGGCGACCGCACTCGTGGCCGCCGGCGCCGTCGCATCGAGCGCAGGCGCTGCCGCTCCCGCCAATGCCCCGATCGGTGCCACCGGCAGCATCGCGGCGCTGAGCGGATCCAGCATGGAGGTGCAGAACCAGAACAGTGGGCAGACCACGGTGAACTGGACGACGACGACTGCTTTCTCCAAGACACTCACCGAATCGGTCGGCGCGATCGCGGCCGGCGATTGCGTGACGGCGACCGGGACGGCGTCGAAGAGCTCCAAGACGACCATCGCCGCGCGCAATATCACGGTGAGCATGCCGAACAGCTCCGGTACCTGCACGGGCAACGGGACCGCCCGCAATGGCGGCGCCAACGGCCCGCCAGCGGGGGGATTCCAATTTCGCACCGGCGGGGCGGGTGGCCGGACGGGCGGCGCGAGCGGGAACCGGCCGAATTTTCCGCGGTGGTTCGGAGCAATTTCCGCAAGCAGTTCGCATCTCTCGCCGTGGCCTCCGGCAAGGTGACGGCGGTCAAGGGATCGACCATCACCGTGTCGGGCGTCACGCTGGCGCCGGGAACGTTCACTCGGCCGAGCAAGACGACCAACAAGGCGACCAGCAAGCCCAAGACCCCACCCAAGCCGAAGACGCAGACGCTCAAGCTCACGACCACCAGCACCACGTCCGTCACTGCGACCCAGGCCGCCGCCGCCAATGACCTGGCGGTCGGCGACTGCGTGAGCGCGTTCGGCCCGGCCGCCACCAACGGCTCGGTGACGGCCAACACGATCCGGATCACCTCGACCGGGGGCGGCACGTGCGCGGGCGGCTTCGCCGGCGGTCGTGGGGGCCCTGGCGGTGGCGGCTTCTTCGGCGGCGGCAGTGCAGCAGCAGCGCTCCGGTTGGTGGGAGTGTCTAGCGGCTCGCGTTCGGGCTGGGGCCGTACCGGCCACCGGCGCGCCGTCCTGATCGGCGGGCTCGTGTTCGCCATCGTCGTTGGCGGCGGTGTGGCCGCCTGGGCCGAGGTCAGCGGCGGCACGACGGGCTATCGGATGGCCACCGTCACCCGGGCCGACATCGCCACGACCCTCACCGTCGTGGGAAACGTGGCGCCGGTCAGCGACGCCGCGTCCTCCTTCCAGGTCGCGGGCAAGGTCGTCACGGTGACGGTCACGCCTGGTGCGCTCGTGGCGGCCGGCGAGACGTTGGGCACGCTGGACACCACGGCCCTGGCGGAGACGGTGTCGTCGGCCGAGTCGACCCTCAGCTCCGATGAGGCCAAGTTGGCCGAGGACGAGGCCAACGAGTCCGCCAGCGCGTCGTCGCCTGCAAGCTCGAGCAACAGCGCCAATTCGACCTCGCCGTCGAGCACGACCACGACGACCTCTCCGTCTCGCAACGGCGGGGCGCCGACGGGAGGCGGACAGAGCGCAACGGTCACGGCGGATCAGAACAACCTGACCAAGGACCAGTCGACGCTCTCCCTGGCCCAGCAGCAAGAAGCGGCCGACTTGGCCCAGGCGCAGACCAATTGCACCAGCGCCAACACCAGCACCCCGACCGGCCAGACCGCATGCGAGGCCGCGCTCCAGACCGTCTCCGCCGACGAGCAGCAGGTCTCCAAGGACCAGGGAACCGTGTCGAAGGACGAGTCCACGCTCGCCCAGGCGCTGACGGCCGAGTCGTCGTCCGGTGGGGGTGCCACCGGTAACTCGGGCTCCTCCCCCACCGCGCACGCGGCCTCGTCGGACCCGAGCGCCTCGACCGGCAACACCGGCAGCGGCGGGACGAGCAACACGGGGACGAATGCCCGCACCCCGAGCAGCTCGACCGGTTCCACCGGTGCCACGTCGGGCAACACCGACACACCCGAGCAGATCGCGTCCGACCAGGCCGCGATCGACACCGCATTAGCCAAACTCACCGAGGCGCAACAGTCCCTCAAGGAGGCGACGTTGACCAGCCCGATCAACGGCACGGTGGTGTCCGTGGACATCCACGTCGGCGACACCGTGAGTGCCGGCTCGAGCACCGCCATCATCACGATCGTCGGGACGAAGGCCTACGAGGCCGAGGCGACCCTCGACAGTGCTCAGATCCCCTCGGTCAAGGTCGGCCAGGCGGCCACGGCGGTCGTCGACGGAGTCGACGGCACCATCCACGGCACCGTTTCACAGGTGGGGCCGGTCCAGTCGACGAGTTCGGGCTACACGTACCCGGTCGTCGTCGCCCTGCCCGATTCGATGTCCGGCCTGTACTCGGGTTCGACGGCGAACGTGAACATCTCGACCGGGACGGTCTCCCACGTCGTGGCCGTGCCCACGTCGGCGGTGCAGACGGTCGGATCGCGTTCGTACGTCGTGGAGATATCGAAGGGGCAGCTGACGCGCAAGGTCATCAAGATCGGAATGGTGGGCGACACCTACACCCAGGTCGATTCGGGGCTGAGCCCCGGCCAGAGCATCGTCCTGGTCGACTACGCCCAGGCGGTGCCCTCCTCGAACACCAACACGGCCGGTGGGCTCGGCAGCTTCCTCGGCGGGGGCGGCGGCGGAGCTGGCGGGTTCTTCGGTGGCGGCGGCACGCTCAATTTCCAGAGGGTCGGCGGAGGTGCGGGCCCCAAGGGCGGTGGCTGATCCGCCTCGTCGCCCAACGCGACGGACCCGACCTGAGCACTACGGTGGGCCGGTGGCTCCGATCCGCCTCGATCAGTTGAATCTCATCGCGCGAGACGTCGAGGCGAGCCGCAACTTCTACTCCCGGCTCGGCCTCGATTTCGGTGACGTGCGCGACCCCGTCTGGGCCGACCATCACGTCTCGGCGGAGCACGGCGAGCATGTCGGCATCGACGTCGACCTCGACAGCACCTCCTTCGCGCACAAGTGGAACACCGGGTGGCCCGGCGGCACCGGTGTCGTGCTCGGCTTCAAGGTCGAAGCGCGCCAAGAGGTCGACGCCCTCGTCGCGGCGCTGGCCGCCGACGGCGTGCCCGTCCAGCAGGAGCCCTTCGACGCGTTCTGGGGTGCCCGCTACGCGGTCGTCAGCGATCCGGACGGCAACGGCGTCGGGATCATGAGCCCGATCGACCCAGCCACCCGCAGCGAACCGCCCTCGCCGACATGAGCGGGCCGGGAGAGGCGATCGACGTGGTGATTGAGATCCCCACCGGCAGCCGCAACAAGTACGAGTACGACCACGAGCAGCACGTGATCCGCCTGGACCGCCGCCTCTTCACCGCCACGACCTATCCGGCGGACTACGGCTTCGTCCCCGACACCTTGGCGGGTGACGGCGATCCCCTCGACGTCCTCGTGCTCGTGGCCGACCCCACCTTCCCCGGTTGTGTGGTGCGGGTCCGCATCCTCGGCATGTTCTCCATGCGCGACGAAAAGGGGGTCGATGCGAAGCTGATCGCCGTGCTCGAGCACGACCCGCAATGGGACGGCGCAGAGGACATCGAGGACGTCCCCGAGCATCTGCGCAACGAGATCGCACACTTCTTCAGCATCTACAAGGATCTCGAGCCACTGAAGTCGACCGAGGTCCAGGGCTTCACCGGCCGGGCCGAGGCGCTCGAAGAGCTCGCGGCCTGCCGCCGTGCCTTCGAGGCCGTCGAATCCTGACCCCGGCCCAGTCCGGACCGCCCGCCCATCGAGAGAGGACACCACCCACATGCCATTCCCGCCCGACGAGGTCCGCGCCACCATCGAGCGCTACCACGAGCTCCGCCGGCGCATCGACGAGGGCCTCGAACCCAACGCCTTTGGGGCGCTGGCCGACTTCTACACCGACGACGCCGTCTACGTCGACGGCGCCTGGGGCCGGATCGAGGGCAAGGAGACCATCGCCCGCTGGTTGGTCGAATCCATGCTGGGGATGGAGGACTGGAAGTTCCCGATCGAGTTCACGGCGATCGAAGGGGACGACATCGTGGTCAAGTGGACGCAGATCATGCCGCGTACCAAGGCCGACGGGACCCCGTACCGCCAGTCTGCCTACTCGCGCCTGGTCTACGCGGGGAACGGCAAGTTCTCCTACGAGGAGGACAACTACAACATGGCCCACGTGCTCGAGGACGTCGAGGCCAGCGGGTGGCAGCCGCGCGGCGGCAAGATGAACTTTCCCCCGGCCCAGCCCGACCGGAACTTCGACATCCCAGGCGCCACGCCGCCCTGGTAGTTAGGGCGTGCTTCCGGTCGACCCGGAGTTCCCGAAGCCGGGAAAGCCTCCACCGCCGAACGGATTTGTTGTCCCGCCCGACGACTGTTGCTGTTGCTGCTGCGACTGCGCCTGGCTCCCCAGTGTGGCCGAGGTCGTCCGTTTGCTGTTCCCCACGTAATAGGTGATGCTCACCGACTGTCCGGCCTTCGAGTTCTGCACGATCTTCTGCAGGTCCTCGGACGAGTTGATGGCGGTCCCGTTGATGGAGACGATGACGTCGCCCTGCACTAGTCCTGCCTTCGCCGCCGGTGAGCCGGCGACGACGCTGAGAACCACGGCGCCCGTGGTGGGCGTGAAGCCGTACTGCTGGCGTAATGCGGGCGTCAGCGTCGTGATGTCCACGCCGAGGTAGCCGCCTCCGTTGCCCGTCTGACCGCCCTTCTCCAGTTCGGGCAGCGTGGCTGCGACCTGCGCGACCGGGATGGCGAAGCCGATGTTCTGCGAGTTGGTACCGTCACTCGAACTGCCGGCCACCGCGGTGTTCATTCCGATCACCTGTCCGGCGGTGTCGATGAGCGGGCCGCCGGAGTTCCCGGCGTTGATCGCAGCGTCGGTCTGGATCATGTTCTGCAGCGTCTCGGTCTGCGTGCCGATGCCGCCGGCGGTCACGGTGCGGCCCAGCGCCGACACGATGCCCTGGGTCACCGTGGGCGTCCCCGCCGACAGGCCCAGCGCGTTGCCGATGGCGACGACCGCATCACCGACCACGGCCTTTCCCGAGTTGCCGAAGGTCACGGTCGGCAGGTTCGAGGCGCCGTTGATCTTGAGCAGCGCCATGTCCTTTGTCTGGTCGTAACCGATCAGCGTCGCCGGCAGCGGCTTGGTCTGGCCGTATTCGGTCACGGTGATCGAGCCGGTTTTCCCACCTTCGCTGTAGAGCTCGATCACATGGTTGTTCGTGATCACCTCACCACTAGTCGTGAGGATCATGCCGGTGCCCTCGTCCTCGCTGCCGTTGGACTTGACGTCAATGGAGACGACGGCGTTGATGACCTTGTCGACCAGCTGGGGAATGGTGACGTTGCCGCTCAGGACCGCGGCACCGGGGACGGCGTTGCTCTCGTGGATCACGGCGTTGGTCGAGCTGCTGTTGGAGTTGTTGTCAGCCAACGCGGTCACGCCGGCACCGATCGCGCCGCCGATGATGGCTGCGACGATTGCCACGGGAAGCCACGAGCGGAAGCGGCCCGGTGTTTTCGTGGTGCCCTGGGGTGGGAGCGGCGCGCTGCCCGGCATCGTCGGGTCGGCCGGCGCTGGGTAGCTGAACGGGCTCGGCGGCGCAGCGGTGCCGGCCGGCGGCGTCGATCCGGTTGGCGCGTCGGGGGCGGGGGGCGACCACGCCGGCGGCGGATAGTTCGGCGGCGCGCCCGGCGCGCTGGCCGACGGAACGGCCGGTGGGTCCGGCAGAGGCACCGGGGTCGGCGCAGCCTCCGACTGGGGCGACGTGGCTGTCACGGCTGTCTCGGCGGCCTCCGGCGTCGGCGGGGCATCTGACGCGACCGGCCCACTGTCTCCGGCGGGCGCCGTCGGTGCCGCATCGCCGGGTGCGCCGGCAGCGGGCACAGGCTCTCCCTGCTCAGTGTCCTCACTCATGTGGAATCCTCCTGAAGGGAAACGGTCCGTCACACCGCATTGCGCAAGGTGGTCACCCGTCCCGGGGGTTCCCGCCCTCCTGTGGACGTCCTCCGCTCCATGTTACGAGATGCCCATCGGCGGCCGGCATCGGGGGGCCGTTCCGGGCGAGGTAGCGTGTCCGCCGCATGTCACGCGGGATCGACATTGAGTTGACGAGCCAGTCCGGAGATGGTTCCTGGACCTGGCGCGCCGCGGGAGCGCGCCAGCCCAAGGGCACAGTCGATGCGGCGCTGGTGCCTTCCGGGGAGAAGGTCGGGTCGGTGCTGCGCGCGGAAGTCGAGATCGGCCTCGAGGGCATGGAGATCCTCTCCCTGACCGCGGCCAAGGCGCCTCGCTCCCCCGAGAAGACGGAGGGCCGCATCGAGGTGCGCGGCACCCCGAAGCGTGCACCGGACGTTTCGGTGATCCTGGCGCCGGGATCCTCCAAGCGCCGGCGTGACGACGGCGACGACCGCCGTGACCGCCGTGACCGCCGTGACCGAGATGGCGGCGACCGTGGGCCGCGCCAAGAACGGGGCGAACGCACCGAACGAGGCGACCGCCCCGCCGGCGGGAGCGGGCCACGCCGGCCCGGCACCCGGCGTCCCGGCGAGCGGGACGGCAGGCCGGCCCGGGGCGAACGACCGACCGCGCCCACCTCCACCGTGCACCGCAACGCCATGCTGGCGGCGTTGCGTCCCGAGCAGATCCCCGTGGCCGAACAGCTCCTGCGGGGCGGTCTCCAAGCCGTGCGCCAGGCCATCGACACGCAGAACACGGCGGCCAAGGCGGGCGGGAAGCCCCCCGTGGCTGCGGACGCGCTCCTGGCGATGGCCGACGACCTCCTGCCGACCGTGCGACTGGCGGACTGGAAGGACCGCGCCACGGTGGCCCAGAACACCGGCAAGGAGTACCGCCTGCGCGAGCTCCGTGCGGTCGTGGCGGCGTCGCGCACGGTGAACCTCGATGAAGAGGGCCGCGCCCTGGCGAAGTCACTGCGTGAGTCGCTCGACCAGCGCACCACCGCGTTGCGCGAGGAGTGGCTCGCCCGCATCACGAACGCCCTGAACGACGGGCGGGTGCAGCAGGCCATCGAGGCCTCCATCCGCGCTCCCGAACCAGGCACCCGCTGCCCGGCCGAGCTCGCCGTGCGGCTGGCCGCCGACGCGGGCGAGGCCCTCTCGGCCGACAAGGCGCCGGAGGAATGGATGCAGCTGCTCGATGCGGTCGTCGCCTCACCCGTGCGCCGCAACGTGAAGCCGGCGGGGATCCCCGACGACGAGGTTGCCCGTCAGGCCGCTCGCCACGCCGCCGGCGCGGTGCCGGCGCTGGCCAAGTTGCTCGGACTTCGCATCCCGCCGCCTCCCCCGCGTCGGGTGGACGCCGAGCGCCGCTTCAGCCCAACCGGCGGCTGAGCGTCAACAGGCGCGCCGTGAAACCGGCCGCCTCGAGTCGCTGCTTAGTCGATCGATCACCGGGCAACGCCAGTGCATCCACCTCGGCACACTCGGCCGCCACGCACCAGCCGACCGCGGCATCCATGAGGGACGTCCCGACCCCCACCCCCCGGGCGGCCGTCTCCACGTAGCAGCACTCGATCCGGCCCCGCCGCCCGCCTGCCGCCGCGGCCGTCACGACGCCGAGGACGCCCACGATGGCCCCTTCGAACTCGCCGACGAAGAGGCCGGCTGCCTCGGTCCCCCGGGTCCCCTGGGTCCCCTGGGTCCCCTCAGGGGTCCCAGCCCAGCGGGCCAGCAGTTCCTGAGGCGTCGTGCCGCCGATGAGCGCCGGCCCACCCCGCATCGACCCGGCGTGGTCGAGCGCCTCGGCCACCAGTTGTGTGCACGCGGCGCGGTCGGCGTCGACCGCCAGTCGGGCCAGCTCCACGGCCGCTCAGAGCGAGGACGCTTCGGCCGGCCCCGGTTCGAGGAGCTGGCTGGCGCGGTTCAGGATCGTGCGCCGGTTGCGCGTCGCCGCCTCGTAGCGCTGGACCGCACGCAGTTCGTCCGGACCCAGGCTTTCGAGGCGTCGCACGACCTGTGACGCGCTGAGCGTGTCGTAGTCGGCCAGCGCCGCACCGACCGTGGCGGTATCAGCGGAGTCGGGCGCGGGCCGCACGGGCGTCGCGGTGGCCACTGCCCCGTTCTCCGCCGACTCCTCGGGCGTGACCGGGCCCGCCCCGTTGGCGTTGTGCACGATCCCCTCGAGGCGATCGGACAGCCGACGCTGCACCCGGCCGACGACGTACTCACCGGCCACGCGGGCGTTGCTGATCTCTTGCTCCACCCGGCCCCGGCCCTTGCCGATCAGGCCGGGCAAGTCCTCGATCACCGTGACCGCCACGCCGACGGGGGCGAAGATGCAGGCGTCGAGCGCGCGGCGCCAGGCGTTCTCCTCGGCCGCAGTGCCATCGGCCCCCGCTTCGTCAGACACAGTCCCGGCAGAGCATCTTCTTCTTGTCTGCCAGCTGGCTGGGGTGTTTGACCAAGAAGCACGAGCGGCAGACGAACTCGTCGGGCTGCTTGGGCAGGACCCGCTCGTTTCCCTCCGTCTTGTCTTCCTGGTCGGTCGCTTCCTCGTCCTCCGGCTCGTCCTCGACGACCAGGCGCTCCTTCAGGATCACGTCGAGGCTGGCCTCGACGTCCTCGTCGTCGGGCTCCTCCTCTTCCTCCTCCTCGTCGCCTTCGCCGGACTTCTCGACGACCGCGGCGGGCGAGGGGGTCAGGATCTCCTCGGGCTCCTCTTCCTCCTCCTCGTCGAGGTCGGCGATGTCGTCATCGTCATCGTCGTCGGCGGCGCCGATTGCCTCGTCGTCCTCGATTTCCTCGAGAACATCGTCGTCGTCGAGGTCGAGTTCTCCCTCTTCGAGTTCGCCCTCTTCCTCCGCGTCGGGGCTCTCGGCCTCGATCTCTTCGGCTTTGCCCTTCTTCTTGGTCGCCATTTGCCGCGGGAGCATAGACGGTCCGAGCGACCGTTCAATCGCCGTGAGAGCGCGCCCCGTTCAGACTCGCTGCGCCATGGGTGGGTCATTGTGAGGGGGGTGAGGGCGGGAAAGCCCTGGGGTCTTTGGCGCCATCTCGCAGGCCCGGGGTAGCCAGGCAAGCAACACGTTCTCTACTCGACCCCCAGGGCCTACCGCCGCCTCTCACAGCACATCCCCCCCTGACCGCATCAGCTGTTCACTGCTGCAGCGTCCAATGGGGCGTCGGGGACTGGGGGGTACATTACGCAAATCGGGGGTGGGCGCGTCAAGAAGTACAAACGGCCTGCCACCAGGGAGAACGCGGTTACCTCCTGGTCAATGCGTTGCAGATTTTTCCGAGCGGCGACGCTCGGCCCGGCGCTCGGACTCGAGCCGCTCCAGGTCGGTGGCCCCGTGGTCGACGAAACTCATCGTCTCGGCGAGCGCCCGGTGCCCCGCGACCTCGGCGATCGCCCGGTGCATCTGCTGTGCCACCCTGCGGTACGCCGGGTGGCCCTGGGTGCCCGAGCGCAATTCGACGAGGTGCATTGCCTCGCGCGCGTTGAGCTGCATCGCATAGCGGATGCGATGCGCAAGTGCGACCGCGTACGACGCCTGTTCGGGGAAGTCCGGGACGAGCGACCAGTAGAGATCCTCGGCGCGCGAGATGGTCTCGTCGTACCGCGCACCGAGACCGGCGTCGGCCACGAGGTCCGGCATGTCGTAGCCGAGCGCAACACCGAGACGCTGCCATTCGATCGTCAACATGCGATGCCGCTGCAGGTCGCGGAACGCGCCGTAGTCGGTCACGAGCTCGAAGCGGTAGTCGGTGCGCTCGAACGCCCGGCCGGGTCGGTGTCGGCGGTTCCGGCGATCCCCGACGTACGCCTGGAGCAGCGCGACGCGGTCGTCGTGTCCGAGCCGGCGGACCCGCCGTGCCGCCTCCTGCTCCGAGCAACTCAGGTAGGAGAAGCAGGCCGCCACCAGGACCTTCTCCTCGCCTTCGGGATCGAAGTCGAGGAGTTTCACCTCCTCGACCGGACCGGCGGGGACTCCGCTGGCCCCTCCGGCGTCAAGGCTGGGCTCGTTGAGTTCGGGCCAGAGCCGGGCGACCATCCGCGCCGTTTGCTCGCGGGTGGACGCCAGGTAGGTGGACCACTCTCCCCCGCGCTCGGCCACGTCGACGCGTTGGAGGAACGACGGGATCACCTTGCGCAGCTCGGTGAGCATCAGGTCGGCGTACGACCGCGCTTCGGGCAGAGGGTGGGCGCGCATGCGCAACAGCAACTGCTCGTAGGACTGGCCCGTCCCGTAGATCCCGATGTTCGAAAGCGACGCGGCGGGCAGCAAACCGCGCAGCGCGTCGAGTGACTTGGCGCGCGTGGCCTGGCGGTAGACGAAGTCGCTGTCGCCCGCTTGTTGGGGAAAGCGCTCAGCCACCCACACCTGCATGACGGGCAAGAGTTCGCCGTAGGTGTCGAACACCCGGTCCATCTCCCCCACGTAACGCGGCACCGTGGGGGGAATCGAGCAGTTCGGGCGGGCGGAAGTAGCGGTACTGGCCATTGTCGAGCCGCTGGTTGTACGCGATGTAGCGCGTCGACTGTTCCAAGTACGCCATGAGGCGGCCCCACTCGAGCACCTTGGAGAGCACGTTGGACGCCTGCTCGCACGCGAGGTGGACGCCGCCCAATTGCGCCACCGAATCGTCGCCGTACTCGACGAAGACCCGCTCGTACAGCTGCTCCGCGCGGGCGAGCCCGACGGTCGCATCGACCGAGGCGTCGCCCGTCACGTCGAGGTCACCGACGAACTCGTCGAGGAAGAGCCGGCGCAGGCTCTTGGGTGAGCGCGAGTAGCGGGCGAAGAGTGCTCCCTTGACCACCTCGGGCAGGTTGACCAGGGCGAACACCGGCAGGTCGAGGTTCGTGACGTACCGACGGAGGACCGTCTCCTCGTCCGCGGTGAAGCGCTCTTCGGAGTAGGGGAACATGCCCGACCAACCATAGAACGAGGGTGGCGCGACGGTGGCGGATGGGCCCGGCGCTGGTCAGACGGTGGGCAACCCGCCCGCCACGACGCCGCGCACCAGCAGGTTCACGGCCTCCCGGGCGGCCGCCGCCACCTCCGGATCGGCCGCCGTGTGCGAGACCTGCTGGGCCAGGTCGGCCACCGACTTCATGGTCCGCACGAAGTCCCCGGGGGCGAGCTCGCCGACGTCGCGGCTCGCCACGGCGATCGCCGTCGCCAGCGACGCCCCACGGGCCCACGAGGTGACCGCCGTGGACAGGCCGGGGGCCGGCTGCCGGGTGCGCGGCACCCCCTGGTCCTCCTCGACGGCCCGGATCCGTTCGGCCACCTCCATGAGGGACACGCACCGGCCGGTGAGGTCCGCTGTGCGCTTGTCGCCCAGTCGGTCCTGGAGCGGGCCGCGCTTCTTGCCGCTGCGAGGCCCGTGCTGGTGACCCGCCACCCGCCTCGCCCGGCGCGGCTCGAAGACCACGGTCGACAACACGCCGGCCAGGACGGCGGGCTCCGCCCCGGCCAGGAGGTCGCTGCGGAGCGCCTCGGCGATCAGAAGGTCGCTCTCGTGGTAGATGCGCGACAGCTGTCGGCCCTCCGGCGTCAACGTCCAGCCCTCGACGTAGCCCATCTTCTCCAGCACGCCGAGGCGGTGGTCGAGCTGGCCGGTCAGCGAATTCGGCGTCCGTGCCTGCCACTGCGCGAACGAGCGGCGCAGGACGGCGTGCGCCGTCTCGCGGTCGAAGCGCCCGACCAGGTTGACCGCCAGGTTGTACGTCGGCCGGAAGGCCGAGCGGAGATCGGGTGGTGGGGCCGCCGCCACCCGGGCGACCTCCGCAAACTCGATCTCGTTCGACCACGACACCACCGCATGCCCCTCTTCGTCGAGGCCGCGGCGGCCGGCACGCCCGGTCAGCTGGAGGTACTCGCCCGAGGTGAGGGTGGCGCGCCCGGCACCTCCGTACTTGGTGAACCGCTCGATCACCACCGAGCGCGCCGGCATGTTGATGCCCAGTGACAAGGTCTCGGTGGCGAAGACGACCTTCAACAGCCCGGCCTCGAAGCACTCCTCCACCGTCTCGCGGAACAGCGGCACCAGGCCCGCATGGTGGGCGGCGAGCCCGCGTTCGAGCCCCTCGAGCCACTCGTCGTAGCCAAGCACGCTCAGGTCCTCGTCCGCGAGCGGCTCGACCCGCCGCTCGGCGATCTCCCTGATCGCCACGCGCTCGTGGCCGTCGGTCAGGCGCACCCCGTCGCGCATGAGCTGGCGGACGGCGTCGTCGCAGGCGGCGCGGCTGAAGATGAACACGATGGCCGGCAACATCTCGAGCTGGCCGAGTTCGTCCACCATCTCGGTCCGCAGGGGCGGCCGGTAGGGCAGACGCGGCCCGCGTCCACGCGACTGCCAATGGGCGGCCCGGCCTCCCTGCAGCGCACGGCGGACGGCCTGGTCGATGCGCAGTCCTTCGCCGCCCGGTCGCCCGTTGTGCCCGAACAGCGGCAGCATCAAGTTTCGATCGTCCTCGCGCCGGTGCACGGCAAAGTGGTGCCGCAGCACGATCGGCCGCTCCCGCTCGACGATCACCGCCGTGTCGCCTCGGACCGACCGCAACCAGCTGCCCAACTCATCGGCGTTGTTCACCGTGGCCGAGAGGCAGACGAAGCGGATCTCGGGGGGCGACATGACCAGGACCTCTTCCCAGACGCCGCCCCGGTAGGGATCCTGAATGAAATGGACCTCGTCGAGCACCACCGTGTGGAGGCCTTCGAGCAAGTCGGAACCGGCCAGGAGCATGTTGCGCAGCACTTCGGTCGTCATCACGACGATCGGCGCCCGGGGGCGCACGGTGGTGTCACCCGTCAGCAACCCCACGTGGTCCTCGCCGTAGGCGGCGACCAGTTCGCCGTACTTCTGGTTGGAGAGGGCCTTGAGCGGTGTCGTATAGAAGGCCTTGCCCCGTGCCGCGAGGGCACGGTGGACCGCGTACGCCGCCACCAGCGTCTTGCCCGAGCCGGTGGGCGCCGAGACGAGGACCGAGTGCCCCGCATCGAGGGCGGCGAACGCGTCGCGCTGAAAGTCGTCGAGTGCGAACGGCAGGTCGGCCTCGAACTCCGACGCCCCGGCCGTCTCCTGGACGGGCCACGGGAACGTCGTCAACGTCCGAGCAGCTTCCCGATGCCGATGGAGACGAAGTAGAAGACCGTGAGGGGTATGGCGAGGGCGAACATGGAGAAGGGGTCAGAGCTCGGCGTGAAGACGGCCGCCAGCACCACGATGATGATGATGGCCCAACGCCACGATTTGAGCAGGCGCGCCGGTGTCACCACGTGCGCGAGCTCCAAGGAGACGAGGACGACCGGGAACTCGAACGTCAGCCCGAAGATCGTCATCATCAAGAGGATCAGCCCGAGATACGGAATCGGGTCGTAGATGGCTTGCAGGTTCGGGCCGCCGACCGACTTCAGCCAGCCGAGGGCGTGGGGCAAGGTGATGTAGGCGGTGGCCGCGCCGGCCAGGAACAGCACGAAGGCGCTCAGCACGAACGGGATGGCGTAGCGACGCTCTGACGCCTTGAGCCCGGGCGTCACGAAGCGCCAGATCTGGAACAGGATGACCGGCGACGCCAGCACCAGGCCCCCGAAGAGCGCGATCTTCACGCGCAGTGACAGCCCGTCGAGCGGCGAGGTCACGAACAGATTGCAGGTGCCGTTGGACGACACGATGAACGAGCCGCCGGCGCTCGTGTGGTGCGCCGTCGACGCATCAACGGTGCAGAGCGGGCGGAGCAAGAAGTGCAGGATCGGCTCGTACAAGAAGACGGCGACCGTCGCCGCGATGGCGAAGGCGATGACGGAGATGATCACCCGGCGGCGGAGCTCGCCCAGGTGCTCGCCCAGCGTCATGTTGTCCGGCGTCGGCTTCTGCCGTCGCTTGGCCGTGAAAGGGAGGGTCACCATGGCCGCGTCAGTTCAGCGTGGGGTCGGCCGGGATCGCGACCTCCGTCGGCTGCGGGGCGGGCGCGGTCCGGCCGTTCGTCGTCGGCGCCGCGTCGTCGTGCTCGCCCGTCGGGGCGGATGACCCGGTCGTCTCGGACCTACCGGCAACCTCGGCGGCCTCTCCCGTCCCGTTCAGCACGGGGGGCTGGAACGACCCGTCCGGCGCCTCGGCACCCTCCACACCCTCGGCACCAGCCACATCTTCGACACCGTCCCCATCCCCCGCCGCCGCCTCGTCCTCGGGGGCCATCGTGGACAGGTGGTGCAGCAGGGCCGACGGTGAGCGGGCCAGGCGGGCGATCTCAGAGGTCGGCGGCAGGTCCGGCATGTTGGAGCGCACCTCCGATTCCATGCGGTGCCGGAAGTCGTTGAAGGAGCGCCAGGCACCCCCGACCTGGCGGGCGAACTGGGGCAGCTTGTCGGGCCCGAGCAGGATGATCGCGACCACGGCGATCACGATCAGCTTGCCAGGATCGAGGTTGAACATGTGGCCCTCACTCTACGGTGCCGCCCCTCGCCTCAGATGGCGAGCGCTGCCTAGAGCGACTGGATCAGGCGTTCCACCCGCTCGTCGTGCGATTTGAAGGGATCTTTCAGCAGGACCGTCCGTTGGGCCTGGTCATTGAGCTTCAGGTGGACCCAGTCGACGGTGAAGTCCCGCCGTCGCTCCTTGGCCCGCTTGACGAAGGCACCCCGCAGCCGGGCCCGGGTCGTCTCGGGGGGCTTGGTCATGGCCTCGGTGATGGCGTCGTCGGTGCAGGTGCGCTCCATCTCGTCGCGCTGCTGCAGCTTGTAGAAGAGCCCGCGGCTGCGGTCCACGTCGTGGTACATGAGGTCGATCATCGCCACCTTTGGGTGCGAGAGCGAGACGTCGTGGCGCCGGCGCATCTGTTCGACGATGCGGTACTTCGCCACCCAGTCGCACTCGCGCCACAGCGACGTGGGGTCGGCCTCCAGGCCCTTGAGGCAGTACTCCCACATGTCGAGCGCGCGGTCTTCCTCGGGCGACAGGCCGCGGCGCTCGCGGAACTTGAGCGCCCGCTCCAGGTACTCGATCTGAATGTCGAGGGCCCGCATCTCGCGGCCGTTGGCCAGCCGCACGCGGCGCTGGCACGTGATGTCGTGGCTGATCTCGCGGATGGCCCGGATGGGGTTCTCCAAGGTGAGGTCGCGCAGCACGGTGGAGGAGTCCTCGAGCATCGCCAACAAGATGGACGTCGTGCCGATCTTCAGGAACGTCGCGTACTCGCTCATGTTGGAGTCCCCCACGATCACGTGGAGGCGGCGGAAGCGCTCGGCGTCGGCGTGGGGCTCGTCCCGCGTGTTGATGATCGGCCGGCTCCGGGTGGTGGCCGACGAGACGCCCTCCCAGATGTGTTCGGCCCGCTGGCTCAGACAGAAGACCGCGCCCCGCGCCGTCTGCAGCACCTTGCCGGCGCCCGCGTAGATCTGGCGCGAGACCAAGAAGGGGATGAGCACCTCGGTGTAGCGGTTGAACTCGTCGTTGCGCTCGGTCAGGTAGTTCTCGTGGCAACCGTAGGAGTTGCCCACCGAGTCGGTGTTGTTCTTGAAGAGGTAGACCTCGCCCCTGATCCCTTCCTCGCGCAACCGCGCCTGCGCGCCCGTCACGAGCTGCGCCAGGATCCACTCCCCCGCCTTGTCGTGCACGACGACGTCACTGATCTTGTCGCACTCCGGGGTGGCGTATTCGGGGTGGCTCCCCACGTCGAGGTACAGCCGGGCGCCGTTCTCCAAGAAGACGTTGGACGAGCGGCCCCACGAGACGACACGGCGGAAGAGGTAGCGCGCCACCTCGTCGGGGCTGAGGCGGCGCTGTCCCCGCAGGGTGAACGTCACCCCGTACTCGTTCTCTATCCCGAAGATGCGCCGTTCCACGGGTCAACCGTAGTGCTGGCCTACGCCAGCAGCCGGGCCAGCTCCTCTTCGTCGAGACGCCGGAACGTCCGCCGCCCGTTCCCCCGGCTCAGGGTGGCGGCCTCGAGGTCGCCCGCCCCCAGGGAGCGGTCGGGTCCCGCCAGCGCGGCGGTCGCCGCCTTGATCGCCGCCGCCAGGTCCCAGCCGGCCTGCCAGGCCGCCGCCATCCGCTCGGTGATGGTTTCGGCGTCGCCGCCGAGGACGGCGAAACGGTCCTGATCGGTGATCGTGCCTTCGTAGGCGATGTGGTACAGCTGATCGACGTCGTGCCCCGGCTCGCCCGGCGCACCGAGCTCGGCCACCAGCACCTCTACCTCGAGGGGCTTCATCTCGTGGGTGAACACGTTGCCGAGATACTGCGCGTACAGGTTCGCCAGCGATCGCGCGTCCACGTCCTCGCGGCTGAAGGCGAACCCCTTGGTGTCCGCGTGGCGCACTCCCGCCACCCGGAGCTGGTCGTACTCGTTGTACTTGCCCACCCCGCCGAACGCGATGCGGTCGTAGATCTCGCTGATCTTGTGCAACGAACGCGACGGGTTCTCCGCCACCATGGCGATGCCCTGGTCGTACGTGGTGGCGACGAGCGAGCGGCCCCGGGCGATGCCCTTCTGGGCGTACTCGGCCCGGTCCTTCATGACCTGCTCGGGCGCCACGTAGTACGGCATGCTCATCGCGCACGCTCCGCCTGCAGCCGGGCCATGAGGGTGCCGAAGCGCTCGGCCACATCGTCCTCGGGCACCTCGCGGTAGCCCTGGGCGTCCACCACGGCGAGGATCGGGTAGATGCGCCGGATGGGGTCGGGCCCACCGGTCGCCGAGTCCTCGTCGGCGGCGTCCCACAGGGCGCGGATCGCCAGGTCCAGGCCCTCTTCGAGCGGGAGGTCGGCGCGCCAGCCGAGCTTGACGGTGTTGCGGGCGTCGCGCCCGCCCGACCCGGTGGCCTGGAAGTCGATGTCCTCGTAGTGGCCGCCGGTGACGTCGTAGTTGAAGATCCGGCCCGTGCTCCGCATCGTGTCGTAGCCGGCGAAGAGCGGGACGACGGCCAGGCCCTGCATGGCCATCGGCAGGTTGCTGCGCACCATCTGCGCCAGCTGGTTCGCCTTGCCCTCGAGCGACAGCGTCGAGCCCTCGACCTTCTCGTAGTGCTCGAGCTGGACCTGGAAGAGGCGGACCATCTCCATGGCAAAGCCGGCCGAGCCGGCGATCGCCACGGCTGAGTAGCGGTCCGCCGGAAAGACCTTCTCCATGGCGTGGTGGGCGATGATGTTGCCCGCCGTGGCGCGGCGGTCACCGGCCATGATGACGCCGTCGGCGACGCGCAACGCCACCACGGTCGTGCCGTGCGGCACCGAGTCGAGGGCCGAACCGCCGGCCGAGCCGGCCACGCCGGCCGCGGCCTGGACCACGCCCGCGACGCCCCCGCCGGCCGTCTCGGGCCGGTCGGTCGTCATGCGCAGGAGGCCGACGAAGTCAGGACCCGGATCGCGCTCCGGGGGAAAGAGGGGAAGGGCCACTGGGGGCTACTGCCCACCCTTTTGCACATAGTTGCGGACGAACTCCTCCGCGTTGTCCTCGAGCACCTCGTCGATCTCGTCGAGGAGGTCGTCCAGTTCGGCCTTGATCTTTTCGCCGCGCTCCGATGTCGCCGGGGCGGCCTCTTCGACCTCGACCTCGGCGGTCTCGGTGGACCGTGTCCCCGAACCCTTGCGCTTCTGTTCCTGTTCTGCCATCGCCAGTCCTCTTGGAAAGTGTTCGCCTAGGAGTTGAGCCTATTGAGCAGATCCGCCGGCCCTGTGCTTTGCGCCAGGAGCTCACGGGTGTGCTCGGCCGTCCCCTTCAGGGGATCCATCATAGGGACGCGCCGCAACGGGTCGGTGCCGATGTCGAAGACGAGCGAGTCCCAGTTGGCGGTGACCACGGCGTCGGGCCAGCGCGCCAGGCATTTGCCGCGGAACCAGGCCCGCGTCCCGGTCGGTGGTTCGGCCACTGCGGTCGTGACCTGGGCCGGGTCGACCAGCGTGCGCATGTCGAGGCGCCGGAAGACGGATTTCTCGGGTCGCAGGTCGTGGTACTGCAACGCCAGTGCGGCCACCCGGGGGTCCTTCCACCCGCACGAGTGGCGGTCCATGTAGGCCAACAGGAGTTCTCGCTTGGCCACCCAGTCGAGGGTGTCGGACAACGAGGCGGGGTCGGACTCGAGCCCCCCGAGCACGGCCTCCCAGTGCTCCATGACCAGCGCCCCCACGGTCCCGTCGTCGCCCAGCGAGGTCAGCCCGTATTCCTCGGCGTACTTGCGGGCCGCCCCGAACAGCTCCCACTGTAATTCCAGTGCGGTGGCCGTCGAACCGTCCGTCAGCGCCAGCGGGCGGGTCAGCGAGAGGTCCGCCGACACCTGGTGCAGCGCCCGCACCGGGTCGGACAGCGAAAGGTCACGCGCCGGCCCCGCCTCGTCCTCGACCATCGACAACACGATCGCGGTCGTCCCGACCTTGAGGAAGGTGGCGATCTCGGACAGGTTGGCGTCGCCCACGATCACGTGAAGGCGCCGGAACCGCTTGGGGTCGGCGTGCGGTTCGTCGCGGGTGTTCACGATCGGCCGCTTCAAGGTCGTCTCCAGGCCGACGATCTCCTCGAAGAACTCGGCCCGCTGGCTGATCTGGTACTCGACGCTCTCCGCATCGAGCGCCGGCGTCTCCACCCCGACCTTGCCCGAGCCGGTGTAGATGGTCCGCGAGACGAAGTGCGGCACCACGCCGTCGATCACCCGGGCGAACGCCACGGCCCGGTCCATCATGTAGTTCTCGTGGCAGCCGTAGGAGTTGCCCTTACCGTCCGAGTTGTTCTTGTGCACGACGGGGGCCGGCTGGTCCGGGATCCGGAGCGCCGCGGCCACCATCGATCGCCGCAGTATCTCCTCGCCGGCCTTGTCGTAGAGCAGACACTCCAACGGCGTGAGGCATTCGGGGCTCGAGTACTCCGGATGCGCGTGGTCGACGTAGAAGCGTGCGCCGTTCGTCAGGACGGTGTTGGCCAGGTGCGTCTCGACCATCGGCGCCAGGGAGCCCTCCCGGGCGAACCCCCGCGCGTCGTTGCCGGGTGTCTCGTCCTCGAAGTCCCAGCCGATCTGTTGCTCTACGTCGGCCGCGTAGGCGTTGACCAGAACCGACGAGGCGGCGATGGGGTTCTGCTCGGGACCCGGCGAATGGATCCCATACTCGGTCTCGATGCCGCAGACCTTCGTGGTAGCCACGCTGCGACCCTAACCGTCTATAGGTACTGTCCGGTGCCCACTCGTTCGATCGAGCGGCCGCCGTGCACCTCGCGGTCCTCGGTGAGCAGGGTGCGGACATACACGATGCGCTCGCCCTTCTTGCCCGAGATCCGCGCCCAGTCGTCTGGGTTGGTGGTGTTGGGAAGGTCCTCGTTCTCCTTGTACTCCTGGCGGATCGACTCGAGCATGTCCGAGGTGCGGATGCCGCCGGTCTCGCCGGCGATGACCCGCTTGATGGCCAGCTTCTTGGCCCGCCGCACGATGTTCTCGATCATGGCCCCGGACGCGAAGTCGCGGTAGTACAGGATCTCCTTGTCGCCGTTCTGGTAGGTCACCTCGAGGAAGCGGTTCTCGTCGTCCTCGCGGTACATCTCGACCACCGTCTGCTCGATCATGCCCTGCACGGCCTTGGCCGGGTCGCCCCCGCCCAGCCGCTGCACCTCGTCGACGTCGAGGGGCAATTCCGACGTCAGGTACCGGCTGAAGATTTGTCCGGCCGCCTCTTCGTTGGGGCGCTCGATCTTGATCTTCACGTCCAGACGCCCGGGCCGCAGGATGGCCGGGTCGATCAGGTCCTCGCGGTTGGAGGCGCCGATGACGATGACGTCGCGCAGGGATTCGACCCCGTCGATCTCGGCCAGCAGCTGCGGCACGATGGTCGACTCCATGTCCGACGAGATCCCGGTCCCCCGCGTGCGGAACAGCGACTCCATCTCGTCGAAGAAGACGATGACCGGCATGCCCTCGTCGGCCTTCTCCCGTGCCCGCTGGAAGACCTGGCGGATCTGGCGCTCGGTCTCGCCGACGTACTTGTTCAGCAGCTCGGGGCCTTTGATGTTCAAGAAGAACGACCGCACGTTGTCGTTGCCGGTCTTTTCGGCCACCTTCTTGGCCAGCGAGTTGGCCACGGCCTTGGCGATCAGCGTCTTGCCGCACCCGGGGGGCCCATAGAGGAGGATCCCCTTGGGCGCCGGCAGCGAGTAGTCGGCGAAGAGCTCGCGGTGCATGTAGGGCAGCTCGACGGCGTCGGTGATCGCCTCGATCTGGGTGTCCAGCCCGCCCACGTCGGCGTAGGTGATGTCGGGCACCTCTTCGAGGACGAGCTCCTCGCTCTCGAGCTTGGGCAGCTTCTCAATCAACAGCTGCGTCCGCACGTCGAGCAACAGGGAATCCCCCGCCCGCAAACGGACCCCCTGCATCTCCTCGGAGAGCTCGGCCACCCGCTCTTCGTCCGCCCGCGCGTAGATCATGCAGCGCTTGCGGTCCTCGAGCACTTCCTTGAGCGTCACGACCTCGCCTGCGAGCTCGCCGTCGCGCACGAGCACGACGTTGAGGCTCTCGTTCAGCACGACCTCATTGCCCTTCTTGATCTGGCCGGGGTCGATGTCGGGGTGCAGGCTGACCCGCATCTTGCGGCCTGAGGAGAAGACGTCGACCGTGCCGTCCTCGTTGACCCCGAGGAACGTTCCGTAGGCGGCCGGTGGTTGGGTGAGCTTCTCGACCTCCTCGCGCAGCGCGGCCAGCTGCTCCTTGGCCTGCTGGAGGGTGAAGGTCAGCTTCTCGTTCTGCGACGTCGCCTGGGCCAGCTGGCCCTTGGACTCGAGCAACCGCTCCTCGAGCGCCTGCACCCGGCCGGGGCTCTCTTGCAACCGGCGGCGGAGCGCGTGGATCTCATCCTCGGCGTCGGCCAGCTCGGCGCGCATGGCCTCGAGCTGAGCTGCGGCTTCGTCAGGAGTTGCCGTCACTGTTAAGCACCCTAGCCCTCGCCTCGGTGCGTTTTGCCAGCAACTTGAGTGCCACGAGGATGAACCGGTCGGGCCACGCCGGACAGGTAGGCTAAGGGAGGTCCTCGTAGCCAGATTGACGGTGCGCGGGACGCCTCACTACGGTCCACCTGGCCCGTCGGGCGGTAACGACGAAGGTCGACAAGGGAGAGAGAACAGGTACATGAAGGTCTGGATCGACCAGGATCTCTGCACAGGGGACGGGCTGTGCGAGGAGATTGCGCCAGCGGTCTTCACCCTGCTCGATGACGGCTTGGCCTACGTGAAGGAAGCCGACAGCATCAAGAACGACCCGGGTGGCTCCGGCGGCATGGCCGCGGTGCCCGACGACCTCGAGGACGCGGTCGTCGAGGCCTCCGAGGAGTGCCCCGGCGAGTGCATCTTCATCGAGCGCGACTAACTCCCCACCCCCGCTTCTGAACGGCCCGCCCTTGGGCGTGGCCACCGCGCCTCCCCGCATCCCGTCGAACCGGCGGCCGGACCTCCGCCGCCGACACCCGTCGTCGCCGTCCCTGTCCCGACTCAGGGCTCGAGCGCCCCGCCCAAGAGCGCGCGGAGCTCATCGTCGCTGAGCGCGTCGGCGTCCTTCGGCCGGATGCGCAATGTCCCCTTGCCGCTCGACAGGCGTGGGTGCCGGGCGACGAAGCCGCCGTCACGGTCGGCCCGCCAGCCGTAGACCGACACGCCGTGGCGCCACACCCCGAGGTTCAGCCGCCGCGGACCGACGCGATACGCCGGCATCCCGTAGGACAGCGCGACCTCGACGTCGGGGTGCGCCGCCACGATGATGCAGTGCAGCCGATCGAACAGGGGGCGGTAAGTGGCCGGGATCGCATCGATGTAGTCCTGGACGTCGGGGTCCATCCTCGGCGCGCTACTCCGTCTCGGCGTCTTCGGGCGTCTCGTCCGGCTCGTCCGGCTCGTCGGTCTCCGCCGTCGCCTTGAAGCCAGCGTCGCTCCCCGGCTCGATCCGGCGGGCCGTCGTGAGAAAGCCCGTGTGCCCCACCATGCGGTGGTCGGGCCGGACGGACCGAGCCTCGACGTGCCAGGTGCGGCGGATCACCTCCTGGGTCTCGGCCAAACCGAATGGGGCGTCGCGCTCGTCGAGGGCCTGGCGGAGCAGCGCGGTCTGATTAATGGTCGGCAGATACGCCAGCAAGATGCCGCCCGGGCGCAGTGCGGTGCCCGCGGCCGCCACCACCTTGTGGGGCTCTGGCATGTCGAGCAGGATCCGATCGAGGTCGCGCTCGTCGATCCCGTGCGTGACGTCGCGGATCTCGACCCGGTACGACGGGTCAGGGCCGAGGGCGGCGATGACGTTCTTCCTCGCCCGCTCGGCGAAGTCCTCGCGCAACTCGTAGCCGACGATCGACGCCCCGGCGCGTAGGACCGTCATGGAGAGGGCGCCCGAACCGACGCCGGCCTCGAGGACGCGCTGGCCCGGCCCGATGTCGGCCGCGATCAGGATCGCACCGAGGTCCTTGGGGTAGATGACCTGCGCGCCCCGAGGCATCTTCAACACCACGTCGCTCAGGGTCGGCCGCAGCACGAGAAACGCCCGCCCGGTCGAGCCGGTGATGCTGCGTCCTTCGAAACTGCCGATCAGGTCGTCGTGCGCCACGACGCCGGCGTGGGTGTGGAAGGTGGCGCCTTCCACCAATGTGATGAGGTAACGCCGGTCCTTGGGGTCGATGAGGAGGACGCGCTCCCCCGCGACCAAGGAGCCGGGCACGACCGTCAGGCTTCGACGGCGACGGGCGATGCCTTGGGGTCGCGCACGGTGATCAGCACCTGTTCGCCTGGCGCGACGGTCACGTTCGACACGACACTGGTGCGGTCGTTCAGCACCCTCCGCAAGAAGAAGGTCGCGCCGGCCAGGAGGAACCAGTACCAGTTGCCGCCCAGTCCCCGGCGCACCCCGGCGCGCAGGAAGCGCCGCAGGAGGATGTCCATGTCAAAGGCGCCGGATCTCGACCACGGCCGAACGCGACCGCCCACGGCGGCGGCCGGCGAGGAAGGCCAATGCGATCACGAAGATGGCGAACGCGCCGGCGACGGCGAGTCCGCGCGGGGCGGCGGCCCGTACGGTCGCTTCCCCCTCGCCCATGACCTGCGCGTAGGCGGCCTGCAGGTCGTCACGGGTGATCAGCCGTCCGTTGCTCCCGGCCTTGGTCGTCGTTCCCGGCATCAGCTCGCTCCCTCCACTATCTCGTGCTCTCTCGCTTCTCGCCGTGCGATGACCTCGGGCAGCTTCTCCTTGCCGGGTCCGGCGGTGATCCGCCAGACGGCCACGCCGATGATGGCCAGGCCGAGCACGAAGACCGCAGCGTAGGGCACCCAGGACCAGTCGCCGGTCAAGGCGGTGCCCGTCTCGGTCTGCAGCAGACGCAGCACGCCGAGCAGGATCAGCAAGAGGCCGAAGGCGAGGAAGAAGGAGCCCGCGATCCCCATATAGAGGAACCGCCCCAGGCCCTTGAGGGGCGCGATGGTCTCCTGCTTCACGTAGTCGACCGTCAGCTGGAACGCATCGTCGCCGGCGTGCCGCAGCCCGTGGTTGCCGTTGTCAGACCGTGGTGTCATGTGGCGCATAATCCTGGTGCCTGGGCCGACGCAGCGCAACAACCCCGCATGCGTGTCATCCCCGCTCCTTGAACAAATAGGTGGACGAGGCCCGGGCCACGAGTTGGGCGGCGGTGTCCTCCCCTGGCGCCGGACGGGCCACCACGCTCGCCTCGACGAAGGCGACGCGGCGGCCACCCGAGACCACCTCGGCGGTGCACTCGAGCTCGGCTCCCGGGCTCACCGCGCCCAGGAAGCTGATCTTCATTTCCGCGTTCGAACAGAAGACCTTGCGGCCTTCGGCGAAGGTGACGGCCGCCGCCCCCATGGCCGAGTCGGCGAAGGCGCCCAGGAAGCCCCCTTGCATGATCCCGGCCGGGTTGGCGAACCGTTCATCCGCCTTCATGCGCCACACACCGCGGCCCGGCGTCGCCTTGTCCACGCAGGTCATGCCGAGCGTGAGGTCGCTGTTTGGCGGCACCTGCATGCGGGAAGCCATGAAGGGTGAATAGTAGGTGACGCCCCTGCCAACGGGCGTGGACGGACGGTTAGGGTGACCCTCGTGACGGTGCAGACATCTCCTCCGGTGGTGCAGGACCCCAGGCTGGTCGAGCTCGGCATCAACGTCGTCCGCGGCATCGCCATGGACGCACCGGAGGCCGCCAATTCAGGCCACCCCGGAACCGCCATGGCGCTCGCTCCGCTGGCGCACGTCCTGTGGACCCGCATCATGAACTACGACCCGCAGGACCCGCAGTGGCCCGATCGCGACCGCTTCGTCCTCTCGAACGGGCACGCCTGCATCTTGCAGTACGCGATGTTGCATCTGACGGGCTACGACCTGTCGCTCGAGGACCTGCGACAGTTCCGCCAGTGGGGCAGCCGTACCCCGGGACACCCCGAGATGCACCACACCGCCGGCATCGAGGTCACGACCGGGCCGCTGGGACAGGGGTTCGCCAATTCGGTCGGCATGGCCCTGGCCGAGCGCTGGCTCCGAACGACGTTCGGCACGGAGGTGTGCAACCACCACACCTACACGATCCTGGGCGACGGCTGCATGATGGAGGGCGTCTCGCACGAGGCGGCGTCGCTCGCCGGCCACTTGGGGCTCGGTCGCCTTCTGGCCTTCTACGACGACAACCACATCACGATCGACGGCCCGACCGAGTTGGCGTACAACGACAACGCGCTCGAGCGGTTCGAGGCGTACGGCTGGCGCGTCCACAACCTGGGCGAAATTGCCAACGACGTCGATGCGCTGGAAGCGGCGATCCGCGAGGTGCTCGAGTACGCGGCCGACACACCGGACGCCAAGCCGAACCTGCTGGTGCTGCGGAGCCACATCGGCTGGCCGTCGCCCCACCTGACCGACACCGCCAAGGCGCACGGCGACCCCTTCGGCGCGGACGAGATCAAGCTCACCAAGGAGCTCTTGAGCCTCCCGACGGACCAGACGTTCTGGGTGCCCGACGAGGTGCGCGACTTCTACGGACAAGAGATCACCCGCGGCGCGCAGGCGCACGCCGAGTGGAACGCACGCTTCGACGCCTGGGACGGGGACCGGGCCATGTGGGACGCCGCCCACGCGGGCCACGGCCTGCCGGGCTTTGCCGATGCGCTCCCGACGTTCGAGGCGGGCACGCAGCTGGCCACGCGGCGCGCCCTGAACCAGGTCCTCGACGCCAGCGCCGGCCGGATCCCCGGGCTCTTGGCCGGCTCGGCCGACCTCACGGGCAACAACGGGGTCAAGGTGAAGGACGCGGAGATCCAGTCGAAGCAGTCCCCCGGTGGGATCCAGGTGCACTACGGCATCCGCGAGCACGGGATGGGCTCGGTCATGAACGGCCTGGCGGCGCACAAGGGTGTGTTGCCGCTGGGCGGCACCTTCTTCGTGTTCTCGGACTACATGCGGCCCGCCGTGCGGCTCGCCGCGCTCGAGGACGCCCACGTGATCTATTCGTGGACGCACGACTCCATCGGCTTGGGCCAGGACGGGCCGACCCACCAACCGATCGAGCACCTCGCCTCGCTCCGGGCCATGCCGGGCCTGAGCCTCATCCGCCCCGCCGACGCCAACGAGACCGCGCAGGCCTGGAAGCTGGCCGTCGAGGCGAACGGCCCCGTCGGCTTGTGCCTCACCCGCCAGAACATCCCGGTGCTCGCCGAGACGGCGGACCGGGCCGCCGACGGCGTCACCCGCGGGGCGTACGTCCTCTCCGATCCCGAGGGTGGGCTCGACATCGTCCTCGTCGGCACGGGCAGCGAGGTCCAGCACTGCGTCGCCGCGGCGGCCACGCTCGGCGCCGACGGGGTCAAGGCCCGCGTCGTCTCCTTTCCCAGCTGGGACCGGTTCGAGCAGCAACCCGACGACTACCGCGCCAGCGTGTTCCCGTCGGGGGTGCCGGTGCTCAGCATCGAGGCCGGCGCCACGTTCGGGTGGGATCGCTACGCCGACGACGCCATTGGCATCGACCACTTCGGTGCGTCGGCGCCGGGGGATGTCGTCATGGAGAAGTTCGGCTTCACCGCCGACCACGTGGTCGAGCGGGCCCGCGCGCTGTTGGCGAGGCGCGCCGGCTGAGGTCGGGCCATGACCACGAGCACCAGCCACAACCGAGAACGAAGGGAAGCCTCCTGATGACCCGACTCCAGGACCTCTACGACATCGGCGGCCAGAGCCCCTGGCTCGACAACCTGCGCCGCGACTGGATCCACGATGGGCAGCTGCGCGAGTGGCTCGCGCTCGGCGTCCGCGGCATCACGTCCAATCCGACGATCCTCGCCAAGGCGATCTCGGGCCAGGACACCTACGACGACCAGTTCCGTGCGCTCATGAAGGACCACACGGTCGAGTCCGCGTACTGGGAGATGGCGATCACCGACATCAATGACGCCCTCGACATGCTCCGGCCCCTCTACGACGAGAGCGACCACGAGGACGGCTTCGTCTCGCTCGAGGTCTCCCCCGCCCAGGCCCATGACACCGCCGCCACGGTCACGTCGGCCCGGCAGCTGCACGAGCGGATCGCGCAGCCGAATCTCTTCGTCAAGATCCCGGCGACAAAGGAGTGTGTGCCGGCGATCGAGACGATGATCGGCGAGGGGCGCAGCATCAACGTGACGTTGATCTTCGGGCTGGACCGCTACGACGAAGTCATGGAGGCCTACCTGCGCGGCCTCGAGGCGCTCGTGGCGGCCGGACGCTCGGACGACCTTGCACACGTCGCCAGCGTGGCCTCGTTCTTCGTGAGCCGGGTCGACACCGAGGTCGACCGCCGCCTGGAATCGCTGGCCGGCGGCGTCGACGGCGACCCCGCCATTCTCGGGCTGCGGGGAACCGGCGCGGTGGCCCAGGCCCAAACGGCCTACCAACACTTCCATCGCACCTTCAGCGGCGACCGCTGGGAGGCGTTGCGCGAGCAGGGCGCCCGGGTGCAGCGGCCGCTGTGGGCCTCCACCTCGACCAAGAACCCGGCCTACTCCGACCTGCTCTACGTCGACCAGCTCATCGGGCCGGCGACGGTCAACACCATGCCCGAAGGCACCTTGCAGGCCTTCGAGGACCACGGGGCGCTGCACCGCACCGTCGACGCGGATCCCGACGGCGCGACGCAGGCGCTGACCCGTCTGGCCGAGGCGGGCATCGACATGCTCGACGTCGAGCAGACGCTCGAGGACGAGGGCGTGCATTCGTTCGCCAAGTCGTTCGACGAGTTGCTGCAGTCGCTGACCGACAAAGCCGCTACGTTCTGATTCACCGGGCAGTTCGCAACCGAGAGGAGCGCGCATGAGGATCGGGATGATCGGCCTGGGCAAGATGGGCGCCAACATGACCGAGCGCCTGCTCAAGGGCGGGCACGAGGTGGTGACGTACGACCTCAGTGCGGACGCGCTGAAGCAGGCGGCCTCGAAGGGGGCCGAGACGGCGACGACGCTGGCCGAGCTGGCCCAGAAGCTGCAGCCCACCGCGGGCGGCGTGGGTGATGGTGCCGGCCGGGAAGCCGACGAACGAGACGATCGATGCGCTGGCGGAGCTCTTCGAGGCGGGCGACGTCATCGTCGACGGCGGCAACTCCAACTTCAAAGAGGCCGAGGGCATCGCCGATCGGCTGCAGAAGAAGGGCGTGGGCTTCGTCGACGCCGGGACGTCGGGCGGCGTCTGGGGCCTGACCGAGGGCTACTGCCTCATGGTCGGCGGCACCAAGGAGTCGGTGGCCGTCGTGGAGCCGGCGTTCCTGACCCTGGCGCCGAAGGACGGGTACGCGCACGTGGGGCCGGTCGGCGCCGGGCACTTCGTGAAGATGGTGCACAACGGGATCGAGTACGGGCTCATGCAGGCCTACGCAGAGGGCTTCGAGGTGATGGCGCGGGCCGACGAGTTCAACCTCGACCTCCACGAGATCGCGTCGATCTGGCGCTACGGCTCGGTCGTGCGCAGCTGGCTGCTCGAGTTGGCCGAGCGGGCGCTGCGGCCCGACGCCGGCTTCGACGAGATCGCGCCGGTGGCCGTGGACTCGGGCGAGGGGCGCTGGACCGCACTCGAGGCCATCAACCGCGGCGTGCCGGCGCCGGTGATCGCCACGTCGCTCTTCACCCGCTTCGCCTCGCAGGACAAGGACTCGTTCCAATTGAAGATGGTCGCCGCGCTGCGCAACCAATTCGGCGGGCACGCGGTGACGCTCGAGTCGGGCCAACAGGGCCTGGAGACCGAGACCCCGACTCCCTAGACGAGTGCTCACTCCCGTCGAAGACGTGACGCGCCCCTTTGCGGACGCGGTGGTCGAAGCGTTCGCGTCGAGGCCCGGCCCGCGGTTCGCGCTCGTGCTCTCGGGTGGGCCGACGGCCCGGGCCTGCTACGAGGTCCTGGCCGAGACCCCGGGGATCGAATGGCGCGTGGTCGACGTCTACGTCGGTGACGAGCGCGTCGTGCCGCCCGACGACGACGACGCGAACCAGCGGCTCATCCGCGAAGCGCTCCTCGACCGGGTCGGCCCGGTGGGCTCGTTCCAGCCGATGCCGACCGAGCTTCCCCGTCGAAGAGTGCGTGGCCGCCTATCAGCGCGTCATGCGCGACGTCGTCACCGGCGCGGGCATCGACGTCATCCACCTGGGCATGGGCCCCGACGGGCACACGGCGTCGCTCTTCCCCGGGGCCTCGACGCTGCAGGCGGACTCCGGCGAACTGGTGGTGGCCACCGAAGACCCCAACGGGGTCAACCCCCACCCGCGCCTGACCGTCACCCTCCCTGTCATCAATTCGGCTCGCCTTGCCATCTTCACGGTGGCCGGTGCGTCCAAGGCCGATGCCGTCGCCGCCCTCCTGCGCGGGGACGACATCCCGGCCGCCCGCGTCCACGCCGGGCGCATGCTGTGGCTGGTGGATGGTCCAGCCCGCGCCAGCGCCCCCTAGATTGGCGCTCGTGCTCTCCGACGCCGACCTTCTCTCCACACCGCTGCCCGACCTCACGGCCCTGGCCCGCGTCGTGCGCGACGGCGCCCACGGCCGGCGGGTCACCTACTCCCCCAAGGTCTTCATCCCCTTGACCATGCTGTGCCGCGACCGCTGCGGGTACTGCACGTTCGCCAAGGCGCCGGCCCGGCTCGAGTCGCCCTATCTCACGCCCGACGAAGTCCTGGCGATCGCACGGGCCGGCCAGGCGGCCGGGTGCCACGAGGCGCTGTTCACGCTGGGCGAGCGGCCCGAGCTGCGCTACCCGGTCGCGGCGGAGTGGCTGGCGGCGCACGGGTACGCCTCGACCGTCGACTACCTCGCCGCGATGTGCCGCCTCGTACTCTCCGAGACCGGCCTGCTCCCCCACGCCAACGCGGGGGCGCTCTACGCCGAGGAGCTCGCCGCGCTGCGGCCGGTCACGGCGAGCCAAGGCATGATGCTCGAGTCGATGGCCGAGGACCTGGCCGCGCATCGGGGCTCGCCGGACAAGGAGCCGGCCCGGCGCCTGGCCACGCTCGAGGCGGCCGGCGAGCTGGCGATCCCGTTCACGACCGGGATCCTCATCGGGATCGGCGACACGCGGGCGGACCAGTTGGCCGGCCTGCGGGCGATCGCCGCCGCGCACGATCGGCACGGCCACGTCCAAGAGGTCATCGTGCAGAACTTCTTGCCGAAGCCGGGCACCGCCATGTTCAAGGCCACGCCGTGCCCGGAGGAGGATCTGGTGTGGGCGATTGCGGCGGCGCGCCTGGTGCTGCCGGCCGAGGTCCACGTGCAGGCGCCGCCCAACCTCTCCGACGACCTGGCGCCGCTGCTCGATGCCGGCATCGACGACTGGGGCGGCGTCTCGCCGGTGACGGCCGACCACGTGAACCCCGAGCGGGCCTGGCCCGCGCTGGACGTGCTGCGCGCCGCGACCGAGGCGGCCGGGCACACGCTCGCCCCCCGGATGACGATCTACCCGACGTTCGCACTGGACCCGTCGCGCTGGCTCGACGAGGCGATGCGCTTCGGAGTCCTCGACGCCTCCGACGCCGAGGGGCTGGCCCGCGACGCCAACTGGTGCTCGGGGGGCGAGGTGGCCCCGCCGGCGCTGTTGGACGGGCCGGCGCCGCGCCCGGTGGGCGGCGGGGCCGTGGCCGAGGTACTCGCCGGCGTCGCGCTCGGGCAAGAGGTCGGGCTCGCCGAGATCGTCACGCTGTTCGGTGCCCGCGGCCCCGAGGTGCGCCAGGTGGCTGACGTGGCAGACGACCTGCGCCGCCGCATCGCGGGCGACGCGGTCACGTTCGTGCACAACCGCAACATCAACTACACGAACGTGTGCACGTTCAAGTGCCGCTTCTGCGCCTTCTCGAAGGGCCCGTTGTCCTTGAACCTGCGCGGGGCGCCCTACCTGCTCGAGCTCGACGAGATCACCCAACGCGTGGCGGAGGCCGAAGCCGAGGGGGCGACCGAGGTCTGCCTGCAGGGCGGCATCCACCCGAACTTCGACGGCGACTATTACGTCCACGTGCTCGAGGCGGTGCGGGCGGCGTCGACGCGCATTCACATCCACGCCTTCACTGCGCTCGAGGTCACCGAGGGGCGCGGCGCTCCGAGGTGCCGTTGGCCGAGTACCTGACCCGCCTACGCGAGGCCGGTCTCAAGACGCTGCCGGGCACCGCGGCCGAGATCCTCGACGACGAGGTCCGGGCGGTGCTGTGCCCGGACAAGATCTCGACCGAGGAGTGGCTCGAGGCCCATCGCACGGCACACGCGGTCGGCCTGCGCTCGAACGTCACCATCATGTTCGGCTCGATCGAGCAGCCGGTGAGCTGGGCCCGCCACATCGTGGCGACGAGGTCGCTGCAGCGCGAGACAGGCGGCTTCACCGAGTTCGTGCCGCTCCCCTTCGTACACATGGCCACCCCGATCTACCTCCAACGCCGCGCCCGGCGGGGCCCGACGTTCCGCGAGGCGCTCCTGATGCACGCGGTGGGGCGGATCGCCTACGCGGGTGACATCGACAACATCCAGGTGAGTTGGGTGAAGATGGGTGCCGAGGGCTCCCGCCAGATGCTGCGGGCGGGGGTCAACGACCTGGGCGGCACGCTGATGGACGAGAACATCTCTCGGGCAGCCGGTGCGCGCCACGGGCAGCGCATGGGCGTCGAGGACCTCGAGGCCATCGTGACGCCCCTCGGTCGTCCCTTGGTGCAGCGGTCCACCCTCTACGCGCTGGCCGGGGCCTCGGCGGGCGCGTGAGCGACGGGGACGACGGTATCGCCCCGGACGACGAGATCGTCGAGACCGCGGAGGTCGACGAGGCGGCGCGGGAGCGGGCCTACGCCGACCTGTTCGACAGCCGGGCGCTCTCGCCCGCCCAGGCGCGTGAGCTCGAGGCGATGATCGCCTCGCTCGACGACATGGCGCGCGAGGGCACGTCGGTGGGCGACCTCAAGATCGCCAACGCCGCGCTCGGCGAGATGGCCGAGGCGTTCCGGGTGTTCCGGCCCTACCGCCACATCCGCAAGATCACGATGTTCGGGTCGGCGCGGACCAAGCCCGAGGACCCCGTCTACATCCTCGCCCGCGATCTGGCGGCGACCCTCGCCGCTTCCGGCTGGATGGTCGTGACCGGCGCCGGCCCGGGGATCATGGCGGCGGGGCTCGAGGGCGCCGGGCGCGAACACGCCTTCGGGGTCAACATCCGGCTGCCCAACGAGGAGTCGGCCAACCCGTTCATCGCACAGGACCCGAAGCTGGTCGAGATGCGGTACTTCTTCACGCGCAAGCTGATGCTCATCAAGGAGTCGCACGCCTACGCCATCCTCCCCGGCGGCTTCGGCACCCAGGACGAGGCCTTCGAGCTCCTGACCCTCCTGCAGACGGGCAAGGCCGAGCCGGCCCCGGTGGTGATGGTCGAGACCCCGGGCGGGACCTACTGGCACGGGTGGCTGCGCTTCCTCGAAGAGCAGGCGATCGCAGCGGGCTGGGTCTCACCGGACGACCGCGCACTCTTCAAGGTGACCAACACCATGGAGGAAGCCAGTGCGGAGGTCCTCGGGTTCTACCGCAACTACCACTCGTGCCGTTGGGTGGGCGACCTGCTGGTGCTCCGGGTGCAGGTGGCGCCGAGCAAGGCTGAGCTGGCCGACCTCAACAAGCGTTTCGGCGACATCGTGCTGCGGGGCAGCATCCGCAACGCGGCCGCCTTCCCGCCGGAGCGCAACGACCACCCCGAGCTCCCCCGCCTGGCCTTCCGCTTCGATCGCTTTCACTACGCACGGCTGCGCATGCTCATCGACGCCATCAACGACTGCACGGGCTGATAGTGGCGCCGGCGCGCGTGACCTCGGCGCTACGGTGCCTGGCTGCGATCGCCCTGGGGGCGACGGGGTTGTCGCTGGCCGCTCCGCTCGGCATTTCCGAAGCTACGAGCACTCCCCCACCCGACGGTGCGGTGCCCTTCGGCACGACAGCCGTGGCAGCGCATGCGGCAACCAACCCCAAGGCGCCCGTCGTCGGCATGGCGGCGACGCCGGATGGCAGTGGCTACTGGTTGGTGGCCTCCGACGGCGGTGTGTTCAGCTACGGCGATGCCCGCTTCTGGGGCTCGGCCGGTTCGCTCGTGCTGAATGCGCCCATCGTCGGCATGGCCGTGACGTCCGACGGCGGCGGCTACTGGCTGGTGGCACGGGACGGGGGCATCTTCAGCTACGGCGACGCCGGGTTCTTCGGGTCGGCCGGCGGCGCCGCCCTGAACGCACCGGTGGTCGGCGTCGCAGCGAACCACGGCGGCAGCGGGTACTGGCTGGTGGCGTCGGACGGCGGCATCTTCAGCTATGGCGACGCGCCGTTCTGGGGCTCGACCGGCGGAAGCACCGTCAACGCCGCGATGGTTGGGATGGCGGCCACGCCTGATGGTGGCGGGTACTGGCTCGTGGGTGCGGACGGCGGCATCTTCAGCTACGGCGACGCCCAGTTCTCCGGCTCGACGGGTGCGCTCCATCTCAATGCGCCGATCGTCGGAATGGCGGCGGCACCGACAGGGGGCTACTGGCTCGTGGCGTCCGACGGTGGAATTTTCACCTACGGCAGCGCGGAATACCTCGGCTCGCTCGGGGGGACCGCGCTCACGGCACCCGTTGTAGGGATGGCGGCGAGCCCGACCACCAACGGGTACTGGCTGGTCCTCGGCGCACCGGCGCCGCTCGCCGGCAAGGTCGTCGGGGTCGACCCGGGCCATAACGGCCTCAACTACAGCGATCCCGGCTCCATCAACCAACCGGTCTTTAACGGTACCGGGTACGAGCCGTGCGACTCGACGGGCACCGCCACCGACAGCGGCTACACCGAGGCCCAGTTCAACTTCAACGTGGCCACCTACCTCCAGGCGGACCTGGTGTCGGAGGGAGCCACGGTCGTCATGACCCACACGAACGACGACGGGGTGGGGCCGTGCGTGACGACGCGGGCGGCCATCATCAACGACGCGGACGCGAACGTCGCCGTCGACATCCATGCCGACGGTGGGCCCACCGACGGTATGGGCTTTAGCGTTTTGGAGCCGGAGGCCGACGGTCCGAACGACGGCATCATCGCGTCATCCGCTTCGTTCGCCAGCGTGCTACGCGACGCATTCGTCGCGGGCACGCCCATGGCGGTCAGTAATTACGACGGCGTGGATGGTCTGCAGTCCCGAAACGACCTCGCGGGTCTCAACCTCACCACGGTGCCCAAGGTGCTGATCGAATGCGGCAACATGGCCAACGTCAGTGATGCAGGCCTGCTCGTGACACCGTCCTTCCAACAGGCCGCGGCGGCCGCCATCGCCAAGGCAATCACGGAGTTCTTGACCGGGCGGCCCGCTTAGGCCGTGAGCCCGAGCGACGCCCGCACGACCGTGGTGTACCTGTGCCCGTGCGGCGATGTCTCGGAGGACACCAGGTCGATGGCGAGCACTGGAAAGGACGCCTCGAAGGGGATCCCGGCCATCTCGCCCAGGGCGGCCACGCCGAGCCGGCGTCCCTTGGCCCGGGCCAACGTCAGGTGCCCGTTGAACGAAGGCTCGGGCTCTGTGGTTTCGGCCACGAACGGCAGCGTCGCCGTTCGCACCACGGCCGCGAGGCCGTCCAGACCGGTTGCGGGCAGGTGCAGCACCCGGACCCCGGTGAACCAGCCGGTGCCGGGCCCGAGCCGGCACGTCACGGACTTGGGGTACGACGCCGCACAGTCGGTCAGCGCGTCGCCGAGCGGTGCCACGGCGTCATCTGCGACCTCACCGAGGAAGCGCAGCGTCACGTGCCATCGCGCCGGCCCGACGAAGCGCAGCCCCTTGGAACGTCCGAGCTCCAATTCCAGCCCGGCCAGGCGGCGGTGGGTCTCGTCGTTGGGCCAGACCGCCACGAAGAGGCGCACGGGGGCAGGTCGGTGGTCAGGCGCCGTCGTCGAGGGGCTCGCGCCGGGAGTCGGAGCCCTCGAGCAACGCGGTGACGGAGCGTTCGAGCGCCCGCCGGGCCTTGAGGATGCGCCGCTCTTCGGCCAGCGCCTCGCCCGTCTCGAGGGAGTCGGGATCGCCGGCCGAGGCGCGGCTCAGCGCGTCCAGTGCCATGTCGCCCAGCTCTTCGAGCATTCCCTCGAGGCGCTCGGCCATTTCCAGCATGGCCTCGCTCGGACCGCTCACTTGGGCAGCGGCGTGCTCTGTACCTCGTAGTCGCCTTCGGAGTAGGCGGCGCGCATGACCTTCTTGTCGAACTTGCCCACACTCGTCTTGGGCACCTCGGTGATGAAGGTCCACTGGTCGGGCAACCACCAACGCGGCACCCGGCCGATCAGGAAGTCGACCAGGTCGGCCGGCGCGGGAGTGCGGCCTGGCTTCGGTACGACGGCCACGAGCGGGCGCTCCGACCACTTTGGGTCCGGGATGGCGATGACCGCGGCCTCGAAGACGTCGGGGTGGGCCATCACGGCATTTTCGAGCTCCACCGAGGAGATCCACTCGCCGCCGGACTTGATCACGTCCTTGGTGCGGTCCGAGATCGTCATGTACCCCTGGCGGTCGACCGTGCCGACGTCGCCCGTGCAGAGCCACCCATCGTGGAACTTCCCGGGATCCTCGTCCTTGTAATACGAGCCGGTGACCCAGGGCCCACGGATCTCGAACTCACCGATGGACTGGCCGTCGTTCGGCAGCACCGTGCCGTCCTCGGCCACCACGCGCACCTCGACGCCGCCGACGATACGACCGGCCTTGACCTTGTAGTACATGTCGTCGTGGCCGTCCTGCTTGCGCGCCGGCGGGAGCCCGAAGGCGGCCAGCGGGCTCGTCTCGGTCATGCCCCAGCCCTGGATGATCGTCGCGCCGAACCGCTTCTCGAACGCCTCGATGAGCGACTGCGGCACGGCGGCACCACCGGCCGTGATGGCGCGCACGGTGGAGAAGTCGACCGGCGTTTCGAGCGCGAGCAGGCCGTTCCAGATGGTCGGCACCCCGCAGGCGAGCGTGGGGTGGTGCTCGTTGATCACGTCGGCCAGCTGCTGCCCCATGAGGAACATCTGCGGCATGATCATGTCGGTGCCGGCCATCCAGGCGCCGTAGGGCGTCCCCCACGCCATGGCGTGGAACATGGGCACGATGATCAGGATGCGGTCGGACTCGGTCATCCCGACGGAGGAGGCCGATTGTTCGGCCATGGTGTGCAGCCAGATCGAGCGGTGCGAGTACACGACGCCTTTGGGGCTGCCCGTGGTGCCGCTCGTGTAACACATCGCCGCGGCCGACCGCTCGTCGAGCTCGGGCCACTCGAAGCCCGCGTCCTCGGCCGCCACGATGCGTTCGTAGGAGAGCGTCTCGCCCAGCGACGACGTGTCGCCCTCCCCCGCCACGATGATCGTCTCGACGGTCTTGAGGTCGTCCTTGATCGCGGCGAGCAGGGGGATCACCGACGCGTCGACGATGATGACCTTGTCTTCGGCGTGGTTGATGACGTAGGCCAGCTGGTCGGCGGGCAAGCGAATGTTCAGGGTGTGCAGCACCGCCCCCATGCACGGGATCGCCAGGTAGGCCTCGAGGTGACCCTGGTTGTTCCAACAGAACGTGCCGACGCGATCGCCGGGCTGGACGCCGAGCCGCGTCAGCGCAGCCGCCAGCTTCTCCGCGCGCTCGGCCACCTCGGTGAAGCTGGCCGAGCGGTACCCGCCGGCCTCGACGGTGATGACGGTACTGTCGCCGTGCACCTGCTGCCCGTGCCGGAGGATGTCGGCAATCAGGAGCGGGGCATCCTGCATGGTGCTTTTCATGGCCCAAGTATGACGGCCGCGCCGTCGTCGTGCCCACGCCGCCCCGGCGCCGACCGTTCCCCTCCGTGGCCAAGTGGACCCAGGTCAGAGCCGACGCGAGGGGGCCGCGGTGAGGGGCCTCGCCGCGGCCGGGCTGGCGGCCGCCGTCGGCACGGGGCTCGTCGGCATGGCGGTCGTCACCTCGGCGGTGTCCTTCCTGGGCGGCACCGTGGACGAACCGTCGGCCAGCGCGGCGGCGGCGAAGATCCCTCCCGCCATGCTCGCCCTCTACCAGCAGGACGCGGCGACCTGCCCGGGGCTGCCCTGGACGGTGCTCGCCGCCATCGGCACGATCGAGTCGGACAACGGCCAGTCGGACCTCCCTGGGGTCCACTCCGGGAGCAACGCCGCCGGCGCCGAAGGGCCGATGCAGTTCGAGCCGGCCACCTTCGCCGAGTACGCCCTCCCGGTCCCAGCGGGTGGCGCCGACCCGCCCAGTCCCTACGACCCGACCGACGCCGTCGAGGCGGCGGCGCGGCTGCTCTGCGCCAACGGTGCGTCTGGTGGCGCAGACATCCCCGGGGCGATCTACGCCTACAACCACTCGACCTCCTACGTGCAGCAGGTGCTGGCGTTGGCCCAGTCGTACGCGGGCGGCACCGACGCCGTCGACGCGGCGGCCACCTCCGGTGCGGGCGCCGTCGCCGTGCAGTGGGCGCTGGCACAGATCGGGACGCCCTACGTCTGGGGCGGCGAGACACCGGGGGTCGGCTTCGACTGTTCGGGCCTGGTCCAGGCGGCCTACGCCGTGGCGGGCCTCAAGCTGCCGCGGGTGGCCCAGGACCAGTACGACGCGACCCCCAAGGTGGCAGCGGGCGCCCCACTGGCGCCGGGCGATCTGGTCTTCTTCGGCGGCGGTGCCGACTCCATCGACCACGTCGGGCTCTTCGTCGGCGTTGTCGGTGGCCAGACGGTGATGGTCGACGCGCCCTACACAGGTGCGGACGTTCGGGCCGAGGCCTTCCCGGCCACCGTTGGTACCGCGTTCGGGAACCTGATCTTCGTCGGCGCCACGAGACCGTGAAAGCGCCTCGTCCCGGTCTTTACCATCAGTCCCCCACTCCTGTCGTACTACGAGTGGCTCGTATTACGATGGACCTGGTTGGGCGCGGCAAGGCGAGGTTGATCAGGGGTCGGCGTCCTCGCCGTCGGAGTGTTCACACTCGGCGCACTCAAGCGGTGAGCCCAGTCTCCCCTGCCGGCCTTCTGCGGTCAGGACCCAGGGGCGCTCCTGCCACGGCGGTCGATGGCGCACGTGTTGGCGGTGGCCGCATGCGAGCAGTGCGATCCAGTCCCCGACCTCGTCCTGTTCGAAGCCAACGATCGCGCACCGCACACGATCAGTCTTGTCGGAGGATCCCGACGACCATGCGCAGGTTCATCGTTATACGATGATATCGTAAGACGATGCGTCTGACGGATGCGGACTACGAGGATCTACTGATGCTGCGGACCGGCCTGCGGCGATTCCTCCGCTGGAGCGACCAACAGGCCGAGGCGGCCGGCCTGACCCCGGCCCAGCACCAGCTGCTCCTTGCCATCCGGGGGCACGCGGACCCGCGTGGACCCACCATCGGCGAGTTGGCCGACTATCTCCTTCTTCGGCACCACAGCGCCGTCGGCCTGATCGACCGGGCGGACGCGGCCGGCCTGGTCGAACGGATCCGCGATGGTGACGACCACCGCCTGGTGCGGCTCCAGTTGACGACGAAGGGGAACAAGCGCCTGGAGGGCCTCTCGGCGCTGCATCTCGAGGAGCTGCAGCGCCTCGCGCTCAAGCTCCCAAGTGCGTGGCGTGGCCTCATGCCGAGCCAACCACTGCACGGGCTGTCCGGACCCCAGTAGGGCGGCGTCGACGGGCCGGGCCCGCGGGTGCCGGCCCGGTGCCATGTCGATGTCACGCCCGTGCAACCGGTCGGGCGCAAGCTGTGCGGTGAGGAGTTCGCAAAGGAAACGCCGCCGCCGCTGGTCTCCACCAGCGCCTCCACTGTGACGGCCATCGTGGAAGACCCGGGACCCGGTCGACACCAATCAGACCGAGGCGAGGGGAACTTTCACCGGTCCTGAGCGAGACGCAGCGGGGTCCGGAGCAATCCGGGCCCCGTTCGCGTGCCGACCCCGATGGCGCCTCCTCAGACCGGCCGGCCGCGGAGCCCCCGGTACTGGCGTACCAGTGACGCCGTCGACGAGTCCTGGCCGGCCAGGTCGGGTGCGGTCGCACTGGTCAGGATCGGCGCCAGCTCCCGGGCCATCACCTTGCCGAGCTCGACGCCCCACTGGTCGAAGGAGTCGATCTCCCAGATGGTGCCTTCGACGAAGACCGTGTGCTCGTAGAGCGCAACCAGTTGGCCGAGGACCGACGGCGTGACCTTGGGGGCGAGGATGGTCGAGCTCGGACGGTTTCCCGGCATCACCTTGTGCGGCACCACCGCGGCCGGCGTGCCCTCTGCCGCGATCTCCTCGGCCGTCTTGCCGAAGGCGAGCGCCTTCGTCTGGGCCAGGCAGTTGGCCATGAGGAGGTCCTGTTGATCACCGGTGTCGTGCGTGGCCTCGGCGAACGCAATGAAGTCGGCCGGGATCAGCTTCGTGCCCTGGTGGATCAGCTGATAGAACGCGTGCTGCCCGTTGGTCCCGGGCTCGCCCCAGAAGATCTCGCCGGTCTGCCCTTCCACGGGTGAGCCGTCGAGACGCACCGACTTTCCGTTCGACTCCATCGTCAGCTGCTGCAGATAGGCCGGGAAGCGCGCCAACCGGTGGCTGTACGGGAGCACCGCGTGCGTCTGCGCCCCGAAGAAGTTGTTGTACCAGACGTTGAGCATGCCCTGGATGGCCGGCAGGTTCTGCTCGAGGGGCGCGTCCTTGAAGTGCTCGTCCATGGCATGGAAGCCGGAGAGCATCTCGCCGAAGGCCTGCCGTCCGATGGCGACCATCAGCGAGAAGCCGATGGCCGAGTCGTAGGAATAGCGCCCACCGACCCAGTCCCAGAACTCCAACATGTTGTCGGTATCGATCCCGAACTCGGCGACCGCCTTGGTGTTGGTCGACACCGCCACGAAGTGCTTGGCCACGGCGTCAGCCCCGGCGGCCGCGCCCAGCCCCGCCAGCAGCCAGTCGCGCGCGGCCGCCGCGTTGGTCAGCGTCTCGAGCGTCGTGAAGGTCTTGGAGCTGACGACGAAGAGGGTCGTGGCCGGATCGAGGTCGTGGGTGGCGGCGTACAGGTCGATCGGGTCCACGTTCGACACGAAGCGGCTCGTCAGCCCCGGTTGGGCGTAGTCCGCCAACGCCAGGGTCGCCATCGCTGGCCCGAGGTCGGATCCGCCGATGCCGATGTTGACCACCGCCGCAATCGGCCGACCGGTCGCCCCCGTCCACGAGCCGTTGCGAATGCGTTCGGAGAGCTCACCCATCTGACCCAGGACGCGCTGCACATCGCCCGTGACGTCCTGGCCGTCGACACGCAGCTCACTGCCGGGCGGCATGCGCAGGGCAACGTGGAGCACCGCCCGGTCCTCGGTCGTGTTGATGTGCTCACCTCGGAACATTGCGTCCCGGCGCTCCTCCACGCGGGCGGCACGGGCCAGCGCCATCAGGAGACGCAGCGTCTCGTCCGTCACCCGTTGCTTCGAGTAGTCGAGCACCAGGTCGGCCGCACCGGTCGTCATTCGCTCGGCGCGCTGCTCGTCACCGGCAAAGAGATCACGCAGGTGCCGGTCGGCCATCTCGTCGTGGTGCGCGGCCAGCGCTTTCCACTCTGGTGTCGCGGTCAGGTCCATGGGACGAATCTATGGCGCGGGCGGAGCGCCCACACCGGCCGGCTCAGGCCGAGAGGAAGTGGCGGATCGAAGGCAGGGCCGTTGGATCCTGCAGGAAGAAGACGTGGCCGCCGTCGAACATCTCGAGCCGGGCGCCCGAGATAGCGCCGGCCAGGAATTCGCTGTTGGCCGGGGGCGCGATCCCGTCGTAGCGCCCGCCGCACACCAGGGTGGGACAGCCGATCTGCCCGAGCCGCCCCGCCGTGTCGTGGTGCCGGCGCGCCTCGAGCTGGAGCAACGGGCCTTCTCCCGGGCCTTCGGCGGAACGCCCCACTCCGAACCCATCGGCGATCATGGCCACCATCTTCGGGTTGGCCTCTCGCCACGCGGCGTCCCAACGGGTGTCGATCAACGAGAGCCGCCGCTCCAGGACGGCCTCGGGCTCGAGCCCGACCAGCTCGTGCAGCGGGTAGGACGCGCCGCCGGCACCACCCGCCGAGGTGCACGCGAGCACCAGGCGGCGCACCCGAGCCGGGTGACGGATTGCCAACTCCTGGGCCACCATGCCCCCGAACGACACCCCGAGGACCGCGGCGTCCTCCCACCCGACGGCGTCCAGCAGGGCCGCGGCGTCGTTGCCGTAGTCGGCCATCGTGTAGGGACCCGTCGGCACGCCGGACCGGCCGAGGCCGCGTTGGTCGTATTGCAAGAGCTCGAACTCGGTGAAGTGCGGCCCGTCGGTGAGCCGGGGCGACCGACGCAGGTCGGCGCCCGTGCCGCTGATGAACAGCAGCCGCTTCCCCGCGCCCGCCAGCTCGTAGTAGAGCGAGACGCCGTTGGCTTCGCGCTGGGGCACGGCGTGAGCGTACCGGCGAGAACTGCTGGTCATCCGAAGCTCGGCTCGAACTGAGGGATCGCGTCTGTGGCAGGGTGAGGCAACCGCAGCACCGAACGGGGGAAGTCATGACGTCAGCGGACATCGTCGGCCGGGGCCCCGCGGGCAGGGACGGCTTGGGGCGGCTCGCCCGCGGCGTGGCGGCAGTCCTCAGCCTGAGCGCCGTGTTGGTGGTGTGCGCGGGATCACCGAGCTGGGCGTTGTCGGCTGCAAGCGGCTCGACGGTCACGGTCGCGGGACCCGTCCCGATCGGCTCCCCCACGTTCGACAACACCCTCTACGGCAACAGCTTCGACCTGTCGAAGGTCGGCTACGAAAAATCCCAGTACTTCATCTCGGGCACCGCCCACTCCTTCGTGCCGGCGCAACCTCTGGGTACCAACGGGAAATGGAAGGTCTCGACCGGCGTGAGTGCGCCGTACAAGACCCGGATCGCCGTCTACCGTCCGAAGAACCCCAAGAGGTTCAACGGGACCGTCGTGGTCGAGTGGCTCAACGTGAGCGGCGGCACCGACGACGCGCCGGATTGGACCCTGTCCCACAACGAACTGATCCGCGAAGGGTTCGCCTGGGTGGGGGTGTCGGCCCAACAGGTCGGTGTCAACGCCGCGAAGACGACCGATCCGGCGGTGTACTCATCGCTCTCGCACCCCGGCGACAGCTTCTCGTACGACATCTTTTCTCAGGCCGGCCAGGCGGTACACGACAACGCCGCGACCATTCTCGCGGGTCTGCGGCCCCGCACGCTCCTGGCGGCGGGTGAGTCGCAGTCGGCCGGTCGCCTGATGACCTACATCGATGCCGTCCAGCCGATCAACCACGTCTACGCGGGCTTCCTCGTGCACAGCCAATTTGGCACCGGCTCCCCACTCTCCCAAGCACCGCAGACCAACTACCCGGCCTCAGCTCCGACGACGATTCGCAGCGACATCGGCGTTCCGGTTTTCGAATTCGAGACCGAAACCGACGTCGACAACAGCAACCTGACTGACCGGCTGCACTATGGCAATCCGAAGTGGTTCCGTCTGTGGGAGATAGCCGGAAGCTCGCACTACGACTACTACGGGCTCGCTATTGGCCCCACCGACACCGGCAACGGTCAAGGTGCGGTGCTGAATCTGGCGGCCATGCAGAACCCGACACGTACTCCCGTGGGCGGGTTCAACTGCGCGGTTCCCATCAACACCGGTGGGACGCACTGGGCGCTGGACACAGCGGTGCACTGGCTCAACCGGTGGGTCGTGAGGGGAACACCGCCGCCCCGTGCTCCCCTCCTGGCGACGACGCACACTTCGCCCGTCACCTTCAAGCTCGACGCCAACGGAAACGCCGTCGGAGGGGTGCGCACTCCACAGGTCGGCGCGCCGATCGCAGCGCTGGGCAGCCAAGGCAACAGCGGGGGGTTCTGTTTCCTTTTCGGCTCCACGGTGCCCTACAGCACGCCGCATCTCGCCAGCCTGTACAAGACGCACGGTCAGTTCGTCTCGGCGTGGGCCCGCACCACCCTGAAGGACCAGGCAGCCGGCTTCCTTCTTCCCGTCGATGCCCGCGAGCTGCTGCGCTCGGCCGTGACCTCCCAGGTCGCACGGCCGGCCCCCTGAGCGACCTCACCCCCGCCTGGCCAAGGGCGCGTCCGTCGCCGACGACGACACGAGTGCTGAAAGGAGGTGTGCCCACTCCTTGTCACCCTCAATTTACCGCGCCGTTGCCGCTTGCAGCAAGGCGCCCGGGAGTGCGCACAATCTCCGGTCCGAAGCGGCAAGAGTGAAGCGAGCGGGGTGGCGTATGGAGAACCATGCGGTGGTGATCGCGGGCGGCGGTCCGACGGGAATGATGTTGGCGGGTGAATTGGCGCTGGCCGACGTCGACGTCGTCGTCGTCGAGCGGCGCTCGATCGAGGATCGCCACACCTCCCGAGCCGGCGGTTTGCACGCGCGCACCATTGAGGTGCTCGACCAGCGCGGCATCGCCGATCGGTTCCTCGCCGAGGGCGAGACGATGCAGTTTCAGAACTTCGGCGGGGTCCCGCTCGACATCAGCGACTTCCCCACCCGCCACAACTACGGGCTCGCGCTGTGGCAGAGCCATACCGAACGACTCCTCGCGGCCTGGATCGACGAGCTGGACGTGGCGGTCGTTCGCTCGTGTGAGGTCACGGGGTTCGCCCAGGACGACACCGGCGTCGATGTCGAGTTGTCCGACGGCCGATCCCTCCGGGCGGGCTACCTCGTCGGCTGCGACGGCGGGCGCAGCCTGGTCCGAAAGGGCGCTGGCATCGAGTTCGCCGGGTCGGATCCCACGACCAGCTGGGTGATCGCGGAGGTCTCGATGACAGAGGCGCCGGAGATCGGCCTGCGCGAGGGCGGCGGCATCGGGCTCGGGGACGGGGGACAGATACGGGTCGCGCTCATGGATGCGCAACTCGAGCACACCCGCGACCCCTCCCTCGAAGATGTCCGCACGGCGCTGATCGCCGTCGATGGGACCGACTACGGCGCGCACAGCCCGACCTTCATCTCCCGCTTCACCGACATGACCCGGCAGGCGGTGTCCTACCGCAAGGGACGCGTCCTGCTCGCGGGCGACGCAGCGCACGTGCATCCGCCCCAGGGCGGGCAGGGTCTCAACACCGGCGTCCAGGACGCCGCCAATCTCGGGTGGAAGCTCGCCCAGGTCGTGAACGGGACGTCACCAGACGGCCTCTTGGACACGTATCACGCCGAGCGGCACCCGGTCGGGGCCCGCGTCCAGCACAACAGCCTGGCGCAGGGCGTGCTCAGGGCCCCCGACGAGCGCACCGCCGCGCTGCGCGGCACCGTGGCCGAGCTGCTGGGCATGGACGAGCCGCGCCGCGCGTTCGCCGGCATGGTCTCTGGTCTCGACATCCACTACGACCTCGGCGAGGGCCACCCGCTGCTCGGGCGCCGCATGCCCGATCTGGATCTCGCCACGGCGGACGGCCCGCTTCGGTTCTTCGCCCTGCTGCACGACGCCCGGCCGGTGCTGCTGAACTTCGGCGCACCAGGGAGTCTTGCCATCGCCCCGTGGGCGAGCAGGGTCCAGCTGATTGACGCTTGCTCCGTGGGCCCGTGGGTGCTTCCGGTCCTCGGCGCGGTGACCGCTCCGGCTGGCGTCCTGGTCCGGCCCGACGGCCATGTCGCCTGGGTGGGTGACGGCACGGATACGGGTCTGCGTGACGCCGTGACCACCTGGTTCGGCCCCGCGTGACCGGACCCCCTGCCCGGCGGTTTCGACCGCTCACCGCAGTCGTTCCTTTGCGCTACAGGCTCTCCCAGCCGGGGCTGGCGGCCGCCGTCGGCGCAGCCTGATCGTTCGTTTCCCCGCCCGTGTCGCTCCCCTGCGGTTGGCCATTGGGCCCGGACGTGGCGACGAACGCGGTCGTGCGCAGGGGGATCTCCTTGATGAGCCAGCTCAGGACGAAACCCACGACGACAAAGGGCACCGCGACCAAGAACGCCGTCTCGACCGAGTGGCTGAACGCGCTGACGACATAGGTGCGTTGGCCGGCGGGAAGATGGTCGATCTGGGCCGGGTTGGCGGTCACGGTCGAGCCGCTCACCAACTTCAGCTCGGCCGCCGTCGCGTGCACCTTGAGCTGTGAGATCAGGCGGTTGGCGAAGACGGCACCGAGGACGGCCACCCCGAACGCTCCCCCGATGGTGCGGAAGAAGGTCGACGTTGCCGTGGCCACCCCCAGCGCCGAGTAGGGCACCGCGTTCTGCACGGCGACGACGAGCACCTGCATGACGAGGCCGATGCCGAGCCCGGTGATGAACATGAAGACGGCGACCTCGGCGTAGGCCGTGTGCGGTCCGAGCTGGGTGAGCGAGAACAGGCCGAGCGGCGAGGACGGCCGTGCCCACGATCGGGAACACCTTGTAGCGCCCCGTGCGGGTCACGATCCGGCCGCTCGTGATGAAGGTGATCAGCATCCCGCCGATCATGGGCAGCAACTCGAGGCCCGAGAGGGTCGGCGACGCGCCGTGGACGATCTGGAGGTACAGCGGCAGATAGATGATGGCCCCGAACATGGCGAAGCCGATGATGAACCCGACGCCCGAGGTGGCGGTGAAGGTCCGGTTCTTGAAGAGCCAGAGCGGGATGATCGGCTCCGAGGCCTTTGTCTCAATGAAGCAGAAGATGCCGAGCGTGACCAGCGGCGACCAGCGCGGTGCCGATGATGACCGGCGAACCCCAGGCGTACTCGGAACCGGCCCAGGTCGTGAGCAAGATGATGCAGGTGACGCCGACGGAGAGAAAGGCCGTGCCGGCCCAGTCGATCTTGTGGGGCACCCGCTTGATCGGGAGGTGGAGCACGGCGGCCACGACGAACAAGGCCAAGATGCCGAGCGGCAGGTTGATGTAGAAGATCCAGCGCCACGACAGGTGCTCGGTGAAGAAGCCGCCGAGCAGCGGGCCCGCCACGTTGGTGACGCCGAAGACGACGCCGAAGTAGCCCATGTACTTGCCGCGCTGGCGGGCCGACACGACGTCGCCCATGATCGCCTGCGCCCCGACCATCAGCCCGCCCGCTCCGACCCCCTGGATCGCCCGGAACGCGATGAGCTCGGCCATGGACTGGGACAGCCCCGAGAGCATGGAGCCGACCAGGAAGATCACGATGGCCAGCTGGAAGAGGGACTTGCGGCCGTAGAGGTCGCCCAGCTTTCCCCACAGCGGCGTGGAGATGCAGGTGGTCAGGAGGTACGCCGTCACCACCCACGACAGGTGGTTGAGCCCGTGCAGGTCGCCGGCGATGGTGGGCAGCGCGGTCGCCACGATGGTCTGGTCGAGGGCGGCCAGCGCCATCCCCATCATGAGTGCGCCGAGGATCACCAGGATCCGGCGGTGCTCGGCGCCGGCGTCGTCGGGGTCGAGTGCCTCGAGCGGAGCCGTCGCCAGCTCAGTCACGGGCGTCGTCCAGGTCTCGCCTCGAGGTCGTCCGCAAAATGGCTGAGCAGGTCGGCCAAGGCGGACAGGTCGTCGTCGTCCCACTTGGCCAAGAGCTGCTCGAGCCAGGCCCGCCGGGCCCGGCGCACCCGTTCGATGGTCCGGCGACCGGCCGGGGTCAGCCTGATCCGCGAGGCCCGGCGGTCGTCGGGGTCGGTCTGGCGGACGACCATCCCGTCGCGCTCGAGCTGCTGGACCTTGCGGGTGACCGTCGGGGTGTCCACGCCGAGTATCTCGGCGAGGTCGGTGACCCGGAGCGAGTCGCCCTTGGCGGAGAGCTTGAACAGCAGCGTTGCGCCCGCCCGGTCGAGCCGGACGCCCGCCAACCGCAGGAGCCGCTCGTGCAGGCGGACCTGGGTGATGGACCGGGCGACGGTCTGCAGCGCCTCGTCGAAGCGGTCGACGTGGCGGGCGGCCGGGCCCGGCTCGGCGTCAGGCTCGATAGTTGCTTTCAGCACATAAATATCGTACCAGCGGCCCGGCCGGCCGACCGCTCAGCGCAGGGCGAGCTGGCCGGGCACCAGCGGGGCCGGCAGCGACGTCGTCCCCATGAGCCAGCGGTCGACCGACGCCGCACACGAGCGGCCCTCGGCGATGGCCCACACAATGAGGCTCTGGCCCCGAGTCTGGTCCCCGCAGACGAACACGCCGTCGACGTTGGTGGCCCACTGTGCGTCCGCAGCCACGCTGCCGCGCGGCCCGACCTCGACGCCCAGCTCGTCGACGGCGTTGCGCCGCTCGGTGCCCGAGAAGCCCATGGCCAAAAGGACCAGCTCACATTCGATCTCGAACTCGCTGCCCGGGACCGCTTCGAAGACGGGACGTCCGTCCTCGGTCCGCATCTCGACGGTGTGGCCCCGGAGCGCCCGCACTGAGCCGGACCCATCGTCGACGAACTCGGTCGTCGTCACCGAGTACAGCCGCTCGCCGCCCTCCTCGTGCGCCGCCGAACTCCGCAAGATGAGCGGCCACAGTGGCCAGGGGTTCTCGGCCAGCCGGTCGCTCGGGGGCTCGGGCATGATCTCGAACTGGTGTACCGACGCCGCCCCTTGGCGGTGCGCCGTGCCGAGACAGTCGGCTCCGGTGTCGCCGCCGCCGATGATGACGACGTGCTTGCCGGCCGCCGTGATCGGCGATTCCTTGAGGGCCCGCTCGCGGACCAGGTTCGCCGGCTTTAGGTACTCGAGCGCGAAGTGGACGCCGTCGAGCTCCCGACCCGGCACCGGCAGGTCGCGCGGCATGGTGGCGCCCGCCGCCAGGACGACGGCGTCGAACTCGGCGCGGACCTCGGCGGCCGGCCGGACCACGACGTCCGGGGCGCAGGCCGTGCCCTGGCCGCGCTCCTCCCCCGGCTCGATCGCGCCGTCCGCCGGCTCCGTGCGCCCCTCGGGGGACCCGCCGACCGAAGTCGAGCAGACGAACGTGACACCCTCGGCCTCGAGCTGGGCCAGCCGGCGGTCCAGCACCGCCTTCTCCATCTTGAACTCGGGGATGCCGTAGCGGAGCAGCCCGCCCGGCTTCTCGGCCCGCTCGAACACGGTCACCTGGTGCCCGGCACGCGCCAGTTGCTGCGCGGCCGCCAGACCGGCCGGGCCGGACCCGACCACGGCCACCGTCTTGCCGGTGCGCACCGTCGGCTGCTGCGGTGTGACCCACCCCTCCGACCAGGCGCGCTCGACGATCTCGTACTCGATCCGTTCGATCGTCACCGGGTCCTCGTTGATCCCCAGCACGCACGCCGCCTCGCAGGGCGCCGGGCACAGGCGCCCGGTGAATTCGGGGAAGTTGTTCGTCGAGTGCAGGCGCTCCATCGCGTCGGGCCAGTCGTCGCGGTAGACGAGGTCGTTCCACTCGGGGATCAGATTTCCGAGTGGGCAGCCGTCGTGGCAGAACGGGATGCCGCAGTCCATACAGCGCGCCCCCTGCTGCTTGGTCGCGTCCGCAGGGAAGGGCTCGTAGACCTCTTTCCAATCTCGCAGCCGCACCGGCACGGGCCGGCGCCGCGGCAGCTCGCGCCCGTACTCCATGAAGCCCGTCGTCTTACCCATGTGCGGCCTCCATCACGGCCTCGTCGACCGAACGCCCCTCGGCCTCGGCCAGGCGGGTCGCTTCGAGGATGCGCCGGTAGTCGCGCGGCATGACCTTCACGAACTCGAGGACGTCGGTGTCCCAGTGTTCGAGCAAGCGAGCCGCCACGGCGGACTCGGTCTCGACGCCGTGGCGTTCCACCAAAGAGCGCACCATGAAGCTGTCCGAGGGGTCGAGCGGCTCGACGTCCACCGTGTCGAGGTTGACCCGCTGGCCGAAGGTGCGCGTCGGGTCGTAGACGTAGGCGACGCCGCCGGACATGCCGGCCGCGAAGTTCCGGCCCGTCGGTCCGAGCACGACGACCAACCCACCGGTCATGTACTCGCAGCCATGGTCGCCGACGCCTTCGACCACCCCGGTGGCCCCGGAGTTGCGCACGCAGAAGCGCTCCCCCACCTGGCCCCGGATGAAGACCTCGCCCCCGGTGGCGCCGTAGAGGATGACGTTGCCGGCGATGATCTGCTCCTCGGCGACGAACGGCGACGCGAGCGGCGGACGGACCACCAGGCGGCCGCCCGAGAGGCCCTTGCCGAAGTAGTCGTTGGCGTCGCCGTAGAGGCGCATCGTCACGCCGCGGGGCAAGAAGGCGCCGAAGCTCTGCCCGGCCGAACCGAAGAACGTCAGCGAGATCGTGTCGTCGGGCAGGCCCTCGTTGCCGAACCGCCGGCTGATCTCGGACCCGAGCAAGGTCCCGACGGTGCGGTCGACGTTGCTGATCGGCAGCTCGAGCGATACCGGCACGCCCCCGGCCAGCGCCGGCGCACAGGCGTCGAGGAACTGGTGGTCGAGCGCCTTCTCCAGGCCGTGATCCTGCAGGCGGGCCTGGCGGCGCCCCATCGTGTCCGGCACGTCCGGTTGGGCCAACACGGTCGACAGGTCGAGTCCCGCCGCCTTCCAGTGCGTGACGGCCGTCTCGGTGTCGAGCAGATCGACGCGTCCGATGGCCTCGTCGAGCGAACGCAACCCGAGCGACGCCAGCAGCTCACGCACCTCCTCGGCGATGTACTCGAAGAAGGTCTCGACGAACTCGGGCTTGCCGCTGTACTTCTTGCGGAGCGCGGGCGTCTGGGTGGCGATGCCGACCGGGCAGGTGTCGAGGTGGCAGACGCGCATCATGATGCACCCGGAGACGACCAACGGCGCCGACGCGAAGCCGTACTCCTCGGCGCCGAGCAGCGCACCGATGATGACGTCGCGCCCCGTCTTCAGCTGCCCGTCGACCTGGACGACGATGCGGTCGCGCAGGCCGTTCATCAGGAGCGTCTGCTGGGTCTCGGCCAGCCCGATCTCCCACGGGATCCCCGCGTGCTTGAGCGAGGTCAGCGGCGCGGCGCCCGTGCCCCCGTCGTGGCCCGAGATGAGCACGACGTCGGAATGCGCCTTGGCCACCCCGGCCGCCACGGTCCCCACACCGACCTCGGCCACCAGCTTCACGTGCACCCGGGCCGCCGGATTGGACGACTTGAGGTCGTGGATCAGCTGCGCGATGTCCTCGATGGAGTAGATGTCGTGGTGCGGCGGCGGCGAGATCAACCCGACGCCAGGCGTCGAGTTCCGCGTCTTGGCGATCCACGGCCACACCTTGATCCCGGCCAGCTGCCCGCCCTCGCCCGGCTTGGCTCCCTGCGAGATCTTGATCTGCAGGTCGTCCGCGTTGACCAGGTACTCACCGGTGACCCCGAAGCGCCCGGACGCCACCTGCTTGATCGCGCTCCGGCGCAGGTCGCCGTTCTCGTCGGGGGTGTAGCGGTCGGCGTCCTCGCCGCCCTCGCCCGTGTTGGAGCGCCCGCCGATCCGGTTCATGGCGATGGCGAGCGTCTCGTGCGCCTCGGCCGAGATCGACCCGTAGGACATGGCCCCCGTTGAGAAGCGCGCCATGATCGACGAGATCGGTTCGACCTCCTCAATCGGAATCGGCCCTCCCGCCGTGGGCTGCAGGCGCATGCAGCCCGCGGAGGGTCCCAAGCTTCTCGGCCTGGTCGTCGACCTCCGCCGTGTACTCCTTGAAGACCTCGTAGCGCTTGGCGCGCGTCGCGTGCTGCAACTTGAAGACCGTCTTGGGGTTGAAGAGGTGGAACTCGCCCTCGCGCCGCCACTGGTACTCCCCTCCCACCTCCAGCTCGCGGTGGGCCCGCTCCGTCGGCCTCGGCTCGTGGGCCCGCCGGTGGCGCTCGGCGACCTCCGCCGCCAACACCCCGAGTCCCACGCCGCCGATGCGCGAGGACGTGCCGGTGAAGTACTCGTCGATCAACGCGGCGTCAAGCCCGATGGCCTCGAAGACCTGGGCCCCCGTGTAGGAGGCCACGGTCGAGATCCCCATCTTCGACATGACCTTGAGCACGCCCTTGCACGACGCCTTGATGTAGTTGCGCCGGGCTTGCCGCGGCGACACCCCCTCCAACAATCCCTCCGAGATCATGTCGTCGATCGAATCCAGCGCCAGGTACGGGTTCACCGCCGCCGCGCCGAAGCCGATGAGCAGGGCCATGTGGTGGACCTCGCGGGCGTCACCCGTCTCGATCACCAGGCCCACCTTCGTCCGGGTCTTCTCGCGTACGAGGTGGTGGTGGATGGCCGCGGTGAGCAGCAACGAGGGAATGGGCGCCCAATCGGCCGTCGCGTTGCGGTCCGAGAGGACAATCAGGTTGGCCCCGTCCGCGATGGCGTCGGACACCCGTCGGCGCACCTCGTCGATGGCCCGGCGCAACGCGTCGCCGCCCGCCTCGGTGGGCGCGCCAGCCCGGCCGGCCTCGCGCACGTCGAACAGCCCGTCGATGGCGAAGGCCTTGAAGCCAGGCGTCTCGCCGTGCTCGTTGACGTACATGAGCTTGGCTAGGTCGTCGCGGTCGATGACCGGCAACGGGAGCAAGATCTGGCGGCACGACCCGCACCGCGCCTCGAGCAAGTTGGCCTCGGGCCCGATCGTCGCGGCCAGCGACGTCACCAGCTCCTCGCGGATGGCGTCGAGCGGCGGGTTCGTCACCTGCGCGAACAGTTGGGTGAAGTAGTCGTAGAGCAGCCGGGCGCGGTCCGAGAGCACGGCGATGGAGGTGTCCGAGCCCATGGAACCGATCGGCTCGCCGCCGGTGCGGGCCATCGGGGCCACGATCACGCGCAGTTCCTCGTTCGTGTAGCCGAAGAGACGTTGCTGGGTGACGACGTGCCCGTGCTGGGGCGTCAGCATCGTGCGCGCCGGCAGCTCCTCGAGGCGGACCTGGTCGGCCGCCAGCCACTCGTCGTAGGGGTGCTGCGACGCCAGCTCGGCCTTGATCTCCTCGTCCTCGACTAGGCGGCCCTTCGACGTGTCGACCAGGAACATGCGACCGGGCTGCAGCCGTCCTTTGCGCACGACGCGCTCGGGAGCGAGGTCGAGCACACCCACCTCGCTGGCCAGGACGACGAGCCCGTCGTCGGTGACCCAGTACCGCGCCGGGCGCAGGCCGTTGCGGTCGAGCACCGCACCGACCACCGTGCCGTCGGTGAAGCAGACTGCGGCCGGGCCGTCCCACGGCTCCATCAGCGATGCGTGATAGCGGTAGAAGGCGCGCCGCTCGTGATCCATCAGGGTGTGGTTCTCCCACGCCTCGGGGATCATCATGAGCACGGCGTGCGGCAGGGAGCGCCCGCCGAGATGCAAGAGCTCGAGCACCTCGTCGAAGCTGGCCGAGTCGCTCGCCGCGGGGGTGCAGATCGGGTAGATGCGCGACAGGTCGCCCTCGATGAGCGACGTCTCGAGCAGCGCCTCGCGGGCTCGCATCCAGTTGCGGTTGCCGGCGAGCGTGTTGATCTCGCCGTTGTGGCAGAGATAGCGGTACGGGTGGGCCAGCGGCCAGCTCGGGAACGTGTTGGTCGAGAACCGCGAGTGCACCAGCGCGAGGCCGGACTCGAAGGTCGGGTCGCGCAGGTCGGGGAAGAACTCGCGCAGCTGCTCGGAGGTGAGCATGCCCTTGTAGACGATCGTGCGCGCCGAGAGGGAAGGGAAGTAGAGGTCGTCGACCGCGTGCTCGACCCGCTTGCGCAGCACGAAGGCGCGACGTTCGAGCGCCATCGTGTCGACCCCGCTGGCCGCGGGGGAAACGAAGAGCTGCTCGATCCGCGGCATGGCCCCGCGTGCCGTCTTGCCGAGGCCTTCCGACTCGGTCGGCACGACGCGCCAGCCCAGCACGGAGAGGCCCTCCTCGCCGGCGATCTGCTCGACCGTGCTGCGCGCCTTGTGGGCGTCGTCGGCGTCGTTGGGCAGGAAGGCGAGGCCGACGGCGTAGCCCCCGGCTTCGGGCAGCGTGAAACCCGCCGCGTCGGCGGCCCCGGCCAAGAAACGGTGGGGCACCTGCACCAGGATCCCGGCGCCGTCACCCGTCTCGACCTCGGCCCCGGACGCGCCCCGGTGCGCCAGGCGCTCGAGGACGGTCAGGCCCTTGTCCACGATGTCGTGGTCGGGTCGGCCGAGCAGATCGGCCACCATGCCGACGCCACAGGCGTCGTGCTCATAACCGGGGTCGTAGAGGCCAGAGGCCATCGGCGTCCTTCCGAAGGGGAGAAGTTGAACGGCTACCGGGACGACGTTGGCCCGAAGGTGGAACGACCAGGATACACGACGCCGCTCGTAGGCTTGGCACATGACGACGCAGGTACACGTCGTGGGAGGTGGGGTCATCGGCCTCGCTTGTGCGTGGGAATTGTCACGAAATGGACATGATGTGACGGTCGTCGCGCCGGCGCCCGGGCGCGACGGCGCCTCGTGGGTGGCGGCCGGCATGCTCGCGCCGGTGACCGAGGCGCAGTTCGGCGAGTCGGCACTCACAGCTCTGCTGCTTGAGGGTGCCCGACGCTGGCCGGCCTTCGCCGCGGCGTTGGAGTCGGCCGCCGGCCAACCGATCGGCTACGACACGACGGGCACGCTGACCGTCGCGCTCGACGCGTCGGACCGCGCCAGCCTTGACGACCTCCTCGCCTATCAGCACTCGCTCGGCCTACGCGCCACCCGCCGCAGCGCCACCGAATGCCGGGAGCTGGTGCCCGCGCTCAGCCCGTCCCTGCGCGGGGGCATCGACGTGCCGGGTGACCACCAGGTCGACAACCGGGCGCTGCTCGGCGCGCTCGTCGCGGCGTGCCGCGCCGGCGGCGTGACGTTCGACGCGGGCACGGTCACTGCCGTGGCGGCCGGACCGGAGCTCGTCCTGGCGGACGGCCGCCGCCTCCACCCCGACCAGGCCATCCTGGCGGCCGGGGTCGGCCAGCGCGACATCGCCGGCCTGGACCCCGCGGCGATGCCTGAGGTCCGTCCGGTCAAGGGCCATATCCTGCGCCTCGGTCCTCCCCCTTCCGGCCTCGCACCGCTGTTGCGCCGGACGGTGCGGGGCCTGGTGCACGGGCACTCCGTCTACCTGGTGCCGCGCCGCGACGGTTCGCTGGTCGTGGGCGCCACCGTCGAAGAACGCGGGGACGACACCACCGTGCTGGCCGGCGCCGTCCACGAACTCCTCTGTGACGCACGGGCCATCGTCCCGGCCGTCGACGAGCTCGAGTTGCGCGAGGCCGAGGCCGGACTGCGTCCCGGCACGCCGGACAACACGCCACGCATCGGCTGGAGCGGCATTGAGGGCGTCGCCGGTCGCGACCGGGCACTACCGCAACGGCATCCTGCTGGCGCCCCTGACGGCGACCGCCGTCGCCGATCTCCTTGCGCGCCGTCCCGTGCCGCCCCTCATCGAGGCGTTGGCGCCCGCATGAACGACATCGCCCTCAACCTCAACGGCGAAGCCGTGCAGGTGGCCGACGGGACCACCATCGCCGACGTCGTCGCCGGGCTCATCCACGAAGAGGACCCCAAGGGGGTGGCGGTCGCCGTCGACCGCTGCGTGATCCCGCGTTCGGAGTGGGCGACGACGCCCGCCCGGGCCGGCTCCCTGGTCGAGGTCGTGAGCGCCGCCGCCGGGGGATGACCCCATTGAGCTCGCCCCCGGGGTGGTGCCAGAATCACCCGATGCCTGCGTCCCCCCGTCCTGGCCCCACCGCGTTCGTCCTCGCCGGCGGCGGGACCAAAGGCTCCTTCGAGGTGGGTGTGCTGCAGTACCTGGTCGGCGTCGAACAGATCGCCCCCGAGGTGATCACCGCGACCTCGGCCGGTGCCATCGCGGCCACCGTGCTGGCGCAGGCGCGCACGCTCGACGAGTTCGCCGCCCGTGTCGACGAGATCGAGAACGACGTGCTCGCGTGGACCCACACCGACAACGTCTTCGGCAAGCAGGCGTGGTTGAGCGCGCTCGACAACACCGCCCTCGGCCGCGAGATCCATCACGAGCTCACAGAGGGGACGAGGCCCCCGTTCCCGCTCAACCCCGCCGCGGTGTTGGCCACGAGCGAAGGTGCACCACCGCCGGTTTCTCCCGGGCGCCACGAACGCCGGCAGGCGAAGCGGGTCCGCCGCAAGCGCCAGCGCCACCTGTTGCGCCTGGTCGCCGGCGCGGGCCTGCGACTGCCCCGGGTCCGCCGCCGGCTCCGCACCAGCGGCAGCTCGGTCCTCAACCTCGACCCGCTCGCCGACGCGCTGCGCCACGGATCGACCGAGGGCGTGCGGGCCGTCGACCCGGCCTTGGTCGCGCGGCCCGGGTTGCAGCTGCGCCTTGCCGTCACCGCCCTGCGGGCCGGCGTCGTGCGCTACGTGACGGAGGACGGCACGATCGTCGAGGCGGACGCCCGCACTCCGGCGCCGGGCGAGGCGGCGGGCCCGGTCGACCTGCTCGACGGTGCCATCGCCTCCGCCAGCGTGCCCATGATCTTCCCGCCCCATTCGATGGCGGACGACGACTACGTCGATGGCGGTGTCGTCGAGATCGTCCCCGTCAAGGCGGCCGCCGAGCTGGGGGCGACGCGCATCTTTGCCGTCGTGGCGGTCCCGGTCGCCGTGCCGCGCGACGACCGTGACTATGCGACGGCGCCCGTTGGTTACATCGGGCTGCGCTCCATGGGCATGATCGGCGTCGCCGAGCGTCAACTCTCGAACCTCGCCATCTCGTTGCCCGCCGGGACCACCCTCACCGTGATCGATCCCATCATCGACGTGGTCGGCCTCTTCGAGATCCAGCCGGGCCTGCTCCGCATCAACAAGGACTACGGCTGGCTGCGCGCCGCCGACGTGCTCGCCGTGGGCGACCCGGACCTCCTGGCCGATGTCGCCGCCACCACCCACGAGCTCATCGACGCCCGGCGCGAGGCCTGGCGCCTCGAGGAGACGCTCTGGACGGCGGAGCGCCCGAGCGCCGCCGACAGCGAACCCGGTGCGCTCGCCCTGGTGCGCGAGCAGAAGGAGCGGGTGCGGGACCTGGTCGAGCGGCGCAAGCAGCTCGGCTTCCCGGTGCCCGACGGGTGCGAGGCCTGGTGGACCGAATACGAGACCCACACGGGGGAACGCCCGGCGCGCCTGCCCAGCCGCCTCGCCCCACGCGCCTGACGCTCAGACGGTTGGCCCTCCCAGCCAGCCGCGCCGCCGGAAGTACGCCACCAAGAAGATGACGGCCGCCACGTCGAGGCCGATGCCGAAGGCGAAGAAGGTCCACGACGGCGCGATCCAGACCCGCACCAGGTAGGAGAAGTTCTGGCCGAAGAAGCCGGTCAGGAAGCTGAGCGGTAGAAAGATCGTCGCAATGATGGTGAGTTGCTTCATCACGACGTTGAGGCGGTTGGACACCGTCGAGAGGTGCGTGTCCATCACGCTGCTCAAGAGATCCCGGTAGCTGTCCACCAGGTCGGCCAGGCGGATGAGGTGGTCGTAGAGGTCACGGAAGTAGCGCGACGCCTCGTCGGTCATGCCGGGCACGTCGGCCACCCCGGAGTTGATGCTGGCCATCATGTCGCGTTGGGGGGCGATCACCTTGCGCATGTCCATGAGGGTGCGCTTCATGTCGAACAGCCGACCGAGTTGCGCCTCGGTGGGAGCCTTCAGAATTTCGTCCTCGAGCGTGTCGATCTGGTCGTCGAAGTTGGAGAGGAACGGGAAGAAGCTGTCGACCAGCGCGCTGATCGTGAGGTAGACGATGACGAGCTGCGGCGACGCCGCGTCCTTGGCGTGGTGCCGGTCGATGCGTTCGTGCACCTGCGCGACCGAGGGGCATTCCTCTCCCCGGTGGATCGTGACCACGTAGCGGTCCGTCCAAAAGAAGTGCACCTCGGCGTTCCCCGTGTGGTCGGGGTCCGCGCCGCGGGCGACGAGGTACATGAACCCGTCGTAGTCGTCGATCCGCGGCCGCTGGTTGAACCGTTGCGCCGCCTCAACGGCGAGCGGGTGGAATTTGAAGTGGACACTCAGCAGCTCCGCCACCGTGCCGTCCGTGGCCTGGTCGTCGAGGTCCAACCAGAAGAACTCTGTCCCCGCCAACGCAGCCAGCACGTTCTCGGACGTAGCGGGCTGGTCCTTGGCGTCGATGCGCAGCGTTCCCTTCAGTGATATCCCGGGCTCGAGCACTGCCCCAGTTTCACGTCCGCGGGCCCGCGGCGGTGGGATGGCTCGGGCTCACCGGGTCGTTCAGCCGAAACGCGCCGGGTCGAAGGACGGCGGCAGCGGCACCTCGTCACCGGGCACCGCGGTTCCCGCCATCAGGTGCGCCAGGGCGCGGGCGGAATACGGCCCCTGCAACAACCCGTTGGCTCCGTGCCCGGTCGCGACCCACACATTCGACCAGCCCGGCAGCCGCCCGACCAGCGCTCGGTCGTCGGCGGACGTGGGGCGCAACCCCACCCGGGTCTCGCCATACGTGGCGTCGGCCAGGCCAGGGGCGACGCCCAGGCACTCGCGCAACAGTTCGTGCAGACCGGCCGCGGTCGCCTGCACCGAATAGCCGGCCCCCGGTTCGAAGGTGCCGCCGCACGCCACCCGGCCCCCCGGCCAGGGCACCAGGTAGTGAGTGAGCAGTGGTTGTGCGATCGGCCATCCCCCGGTGGCGGCGTCGACGCCGAGATGCACGATCTGGCCTTTCGTCGGACCCACCGGCAGTGCGTGCCCGAGCCACTCCCCCATGGCCGCCGTCCAGGCCCCACCCGCCACGGCCAGCGCCGCGCATTCGACGTTGTGGTGCCCTTCCACCTCCACCGACATGACGTGGCGCCCCCCGCCTGCACCGCCGTCGACGCCGGCCGCAATGCCGTGCACCATGCCGGACACGAAGACGACGCCGCGCGCGCGACCGCGGCATCGCGCAGGGCCGCTGCCATCCCACGCCCGTCGACCCGGGCCGAGGAGGTGCAATAGAGGGCGCGGTGCACCGGACCGAGCGGTGGGAACAGCGTGCGGGCCTCGGCCGGCGAGATCTCGGCAACCGTTCCACCGCCGCGCTGAAGCGCGATGTCGGCGAAGGGTGCGAACCACGAGTCCTCGTGCTCGCGCAGGCCAAGCGAGAGCAGCCCGCACACGCCGTAGCCGGTCGGGGCGACGTCCGCACCGTCGGCCTCGAGCCGGCGCAAGAGGTCCGGGTAATGCGCGCCCGCCTGCTGCAGAAACGCCCCCAGCGCGCCGTCGGTGTCGTGACTCGTGGCCGGCGACAAGATGCCCGCCCCCGCATCGGTGGCGCGCCCAGGGTGTGCCGCATCGACCACGGTGACCCCCGCACCCTGGCATGCCAGCTCATAGGCGAGCGAGAGGCCGACCAACCCCGCGCCGACGACCGCCACGTCGCAGCGCTCTTGGGTCACTCACAGAGTCCATCAGTCCAAGGGCCGTCGTGCCAGCGGATGCGCCACACTGAGGCGGTGGAGTTGGTGCGCACACCCGACGCGCGCTTCGGCGCGCTCCCTGGCTTCCCCTTCACCCCGCGCTACGTCGAGCTGCCTGACGGACTGCGCATGCACTATGTGGATGAGGGGCCGAGCGGGGCGGAGACGGTCCTCCTCCTGCACGGGCAGCCGACGTGGTCGTATCTCTACCGCAAGACGATCGCCGGACTGGTGGCGCAGGGCGTGCGAGCGGTCGCACCCGACCTGGTCGGGTTCGGGCGATCGGACAAACCGCTGGCACGAACGGACCACTCGGTCCGCGGTCATCTGCGCTGGATGGCGCAGTTCACCGACGCCGCGGGCCTGCGCGACGTCACCCTCTTCGTGCAGGACTGGGGCGGCCCGATCGGGCTCGGGTTGCTGGCCCAACGCCCCGGGCTCGTCCGGCGGATCGTGGCGGCCAACACGGCTCTCCACACCGCGGACGCGTCATTCGCCGGTCGTCTGACCTGGCCGGTCCACGCGTCGGCGACGACACCGTCACCGTGGCGCAGATGCTGCTCGACTACCAACGCCTGACGCAGGAGCTCACGCCACTCCAACCGAGTCTCTTCGTGCAGGGAGCGACCGTGTCCGATGTGCCGGACGACGTTCTGGCGGCGTACGACGCGCCGTTCCCCGACGAGTCGTACTGTGCCGGGCCCCGCCAGCTGCCGTTGCTCATGGCGCTCACGCCGTCGAGCGAGTGCGCACGCGTCAATCGCCGGACGCTCCAACTGCTCACCGGCTTCGACGGGCCGTTCCTCACCGCGTTCTCCGACGGGGACCCCGGGACGCGCTGGCTGGGCCGAGGTGCTCCAGGAACGCGTGCCGCGGGCGCCGGCGCAGGCCACCACGTGACGATCGAGGACGCCGGGCACTTCCTGCAGGAGGATCGTGGCGCCGAACTGGCCGACGTGGTCGCCCGCTTGATCGCCGAGACGCCGCCGGAGTGAATCGGCTGAGCCCTCTTCGGCGCCGTCAGGACGCCGGCTTGGCCTCTCCAGCCTCCGCGGCGGGGGCCGGAGCCAGCGCGTCGGGTTCGGCCGAGCCTGTGCCGAGCTGTGCCTTCATCGCTGCGAGCTCCTTGTCGACCTCGGCGTCCGACCCGACCTGGTCGAGCTCCTTCTGGATGTCGTCGGTGCCCCCGCCGACGTCTTCGAGCACGCCGGACTCGAGCAGCTCGTCGAGGGCCCCCGAGCGGGCCTGCATCGTTGCGATCTTGTCCTGCGCGCGTTGGAGGGAGGCCCCCGAGTCGTTGAAGGACTTTGAGATCCCCGCCGTACTCTCGTCGACCGCGGACACGGCCGCGGCGGCGGTGTACTGGGCCTTGAGCGTCTCCTTCTGCGTGCGAAAGTCGTTCACCCGCTTCTGCAGCACGTCCAGGGTCTTGGTGAGCTTCTCCTCTTCCTCGCCGAGCTGTTGGCGCTGGGGTTCCATCTGGTCGATCTGCTGCTGGGCCGTCGCCTTGCGCGCGAGGGCCTCCTTGGCCAGGTCCTCCCGGTTTGCCTGCAGCGCCTGCTTGGCCTGGTCCTGGAGGTGGTCAACGGAGTGCTGCAGCTGCTCTTCTTGGAGCTCGATCCGCTTCTTCGACGCCGCGAGGTCGACCAGGGCACGACGCACCTGGGTGATCTGCTCGAGCATCTTCTCGTAGGAGAGATCGAGCATCTCGTCCGGCTTCTCGGCCGCGTCGAGCGCCTTGTTCGCCTTGGCCTGGACGATGTCGTGTGCCCGCTGGAAGATGCTCATCTGTGCCTCCAAGTCCCTGGGGTGGGTCGTTCACCCCACCCTAGATTCCGTTCCCTCGCATGTGCCGCCGCGCGCCGGGGATCTGGGTTCTTCGCCGGCTCAGGAGCCGGAGGCGGCGATGATCGGGCCGTTGAGGTGCGTGCCGGACATGTCGCCGGCGAAGGGTGCATCGCCCAAGTTGTAGACCTTGCCCAGCGCGGTCACGACCCAGTAGCCGTTGCCGTCGGAGGTGGCGAAGATGGAGGCCGCCGGGTCGAAGCCGCCGGCTGAACCGGGCGGTGGGCCGCCCAGATCGGCGGCGTCGCCGAAGGGGAACACCTGCCCGTTCGCGTCGAGGATCCAGTAGCCACCGCCGTCGGGTGTGGCGACGGCGCGCCGTGACGGGCGAGCTCTGCGTGCCCGGCCACCCGTGGTTGGCCGCATCACCGAAGGCGTAGACGAAGCCGGCGTTCGTGACGACCCAGTAGCCGCTGCCGGTGGCGTCGGGCACGACCGCAACGGCCGCGCCCATGCAGCCGCCGATGCCCGGACAGGAGCCGGCGAAGGTGGCGTCGCCGAACGCGAACACGCCGCCGTCGGCGGCCACCATGAAGTACCCGCCGTCATCGTGACTCGGCACCATGCCGACGATCGGGGCGTTCAGGCTGTGCGGGAGCCCCGAACCGGCCGGGTGGAAACCGAGGCCCGGGATCGAACCGTAGAACAGGGTGTCGCCGAAGCTGAAGACGCCACCGTCGGACGCATCGAGCCAGTACCCGCCGCGGTCGGGCGTCGGCACGATGCCGACCACCGGGCGCTGCAGGGCCACGCCGCCCATGGAGCCGTGGAACTGGGCCGAGCCGAACGAGAAGATGCCGCCGTCGTTGCCGACGAGCCAGTAGCCATGGGTGGGCTGGGGCGGCGCCGGTTGGGCCGGCGGCGTCCCCGGTCCGCTGATCGTCATGGTGAAGAGCTGGGTGGCGTCGGGCAACGCGCCATTCGAGGCATCGAGACAGATCCCGTACGTGCCGACGTCACCAGCCTGGGGCGTCCCCTCCAGGCTGGCACTGGAGCCGCCCGTGTACACGAGCGAGATGCTGGCGGGCAGCGACGAGGGACAGGTGTTGGCGATGGAACTGACCGCAGGTGTGCCCGACGTCGTGACGTTGAACGCGTTCGCCGTGCCGGCGGCGAACGTCACCGCGTTGGCACTGGTGATCGACGGCGCCACGGACGTCCCGCTGCCCGTGTAGGTGTAGCGATCCGCCGTCACCACCGGACTCGTGCCCACCGGCGTGGTGACTGTGACGTTGACGAGTCCCGGGCTGAGCGCCTCGGGGATGGTGGTGGTGATCTGGGTCGAGCTGTAGGTGATGGAACCGATGCTGGCGACCGTGCCGAAGTCGACGATCGGGGTCACTCCCCCGTTGAAGTTCGTGCCGTGAATGGTGATGGTGGTGCCGGAGGGGATCTCCGGACCGGACGACGCCGACATCGACGTGATGGTCGGCGCGCCGACTCGGCACGTACGTGAACTCGTTGATCCGGGGAATGCCGCTCGAGCTCGACGTGCCGGCGGGGGTGTGCACCGTGACCGCGACCGTGACGCTCGCCGTGCCGGCGGGGTCGGCTGGGGCGTCCGCGGTCAGCTCGCCGTCCCAATCGACGTGCACGTTGGTGGCGGCAACGCCGCCGAAGAAGACCTGGGGCGGCGGCGAGGTCTCGAAGTAATTGCCTTCGATCGTGACGGGCGTCCCGGCGGCCGTGTTCGCGGAGGACGACGGCAGCACCTGCACCACGTCGGGCGGGCTCGCTGTGGTGGGCGTGGGCAGCGAGCTCGGCGTGAGCGGATCGACGAGAGAATCCGGCGGGTTGTCCTGATTGGCGAAGATCTCGGTGTAGTGGCCGAGCGCGGTGGAGCCGTCACCCATCATGGGTGTCGTGTTCGCCGTGGTGTTCCAGCCGCCGAGCACGGCGTCGCGGTGGTCCCAGCAGCCGGCCGCCGACGACGACGTGCAGTCGAGGTTGGTGCCGCCCCAGCCGTCGTTGTACATCCAGGCGAAGTCGGCCCCGAGCGGCGTGCTGTCCTGCGCGAAGACCGACTCCGCCGTCGTGAACTGGTAGCCCAGCGGTGGGGACGGATCCTCGTCCAAGGTGGCGCCGAGTAGCGCGGCCGTGTTGAGCGACGGGTCGAGGCCGGAGAACTGCGAGAGGCCACGGTCGCCGCGCTCTTGGTCCGCGAGGATCAACTGTTGCATCGCGACGGAGTCGGTCGGGTAATCGCCCGGCAGGACGAGCGGTCCGACCCCCTCGAGTTGCCGCGCGTAGTTGATGTTGTGCAACACCGAGTTGATGCACGTCGCGCTCGTGTCGTTGACCGGTGAGTTGGTGCAGGCGGGCGTCACCTGTGGCGGCACGTTCACCGGCGGGTTCGCGGGCGGCACGACGCCGTTGGCGCCGGCGGTGGCACCCGGCAGGGCAAGGACGGCGAGCGAGGACGCGACGATGCACACCGTGCCCGCCACGGCCCGTACGACCCTGTTCGACCGGGCGTACCCACCCGAGTGGTACTGCATCACGGCTCCCCCAGGCCCCCACGCGTCCGAATGGAGGTCAGCCGGGGAACGGTAACATTTTCGGCCCGCGCCGCCGAGGGAGCCGGCCCGATTTGTCACGGGATTGTGGCGAGCGTGCGGCCCCCGGCACGCCGCGTGCCGGCGCGAAAAGCGGGCCATTCTGTGTGGACCGGTAATGTCACGTGCCAACGGGAGCAGGGCGGGGCGAGAAAGGAAGCGCGGCGGATCGTGCGCACCGTACGGCGGATGCGATTGGGAACAGGGGCCACGGCAAGTTGCCAACGACCTTGGACGCTGGCTTTGGCCATCACGCTCGCGCTGGCGACCGTGATGGGGGCCGGTGTGAGCACCGAGGCCACCGGCGCGGCGTCGGTGCCGGCGTACGCGCCGCCGGACACGCCAGGCCCGTCGCTCGACGTCCCGGCCGGCCAGCTCGACTCGGCGCTGTCGTGTTCGGCCTCGGCGGCGTCGCCGACGCGCGACGTCATCTTGGTGCTGCCGCCGACCCTCTTCGACCCCGGTGAGGCATACGCCTGGAACTACCTTCCGGCGTTCAACGCGCGGGGATGGCCCTACTGCGAACTGACCGTGCCGGACCATTCCGACGGGGACATCCAGGTGGCGGCCGAGTACGTCGTCAACGCGGTTCGCTTCCTCCATGCGTCCTCGGGCCGCCAGGTGGAGCTGTTCGGATGGAGCCAGGGCGCCAGCACGCTGCCCCGGTGGGCGCTGCGCTGGTGGCCCGACATCAGGCCGATGGTGGCCTCGCTCGTCGGCTTGGCGCCGGACAACGAGTACGGCACGACCGACCCTGCCATCGAGAGCGTGTGCGCGTACGAGTGCTTCCCGGCGGCATGGCAGGAGACCCATCGCCTCGTCGGTGGCGTGTCGCACTTCATGGCCGCCATGAACTCGGGCGAGCAGACGTTCCCCGGCATCGCCTACACCGACATCTGGAGCGAGCTCGACGAAGTGGCGGGCTGGAACTTCGGCTCGGACAAGGTGTCACCGCTGCCGCCTGCGCCCAACGTCTTGAACGTGTCGACCCAGTCGCTCTGCCCCTTGCAGGTCGACGAGCACCTCACGATTCCGGCCAACCCGGTGGCGTACGCGGTGGCCGTGGCGGCGCTGGCCACGCCGGGCCAGCTGCCCGACTTGGCATCCATTGACCGGTCGACGGTGTGCCCGCAGCTGTTGATGCCCTACGTGACGCCGGTCTCGCTCGTGCTGCACGAAGCGACCCTCGTCGCGTTGGTCGCGACCCGGGCTACGGTCGGGATGATCACGAGCGAGCCGCCGCTCAAGTGCTACGTCACGGCGTCGTGTGGCGCCACCGGCGCGGCGTCCCACTCGTAGGACGCCCCCCAACCCCGAAAGATGCCCGGTACCATTGAAAAATGGAGCCGGCCGGTGCCCGCCAACGTTCGGGTTCGGCGACACGCCACGACGACCAGGACGCCCAGATTGTCGTCGGCCTCGAGCCGACGGTTGGTGACGGTGATGCACCAACCCCCTCGGACCACGACGTGCAGGCGGCCATCGCGCTCGGGCAAGCGCTCGAGCGCAATCTCGGACACGTCCTCCTAGGGACGAGTGGGGCGATCCGGACGGCCGTCCTCGCGGTCCTCGCCGGCGGGCACCTTTTGATCGAGGATGTGCCGGGCGTGGGCAAGACCGTGCTGGCGCGGGCGCTCGCGATCTCCTTGGGGGCGGAGCTGTCCCGGGTGCAGGGTCATCCCGATCTGCTCCCCTCGGACGTCACGGGGGTCTCCATCTTCTCGCCTGACACGAACGCGTGGGACTTCCGGCCCGGGCCGGTCTTCGCCCATGTGGTGCTCGTCGACGAGCTCAACCGCACGCCGCCGCGCACGCAGTCGGCCCTCCTCGAGACGATGGAGGAGCGACAGGTGAGCGTGGACGGTATCTCGTGGCCCCTGCCCAGCCCGCACCTGGTGATCGCCACCCAGAACCCCCTGTCGCAGCGGGGCACCTTCCCGCTGGTGGAAAGCCAGCTGGATCGTTTCGCCTTCGCCACACCGCTCGGGTATCCCGACGCGGCACAAGAGATCGAGCTCGTGCTCCACTCGGGCGGGAAGTACGCGCTGGCCGAGCTGCAGGCGGTCTGCGATCCCGGCGAGTGGTTGCGCGCCCAACAGGCGACCGAGCAGGTCGCCGTGTCACCGGCCATCGCGGAGTATGCCGTGGCGCTCTGCCGGGCGAGCCGGGCGGCGCCCGGCGTGTATCTGGGCGCGAGCCCCCGTGCCGCCATCTGGCTCATCCGCGCCGCCCAGGCGAGTGCCGTCCTCTCGTCGCGGCCGTACGTCGTGCCCGATGACGTCAAGGCGGTCGCAGTGACGTGCCTCGCCCACCGCATCCTCATCGACGGGAGCGACGACAACGTGGGCGTGGGCGCCCACTTGGTACGGGGTCTTCTCGAGACAACACCTGCGCCGAAATTGTGACCCGCTGGGCGCATCCGACCCGCCCGCTGGCGCCCATCGGGGCCTCCATCTTCATCCTCGCCATCTGGTGGCTGGTCGCGCACAACGGTGGGGCCGGGTGGGTCCAGCTCCTCGGCGACCTCGTGTTCGGCGTGCTCCTGATCGGGCTCGTCGGACCGTTCTTCGTCCTTTTCCGCGCCCGGGTCACGCTCCTCGCATCACCGTCCGACGGGACGGCGGGCGTGCCGCTGAACCTGCAGATCCAGGTCTCCACGCGCGTCCGCGTCCGAATGTCCGAACCACAGCAGATCGAAGCCCTCGTCGGCCCGCTCGGGCGACGAGGGCGCCAACCAGACACGATCCGCCTCGTCCCCGCTCGCCGGGGGGTCTACGAGACGCTGACCCTGGACGTCGCGTCCGCCGCGCCCTTCGCCCTGCAATGGTGGAGCCGTCGAATCGAACTGCGCCTTCCCGTGGCGCTGCAGATCGCGCCTCGCCGCGGGCGCCCGCTACCGGTCCAGGACTCGACCGGCGATGACCAAGGCGAACGCCAGCTTCGGTTGCACGTCGAGACCGGCGACTTTCGCGGCGTCGTCCCCTACCGGGCCGGCGACAACCGTCGACTCGTGCACTGGCCCGCCACGGCGCACGCCGGCCAGCTGATGCTGCGAGAACTCGAACGACCGTCTTCCCGCGCCGTCTCCGTGCGCGTCGTGCTGCCCATCGACCCAGAGGGAGCCGAGCGCGTCGCCGAGCGCGCGCTCGGGACCGTTGTGCAGTTCCTCGAGCTCGGTGCGCCCGTCGTGCTGCACACGGTCGAAGCGGGTGGACCTGTCTCGACCGTGGTGGCGGATCGCCGTGCCGCCGGTCGCCGGCTGGCCCGGGCCGTTGCGGGCGTCGGCGAAGACCTCTCCGGCGCGCCCGGTGTCGCGGTCACGCGATGACGCTCGTCGAGGCCATCCGGCGCGCCAACAAGCCTGGGCCGCCCGAGGACTCCATCCGACTCCGGGCCGCCTGCCTGGGCACCGTCCTCGTCGCCGTGGCGGCCTGCGCGTCGCTCCACGAGGTGTCGACGTGGACCGCCGTCATCGCCGCGGCACTGATCACAGCGGGCATGGTCTTCTCCTACCTGACGCGGGCGGCGCCCCCCGGCTGGGTGAAGGTGCTCGTCGCGGCCGGCGCCCTCGGCGCGTTCGCGTGGTTCTTCCATTCCTTGAGCGGCACGAACGTCCAGTTGTTGTCGGTCGAGAACCCCCTCACCCTGCTCCTCGCCTCCGTGCTCGTGGTCCACTCCTTCCACGTGCCGGCCCGGCGCGACCTGTTGTTCTCGCTCGCGGCGTCGGCGGGGTTGATGGCGGTCGGCGGCTCCCAGGCCATCGACCTCCGATTCGGGTTGTACGTGATCGCGTGGGCGGGCTTCGGCCTGTGGGCGCTCAACGAAATGTGGACGTCTGCGAGTGGCGGTGGGCGGATCTCGTGGTTCGGGATCGGCGCCGCGGTGGCAGCCACCGCGACCGCGGCGGCCGCCATCTTCCTGGTCCTGCCCGCCCCCGTGGTGTCGGCCCGGGTGAACTTCCTGTCGAAAGCCGGGTCCGGGGGCGACATCGGTGTCCCCGGTGCGTTCGCCGGCGATGCGGGGACACCGGCCAAGCTCTCACAGCCCGGAACTCGAGCAGGCCCGACGCGGGTCGGCGGCTTCCTTGGCTTCGCGGGCAGCCTGAACACCGCCTTGCGCGGGCAACTGGGTAATTCGCTGGTGATGTTGGTCCGGGCCCAGCGGCCTTCCTACTGGGTGGCCGAGACCTTCGACACGTGGGACGGCCAGAACTGGTCCGAGTCCGAGAACTCGTCGCGACCGCTCACCCAGCTGTCGCCCTTCGTCCTGCCGGTGCCCAGCGGGGATACGGCGGCCGGGGCATCGGACCTCCAGACGTTCTACGTCACGGCTTCGTCCGCCGATCTCGTCCTGCACGCCGAGACGGCCTCGGAACTGTGGTTCCCGACGTCCAAGGTGTTCTATTCCAACGACGGCACGATCGTGTCGCCGATCGGCCTGGGGCCCGGATCGATCTACACGGTCGATTCGCAGGTCAACGCACCGAGCGCCGCGCAGCTACGCGACGCGTCGGCCGGCACGCCGCTCCCCGACAAGATGGCGCAATCCTCTCTGCAGCTGCCGCACCAGGACGCCCGGGTCCTCGCGCTGGCGCGATCGGTGACCGCGCACGACGCCACGACCTACGCGAAGGTGCAGTCGCTCATCACGTGGATGGGTCTCCATACCCGCTACTCCACTGACATCCCTCCGTTGCCGGCCGGCGCCAACACGGTCGACGAATTCCTCTTCGGCAATCGCGTCGGGTTCTGCGAACAGATCTCCACCTCGCTCACCGTGCTGCTGCGTGCACTCGGGATTCCCGCCCGCGAAGCGGTCGGCTTCGTCCCGGGTTCCTACAACCCGATCACCGACCTCTACGAGGTCCACGCCGACGACGCGCACGCCTGGGTCCAGGTGTGGTTCCCGGGCTACGGCTGGCAGAGCTTTGACCCGACCGCACTGGTTCCCGCGGCGAACCCCGCGCCGGGAAGCCACCGCCCTGCGGGATCTGGGGTCGTGGATCCGTCACCTCCCCCTCATCCCTCTGCTTCTCGCGTTGGTGGGCGTGCTCGCCACGGCCTTTACCATCGCCCTCGGCCGCCGGCGCCGGGTGCACCCGGCGACCTGGGAGGCGCGCGTGGCCGGCCGGGCCGAGCACGCGGGCCGGCGGGCGGGGCGCCCTCGCCGACAAGCCGAGACGCTGCTCGAGTTCGCCGCCGCCCTCGATGACCTCACAGGAGAGGGATGCGTGGAGTGGCGAGCACTCGCCCAATCGGTCGAGGCCAGCCACTACGGCGGCCTGTCGCCACCGCCGGAGGAACAGCGCCGCTTGGAGGACCGAGCGGGACGCATCCACGTGCCGCGCCGGCGGAACGGCGTCCTCTCCCACGCCGGCCCGACGCGGTGACCTCGATTCGGCGGGAGTCGCGTTAGGAGCGGTTCAGCGTTGCGGCGCTGCGGCGACCACCGGCGAGTTCAGAGCGAGGCAGCCGGTTGATCCCTCGAACTGGGCGTCCCCATAGTTGAAGATGCCCCCGTCGGAGGCGACGAGCCAGTAGCCGCCGCCGTCGCCCGTCGGCGCGATCCCGACGACCGGTCTGTTCAACACCGTCGCGCCGGTGGAGCCGAAGAAGTGGGCGTCGCCGTAATTGAAGATGCCCCCGTCGGAGGCGACGAGCCAGTAACCGCCGCCGTCGTGGCTGGCGGCCATCCCCACGACCGGCCGGTTGAGGTGCAGGCCACCGGTGGAACCGTAGAAGTGGGCGTCGCCGTAGCTGAAGATGCCCCCGTCGGAGGCGACGAGCCAGTAGCCGCCGCCGTCGGGGGTCGAGGCCAGGCCGACGATGGGCTGGTTCAGTCGCGTGGAACCGGTCGAACCGAAGAAGTGGGCGTCGCCGTAGCTGAAGATGCCCCCGTCGGACGCGACGAGCCAGTAGCCGCCGCCGTCGGGGGTCGAGGCCAGGCCGACGATGGGCTGGTTCAGTCGCAGGCCACCGGTCGAGCCGTAGAAGTGGGCGTCGCCGTAGCTGAAGATGCCCCCGTCGGACGCGACGAGCCAGTAGCCGCCGCCGTCGGGGGTGGCCGCCATCCCCACGACCGGCTCATTCAAGGGGAGGGCCCCCGCCGACCCGAAGAACTTCGCGTTCGCCCAACGCGAAGATGCCGCCGTCGGCTGACGCCAGCAGGTAGCCCTGCGTGGCCCCGGAGGCGGAATCGATGCACGCGGTCGAGGGGGTGGACGTCCCCTCCTGGGCCCAGGAGAAGGCAAGTGCGGGCGGCGTCCCGATGGCGGTGACGAAGATCTCGGCCAGGCTGAGCCCCGTGCACGACCCGGTGCAGTTTCCCAAGGCCGTGGCCGCCGAAGCCGCCCCTGCGACGCAATACGCACCGCCGGCATCGGTGCAGCGGCCGTCGAGGATCGCGTCGCGATGGATCCAGCTGGGACCGTCCGAGTACATCCAGGAGAAGTCCGCAACAAGCGGGTTCGCCTGCCCGTTCTCGTACCACGACCAGATGCTCGCGGTCGCGCTGTACGGACCGAGGCTTCCCCCGTACGTCGGATCCTGGTTGCCTTGTGCGCCGCCCCGTGCGTCGCTGTCGAGTGAGGCCACGAGCCCCTCGACCGGCGGGAGGCCTCGATCGACGCGTTCGAGGTTGGTGACGACAAAGGTCTGCTCCGCTGCCGTGAGGGAATACCAGTTGGTCGGCAAATTCATCGGCCCGATCCCCTCGGACGAGCGGGCGGCATCGATGGCGGCCAGATACACGCCGACGCATTGCGGTGTGTCGACGTAATTCGACGGGGAAGCCACGGAGCACGACGGCAGGGGGAGGTTCGACGCGGGAGCGTTCCGTGGCAAAGGGCCCGCGGTGCCGGCGGGCGTCGACACGGCCATCGACGCGGCGCACGCGATGACCAGTCCCGCCACCGCCCACCGAAGAGTCGTCTTCATCCCCGCACCACTCAGATCCCGCGCCGAGCGCCTCTCGAAGTTCGGTTGATTAGAGCACAGCGAAAGAACGTGAAGAAAAACGACACCGAGACGATTCGGTCGCGGTTGGAGCAAAACGATCGTTGGGTTGCGGGCGAGCAGGATTCAGCGGCGGCGGCGCTCCTGGATAAGTGGGAGGCCGTACGGCAGAAACGCCACGATGGCAGCCGCGAGCGCCGAGAAGGGCGCCCCAGGACCAACTCAAGCCGGTCGGCTTGAACAGGAGACCCAACACCACGAGCGCGACGTTGACCCCGGTAAGGAGCGCCAGGAGCTGATCCTTGGACATCCGGCCCTGCTCCGCGAGGTCGCCGACGCCGAACGCGGTGATGAGGACGTAGAGCACCAGCACGATCGAGTTCAGGACGGCGATGAACAGCCAACCGTGGGCCCTGATCCCGTCGACGGAGAAGGGGCCGACGCTGTACCAGGGCAGCCAGAGTGAGACCAGGAGGACAAGGGTGGCCGGGCCCACGATCCGATCCTTGGTGGTCACGGCGTTCAGGCGCTGCCGCGACTTCCTGACCTTCTTCGGCGCCGGTCGCGGCACCACATACGGCCTGATGGCGGCGCCGCACTTGGGACAACGTGCCGTGCCGGGGGTCACCTCGACCAGGCAGCGCGAGCAAGCGGGCATCCAACCTCCTTCCGGCCGTCAGGGACGCGTCAGGTCAGGCTATAAGCCCGACCGGGTGTGAAATGGCCTCGCTACGCTCTGCCCATGCCGACAATCACCGCGGGGACGATGGGATGGCTCCGCACGTCGGTGGGTATCGCGTTGATGGCCGCACCCGGCGCCCCGATGCGCCTCGCCGGCACCGAGGCGCCGACCGGAGCCGCCCTCCTCCTGATGAGGACGATCGGCATCCGGGATCTCGTGCTCGGTCTGGGGACCGTGGCCGCAGCGCGTTCGAGCGATCAATCCGATGCCGGCCGCTGGGTGAAGGCAACTCTGGCCAGCGATGCCATCGACACGGTCGTCAGTCTGGCGGCCCTGCGGTCGATCGGAAGGCGAGATTCGCTGATCGCCGCGGCGCTGGCCTTCGCGTTCGCCTGCGGAGACGTCCAAGCGTTGCGGCCGGCCACCGAACAGCGGCGCGGCCGGCAACACATCTGACCGCGCCGTCGCGTGTTCACGGTTGCGCAGATCGAGGAGCTCCACGAGCACCTTGGCAACGCGGACACGCTCGCCGACTACGTCAGATCGCTCGCGGCGCTCGGGGTCGAGCGCTACGACTCGTTCGTGCGCGACGGTCACTTCGAGTTTGTCGGCCAAGACGCCCATCGGGTCGTCACGAACGCCGCGCGACGAGGAGTTGATGATCGCACTGACGAGCGACCGCGATGCGTTCCTCGACCACCTGCAGCGTCACGCGCGGGGCGAGACGAGCTATCTCGACATGTCGAGAGGCCTGGCCGACAGCGGGATCGAGAAGTGGACCGTGGAGACACGCGCGATGACCATGACGTTCTACGACCGGGCGGGCGACGTCCAGCTGGTCGAGCAGATCACCTAGACCTCCCTGCTCGATCTCGCACCTGCCCTGCGTTCACCCGCCTATGGAAAGCTGAGGTGCATGGAGATCGGCGTCGTCTACCCGCAGATCGAGCTCCGCGGAGATCCGGGCGCTGTCCGGCGGATCGGCAAGGCGGTCGAGGACCTGGGCTTTGACCACCTCCTCGCCTACGACCACGTGCTCGGCGCCGTGCACGCCGATCGGACGCCCCCGCTGACCGGCCCCTACACCGAGCACGACCCGTTCCACGACCCGTTCGTGATGTTCGCCTACCTGGCCGGCATCACCGAGCGGATCCGGTTCGCCACCGGGATCCTGGTCCTTCCGCAGCGCCAGACAGCGCTCGTGGCCCGGCAGGCGGCCGACGTCGATCTGCTCTCCGGCGGCCGGCTGCGCCTCGGGCGTGGGAGTCGGCTGGAACCACGTCGAGTACGAGGCCCTCGGCCAGGACTTCCGTACCCGCGGCGCCCGGCAGGAGGAGCAGATCGGGCTGCTCCGCCGGCTGTTCACCGAGCCGGTCGTCGACTTCTCCGGCCGCTTCGACCGGATCGACCGGGCCGCGCTCGTGCCGAAGCCGGCGCGGCCCATCCCGATCTGGCTCGGCGGATCCGGCGAGGCCGCGTTCGAGCGGGCCGCCCGGCTCGCGGACGGCTTCATCTTCTTCGGCGGCGGCATCGAGCACGCCATCGACGCCTGGAAACGGCTGCGTGATCGCGTGGGCGGCCTCGGCAGGTCGGTCGAGGACTTCGGCGCGGACTACGTGGCGCTTCCCCGGGGCCGGCGTCGGCGAGCTCACGGCCGAGATCGATGCCTGGCGCGAGGCCGGCGGCACCCACGTCTCGGTGGTCACGATGGGCCTCGGCCTGGACTCCGTCGCCGGCCACCTCGACTACCTCACATCGCTGGCGAACACGCTGAACTTGTCGTAGCGAGCGAGCGTAGATGTGGAATTCCGTTTTCCGTCAGCCGGCCTCGGTGGCGACGAAGAGGGACGCGAACATCTCCGTCATCTCGGGCAACTGGTAGTGGGCCTGCAAACCACTCGGGTTCGGTAACAGCCACAGAAGGGCATCGCCCAGGAGCTCGGGCTGCTGACCGATGATGGCTCCGGGTCGCAAAAAGGCCGTCCGGTACGCCTGCAGTCCGAGGACGGCGACGCTGCGAGGTCGCAGGATCGCGACTTTGGCCTCGAGCTGTCGTGCCCCTTCACGCAACTCGGCCGCACCGAGTTCGCTGGCGGCAGACGTCGCGCGTGCCACGAGATTCGTGATGCCGATGCCGAGCCCGGGCAGCGAGTCCTGCTGGGCGGGTAGCAAAACGGACTTCGTGAATCCGGCGGCGCTGAGCAATTTCCAGAACCGGTTCCCCGGACGGGCGAAATGCAGCCCGAGCTCACCCGAGAGCTTCCCGGGATTGATCCCGCAGAAGAGCACGCGGGAGATCCGGACCAACGAGATCAGTGACTGTCTGCACCATGGCCGAGAACCTACGCGCCGCAGACTCCTTCTTGGCGATGGAAGGCCGGGCAGCGCCAGACGCCAGCCGTCAGCGCAGGCCGACTTCTCCGTCCTTGCCGGCGGTTACCCCGGGCACCATTCCCTGGCGGTCCGCGTATGTAAGGCATCCCGTCGGCAGTGAAGGCGATGCGGGCGGCGACCAGCCTCGGGAGAGCGAAGGCGTGATACAGCGAGTGCGGTGTGTAGAGCATCCACGTGATGCCGTTCTGCGTGTAGGTGGTCTCCTCCCCGGGGCCGGAACCCTGGACATTGGATCCGAGCCACGGCCCGGGGTACGGCGAGGTGCACGGCCCACCGGGTCCTTTGCAAAATGCGAGCCCGATCCCACTGCCTTCCGACACCGAGGCGTTCCCGGTGAAGAAGAGGAGGTATCGGTCGTCGACATGGAGCATCTGGGGAGCCTCGATGAGGTCCCCCTCCCAGGGGCGGTCGTTCGTGAGCAGCACGGAGGGCGAACCGATCATGGTCTGTCCGTTCGAGGCCAGCCGCTGGGCGTAGATGTGCGTCGTAAGCGAATGGGCAGGTACGGCGTTGCCGTCGTTCTTCCAATACAGCCACTCCTGGCCGTCCGGCGCGACGAGGGTGCGCGGATCGATGTCGCCGTACTCGGAGGTCTGGCAGATGGCGGGGGTGGGCGAGCCGTCGAAGAACGGACCGGTCGGCGACGCCGAAGTCGCCAGTCCGATGCATTGCAGCGGCACGCCGTTGGGCAGCACGAACCCGCCACGGTGCAGGCCCGAGTACCACATCACGTAGGTGTTCCCGACTTTGCGGACATCCGGCGACCACAGCGCGGAGTTGGGCTCCACCCATGGCGGCATAGTCGGCATGGCGTCAGTCAGTGAACGGAACTTGCCCATCACGACGAAGGTGCGCTCCGGTATGTGCAGCTGGCCGGCGCCGCCGACACCGCTCGAGTACATGTAGTCCAACGAGGGTGTCGGCAAAATGAACGGGTCCGAGATCAACCCCCTCGTGGGCCCAAGGTCTCGGCGGCCGACAGGTAGTCGGCCGGAGGTGGGTTGGTCGTCACGGCAGGCGTGCCCGGGAGCACGAAGGACACGATGGCAGAGACGCCGATTGCGACCGTGATCGCGATGACGGCCGCGGTCGGCCAGACCGACCGTCTCCGACGGTGGCGCGGCCTCTCCCCCGGAAGCTGAACCCTTTCAAGACTCGTAACGGCGATTGCGGAGAAATTAGACGACTTCACGACCGGACAGGGGGCGGCGCCGCCGTGTGCCACCACTTCACGCCTGAGAGGGGGCCGCGACCTCCCCGTCTGCGTTTGTCCACTATGGGGCGACTGCCATCCCGGCTATCGGAGCATTGAGAGGCTCTCCCCCAGTCGAACCGGAGAAACCGGCGTCGCCGTAGTTGAAGATCCCCCCGTCGGAGGCCACCTCCCAGTAGCCATTTCCATCGGAGGTCGCTGCGATACCCACGATGGGCTTGTTCAGGGGTTGGCCCCCCATCGACCCGTAGAAGTTGGCATCGCCGAAGGAGAAGATGCCCCCGTCGGACGCGACGAGCCAGTAGCCGCCTCCATCGGGAGTCGCAGCGATACCGACGATGGGCTTGTTCAAGGGTTGGCCGCCCATCGACCCGTAGAAGTCGGCATCACCGAAGGAGAAGATGCCCCCGTCGGCAGCGACGAGCCAGTAGCCGAGCCCGCCCCTTGTTGGGGCGGTCGCAATGCCCACGATGGGCTCATCGTGCGGAAAGCTGCCGCCAGCCGAATAAGTAGCGAGGGTCCCACCTTGGTAGATGACCGATCCGTCTGAACCGGCCTCGAGGTAGCTGACGTCGTTGATGGCCGCCATACCGATAGCTCCCTGAACCGCTTGTTTACTGGGCGACGCGTCCCCGAAGTTGAAGACGTCGCCATTCGCTTCTACTTCCCAGTAGCCCCCGCCGTCCGGGGTGGCGGAAATGCCGACGACCGGATCAGCCAGCTGCTGGCCACCCAGGGACCCGAAGAAGTGCGCATTGCCAAAGGTGAAGACGCCTCCGTCGGATGCCACTTCCCAGTAACCATGCGTCATCGCTGACGACGCGGCCGCTGCGGGTGCCGCGGTTCCGGCAAAACTCGCCATGGCCATCCACATCGAGAAACTCAGAGGCACCGCGGAGCGAAGCAGTCGCATCCTCTTCGAACCCCCTCCAACCCGTCGCGTCACCAGGGAACCGGTCCTCCCGAATCGCCAACCCCTCGTGGGATGGTGACAGCGAGGCCCCCGGGCGGAATAGAGCCAACCGGACCCAATGTCACACAACGTACCGACAACGCCCCGAAGAAGACCCGGTCGGACCTCAGGAGCGCGGTCCAGAGAATCCGGTCAACCACACAGAGTCGGGCTGCCGGGATTTGAACCCGGGACCTCTTGACCCCCAGTCAAGCGCGTGAACCAAGCTGCGCCACAGCCCGCATGTCGTCATCGCGGCTCAAGACGTCTCTCGCGCCACCAAAGAGATCGGCGACACATACCGAAACAACGACCGGGCAATCGTAGTCCAGGCGTCGCCGGGGAACGACAGCCCCGGAGAACCCCCGCGACGAGCCGAATAGCCGACATGGCTCTCCCAATAGGCGTGGTTGGCGGGCGTCCCCGCCCAGGCCCGTCCGGGCGTCACGGCCCGCTCGCCGTCACCATGTGATCCAATGGGCCCATGGCCCTCGACATCGCAGCCGACACACGCCTCGACCCCCGCCTTCGTCGCATTCCTCGACTTCGTTCCCAACGAGGTGATCGGCGACGTCACTTCTCGCGACGAGCTGCTGGCCGAGGCCGCCGCACCCGAGGCGGTCGCCATCCGCGAGGCCATGATGCAGTTCTTCGACCTCTGCGACACCGAGGAGGTCGCCCCCTCCGCCGGCCTCACCACGACGACGCGTGAGTTCACGTCCCAGCCCGACGGCAACACCATCAAGCTCCAGGTCATCCGGCCCGACACCGACGACGCCGCTGCCCTGCGTCTACTACATCCACGGCGGCGGCATGGCCGCGCATGTCGTGCTTCGACGGCATGTACCGCGCCTGGGGGCGCATCATCGCCGCCAACGGCGTCGCCGTCGTGATGGTCGACTTCCGCAACTGCGTCGTCGCCTTCCTCGGCGCCCGAGGTGGCGCCGTTCCCGGCCGGGCTGAACGACTGCGTGTCCGGGTTGCACTGGGTCGTGGCGCACGCCGACGACCTCGGCATCGACCCCGAGCGCATCGTCGTCGCCGGCGAGAGCGGCGGCGGCAACCTCACCCTCGCCACCGGCCTCGCGCTCAAGCGCGACGGCGACCTCGGCCTCATCAAGGGCCTCTACGCGTTGTGCCCGTACATCGCCGGGGAATGGCCCGCACCGAACTCCCCCTCGAGCATCGAGAACGAGGGCATCCTGCTGCGTCTGCACAACAACCGCGGTCGCATGGGCTACGGCATCGAGGCGTTCGAGGCGCCGCGATCCCCTCGCCTGGCCCAGCTTCGCCGGCGGTCGACGACGTCCGGGGCTTCCCGCCGACCGTGATCAACGTCAACGAGTGCGACCCGCTGCGCGACGAGGGCGTCAACTTCTATCGGCTCCTGCTCGCGGCGGACGTGCCGGCGCGCTGCCGCCAGATGATGGGCACGCATGCACGGCACCGAGATCTTCGCCATCGCGTGTCCCGACATCAGCGCGGACACGGCGCGCGATATCGCCGCCTTCGCCACTGCCTGAGCCCGCCTGAGCCCCGCCCGGCCCGACCGACCCTGCGGCCGCAGCGCCGCTACGCTCCCCGCCGTGAACGGAACCCCCTTGTCCTCGACGACGCGCCGCGCCCTCATCGCCGTGGCCGCCGGCTGCGCCTCCATCGCGCTGCTCGCCACCATCGCACCCGACGTGGGCGCCAGCACGCACGCCACGTCAAGCGTGACACGGGCCGCTTTGGCGCCGGGCAAGGTCAACCACATCCTCGTCATCGAGCTCGAGAACGAGGGCTTCGACGCCACGTTCGGGCCCGGGTCACCGGCCACCTACCTCAACGGCACCCTGCGCAAGAAGGGCGAGCTGCTGCAGAACTACTACGCCACCGGGCACGCCAGCCTCGACAACTACATCTCCCAGGTGTCGGGCCAGGCGCCCACCCAAACCACTCAGGCCGACTGCCTCTCCAACGGCGCCCTCTTCGCCAACGTCGCGCCAGGCACCCCCGACGCTGACCAGTCCGCCAACCCCGGCCAGGTCGACGGGCAGGGGTGCGTCTACCCCGCCGCGGTCAAGACGATCGCCTCGCAGCTCGACGCCAAGTACGCCCCGAACACCAAGACCCACGTCGCCGCCTGGCGCGCCTACGAGCAGGACATGGGCAACACGCCCACCCGCGACGGCGGGGCCCCCGACCCCACCGGCGGCACCGACTGCGCCCACCCGGCCATCGCCGCCCCGGTGACTACGAACGTGGCGACGCCCGAGGACCAGTACGCGACGCGGCACAACCCCTTCGTCTGGTTCCACTCGGTCATCGACAGCGCGGCCGAGTGCGACGCCAACGTCGTCCCGCTCGGCACGCTCGGCACCAACGGCAAGCCCTCGTCGTCGGGGCACCTCGCCCACGACCTGCGCAGCGAGAGCACCACGCCGCGCTTCGGCTTCATCTCGCCGAACCTCTGCAACGACGGCCACGACGCAACCTGCGCCGGTCCGAACAGCACGGGCACCCACGTCGGTGGCCTGACCGGCGCCGACCAGTTCCTCGCGGCCTGGATGCCGCTCATCATGAGCTCCCCCGCCTACAAACACGGCGATCTCCTGGTTGTCGTCACGTTCGACGAGGCCGACCTCGGCGGCACCGACGCCGGGTTAGCCTGCTGCAACGAGCCGTCCGGCCCGAACACGCACGCGCCCGGCAACGCCGGCGCCACCACCGACGCCCAGGCGCCCGGCGGCGGGCAGATCGGCGCCCTCCTCCTCAGCTCGAAGTACGTCAAGGCCGGCTCGACCGACACGACGGGCTCGTACAACCACTACTCGGCGCTGCGGAGCTACGAGGACCTGCTCGGAGTGACGACCGGCGGCACCGACGGCAAGGGTCACCTCGGCTTCGCGGCGGCGAAGGGGCTGGCCCCGTTCGGCGCCGACGTGTTCCCCGCCAAGCTGAGCGGACAGTAGGAACGCCGGCGATCAGTCGATCCGGCGCAGCCCCTTGCGATAGCGCGCCGCGTTCATCACGTACTGGGCCGCCGACAGCTTGATCATGGGCACGTCGGAGCGGCCCTCGAAGATCTTGGCGGGCACTCCGAGGGCCAACGCGCCCGGGGGCACGACCATGTTGTTGGGCACGACGGCGTTTGCGCCCACCGTGGCGCCTTGGCTGATGACGGCGTGGTGGAGCACGACGCTCCCCGATCCGGCGAGCGACTCGTCCTCGAGGGTGCAGCCTTCGAGATGCGTGAGGTGCCCCACGACGCAGCGATCCCCGATGATCGTGGGGAACCCCGGACCGGCGTGGATCACGGTCCCGTCCTGAATCGACGTGCCCGCCCCGACTTTGATGGTGCCGTAGTCGCCGCGCAGGACGGCGTGGGGCCACACGCTCGACTCGGCGCCGATCGCGACGTCACCGATCACGACCGCGTCGGGGTGGACGTAGGCCTCGGGGTCGATGTGGGGGGTCACCCCGTCGAGTTCGTACACCGGCACGGCGCAGGACGCTACACGGGCCCGGCGACCCAGGTCACGGCCTGACCAGGTCGATCGGTCCGTGAACTGGGAGTCCGCTCAACCCTCGTGCCTCCGCTGCCGCTTTCGTCGTTCGTAGAGCTCGTCATCGGCGCGGCGAATGAGCTCAGCGAGCGGCTCATCTTCGCGGAGCTCCGCGAAGCCAGCGGTCACCGATGACCCTCCGCCCACCTTGAGCTCGACGTTGACGATTTCGAATCGATTGATCACCTCTCGGACGCTGAGCCCGAGCATCCCGCACAGGAACTCGTCACCCCCATAGCGAATGAGGAGATCGTAGGGGCGCAGGTGGTTTCGGATCGTGTCGGTGACCAGTACGAGAAGTTCGTCTCCTGCCGCATGGCCGTGGAGATCGTTGACCGCCTTGAGGCCATCGACGTCGATGAAGGCCAGCGTGTACGGCACGCCGGTCCGTCTCGCCCGGAGGATCTCTCTCTCCAACTCGAAGAGTCCCGCCGTTCGGCGGTGCGCTCCCGTCAGCTCGTCGACGAGATACTCCATCCGCTCGCGCGCCGAGAGGACCCGATCGGCATCAGCAGACAGCCGATCCAGCGACGACCGTTCCCGCTCATCCGCCGATTCTTGGCGGTCCCGACGGGCCGCTTCACGGTCCTGCGACGCCAACACGTCGAGAGGACCCGACACATTCTCACGAGCTTCGGCCCGGTCGTCACGGCGCTGCGCCCGCATGTCACGCGCCTCGGCTTGTTCGTCGCCCACCGCGGCGAGGCGGTCCCGATTCTCGGCTTCCCGGTCCCGGCCATCACCTGCATTGTCGGGCGGCTGAAAACTGCTGCCTTCGTCTGGCCCTGCGCCCATGGTCCCCCGAGCTCCACACCAGAGTGACACAGAAACAGGGGTAGGGAGGCTGACGGTCGCCGTGGCGCGCTCTGGCCTCTTCCAGCTCACCGGCCCAAGGCGACTCCGTGAACGAGCCCTACACGTGCCCGGCGACCCAGGTCACGCCCTGGTAGCCGCGGTAGCCGAGGTACACGACGCTCGCCAGCAGCATCAGTCTTGAAGTACCACGGGATGGGTTGGCGCTCCTGCTCGGCCAGGATCGTGCCGCAGGTCGGGCACTCGCCCTCCTCGCCGAGGTCCTCGTCCTCGACGAGCGTGTCGCACTCCTCGCACCAGGCCATCAGCGCCCAGCCTCACTTGCCGCCGATACGGACCCGCAGCTTCATCGGCGTGGCGCCGAGGTCGAACTTCTCGCGCATCCCCGCTCGATGTAGCGGAGGTAGGTCTGGGGCAGGCGCCCGTTGGTGAACAGCGTGAAGGTCGGCGGGTCGATGGCGCCCTGCACGATGTAGCGGATGCGCGCCCGCGGCGCGGGCGGCGGCAGCTGGAGCTCTTGCACCGCCCGGTTGAGCACCCCGGTCGGCACCCGCTGGTGGTAGGCCTCGACGGAGTCGCGCAGCGCGGGGAGGATGCGGTGCACGCCCTTGCCCGAGAGGGCCGAGATCTTGAGCACCGGCGCCGCGCCCAGGAAGGCCAGCCGGTCCCCGACCCCGGCCAGCACGTCGTCGCGGTCGTCCGTGGCCACCTGGTCCCACTTGTTCAGGACCACGATGGCCGGGCATCCCGACACGCCGATGCGCTCGGCCAGGCGCTGGTCCTGGTGCGACGCACCGACGGTGGCGTCGATGACGAGGATGGCGATGTCGGCCCGCTCGAGCGCGCGGAGGGCCCGGAGCATGGCGTGGTGCTCGGTGCCGCGCTCGGTCCTCGACGGCCGGCGCAGCCCGGCCGTGTCGATGAAGCAGACCGGACCGTCCGGCGTCTCGACCACGGTGTCGATGGCGTCGCGGGTCGTGCCGGGCATGTCGTGCACGATCGAGCGCTCCTCGCCGAGCAACCGGTTGAACAACGTCGACTTGCCGACGTTGGGGCGACCGATGATGGCCACCCGCGGCGTGCCTGGCGCGAGGTCCGCGCCCTCGCCCCGCAGCCGCTCGCGGACGATGACGTCGTCCGCCTCCTCGTCCGCAGCTCGACCGCGGGGAAGAGGCCCACCACCTCGTCGAGCAGGTCGCCGGTCCCCCGCCCGTGCAGCGAGCTGACCGGAAAGGGGTCGCCCACGCCGAGGGAGACGAACTCCCACGCCTGCGTCTCGCGGTTGCGTGTCGTCGACCTTGTTGACCACGAGGCGGACGGGCGGACCGGCGCGCCGGATGACCTTGGCCGCCGCCAGGTCCTCGTCGGTCACCCCGGTCGTGACGTCGACCACCATGAGCACGACGTCGGCGTCGGCCAGGGCCCGCTCGGCCTGCTCGCTGACCTTGGCCTCGAGGGTGTTGCCCCCGGCCAGCCAGCCGCCGGTGTCCATGATGGAGAAGGGCACGCCGGCCCACTCGGCCGTGAGCACCTTGCGGTCGCGGGTGACCCCCGGCTCCTCCTCGACCACCGCCGCCCGGCTCGCCGACGATCCGGTTCACCAGCGACGACTTGCCGACGTTGGGGCGGCCGGCCACCACGACCATCGGGGAGCGTCATGCCGCGGCACGGCCGGTCGGAACGACGTGCCGTCGAGCGCGGCCCGCAGCGACGCGCCGTCGGCGGGCACCACCTCGACCGGGCGGGGCAGGTCGGCCAGGGTCAGGCCGTCGAGGAAGCGGCCCTCGTTCAGGCAGGCGTCGGGCAGCAGGTAGCGCGTGCCCTCGGGCACCTGGCGCAGCGCGCCGGCCAGGTCCTCTCCCGTCAGCAGTCCGGCCACGCCGATGTTGCCGCCGAAGAAGTCGTTGGCCACCGCGCGCACCGCGACGTCGTCGCGGGGGTGCGCGGCCACCAGCGGCTCGAGCACGCGGGCGCCGTAGGTCCCGGTCAGCACGGTGACCGGCCGGCTGTCGGCCGCCCGGCCGGCGACCGGTGGGCAGGCGGGGCGCTCGGTACCCCTCGGCCGGCGCGGCATCGACCGACGGCGAAGAAGCCGTGGCGCACGCCGCCCGGGCCCTCCGAGCGTCGGGGTGGGCGAAGGACGTCGGCGAAGGCGCGGGCCATGCCGATCCCGTTCTCGTGCTGGGGGAAGCCGTCGTAGTGCGCGGTCGGACGGGAAGGCCCGCCCGGCCAGCAGGTAGTACTCGTCGGCGGCGTAGACCAGGCGGCGGCCGAGCGCCTGGCGGTAGATGCGCCTGCCACTCGGCTCGACGGTGTCGACGACGGCGACCGCCTCGTCGATCGTGTGCGGCGCGCATCTCGGGCTCGTTGGAGAACCGGCTCGACGCCGAGCGGGCACCGCGCCGACGCGTGGCGAGGCGCGGGGTACTGGTCGAGGATGCCGGCCAGCGTGTCCTCGAGCGCCGCGCCGTCGTTGACGCCCGGGCAGACGACGACCTGGCCGTGCACCTCGATGCCGCCGTCGAGCAGCACGCTGCAGCCAGCGCAGGCTGGTGGCGCCCTTGGGGTTGCGCAGCATGTGCGGCCCGCAGGTCGGGGTCGGTGCTGTGGATCGAGACGAACAGCGGGCCGAGGCGCTCGGTCAGGATGCGCTCGGCATCGAGCTCGGTGAAGCGGGTCAGCGTCGTGAAGTTCCCGTAGAGGAACGACAGCCGGTAGTCGTCGTCCTTCAGGTAGAGGCTGCTGCCGCATGCCCTTGGGCAGCTGGTAGATGAAGCAGAACGCGCAGTGGTTGTCGCAGGTGCGGATGCGGTCGAAGACGGCCGAGGACACCTCGACCCCGAACGGCTCGCCGGCTGCCTTGTCGACCCGGACCAGGCGTGGCAGCGGCCGCACCGGCGCGTCGGACCATGACGCTCAGGTCGGCGGCGTCGGTCAGGCGCTGGAAATCGATGACGTCGCGCGGCTCGTGCCCGTTGAGCTGAGGAGCTCGTCACCCACGGCCAGACCGGCCCGGGCTGCCGGCGACGCCGCGGTGACCGAAGTCACCGTGGGAGCGGACATAGCCCAGGTTACCGCCGATAACCTGGGCTTTGTGCCCGGAGTCGATCGAGTGATGCTCGCCGAGCCCCGCGGCTTCTGCGCCGGGGTGGAGAAGGCGATCAAGGCCCTGGCCTGGATGGTGCGGGTCTTCGAGCCGCCCGTCTACTGCTACCACGAGATCGTGCACAACCGGCACGTGGTGGACCGCTTCCGCGCCCAGGGCGTGATCTTCGTCGACGACGTCGCCGAGGTCCCGCCGGGCGCCCCCTGATGCTGAGCGCCCACGGCTCGGCGCCCGAGGTGGTCGAGTCGGCCCGCGGCCGGGACGGCGTCGTCGTCGACGCGGTCTGCCCCCTCGTCACCAAGGTCCACCACGAGCTGAAGGTGCGGAGCCGCAAGGGCTACACCGTGCTCTACGTCGGCCACGCCGGCCACGAGGAGGCCGTCGGCACCATGGCCGTGGCCCCCGAGTCGGTCCGCCTGCTCGAGCACGAAGAGGACCTCGAGGCGCTGGACGACCTGGACCCGGCCCGGCACCCGTTGCCCTGCTCGCCCAGACGACGCTCAGCCACGACGAGTGGCGTGGCCTCATGGAGGCCGCCCGCCGGCGCTTCCCCGACCTCTGGATGCCCAACCGCAGCGACCTCTGCTTCGCCACCACCAACCGCCAGGCCGCCCTCAAGGCGATCGCCGCGGAGTCCGACGCCGTCGTCGTGATCGGCTCGGCCAATTCCTCCAACACCGTCGCCCTCGAGAAGGTGGCCCTGGCCGCGGGCTGCCCCCGGGTCCTGCGGATCAACGAGGCGGCCGAGCTGCCCGACGACCTGACCGGCACCGTCGGCGTCACCGCCGGCGCCTCGGCGCCCGAGGCCCTGGTCGAAGCGGTCATCGCCCGCCTCGCCCCGGCCGAGGGCGTCACCGAGGTCACCGTGACCACCGAGGACGAGTACTTCCCGCCACCCCCCGAACTGCGTGAGCTCCTGCGCGCCGTGGGCTCGACGCTGGCCTTTCTGGCCGGCCGCCCCGGTTCGGACACGAACCGATCCGGCGGGCCGAGGACCGGGCCGTGTCCGCGGCCGACGTCCTCGACCTGCTGGCCTCGTGACCCCAAGCAGGGCGATAATTGCGCCATGACGTTCACCCGCATGGACGAGTCGACCGCCGAGCAGTGGCAGCACATCATCGTCGAGACGATGGAGCACCAGCCCCGGGTGGCCGACCGGGTCCTGGCCATGCTGGCCTCGCTCGAGGAGATCACCGACGGCTTCGCGGTCGACCAGCTGGTCCACTCGCTGCAGACGGCCACCCGGGCCGAGGAGGCCGGGGCCACCGACGAGGTGGTCGTGGCGTCGCTCTGCCACGACATCGGCAAGGCCGTCTCGGTCATGAACCACCCGAGCATCGCGGCGGAGATCCTGCGGCCCTACGTGAGCGACGACACCTACCACATGATCCGGGCGCACCAGGACTTCCAGGGTCGGCACTACTACGAGTACCTGGGTCAGGACCCGAACGCCCGGGACAAGTACGTCGGCGCAGTCCTGGTACGCGCTGGCCGAGCAGTTCGCCGACGACTGGGACCAGACCAGCTTCGACCCCGACTACCCCACCAAGCCGCTCTCGCACTTCGAGCCGATGGTCCGCCAGGTCTTCGCCGCGCCCCACTCGTTTTGAGCTCCCGACGCGGCGCCACCTCCGGCGCCAGCATCCACACCGACCCTGAGGTCGCGCGTCGCGTCATCGAGAGCTCGCGCCACGACTTCGACGCGCGCTACCCCAACCTCAAGCTCTCCCCCGTCGTCGGGCTGATCTGCGCCTACGAGGAAGAGGACAACATCGGCGCGGTGCTGGCGGCCATCCCGCCCGAGGCCTGCGGCCTCGCGGTCACCACGCTCGTCATCGTGGACGGCGGCACCGACCGGACCGACAAGGTGGCCAAGGACTCGGGCGCGGTGACCTTCGTCCTGAACGAGAACCTGGGCCACGGCTACGCGCTGCGCGTCGGCTACGCGCTCGGCATCGAACTGGGCGCCCAGTACGTGGTGACCCTCGACGCCGACGGTCAGAACGACCCGGCCGAGATCCCGGTCATGCTCCAGCCGCTGGTCGACGACGAGGCCGACTTCGTCGTCGCCTCCCGCGTCCTCGGCCGCGACACCACGACCGACCGCTTCCGCAAGGCCGGCGTGCGGGTCTTCTCATGGACCATGAGCGCCATGGGCCACACGAAGCTGACCGACACCTCGAACGGCTACCGCGCGTTGCGGGTCAGCATGCTCGACGACATCGCGTACCGCCTCACCCAGGCGCAGTACCAGACGGCCGAGCTCCTCATCATCGCCATGAAGCGCGGCTGGCGCGTCACCGAACGGCCCACGGTCTGGTTGCCCCGTGCGTCGGGTACCACCAAGAAGGGCAAGAACTGGCTCTTCGGGTTCCGCTACGGACGCGTCGTGCTCGACACCTGGTGGAAGTACAGGCGTGCGCAGCCACACCCCTCCTCGACCTGAACCGAGGACGGCACACGGCTAGGCGGTTGCGCCCACATGCCCGCTTCAGGGCTGGTAAATGAACTCCACACTTCCCACGATCAACGACTTGGAAATCGGGCCCCAGTAGCGGCTATCGCACGAGTCTTTTCGACGGTCGCCCAGTACGAAGTACTCATTTGCGGGGACCCGATACGGCTTGGACAGACTGTATTTCGCATTCGACGGCCCGGGGTACGTCGTTCCCTGCTCACCTGGAGAAAGCCACGGCTCTGCGAGCCGCTTCCCGTCGACCAGGACGAAACCTTTCGAACCGGAAGTCAGGGACATCGTGTCGCCCGGAAGTCCAACCACGCGCTTTATGAGGTCACTGACGTGGGGTCCCCCACAGTCCTCGCTGGGTGGCGTTCGGAATACGACGATGTCGCCGCGGTGGACGGGGCGATAGTCGTAGCTCCACTTGTTCACGACGACGGTGTCGCCCACGCCGATTGCCGGCGCCATCGTGGCCGAAGGCACGGTGAATGGCTGAAAGACGGTGAGGCGAAGAGCGATAATGCCGATCACAAGTGAACCGATCAACGTTCCGACGATGATCAGCCCGATGACCCAACCCGACATCTGCTTTGGCAATGGTTTTGTAAGTCGCGGGTTGGCAAGTGGGGGCGATGGGTCGTCGGCCTGACTACTCACCGAACCGAAGGTAGCCCCTGGTCGAAGATTCTGGGCACATGTCTTCGCTTAGGAGTCCGGGGCCACCGAGTGTCGGCAATGATTTGAGGGCGATGATCGAAACTCGCCGGGCCGACCAGGACGACTTCGGGCCGGCAAGTGAAGTTCTTGGCGCAGCGTTCGCCGACTACCCCTGGACGACGTGGACAATTGACCCTGATGATCATCAGGCGCGGATCACTCGACTCCAGCTTCTGGCTCTCGAGAACCTGGGCCTACCCTTCGGCGAGGTGTGGCTGAGCAGCGTTGACGGCACGGTTCAGTCGGTCGCAGTGTGGATGGACAGCGCCGTTCCGGTCCCCTCGTCGGTTCTCGACGCCATGGATGCGGCTGTCGCGCAGCTGGAGGGGTCCCGCCACGATGCGTCGCTCGCAGCAGCGCGAGAGATCGAGGGTTGGCGGCCGATCCAGCGCCACTTCACTCTGGCCGTCCTCGGCACCGCGCCGGCGAGCCAACGAGAGGGCCTTGGCGCGTCGGACGTTGGAAGCGGGCCTGGCCACTGCCGACCGAGAAGGTGCCGGGTCATTCCTCGAGACGTCGTCGGTGTCGAACCTTGCCTTCTATTCGACCTTCGGCTTCGAGGTCATCGGCCACACCCGTCTCGGGGACGATGGCCCTGATGTCTGGGCGATGTTCCGCCAGCCCTTGCCCGAGGACGGCAGGTGAGCGTGTGCACAGTTCCCGACAAGGCGCTGGTCATGGATATTCCCCGACAACGGTGGCACCCATCGCGAGGGGTGGGACGTCGCATCGCTCGGCTATGTCGGCCACGAAGGCTTGGAAGGCTGGCACTGCCTGCAACGAGTCGGGATTCTCCGTTGCATGTTCGATCGCGACATGGATGAAGGTCACTCCGTCGTCGAGCCGGAAGACCCTGTAGGTGAAGCCGCTCGATACGCGTGCCCTCAATTCGGCGAAGACTTGCTCGATCAGTCGTTGATTCTCATCAGCCCGCTCGGGCTTCGCCTGATAACGCACCACGGTCGTTGCCATCTGCAGATCCCTTCTGGCGGGCCAAGTGGCTCCTTGCACACGTCTACACCCAAGCGGACCCAACCCGCCGACTTTTCTGACCCGGGCCTGGTGCCTCCGATGTGCCGCAGTGTCCCACCGGCCCTGCGGAGAGGACTTCGAGGCAGCACGTATGCCAAACCCGGCGAACGGGGCACGTCGAATACCGGATCCCGAACCCGTGCCCGCAGGTATCGTCGGCGGGCAATGGGTGGCAACCCTGACCAACAGGTTGAAGAGGCGCGGCTTCTGCTGGAAGCACAGGAAAGAGCTGTACGGGGAAGAAGACCCGGTCACGCTTGATGCCATGCTCACGCTGGCGAGGGCGCTGCGTGACGCAGGGTCGTACCACCAAGCCGAATCCTTGCTGCGGAGTTCCCTGTCGATTCAGTCCCGCTCTGCCCTGGCCGATACGGGTCGGTTCACTCGGACGGAGTTCAATCTGGCCATCGTGCTCGATCGACTCGGAGAGTACGACCCGGCGAGACGCCTCTGGGAAAAGGTCCTCGAAGCATCTGACCGCAAAGATGGCCCAGAAAGCGAGCTGTCGATACAGACGGCCAAGAACCTGGCAATCACCCTGCGAAAGCTTCGCCGCTACGGCGACGAGCTCCCCCTGCGGGGGCGCGTCCTCGACTCGACGAAGAGATCTCACGGACCCGAACACGTGGATACCTACCGCGCCATGGTCGACCTCGCCCAGACTCACCGGAGCCTGGGCAACCACGAGATCGCCCTCAACCTCTTCAGCGAGGCTGTTGATGGCTTCGAACGGAACGGAGTGGAGCCGAAGACGGTCCTTCTCCAGAAGTGGGCGATCGCTTCAGAGTTGCTCGCTCTCAAACGCCCGCAGGACGCATCGCGAATGTTCGATCAGGTCGTAGAAGGTGCGGTTGCACACTTGGACCCAAATGACCCGTTCCGGCGGCGGGCTGTCCGGCAGCAACGGGGCTATCGGATAGTGGGTCGATTCTCAGGCCTAGGTCGACGCTCGCGTCGGCGAGGGTCAGCGGCCTCCGGCCAGGACCCCGACGGCCTCGAGCTCCTCCCGTAGTTGGCGTGATTCCAAGCTCGAGCCGACGGATGGCAGCGGTATCGCTGGACCGCGGACCGCGCCTGGCCGTCATCGCCGTGTTCTTCGTGCAGGGTTTCCTGTTCGCCTCTTGGACCGCGCACATCCCCCATCTGCAAGAGCACCTCGGCCTGAGCGACGGCCGGCTCGGACTCGTCCTGCTCGGAGCCCCCCTCGGCTCGCTGCTGGCTCTCGGTGTGGCCGCCCGTTTCCTTTCCAGAGTGGGAAGTCGGCCGATGATCCGCCTGGCGCTGGTCGGGTACTGCGTTTCGGGACCATTCATCGGGCTCACCGGCTCTTTCGGGAGCTTCTTTTTCGCGTTCCTGCTCTGGGGCTTCTTCCAGGGGCTGCTCGATGTGTCGATGAACACCCAAGCGATCTCGGTCGAGCGATTCTCGGGCCGGGTGCTGATGCCGGGTTTCCATGGATCTTGGAGCACCGGTGCCCTCGCCGGTGCGGTCATCGGGGCGTCCGCGGTGGGAGTCGGTATCTCGTTGAGCGTGCAGCTGCTCGTCCTCGCCATACCGTGCCTCCTCGTCGTCGGCTGGCTGTCGACGAGGATGATCCCCGACCAGCAGGTGGGAGACGATCAGAAAAGTTCGGTCACGCGGCGCGAACCGCTCCGCGGCGTGCTGCAAATGGAGCTCATTGTCCTCGGGGGCATCGCATTCGCCGACATGCTCTGCGAGGGCGCCGTGGCCGATTGGGCCGCCGTTTATCTCCACAGTTCGATCCACACGACAGCCCTTGTGGCCGGAATGGGTTTTGCGCTGTATGCCCTCGCCATGCTCGCCGTTCGGCTCTCAGGCAATCGGCTCTTCACGAGGTTTGCCGCGCACCGATTGCTCACTTTGCTCGCCGTCGTCGCCACGGTCGGATTCGGGGCCGGCCTCGTGATCGCCCGTCCCGTGAGCGTGTTGATCGGATTCGCCCTGCTCGGAGCCGGGCTCGCCTGCGTCGTGCCGATGACCCTCAGCGCGGCCGGAGCGGTGAACGCGGCGAACACCGGAAAAGCGGTCGCCACGGTGGCCGGCTGTGGCTGGGCCGGCTTCGTCGTGGGCCCGGTCGTGATCGGCGCGATCGCATCATCGACCACGCTGCGCACCGCCCTGTTTCTGATCCCGGTGCTCACCGCGATCGTCGCGGTGGGTACAGCGACGTCGAAGGGGGTGCGGCGTTCGGAGCTCCCCGCCGGGCTGGCAGCCGCCTGACAGCTATTTGCCGGTGCGCTCGCGATGCCCGCATCCAGGCCAGCAGCAAGGTCGCCGCTGGCCATCTTCGAGCTCCTCGCGGGTACGACGAATGCGGCGTTCGCGGGTCATGTCCTGCTTGGCATCTTCGACCCAACAGATGAACTCGTTGCGGGCGAGTGGCGTGATGTCGTTCCACGCTTCGAGTGCCGTGGGGTAGGCGATCAGGGCAGTGCGTAAGTCTCTCGGAAGCTTGTGCACCACTCCACCGGGAACACGCGTGCTGCTCACGGGACGCTCAGTACCGCCCCGTCTTGGCCTCGGCCTCGTCGTAGACCGCCTGGAGCTTCGGCACCAGGTCCTCGGTGGTTGCGTGCACGGCGGAACGGGAGCACGCGCCCGCCCCCGGTGCGAGGCGGTGGCGGAATGGCGGGGCCGATCACCACTTGGATCGTCTACGGCTTGGGGATGGTGACTCCCTTCGGCATGGACAGGTCCGAGCCGCCGATACCGATCGGGCACGATCGGCGCGCCGGTACGGGCCGAGAGGAACGCGGCCCCTTCCATCAGGTCCTCGATCACCGGGCCCGCTCGGCGGGTGCCCTCGGGGAAGAGCACCAGCACCTGTCCTTGCGCAGGACCTCCTCGGCCCGCTGCAGCGCCTCGCGGTCGGCCGACTCGCGATGCACCGGGAAGGCGCCGACCGAGAGGAGCAGCTTGCCCAGCCACTTGTTCTTCCACATCTAGTCCTTGGTCATGAAGAAGAGCTTGCGCTCGGTGCAGAAGGCGGCGAACGCCGAAGTCGGCGAAGGAGCGGTGCACCGGGGCCAGGATGACCGGGCCGGTCTCGGGCACGTGCTCCTTGCCCACGACCTTGGGCCGGAACCACGTCCACAGGGCCGCGATGAAGATGGCGCGCTCGACCCGGTAGCAGCGGCGTGCGCGTGGGCTCGATCGCGAAGTCCTGGTGACGGCCCGGGCGCCGGTGCGACGCCCCGGTTCGGGTTCGGCGTCGGGCGCCGGTCCGCTCGTGCTCACAGCCACGACAACACCTCCTCGACCACATCCTGCACCGTGCGGCCCGTCGTATCGAGGAGGTGGGCGTCGTCGGCCTGGCGCAGCGGCGATGCGTCCCGGGTCGAGTCGATCCGGTCGCGCCGGGCCACGCCGTCGGCCGCCTCGTCGTGCCGGCGGCGGGCCCGCTCCTCGGGCGACGCCGTCAGGTAGACCTTGACCTCGGCGTCGGGGAACACCACCGTGCCGATGTCGCGCCCCTCGACCACTCCCCCGCCGTGCGCGGCGGCCCAGGCCCGCTGGCGCCGGACCAGCTCGGCGCGCACCTCGGCGTTGGCCGCCACCACCGAGACGGCCGTGCCGACCTCGGGCGAGCGGATGACGTCGGTCACGTCGAGGCCGTCGATGACGACGCGCGTCCCCGACCTCGATGTCGGCGGTCGGCGGCCAGGGCGGCCACGGCGGCGGCGTCCGTCGGGGGCGATGGCGCGCGCGAGCGCGAGGGCGGCGACGGCGCGGTACATGGCACCCGTATCGAGTCGGTCGAGGCCGAGGTGGTTCGGCCACCGTCGTCGAGACGGTCGACTTGCCCGCGCCCGGCCGGGCCGTCGATGGCGACGAGCAGCGGCGCGCGGTGCGCGGTCGGTCGGGGTCGTCCAGGTGGTGAGGCGCCGCAGGTCGTCGGCGAAGCCGGGGTAGCTGGTCTCGACGGCGCCGAACCCGGTGATCAGGCTGCGCTCCCCCGGTGCCGCGGCCAGCGCGGCCACTGCGGCCGCCATGGCCATGCGGTGGTCGCCGCGGCTGTCGAAGCGGGCGCCGCGCAGCGACCCGCCGGCGCCCGGTGATCGGCGAGCGTGTCGCCCTCGGCCCGGGCGGTGGCGCCGAAGGCCGTCGACCATGTCGATCACGGCCGCCAGGCGGTCCACCTCCTTGACCCGCAGCTCGCCGACGTCGAAGAACACGGTGGTGCCCTCGGCCACGGCGGCGGCCACGGCGAGGACGGGGATCTCGTCGAGCGAGGGGATCTCCGACGCCGCCACCGTCGGTGGCTCGTGAGCGGGTCGGTAGTGGCCTTGATGCGGATGGTGGCGGTGCCTGGTGCCGGGCAGCGACGTGACGTCAGCCCCCATGCGTTGGAGGACGTTGACGAAGCCGAGTCGGGCCGGGCCGTGATAGACGTCCGCGACGTCGACCGCGCTCCCGGGGACGACGCACCGGCCACCACGAAGAAGGCGGAGGCGGAGGGATCGCCCGGCACCGTGCGCTCGAGCGGCTTCAGGACCGACGGGCGGACAGTGACGACTCGTCCCTCGCCCCACGGCTCGACGGTGATGTCGGCCCCGGCCTCGGCCAGCATCTCCTCGGTGTGGGTACGGGTCGTCACCGCCTCGCGCACCACCGTCGCCCCTTCGGCGGCCAGGCCGGCGAGCAGGATGGCCGACTTCACCTGCGCGCTGGCCACCTTCGACGTCCAGTCGATGCCGCGCAGCGCGCCGCCCGTGACCCGCAGCGGCGGCAGGCAGCGCTCGCCTTGCCCTTCGACCGTCGCCCCCATCAGCTCCAGAGGCTCGGCCACCCGGTCCATGGGCCGGGTCGAGAGCGACTCGTCGCCGACGAGCTCGGTCTCCCAGGCGAAACCGGCGACCAGGCCGGCCAGCAGCCGCATGGAGGTGCCCGAGTTCCCGCAGTCGAGTGGATGCCGGTGGTTGGTGGAGCTGGGCACGGCCGCCGTGCAGGACGACGGTGCCGTCCGCCGGAGCGCTCGACCCGCACGCCCATCGCCTCGACCGCGGCCAGCGAGGCCGCGACGTCGGCACCGTCGGAGAGCCCGTGGACGACCGAGGTCCCCTCGGCCAGGGCGCCGAGGAGCACGGACCGGTGCGAGATCGACTTCTCCCCCGGGCGTGCGGACGGTGCCCGCGGCACGGCACGCCGCCGTCGCACGACCAGGGCACGTGGTGCGGTCATGACAGGTGCTCGGCCCGGCAGCGGTAGCCCTTGGCCTCCACCGCGGCCGCGAGCGTCTCGGCATCGGCGCCGTCGACCACCAGGATGAGCACGCCGCGCGGGCCCTCGGCCGAGTGGGCGATCTCGATGTCGTAGATGCTGATGCCCGCCGTCGGCGGCCAACGAGGTGATCTCGGCCAGCACGCCGTGCCGGTCGGGCACCGGGATGCGCAGCTCGGACAGGTGGTCGGGCCGGGCGAAGCGGGCGGGCAGGTTGCGCCGCGCCGCGCTGGCCGGTCTGCAGGACGTCGAGCAGCCCGCCGCGATCCTGCGCCGCGACCCGATCGCGCATGGCGGAGAGGTCGCCCACCAGCGCGTCGAGCGCGTCGACGATGGCGGGCGGCGTTCTCGGCGCAGATGTCGGGCCAGATCCCGGGGTGGCCGGCGGCCACACGGGTCATGTCGCGGAAGCCGCCGGCGGCCAGGCGCAGCAGCGCGCCGTCCTGCTCGGCGCCGGCGCTGGCGGCGTTCATCAGGGTGGCCGCCACCAGGTGGGGCACGTGGGAGACCACGGCGACCAGACGGTCGTGGTCGGCGGGCGAGAGCACGAGCACGTCGGCGCCGAGGCTCATCACGACGCTCTTGAGCCGGTCGAACGCCTCCAGGTCGGTGGCGGCGGTGGGCGTCAGCACCCAGACGGCGCCCTCGAAGAGGTCGGGGTCGGCCCCGCTGCAGCCCGATCTGCTCGGAACCGGCCATGGGGTGGCCCCCGATGAAGCGCGGGTGGTCGGCCGCGGCGACGATGGCCGTCTTCACGCCGCTGACGTCGGTGACGACGGCGTCGGGGCGGCGGCCCGGTCGTCGCTCAAGAGGTCGCGGACGACCTGCGGCCACCGAGGTGGCCGGCGTCGCGACGAAGACGACTCTCCGCCTCGAGGTCGTCACCCACGGCGTCGATGACCCCGGCCTCGAACGCTGCTCGCGCCTGCGCCCTCGTCGGCATCGATCCCGGACACGTGCCAGCCTCGCCGCCGCAGCGCCGAGAGCGATCGACCCCCCGATCAGCCCGGTCCCGACGACGAGCGCCCGGCGGACGTGTCCCGCCCTCAGTCGGGGAGGTCATCGCGGAGCCCTTGGGCACCGTGGAGGTAGACGTGGTGGATCTCGTCCCGGGTCCTCGGTGGTGTACACGTGCAGCAGCACCCGGATGCACAGGGGCATGGCGCCGGGCACGGCGATCTCGGCGGCGCACAGGAGGGGGACGGCGCCGAAGCCGATCTCGCGGATGGCGGTGGCCGGGAAGGTGCTGGTCACGTCCGCCGTCGCCGTGAAGAGCACGCTGACGATGTCGTCCTCGACCAGCTCGTTGCGCTCCATGATCTCGAGCATCAGCTCCTGGGAGCGCTCCGTGACCTGGGCCACGGTGTCGGCGTCGACCGTCGTGGCCCCGCGCAGACCCCTGACCATGAGAGCGGGTGCCATGGCCGGCCACTCTACCGGCCGCTGCGGCGTCTCCCCTGCTGACAGGCCCGTTCGTTCCCCGAAGTCCGTGGTGCCTCTGCGGTCGCTCCGCTGCGCCGCCGGCGGCCGCCACATCGGCGAGGTGGGTGAGGACCAGAGCGGCTCAGCGGGCCGATGCGGCGAGCGCGCGCACCTCGTCAGGCCGGAGCACGCGCCAACGACCCGGGGCCAGCTTCGTGTCGCGCACCGGCCCGATGCGTGTGCGCACGAGGCGCCGCACCGGATGGCCGATCGCCTCGCACATGCGCCGGACCTGGCGGTTGCGCCCCTCGTGGATGACCAGGCGCAGGACGCCGGGGGCGAGCACCCCCACCTCGGCCGGCGCGGTGGGCCCGTCGTCGAGCTCCACGCCCTCGCGCAGCGGCGCGCAGCGCACCGGCCGTCGGCGTCCCGCCGGCCACCTCGGCCACGTACTCCTTGGCCACCCCGTGCGAGGGGTGGGTGAGGAGCTGGGACAGCTCGCCGTCGTTGGTGAGGATCAGCAGGCCCTCGGTGTGGCGGTCGAGTCGCCCGACCGGGAACACGCGCGGCTCGGTGGGGACGAGAGCGACGACGGTGGGACGGCCCTGGGGGTCGTCGGCCGTCGTGATCACCCCGTCGGGCTTGTTCAACAGGTAGTAGACGAGGTCCGGCGAGACCGGGACCAGGTTGCCGTCCACCTCGATCCGGGCGGTCGTCGTCTCGACGCGCTGACCGAGGATGGCCACCTTGCCGTCCACGGTCACCCGGCCGGCGGCGATCAGCTCCTCGCAGGCGCGCCGCGAGCCCACGCCGGCCCGGGCCAGGACCTTCTGCAGCCGCTCGCCGTCGGTCCCTGGAGTCTCGGGTGTCTCGGACACTTCGGACGCCTCGGGCGTCTCGTCCGGCTCAGCCGTCGTCGGAGCCCGCCTCGATGCCGAGGCCCAAGGCCGAGCGCATCTCGCTCTCGAGGTCGCCGGCGACGTCGGGGCCGGGCAGGAAGTCCTCGACGGCCGGCAGCTGCTCGAGCGAGTCGAGGCCGAGACGCTCCAAGAAGAGGTCGGTCGTGCCGAAGAGCGCCGGCTGTCCCGGACCCTCCGCGTGCCCCACCACCTCGATGTACCCGCGCTGTTCGAGCAGGCGGGTCACCCCGTCCACGTTCACGCCGCGCAGGGCCGAGATCTGGCCCCGAGACACCGGCTGGCGGTAGGCGACGATCGCCAGGGTCTCGAGCGCAGCGGTCGAGAGCCGGTGCGAGACCTCTCGGTTGGCGAAGCGCTCGACGTAGGGCGCGAGGTCGGGGTGGGTCTGCAGGCGCGCCCCGCCCGCGATGCGGGCGAGCACGAAGCCCCGTCGTTCGGACTCGTAGCCCTGGGCCAGTTCGACGAGCGCCTGTTCGACCGAGTCGACCGGCTCCTCCAAGAGCTCGGCCAGCAGCTGCGGCGGCAGCGGCTCGACCGCCACCAGCAGGATGGCCTCGATCGTCCGGCCCAGTTCAGCGGGTTCCAACAGTGCGTCTCCTCATCCTTCGTAGGCGTCGATCTCGTACCCGCCGAGTTCGGCCAGGCCGCGGCCGCTCGTCACGCCGGCGAGTTCGTCGGCCGGGAGCCACGAGATCTGCAGATCACCGAAGGTCGTCCCCTGGCCGAGGCTGACCCGGCCCATCTTGCACAGTTCGAGCAGGGCGAGGAACTGGACGATGACCTCAATGCGGGTGCGGCACTCCCGCACGAGCTCGCGGAAGGACGTGGCCCGGTTCGGCTCGGACGCCGTGAGGAGCTCGGACACCGCCTCGGACACCGAGACCGTGTCCACGGTCACGTGGGACAGGTCGACCCGCGGGATCGGGCGCTCGGCCGAGCCCCGCAGGTAAGCCTGGGCCAGGTCCTCGGGCGTGATGCCGGCCAGCAGGTCGGGCGCGTGGACCATGAAGCCCTCGTCCAGCCCCACCTCGCGGGGCACCGAGCGCGTGGCCTGCTCCGTCAGCGCAACGAAGACGTCCGCGGCCGCGGCGTAGGCCCGGCACTCGAGCAGCCGGGACAGCAGCAGGTCGCGCTCTTCCCACCCGACCAGGTCCTCGTCGTCATCGACCGACTCGGGCCCGGGCAGCAGCCGCTGCGACTTCAGCTCGATGAGGATGGACGCCACGAGCAGGAACTCGGAGAGCTGGTTGAAGTCGATCTGGTCGCGCTCTTGGGTCAGCACTTCGACGAAGCCGTCGACGACCGGCAGGAGGGGAATGTCGAGCACGTCGAGTTCGTGCGACGACACCAGATGGAGCAGGAGGTCGATGGGGCCCTCGAAGACCGGGGTGGAGACTGCGTAGGCCACCCGCTGACGTTACCGAACGGGGCACGGGGTGCGGAGCACCCCTGGTCGACCCCTACCATGGCCCCCCATGAACAGGGTCCTTTCGGGCATCGCGCCATCGGGCAGCTTCACCTTGGGGAACTACCTCGGAGCCCTGCGCCACTGGGTGTCGTTCCAGGACGGCCACGACGCCTTTTACTGCGTCGTCGACCTCCATGCGCTCACCACCGAGATCGACCCCGCCGCGCTGCGGGCCAACACGCTCGACGCCGCCCTCAACCTCCTCGCCGTCGGCCTCGAGCCCGACCGCTCCACCTTGTTCATCCAGAGCCACGTCCCCGAGCACACCCGCCTGACCTGGCTCCTCGAATGCACGACCGCCATGGGTGAGCTGCGGCGCATGACCCAGTTCAAGGACAAGGGCCAGGGCCAGGAGGCGGTCCGCGTCGGGCTGTTCACCTACCCGTGCCTCATGGCGGCGGACATCTTGCTCTACGACGCGGACTCGGTCCCCGTCGGCGACGACCAGCGCCAGCACCTCGAGCTGTCCCGCGAGCTGGCCAACCGCTTCAACCACCGCTACGGCGAGACGTTCGTCGTCCCGGAGGCCGCGATCCCCGGCACGGCCGCGCGCGTCATGGATCTCCAGCACCCCGAGCGCAAGATGTCCAAGTCGGTCGACTCCCCCCTCGGCACGATCGGCCTTTTGGACTCCGACGACGACATCACGCGCAAGGTGCGCAAGGCGGTGACCGACACCGACGGCGAGGTGCGCTTCGACCGCGAGAAGAAGCCGGGGCTGGCCAACCTGCTCGAGCTCTTGGGCGCGGCCACCGGGCGTGCGCCCCAAGCCGTGGCGGAGGACTACACGCGCTACGGCGACCTCAAGAACGACGTCGCCACCGCCCTCTGCGAATTGCTCCGTCCCATCCGCGAGCGTCGCCGCGCCCTCGAGGGGGATCTGGCCTACGTCGACGCCGTGCTCGCCCGCGGGGCGGCCCACGCCCACGAGGTGGCGGCGTCCACCTACCGACGCGCCGCCGATGCCATGGGGTTGCTCCCGCCCGTCACCGGCTGACCGGCGGCCACGTGCTGACTCAGCGCCGAGGACGCCGGCCCACCAGCTGTAGAGCTCGTTGAAGAACCACGAGATGGGTCCCGTGTGCCCGTTCTGGCTGAGGAAGAAGTTGAGCACGACCAGCCCGAGCAGGATCGGCATCGTGTACTGGCCGGTAGCGCAGGTACGTCGGCCAGTAGCGCGCCGGCAGCAGCCGCTCGAACACCACCGAGCCGTCGAGCGGCGGGATGGGCACGAGGTTGAAGGCGCAGAGTCCGACGTTGAGGAGGCTGGCGAAGAAGCACGATCTGCGCCACCGTCGGACCAGTGCGAGAGCGTGGTGCAGTTCGGGCGGCAGGCCCGACCGGACGAACGTCGACGAAGATCACGCCGAAGATGGCGGCGAGCACCGCGTTGGTCGCCGGCCCCACCAACGAGACGAGCACCCCTTGGTTGCGCGGGCTGCGCAGCCGGTTGACGTTCACCGGCACCGGCTTGGCCCAACCGAAGACGCCCGACCCCGCTCAGCGAGAGCAGGGCCGGGACCAGGAGCGTGCCCACCGGGTCGACGTGCGGGACGGGGTTGAGCGTCAGGCGTCCCGCCGCGCTTGGCCGTGTCGTCGCCGAACGCGTTGCGCCACGACGCCGTGCGAGATCTCGTGGAGGATGATCGACGGGACGATGACGCAGAAGATGATGATGCTCCTGCGAGGTGATGTTGTGGTGCGCCACCAGTGCGACGAGCAGCGACCGCACCCGCGACGATCCACAGGGTGTGCTTCGTTCGCCGATCCATCGGTCGCCTCCGCGGGGAGGCTCCGGGTGAGCGCACCTAGTGCTTGGCGGCGTCGACGATGCAGAGGCGGGCTGCCGGCATGGCTTCGAGGCGGGCGGCGCCGATCGGCTTGCCGCACACCTCGCAGAGTCCGTAGCTCCCGTCCTCGAGGCGCAGCAGCGCGGCCTCGACCTCGTCGAGGGTCTCCCGCAGCTCCGTCGCCAGCCGCTCGGCCTCGCCCCGCTCCGCCGTCACCTGGCTGGAGTCGGCGAAGTTCGAGTCGTAGCTGAGGCCACTGCCCCTGATCCGCAAAGCCCAGTTCCGTCAATTGGGCCTGCAGGCCGGCCTGCTCGGCTGCGCAGGAGTTCGGCGTAATCGACGTCGGCGGTCTCGGCCGTCGGGGCCTCGTTCGGCATGGGGTCATGCTACGCGGTCCCTCCCCACCTTGGTTCCCGCCCGGGGGTGGGCGTCCCTCGTAGGCGCGGCGCAGGTGCTCGGGCGACACCTTGGTGTAGCGCTGGGTGGTGGCGATGGAGGCGTGACCCAAAAGCTCCTGGACGACCCGGATGTCGGCCCCCCGGGCCAGCATGTGGGTGGCACAGGAGTGGCGCAGCACGTGGGGGCTCACCTTGGCCGGCCAGCCCGACCCGGGCGGCGTACTTCTTGACCACCCCGAACGCGCCCACCCGGGTGAGGCGTCCGCCCCGGGCGTTGAGGAAGACCGCCTCGGCGTCGCTGCGCCGACGCCACTTCTTGGGCTCGAAGAGTCGGCCGCCCCTCGCCGGACAACCAGTCGGCCAGGGCCAGGCGGGCCAGGCGCCCGAGCGGGACCGACGCGTTCCTTGTCGCCCTTGCCGAGGACGCGGATCAGCGGCAGCCCGCTCGTCTCGAGCGCCTCGGCCACGTCGCCGAGGTTGAGCCCGACCACCTCGCTCACCCGGGCCCCGGTCCCGTAGAGCACCTCGAGCAGGGCGCGGTCGCGCAGGACGGCCGGGCCGGTCCCGACGACCGCACCGAGCAGACGCTCGGTCTCCTCCTCGCTGAGCGCCTTGGGCAACAGGTCCGACGACCGACGACCGACGGCAGGTCGGCCGTCGGGTCGTCGGCGCGCCGACCCTCCTCGACCAGGAAGCGGTGGAAGCCACGGATGCTCGAGAGGGCCCGCGCCACCGAGGCGTCGCTGTGCGTCGCGCCGCAGCGCGGCGACGTAGTCGGCCACGTCGGCCGCCGACGCGTCGTCGATGCTGACCGCGCCGCCCCGCGGCCTCGAGCCACTCGCTGTAGGCCGTCAGGTCGCGCCGGTACGACGACAGCGTGCGAGGCGAGCGGCCCCGCTCCACCTCGAGCCACGAGAGGTACTCCTCGGCGTGCGCGCGAGCAGCGGCGCGTTCACGGGAGCCGTCCCGACGCGCCGAGGCGGTCACGCGCCAGGAGGAGCCCGAGCACCGTCGTCTCGTCCTTCAGCGTGCCGTCGGCCACCAGAGGTCGTCGACGTCGTCGAGCGCGATGCGTCTCGATGGTCATGAAGCCCTCCTCGATCCCGTCGGGGCGGCTCGCGCACGGCGGTCAGCCCGGTGGCCAGGAAGATCGTCGTGTGCTGGTCGCTGATGCCGGGCGTGTTCCAGGTGCCGATCAGCACGCTCCAGTGGGCCGGCCTCGAGTCCCGCCTCCTCGGCCAGCTCCCGCCGTGCCGTGGCCTCCTCGCGACTCGCCGTCCACGTCGCAGGTGCCGGCCGGGATCTCGAGCACCATGTCGGTCGACGGCGGCCCGGTACTGGCGCACCAGCGTCACCGTGCCGTCCTCGTGCACCGGCACGACCGTCACCGCGCCGGGATGGCGGATCGATGAAGCGGTCGAAGGGATTGCCGTCGGGGTCGAGGAGGTCGACGCGGTCCACCGTGAAGAGCCACGCCCGGAGGAGCTCCTCCTCCGAGACGCGGCGGAAGGCCTGGGCCCGGGCACGGGACTAGGTGACGGCGTCGAGATCGAGCAGGTGTGGCTCGCGCCCGTCGGCCCGCTCCAGCGCCGCCGCCACCAGCTCACGGAAGAGCGGGTGGGCCCGGTCGGGCCGGCTCTTGAATTCGGGGTGCGCCTGGGTGCCCACCCAGTAACGGATGGTCGCTCCAGCTCGACGAACTCGACCAGGCGGCCGTCGGGCGAGATGCCCGAGCAGACCAGGCCGACCGCCTCGAGCCGGGCCTTGTAGCGGTTGTTGAACTCGAAGCGGTGCCGGTGGCGCTCGGTGACCCCGAGCGTGCCGTAGGCCTCGGGCGACCTTGGACTCGGGCAGCAGGGCGGCCTGGTACGAGCCGAGCCGCATGGTGCCGCCCTTGTCGGTCACCTCGGCCTGGTCGGGCATCAGGTCGATGACCGGGTGCGGCGACATGGTGTCGAACTCGCGGGAGTTGGCCCGGTCGAGGCCGGCCCAGTCCCGGGCCACCGAGATCACCATGACCTGCAGGCCGAGGCACAGGCCGAGGCAGGGGATGGCGTTGCTCGCGGGCGTAGCCGGCCGCGGCCACCATGCCCTCGACGCCCCGCTCGCCGAAACCGCCGGGGATGACGATGCCGTCGAGCCCGCGCAGCCGGTCGGTCGCCGAGCAGGTCGGGCACCATCTCGGCGTCGATCCAGTCGAGCTCGACCTCGGTCCCGTGGTGGAAGCCCGGCATGGCGCAGGGCCTCGACCACCGACATGTAGGCGTCGGGCATGTTGACGTACTTGCCGACGATGCCGATCTTCACCCGCCGGGTCAGGCGACTCGACCCGGCGCACCAGCTCCTCCCACTCGGCAGATGTCGATCGGGTGCGAGGCCTCGTCGATCCCCAGGGTCCGGCAGACGTAGCGCGTCGAGTCCCTGTTCGTGCAGGACCAGCGGGATCTCGTAGATGCTCGGCGCGTCGACGGCCGAGACCACGGCCTCGATGGCGACGTCGCACAGGTAGGAGATCTTGCGCTTCAGGTTCTCGGAGATCGGCTTGTCGCTGCGGCAGACGATGACGTCGGGCTGGATACCCCGGCTGCGCAGCTCGGTGACCGAGTGCTGCGTCGGCTTGGTCTTCTGCTCGCCGGTCACCAGGTACGGGCACCAGGGTGAGGTGCACGTAGCAGACGTTGTCGCGGCCGACGTCCCGGCGGAACTGGCGGATGGCCTCGATGAAGGGGACGATCTCGATGTCGCCCACCGTGCCGCCGATCTCGACGATGACGATGTCGACGTCGTCGTCGGCCAGCCGCCGGACCCGGTCCTTGATCTCGTCGGTGACGTGCGGGATGACCTGCACCGTGCGCCCGAGGAAGTCGCCCCGGCGCTCCTTCTCGATGACCGAGCGGTAGATCCACCCGGTCGTGGTGTTGGAGCGCTTGGACAGGTTCTCGTCGATGAAGCGCTCGTAGTGCCCGAGGTCGAGGTCGGTCTCGCCGCCGTCCTCGGTGACGAAGACCTCGCCGTGCTCGCCCGGGTTCATCGTGCCCGGGTCGACGTTGATGTACGGGTCGAGCTTGCACATCGTGACCCGCAGGCCACGGCACTTGAGGAGTCGGCCGAGCGAGGAGGCGGTGAGACCCTTCCCGAGCGAGCTCGAGACGCCGCCGGTGACGAAGATGAACTTGCTCACGCCGCCTGTTGGGGCGCCGAACGTCGCCTCGGCGTAATCGGTGCACCGAACCACGATAATCGAACGCCGCCGGACCTGTCGCGGACCCTGCCGTTCCCGCTGGGTCGAGCCGGGAATCCGGTCCGCCGACCCCGCCGGCCCTGTCCGAGTGCATCGGGGGTGCCGGTCACACAACGCCGATACACGCCGATCATGGGCCGAGGGGGTCTCTTTCCGGCGAGCCGACCGAGCCCTTCTGAGCGGACTGGTTCCGGCGGGCGGACCCGGTCGATGTCGCCGGCCCCGACCCGGGCCCGGGCGTCAGGCCCTCGAACTCACAGCGTGGAGTCGTCGCGGGCATCCATGTAGAAGTCCGACACGATGCGCCAGGTCCCCGCCTCCTTGGTGAGGACCTTCAAGGAGTGGTTGCGCCGGACCGGCAGGGTCCCGCCGTCAGCGGTCTGCTGCCCCGTCCGCTCGACGTAGGTCTTCGCCACGGCGACGTCGTCGCCGAGAAACCGCACCGACGCCTCGGGTGGACCGATCGGGGCGCCGGCGGCGAAGTGCGTGTTGGCAAAGAGCTCCTTGAGATACTGGAAGATCTCCTGCTTCCCCTTCAGGGTCGTCCCGAAGGCATTGGTCCAGTCGGCGTCGTCGGCGTAGAGGTTCTCGATGCCGGTGGCATCAAGGCTTCGAAATGCCCCGCCGACGGCCAGCAGCACCTCGAAAACCGCTCCCTCATCTTCTTCTCTGGCCACAGTGCGCTCCTCGGTCTACTCAGCGAGCCCGGCGCGCTTGCGTGCCGCGTCGGGATATGAGTCTCGATGTCGCAACGAGAACGTCCCCTTCTCGTCAGCCCCGCCGACCGGCTGAAACGGCTTCTGGTGGAGGTCAGTTAATCCGCTCGCGGCGGAGCGATCAAGCGCCTCCGACGCCGAGGAGCTCGCGCGCATGGGCACGCGCCGCGTCGCTCCCCGGATGTCCCGACAGCATGCGCGACAACTCGGTCACCCGCTCTTCTCCCGCAACAGTCGTGGCGACCGTCACCGTCCGGCCCCGCGACTCTCCCTTGACGACGCTGATTTGGGCGTCGGCGCGCGAGGCGACCTGAGCCAGGTGCGTCACGACGAGCACCTGGCGTTGCGCCGCCACCTCGTGCAGCGCCTCGCCCAGCGCCAGCGCGGCCGCCCCGCCCACGCCGGCATCGACCTCGTCGAACACCATGGTCTGCGGTCCGCCCAGCCCGACCAACCGGATGGCGAGCATCGCCCGCGCCAATTCGCCGCCCGACGCGGCCCTGCGCCAGCGGCTGCACCGGCTCGCCGACGTTGGCGCCGAGCAGCAGCTCCACCGGCTCGCCCGCGGCGTCCGGTCCGAGCCGCACCTCGAGCCGGGCTCCCGCCATGGCCAGCCGGGCCAGGTGTTCCTCGATCCGGTGCCCGAAGGCGCCCGCCGCTTCGGCCCGCACCGTGCGCACGACCGCCTCGGCCTCGGCCAGCTCTTGACCTAACTGCGCCAACCGGTCCGCCAGCCGGGCCGCCTCGCCCTCCGCGTCCTCCAAGACGGCCAGCCGCGCCGCCGCCTCGCTCGCGTACGCCATCACGGCGCCGAGGTCCTCGCCGTACTTGCGCCGCAATTCGCCCAGCAGGCGACGCCGCTCCTGCACCTCCACCAACCGCTGCGGGTCGTCCTCCCAGCCCTCGACCTGGTCGCGCAGCGCCCGGGCGACGTCGGACAGCTCGACCACCGCACCGGCGATGCGCGCCCGGTACTCCTCGAAGGCGGCCCGCCCGCTCAGCGCCGAGACGGCCCCGCCCAGCGGCTCGAGGGCGCCGCCCTCGTCACCCGCCGGGTCGAGCAACTCCGCCGCCGCGGACGCAGCCTCCCGGTACGCCGCGGCGTCGGCCAGGCGGTCCTCCTCGACGAGCAGGCCGGCCTCTTCGTCGGGGTCGTCGAGGTGCGCCGCCTCGATCTCGCCGACCTGGTAGCGCAGGACGTCGGCCTCGCGGGCCCGTTGCGGTCCGTCGCCCCCGAGGGCGGCCAAGGCCTCGTTCAGAACTTGCGCGCTCCGCTCGCAGCGCGCGCACCGCGCTCAGGTCGGTGCCGGCGAAGGCGTCCAGCACGTTGCGCTGGGCCGCCGCCGTCACCAGGGCGCTGGTGTTCGTGCTGCCCGTGGATCTCGACCAGCTCCGCCGCCGCCTCCCCGAGCGCGCCGACCGGCGCCATCCGGCCGTCGACCCAGGCCTTCGACCGCCCCTCGGCCGGCACCGAACGGGCCAGAATCACCTCGCGCTCCGCGCCGTCGTCGCCCACCACCACGAAACGCGCCTCGACCAGGGCCTCGGTCGCGCCCGCCCGGACCATGCCGGGGTTGGCCCGGCCGCCGAGCACGAGCTGCAGCGCCTCGACCACCAGCGTCTTGCCCGCCCCGGTCTCGCCGGTGAGCACGGTCATGCCCGGACCGAAGGTGAGCGTCAGGTCTTCGATCACCCCGAGGTCGCGCACGCGCAGGTCGGTCAGCACGCCAGGTCCCGTCCCGCCCCGCGCCTCAGGCCTCGCGGTCGGCCAGCAGTCGGAAGCGCAGGATCGTGCCGAAGCTGTGCGGTTCGTTGCGGACCACCCGGGCCGGGTGCGACGCCACCCGGCAGCTGATGATCGCACCCGGGCTGCAGCCGCCCGACCTCCTGGCCGTCGATGACCAGGACACCGGCGCGGTCGGGGGCCACCTCGACCGCGACCTCCTGGTCGTCGGTCAGCACCAGGCTGCGGTCGAAGGAGAAGTGCGGCGCCACCGGCGTCACCACCATGGCGCGCAGCGTCGGGGCCAGGATCGGCCCGCCGGCCGAGAGGTTGTACGCCGTCGAACCGGTCGGCGTCGCGATGATCAGGCCGTCGGCCGAGTAGGTCAACGCCTGCTCGCCGTCGATCGTCGTGGCCAGGCGGACGGTGTGGCCGAAGTCGATCTTCTCGATGACGACCTCGTTGAGGGCCAGCAGCGTCGACACGTCATCACCCATCGAACGGTCCGTGATCGTGACCTCGAGCGCACAGCGCGCCTCGATCGCCGCCTTGCCCTCGAGCACCTTCTTGAGCGCCTCACGTACCTGGTCGGGCACCAGGTCGGGCAGGTACCCGAGCCGGCCGAAGTTGACGCCGAGGACGGGGACGTCGGCCGCCCCGGCGAGGCGCACCACCCGCAGGAAGATGCCGTCGCCGCCCAGGCTGACCGCAACGTCCGTCCCGGAGAGGTCGACGTCGCCGAGGTCGCACTCCACGCCGTCCTCGGTCACCCGGTCAGGCCCGCTGAAGCGAAGGATGCGGGCGACGTCGCCGCGCTCGGTCAGCCACTGGGCCGTCTCGGTCGCCAGCTCGAGCGCGTCGGGGCGCTTGGGGTGCACGAGGAAGGTGACGGTCGCCATGGGGACGGGCCGACTCAGCCGGCCGGATCGGCGGCGGCCGGCGGCGGCGGCGGCGGCACGATCCTCCGCCTCGGACACGGCGCCGGCGAGCAGGTCGGCGACCTCGACTTCACGGCCGGTCGCCTCCGGGCCCTTGCGGGCGTGGAGCAGGAACTCGACGTTGCCGGACGGGCCGGTCAGGGGAGACACCATCGCTCCCATGATGCCGGTTCCGGCCGAGACGAGCGCGGACGTCACGCCCTCGAGCGCCGCCAGCCAGAGCGCGGGGTCGCGGACGACGCCCTTGCCCCGCGACACGGCGGCGCGGCCCGCCTCGAACTGCGGCTTGACCAGCAGGACCAGATCGGCCCCGGGCGCCGCCACCTCGCCGGCCAAGGCCGGGACGACCGTGCGCAACGAGATAAAGGACAGGTCCGCCACCACGAGCGGGCACGGTTCGAACGCCGGATCGGCCGCCCGCAGCGTGTCCAGGTTCAGGGTCCGTACGTTGATCCGCTCGAGGACCGTTACCCGGGGATGACCCCGCAGCGACGGGTCGAGCTGCCCGTGCCCCACGTCGACCGCGTAGACCTGCGCCGCGCCCCGCTGGAGGAGGCAGTCGGTGAAGCCGCCGGTGGAGGCGCCGGCGTCGAGGACGTGCCGGCCCTGCACCACCACGTCGAAGCGGTCGAGGGCGGCTTCGAGCTTGCGCCCGCCGCGGCTCACGAAGGGCGACGGGGGGCCCACGACGACGATCGGTTCGCCGGGGGCGACGAGGCGAGCCGGCTTGTCGGCCGGTGCACCCGAGACAAGGACGGTCCCCGCCTCGATGGCGGCCCGGGCGTCCTGCCGGGAGGGGGCGAGCTGCCGGCGCACGAGCTCGGTGTCGAGCCGGCGGCGGGCGCCCCCGCTGGTCAGCGCGCCTTCTTGGCGGCCGTCGACTTCTTGGTGGCCTTGGTGCTCTTGGCGGCCTTCTTGGCCGGTGCCTTCTTGGCGGTCGACTTCGCCGCCGGGGCCTTCTTCGCCGCGGCCTTCTTCGTCGACTTCTTGGTCGACACCTTGCGCGCCGGCCGCGACGGCACGGCCTTCTTGGCCGCCGTCCGGGCCGCGTCGGCCGTCTGTCCGGCCTGCTTGCGGGCGGCCGTCGCCGTCTTGCCGGCTTGGGTCCGGGCCGCCTTGGCGGTCTTGCCGGCCTGCTTGCGGGCGCCCTTGGCCGCCTTTTCGGCGCGCGTGGTGGCGTCGTGGGTCGCCTTGCGCCCGGCGTCGGCCGACTTCTTCAGCACGTCGGCCACCCGGTCAGCGAGGCCCTCGATCGACTTGGCGTCCACCCGGCTCAGCTGGGCCGCCACCTCGTGACGCACCATCTCGATGATCTGCTCACTCGTCTTTCGGCTTCGCTCCACCAAGTTGTCCACCCATTCCTGTGCCTGCTCGCGCTGGATGTCGCCAGCGTTCACCAACTCTCGCACGATCTCCTCGGCCCGGCCACGGGTCACCTGGCCGAATACCGATCCCGCATCGAGGTATTTGCGTATCCGCTCATTGCTTGCCATTGAACAAGAGTATCTAAAGTGCTAGCTGAGAGCAAGCACTTTTTCACCAATCGTTCGCAATGCCGGTGACGAGGGCGCGGAGGTCCTTGGCTACCGCAGCCGGCTCCGGGGGTGCCGCCGGACCCGTGGCCGGAGGGTCACCCTCCCTGGTCACGCCCGAAAACACCAGCGCGAACGGGATGCCGAGCTGGGCGGCCAGGGCGCCGTCGGTGGCGGGTCGATCCCCCACCATCACCCGGAGCTCGCCTGGTGCCACCTTGGCCGCGATGGCGTCCGCCGTCGGCCGGTGAGGCTTGCCGGCCACCTCGGGCGTGGTCTCGGAGGCGGTGGCGACGGCGGCCAGCAGCGCGCCGGCGCCGGGCACCAGGCCGTCGGGGGTCGGGAAGGTCGGGTCCTCGTTGGTCCCGATCAGGCGCGCCCCCTCCCGCACCGCCCGGGCGGCCCGGTCCACAGCGTCGAAGGTGAAGCCCCGCGTCCAGCCCACGACCACCGCGTCGGCGGGTCCCTCGGGCACGACCGTGACCCCCCGGTCACCCAACGCCTCAACAACCCCGTCGTCGCCCACCACCAGCGCGGTCGTGCCCGGCTGCAACAGCCCGGCCGCGACGTCGGCCGATCGCAGCAGGTCCTCGTCGGCCGCGGCGATGCCGCAGTGGTCCAGGCGCCGGCGGAGTTCGGCCCGCGTCGGCGACGAGTTGTTGGTGGCGAACAGCACGCGGACGCCGGCGCCGCGCAGCCGGGCCACCGCCTCGTCGACGCCCGCAATGGGGTGGCCGCTCAACCAGACCACGCCGTCGAGGTCGAGGACCCAGGTGCCTCCAGGTGCCGGTGGCCACATGAGCGCCGAGGCTAACCGTCGGCCCCCTCGCGCCCGCCGGCGCTGGTCGCGGCGAAATGACGGCCGGCGGGGCGCTGGCCCCGCCGGCCGGGACTCAAGCCCCGGCGAGCCTCGGCATGGACGGGGAGGCGAGGGAAGTCGGATCGCTGGCGGCGACGACGGCGTGGCCGTCGAGGTGGAAGACCGCCAGCGCCAACTTCCCTCCCTTTCGTCCCCCGGGCCGTCACGGCGACACGTCGCCGTCCGGCACACGCCGAGCCCGCTCGGGGCTCTTTTGCCCAGAAAACCACACTCGGCGGGATGACTTACGTCAGTCGGCGCAACCGTTGGCGGAATGCCGTGGTTCCGTCACCGACCCGCAACATCGTCACGATTTCGACGTGGATTTCGGCGCCGACGAGACCGGCGAGCCCGGGCGCCATTGACGGCGCGGCGGACCGTTCAGCGAGCGAACGGGTTCAGGCGTCGACCCACGACGGGCGGAACGAGAGCGACCGCGCGATGTCGCGCTGGGTGACCAGGCCGATGACCCGGTTGCCCTCGGTCACCGGCAGGCGCGTGCGGTCGTGGTCGCACATGTAGGTGACGGCGTCCTCGACCGAGAGGGTGGCGTCGAGCGACAGCGTTTCGGTCGACTCAGCGAGCTCGGCCAGCCGGACCTCCCGCGGGTCTCGCCCCTTCGCCACCACCTTGCTCACGATGTCGCGGTTGCTGACCGTCCCGGCCAGGCTGCCGTCGGTCAGGCACAGCGGCACCGAGTCATCGCTGTGTGCGGCCAGGTAGGACGCCGCATCGGCGGCCGTCTCCGTGGTCCGGAGGACATCGATGTTGCCGCTCATCACGTCGCGGACGGTCCTCATTTGGCTTCCCCCTAACGGGTGTCGCGTTCGACTTGAACAACTGCTTATACCCTCGCGCCGTCGCCGGAAAACGACAATGGCCGCTGCGAAAGTGGCGCTCGGCCTGCTCGGTCGAGAAACCTCTTGCCCGTCGCTGCGTGGCGAACGTATGTTCGTAGGATGATGGAGCGGCGCTACGAGCTCGAGACGCTGCGCCGCTCGCTCGCCATGCTGCGCCCCGGAGCCCCGGCACTCGATCGGGAGGCGGCCATGCGGCTGGTCCGCGAGCTCCAGGACCTCGAGCGGCAGATGCGCACGCTGCGCCACGGGCTCCAACAGCTGCTCGCGGAGTCCGGCTGAGCAGACCGGCGCTCAGGCGAGGGCGACGAGGTTCGTCGGGTCGGCGAGGATCTCCCCCACCGCAGCCAGATAGCGCGGACGCGCCCGCGCCGTCGACGAGGCGGTGGTCGAAAGCCAGGCTCAGTGTGACCACGTCGCGCAGGGCGACGGCGCCCTCGTGCTCCCAGGGCCGTCGCTGCACCGCGCCGAAGGCGAGGATGGCCGCCTCGCCCGGGTTGAGCAGCGGGACGCCGGCGTCGACACCGAAGACGCCCACGTTGGTGATCGTGATCGTCCCCCCGCTCAGGTCGGCCGGCGTGGAACGCGCCGCTCGGGCCTCTGCGGTGAGCGACTCGAGCGCCGACGCCAGGCGGCCCAACGCGAGGTCCTGGGCGTCCTTGACGTTGGGCACGACGAGCCCGCGGGGTCCGGCGACGGCGATGCCGAGGTTGACGTAGTGCTTGGTCACGATCTCGTGGGCCGCCTCGTCCCACGACGAGTTCAGGCTCGGGTGATCGGCGAGCGCGAGCACGACCGCCCGCGCCACCAGGGTGAGCATCGTCAGCTTCACGCCTTCGAGGTGGCGGTTGGCGCGCAGTCGCTCGAGCAGCTCCGAGCTCGGCGTGACGTCGACGGTCAGGAAGACGCACGCCTGAGGCGCCGTGGTCGCGCTGCGGACCATCGCCTCGGCCATGTGCTTCTGCACGCCGTGGACGGGCGACCGCGTCTCGCGGCCGGGTTGGGGCACTGCAGCCGCGGGCGCCGACGCGTTCGCGGTCGCGGCCAGGTGCGCGGCCAGATCCTCGCGGGTGATGATCCCGTCGGGTCCGTGCCCCACCACGTCGGCCAGGTCGATGCCTTGTTGACGCGCCATGAAGCGGACCGGTGGCGCAGCAAGCGGGCGCGGGGTGGGTGTCGGGGTGTCCGGGACTGACGAAGCGGGCACCGGGTGCCGGGGATGGTCGCGACGGCCACGGCCGGCGGTGCGACGCCGGCGCCGACTGGGTGCGGGCGCGGAGGGCCCGTAGCCGACGAGCACCGACACCTTCTCCGGCGTCGCCTCGCCGTCCTCGGACGCGCCGGGCGCACCCTCGCCGGTCTCGATGGAGATGATCGGCGCGCCCACGTCGACGGCGTCACCGGGCTGGGCGAACAGCTCGACCACGGTGCCGGCGAAGGGGCTCGGCAACTCGACGACCGCCTTCTCTGTCTCGACCTCGACCAGGACGTCGTTGAGCGCGACCGCATCACCCGGCGCGACGTGCCAGGCGACGACTTCCGCCTCGGTCAGGCCCTCCCCCAGGTCGGGGAGCAGGAACTGCCGCACGCCGGTGCGCTGGCCGCTCACGGCTCGAGGCACCGGTCGACCTCGTGGAGAATGCGGTCGGCGTCGGGGAGGAAGTGGCGCTCGAGCTTGGAGGCCGGGTACGGCGTGGCGAAGCCGCCGACGCGGCGCACGGGCGACTCGAGCGAATAGAAGCAGCGCTCCGTGATGCGGGCTGCGATCTCGGCGCCGAGGCCGCAGAAGACCGGCGCCTCGTGCACGACGACCAGACGTCCGGTCTTGCGCACCGACGCTTCGAGCGTGTCGAAGTCGATCGGCGACAGGGAGCGCAGGTCGACGACCTCGAGAGAGATTCCCTCCTCCGCGCCGATTCCGGCGGCTTCGAGCGAGGTGGCCACCATGGGGCCGTAGGCGGCGACGGTGACGTCGGTGCCCTCGGTGAGGACGCGCGCTCGGTGGAGCGGCATCGCATCGAGCGGCGCGTGCTCGTCGACGTCGCCCTTCTCCCAGTAGCGGCGCTTGGGCTCGAAGAAGATGACGGGGTCGTCCGAGGCGATCGCCTGTTGGATCATGCGGTGGCCGTCGGCGGGGTTGGAGGGCGAGACGACGCGCAGGCCGGCGGTGTGGGCGAAGTAGGCCTCGGGCGACTCGGAGTGGTGCTCGACGGCGCCGATGCCGCCGCCGTAGGGGACCCGGATGGTGAGGGGCATGGCGACGCGGCCCTCGTTGCGGTAGCGGAACTTGGCCACCTGCGAGACGATCTGGTCGAAGGCGGGGTAGACGAAGCCGTCGAACTGGATCTCGCAGACGGGCCGGTAGCCGCGCAGGGCGAGCCCGACCGCGGTGCCCACCACACCCGACTCGGCGAGCGGGGTGTCGATCACTCGGCGGTCACCGAAGTCCGCCTGCAGCCCCTCGGTGACGCGGAAGACACCGCCGAGCTTGCCGATGTCCTCGCCCATGAGGACGACCTTGGGGTCGTGCTCCATGGCCTGGCGCAGGCCGGCGTTGAGCGCCTTGCCGAGCGTCATCGTCGGCGTGGCGGCGGGTGTCGCCATGGCGGTCACGAGACCTCGTCGAACTCGGCCAGGTAGGCGAGGTAGGCGTCGCGTTCGGCATCGAGCAGCGGGTGGGGGCCGGCATAGACGTGATCGAACAGCGCCTCGGGCGCGGGGTGGGGCATGTCGAGCACGCCGAGGCGCAGCGCCGTGGCGGCGTCGCCTGCCGCCGTCGTCACGTCGTGCTCGAACTCGTCGTCGGCCAGTCCCTCGCTGTGCAGGAGGGCGCGCAGGCGGACGAGCGGGTCCTTGGCCCGCCACTCCTCCTCCTCGGTGTGCGAGCGGTAGCGCCTCGGGTCGTCCGACGTCGTGTGCGGCCCCATGCGGTAGGTCACCGCCTCGATGAGCGTCGGGCCCTGCCCGGCGTAGGCGCGCGCCAGCGCGAGACGGGTGGCGGCGAGCACGGCCAGCACGTCGTTGCCGTCCACCTGCAGGCCGGGCATGCCGAAACCCTCCCCGCGCTGGGCGATGGTCGTGTGCGACTGCAGGCGCACCGGCTCGGAGATCGCCCACTGGTTGTTCTGGCAGAAGAAGACGACGGGCACCGTGTAGCTGGCGGCGAAGCCGAGGGCCTCGGACACGTCGCCCTCGCTCGTGGCGCCGTCGCCGAAGTAGGCGAGCACGGCCGAACTGGCGTGGTCGAGGGTGACGCCCAGCGCGTAGCCGGTGGCGTGGAGCGCTTGGGACCCCACGATGATGGCGGGGGTGGCGAGGTTGTAGGCCTTGGGGTCCCAGCCCGAGAGGCCGCTCCCCCGCCACATGCGGAGCATGGTCACCGGGTCGACGCCGCGGCAGTAGGCGACGCCGTGCTCGCGGTAGCTGGTGAACGCGAAGTCGTCGGGCCGTAGCGCCCGGGCCGAACCGACCTGCGCCGCTTCCTGGCCGAGCAGCGGCGCCCAGAGGCCGAGCTCGCCTTGGCGCTGGAGGGCCATCGCCTCGGCATCGATGCGGCGGACGATCGCCATGTCCCGATAGAGGTTGCGCAGCTGGAGCGCATCCACGTCGGCGACCAACTCCCAATAGGGACAGCCGACGGTGCGCTGCCCGTCGACGGAGATCAGCTGGACGAGACCGTCGTACCCCTCCCAGGCGGTGATCCGTTCAGTCGGAACCCGAAGCTGCGCGATAGCCATGTGCACTCCCCTCCCGAGCTGTGTGAGCAACACCCGGCACTGTGAATGTCACCACAGATCGCGGTCGGGAAGCGGGATATCGAGTCAGATCAGAGCTTGGACACGGTTTTGGTGCGCCGATCTGGGCTTTCGCGCAATGCACCCTCAGCGGCGTTCTGGGGCGCGCCGGGGCGGGCGCCGGGGGTGCTGGGTGCTGGGTGCGGGCGAAGTGAGCGGGCGGCTCAGGACGCCTTGCGGCGGGCGGCCGGCTGCTTGGCCGTCTTCGACGCGGCCTTCTTCTTGGCCGGCGCGGCGCGCTTGGTGGGCGTGTCGGTGCGGCCGCTCTTGGCGGCCGGCTTGGCCGCCGCCTTGATGCTGGCGTTGAGCGCCTCCATGAGGTCGACGACCTTGGCGGCGGGCTCGGCCGCCTCCTGGATGACGATCTCGTGGCCCTGGCGCTTCTCCTCGATCAGCGCCTCGACCTTTTCGCGGTGCGTGTCGTGGTAGCGCTCCGGGTCCCACTCCGACTCCATCGACTCGATGAGCAGCTCGGCCATGGACAGCTCGCGCTCGCTGACCTCGTCGACGTCGGGCAGCTCAGGGAGCTGATTGCCGGGGCTGCGCACCTCGTCGGAGAAGTACATCGTGTGCATCGCCAGCGCCTCGTCCTCGGGCCGGATGGCGACGAGGTACTCCTTGTTGCGCATCACCATGGTGGCGATGCCGATGCGGTCCGAGTCGGCCATGGCCCGCCGCAGCAGGGAGTAGGCCTTGTCGGCGCCGGGGCCCTCGGGGGCGAGGTAGTAGCTCGAGCGGAAGTACACGGGGTCGATGTCGGCCTGGCTCACGAAGTCCGAGATGTCGATCTGGCGGGACTTCTTGGGCTCGGCGCTCTCGAGCTCCTCGTCGGTCAGGATGACGTATTCGCCGCCGCCCAGGTCGAAGCCGCGGGCGATGTCGTCGTTCGCCACCTCCTCGCCGGTCCGCTCGTTGACCTTCTTGTAGCGGATCCGGTCCGAGGTCCCCTGCTCGAACTGGTTGAAGTGGATGCTCTTGTCTGACGTCGCCGGGTACACGCCGACCGGGATGTTCACCAGACCGAAGCTGAGGGCGCCCTTCCAAATGGTGCGTGGCACGCCCAACAAATTACCAGCCCAGACCAGGTCCACCACCTTGTTACAACGATTCGCCACACTTTTGGGCATGGTCACCTGCATTCCCGAGGGCTTCGGGCCGGCCCTGCTCAGCGGGCTGGCCGAGCTGGGCCCGGTCGACCCGTTCTCGGGTGACCTTTCCCTTGAGCTGGGCGTTTCGGTCTGGCTCCGCACGAGCGGGACCCCCCTGCTCGAGGCCCGGGGCCGGCTCCTGGGCATCAGGGACCTGATCATCGAGGTCTGCGGGCTGGACCCGGCCACCGAGCCGATCCCCCTGGTGGGCCGCGCACCCCGCAACGACGTGCTGCATCTCGTCGGCTACCTGAGCGAGCTCCTGCGGCGGGCCGCGGCCGGGTCCGGCCACACCATCGCCGCGGTGGCTCGACTCGTCATCGCCGCGCTGCCCCCCGAGCACGAAGACGCCGCGCTGGGCGCCTGACCGGTCCCGGGCCGGGCCGGCCGGGCGAACTCAGAACCCGAAGGCGGCGATGATCGGTCCGTTCAGCGGCGTCGCGGACATGCTCCCGAGGAAGGGTGCGTTGCCGAACGTGAACACGTCGCCCCGTGCGGAAGCGACCCAATAACCGAGTCCGTCGGTGGTCGGGAAGATCGACGTGGCCGGGTTGAACTGGTTGACGAAGCCGACGGGGTTCCCAAAACCGGCCGCGTCGCCGAAGTTCAGCACCATGCCGTTTGCGTAGAGGATCCAGTACCCGCGCCCGTCCGGGGTGGCGACGGCGTTGACGACCGGCGACGACTGGGGTGACGGTGCCCCGAAGAAGGGGGCGTCGCCGAAGGCGTAGATGGCGCCGAGGGACGTCACGAGCCAGTACCCGTTACCGGAGTGGTCGGGCATCACCGCCACCGCCGCCCCGGCACACCCGCCGATGCCGGGACACGATCCGGCGAACCTGGCGTCGCCGAAGGCGAACACCCCGCCGTCGGACGCCACCATGAAGTAGCCGTTGCCGGTGCTCGAGGGCACCATGCCGACGATCGGCGCGGCGAGGCTGTTGGGCTGCCCCGAGCCGGCCGGGTGGAGGCCGAGGCCGGGAATGGACCCGAAGAAGTTCGAGTCACCGAAGCTGAAGATGCCGCCGTCGCTCGCGACGAGCCAGTAGCCGTGCTTGGTGTGGGTGGGCGTGATGCCGACGACGGGCCGCTGGAGCGTCGTGCCACCCATCGACCCATAGAACTGCGCGTTGCCGAAGCTGAAGATGCCGCCGTCGGAGCCCACGAGCCAGTAGCCGCGCGGCCCGAAGGCGATGGTGAAGGTCTGCGGGCTGCCGTTGGCGCCGGTGAAGTTGTGCCCGTTGGAGACCGAGGGCGTCAGCGTGCACGCCCCGGCCACGAGGAAGCTCACGGTGACCCCGTCGCTGCCGACGGTGCACGTGCTCGTGGTCTGCGAGGCGACCGAGCGGCCGCCGTCGCCGCTGGTGGCGACGGCGGCCACGAAGCTGCCCTCCTCCGCCGCGCCGGAGGGGAGGTTGGCGATGCTCGGCGAGGTCGGCGTCGCCTGGTTGACGGTCAGCGCAGAGGTGCCGGGCGACGACTCGAAATTCTGGTCGCCGTGGTAGGTGGCGGTCACGGTGTAGCCGCCCGCGCCGAGCGAGGTCTGGCCGGTGCTGCACATAGAGGCCGGCAACGTGATCGTGCACAGCGGGGTGGAGCCAGCGGCGACGGTGATGGTGCCCGAGGGGGTGCCGCCGAACTCGGGATTCGGTACGGCGTTGAAGATGGCCGCCGACTCCCCCCCGTAGGTCACGGAGGACGGCGTGACCGAGAAGTTCGTGGTGGTGGGGCCCTTGTTCACGAGCACACCCGTCGGCTGCGAGCCGGACTTCGTGTAGTTGTCGTCCCCGCTGTACGTGGCGACGGCCGTGTAGGAGGTGGTCGAGGCCGGCAGGAGGAAGGGGTTCGTCGGGCTGCACGTGCCGATGCCGTTGTCGTCGAGGGTGGCGGTGCAGAGGGTCGTGGTGCCGACCGCAACCGCAGCCGTCCCGACGGGGGTGGCTCCCCCGCCCACCACCGGGGTGACCGTGACGGTGAAGATCAGTGAGGTCTCGTTGCCGTAGAACGCGGAGGACGAGGGCGGCGACAGGACGGTGGTCGACGTGCCACCGGTGATCGTGAGGCTGCTCGCCGTCGAGGTGGCGCCGATGAAGTTGGTGTCGCCCGGGTAGCTCGCGCTCACCGAATAGGCGGTGCCCGAGGGCGCCAGGGGGTCGTCGGCGGTGTGGCAGGTGGTCGCCGGCAGGGTGATGGTGCACAAAGTGGCCGCGTCGGTGGCGACGGTCACGACGCCGCTCGGCGAGCTGCCCGCGAACTGCGGGGTCACCGTGGCCGTAAAGGTGACGCTGTGCTCGCTGCCGAACGCCACGGTGTCGGAGCTGAGCGACAGGGTTGTCGTCGTCGTGGCCTGGTTGACGGTGAGGCTCTTCGAGGTGTCCGCGGAGCCGGTGAAATTGGCGTCGCCGCCGTACGTGGCGGTGAGGGCGTAGGGGCTGCCCGGGACGCCCAGCGGTGTACCGGTGACGGTGCTGCAGCTGCTGTTGAGCGGGAGGCTGATCGTGCACAGGGTGGTCGCCCCCGCGGACACCGTCACGATGCCGGTCGGCACGCTGCCGGAGAACTGGGGAGCGACCGCGGCGGTGAAGGTGATGCTCTGCTCGTTGCCGTAGACGACGGTCGACGACGACAGCGTCAGCGCCGTGCTGGTCGATGCCTGGTTCACCGTGAGGTCTTTCGGCGGGGACGAGAAGGAGCCGCCGTAGTTGGCGTCGCCGCCGTACGTGGCGACGACCGCGTAGGCGGATCCGGACGCCCCGAGTGCAGTGGCGCCCGTGGTGCAGGTCGTCGCCGACCCCACGGCGATCGTGCACAGGGTCGTGGAAGGCGTGGCCACGGTGATGACGCCGGTGGGCTGTGGCCCGCCGGAGCCGGTCGGGGTGACGGTCGCCGTGAAGGTGATGGTCTGCTCGTTGCCGAAGACCACGGAGGGGGACGACAGGGAGAGCGAGGTGGTCGTGGAGGCGGCCGTGACGCTGAGGTTGTGCGCCGTCGAGGTCGAGCTCGTGAAGTTGGTGTCGCCCGGATAGCCGGCCGTCACCGAATACGGGGTGCCCGATGGGGGCAGCGCCTGGTCGGTCGTGGAACAGGTCGTGGCCGGGAGCGTGATCGTGCACAGCGTGGCGCTGGGCGTGGCCACGGTCACCACGCCGGTGGGTTGGCTCCCGGGGAACTGCGGGGTGACGGTGGCCGTGAAGACGACCGCCGACTCGCTGCCGAACGACACCGAGGACTGCGACAGGCTGAGTGAGGTGCTGGTCGAGGCCTGGGCCACGGTCAGGTTCTTGGTCGTCGACGTCGAGCCGGTGAAGTTGGCGTCGCCGCCGTAGGTGGCGGCGATGGCGTACGAGCTGCCGGAGGCGTCAAGCGGGTCGTCGGCTGTATGGCAGGTGGTTGCCGGCAGCGTGATGGAGCAGAGCGCGGTCGGGCCCTGCTTCACCGTGACGGTGCCCCCCGGTGTCCCGGCGAATTCCGGAGCAACGCTCGCCGTGAAGGTCAGGCTGGCCTCGTTCCCGTAGGTGACGGTCGAGGACGAGATGGTCAACGTCGTGGTCGTCGTGGCCTTGGCGACGGTCAGGCTCTGGGCGGGGCTCGAGGTCGAGGTGGTGAAGTTGGAATCCCCGGCGTAGGTCGCGGTGACGGAATAGGGGCTGCCCGAGGGTGGCAACAAGGTGCCGGGGGCGGCGCAGCCCGTGCCCGCCGGCAGGGTGAACGTACAGAGTGTCGTGGCCCCGGCCGCCACCGTCACCAGTCCCGCCGGCGAACCGCTGAACGCGGGGGTGACCGTCGGGGAGAACGTGACGCTCCCCTCGTTGCCGTAGACGACCGAGAAGGGCCCGACGAGCGTCGTCGTCGTCGAGGCCTTGGTGACCGTCAGGCTCTTGGTGTCGGAGGAGGGCGTGAAGTTGCCGTCGCCGCCGTAGCTGGCAACGACGGAATAGGGGCTACCGGAGGCGGCCAACGTCGTGTCCGTGGTGTTGCAGCTGGTGGCGGAGGCGACGTCGATGGTGCACAGGGTGGTCGGCCCGGCGGTCACGGTGATCGTGCCCGTCGGCGTTCCCGATTGGCTCGACGAGAGGGTCGCCGTGAACGCGACGGTCGATTCGTTGCCGTACGCCACCGTGGTGGGCGCAATCGAGAGCGTGGTGGTCGTGTTGCTCGGCGAGACGGTGAGGCTCTTCAGGTTGGAAAGCGAACCAGTGAAGTTGGCGTCCCCGGGATAGCTGGCCGACACCGCATAGGGCGACCCCGAGGCAGGCACCGCGTTTTCCGACGGGGAGCAGGTCGTGGCCGGGAGCACGATGTTGCAGAGCGGGTTGCCTCCCGCCGTGACCGTGATCGTGCCCGAAGGCGAGCCGGCGAACTCCGGCGACACCGTCGCCGTGACCAGCAACGTCGATTCGTCGCCGAACGTCACCGACGACGAGGACAGGTCGAGCACGTTCGTGGTCGAGGCCTTCGTGACCGCGAGGTCCTGAGGCGACGACACAGAGCCGGCGTAGTTCGTGTCGCCGCTGTAGGTGGCCGTGATGGCGTAGGGCCCACCGGTCGCGGACAAGGGATCGTCGTTCGTGCTGCACGAGGGATCGGGCAGCGTGATCGTGCACAGCGGGGTCGCCCCGGCGGCGACGGCGATCGTGCCGGTCGGCGTGCCCGAGATCGTCGGCGTGACCGAGGAGTCGAATGTCAGTGTCGACTCCTGGCCGTAGACGACCGGGGAGCCGGTGAAGGAGAGGGACGTGGCGGTGTCCTGCCGGTTCACGGTGAGGCTGACCGGCGTGGAGTCGGGTGATGCGGAGTACACGCCGTTTCCGCTGCCGCCGTACGACGCGGTCACCGAATAGGGACTGCCCGACGCGGGGAGCAGCGTGTCCGACGATGGGCTACACGAGCCCGTCCCGAGGTCGGGGGTGGTGAGGTCGAAGCTGCACAGGGTGGTCGAACCCGCTGTCACCGTGACCGTCCCTGATCCGGGATTGCTTGCGCCTTGAGCCGTCACGGTCGCGGTGAACACGGCGGTTGTCTCTTGGCCGTAGGTCACCGAGGACGGTGCGACGGACAGCGAGGTGGTCGTGTTGAAAAGGCTCGCGCCCGCCGGCACCGAGAGCACTCCGAGCGACAGCGCGGCCAGAGCGACGGCGGCGAGTGCTATCAGAACGCTTCTCTTCACGGTTCTCCAGTCCTCGCGGCCAGGCCGGACGGCTGACCCCGGAGGAGGCTCGGGACGGGCAATGGCCAATCGACGCCGGGAGCTCCGGACTCATCCCAACGCACAGGGAACGGAGTGACGCTGGTGAAGATTACGCCTTCTCGCGCGCTCAAATGGAACAACGGAAAGTCGCGCCGGACCAGGCTTGTGGCCGGAGCCAGACCACTATGGCTCCCCCGTCTCCCCTGGAGCTGTCCCGCCGTCATCGGTCTCCCCTGGCCCACCGCGCAACGAATCAGCGCAAAAGGTAGCGCCCGCATCGGGCCCTGGTCGGTCGGGGCGACCCGGAGCTCATTCCCACTCGAAGAATTTGCGGACCCTCTCCCTACCCTCGGCGCGCGGCGGTGCCTGCTGCATGGTGTCGGGCCGGTGCTCCATGAGCCATGCAACCAGGGTCTCACGACTGGAAAATCGAAGCTCTTGGTCCGTGTCCATGACGTAGAGGACGAGTTCGGAACCGTCGACGGTCACGGAGAATTCGATCTTGCCGCTGACCACGAAACACCACAGCGGACTCGCCCCCGGCGTGGTCCGCGGTTCGAGGCGCCATCCGGGCACATCCTGCACGAGTTCGGCGAGTTCCTTCCGGAGGGAGCGCCCGACCATCTACGACCCGTCCCCGATTCGCACACCACGTCCGGCCCGGACGAACCCCGAGAGAGAACGCGTCACCCTGTGCGTGTCAGCCCGAACCACCGGAGGACGAGCGTAGTGCGCACGCCCTGACTCGCATCACCCGCGTTGGAGCGCGCCCGCCTCCGTTTCTGCCTCTGCCGCCCGTGCGGCCAACCCGGCACACCAACCGCCCAGGAAACCGACGAACGTCAGATGCCAGTCGTAGTCAAACGCCCCGCCGACGGCGAAGCACACCAGGGCCGCACACGCGCAGGACGACAGCACGTCGAATCTCCGGGTGGCCCGGAACACTGCTGTGCCCGCGACCAGCAAGAGGGCCAGACCGATGATGCCTGCGTCGGCCGCGATCTGCAGATACTCGTTGTGGGCGAAATGGGCGTAGGTGCCGCTGGCCGCGTGAAAGACGAGGATCCGATCCGGGCCGACGCCGACGACGGGCGCGCTGGCCCATTGGTGCAGCGCCGCCGACCACTCGACCGATCGGTCCTGGTCGCTCGGAGCCAGGGTTCGCAGTCCGATCTCGTGATGGAGCAGGAGGGCCGAGACCGCCACCGCGGCCAGAACGAGGACACCCACCAGGATCCTGATCCGAGGGCTCGCGGCCAGGGCGCGCAGCCTCGTCGCCGGCGTCGCGGCGATCGAGACAGCGACGACGAGCATGACCCCGAGCCAAGGCACCGGCCCAGCGTGCGGTGATGTCGCGACCGCCGCGACGCCCAGGCCCGCTCCCGCCACTAGGGGGACAAGGAACTGTTCGTATCGACGCCACGGCACGACGGCGCACCCGACGGCGAACGCCACGAGAGCCCCCCGGCTCTGCGTCGCCAGCAGGCCGCCGCTGCACAGGCACACCGCAATCCGGGTCACCAAGCCGTAGCGATCAACACCCAACGCAACGAGCAGGCACATCCCCAGCGCCAGCCCCGCGGCATCGGAGTAGGTCAAGGTCGTCGACAGTCGCCAGAGGCCTTGCGCTTGCATGGCCATGGGGAACCACCGCCAGATGAGTCCCGCGAAGCCAACCAGGCTCCCGGCTCCGCCGAGGGAGGCGACCGCGACACCCGCCACCTGCCGGGCCGGGCCACGCAGGGGCCGAACCGCGGCGAAGGCACACGCGAAGGCGAGACAGCTTGCGCCCAGCGGGAGAACCTGACTCAGGGACTCCGCCGTGACCGCCCGGATGCCCCACCACACGGCGAGCAGGATCAGCGCGCCAACGACGGTGCCACTGCGTCGATCGAGCGGGTGCAGCACTGCGGCTGCGAGCAACAGAGCGATCGAACCCACCGCGGCGAGCAGCGCGTCGCTGTGCCAGAACCCACCCTCGCGAATGCCGTCGACGAGCAGCAGAACGAAGAGCAGCGCCGCGACGACCCACTGCGTGATCGGGCTGGCGGTGACGGCCGGCCGGGGTGAGAACAGCCCTCGGCCCTGTTGCACTCACCGCCTCCTTCGCGACCGGGTCCGCACTACGGTACCGGCCCTTGCGCGACAGGGTCGGGCCAAGCGGGTCGTCGTCGCGTCAGCCGAAATAGCCCAGCGCGAGACGCTGAGGACTAGGAGCCGGCGACGGCGAGGGCGATGCCGGCCACCGCAATCCTCAATTTCTGGAGCCGTAGCGGCACGAGTTCTGCTGCCTTCGGCACCGTCGCAACAGACTTCGAGGTGCGCCCCGTCTCGTCCTTACATCTCAACCCTGGTCCCGGTATTCGATCCAACCGGACACTGGGAGGCCACGCCTATTACCGCACGTCAGCGGTACCATCGCGGCAGTGGAACTCCGGCAGCTGACCTACTTCGTCGCCGTTGCTGAGGAGCTGCATTTCGGTCGCGCCGCAGAGCGCCTTCACCTTGCTGGACCTTCGCTCTCTCAGCAGATCAGCAATCTTGAGCGTGAGCTCGGGACGCAACTCCTCGTCCGCGACCGCCGGCACGTTGAGCTGACGCCCGCCGGTAGCCAATTCCTCACCGACGCCCGAGAGGTGTTGGCGGCTGCGACACGCGCGTTTGATCGGGCCCGAAAAGGTGGCGGGGAGTTGCCTCTGCGCTTGGGTTATGTCAGCTGGCTTCCCCCCGAGGCGGCTGCAATGTCGGATCTCCGGGTCCGGGTCGACGAATGGGTCCTCCCCTCGCACACGCAGGCGGCGCGGGTGGCCGAAGGCAGCCTCGACCTGGCTATTGCCTGGATCGAGGAAGCCGACGTCGAGCGCTACAACTTGACCGCGGACCTCTTGTGGTACGAGAGGCTGGAAGCCGTTGTGCCGCGTTCCCATCCGGCGAGCCGTGAGGACAGCGTGGAAGCAGCCGACATCACCGTGCTCATTGATGTTGACGAAGCGTCGTGGTCGTCATGGAACCGCTATGCGTCCGCCCTGGCCGCGGCGACCGACGCGTCAGTGACCAAAATCGACGACGGCGGTATTGCAGGGCCCGCATTCTTCGACCATGTGGCCCGCTTGCGGCGGCCGGTGCTCGATTCGCCGAAACGCCACGCGGCGCCCATGCCGCCGACGTTGACCCGCCGGCCCATCGGATCTCCGGCTCTTCTTTGGACGTGGACGCTCCTCCACCGCGCTGATGACACCCGGCCGGTGGTTGCTCGTGCGACCCAGACCTTGGTCGACTACGCCACGAGTGTCGGCTGGCGAACTCCGCCCGACGAACCGTATTGGACTTCACCCAGCGACACGACCGCTTAGACGTCTGAGCCCTTCGATCCAGTTGAGTTCGACGTCGCCGACGTCAGCTCACCCGGCTCAGAGTGATTCGTAGAGGTAATTGGAGATGGCTCCCTCGTCGCTGAAGATGGCCGTGATGCCGGTCGCCAGATGGGCGAGGTCGATGGATCCGGCGTTGTTCACCATCACGACGTAGGCCAGCTTGCGCCCGCTCTTGGCGTCGATGTAGCCGGCCAGGTTCTGGGCCTTCACCTGCGCGGTCTTGCCGCCTGGATTCGGGAGGACCGTCGAACCGGGCTTGGTGAACACGTGGCCCTTGGCCGGCAGGTTCACCGACGTCGTGGCCATCGACCCGGCCACACCCAGCACGGGCAAGGCGGCCTTGTATTCGGCGGCGACGGGCGATTCAGCCATCTTGGTGAGCATTTGCATGAACGCGTCGGGCGTTGCCTGGCTGTCGGGTGATCCGCTCCCGTTGGTGGGGAAGTCGAACTGGTCGCCCTTCACGCCGTATTGGGTCGTCAGCACCTCGCGCTCGTTGGCCAACGCGCCCTGGATCGTGTTTTGGTCCTTGGCCTGGCCCGTGAGACTGAGCGACAGGTTGGCGCCGAGATTCATGCTCACGTGCAGGATGAGCTTGGCGGCCTGGGAGTACGGCACCGACGTGAACGCGGCCACCTTCGTGTCGCCCGTGTAGGTCGGGCTCACCGGCAGCACCGCTCTGGGGTCGGGCTCGACCGGGGCCGCTGTGACGGTCACGCCTTCTCGCTGAAGAGCCTCGATGAACGCGGTTCGAGCAAACGTCGACGGGTCTTCAATCCGGAACGTCCGAACCATCGTCGAGGCACCGGTGAGCGGCGCCTTGTAGTCCTGAGGTATCGATCCGCTGATCTTTCCCTTGCAACCGACCTGGCCGAGGCACGTGATCAGCTTGCTGGAGAGCTGGACCGTGTCCGCGCTCCCCGGAGGCCCGGTGGTGATGTCGTTCTCGACTGCGAACGCGGCCGTCTCCGGCCGGTACACGACCGTCGCGGGTTGGCCCGGCTGGGTCGGTGTCACCGTGACGTCGACCATGTTCTCGTTCACCATCACCGGCGAGATGAGCAGGTCCTGATTGGGCACCCGGTAGGGCTTGAAGAAACGATCGTCGACCGCAACCTCGCCAGTCACCTTGGTGATGCCGGACGCCTTCACCTGCGCCGCGAGTTGGTCGATCCCGTAGAGCGGGTCCTGTGGCGTCAATATGGCCGTGTCGAGATTATCGGCGTCGCCGTGATCGAAGTCGGTGATCTGAATGGTGTTCGCGTCGATCCGACGACCGCCAAAGGTGAGGTCACCCTGGCCGAAAAGGATCAGGTTGCCCGTCAGGTTGCCCTGCCCGTCAACGCTGCCGGTGCTGTAGACGGGAGTGACCTGGCGGTAGTCCGCGCCGAAGCCATTGAGGGTCTCGCCGACCGAGAACAGTTTGCGGGTCGAACCCGTGAACGACAACTTGTCAGGGTTGAGCGGGTAGAAGGTCTTGCCGGTCCTCAAATCCTTTACAAGGAGGCTCCAGGTGGCACCCTTGTATTGAGGCTTGTTCATGATGGCCTTGATCGGGGCCGGCAAACCCGACGCGTCCACACTCGTCGCTGCCGGCTCGGTCGTCTTCGACGTCGTCTGAGGGGTCGAGTTGGAGCTACACGCCGCCGTCAATAGGGCAAGGGAGAGGACGAGCACCACGGGCCGCCAGACCGTACGCATGGGGATCTTTTCTACCTTCCTCAGGCGGTGGTCGTTCAGCGTGACCACGGCGCTCATCTCCCGCCAAGGTTGGTCGGCGCCGGTTCTCGGCGGTCACTGGGAGATCGTTTCACATCACCGTGAAATTTGCACTTGGAGCTCGGCGAGAAACGGTGCGCGAGCAAGATCGGCGCCATCGACGTCGGTGAAGTCGATCGGTCAGTGTCGACAGCGCGAAGGGGCGAGCTGATCGTGATCGTGCGCACGTGATGGGGCGTGTATCGTCACGTCGCTTTTGCGGTGGTCGTACCGATGGCGCCACGACCTAGGAGGGCTCATGGCGGAGTGCATCAACCGACGTTCGTTTTTGGCCCGGGGAGCTGTCACCGGAGCAGGAATCGTCGCTCTCGGCGCCGCCGGAGGGCTGCTCGATGCTTGCTCTTCCGCCTCCAACCCACCGGCCGCCCTAGGAGCGTCGCACGCTTCGGTTCCTTCGGCGGACCCGGAACAATCGGCCGCCGTCGACATGGTCGTCCAAGATCAGATGAAGCAGCTCCACCTGCGGGCAGCAATCGTGCGGGTCACTGTCGATGGCAAGGAGATCCACACCAAGGCGTACGGCGAGTCGATGACGGGTGTTCCCGCCACGATCGACATGCACTTCCGGAACGGCGCGGTCGCGATCGCGTACGTCGCCACCCTGCTCCTGAAGCTCGTCGATGAGAAGAAGCTGACCCTGGACGACAAGGCCTCGAAATGGGTTCCGGAGATCCCTCACAGCGACGAGGTCTCGCTCGGTCAACTCGCGCAGATGACGAGTGGCTACCCCGACTACGTGCTCGGGAACGACGAGGTCGACGCAATGATCCTGGACGACCCGTACCGGCAGTGGACGCCCCAGGAGCTCCTGTCCACGGTGACGTCCAGGCCGCTCCTCTATCAGCCGGGCACCAACTGGAACTACGGACACACCAACTACCTCATCCTCGGACTGGTGCTCGAGAAGGCGACGGGAAAGAGGATGGAAGACCTCATGCACGAGAAGGTCCTCGGGCCGCTCGGGCTGACCAACACGTCCAACAACCACGGCACACCAGCCATCCCCGAGCCCGTGCTGCACTCCTTCACGTCAGAGCGCCGGCCCAACCTGGGCATCCCCGACGGGACCCGCTTCTACGAAGAGACGACCTTCTGGAACCCGTCTTGGACGATCACGCAGGGAGCCATCCAGACGTCCAACATCTTCGACCTGGACACGACGGCGAGGGCCATCGGCACCGGCAAGCTTCTCTCTGCGGAGTCGTACAAGAAAATGGTCTCGACCGACCTCCGCGGCAAGACGACCGAGGTGCCCGGTGCTTCGGCCAGCCTCGTCCAAGGCGACCGGTACGCCTACGGGCTCGGCCTCATCACCACCGGCGACTGGTTGTTCCAGGCGCCGCTGTTCTCAGGTGAAGCTGGTGCCTTCGCGTACCTCCCGTCGAAGAAAGCGGCAGTGTCGGTGTCGGTGACGATGGCCGAGGATGCGTTCCTCCCCGACGGGTCGTACAAGCCTGAGCTCCAGGGCAACGCCGGTGACCTGTTGTGGCGCTCGATCGCCGCCGTCGTCGTGCCCAGTGACGCACCCCCTCCTCGGCAGGACATCTAGGCGTTCACGGTCCCGACCGTCGCCCGTGCTCCAAGGCGTTCATTCAGCGGCGACAGCGAGGGTCTCGTCGAGCCAGTCGATGATTACACGATTCGCCATCGATCGATTGAGCCCCTCGCAGTGCGCACCGGCACCGTCGGCATCCTTGAACTCGACGAACGTCTTCGGGCAGGTGAGTGCGTCGTAGAGGTCCTTGGCGTTCGACGATGCCAAGTCGGACTGCGCCGCGGTGACGAGCGTCGGGCACCGGATCGCCGCGATCTCATCGGGCTCGAGTTTCCACTTGGCCATCTCGGCAAGAAACGCCGCCAGACCGGGCGCGCCGTTGGTCCAGAACCCGCGCTGCACGATCTTCCAGCGCATCGTGCGGTTTCCTTCTATCGCGGCAAGGACCGTCTTCTCGTCTTCGGGATCGATTGCGGGCAGCTTGGCGACAGCATCTGCACCGAGACCGAAAGTCGTCATGATTCCAAAGAACTTCACGCCCACGCCGAGCTGGCCTGGGTCCGCGACGATCGCCGCGAGCCGGTGTTCGTAGGCGGCGACCCGCGGGGCGAAGTAACCGCCGAGACTCCAGGCGTGGTACACGATCCGATCCGGGTCGACCACGTCGATCGCCAGTGCCGTGTCGACGACGGGGGTCACGACTTTGTCCCAGTCGTGGCGCAGTGGGCGCCCTTCGTCGACCAGCGGTCGCCCCTGCCCAGGCCCGTCGTAAAGCAGCACGTGGTAGCCCCGCCGCAGGGCGGCAATGCCAATGCCGACGTAGTTCTCGACGTACGTCGAGTCCCAGCCGCCGCCGACGATCACGACCGGTCGGACTTCGTTCGGATGCCGCGGGTGCACGCAGGAAGTACCCCGGCAGCGTGGTGTCTTCGTACGGGATGTCGAGCTTCTCGCCTGGCGGGTCGAGCAGGGCCATGGCCCGGTCGAAGGTGCCCATCTGGAGGTGGAGCACGTCGACGAGTCGAGGATCGACGGGAGTGCCGTAGAGCGGGTGGTAGGCCATGCCCAACAAGCAGGCGGCCCGCAGCCAGCAATCGTACACGCTGGCGCGATGTCCTCTTGCCGATGCCGCCTCGCCCTCTTCAATCCGGCGACGGGCGAGCCCCGCGAACACGTCAAAAAACGAGTCGTCGTCGCCGTCCTTCACCTGGAGCGAGAGGGCCTGCACTTCCCCGACATCACCGCCGCCATAGGGAGCGAAGCCGAGAATGAAGCCGGCGAACTCCTCGTGCACCGGATCCCTGAAGAACACTTTGGTCTCCTCCCTCAATATCGGAATCAGCGGCGGCTGCTCGAAGCTGGTTGGCCACCCGGTCACGGTGTGGAGGTAAGGACAGCCGCCACGTTCTTGATAGCACGCTCGAGACCACTTGTGTTGAAGAGTGCTCGAAAGATTGACAGACACGGATTACTGCCTCGACGGAGCTAATGCGTGCCCGCCGGACGATGTCGGCGGCCCGTGGGGATACCCGAATTCCTCAGCGCCATCGCTGAACTGGGACACCCGTCACCGAGGGCTGAGCGATCTCAGGACCCGCCGGAAAATGCGTGTCGCGACCAGAGCGGGCTTTGGTCACGAGCGGCTGCGTGCCGTTCACGGTGCGAGCATTCTCGAATCGGCTCTTGAGCCGCAAGAAGGGTGTCTCAACGAAGCGGAACGAGAGCGCCGCAAGGACGATGCTCGCACCCATGCAGCAAATTACGGCAACGACGTGGGACGCGCCGTGGAACATCGGGGCTTGGATGAACACAAGCACAAAGGGGTAATGAAACAGGTAGATCCCGTAGGACCGCGCTCCGATCCATATCAGCCCCGGAGCAGACAAGAAGCGCGCCATCGCAGTGTGCGGCACCAGCACGACCGATGCCACCAGGACGACAGCCGAGAGCGTCCCGAGATCGATCAGCACCGAGCCGGTGCGCGGTGTCGATTCTGGTATCAGGCACACGATGACGAACAAGGCAGCTGCCACCATGGCCAGCGATCGGATCGCTCGTGCACCTTGTTCGCTGATCGGACGTCCCTTTCGTGCATGGATAGCCATGGCCAACGCGCAACCTGCACACAGTCCCATGGCATGGGTGTCGGTGCGGAAGTACGCGGGATAGAAGCCCCAGGCACCCATCGCCCATGCGTTGTAGAGGGCGTCGATGACCGCCAGTACGGCGAGGACGATCGCGGCCCGCCCGGGGCGACCGCCACGGCGAAACCACACAACGAGGAGGATCGGCCAAACGAGGTAGAACTGCTCTTCGATTGCCAGCGACCAGGTATGTGGTAGGAGTCCCAGGAACTGCGACCCCAGCAACGGCGCCTTCCCCATGGCTGCAGCCCAGTTTCCCGTGTAGGTGAACACCCAGGGCAAACCGGTAAAGGTCGCAGAACGCACCGGTGGAGATGCCCAAGGAATCAGGATGACGGCCAGAACAACGGCACAGAGCAACGCTGGAAGCAGTCGGAGTCCACGACGCATCCAGAACTTCGACAGGGACACGTGTCCCTTCGCCTCGCGTCGCGGACAAGGAGCGAGGTAATGAGGAAGCCAGAAAGTACGAAGAACAGATCGACTCCCACGAACCCACCTTGGGCCAGGAAGCCGAAATGGGAGCCGACGACAGCCGTGATTGCCGAGCGCGCGGAGGCCGTCGAGCGCTGTCCATCTCGATCCCCCCATGACCACTTCTCGGTCCCCTAACCACCTTCTGGCGCAGTGCTCTTGATCTTCGGCTCACAAGGAGGGTGCGATCAATGGGGCTTTTGGCCTACCCGGGCCCAGAAGGTTAGGAGGGCCTCGATCAGTGTCCTATCCGAAGACCTTCAGCTCAACGCTGGATTTGGGTGAGTTCCATACGACGGCCTGGGGTCAGCTCGCCACCGCGAAGATCTTCCACGCTCCGGGGATGCCTTTGAGTTCGTGTTCACCTCTGTCTTCGAACTCGATACCGGAGCCGACCACAAGGTCGCGCACGGTTCCGGAGACCAGGGTCTCATTGGCCGCGGCCAAACCCGACACACGCGAAGCCAGGTGAACAGCAAGGCCGCCGAGGTCCTCTCCCCGCACCTCGCACTCACCGGTATGCAGGCCCATCCGTACTTCGATTCCGATGCTGGCCGTCGCCTCCCTGATCGACCGGGCACAGCGGATCGCCCTGGCCGGCCCATCGAAAGAGGCAACGAACCCGTCCCCGGTCGTGTTCACTTCGCGGCCCCGGAAGCGCCGAAGCTGTTCTCGCACCGTCCGATCATGAGCATCGAGAAGTGAACGCCACTTCTTGTCGCCCAAGGATGCTGCCCGTTGTGTCGAACCGACGATGTCCGTGAACAGCACCGTTGTGAGGACGCGCTCCACCTCGATTTCCGGCGCGTCACCGGTGAGGAACTCCGTGATCATCCCGATTGTCTCATCCGTCATGGACCCGAGGTCCGCTCCGGGCACCTCGACGAAGGTGGCGTCTGAAATGTGTCTCCCGAGGTACTGGCCAAGTGCGAGCGGGATGAACGGGTTCTCTTTTACGTGGAGGACGAGCGTCGGCACCCGAAGCAGGGGCAACACGGATCGAACGTCGGCGCTCCGCAACATGTAGTCGTACTGGGCGGCCGCCACGTGCGGCGTCGCCGACGCCCGGAGCTGCCTCGCTCCAAGGCGGACGTACTCGGGGTCATCGGCGTGCGAGGGGTTTGCCAGCCGAACGAATTCGGGGGTGCCCCACTCGGATGCCACCACAGCGACGAATGCGTCGACAACGTCGGCGGGCACCCCGATTGGATAATTATCCGCTGCCATGTCGCGCGCCGTTGTGTTCAGTAGAACGAGCGAGCTCACGATTTCGGGATGCATCGCCGCGAACAGCACGGCCACGGGCCCGGTCTCGAGGTTGGCGAAGACCGCGGTGCGTTCCGAGCCGACGGCGTCGAGCACGGCTGCGATGTCTTCGGTCAACGCCTCCCAAGTCGGAAACACGTTGAGCGCCACCCCGTCCGACGCACCGGTTCCACGACGATCGAAGAGAATCAAACGGCAGATCGACGCCAAGGAGGTGTAGGCGTGCGCGGTTTCCGGCACCTCCCACGACGCATCGATGTGGCCGCCGAGCCCGTAGCAATAGAGGAGGTCGAAGGGGCCGTCGCCCACGACCTGGTACGCGACCTGGGCGTCCCCGACGGAGGTGTACTGCGTTTCGGGCGGGTCCATTCGGCCACAGTTTGGCACTCAGATTGGTGTCGCAAGGGGACTTGATCTCCAACTCCATATCCCGCGCTTGTCGGTGAGCTGGACATCCTCGCGGACCTTGGAGCATCGACTAAGTCATCCACGAACGAGTGGGCGATGCTGTTCGTATCCAGCGGTGGGCGTGTCCGCGTCCGGCGAAAGCCATAAATCGCCCACGTCGGGTTGCAACCCCATCCCTCGAAAGAAGCGTGGCGAACAGCCTTCAGGGCGTGGGGTGTATGCCCTATTGAAACGGGAGACGGCCTCGGATCAAGCTGATCGAGTCGAGTTTGATGCCAAGAGCATCATCACCTCATTGCAAGGCCTGGGTCGTCTACTGGCGGATACTCGCTGGGGCATTCTCAGGAGTGACGAACACACCTTCACCTCACTATCCAGCATGCACACGGACCCGAGTCCGGAAGAACGAAACTGGTTCGCCGCCGGCTCAGGATGTGGGGTAAAGGACGGCTTCCACGGCCTTGAGGACGATCGTGGCCGCGTTGGCGCCGTTGACCGGCGACGCTGAGAGGTTCGTGCCGATGAATATGGTGATGTCGTCCTTCACGTCGTACGCGATCACCGTCGAGAAGCCCGGCGTCTGGCCGTCGTGGCCGTAGAGGAAGGGCCGGAATTCAATGAGGCCATAGCCGTAGCCGACGGTCGGATTGGCCGGATTGATCGGCAGGACGCTCGCGATCCGGACGCTCTGCGTTTGCTTGTCCAGCAGCTCGCCGCTCACCATCGCCTTGACGTAGGTGGCCATGTCAGCGGGTGTGGAGATAACGGCTCCAGCCGTCCAGAACGCCGACGGGTTGCTCTTCGTGTAGTTGATCGGCAGCAAAGTCCCGTTCAGCGCGCCCGGGACCTCCGCTGGCGGCAACGCGTAGGAGTCGATGTCTTCCACGTTCGTACCGAACTGGTAACCCTGAGCATGGGGCTCGGGGATCGACGAGTTGTTCTGCGCCGGGAACGAGGTGTGCTGCAGACCGAGCGGTTTGAAGATGCGCTGCTCGAAGTTCGCCGCGGCCGATTTCCCCGTCACCTTCTGGATGACGAGACCGAGCAGCAGGTAGTTGGTGTTGGAGTAGTAGAACGTCTGGTCGGGCGGCGACAACGGGGTTTGCGCACGGGCGATAGCGAGGAGCTCGTCCGGCGTATATGCCTTCGTCGGGTCGGTGTCGAGGAGCTTTTCGTACTCGAGGTTCGACGTGAACGAGTCGAGTCCGCTGCGCATCTCGGCCAGCTGCCCAATCGTAACCTGGTCACCGTTCGGGATGCCGCCGACGTACTTTGAGATCGGATCGTCGAGCGAGAGCTTGCCCGCCTGCACCAGCTGCAGGATGACGGTCGCCGTCATGGTCTTGGTGTTGCTCGCGATGCGGATGTAGTCGCCGAGCGACATCGGCTCGTTCGTGCCGATCTTCTTCGTGCCGAACGCGGCGGACCAGTCGCCCTGGTGGCGCGATCGGATAAGCACGACCACGCCGGGGATGGCGTTCGCCTTCATGATCTGGGGAATTTCGGTCTTCAGCGCGGCGGCATACTTCGCCTGCCCTGAGCTCGTCGACGACCTCGACGCCGCGGCCGACATGCCGTCCTGAGCGGACGAGATGCACAGCGCTACGGCGAGCACGCCGGCGAACACGATCGCGCCGGCGGCGTGCCGACGGCCGAACATCACACGCCCACCTCCGTCGCGCTTGTCGTGTTCGCACTGCCATCGCAGGTAACCGGGGTCTGCTCCGCCAACATTTTCGGTTCCTCTCAGATTTCTCTTCGGCGCCGACGCGCCGGCTACCTCGTTCTGGGGTTCGTGAGGGTTTGGACGACCCGGGATGATCCGCTCTATCTGACTGTGTCGGAGGGGGGACTTGAACCCCCACGCCCTTGCGGGCACCAGCCCCTCAAGCTGGCGCGTCTGCCTATTCCGCCACTCCGACGGGGTGAACGGCTGAGAATCAGCGTCCGGAGAGCGTAGCGCGCCCTCGCCCCGTTACTGCCCGGGCAGCGACGGGGTGGTGTTGCTCGTCGATTCGGCTTGGCGCACCGCCCAGAGCTGCGCGTACCAGAGCAGGCTCGTGCTCCGGGGCTCCTGTGTCACCCCGCCGATCGACCGGCTCCACGCCAGCGCCGCCGGCTCGGCGTAGAGGGGCAGCGCCACCATCTGGTCCCACAACTGGGTGTCGGCCTGCGCGTAGATGCCGGCCGCCGTGTCGGGGTTCAGCTGCTGCGAGGCCGTCTTCATCAGCTGCTCGAACTGCGTGTTGTCGTAACCCGTCCAGTCCTGCGAGCCGTTCTTGCCCGCCGGGCCGAGCAGCATCGTGTACCAGGCCAGCGTCTGGCTCAGGTACGGCGTGAACGTCACGGGGAGCACCGCCATGTCGGCGAACCCGTCGGCCAGGGCCTCCCCCGCCGCCGCCGCCGAGTTCAGCGTCTCGAGTTGGGTGTCCAGGCCCGCCGCGACGAGGTCGTCGCGGATCCTCGGCGCGGCCGACGCCGCCCAGGGGTCACTCTCGTCGACGGCCAGATGCAGCGTGAACGGCACCCCGAAGGCCGAGTGGTAGTAGGGCGAGTCCGGCGTGCGCACCAACCCCGAAGCCGTCAGGAACGCCGCCGCCTGGTCGGGCACCGGCGTCGTGGGGAAGTTCACGGTGCCCCCGGCGCCGATCACCGTGGTGGACGTCGACGACGTCGGGGGCGGAATGGTCGTCGTGGGCACGGCCGACGTCGAGGCCGGCTTGTACCCCGGCTGCCCCTGCACGTAGATGTGGCTGTCCCCCACCGCGATCCCCGGGACCGACCAACCGACTTCCTGGTTGAGCAGGTCCTGGCGGTTGACCGACAGCGCGATCGCCGTGCGCAGGTCGGGCGACAGGCGTGCGTCGAGCGAGCTGGCCAGGTCGAGTTGCAGCTGCGTGGCCGACATGTCGACGTCGCTCTGCACCCCCGGCAGCCCCGTCATGTCCGTCAGGAAGGACTGCGTCACCGTCGTGGGCTCGGCCACCTGGACGAACCCGCTGCTCATCCACGACGACAGCTGCGCGGTGGAGGACGCGATGTGCACGGTGATCGAGCGGGCGTTGGCCGGTGACCCCCACCACTTCGGGTTCTGCACCAGTTTGATCGTCGAGCCCGACACCGATCCGATCTCGAACGGCCCGCCCGACAAGTCGATGCTCGGGCTGACGGTGGAGCAGTTCGGGTTCCAGCCCACCTTCTCCATCACGTGCGCCGGCAACAGGTCCGAGAAGAGCATCTGCCAGTCGGCGAACGTGTTCTTGAACTTCACCGTGACCGTGTGGCCGCCGTTGGAGCCCGTCACCGACGCGATGTCGCGGTAGCCGGCGATGCTCGTGACGTCGGTCGAGGTCCCGTCCGGGTTCCCGCGCTGCTGCTCCCAGGCGTACTTGAAGTCGTCCGCCGTGATCGGCACGCCGTCGGACCACACCGCCTTGGGGTTCAGGGTGTAGACGATGGTCTGGGGACTGATGCTCAGCGGTTCGGCGGACTCGATCAGTTGCGAGTTGGGGTCGGGCGTCCCGTTGGCCTTGATCACATACGGGCTGGGGAGCACGCCGGCGAGCACGGTCAGCGTGGCGGGCGTGTCGCCGTTCGGAGTGTTGGGGTTGCAGCCCGTTGGGCTCCCCGTCATGCCGAACGAGATGGAGCCGTTCGTCACCGCCACGTAGGTCACCGTCGTGCTGCCCCCGCTGGGCCCGCCACAGGCGGATGCCGCCACCGCCACCGCGCCCAGGGCCGAGACAAGCCCGACCAGCTCGCGCCAGCGCCGGGGGCGTCGGCCCCGGCCTGTCACTGCAGCCGGAGATCCAGGGTCACCGTCGTGAAGGCGAAGATGATGGCGACCGTGACCGTGATGCGGTCGAGGTTGCGCTCCACCACCGTCGAGCCCTGCGCGGCTGCCCCGACGCTGCCGCCGAACATGTCCGACAGCCCGCCACCCTTTCCGCTGTGCATCAGGATCAGGAAGATCAGTCCGAGCGCGCTGAGCACCTCGATCACCACGTACACCCAGGTGACGGCGTTCAAGGTTGCCAACAAGGGAGGATCCTCCAGCTCAAACCCGGAGCGGCAGATCGCCTGCTCGAGCTAGGAACGGTAGCAGGCGGCGCTGGCCCGGATGACGTCAGTGAACTTCGCCGCCTCGAGGCTGGCGCCGCCGACCAGCAGGCCGTCGACGTCCGGTTCGGACATCAGCTCGGCGACGTTCTCGCCGTTCACCGAGCCGCCGTACTGGATCCGCACGCCCGACGCCGCCTCGTCGCCACCCACCTTCGCGACCAGGGACCGGATGGACACACAGGCGTCCTGGGCGTCCTCCGCCGTGGCGGCCTTGCCGGTCCCGATGGCCCAGATCGGCTCGTAGGCGATGACCAGCCCGGCCAGCACCTCGGGGGCGCAGCCCGGCCAGCGCCGCCAGCACCTGCTCCTCGAGCACGCTCTCGGTGCGGCCCGCCTCGCGCTCCTCCTCGGTCTCGCCCACGCAGACGATCGGCGTCATCTCGTGGCGCAGGACCGCCTGCAGCTTGGCGGCGACGATCGCGTCGTCCATGCCGAAGAGCTTGCGCCGCTCGGAGTGCCCGACGATCACGTAGCGTCGTTCCCAGGTGGGCCAGGAACCGCGGGCTCACCTCGCCGGTGTACGCGCCCGCGTCCTCGTCCGAGCAGTGCTGCGCGCCGAGGGCGATGGGGAGGTGGTCCGTCTCGAGCAGCGTCTGCACCGAGCGCAGGTCGGTGAACGGCGGGTGGACCGACACGTCGACGGCGGGCGACGTCCTCGGGCTTCAGCCGCAACCCGAGCTCCCGCACGATCTGCATCGCCTCGAAGTGGTTGTGGTGCATCTTCCAGTTGCCGCTGATGAGCGGGCGCCGGGCCGTCACCCCTTCGGCGCGTTGGGGGCGTGGCGCAGGGCGGCGAGGCCGGGCAGGTCCCCTCCGACTCGATGAAGCTCGAGCGAGGCGCCGCCGCCGGTCGACACGTGGTCGACCTGGTCGGCCAGGCCGAACTCCTCGAGCGCGCTGGCGCTGTCGCCGCCGCCGACCACGGTGAAGCCCGGCGACTCGGCCACCGCCTGCGGCCACCGCCCGGGTGCCGGCGGCGAAACCGCGGGTCCTCGAACACGCCCATCGGCCCGTTCCAGAACACCGTGCGGGCGTCGAGCGATCGCGTCGGCGAACGCGGCGGCCGAGCCGGGCCCGATGTCGAGGCCCATCCAGCCGTCGGGCAGGTCGCCCTCGATCACCTTGGCGCTCCCCCGCGGCCCCACGCCCTCGGACGGTGGCCCGAAGGTCGCGCCCGGCTCGAGCGCACGGGTGTCGGTCGGCAGCAGGATGCGCACGCCCGACGCCAGCAGGGCCCGGCAGTCGTCGATCTGGTCCTCGTCGAGCAGCGAGTCGCCGACGCGGTGGCCCGGCGCGGCCAGGAAGGTGAAGCACATGCCGCCGCCGACGATCAGCGTGTCGACCTTGGTGGCCAGCGACCTTGAGCACCCCGAGCTTGTCGCCACCTTGGCGCCGCCGAGCACGGCGACGAACGGCCGCGCCGGCGCGCTCGAGCAGGCCGCCGAGCACCTCGACCTCTCGTGCCGAAGCGCAGGCCGGCCGCGCTCGGGCAGCGAACTGCGGCGGCCCGACGATCGAGGCGTGGCGCGCGGTGGGCCGCGCCGAAGGCGTCGTCGACGTAGGCGTCGTGGCCCTCGACCAGCCGGTGCGACGAACGCCGGGTCGTTGCGCCTCCTCGCCCGGGTCGAAGCGCAGGTTCTCGAGCAGCTCGACGCCGGGGCCAGCTCGGCGAGCCGCGCGCGCACCGGGTCCATCGAGTCCAGCGCGGGTCGGGCGTGCCCTTCGGGCCGGCCGAGGTGGGATGCACGCGGTCGACCGCGGCGCCCTGCGTCGAGCAGCCAGCGCGATGGTCGGCAGCGCGGCGCGGATGCGGAAGTCGTCGGCACGATGGCCCGCCCGTCGCACGCCGATGTGCAGCGGCACGTTGAAGTCGGCCCGCACGAGGACCCGCTTGCCCGTCGAGCGGCGGCAGGTCCTCAGCAGCGGGAGGCCGTGCAACGGTGGGTCGTCATCCGCCGCTCCGCTCAGCCACGCAGCCTCGGCCGCTCAGCCGCCGACCAGGACGGCCAGGTCGACCAGGCGGTTCGAGTAGCCCCACTCGTTGTCGTACCAGCCGAACGACCTTGACGAGCGACAGCTCGTCGCCGATCGGCATGACCATGGTCAGCCCGGCGTCGAAGGTGCACGAGGCGGGCGAGCCGACGATGTCGGTCGAGACGATCGGGTCCTCGGTGTACACCAGCACCCGCTCGAGCGGGCCGGCTTGGCGGCGGCCTCGGCGAACGCGGCGTTGACCTCTGCCACCGACGGCGTCGCCCTTGACGACGCGCGGTGAAGTCGGTGATCGAGCCGTCGGGCACCGGCACCCGCAGCGACGTGCCGTCGAGCTGGCCCTTCATCGACTGCGAGCACCAGGCCGGTGGCCCGGGCGGCGCCGGTCGACGCTCGGCACGATGTTGACGGCCGCGGCCCGGGCCCGGCGCAGGTCCTTGTGGGGCAGGTCGAGCAGGTTCTGGTCGTTCGTGTAGGCGTGCACCGTGGTCATCAGCCCGCTCACGACGCCGAAGGCGTCGTCGAGCACCTTGACCATCGGCACGAAGCAGTTGGTCGTGCACGAGGCGTTGGAGACGACGATGTGCTTCGCCGGGTCGAAGTCGTCGTCGTTGACGCCGATCACGAAGGTGGCGTCGGCGTCGGTCGCCGGGCGCCGAGATGATGACCCGCGGTGCGCCGGCTCGCAGGTGGGCGGCCGCGTCGGCCCGGCTCGGTGAAGAAGCCCGGTCGACTCGATCACGACGTCGACGCCGAGGTCGCCCCACGGCAGCTGCTCGGGGTCGCGCTCGGCGAGGACCTTGATGTGGCGGTCGCCGACGAGCAGGTCGCTGCCCTCGACGTCGACCGGCACGCGGCAGGCGGCCGTGGGTCGAGTCGTACCGCAGCAGGTGGGCCAGTGTCTCGGGCGAGGTCGAGGTCGTTGACGCCGACCACGTCGATGTCGGCGCCGGTGTCCAGCACGGCGCGGAAGAAGTTGCGCCCGATGCGCCCGAAGCCGTTGATCCCGACCCGCACGGTCATGTCATTCCTCTCTGTCGATCCGCCGGCGTCTATGCCAGCAGACCCGCCAGCGCCTGCGCCAGTTTGGCCGGGCTGTGGACGAGCCGGTTCGCGCTCGTCAGGGGAACGTCGCGCACCGGCACATCCGTCGGACCGATCGCCATACCCTGGATGCTGTCACAGACGACGACGTCCACAGTGACATTGTGCCTGGCCAGGGCGGCGACGTGGGCGGCCACGTCGTATCCGGTCGTCTCGGGGACCTGGGGACGCAGGTTGCAGACGTAGACGACCTGGGCGTTCGAGGAGGCCACCGCCTCGGCGATGCCGTGCACCGACACGGCGGCCAGCACGCTGGTGTACAGGGACCCGGGCCCGATCACGACCTGGTCGGCCTCGAGGATGCGCTCGACCGCCAACGGCGGTGGCCGGGCGTCGTCGGGCACCAGGGACACGGCCCACAGGTCCCCGGTCCCCATGACCGCAACCTGGCCCGCCACCGTCCCCTGGGCGGACTCGGCCTTGAGCACGACCGGCTCGGTCGTCGCCGGCAGCACGTCGCCCTGCGCCCCCAGCAGCCGCCGCCTCGCGGACGCCCGCGACCAGATCGCCCGTGGCGTCGATCAGCCCGAGCAGGATCAGGTTGCCCAGCGCGTGCCCGGCCAGCTCGCCCTCGTCGAAGCGGTGCTCGAACGCCGCGGCCAGCGCCGAGTCCGGCCTCGGCCAGGGCGACGAGGCACTTGCGGATGTCGCCGAGGGCGACCACGTTGAGCAGCTCGCGGAGGCGGCCGCTCGTGCCGCCGTCGTCGGCCACCGACACCACGCCGGTCAGCTGCGCCGGCGTAGCGGCGCGCCGCCCGCAGCGTCACGGCCGGGCCGTGGCCGCCGCCGATGGCGACGACGGCCGGGCGGGCTCAGTCACGGTCGATGTCCCGGTGGAAGACGGACACGCCGCTGACCGTGCCCGCCGAGGCGGGCCGCCAACTCCTCGGCGAGCACCACCGAGCGGTGGCGGCCGCCCGTGCAGCCGATGGCGATCGTCAGGTACGACTTCCCCTCGCGCACGAAGGCCGGCAGGATGCTCGTGAGCAGGTCGTCGACCTTCGTCGAGGAAGGCCGCCGACTCGGGCTGGCCGAGGACGTACGACCGCACCGGCTCGTCGAGGCCGCTGTACGGCCGCGAGCTCCTCGACCCAGTACGGGTTGGGCAGGAAGCGGCAGTCGAACACGATGTCGACGTCGAGCGGGATGCCGTGCTTGTAGCCGAACGAGACGACCGACGTCTGCATGCGCGAGCCGTCCTCGGACCCGAAGACCTCGAGGATGCGGGCGCGCAGCTGGTGCGAGTTGAGCTCGCCGGTGTCGACGAGCAGGTCGGCCCGCGCCGCGCACCGGCTCGAGCAGCTCGCGCTCGTGGGCGATCGACGCCTCCACCCCGCGGGCCGGCAGCGGGTGGCGGCGCCGGGTGCCCTCGTAGCGCCGGACCAGCACGTCGTCGGGCGCGTCGAGGAACAGGATCCGCACCCGCTTGCGCGTCCCGCGCAGCTCGTCGAGCACGTCGGGCAGGTCGTCGAAGTACTCGGGCGCCGGTGTCGCTCCCGCCCCGCCCGATCACCAGGGCGACCCGCTCGATCCCCGAGCCCGGCCGGTCGACCATCTCGGCCATCTTCATGATCAGCGCGGCCGGCAGGTTGTCGATGACGAACCAGCCCAGGTCCTCCAGTGCCGCCGCGGCCGTCGAGCGGCCCGCCCCGACATCCCCGTCACCACCGGGAACTCGCTCATCGCCCCCCAGCCTTGCGCACACCCTCGTACACGGCGAGACCGACCTCGTCGGGCAGCCACGAGCGGGACAGGAGCTCCTCGAGCGAGGCCGCCCGTACCGCGTTCACCCCGCCGAACTCCTTGACCAGGCGGCCTTGCGGCGCCGGCCCGAGCCCGGGGATGTCGTCGAGGACGCTCTTGGTCATGCGCTTGCCGCGCAGCTCGCGGTGGAAGGTGATGGCGAAGCGGTGGGCCTCGTCGCGGATCCGCTGGAGGAGGTAGAGCGCCTCCGAGCCCGCGGCGCAGCCGCGACCGGGTCGGCGAGCCCGGGCAGGTAGACCTCCTCGAACTGCTTGGCCAGCGACGGCGACCGGGATCTCGTCCTCGAGGCCGAGCTCGCGCACCACCCGCTCGGCCACGCCGAGCTGGCCCTTGCCGCCGTCGACCAGCAGCAGCTGCGGCGGGTAGGCGAACCGCTTCGGCCGCTCGCCCGCCGGCGTCGTCTCCGCCGCCTGGAGCGCGGTGAGGCGGCGGGTCAGGACCTCCTCCATGGCGGCGTAGTCGTCGTTGCCGCGCGACCGTCTTGACCTTGAAGCGGCGGTACTCGAGCTGCTTGGCGAGCGCCGTCCTCCATCACCACCATCGAGCCGACGTAGTCGGTGCCCTGGAGGTGGCTCATGTCGTAGCACTCGATCCGCAGCGGCGCCTCGGGCAGGCCGAGCGCGTCCTGCAGCTCGGTGAGGGCCTTGGCCCGGGCGTTGTGGTCGGACGGCCCGCCGCAGGCGGTGGCGGGTGAGCTCCTCGCTGGCGTTGCGGGTCACCGTCTCCTGCAGGGCGCGCTTGGCCCCGCGCTGCGGCACCGCGATGTCGACCGGGCCGCCGCGCACGTCGCGCAGCCAGCTCTCGAGCAGCGTCGCGGTCGCTCGGCTCGCTCGGGCACGAGCACCTGCCGCGGCACCCCGGCCCCGTCCGCGCCGTAGAGCTGCCCGACGACGGTCGACATGAACTCGGGCGCCGTCGAGGTCCTCCACCTTGTCGACCACGAAGCCCTTGCGCCCGACCACCCGCCCGCGCCGGACGTAGAAGACCTGGACCGCCGCCTCGAGCTCGTCCTCGGCGATGCCGATCACGTCGAGGTCCTCGGGGCGGTCCGAGCACCATCTGCTGGGTGCTCGATGCCTTGCGCACCGCGGCGAGGCGGTCGCGCAGGCGGGCCGCCCGCTCGAACTGCGAGCGCGTCGGAGGCCGCCTGCATCTCGGCCTCGAGGCGCGGCCAGTATCGGCTCGGTGTCGCCGGAGAGGAAGCGCATCAGCTCGTCGACGAGCCGTCGTAGGCCTCGTGGTCGACCGCGCCCACGCACGGGCCCGAGCACTTCTCGATGTGGAAGAGCAGGCACGGCCGGCCGAGCCGCTCGTGCCGCGTGAACTTGGTGTCGCGAGCAGGTGCGGACCGGGAAGTCCGCAGCAGCAGGTCGAGCGTCTCGCGGATGGCGTAGGCGTGGCCGTAGGGGCCGAAGTAGCGGATGCCCTTGCGCTTGCGCCCCCGCACCACCACCGGCCGCGGCCACTCGTCGTCGAGGTGATCGGCGAGGAACGGGTAGCTCTTGTCGTCCTTGAGGCGGACGTTGAAGCGGGGCGGTGCGGCTTGATCAGGGTGTACTCGAGCATGAGCGCCTCGACCTCGTTGCGCACCGGCCATCCACTCGACGTGGTCGGCCTGCGCCACCATCTGGGCCGTGCGGGGCAGGAGGTTGGCCGGGTCCTGCAAGTAGTTGGACAGGCGGTGGCGCAGGGACTTGGCCTTGCCCACGTAGAGGACCCGGCCCTCGGCGTCCTTGAACTGGTAGACCCCGGGGCGTCGGGGATCGAGCCGGTCGGCGGCCGGTACTGCATCAAGCCCACTCTCGCGCAGCCGGTGGTACCGGGCGGTACACTGGCCGTGCCGGCCTGGTTTCCGGCACACAACCTCGCATCGAGGCCGACATCCCCGCGGATGGGCGACCAGGCTGTCCCCGCCGGCCAGATCGGTGCCTCCCCGACAGGGGGCATACACAATGCTCCGGCTCCAAGCCCCGCTCCCCGAGCGCTACACGACCGCGACCGCCGACGAGCTGGCCGCCAGGATCGGCGCCGCCAAGGCGGCGCTCGGCTCCCGGCTCTTCATCCTCGGCCACCACTACCAGCGCGACGAGGTCATGCGCTGGGCCGACGCCCGCGGCGACTCCTTCGGCCTGTCCCGCATCGCCGCCGACCAGCGCCGACGCCGAGTACATCGTGTTCTGCGGCGTCCACTTCATGGCCGAGTCGGCCGACGTCCTGACCGGCGACCACCAGCAGGTGATCCTGCCCGACCTCAACGCCGGCTGCTCGATGGCCGACATGGCCGACATCGACTCGGTCGAGGAGGCCTGGGACGACCTGGCCCAGGTCACCGACATCGACCGCCTGGTCCCGATCACCTACATGAACTCCGTCGGCCGCCCTCAAGGCCTTCGTCGGCCGCCACGGCGGCGCCGTGTGCACCTCGTCCAACGCCCGGGCCGTGCTCGACCTGGGCGCTCGAGCCGGCGGCGACCGAGGTCCTCTTCTTCCCCGACCAGCACCTCGGCCGCAACACCGGCTACCAGCTGGGCTTCGGCGCCGACGACATGCGGGTCTGGAACCCGCGCCAGGACCTCGGCGGCCTCGACCGACGTCGAGGTCAAGGAGTCGACCTTCCTGCTGTGGAAGGGCCACTGCTCGGTGCACCAGCGCTTCCGGCCCGAGCACGTCGAGGCCTTCCGGGCCGAGCACCCCGACGGCATCGTCATGGTCCACCCCGAGTGCGCCCACGAGGTGGTCGAGCTCGGCCGACGTCAGGTCGGCTCGACCGACTTCATCATCCAGGCCGTCGAGGCCGCCCCGGCCGGTTCGGTCATCGGCGTCGCCACCGAGATCCACCTCGTGCAAGCGGCTCGACCGACGAGACGCCCGACAAGACGATCGTCTCCCTCGACCCGCTGATCTGCCCGTGCTCGACCATGTTCCGCATCGACGCCCCGCACCTGGCCTGGATGCTCGAGGGGCTCGTCGACGGCGAGGTGCGTAACCGGATCACGGTCGACGCCGACACGACCGAGTGGGCCAAGGTCGCGCTCGAGCGGATGCTCGCCATCACCTGATCGCGGCTGCATCAAGACAGCGGGCCCTCCGGTAGGGTCCGGGTTCAACGCCGATTTGATCGACCCGGAGGCCGCAACGTGGCTGACTATCCCTCCACCCTCGTCGCAGACGAACCACGTCGAGCCGGTGCCCCGGCGCATCCGTGCCGTGCTCGCCGGGCAGACGATCGTCGACACCACGCAGGCCCGCTACGTCTGGGAGTGGCCCGGCTTTCCGCAGTACTACATCCCGCTCGCCGACGTTCGCGCTGAAGTGCTCGTCGACGAGGGCGCGACCGAGGAGACCGAGCGCGGCGACGTCAAGGTCTTCGGCGTCAAGCTCGGCGACGTCCACCACCCCAAGGCGGCGCGGGTGCTCGGCGCGGCCAAGGTCGAGGGCCTCGACGACACGGTCCGCTTCGAATGGTCGGCCTTCGACGCCTGGTACGAGGAGGACGAGCAGGTCTTCGTCCACCCGCGCAACCCCTACACACGGGTCGACTCCCTCCGCTCCACCAGGACGGTCCGCGTCGAGTCGCACGGCGTCGTGCTGGCCGAGTCGTCGTCGCCGGTCCTCTGCTTCGAGACAGGGCTCCCCACCCGTTACTACCTCAACCGCACGGACGTCGACTTCACCAGGCTCGTCCCGACCGACACGGTCACGTCGTGTCCGTACAAGGGCACCACGTCGGGCTACTGGTCGGCGGTGGTCCAGGGCCGGACCCATCCCGACGTCGCGTGGGTCTACGACTTCCCGACCCGCGACCTGAACCCCATCGCCGGGCTCATCGCCTTCTACAACGAGAAGCTCGACATCTTCCTCGACGGCATCCAACTCGAGCGCCCGGAGACCCCCTTCTCTCGCCACTGAGCTTCCATTCCCACCACCCGGCGCGAGCGCGCCAGGTCCGGAGCGGGCTCAGCTTTCGAATGTGCCGCCCTCGCCCCAGACGTGGATCACCTCGAGCTCCTGGCGCTCTGGCTCCGGCGGCGTGAACCCGAGCATCTCCTCGAGGAGGGGGTGCACCACCGGGTGGAGGCGCTCCTCGACGAACCGATCGCACGCTTCCTGCGTGCGCCACACGTCGACATAACGCAAGCCGCCCTCGGGCAGCTTCATCGCCAGGTGGGTCACCATGCCCTCGGGCACGTCGTCACCGAGCCCGTCCACGATCTTGCGGTAGACGTCCTCGCCGATCGGGACGTCATACGTGTACGCGAATGCCATGCGAGCCGCCTTCCATTACTTTCATCCGAGGTGGATTCGGATTAAAGTATGCGTCCCATGCCGGGCAACGTCAAGAGGCAACCCCAGAAGCGTCCCTACGACCGCACCCACCGCCGCGCCGGGTCGGCCGCCACCCGTGGGCGGATCCTCGCCGCGGCCCGCTCCCGCATCCTCGAGACCGGGTACCGCAACGCGACCGTGGCGGAGATCGCGCGGGAGGCGGGTGTCAACACAGACACGGTGTACGCACTCGTCGGGCGCAAGCCGGTCATCCTCCGTGAGCTGATCGAAACCGCGATCTCCGGTCGCGACGAGGCCGTCGAGGCTGAGGAACGCGACTACGTCGTGGCCGTGCGCGCTGAGCCCGACCCGCGGCGCAAGTTGGCCCTTTATGCGTCCGCCCTCCGGACCATCCACGCGCGCCTTGCCCCCTCGTTCTGGCCCTGCGCGACGCGGCTTCGACCGAGCCCGAGGCGGCCGAAGTCTGGAAGACAGATTAGCGACCGCCGGGCCGCGAACATGCACAAGCTCGCACAGGACCTGCCGCGACGCCGGAGGCCTTCGCAGGGATCTCACCATCCGTGAGGCGGCCGACGTGCTCTGGGCAACGAACAGCCCCGAGCTCTACACCCTCCTTGTCGAGGAGCGAGGCTGGTCACCCCCGCGCTACGAACGCTGGTTGGCCGACTCGTGGTGCCGGCTCCTTTTGACCGCCTCGAGCTGACCGACCGGGCGGCCCGATCGACCGCGACCGACGACGCTTACTTGGCCATCCCCAGCACGGGCTTGAGCACCTCGCCGGTGTAGCTGCCCGCCGTCTTGGCCACCTGCTCGGGCGTGCCCTCGGCGATCACGGTGCCGCCCTTGTCGCCGCCCTCGGGCCCGAGGTCGATGATCCAGTCGGCGGTCTTCACGACGTCGAGATTGTGCTCGATCACGACGACGGTGTTGCCCTGCTCGACCAGGCGACCCAGCACCTCGAGCAGCTTGCGCGTGTCGTCGAAGTGCAGGCCCGTCGTCGGCTCGTCGAGGATGTAGAAGGTGTGCCCGGTGGGGCGCCGGCTCAGCTCGCTGGCCAGCTTCACCCGCTGCGCCTCGCCGCCCGACAGCGTCGGCGCCGGCTGGCCGAGGCGCACGTAGCCCAGTCCGACGTCGACCAGCGTCTGCATGTGGCGGGCGATCGAAGGCTGGCGCTCGAAGAAGGTCAGCGCCTCCTCGCAGGAGAGGTCGAGCACGTCGGCGATGGTCTTGCCGCGGAAGGTGATCTCGAGCGTGTCGCGGTTGTAGCGCGCCCCGCCGCAGATCTCGCACGGGACGTAGACGTCGGGCAGGAAGTGCATCTCGATCTTGATCGTCCCGTCCCCGGCGCACGCCTCGCAGCGTCCGCCGCGCACGTTGAAGGAGAACCGCCCGGGTTGGTAGCCCCGGACCTTGGCCTCCGCCGTCTGCGCGAACAGCTTGCGGATGTGATCGAAGACGCCGGTGTAGGTGGCCGGGTTCGACCGCGGCGTGCGCCCGATGGGTGCCTGGTCCACGTCGACCACCTTGTCGAGGAACTGGATGCCTTCGACCTTGCGGTGCCGCCCCGGCAACGTCTTGGCCCGGTGCAGCGTCTGCGCCAGCGAGCGCAGCAAGATGTCGTTCACCAGCGTCGACTTGCCCGAGCCCGACACGCCGGTCACGGCGATGAGGCACCCGAGCGGGAACGAGACGTCGATGTCGCGCAGGTTGTGCTCGCGGGCGCCGCGCACCGTGACGACCTCGCCGGTGCCCGGGCGGCGGCGCGCCGGGATCGGGATCGACCGCTTGCCCGAGAGGTACTGGCCCGTGATGGAGTTCTTGTTCGACAACAGACCGCCCCGACCGGTGACGGGCCCGGCGTGCACGATGTTGCCACCGTGCTCCCCCGCGCCCGGCCCGATGTCCACGACGTAGTCCGAGGCGCGGATGGTCTCCTCGTCGTGCTCGACCACGATGACCGTGTTGCCGAGGTTGCGCAGGCGCTCGAGCGTCGCGATGAGGCGCTGGTTGTCGCGCTGGTGCAGGCCGATGGACGGCTCGTCGAGCACGTAGAGCACACCGACCAGGCCGCTGCCGATCTGGCTGGCCAGGCGGATGCGCTGGGCCTCGCCGCCCGAGAGCGTCCCGGCCGAGCGCGCCAGCGACAGGTAGTCGAGCCCGACGTCGAGCAGGAACTGCATGCGCTCGCGCACTTCCTTCAGCACGCGGTCGGCGATCATGTGCTCGCGCTCGGTGAGCTCGAGCTTGGCCATGGCCTCGACGGCGGTCTCGATCGAGAGGCTGCACAGCTCGTAGATGTTCCGGCCGTCCACCGTCACGGCCAGCGACTCCGGCTTGAGCCTCGCCCCGTGGCACGACGGGCAGTCGACCTCGCGCATGTACTGCTCGATCTGCTCGCGCGACCAGTCGGACTCGGACTCGCCGTGGCGCCGCTGCAGCCACGGGATGATGCCCTCGAAGTGCGCGTCGTAGCTGCGGGTGCGGTTGAAGCGGTTCTTGTACGTGACGCGCACGGCGCGGCTGCCCGTGCCGTAGAGGACGAGCTTCTTGTCCTTGGCCTTGAGCTTCTTCCACGGCGTGTCGAAGGAGAAGCCGCCGAAGTCGGCCACTCCCTGCTGCAGTCCCGTGAAGTACTCGCTGCGCGCCCCGGACCACGGCGCCAGCGCGCCCTCGGCGAGGGAGAGCGAGTCGTCGGGCACGACGAGCTCGGGGTCGACCTCGAAGCGGGTGCCCAGACCCGCGCACACGGGGCAGGCGCCGTAGGGCGAGTTGAAGGAGAAGTTGCGCGGCGCCGGCTCCTCGAAACTGATCCCGCAGTGCGTGCACGCCAGGTGCTGGGAGAAGGTGATGGCCTCGTCGCTCTCGGCGTCGCCGCCGTCCGCCTCGCTCGCCTTGCCGTCGCCCTTGCCGTTCATGACGAGGACCTCGGCCGTGCCCCCGGTCAGCGCGAGCGCCGTCTCGATCGACTCGGTCAGGCGCTGGCGGATGTTGGCCCGCCGGATGAGCCGGTCGACCACCACCTCGATCGTGTGGGTCTCGTACCGCGCCAGGGCGACCTCGCCCCGGTCGGCCAGCTCGAGCGGGACCCCGTCGACCCGGACGCGGGCGAAGCCCTGCTTGGCCAGGTCGTCGAGCAGCGAGCTGTACTCGCCCTTGCGCCCTCGCACGACCGGGGCCATGACCTGGAAGCGGGTCCCTTCGGGCAGCTCGAGCACCCGGTCGACGATCTGCTGGGGCGTCTGGCGCGCCACCGGTCGGCCGCAGGTGGGGCAGTGCGGGTGCCCGATGCGGGCGTAGAGCAGCCGCAGGTAGTCGTAGACCTCGGTAATCGTCCCGACGGTCGAGCGCGGGTTGCGGCTGGCCGACTTCTGGTCGATCGAGATGGCCGGCGACAGCCCCTCGATGAAGTCGACGTCGGGCTTGTCCATCTGGCCCAGGAACTGGCGGGCGTAGGCCGAGAGCGACTCGACGTAGCGGCGCTGGCCCTCGGCGTAGATGGTGTCGAACGCCAGCGACGACTTGCCCGACCCCGACAGCCCCGTGAACACGATGAGCTGGTCCCGGGGCAGGTCGAGGCTGACGTCTCGAAGATTGTGCTCGCGGGCCCCGCGAACGACCAAGCGGTCGGCCATCCAGGCAGGATACCGGCGTGCTGTGTCAGCTCCGACTGGGTCCTGGTCAGGCCGCCGCGCTGGTCCCGCCCGAGCCGAGGCGGCGGCCTCCCGTTAACCCACCGGGCTCAGCCGGCGGCCATCCCGACCACCGGCGCGTTGAGGTGGAGCGAGCCGGCCGAGCCCTGGAACGGGGCGTCGCCGTAGTTGAAGATGCCGCCGTCGGAGGCGGCAAACCAGTAGCCCTTGCCGCTCGGGCTCGACGCCATCCCGACCACCGGCTTGTTGAGCGCGATGCTGCCGGTCGAGCCGTAGAAGTTGGCGTCGCCGTAGTTGAAGATGCCTCCGTCGCTCGCCACGAGCCAGTAGCCGAGACCGGTCGGCGTCGACGCCATGCCGACCACCGGCTTGTTGAGGATCAGGCTGCCGGTCGAGCCGTAGAAGAGGGCATCGCCGTAGCCGAAGATGCCCCCGTCGGACGCCACCAGCCAGTAGCCCATCCCGTCGGGGGTGGCCGCCATGCCGACGATCGGCTTGTTGAGCGGCTGTCCGCCGCGCGAGCCGAAGAAGCCGGCGTCGCCGTAGGCGAAGATGCCCCCGTCGGTGGCGACGAGCCAGTAGCCGTTGCCGCTCGGCGTGGTTGCCATGCCGACGATCGGCTTGTTGAGCGGCTGACCGCCGCGGCTGCCGTGGAAGAGGGCGTCGCCATAGCTGAAGATGCCCCCGTCGGACGCCACCAGCCAGTAGCCCTGGCCGTCGGGGGTCGCCGCCATGCCGACCATCGGCTTGTTCAGTACGAGCGAACCGGTCGAGCCGTAGAACGCGTTGTTGGGATAGGTGAAGATGCCCCCGTCAGTCGCATCGAGCCAGTACCCCTGGGCGCCGGTCCAGGTGTCGAGGAAGCCCTGGCCGGTCGGGTCGTTGTACTGCCCGCCCAAGACACAGGCGACCGGTGAGTTGCAGGCCACCGTGCGGCCCGCGGAAGTAATTGGTGACGTTGGAGGGCACCGGAGCGGCGGCGGCCGACCAGGAACCTGCCGAATAGGTGATGACCGTGGCGGTCGTATTGCTACTCGCGTTGTCGTACTCACCCGCCACGAGACAGAACGCGGGTGTCGGACAGTTCACCTCCCACAGGAAGGCGTACTGGCCCGATTCGGGCACGGCGGTCGGTTCCGGAGCGGCCCCGCCGGTCCAGGTGCCACCGCTCAGAGTGTCCAGCAGGCCCCAGTTCCTGCTGTTGCTGTCCTCGTATTGGCCCACGGTCACGCAGAAGTTCGGCGTCGGGCACGAGACGGCCCCCAGCTGGGCGCTCAAATTCCCCGCGGGTGCCGGCGCCGTCGTGGCGGTCCACGTTGTGCCGTTCCATGACTCGATCAAGCCCGCGCTGTTGCCGGCCGTGTTGCGGTAGAAGCCGACCGCCGTGCAGGCCGAGGCAGTGGGACAATCCACCTGGGACAGCAGCGCTGACTGGAGTGAGCCGGTGCCCGCATCACCGGGCTCGGGCGCGGTCGCCGCAATCCAGCTGCCGTTCGACAGCATTTCGAGCAATCCGTGCATCTTCCCCAACCCGTCGTAGTAGGTCCCCACGGCCGTGCAGATCGTGGCGCTGATGCACGAGACACCGGTCACCACGGGCGGGAACCCGGTGTTGGTCGGTGTGACACCCTCCGGTAGCGGCGCCGCGATGGCGCTCCAGGTGGTACCGGAGAGCGTCGCGATGAGGCCCGCGTACTGGTCGCTGGTGGTGCGATATTGGCCCACGGCGACGCACGACGTCGTCGACGTGCAGCTCACCGAGAAGAGGAGGGCGGCGGGGAAGGTCGGCCCCAAATCGGTCGCCGCGTCCGACGGGAGCGGGCCGGTGGCCGCTGTCCACGTCCCGTTCGACTCCGTCTCGACGACTGGCTGGTAGTGCTTGCCGGTGTCGTAGTAGTCGCCGACGGCGATGCAGAACGTCGGCGTCGGGCACGACAGCGCGCGACACGGCTGGTCGTAGCCGCACGCGTGCGATCCGATCCAGAGGCCCTGGTTCGAACCGGTGCCGTGGTCGGCGGGCTCGGGGGCTTCGGTCTGCGTCCAGTTCGTGCCGCTCTGCTGCTCGATGAGCCCCCACGCCCAGTCCGAGGTGTCGTAGTACCAGCCCACCATGGTGCAGTTGTTGGCCGCGGGGCAGGCGGAAGAGGCCAAGTAGACGTTCGGGTTGGTGCTGCCGTTGCCGGCGTCGGTGGGCAGCGGCGCCTGCGTTGTCGTCCAGCCCTGCACCGGCGGCGCTGCTGCAGCAGGCGTGCTCGGCACGAGGATGAAGCCCAGTCCTGCGAGCATCACGACCACTCCGAACAAGGGTGCACACACGACAGTGAGTGGACCCCGTACGCCCTTACTGGCCAGCCTTCCACGACGAATCTGCATTGCGTCTCCTCCCGGTTCGCACTGCAAGACGAGCTCATCGTGAGCCTCTCTGCCGCGGATGGTAACGGATGTGTGACCTCGCCGCTCAGTGATTACTGCAACAGGGGTACACCTCCCGGCCCGCGCACCGGCGCTGGTCGATCCAATGTGCTCAGGCGAGCGTCACGTCCTCGTCGCCCCAGTAGGCATCGACGGCGGAGATGAGACCGTCGTTGGTGATGGTGAAGATCTCGACGCCGCGGATGTGCATCGTCGTCCCGCCCTCGAGCCCGATGGTGATGTGGAAACGGACGGCGGCCTTGTCGGCCACCGGGTGGCACTCCTCCACCTCGAACGTCATCGTCTCGCAGGCGTCGAACGACTGCTGAATGAAGGCCCGGATCTCCTCGCGGCCGTTGTGCACCCCGGCCGGGTACGGGTCGACCTGGACGGCGTCGGGCGTGAAGAGGGCGGCGTACTTGTCCGCGTCCCTCGAGCTGGCGGCCTCGGCGTAGCGGGCCATGGCCTCGCGGAGTTGCGTCGTGGTGGGCATGGGCCCAGACGCTAGATGAGGTCCCAGCCGGTGGCCGGTCCCGGGGTCAGCCCGGGACGGAGGTGCGAATGGCGGCGATCTCGTCGCGCAGCAGCGCCGCCTCCTCGTAGCGGAGCTCGGCGGCGGCGGCCTTCATCTCGGCCTCGAGCTGGGTGATCAGCTCCACCGCCTCGGCCGGCGTCGACGCGTCGCCCTCGGCCAGGAACTCGGCCGGCCGGCGGTTGCCGCGCACCGCGGCGTTCCGCCGGACCTCGGCGCGGCTCCGCCCCGCCCGCGACGTGCTCCCGCCGCCCGTGCCGCGGATGCGCTCGAGGATGTCGGTCACCGACTTGCGGATCGTCGTCGGGTCGATGCCGTGCTCGAGGTTGTAGGCCGTCTGCACCTCGCGCCGGCGCTGGGTCGACCGAGACCGCCTCGCGCATGGAGTCCGTCATCGTGTCGGCGTAGAGCACCACCATGCCGTCGACGTTGCGGGCCGCCCGGCCCATCGTCTGGATGAGCGACGAGGCCGAGCGCAGGAACCCTTCCTTGTCGGCGTCGAGGATCGCGACCAGCGAGACCTCGGGCAGGTCGAGGCCCTCGCGGAGGAGGTTGATGCCGACCAGCACGTCGATGGACGCCGAGGCGGAGCTCGCGCAGGATCTCGATGCGGGTGATGGTGTCGATGTCCGAGTGCAGGTACTGCACGCGCACGCCGGCCTCGGACAGGTAGTCGGTCAGGTCCTCGGCCATCTTCTTGGTCAGCGTCGTGACCAGCACGCGCCCGCCGGCGCCGACCGTCTTGGTCGATCCGGGCCAGCAGGTCGTCGATCTGCCCCTTGGTCGGCATGATCGTGACCTCGGGGTCGACCAGCCCGGTGGGGCGGATCGACCTGCTCGACGATCTGTGTCCGACTGCTCGAGCTCGTAGGGGCCCGGCGTGGCCGAGACGAACACGGTCTGGTGCACCCGCTCGACGAACTCCTCGAAGCGCAGCGGCCGGTTGTCCCGGGCCGACGGCAGGCGGAAGCCGTGCTCGACCAACACGTCCTTGCGCGACGGTCCCCGGCGTACTGCCCGTGCAGCTGGGGGACGGCGACGTGGCTCTCGTCGATGACGCAGAGATAGTCCTTGGGGAAGAAGTCGAGCAGCGTGTAGGGCGTCTCGCCCGGCGCCCGACCGTCGAGGTGGCGGCTGTAGTTCTCGATCCCCGAGCACACGCCGGTCTCGGCGAGCATCTCGAGGTCGTGCTCGGTCCGCACCCGGAGGCGCTGCGCCTCGAGCAGCTTGCCCTCCTTCTCGAACTCCTGCAGGCGCTCGCGCAGCTCGACCTCGATCGTGCCGACGGCGCGCTGGATGATCTCGTCGCCGGTCACGTAGTGCGTGGCCGCGTAGACGGCGACGTCCTCCAGTTCATCGCCCATCTCGCCGGTCATGACGTCGAAGGGCACGATGCGCTCGATGGTGTCGCCGAACATCTCGACGCGCAGCGCCGCCTCCTCGTAGGCCGGGTGGATCTCGACGGTGTCGCCGCGGGCCCGGAAGGTGCCCCGCACGAGGTTCACGTCGTTGCGCGCGTACTGCAGGTCGACGAGCCGGCGCAGCATCTCGCGCTGGTCGTACCTGCTCGCCCGACCGCGAGTCCCAGGATCCGGTCGCGGTACTCGTCGGGCGAGCCGAGGCCGTAGATGCACGAGACCGAGGCCACGACGATGACGTCGCGGCGCATGAGCAGCGACGAGGTCGTGGCGTGGCGCAGCCGGTCGATCTCGTCGTTGATCGACGAGTCCTTCTCGATGTAGGTGTCGGTCGTCGGCAGGTACGCCTCGGGTTGGTAGTAGTCGTAGTACGAGACGAAGAACTCGACCCGGTTCTTGGGGAAGAGCTCGCGCAGCTCGGAGGAGAGCTGGGCGGCCAGCGACTTGTTCGGCTCGATGATGAGGGTCGGCCGCTGGACCTGCTCGATCATCCAGGCGATGGTCGCCGTCTTGCCCGAGCCGGTGATGCCCTGGAGGGTCTGGTAGCGGTCGCCCCGGTTGACGCCCTGGGCGAGCGAGGTGATGGCCTGCGGCTGGTCACCCGAGGGCTTGAAGGGGGAGACGACTTCGAATTCGGGCATGACCCCATGAGGCTACCGGCGAGGTGTGACGCGCCGGACGAGGGCCCGGCGGCGGCGCGGCGTGACCGGCCGTCAGGCCGGCGACCGCCCTTTACTGCGCCTCTTCCTCCTTGCGGGCGGCCAACAGCCAGTCCCAGAGCTTGTCCACCTCGCGCTCGAGGGCGGCGCGGTCCCCGGAGTTGTCGAGGACGTAGTCGGCGTCCTTGACCCGCTCCTCGCGTGAGATCTGCGCGCGGATGCGGGCCTCGGCGTCGGTCCGGTCGAAGCCGCGCTGGGAGAGCAGTCGCTCGAGGGCGACGTCGACCGGCGTGTCCACGACGACGACCTTGTGCAGCTTCACCGTCTCGCGGTGCAACGCGGTGAGGAGCGGGATGGCCAGGACCACGATGTGGTCGGTGTCGGCCAGCGCGTCGCGCGCCTCGATCATGGCGATGCCGATGGCCGGGTGCGTGATCGCGTTCAGCGCCAGGCGCGACTCGTCGTCCGCGAACGCGACGGCGGCCAACGCCGGGCGGTCGATCGTGCCGTCGGGGGCGACGATCCCTGCGCCGAAGCGGTCGATCAGCGGTTGGTACGCGGGCCCGCCCGGCGCCACGACATCGCGGGCGACCTGGTCGGCGTCCACCAGCACGGCGCCCCGCTCGACGAGCAGGTCGGCGACGGCCGACTTCCCCGAGCCGATGCCTCCCGTGAGGCCGACCGCCAGCATCTAGGCGGCGCTGCTCCGGCGGGGTTGGCTGGGTTGGCTGGGTCGGCGGGGGCGCGGGCGACGGCGAAGAGCACGAGTGTCGTCTCGTCGGGCTCCTCCGTGACGAACCAGTCGTCGGCGGTGATCCCGGTCAGGCCGCCGCTGTCGCCGCGGGCCACCAGCTTGTAGGCGAGCGGGAGGAGGCGGGTGTAGGCCCAGACGTACCAGGAGTGCGGCATCCGGTGACGCAGGTCGAGGGCGTCGAGCTTGAGCAGCTTGTTGCCCTTCAGCCTGCGGGCTTCGAAGTCGGCTTTCACGTGCGGGGCGGCGTCGATCCCGCCCAGCCAGACGTCGGCGAAGTGGCGGTCGAGCATCGCCCGGAGCTCGGCGCGGTCGAACAGGTGCAGGTGGAACGGGTTCTCAAAGTCGGTGGGGCCGTTCGGCGTGACCAGGCAGAGGACGCCGTCGTCCTTGACGACCCGGGCGAGCTCGGCCACGTGGGGCTCGGGGTCGGTGAAGTGCTCGATCAGGTGCGACGAGCAGGCGCCGTCGAAGCTGGCGTCGAGGAGTCCGAGGTCGAGGGCGTTCATCTGGGCCACGCCGAGGCCCTCGGGCCCGTAGCGGGCCGTGGCGGTCGTCGTGGCGTCCGCCGAGTAGTCCACCCCGACGACCTGGCGGGTCGGATCGAGGAAGCGGGCCGATTCGAAGCCCTGGCCACACCCCACATCGAGAATGCGCCCGCCGCCGATGCGCTCGAGCACGGCCCGGTAGCCCGCCTCGTGCAGGGCGAGGAGGGAATCGGGCGTCACCCCCTGCTGGGGCCGCTCCCCCGTGAGCCGGCTCTTGGTCGTCGTGGCCAACGAGGGCGCTCCCTTCACGTGACACGCCGTGGTGGCGAGGCCTGCTTACACTACCGGGCGACCTCTGGGCCCCTTGATGACCTCCACCTTCACCGTCACCGCCTCCCGGGGGCGGCACGCCGCCAAACGCGAGTCGAAGAAGGAGAGCGAGTCGGTCGATTCGGTCGATTCGGCCGACGAAGCGCCCCTACGCCGGATCGGCCAAGGTGACCGGGGCGGCCGGAGGGATCACCCGCCGCGGTCGCTGGTGGTGGATCGGCGGCCTGGGGGTGGTGGCCGGGCTGGCGTACGTCCCGCTGCTCGCGGTGCGGCCGGGGGTGATCACCCCGGACACGAAGACGTATCTGTATCTCGACCCGACCCGTTTCCTCAGCCAGGTCGCGTTCATGTGGAACCCGACCGTCGGGCTGGGCACGGTGAACCACCAGTACATCGGCTACCTGCTGCCGATGGGGCCCTTCTTCGCCGTCTTCCACGCCCTCGGCGTGCCGGTCTGGGTGGCCCAGCGCCTCTGGCTGGGCTCGATCCTGTTCGCGGCGGGGCTCGGTGTCCTCTATCTGTCGCGCATCCTCGGGCTCAAGGGGCCCGGTCCGATCGCGGCCGCCCTCGCCTACATGCTGTCGCCGTACTTCCTGCAGTACAGCGGGCGCATCTCGGTGATCCTGCTGCCGTGGGCCGGGCTGCCGTTCATGCTGGGCCTGGTCATCGTGGCCCTGCGCCGGGGTGGGTGGCGGGAGCCCGCGTTGTTCGCCGTCGTCGTGGCCGTGGTGAGCGGCATCAACGCGAGCTCCTTGATCTACATCGCGGTCGCCCCGATCCTGTGGCTCTTCTACGCCGTCGTGGTGCTGCGCGAGTCGACCTGGCGGCACGCGTTCGCCACCGGCCTGCGCATCTCGGTGCTCACCCTCGGAGCCTGCCTGTGGTGGATCGCGGGGCTCGAGGTCGAGGCCGCCTACGGGGTCAACGTCTTGAAGTTCACCGAGACGGTGCCCTCGACGTCGGCCACTTCCAACCCGGCGGACATCTTCCGCGGGCTCGGCTACTGGTACTTCTACGGCACCGACCATCTCGGCCCGTGGACCAACGCCGCCGTGCGCTACACGCAGAACGTCTGGTTGGTAGGGGCGTCACTGGCGGTGCCGGTCGTGTCGTTGGTGGCGGCGGCGTTCGTGCGCTGGAAGGAGCGGGCCTACTTCCTGGTGCTCCTCTTCGTGGGGCTGGTGCTGTCGGTGGGCCCGTTCCCCTTCACCAACCCGACGCGGATCGGGGGCTGGCTCAAGTCGTTCATGACCAACACGACGGCCGGGTTGGCCCTGCGGTCGACGGACCGGGCGACACCGCTGGTGCTCCTGGCGCTGTTCATGCTGCTGGGCTCCGCGCTCACCGCGCTGTGGCTGCGGCGCTCGTTCGTCGGGATCGTCACCGCGCTGGCGGTGGCCGGCCTCGTCGTCGCCAACATCCCCTCGCTGTTCAACGGCGACACGATCGCCAACAACTTCACCCAACCGGCCGCGCTGCCCGCCTACGAGCTGGCCGCCATCAACCATCTCAACGCGACGCACCCGGGAACCCGGGTCTTCGCCATCCCCGGCAACGACTTCGCCTCCTACCGCTGGGGCGACACGATCGACACCCCGCAGCCTGCGCTCTTGAACCGTGACTTCGTGACGCGCGAGCAGCAGATCATGGGCTCGATCGCCACGGCCGACACGCTCTACGCCATCGACGGGCCGCTGCAGGACGGCGTCGCCAACATGAACGCGCTGGCGCCGATGTCGCGGCTGATGGGCGCCGGCGACGTCATGGTCGAGTACGACCAGCGCTACGAGCACTACGGCGTCCCCCAGTCCCAGCTGCTCGCGCTCCAGCTGTTGCAGACGCCGACCGGCCTGAGCGACCCCACCTCGTTCGGGACGCCGCGGCCGAACGTGTCGACCGTGTCGACGCTGAACGAGGAGGACCTCTCGGTCCCCGGCAACGTCGGGTGGCCCTCCCCCATCGTCACCTACACGGTGGCCAACCCGCGGCCCCTGTTGCGCGGCGAGTCCGATGGCGGCGCCATCGTCATGGAGGGCGACGCCACGGGGCTGAACAACATGGCAGGGCTCGGGCTGCTCAACACGAGCAGTGCGATCTACTACGCCGGCACGCTCGCCTCCTCGCCGAGCCGGCTGGACCAGCTGGCGTCGCAGGGCGCGCAGCTCGTGGTGACCGACACGAACCGCAAGCAGGCCTTCCGCTGGGACACGCTCACGGCCAACGCCGGCGCCACCGAGACGCTCGACGAGAACCCCGCCAAGACGGACCTGAGCGACAGCCCGGTCGAACTGTTCCCCGGCACCGGGGCCTCGTCGAAGACCTACGCGAGCTACGTCGGCGCGGTGAACGTGACGGCGAGCAGCTACGGCAACAGCGTCTCGTACACCCCCGAGGACCAGGCCTCGAGCGCCATCGACAGCAACCTCGACACGGCGTGGATCACGGGCACCTTCGTGCCCGACCCGGCGGGCCAGTGGTGGCAGTCGAAGTTCACCAACCCGGTGACGACCGACCACATCACGGTGGTGCAGCCGCAGCGGGGCGACGTGTCGCGCCGGGTGTCGGCGGTCACGCTCACCTTCGACGGCAAGGAACCCGTCCGCTACGACCTCACGCCGGCGTCGTACCTGCCCGCGGGCCAGGCGCTCAGCTTCCCGGCCCGGACGTTCCACACCCTGCGGGTGACCATCGACGGCGACGACGAACGACACCGCGCCCCCGTTGTCGGCCGCCGCGGTGGGCTTCGCGGAAATAGAGGTGCCGGGCCAGCAGGTGCGCCAGGTCCTGCAGATGCCCACCCAGATGCTCTCCTCGTTGGGCGCCGCCTCGGCCGCCGAACCGGCTCAGCGTCGTCATGACCCGCGCGGCGCACGTCGCAGTACCCGCCGCGCAGCGATCCGGAGACCGACGCTGGCGCGCTCGTTCACGCTGCCGACGGCGCGGGACTTCACGCTGTCGGGCAGCGCGTCGCTGTCGGCGTTGATCCCCGACGACGAGATCGACCGCCTCGTCGGGCGCTCGACGAACGGGGCCGGAGGCGTGCGCGACGCCTACTCGTCGGGCCGCCTCCCGGGCGACGTCACTTCGACGGCGTCCGCCACCGTCGACGGGAACCTCACGACCGCCTGGCAGCCGGGCCTCGGGACGAAGGCGCAGATCGGGTCCTCGCTGACGTACGACCTGACCAAACCGCAGGCGCTGAGCCACCTCAACCTGTCGGTCATCGCGGACGGCCGCCACTCCGTGCCCACCGCGCTGACCGTCACCTCGGGGAGCCAGGTCCGCCAGGTCGCCATCCCCCCGATCGCGGACAGCCCGGTGCCCGGCGCGGTGACCACGGTGCCGCTGACCTTCCCGGCCGTGACCGGGTCGCACTTCATCGTGACGTTCACCGCCATCCGGCCCGAGTACGCGGCGAACTACTACTCGGCCGGCCCTCTGGCGTTGCCGCTCGGCGTGGCGGAGATCGGCTTCCCCGCCAACGTCGTGTCCTCGCCCACGCCGGCGCAGCTCCCCGGCAACTGCGTGAGCAACCTGCTGACCATCGACGGCCAGCCGATCGACGTCTCGATCGTCGGCTCGACGACGCAGGCGCTCAACGGCGGCCAGGCCCAGGTGGTGCCCTGCGGGCCCGACGCCAACGGCATCGCGCTGCGCCGCGGGCACCCACGTGGTGCAGGCGGCCCTCGGGCACAACCCGCCGTGCGCGAACGCGCCGTCGACGTGCACCGGGTGGAACCTCGACCAACTCGTCCTGGACTCGGACGCGGGCGGCGGCGCGGGGCCGGCCCCAACGGCGACGCCGTCGGGGACTCCGTCGCTCCCCGCCACCCAGAGCGGGGTCGCACCGACGGTCACGCAGACCTCTTCGCACATCGACGGCTCGACGGCGAAGGTGACCGGCGCAACCCAGCCGTTCGAGTTCGTGTTCGGCCAGAGCGTGAACAAGGGCTGGCAGGCGGTGGCCTCCCCGGGGCCCGGCGCCCGGGCCGGCGCGCACTCGGTCAACCTCGGACCGCCCCAGCTGGTCGACGGCTTCGCCAACGGCTGGCCCGTCACCGCCGCCGACCTGCAGGCGCTGGGCGGGAGCAACTTCACCGTGTCGTTGACCTGGACGCCGCAGCGTCTCGTCTGGGTCGCCCTGGCCGTCTCGGCGGCCACATTGCTCTTGTGCCTGGTCCTCGGCTTCCTCCCCATCCGCTGGCGCCGGTGGCTGCGGGCGCGCTTACCCCGCCGGGTGCGCGGCCCCGCCGGCCCCGACGCCCCCGAGCGCCCGTCGGACCCGTTCGACGCACCCGCGTTGACGTTGCCGTACTCCATCCCGACGCTGGGTGAACGCCGGCGCGGCTGGGCGCGCTTCCCGCGGGCGCTGGTCATCGGCGTGCTCACCGGAGGCGTGGCCGCGCTCGTGATCGCTCCGAAGGCCGGGCTGGTCGTGGCCGGCCTGGTCACGCTTGGGCTGCTGCTCCCGTGGGCCCGCGCCGTGGCCACGATCGGCGGGGTCGGCTTCATCGTGGCCGGGTGCATCAACGTGGTCCAGGGCCAACGGGTGCACCACTACCTGCCCGGCTCGAACTGGGACGGCTCGTTCGTCCACGCCGGCAACCTCATCTGGATCGGCATCACGCTCCTGGTGGCCGACGCCGTGATCTCGAGCTTCGCACTGCGGGTGGCCAAGCCCCTGGGCCGGCGTGCGTTGCGGCCGGCGCCGGTGCCGGCCCCGGTAATCGGCGATCAGGAGTAACTCAGCCCAACTTCAGTCGACTCCCAGCACGGTGCGCCTTGGCCCATTACGGTCTCTGCCGGCGACGCAACGGGCGTGGCGCTGGAGGTGGTGGCGGTGAAGAGATTTCGAACATTCCTAATGGCGGCGGCCGGCACGCTGGTTGCTCTCACGGTGGGTGGACTGGCGTCCGCCCCGGCTGGGGCGGGGTTGACCAGCCCGCCGTTGGTGAGCGCGAGCAATTGGACGAACGCCAATGCGGCAGCTGGATCGGCGCAAAGCCAACTCAATGCCGTGTCCTGCTCCACGTCGTCACTCTGCGTGGCCGTCGGGGAACAGAACGAGTCCACGGGCGGCGGTGTCCTCGCCGAGCAGTGGAACGGTTCCACCTGGAGCGTCGTGCCGAGCGTCTCGGTGCCAGCTGGCGCCTCAGACAACTTGACCTCGGTGTCCTGCCTCGGCTCCTCGTTCTGCGCCGCCGTCGGGAGCGACAACCCCGGCGCCATCTCGTTCGTCTGGAATGGTTCGACGTGGTCCCAGGTGACCGTCCCAGTCCCTGCGGGTGCGGACTTTTCGTACCTCAGCTCGATCTCGTGCATCGCCATCAATCTCTGTGAGGCGCTCGGCACAGCCTTCATCGGCAGCACGCCGTCGGTCTTCGGGGAGCAGTGGAACGGGACGTCTTGGTCCATGACCCCCGCGGCCAGCCCAACGTCGAACCCGAGCTCCGTCGTTCAGGCGACGGGCATGGATTGCCTCAGTGCGACGAGTTGCATCGCCGTGGGGACGACGAACCAAGGGGGCGGCGGAATGCCCTTCGCCGAACTGTGGGACGGAGCCTCCTGGGCGCTGGCCGATCACGGCATCGGCACCGGACTGGCGGCCGGCAGCAATCTCACAAGCGTGTCGTGCGTGGGGAACACCTGGTGCCAGGCCGTCGGCCTTATGGCGGGCAGCCCGAACCACAACCTGATCGAGAGCTGGAACGGGACGCAGTGGACAATCGAGCCAGGCATCCCGCAGCTCACGAGTGGAGCAGAATCACTTTCCGGGATCGACTGCTTCAGCGCGACCTCGTGCAGCGCGGTTGGCTCCCAGGCCGCGACCGCCGGGCCGACACCCGTTCCCTCCGCCCTCGAATGGAACGGGGTCATCTGGTCGGCCGTGTCGCACCCACCCAGCCAGGGCACGATGTCGACCCAACTGACCGCCGAGACGTGCGTGTCCGACTGGGCCTGCATGGCCGTCGGCAAGTACGGCACGGCCGGCCCCTCCACGAACACGTATGCCGCGTGGGCCCCCATCGCCCGTTCGGGCTATCGCTTCGTGGCAAGTGACGGGGGCGTGTTCGCATACGGCGCCGGGGCACCGTTCCTCGGCTCGACAGGCGGCCTGACGCTCAATGCCCCAGTCGTCGGCACGGGCGTGATGCCGGCGGGCGACGGCTACTACTTGGCCGCCGCGGACGGCGGTGTCTTCAACTACGGCTCGGCCCAGTTCTTCGGGTCAGCCGGGTCGCTCCACCTCAACAAGCCGGTCGTCGGCATGGCCGTCACACCCGACGGAGGTGGGTACTGGCTGGTGGCATCCGACGGCGGCATCTTCAACTACGGCGACGCGCCGTTCTACGGGTCCACCGGGTCGATAGCGCTGAACAAGCCGATCGTCGGCATGGCCACCACGCCGGACGGGAAGGGCTACTACCTCGTGGCGGCCGACGGCGGGATCTTCAACTACGGGGACGCGCAATTTTACGGGCTCGACCGGCGGTACACCGCTCAACAAACCGGTCGTGGGTATGGCCGTGCCGACATCAGGCGGCTACTACCTCGTGGCCTCGGACGGCGGCATCTTCTCGTTCCCGACTCCCGGCGGTCCGCCCTTCTTGGGCTCGACCGGGTCGATCGCCCTCAACAAGCCGATCGTGGGGATGACCGCCGTCCAGGGCGGGTACTACCTGGCCGGGTCCGACGGCGGCGTCTTCACCTTCCCCCCGGGCGGCCCACCGTTCTTCGGCTCGACCGGGTCGATCACCCTCAACAAGCCGATCGTGGGGATCGCCAGCTAGGCCATTACGAGGACGACGTCACCTCACCCGCCAGCGCCTCCAGGGCGCGGCGGGCGGTGGCGTCCCACGTGAACCAGCGGGACCGGGCCAGTGCACCCTTCGACAACCGGCTCCGCAGCAGCTCGTCGCCCAGCACCCGGCCCAGAGCGTCCGGCAGTTGCCCGACGTCGTCCACCAGGAGGCCCGACTCGCCGTCGACCACAGCGTCGGCGTGGCCCGCGATGTTCGTCGCCACGGCGGGCGTCGCGCAGGCGCCGGCCTCCGTCAGGGTCATGCCCCAGCCCTCGCGCTGGGAGCTGCTGGCGACGACCCACGCCCGGCGATACCACGCCAGCAGTTCGTCGTCGCTGACGTGCCCCGGCAGCCGCACCCAGTCGGCCGCCCCGAGCTCGTCGCGCAACGCCTCGAGCGCCGGACGTTCGTAGCCTTCGCCAACGATGACCGCCTCGAGGGTCGGGTGGTCGACCTTCACCTTGGCCAGGGCGCGCAGCAGGACGTCGAAGCGCTTCACCGGGACCAGGCGCCCGACCGCGACCACCAGCGGCGTGGCCGAGCGTTGTCCTCCCGGGCTGTAGCGCTCGTCCACCCCCGGCGGCGCCACCGTCACGCGTTCGGGCGGCAGGCGCAGCAGATCGACGATCTCACCCCGCGACGACTCGGACAGGGTCACGATGCGACTCGAGCGGTAGAAGCGCGGCGCGATGCGACGCTCCATGGTGTCGCCCAAACGGGCCAAGGTGGGCGGCAGGACCATGCCCCACATCTCGGCGTGGACGTGGTGGAGGAAGACGACGCGCGGCCCCCGGTACCACAGCGGTGAAAGGAAAGGCATGCCGTTCCAGATCTCGACGAGGGCGTCGCCGGGCCGGTGCCCCATGCGCACGCCCTCCCAGGCGGCGCCGGGGAACACCGCGTAACGGCCGGCACGGCGGACGACGCGGTAGCCGTCGCGCGTCAGCGCAGCGGGAGCGCCGGGTACCGCGGAGGTGCGGAACGTGACGTCGAGGCCGGCGGCGGCCCACAGCGAGGCCACCTTGTGCGCGTGCAGTTCGGAGCCCCCGGCTTCGGGGTCGTCGAGGTCGCGCCAGGCGACGAAGTGGATGCGCCGGAGCCCGGCGTCAGCTGCGATCGACGCCAACACGTCGCGCTCGGTACGCCCCGCGCGCTCATCGTGTGCGTCCCACGCGTCGCGTACCTCGGGGACCGCGGCAGCCTTTTCATTGCGGTCCGGCCCACCCGGCGCGGCCGCGATCGGCCCCGAGTCGTCACCCATCGGGTCAGGTTAGCCCTGCAGCCACCTGCCCCACCCTGACCCGGTGCACGACCGCGAAGCCGACGACGATCACGGCCAACACGCCTGCCTGGACGGCCAGATCGACCAGCGCTGTCGCTCGTGGTGCGCCGTGGACGGCCAGACAAGCCAGGGTCAACGCGATCGCCCCGCCGATGAGGACCCCGACGACCCACCGCCGGCCGACCGCCAGCAGGTACATGGTGAGGACGACCGACACGCTGAGCAGGATCATGGCGAGGACGAGCGGTGCCAGCGCGTCGGAGGCCGACGTGTAGGCGTGGTGGAAGACGACCTGGAGGAGCACCTCGGGCGCGGCAAGCGCCACCGCGAGTAGCAGCGCAGACGGAATCGCCAGCAGCACGAGCACGACGGCCAGCTGGCGCAGCGCGTGCCCGCCCTGGCGCCATCGGATGGCCGCTTCGGGGAGCAGGTAGCCGCCGAGCACGACCGCGCCGAACACGATCGCCTTGCTCGTCACCGATACCGCGGCGTACGCGCCGCTGTGCGACGGGTTGTCGCGCCCGACCACGAGCACGTCGATGTTCTGCAGCACCGCCACCATCGACAAAGAGACCGAGGCGACGAGGAGGTCGAGCGCCACCGTCCGCCGCTCGGACGAGCCGCCCGCCAGCACGGGGTCGGGCCGCACGGCGGCCACCCAGCCCGTGACGGTCCACACGTGGGGCCCTTGGCCACCCGACCACGCTCGCACGGCGGCGTAGCGGGCGTGGGCCGCCGCCACGACCTCGCCGATGAGGATCCCGACGGCGGCGCCCGACGGGCCGTACCCCGCGGCCACCAGGATCAGGACCGCGGCCACTCTGACGCCGGTCTCCACCAGCAGGTTTACCGCCAGCGGTTTGTAGGCCCGGTGCGCCTGCAGAAGTCCGCGGTCGAGCGAGAGGAGCACGAAGAAGGCGGCCGCCGCCAGGATGGCGGCGATTCCGATGCCGCTCTGCTGGTTGAGCAGCACGGCCACGCCGTGCCGGCCGAGATAGACGATGAGGGCCCACGTCAGGACGAGCATCGTGCCCTGGCGGTGCACCCGCCCCGCCCAGCGCCGCACGAGATGCCCGCTGCCGTCTTCGTGCCACAAGGTGACCCGCCGCACCACGGCAACGACGACGGCCGAGCCGGGCATGGAGAGGATCAGGTAGAGCCCGGTCAGCTGGTTGAGGACCCCGTAGCTGTGCGGGGAGAGCAGCCGCGCCAGGCCGACGGTCAGGACGACGCTGGCGCCGTTGGCCACGACCCCGGCAATGGCGAGAGGGCCGGCCTGGAGGAGGCCGGCCCGCATCGACTCGACGCCCGGGCGCGCCTCGGTGTCCAAGATGAGCTCGGCGCCGAGGTTCGGCCCCACGGCGTTGGGCGCCAGCGACATCGCCGCCGGCACGGCTTCGACGACGACTTCGGCCGCCGGGGAGCCCGCGGCCTCGTCGCCGCTCACTCGTGCTTCCTCGACCCCGCCGCCGTCTTCTGCTTCGCCGTCTTGTTCGCGTCGGCGGACGTGGTCGCCGCCACGACGGGTTCGGCCTCGAGGCCGAGTCGCGCCACCTGCGGCAGGATCGCACGCTGCAACAGCTCGCCGCCGTCCACGCTGATGTGAATGCCGTCAGGCGAGCGGACGTCGATGCCGTCGACGGACGCGGTGTAAACACCGGCGGGGGCCAGCATGCGGTTGAGGTCGACCACGCTGACCACCTTGGGCTCCGAGCGCGCCACCTGGCGGACGAGCGCATTGAACAGGCGGGCGCGCGACGGCGTGTCCTCGTCAAACGGCGTGCCGTCGGAATGGTGCTGGCTGGGGTCGACGTAGGGCATGGTCAACAGCACCACTCTGGCACCAAACGAATGCAGGATGGCAATGGCCGCCTTGATGTTCGTGGTCAGGTGCGCATCCCACGCCGGCTGGCCGATGTGGACCCATCGCCCCTCGTAGAGGTGATCGGTGACCTCCCAGCGCCCGAGCCCGAGCGCCACCACCTGAGGACGGAGTCGTGCCACCAAGAAGGGCCAGAGCCCGCGCCACTGGTCGCACCCGTGGACATCACTGCCCTGAACGCCTGCGTTGCGGATCTGCAGCTGCGAATCGAGGTCACACCCGAGTGTGGCGTTGTCGTCGATAGTCACGCCGTAGTCGTCCTGCGCGCCGACGGAGAGTCCTTGGCCGAGGGTGAGCGCGATGGAGTCACCGACGATCAACAGGTGGACCGGATGGTGGCCGTAGGCGTCGGCCCGTTGGAGCGCGGCGTATTCGCTCCCGTCGAGACCGGGCGGCAACGCCATGGTGACGCGTGGGCCCGCGGTCGCTACGCCCTGGAGCTGCGTGGCCGGCAGGGCGGCGCCGGCGCTACTCGACAACGCCGGGACGAACGAGGCGAGCGCGGCGAGCACGAGGGCGCACGTCTCCGCCCTGAAGGTTCGCCTTACCGTTCGCGTCACTCGCCGCCGTCCTTCTCGCGCTTCCATTACCGCGCCGTGGCGCCGGGCCATCTTTTCATGCCCGTTGCCCCGAGTGACCGACGCCTGAACCGCGAACCCAGCGGGCTCACAGGGCGCAGAGGGCCCCGAGGGCTCAGCGCCCAGCAGCAGTACCAGCCAGGGCGCGCACGCCCACGCACTTGGGCGCCCGCAGGTTGGCCACCACGCGGGCCGAGGGGCCCTCGGCCTGGAGCACGCACGAATCGAGGGCGCCCCTGGGCAGGTGGAGCGGGGCCCGCCGGTCCTCCTGGACGTGGTCCCAGACCCAGGCCCCCGCCTGAAGGGTCGGGAGGCGGCCCAGGGCCGCGGTCATGAAGGCGGCGGCGTAGGTCGGGTCGTGGCCCTGCTGGAGCGGCGGGGCGCCCGGGTTCGTCGGCACGACGACGGTGGTCACCCCCCAGACGTCGAGGGCGTGGCGCACGGCGGCGAACTGCGCCGGGGTGCCCGCCGGCGGGGGCGTCGTGATGCCGAAGGCGAGCTTGCTCAACACGGTGAAGCCGGCCGCGGCGTCGCCGGCCCGCGAGGCCTGGCCCTGCGGGCCGCCGCCACCGGCCTGGCTGTAGTGCATGGCGTTGACCGCCTGCCACGACATCGCGACCTGGATCCCCGAAAACGGAGCCGGGTAGGACAGCAGCACCTGCCCGGGTGGGAGGTGCGGCGCCACCGTCGTGTACCAGCGCGGCAGGAGCACCGGGCGCATGGCGAAGGGCAGCCGGGGCACGAAGACGTTCGCCATCGGGACCAGCGCCACGGCCGTCACCGCGAGCGAGCCGAGCCAGCCGCGCCAATCGGGCACCAGCTCGTGGAGGTGCCACAGGATCAACGCAAGGAGCACCGCCGCGGCCAGGTACCCGACCGTCATGTAGCGCTGCTCGATCACGTTCTGGAGCACGGGCAGCTTGAAGAAGATCTGCGACGGCACCCGGTCGCCCTCCTGGCGCCCGATGGACATGACGGCGCAGAAGACGAGGAGGAAGCCGAAGAACCAGATCTTGCGGTCGCGCCAGAAGGCGGCGGCACCGGCGACCAAGACCGCGATGAACCCCCAGCCGAGGTACGTCGAGGACCCCAGCGGCGCGCCCTCGTACCCGCCGAGCGTGAGATAGAGGTCGTCGCGCCGCGACGGGATGTGCGAGGTCACGAAGTCCGAGTAGCGGTAGCCGCCGATCTTCGACAGGTTCGGCCACACGAGGCCTGAGAGGTGCGCGGGCCCTTCGAGCGCGAACCACACCGGCCACGCCAGCAGCACCACGCCGACGCCCAGCCCGAGGCCGAGGCCCTTGGCGGCATGGGGGGCCAGCCGCCGCAGCTCGGCCGGCCGCAGGATCCGGGCGGCCACCACCAACGCGATCAGCACACGCGACGACGATCACGGCGCACACGGCGAGCAATTCGGACGACAAGAAGAACTGCGCGAAGACGAGCACACCGAGCGCGACGCCCGACCACAGTGCGCTGTGGCGCTGGCGGATCAGGATCTCGTCGAGCACGGCCAGGATGAGCGGCAACAGCATCAGGGCGGCCGTCATCAGGTGCGCGAACTCGAGGCTCGTCAGCACGAAGGGCGAGAAGCCGTAGAGCAGCCCGCCGATGAAGGCGGCCGGCGTCCACGGGGCCCAGCGGCGGATGACGACGAACGCGAAGAACGCGGTGAGCGCGGGCGCCAGCGTCGAGGCGACGTTGAGCGAGGCGACCGGTCCCCAGATCCAGGTGACCGGGACCAGCGGCAGGCTCAGGCCGTCCACCGAGGTCTGCGCCAGCAGGTTGATCCCGCCGGGATGGAACAGCGCGGTCGAGAAGAACGGGTTGTGCCCGTGCGCCAGCGCGGTGGCCGGCCACTGGAAGAACCAGAGGAACAGCGCGGGGTCCCCGCAGCCGCACAGCGTGTGGGTCGTGGCGCCGCTGGTCCAGGCGTGGATCCACAGGACGAAGCCGAGGGCGAGATAGATCAGCCCCACCGCGACGAGGACCGGCCACCGGCGCCGGCGCCCGGGCTCGGGCCCAGACCCGGGCTCGCGCTCGCGCTCGCGCTCGGCCGCGTCGACCGCATTGGCCGCTTCGGCCACCACCACAGCGCCCCGGCGGGCGCGTGCTCAGCCAGCGTCGAGCGAGCCCGCCACGGCAGCGGGGCGCGCGTCCGCCCGCCTCGGCAACACGGGCGCGTCCCGCCCGGTCGAGCCCGCCTCGTGGTACTCCTCCTCGACGTTGACCGCCCAGACGTCGTGGTCGGCGCCGAGACGATGTTCTCGACCGTCAGCATGGCGGTGTACATCGAGTGGTCCTGGTTGTTGTACTTGTGCATGCCGTTGCGCCCGACCGGGTGCACGTTGGGCGCGCTCGGCTCGAGCCAGCTCGCGGATGCGTCTCGACGTTGGCCTTGTAGTCGGCGTCGTAGAACGGGTACGCCTTCGGCATCCGCACGACGTAGCCGCGCCTCGACGTCGCCGGCGTCGACCAGGCCGAGGATGCCGAGCTCCTTGCGTGCCCAGCGCGATCAGGTCGTCGTCGGCCATGTTCCACATGCTCGTCGCCCTCGAACACGAAGTACTCGAGGCCGAGGCAGGTGCGGCCCGTCCTTGACCAGGTACGGCGACCACGAGCCGAAGTTCTGGATGCGGCCGACCTTGCACGTCGGGGGAGTGGATGTAGATCCAGTTGTCGGGGAAGCGCGCGCGTCTCGGGCACGACGAGGGCGACGGTCAGGAAGTCGCGGTAGTGCAGGTCGTCGGCGGCCGCGACGACCTCGGCGGGCGGCGGCGGGTCCATGGCCTGCACCAGCGCGCGCGATCGGCATCGACGAGATGACGTGCGCGGCGCGGGTAGCGTCGGTCGCGGCGCCGTCGGTCGGTCGGCGACCACGACGGCGGCGCCGGCCGTCCGGCGTGCGCGGATCCGGTGACCACCGGTGCTCCATCAGCACCTTCGCGCCCGGCGGCCTCGACCTTGTCGCGGCAGCGCTCCCACATCATCCCGGGGCCGTACTTCGGGTACTGGAACTCCTCGATCAGCGAGGTGATCTCCGTCTGGTTGCGCTTGGGCAGGAGGGCGTTGACGATCGGCCTTGCGCAGCGACGAGGTTCTTGATCCGCTGGGCGGCCCAGTCGGCCGGCATGCTCGTCGACCGGCACGCCCCAGACCTTCTCGGTGTAGGTCTTGAAGAACGTGCGGTAGAGGCGCCAGCCGAAGCGGGCGACGACCCAGCCCTCGAAGTTGGTCTGGTCCTTCGGCGGGCGGATGCGGGCCCAGACGTAGGAGCAGCACGCAGCGGACCGCCTCGACCAGCGCCGAGGTTGCGCAGCGCGTTCGATGGCCTTGCAGCGGGTAGTCGTAGAACTTGCCCTCGTAGTAGATGCGGCTCATGCGGGGCCGCAGCAGGAAGTCCTCGTCGGGCAGGATCTCGTGCCAGAGCGCCTCGACCTCGGGCACCTTGGTGAAGAAGCGGTGGCCGCCGATGTCGAAGCGCCAGCCGTCGCGCTCGACGGTGCGGCTGATGCCGCCGACGACGTCGTCGGCCTCGAGCACCACCGGGTGCTCGCCCCGCTTGGACCAGCTGGTAGGCCGCGGTGAGGCCGCCGGGCCCGGCGCCGCGATGACGACGGGTGCGTCCTCTCTTTGGCCATCGAAGGGGCAGGTTAGTGGACCCCCCGAGCCGGCCGGGAGGGCGGGGCCGGGCTGGCGGGCGCGTCGGCGGGCGCCTACGGCGCTTACGGCACCGAGATGTTGAGGAAGGCCAGCAGGGCGTAGCCGGCCAGCCCGGCCGAGAGCAGGGTCAGCACCGCCCGCTCGATCTGCGGACTGCCGGAGCAGCAGCGCGGCGGCGATGGACGAGCGGGAAGGCGCTGAGGGCGTAGCGCTCGAACGAATCGAGGTTGGCGCCCGGCCACCGCGACGGCGAGGACCGCGGCGGCGAAGAGCGTGTAGGGGGCGGGCAGCCGGCGCCAGCAGACGACGAGCAGGGCCAGCGGCCAGCAGGACCCAGGGCACGTGCAGCGCGGTGCCGACGTGGTGGTGCAGCACGCCCTTGGCGTCGTGGAAGAGCGGTGACGAAGGGATCGGACAGCCCGCCGTGGTGCGCGTTCTGGAGCTGGACCCGCAGCGGGGCCCACCAGTCGCCCACCGTCGTGCTTGGACCAGGCCAAGAAGACGACAGACGCCGACGAACGGCGCCGCCGTGCGCACCGAGGCCGGCGACGCGGTCCGACGCGCCCGAGGCGGGGCCACCAGCGCACCAGCTCGGCCGCGACGGCCAGGACCAGCAGCACCCCGATGGGCCGGGTCAGCGCGCCGGCGAAGGCCAGCAGGCCGGCGACGGCGAAGTGGCGGAGCGGGCGGTGGCGGTGCCGCGGTGGCCGTGGCCTCGGTGGGCCGGCGGCCGGGCGCAGGGCCAGGAAGCAGCCGATGGCGCAGACGAGCAGGACCGACTCGGCATACCCCATGACCAGCACGAAGGCGGCGGGCAGCAGGCTGAGGACCCACAGCGAACGCCGGGCCACGGCGGCGTCGACCCGTCTCCCGGCGCACCAGCACGTAGAGCATGGCGGTGGCCGCGAACGCCGCCACGTTGGCCAACAGGATCAGGGCCGGAGCCGTCGCCGAGGCCGGGCAGCCAGGCCAGCCCGTGGGTGAGGACCGGCACGGCCGGGAAGAAGCGCAGCGACTGGCGGCCCAGCGGCGCGTAGCCCGCGCGGGCGATGGTCTCGTACCAGCCGGCGTCCCACCCGAGCAGTCCCGCGTGCACCCGGGCGGCGACGCCGACGGTCGCCGGATGCGTGCGATCGACGATGAAGTGGGCCAGCGCCGAGGGCGCCGAGCACGACCACCCGGGCCACGGCGAAGGGCAGCACGGCCTCGCGGATCGACTCGGGCAGGCGACCCCAGGCCCGCTGCACCGTGGTGGCGAACGAATCGGCAGTGGCCGCGGGTGCGGCGTCGGTCACCTCGGCCACCGGGTCAAGTCCCCGAGAAGGCGTACTCGGTCAGGTTCATCGGCTCGTAGTAGAGCGCCGGGTGGTTCGTCACCACGTTGTGCCCGCCGCCGCCGGTCTTGGTGGCGGCGGCAATCGAGGTCCGAGGCGATCGTCTCGCACTTGATGCCGTAGGTCTGGTACCTCGGCTGCCAGACCAGCCAGACCGTGTGCCCGCTCGCGGCCGGTGCGCCACGACGTCGGCGAAGTGGGCCGGGCTGGCGGCGTTCACCGCGTCCGCATAGTCCACCCAGTCCACGATTGCGGGTCCGGTCTCGCGGGGGAAGGTGACCATGGTCGTACTGCGACGGGTTCGCGAATCTGGCGGTAGACCGCCGGGCCGAGCTGGTCGGGGCAGATAGGCGATGACGTCGCCCGGCTTGGCCTGCGCGTTGATCGCGGCGGCCACCGCGCTGGCCTGGGTGCGCTGCGTGGTCACGTTCTGGCGCCGAGAACAGCCCGGCCGCCACGGCGAGGCCGACGACGATCACGCGGGCCTTCGGGTTGAGCAACGTGGTCGTGCCCAGGGCGACGAGGAGGAGAAGAGGGAGGAAGACCACCGCGGCGTAGCGCGAGGAGAAGGCGCTCGTCGTGAGGATCCCGCCGGCGATGGCGGCGAACAGCGTGCCGAGCACGACGAAGCTCACGCCGCGCGCTCGGGTCGCGTGCGCAGGTCGAGCTCGATGATGCGACCGCTGCGACCGATGCCGAACACCGCCAGCGCCAGCATGGCGAAGTAGATGACCGCGAGCAGGCGGCCCTGGTTCGTCGCCGTCGGCAGGGTCGACCCCTGGTTGTCGGTGAAGCCGGTCACCGCGTTGATCACGGCCGAGAAGTTCGGCGGCGGCCGCCCACGGCGTGCCCGTGTGCTTGGCCTGGTAGAAGAAGATCGGCACCCAGGGCACGAAGAGCAGGCTCCCGACGCCGACTGCGATCAGGGCGGCCCACGGCGCGTCCTGTCGGTCGCCCGCGGTGGCGGCTCCGCCAGATGGACGCCACGAGCCACAGGCCGACCATGCCGACCAGGTAGACCGACCAGTACTGGGAGTAGAGCAGCGCGGCCGTCACCACGGCCACCGCGATCAGGTTGCCCGGCCGGGGCGCCGCCACGGCCCGGTGCAGGGCCAGGAATCCCAGGCCGGTGAGCAGGATCACCAGCGCGTACATGCGGGCCTCGGTGGCGTAATAGACGGCGAAGGGCGCGCTGGCCAGCAGGACGAGCGTCGTCCAGGCGGTCGCCCGGCCGCCGAAGCGCTTGCCGCAGAGCCAACGCCACCGGGAGGGTGAGCACCGCCGATCACGCCCGAGAGCGAGCGGACGGCACAGTTCGACTGGCCGAAGAGACTGATCCAGAAGTGGAGGAGGTAGTAGTAGAGCGGTGGGGCCCCGTCGTGCTTCGAGCGCGTTCGGCAATCTCGTGCAGCGGCAGCCGGGCCAGGTTGACCGTGAGGGCCTCGTCCAGCCAGAGTCCCGAACGGGTCCAGAATCGGAGGAGCAGCCCGGCCGCCACGACGATCCCGACGACGACACCGACCGCGATGCGCGTGCGACCGGTGAGCGCAGGAACCTCCTCAGGCATGGGGCGCATGGTAGGACAATGGGGCCGGTCTAGGATCATTCGCCGCCGGTCGGGGGACCGCGAGAGGACTGATCAGAGGCAGGACGAAAGGGGGGCGAGAGCTACGTGGGTCGCTACATCGCCAAGAGGGTCGTACTGCTCATCATCATCATCTTCTTCGTCTCGGTGGCCACGTTCTTCCTGGTCCACCTGCTGCCGGGCAACCCGGCCGTCACCATCCTCGGCCCCAACGCCACCGCCCAGAACGTCGCGCACGATCAATCACCAGCTCGGCCTGAACAAGCCGCTCTGGCAGCAGTACTTCATCTGGATCGGCCACGTCTTCCAGGGCAACCTGGGCCAGTCGTTCACCACCCACCAGACGACGACGACCATCATCGCGCCAGTCCTTCCCGATCGACCTCGAGCTGATCATCTTCTCGCAGATCCTGGCGTTCGCCGTCGCCTTCCCGATGGCGATGCACGCGTCCCGCCGGCCCAACCGGCTGTTCGACCAGGTCGTCGAACAGCACGACCTTCGCCATGCTGGCCCTGCCTCCGTTCGTCATCGCCCCGGTCCTCGTCCTGATCTTCGCCGTGCACTGGCACGTCTTCCCGGGGCCGGCCTCCTACGTCCCGCTCACCCAGAACTTCTGGTCGAACATCCACACGATGCTCCTGCCGTCGATCGTGCTCGCGCTCGGCGGTCGATCGTCGTCTACTTCCGCCTGCTGCGAAACGACCTCATCTCCACGCTGCAAGAGGACTTCATCACCATGGCCCGCTCCAAGGGGCTCTCCGACCGGCGCATCATGTGGCGCCACGCCCTGCGGCCGTCGTCGGTCTCCCTGCTGGCCTCGGCCGGCGTGACCATCGGCAGCCTGATCGCCGGCACGTTCGTCGTCGAGCTGCTGCTGCAGATGCCCGGGCTCGGCTACCAGCTGATCTCGAGCGTCAACCAGGACGACTACACGGTCGTCCAGGGCATCACCCTGTTCGTGGCCGTGGCCATCGTCCTGATCAACTTCTTCTTCGACTTCCTCTTCACCATCGTCGACCCGAGGATCGCCCGTGAGTAGCGTCAGCCTCACCCGATCCGACCAACGAGGCCTTCGCTGACATCAAGGAGGAGTTGGTCGCCGAGACGCGGAGAGCCATCCGACCAAGAAGAAGCTGGGCGTCTTCTTCTGGATCTGCGTCGGCTGGATCGTGCTCGTGGCCGCGCTGGCCATCATCGCCAACCTGCTCCCACTGCCCAACCCCACCTTCGGGAACTACACGGCACGCAGAACGCCGGTCCCGGCTGGGGCCACCTGCTCGGCACCGACGACCTCAACCGCGACATCTTCAGCCGCCTGATCTTCGGGGCCCGCGTCTCGCTCATCGTCGGCTTCGGCGGCGCCCTCATCGGCCTGATCCTCGGCGGCATCCCGGCCATGTTCTCGGCCTACCGCCGCGGTCGGATCGACACCGTCCTCAACACCGGCTCCTACGTCCTGCTGGCCTTCCCGGCCCTGGTGGCGGTCATCGCCATCGTCTCGTTCTGGGGCCACTCCCTCTGGAAGATCACCCTCATCATCGGCGATCTTCGGCGCGCCGCTGATCTTCCGGGTCGTCCGGGCCTCGACCCTGTCCTACGCCACCCGCGACTTCGTGCTGGCGGCCAAGGCGCTCGGTGCCAGCGACCGGCGCATCCTGGCCCGCGAGATCCTGCCCAACATCATGCCGACGATCATCTCGTTCAGCCTGATCGCGGTGGCGACCATCATCGTGCTCGAGGGCACGCTGGCCTTCCTCGGGCTCTCGGTGTCGCCGCCGACGCCCGAGCTGGGGCAACATGCTCAACGAGGGGTCGACGCTCCTGACCGGGGCCAAGGGCCAGACCAACCCGTGGCTGGTCATCTTCCCGGCCGGCGCGATGTTCCTCGCTGCTCTTCAGCCTCAACGTGGTGGCGGACAAGCTCCGGGCCTACTTCGACGTGACCGAGATCAAGCTGTGAGCCGACGGTCGGCGCACCGATCCTCGAGGTCGAGGACCTCCACGTCTCCTTCGCCACCCGCCGCGGCCAGCTGCAGGCGGTCCAGGGCGTCTCGTTCACGCTCGACCAGGGCAAGACGCTCGGCATCGTCGGCGAGTCGGGCTCGGGCAAGACGGTGCTGTCCCGGGCGATCATGGGCCTCCTGCCCCGCTGCGTCGACCACCCAGACCGGGTCGGTCCGCTACGACGGCCAGGAGATCCTCAACGCGCCGAACGACGAGCTGCGCGACCTGTGGGGCACCCACATCGCCATGGTCTTCCAGGACCCGATGACGTCGCTCAACCCGGTGCAGACGCATCGGCAACCAGATCACCGAGCCGCTGCACGTCCACCTGAAGCTGCCCAAGGGCGAGGCCAAGGAGACGGCGCTCTCGCTCCTCATGCAGGTGGGGATCCCCTCGCCGGTCGAACGCTTCGACGCCTACCCGGCCCAACTCTCCGGCGGCATGCGCCAGCGGGTGATGATCGCCATCGCGCTCGGCCTGCGCGCCCCGGCTCCTCATGGCCGACGAGCCCACGACCGGGCTCGACGTCACCGTCCAGGCCCAGATCCTCGACCTGCTGAGCCAGCTGCAGCACGAGCGCGACATGGCCATGATCCTGGTGACCCACGACCTCGGCGTCGTGGCCACGCGCACCGACGAGATCATCGTGATGTACGCCGGCAACATCGTCGAGCGGGCGCCGACCGACGTGCTCTTCAAGAGCATGGCCATGCCGTACACCGAGGCCCTGCTCCACTCCATGCCCCGCATCGCGCAACCCGAGCCACACCCGGCTCACGGCGATCGAGGGCCGGCCACCCGACCTCCTGCACCCGCCCGCCGGGTGCCCGTTCGCCCCTCGCTGCCCGTACGCGCAGGACAAGTGCCTCAAGGAGAAGCCGCCGCTCGTCGAGGCGTCGCCGGGCCACAGCTACGCCTGCTGGTTCCCGATCACGACGGCACGGCGACCGAGCCGCAGGCGCAGCCCGAAGAGGCCACGGCGTGACCGAGGCCGCCGTGAAGCCGGCTGCGTCGGCGGAGCACGTGTCCGACCCGCTGCTGTCGGTCGAGGACCTGCACGTGACGTTCCAGAAGGGCAACACCGCCGTGCAGGCGGTGGCGGGGATCTCCTTCACCCTGCGGCAGGGCGAGACGCTCGGTCTGGTCGGCGAGTCGGGCTGCGGCAAGACGACCACCGGGCGGGCCATCGTGCAGGTGGAGCGGGCCACGTCGGGTCGCATCCTCTTCAACGACACCGACATCACGGCGCTGAGCCGCGGCGACCTGCGCACGCTGCGCACCCAGGTCCAGATGATCTTCCAGGACCCGATCTCGTCGCTGAACCCGCGGCGACGGGTGATCGACATCGTGTGCCGAGCCGCTCGACGATCTGGAAGATCGGGACCAAGGAGGAGCGGCGCGAGGCGGTCGAACGCCATGCTCGACCGGGTCGGCATCGACCCGGTGCTCAACGGCAGCCGGCGACCGCGCGAGTTCTCCGGCGGCCAGTGCCAGCGCATCAGCATCGCCCGCGCGCTCGTGCTCCGGCCGAAGCTGCTCGTCTGCGACGAGATCGTGTCGGCCCTCGACGTGTCGGTGCAGGCGCAGATCCTCAACCTGCTGGAGGACCTGAAGGCTGAGTACAACCTCACGGTGCTGTTCATCGCCCACGACCTGGCCGTCGTGAAGAACGTGAGCGACCGGGTGGCCGTGATGTACCTGGGCCGCCTGTGCGAGATCGCGCCGTCGGACCTCCTCTACGAGGCACCGGCGCACCACTACACGGCGGCGCTGCTCTCCTCGGCCGTCGAGCCCGATCCCGAGGCCACCCGGGCTCCGGTGCCGCTGCACGGCGAGCCGCCGAGCCCGATCAACCCGCCGTCGGGTTGCCGGTTCCGCACCCGCTGCCCGCGGGCCGAGGCCCGGTGCGCCGAAGAGGTGCCCGAGTTGCGCGAGATCGCCGCCGGACACCAGGTCGCCTGCCACTTCCCGATCGGAACTTGAGCGGCCGCCAGCCGGAGCGGCGAGGCCGGCCGCGGGTGGCCTTCACCGCGCCACCCCAGTTCCCGAACCTGCACGACGACTGGCCCCTCACGCGCGCCGCGCTCGACGACGCCGGGCTCGAGGCGCGTGCCCGTGGTGTGGAGCGACCCGTCGGTCGACTGGTCGTCCTTCGACCTCATCGTGGCCAACGGGGCGTGGGACAACATCCACCACGTCGACGAGTTCCTGTCCTGGGTCGACGACCGTGAGGGCGGCGCCGTCCCGACGGTGAACTCCCCCGCCACGCTGCGCTGGAACCTCGACAAGCGCTACCTGCGGGTGCTCGAGGCGGCCGGCGTGGCAACGGTGCCGACGATGTGGGTCGAACCCGGCGCGGGTGACGCCGAAGCGGCGACCGAGGTCGAACGGGGGCTCTCGCTCGGCGAGATCGTCGTGAAGCCGTCCATCTCGGGCGGCGGCTTCCAGACGGCCCGCTACGAAGCCCACGAGCATGCCGACGCCGTGCGCCACGTGCGCGCGCTCCTCGATCTCGGTCGGACCGTGATGGTGCAGCCCTACCAGCCGGCGGTCGACAGCGCCGGCGAGGTGGGGCTCATCTTCCTCGGGGGCGAGTTCAGCCACGCCATGCACAAGGAGCCGATGATCCGTCGGGGCGTGGGCCCGACCGCGCATCTGATCGACAACCAGGTGGTCACGCCGGCCACGGCGTCGCCGGCGCACCTCGCGCTCGGCGACCGGGCGGTGGCCGCGGCCGAGCACCTCCTCGGCCCGACGACCTACGCCCGGGTCGACACGGTGCCGGGGTCCGACGGGCAGCCGGTGCTCCTCGAGTTGGAACTGCTCGACCCGGTGCTCTTCTTCGTCACCGAACCCGCGGCCGCGGCACGGTTCGCCCGCGTGCTGGCGCGGTTCCTCGCCACCACCTGAGGTCGGCCGCTCGTCTCAGCTGTCGAGCGTGACCGCATCCAATCGGCGCCGAACCTCTGACGTGTTCACGCCGAGGGCGCCCAGCAGCACCGCTGCGGGATCCGGTGGTTGGAGGGTGAGGATCTGGGCCAGCACCTGCTGGGCCGTGAGATAGAGCCTCCGACGGTTTTGCTTCGAGGCTTCCTCAAGCACCTTCTTGGCCGCCGGCGTCATGCGGAGGCGATCTTTTTGCGCGACGTCTCTCAGCCTCGGCTTCTTCGGCACGGCGCGCATCGGTAGTGGCGGGGCGTCGGTGCCGGACCCCAGGCCCAATGCGCCCAGGGCTTCGTGATCGAGCGACTCAAGAGCCCGACGAGCTTGCTGCAAGCTCACGCCCAACACGACTTCGATCGAGGGATCCTCCAACAAGGCGAGCAAGAGGTGATCGGTGCCAGTTCGGCGATCACCTCGGCGACGAGCCTCCTCGCCGGCGTGCAAATAGATGGCCCAGCCGTGCAGCACCTCTGGCGCAGCCGATTCGATGGTCATGATGACTCCTTGTTGTATTTGGTGTGCACGGATTGGCGGGTCACGCCCAACGCGTCTCCGATCTGCTGCCACGACCAGCCCTTTTCCCGGGCCAACGCGACGTGGTTCGCCTCGACCCTTTCCGCCAGGCGATGGAGCGCCAGCGAGGCGCGAAGGCCAAGTGCCGGGTCATCCGACGAGAGATCCACGTTGAGTCCTTCGATGTCCACGTCTGTCAATTTAGACTGACACCGGGTCGGTTGTCAACTTAAACTGACAAATCGGACCGCAGCGGCGCCTGCTGCCGGGGCTGGAGCGGCCGCTCGCTCTTCGACGTCTTCGCGGCCCGTCAGCCACGCGGTCCCCTGACCGCCACCGCGAGCCGGTCGGTCAGGGCCGAGGCGTGACCGGGCTGATGTCGTAGCGCAGTTCCCCGGTCGACGCGTCGATGTCGTAGTACTCCACGCCGGTTTCCACCTGCGGGTCGTCCGCGGCGAAGGCGACCGCGATCTTGTTCGCGGCATTGCGGACGATGTCGAGGACCAGTTCGGTTGCGGCGGCCGGACCCAGTGCGTCCACGACCCGCTCACCGAGCCCGGGTGGCCACTGGACCGGCTGCCACACGAAGGCATCCACGACTTGGAGGGCCAGGCCCTGCGCGTCGGAGATACCGCTCGGATCCGTGTCATCGAACAGGTCACTCCGTCCCGCCTGGTCGATCGCGCGCACGCTCCGGCGCGACTGGCAGAGCCGGCAGTCGTGGGCTCTCGCGCCACGGAGCCTGACCAATTCGGAGGTCACCGGGTCGAGTGCCTCCAGTTTGGCCACCTCGAGGAGAAATCTCTCGTGGGCCACCCAGGGATCGGTCGCAGCAGAAGTCGGGAGCGGACGCCATGCCTCGCCGAACAACTCGCGCCAGGCGGCACCGGCACGCATCATCATGTCCTCGATCCATACGGCCAGGACGAAGGCCGGGGCACGCGGACCCAGTTCGGCCAGGCCGGCTGCTCGAACATCAGGGCTCATGGAGGCCACATCGACGACCATCTGTTCGGCGAAGGTCACCGCGTCGGATCGGGGTACGTCGGGAGCGGCCGGGTCGAGGCTGGAGCGAGCGATGGCACGGGCCAGCTCCGCCAAGTCCGTGGGCGTGGTCACAGCCACTGCGTCGATCAATTCGTCCCACGCCGTGAAGGCCGCCGGCGCTCGATCTCGGGCGATCACGTTTGGACCCTACCGGTCATCTGACGCGGCATCGGAAACCCCACAGCGTACCCGGACAGATGCAGTCGCGCACGGCGCCAGTCCGAGGCCCGTACCACCAACGTCACCTCGAGACTCGGATTGGTTGACCATCCTCGCTCCGACTCTTATTCTGCGCTTTCGGTCCGAACGAGAAGGGCGCGCAATGAGAAACCGTCGGTTCGAAGCAATGTCGAAGTTCCGGCCAAGGGTCGTGCACCGAATCGGATACTCGGGTGTGGCCATCATCGCCGTCATGGGACTGGGGGGCCTGGCCGTCGGTGCCGGCGCCCCATCTGCGGCCGCTGCGGCCGCTGCGACCGCCGCCACTCCCACCATCTGGGTCGTCAATCAGGACAGCTCGACCCTGCTTTCCTATCCGCTTGCCGCGTCCGGCAACGTCGCGCCGGCCGTCAACATCGGAGCAAACGGGACGAGCCTGAGCGACCCGTTCGGGACAGAAGCCTTCGACGCCGTAGGCGACATGTGGATTGCGAACTTGGACAGCAATACCCTCGTGGAGTTCACCGCGAGCCAGCTCGCCTCCTCGGGTACCCCGACACCGGCCGTCACCATCTCGCAGAACGGGACGAGTCTCGACTCCCCGGGGAGCGTCGCCATCGACGGCTCCGGCGATCTGTGGGCACTCAACGAGTCAGGCAGCACCCTGGTCGAGTACACCCCGAGCCAGATTGCGGCCTCGGGCAGTCCGATGCCGGCCGTCACCATCTCGGCGAACGGCACCAGTCTCGATGCGCCCTACGGCTTCGCCTTCGACGTCTCGGGCAACCTCTGGGTGGCGAACAATGACGGGAACACGCTCGTCGAGTTCACCCCGAGCCAGCTCGCAGCCTCGGGCGACCCGACGCCGGCCGTGACCATCTCGGCGACCGGGTCGAGCATCGGCAGCCCGAGCGGGGTCGCCTTCGATGCTGCGGGCGACCTGTGGTTGACGAACTCCGGCAACAGCACCCTCGTCGAGTTCACCCCGAACCAGCTCGCGGCCTCGGGAAGCCCGATGCCGGCCGTCACGATCTCGGCCAACGGATCGAGCCTCGACGCGCCCTACAGCCTCGCGTTCGACGCTGCCGGCAACTTGTGGGTGCCGAACTTCGACAGCGACTCCCTGGTCGAGTTCACCCCGCATCAGCTCGCCTCCTCGGGCGACCCCACGCCGAGCAACACGATCTCCGGCGCGAACACCGGGATGAACGGCCCCGGTGGCGTCGTGATCCAGAAGGCCCCCACGGGCTACACCGAAGTCGCATCGGACGGCGGCATCTTCAACTTCAACACGCCCTTCTATGGCTCCGAGGGTGGCAAGCCGCTGAACGCGCCGATCGTCGGTATGGCGCTCGATGCGCAAACCGGTGGCTACTGGGAGGTGGCGTCCGACGGTGGCATCTTCGCCTTCAACGCACCCTTCTCCGGCTCACAAGGTGGCCAGCCGCTCAACGCGCCGATCGTCGGTATGGCGGTCGATACGACAACGGGTGGTTACTGGGAGGTGGCCGCTGACGGTGGCATCTTCGCCTTCAACGCACCCTTCTACGGCTCACAGGGCGGCCAGCCACTCAACGCGCCGATCGTCGGGATCGCAGCCGCTCCCAATGGCACCGGCTACTGGCTCGTCGCCAAGGACGGCGGAGTGTTCGGCTTTGGGACGTGCGAAGTTCTACGGCTCCGAGGGTGGCAAGCCGCTCAACGCGCCGGTCGTGGGTCTTGCCGCGGACACCCTCACCGGTGGCTATTGGGAGGTGGCTTCCGACGGTGGCATCTTCGCCTTCAACGCACCCTTCTTCGGCTCCCAAGGTGGCAAGCCGCTCAACAAGCCGATCGTCGGGATCGGGTCGCTCCTCGGCGTCTCCGGCTACTGGGAGGTGGCATCGGACGGCGGCATCTTCGCCTTCAACGTTCCCTTCTTCGGATCGATGGGCGGGAAGCCACTGAACGAACCGGTCGTCGGACTGGCGGCTCGCTGAGCCGGAGGCGGAGCAGGAGCCAAGCGCGCCTATGACGCGGCCTCTTCCTCCACGGTGAGCTCGGCCGCAGCGTCCGCCTCGAGCCGCTCGTCGGGGATCGGCGCCCCACTGCGCACCGAACGTCCGTAGGTCCCGGCCGCGAGCCGCGCCTCCGCCCGGTCGATCGCAGCCAGCCGCGTCCGTAGGCCCTCGGCGACCGCGTCGGCGCCCTGCTCGTCGGTGAGCGGCTGGGCCGAGTCGGCGATGTCGCCGGCGTCGCCGGTCTCGGCGAAGTCCTCGTCCCCGGCTGCGGTCAGTTCCCCGAGCAGCCCGACGACTCGAGCCCGCTCGTCGGTGAGGAGTTGTCGTGCCCGCGCCTCGTCCATGTGGACCTCCCGCTCAGCCGCGTGCACGTTGCCCACGGTCGCAAGTCAGTGAGCATACGGGGCCGCCTGTTCCGGGCGCGCTCCTCGGGCCCCGACCGGCACGCACGCCTCTCGGCGCCGCTACCCTCACCTCCATGCCCTCGGGGGACTGGCCCGTGCTCTCTCTGACCGAGGCCGCAGGAGACGCTCGATGCGCTCCACCTCTGGACGCAGATCGTCGGCAAGATCCGCCTCGAGCTCGAGCCGATGCTCAACCATTGGTGGCAGGTCCCGCTGTACGTGTCGGCCCGTGGGCTCACCACGTCCCTCATGCACGCGGGCGGGCTCGGCCTCGAGATCGAGTTCGACTTCATCGATCACAACCTCAATCTGCGCACGACCGCCGGCGCGACCACGAGCGTCCCGCTCGCACCCGGCTCGGTGGCCGACTTCTACGCGGCGACCATGACGGCGCTCGATGAGCTCGGCGCACCCGTCCGCATCTACCCGCACCCCGCCGAGATGCCGGTCGACCTCCCCTTCCCCGACGACACGGCGCCCCGGCCCTACGACGCCGACGCGGTGCACCAGCTCTGGCTGGCCCTCGTCCAGATCGAGCGGGTCATGCTCGTCTTCCGGGGCCGCTTCCAGGGCAAGGTCAGCCCCGTGCACTTCTTCTGGGGCGGCCCCGACCTCGCGGTGACGCGGTTCTCCGGCCGTACCGCGCCCCGCCACCGCGGCGGCGTCCCCAACTGTCCGGACTGGGTGCAGCAGATGGCCTACAGCCACGAGGTCAGCAGCTGCGGCTACTGGCCGGGCGGCTCCGACGAGGGGACGTTCTACGCGTACGCCTACCCGATACCCCCGGGCTTCGCCGAGCGCGTCGTCCAGCCAGCGGCGGCGGCCTACGAGCGCGCAGCTCGGCGAGTTCGTGCTGCCGTACACCGCCGTGCGCGAGGCGGCCGACCCCGACGCGGACCTGCTGGCGTTCTTCCAGTCGACCTACGAGGCGGCCGCCGACCTCGCCGGCTGGGACCGCCTCGCCCTGGAGGTCGGGCCGCAGCCGCCGCTGGGCGACCCCCCGTCCTCCTAGACGAACTTGAGGGTGCCGGTGCCGCTGGTGGGCTGGTAGTTGGCCGAGCCGTTGTAGGTCGCCGTGTAATGCGGGACCAGCGTCAGCGGGACCAGGTTGAGGATGAACACGTTGCAGGAGGCCACCCCGGAGGCGTTGGTCTGCACCGTGCAGTGCCCGCTGGCCCAGGTGAACGTCACCGCCTGCGAGGAGATCCCCTTCCCGGTGGCGTTCGACGTCAGCGTGGCCGAGAACTTCACGTGCACCGAGGTCACCGACCCGAGGATCGAGATCGGCGCGGCCACCAACGTCGTGGCCGCCCTGGTGATCACCATGGTGCCGGCGACGTAGCTGATGGCGTAGTTCGGGTCGACCGCACCCGAGCACGTGGTGGCGTACTTCCCCACGGCGCTCCCCGCCTTCGCCGTCGTCTTGCACGTCGGTGCGGTCGTGAGCGAACTCGGACCGTCGTGGTTGACGAAGCCGCTGTAGCTCGGCGTGATCGGCGGGATGGCGAACCCGTACGGCTCGGCGTTGCTCGATGCGGTGATCGTCAGCGGCGCCGGCGCAACGTGCAACGGCACCGTCGTCGACGCCGTCGTGTAGTCAACCTGGTCGGTCGGCGTGAACGTCACGCCCAACTTGTAATCCCCGGCCGCGAGCACCGTGCCGGCCGGTGGGGTGTACGCGAAGGTGCCAGGGACATTCGCGCTGGCATCGAGCTGACTCGCCGAGAGCGGTGAGCCGTAGGTAATCGGCGGCGGCGTGTTCCATGACAGAGACGGCGTCGCCTTTGCGACGGTGTAGGGCAGCTGGGCCGTGAAGGTGAACCCACCTGCTTCGGCGGTTACCGAATACGTCTGCGGGCCGGCCGCGCCGGTGCTGAGGCTGCCCGACGGCGGCGCCAGCCCCGATGAATCGACGCACGATCCGAGGCACGAGAAGGACGTAGGCACCGATGCCCCCAATGCAAAGTCGCCGCCCGGCGCGGGTGAGCTGATCGCGGCGAGCGGCAGGTCCCCGGCGAACGTCAACGTGACCGAGGGCGGACCGCGTTGTCGAGCTCGGTGACGCCGCCCTGCTGGGTGCCCGCCGCCACCTGGTTCGGCCCGTTCTGGCCACCGGCCACCACGGCCGTCGTCACCGGACCACCCGACGGGCCATACGAGAATTCGGCGTCGGTGCACCCGGTGCGGGCGTCCGAGGGAAAGCTCAGCGTCAGGGCCCCACCCGTCGGGACGGCCTCGATCGCCGGAGGGACGTGTTCTGACCCGAGCAGCCGCCTTGCGCCACGACCTCGACCGCCTGGATCGAGCCAAGGGTGTCACCGGGTACGACGACCTGAGAGCCTGCGACGCTGAAGCTTGCACCGGGTTGTCCCTGGTCGGAAAGCGTGACGTTGCCGGTCTGCGTGCTGAGCGTCGAGTCGATGATGTTGCCCGACCCGACCGCGTCGATGGTGACGTTGCCGCCAGCCTCTTCGCTCGATCCGGTGACGGCGCTCCCCGATGCGCCTGCGTGCGTCGTGATGTTGCCGCTGGCTTCGATCATCGAGTTGCCGGTGACCGAAACCGACCCGAGGGGAGCCGACACGTTGACGTTGCCGTCTTCCGCGTCGACGGTCGTCTGCGTGATCGAGATGTTGCCGTTTGCGGCGGTGATGTCGATGTCACCGCTGGGTTGGATGATCGACGTCGCCCCCGCCGGCGCCGCGACCAGGAGAAGGCCGCCGAACACCGTCGCCGCGACGACGCCACCGTGACCGAGGACGCGCCGGACCCGACGCGTTGCGCGCATGCGCACGAATGCTCCCGCCATTTCGTGATCCTCCCGGCCACTCCGCCCGCCGGAGACGGCCTGCTCACAGGTTAGTGGGGTGACGTTGGCCGAACGACGAGGCTCGTATGGAGAAGGATCCCGGCCACCAACCGGAACCAACTACGTCCCGATGCGCTCGGGGTGCGCTAGACAACGGGTTCATGAGGAGCTCAGGTCGGGTTGCATCGGCGGTATTGACGACGGGCCTGATCGTCACAGCGCTGCTCGTGAGCCCATCCGCACCGCCGGCCGGTGCCCAGCCGGGCGCGACCGGGCCGGTCCTGCCCTTCGGCGATGCCGGCGCCTTCGGGGGTCCGTCCGCGCTGAACGCTCCGGTAGTCGGTATGGCCGCGACGCCGGATGGAAAGGGCTACTGGCTGGTTGGTTCTGACGGCGGCGTGTTCGCGTTCGGCGACGCGCCGTTCGAAGGGTCTTCAGCGGACCGAGTCGACGGGGTTGCCATGGCGTCCACGCCCGACGGTCAGGGATATGTCTTGACCGGTAGGGGCGGCTACGTGACGGGTTACGGCGACGCCCAGCTGTTCGGAGGAGTCAACGATGTTCTCCAAACTCCGCTGAACGCGCCCATCGTGGCCATCGCCGAGACTCAAGATGGACGGGGTTATTGGCTCGTGGCGGCGGACGGCGGCGTGTTCGCGTTCGGAGACGCGCCGTTCTTGGGCTCCATGGGAGCGACGCCCTTGAACGCGCCAATCGTCGGCCTGGCCACTACCCCGGATGGAATGGGGTATTGGCTGGTGGCATCCGATGGTGGCGTCTTCGCGTTCGGCGACGCCGCGTTCCACGGATCCCAAGGCGGAAGGCTGCTGAACAGCCCCGTTATCGGGATTGCGTCGACCATGAACGGAAACGGTTACTGGCTCGCGGCGGGCGACGGTGGTGTCTTCTCTTTCGGGGACGCCACATTCAAAGGTTCAGCCGGGGCGACGCCCCTGCCCCATCCGGTGACGGCAATCGCCGCCACCCCTGATGACGGCGGGTATTGGCTCGCGACCAGCGTGGTCGGTCCTACCCCGGTCTCGGCTCAACCGCTCGTCGACGCCGGGTGTTACACCCCGGCGGTGGAACCGGCCACCATCGTCCTTGCGTGTGCTGACTACGGGTCGATCCTCGAGAACATGCAATGGTCGTCGTGGACGGCGACAAAGGCCGCTGGCACAGGCACTTACAGCTACAAGATCTGCTGCCCGGCGGGATCGGTCGCCAACGCACCCGCATCCGTCACGCTCGACGGTCCCGTGAGCACGAGTCTCGGGGTCGAGTTCTCGCGCGCGACCTGGACCTACCTCAACGTGGCGGTGCCCGGCGGACAAGTCACCGAAACGGAGATCCTTCGCACGGATCCCTGAGGCAGCTGCCTGCGGCTATTCGGCCGGTGCTGCCTCCGCCGATTCCGGCGCGGCCGGCGCAGTGGCCTCAGCCTCAGCGGCAACCTCGACCGGCGCGGCAACTTCACCCTCGGCAGCCGGCGCAGCCTCGGCCGGCGCAGCCTCGCCGTCCTCGGGCGCGTGCACCTGCGTCCCGACCTCCTGAGCGAAGTCGGCCCACGCGGCCTGCGCCTCGGTCTCGGGGGTGAACTCGCCCTCGGCGTAGTCGAAGCCGATGTAGTTGCCCTCTTCGTCGTAGGCGTGCTCGCCGAAGGCCTCGCGGTACTCCTCGGAGACCTCGCCGCCCTCGGCCGCCTGCTTGATCGACAGGCTGATGCGCCGGCGCTGCAGGTCGATGTCGATGATCTTGACCCACAGCTCCTCGCCGGGCGTCACGACCTGCTCGGGCAGGTCGACGTGGTGCACCGCCATCTCCGAGATGTGCACGAGCCCCTCGATCCCGTCGCCCACCTGCACGAAGGCGCCGAACGGCACCAGCTTGGTGATGCGGCCGTAGACGAGCTGGCCCACCGCGTGCGAATCGGCGAACTCCTGCCAGGGGTCCGACTGCGTCGCCTTGAGCGACAGGCTGATGCGCTCCTTGTCGAGGTCGACGTCGAGGACCTCGACTTCGATCTCGTCGCCGACGGAGACGACCGACGACGGGTGGTCGACGTGCTTCCAGCTGAGCTCGGAGACGTGCACGAGGCCGTCCATGCCGCCGAGGTCGACGAAGGCGCCGAAGTTGACGACGGACGAGACGGTGCCCTTGCGGCGCTCGCCCGGCTTGAGGTTGGCCAGGAAGTCGCCGCGCTGCTCCTTCTGCGCCTCCTCGAGCCACGCCCGGCGCGAGAGCACCACGTTGTTGCGGTTGCGATCGAGCTCGATGATCTTCGCCTCGATGTCCTTGCCCACGTACGGCTGCAGCTCGCGCACGCGCCGGAGCTCGACCAGCGACGCCGGCAGGAAGCCGCGCAGGCCGATGTCGACGATCAGGCCGCCCTTGACGACCTCGATGACGGGGCCGGAGACCATCTCGCCGGCGTTCTTCTTCTGCTCGATCGTCGTCCAGGCCTTCTCGTACTGCGCCCGCTTCTTGGACAGGACGAGGCGACCCTCCTTGTCCTCCTTCTGGAGGACGAGCGCCTCGATGTGGTCGCCGAGCTTCACGATCTCGCTCGGGTCGACGTCGTTGCGGATGGAGAGCTCGCGCGAGGGGATGACGCCCTCGGACTTGAACCCGATATCGAGCAGGACCTCGTCCCGGTCGATCTTCACCACCGTGCCCTCGATGACGTCGCCGTCGTCGAAGGAGATGATGGAGTCCCCCATCGCCTGCTCGAGGTCGGAGTCCCCGAGGTCGTCGTCGACGATGGTGCGGGGGGTGTAGTTGCCCTCGGCGTCGAAGGTGCCCATCTGCTCGGGCGACAGCAGCGAGGTGCGGGGGGTGGTTGAGGTGTCGGCCATGTTGCCTACTGCTCCTTGCTGGGTTGCGCTTTGCAACCACAGGACCGCGCCGGGGTCGTGTCTCGATCAATATGGGTTGCCCCACCGCACGGCGCCGGCGGGCAAGGCCTGCCAGCGTATCAGCTGCTGACCTGGCCGAATCCGCTCCGGGCCGCCCCGCCGCGCCGCGACCCGCACCGCCTCGCGTGTCCGCCTGCCCTTTTGGTGCTGGCCGCTGCGCCGTTCTGCCTCCGGCCGCTCCCGGCAGCCCTCACCCTCGCCCCGCCATCCCCGGCAGCGCCCCGCCGGATCGGGAAAGATGACGGCGGTTCCCTTTGCGGCGCAGGCGCAGCGGGCTTCGGACGGCGGCGTGCGGTGACTCGATCTGGGTGCACGGGTTCAGAGGGACCGACCGTCTGGAAGACCGGGACTCCCGGGGGCGTGGCCATGGCGAGCATCGAGCGGCGAACGAGCGGGCGACGACCGGCGAGCGGGCGCCGCTGTCCGCGGCCTGCGATCGGGTTGCTCGCCCTGCCGTTGATCCTCCTGGCCTCACTGTTCTCGCTCCTCCCGACGCCCCTTTGGCCCACGCCTCCGGCGGGAGCGGCGACCCCCTCGTGGACGGCCTACGCCATCCTCCGCGGTTCCTCCCCTCCGATGATGGTCCCGATCGACACCGCGACCGACGCCACCGGAACGCCGATCGACCTCCCCACCGCGCCCGAGCGGATCGCCATCACGCCGACGGCGACGACCGCCTACGTCTCGAGCTTCTCCGCCAACACCCTCACCCCGGTCGACCTGGCAAGCGGCACGGCGCGCACACCGATCAACCTTCCGGCGTCGGTAGGTACTGCCGACGGGGTCGCCATCACGCCGGACGGATCGACGGCGCTGGTCACCGGCGGGGGCAGCTCGACCGGTGGCGTCGTCCCGGTCGACCTCGCCACCGGCACAACGGGGATCCCCGTCACGCTCGGCAACGAGCCCACGGGTATCGCCATCTCGCCGGACGGGTCCACCGCCTACGTCGCCGACAACGACGCCCTCGACACCATCGACCTGTCCACCGGCACGGTGACCGGTTCCGTGGCGGTCGGCAGTGGCCCGCTGGCCGTCGCCATCAATCCGAGCGGCACGGACGTCTACGTGGCGAACACCGGAGGCGTCACCGTCAGCGTGATCTCGACGGCGACCGACACGCTGGCGGCGACCATCACCGTGGGCGACGCGCCGGACGGCCTGGCTGTGAGCCCCGACGGATCCACGCTGTATGTCACCAACAACGGCGACGGCACCGTGAGCGTGATCTCGACGGCCACCAACTCGGTCACGAACACCATCACGGTCGGGGCTGCTCCCATCGGCCTCGCCGTCACCCCGGACGGATCCCAGGTCCTCGTGGCCGACACGGGCGTCGGCCAGGTCAGCGTCATCGATGCGGCGACGAACGCCGTCACGGCCACGTTCGCCGTCGGCGGCCCGCTCTCGCTCCCGGTCAACATTGCCATCACGCCGGACCAGGCCCCGCACGCGGCGCTCAGCAGCGCGGCCGGTGCCGCCGGTTCGCCGACCACCCTCGACGCCTCGGCCTCCACCGCGGCCAGCGGGACCGTCACCTCGTACGCCTGGGACTTCGGGGACGGGTCGAGCGCGACCACCTCATCACCGACCACGAGCCACACCTACGCCACGGCGGGGACCTTCACCGCCAGCGTCACCGTGACGAGCTCGGTCGGCACCTCGACCACGCAGGTATTCACCGGCCAGACGGTGCTCCGCAACGGCGGACCGGGTGCGACGGTTTCGGCGACGGTCACGGTGCCGGCTGCGCCGGTGCCGCCCGGCCCCGCACCGCCGCCCGTGGTTCCGGTGCCGGCGCCGGTGCCGGTGGTGCCGCCGCCGCCGGTGCCGGTGCCTCCCCTTGTGATGCCGGTGACCCCCGTCACGCCACCCACCGCGCCGCCGGCCAAGCCGATCGTGAAGCCGAGCATCAAACAGATCGCGCCCCCCACGCCGCACAAGCATCATCACCCGCCCAACCCGCTCGAGGCGGTGCCGCCCGCGGGCACTCCGGGCATGGCGGTCTCGCTCACCGACCGCCACCTGGTCGACACGTGCAAGCCCAGCCACACCGTCTACGTGTTCTTCGACAACCAGCTCGTGACGGAGACGCAGCTGAACGGCCATGTGTTCACGGACGACACCATCGTCATCCCGGGGAGCGCGAACCCGGGCGAGCACCACTTCGAGCTGTCGTGCACCGACGTGGACCCGTGGCTGGCGACGACCTACTTCCATGTCGAGAACGCGGTCAATCACCCAATGGAGTGGGTCCTGGCGGTGCCGCATGCGGGCAACATCACCGGCGGCGTCTCGACGTGGGCCAAGGCGACGGCGGTCTCCCTCGGCCTGCTGTTGCTGCTCCTCGTCTACCTTCTCGGCTTCCCGGCCGAGTGGTTCAACGACACCTACGACGCCAACGAGGAGCGCATCCTCGCGGCGGTGCGGCGCCATTTCCCCAAGCTGTTCGAGGAGCGCACGCAGGAACAGAAGACGCAGAAGGCCCGGCGTCGCCGCCGGCACCTCACCGTGCCGTTGCTGTTCATCGCCTTCGTGGCGCTGGCCGCGCTGATCCAGTGTTTCCTCGAGCCCAAGTTCGGCCTGAACAACTCCTCGCTCTGGATGTTCCTCGGCTGGTGCGCCGGCGTCGCCGTCGTCACGCTCGGCTTCCAGCTGCCCGCCATCGTCCTGGGCGTGCGCACGGAGCGGCGTAGCCATCGCGTGCGCTTCCGTGTCCTCGTCGGCTCCATCTTCGTGGGCATCGCCTGCGTGATCGTGTCCCGCGCCCTCGTGCTGCAGCCTGGCTACTGCTACGGCCTCATCGCCGTCTTCGCCTTCCGCCCGGTCCTGCCCGAGAAGATCAGTGGCCGGATCGCGGCGATCTCCTCCATCTTCGTCCTCCTGCTCAGCATGGCCGCGTGGGCCGTCAAGATCCCGGTCGACCACCTGGCCTCGCACCCGCACCCGACGCCGGGCATCCTCATCTTCCAGGCGGGACTGAGCGTGGTCTTCATGCTCGGCATCGAGAGCGTCTCGTTCGGCATGCTGCCGCTTCCGTTCCTCCCCGGCCGCGACGTGGCGGCGTGGAACCGCTGGGCTTGGGCCGCGGTGTTCACGCTCGGCCTGGTCGCGTTCGTCTGGACCCTGCTGCAGCCCGGCAACGGCACCGCCGCCAACGTCCAACACCTCGACCTGGTGCCGGTGTTCGTCACGTGCGGCGCCTTCGCCGTGCTCTCGCTGGCGTTCATGGGCTACTTCCGGTACCGCAAGCCCAAGTTGGCGTCGACAGCCAACGAGGGCGACGCCCCGGTCGGTCTCGTCGGCTGAGCGCTCAGCCTTTCGCCGCCGCCCAACTGGCCCCGGTCGCCATCGATACGGTCAGCGGGACCTTGAGGTCCGCCGCGCTGGTGAGGGCAGACTCGGTGCGGCGGTGCACATCCTCCTCCTCGCCCGCCGCGACCTCGACGATCACCTCGTCGTGCACCTGGAGCACCAGGCGGCTCTCGAGCTTCGCGTCCTCGAGGTCGCGGTCGAGGCGCACCAGCGCCAGCTTGAAGATGTCGGCGGCCAGGCCCTGGATGCCGGCGTTCATGGCCTGGCGTTCGGCCGCCTGGCGCACCCGGTAGTTCGCCGACGTGCAGGTCAGGGAGCGGCCGATGCCGGCCGAACTGCGTCTCGGTGTGGCGCCGCGGATCTTGGCGTCGGCCACCGTGGCGTCCATGTACTGCTTCACGAGCGGGAAGGCGCCGAAGTAGCTCTCCATGATGGCGGCCGCCTCCTCGACGGCGACCCCGAGGCGCTGGCCGAGGCCGTAGGCCTCCATGCCGTAGGCGAGGCCGTACGAGACCATCTTGCAGAACTTCCCGCTGGGTCGTGGGTGACCTCTGCGGGCGCGATCCCGTACACCGCCGCGGCCACGGTCCGGTGCATGTCGGCCCCGCTCGTCATGGCGTCGATCAACCCCGGGTCCTCGGAGAGGTGGGCGATGCACCGCAGCTCGACCTGGTTGTAGTCCGCCACCAGGAACGTGCTGCCCTCGGCCGGCACGAAGGCACGCCGGAACTGCTTGCCGAGGTCGCTGCGCACGGGGATGTTGTGCAGGTTGGGTCGGTCCGACGAGATGCGACCCGGTGCGCGCCACCGTCTGGTCGAACGACGCGTGGATGCGGTCGTCGCCCTGCACCTCGGCCAGCAGGCTCTCGCCGTAGGTCGAGCGCAGCTTCTCCACCTCGCGGTAATTGAGCAGCGTCTCGACGATCGGGTGCTCGTCGCGCAGGGTCTCCAGCGTCTGGGCGTCGGTCGAGATAGCCCGTCTTCGTCTTCTTGCTGGGCTTGAGCCCCAGCTCGTCGAAGAGGACCGTGCGCAGCTGCGGGGTCGAGTTCACGTTGAACTCGTGGCCGGCGATCTTCTGCACCTCGTCCTGCAGCGTTGCGGCGGACTCCTTCAGCGAGTCGGCGATCGCCTGCAGCTCGGTCCGGTCGACGCCGATGCCGACGACCTCCATCCGGGCCAGGACGCGGACCAGCGGTGTCTCGATCTCGTCGTGCAGCATGAGCATGTCGTCGGCCGTCATCCGGGTGCGGAAGCTGTGCGCCATGGCGAGCACGTCGGACGCCTCCCCCGCCGCCTCCTTGGCCAGGTCCGCCGCCGTCTCGCCGGCGTCGACGATCTCGAGCGAGAGCTGCCCGGTCTGCTCGCGCAGCTGCTCCAGCGCGTACTCGCCGGTCGACGCGTCGAGCAGGTAGGCCGCCACCGCGGTGTCCATCTCGAGGCCCCGGACGTCGATGCCGCGCGGCAGCAACGAGCGCATCAGCTCCTTCACGTTGTGCCCGAGCACCGGCTGCGCCAACAGCGCGTTGAGCGACTTGACCACCGGCGCCGCGCCGAGCAGCTCGCCCGGTACGAAGACGCCGAGTCCGGCTTCCTCACCCTCGGTGGCCAGGATCAGGACCGCCACCAGCTCGCTCCGACCCGGCAGGCCGGTCCAGCGGCCGGCGAGGGCGAGCTTGCCCGGGCCGAGCTCGCCGAGCTGCTTGGCCGCCTCCGCGGCGGTGGCGGGGAGGGCGAGGTCGCGCAGCTCGAGGGGCGCCGGCGCGGGCTCGCCGCCCGCGGCCTCCGCGGCCACGGCAACGGCGCTCCGGGGCGTGCTGCCCGCCAGCGGCTCGCCCAGCGCGCCGGCGTCGAGGAGCTCGGCCAGGCGCTGCCACACCGTCTTCATCTCGTACTCTTCGAAGGTCGCCTCCGCCCGCGCCGGGTCCCAGCCCCCGAGCGTGAGCTGCGTCACGTCCACCGCGAGCGGTACGTCGAGCACCAGCGGAATGATGCGCGCGTTGCTGCGGGCGAGGTGCTCGTTGGCCGCGAGGTTCTCGCGCAGCTTCGGCGTCAGTTCGGCCAGATGCGCGAAGACCCCGTCGAGGTCGCCGTAGTTGGTCAGCAGCTTGGCGGCGGTCTTCTCCCCCACCCCCGGGATGCCGGGCAGGTTGTCGGAGGGGTCGCCCCGCAGCGACGCCAAGAGGACGTACTTGTCCGGCTGCACACCCGTGCGTTCGAAGATCCCCGCCTCGTCGTAGAGCGAGTAGTCGCTCACCCCGCGCTTGTTGTAGAGGACGCGGATGTAGGGGTCCCGCACCAGCTGGAAGCTGTCGCGGTCGCCGGTGACGATGACGACCTCGCAGTCCCGCTCCGCCGCCTGCGTCGCCAGCGTGGCGATGACGTCGTCCGCCTCGAATCCCGGCGCCTCGATCACCGGGATGGCCAGCGAGTCCATCACCTCGCGGATGATGTCGAACTGGGGCGGCAGCAGCCACGGGGTGGCGGCCCGGCCGGCCTTGTAGTCCTCGAGCATCTCGTCGCGGAACGTGTCGCCGGGGGCGTCGAAGGCGACCGCCACCGCGGCGGGCCGCTGCTCGCGGATGAGGTACACCAGCATGGAGGTGAAGCCGTGCACCGCGTTGGTGACCACACCCGACTTGGTGGCCAGCGTGTCCGGCAGTGCGTAGTAGGCCCGGAAGGCCAGCGACATGCCGTCGAGGAGCAGCAGGGGTCCCTTGCGCTCCTGCTCCTCGGCCATGACCCGAGACTAGGGGGTCAGTGTGCCGTCGACGACCTGCTGGGCGACGTCGCGCATGCGTGCCCGCGTCTGCATCGCCGTGCGCTGGATGAAGCCGAACGCCTCCGTCTCGGGGAGGTCGTCGCGCTCCATCAGGATCGCCTTGGCCTCGTCGACCACCCGCCGCGTGGCGATCTTGTCCTCGGCCCCGTCGGCCGAGTGCTCCGCCTCGATGGCCCAGTCCTGGCGGGCCTTGGCCAGCACGTCCGCCACGGCCGGCAACAGCTCTCGGGGCTGGAACGGCTTGACCAGGTAGGCCGAGACGCCCGAGTCCCGCGCCTCTTCGATCAGGTCGCGCTGGCTGAACGCCGTCAGCAGCAACACGGCCACCTGGTGCCGAGAGGTGATCTCCCGCGCGGCGCGCAGGCCGTCCATGCCCGGCATCTTGATGTCGAGGATGGCCAAGTCCGGCTTCTGTTCCTCGACCAGGGTCACGGCCTCGTCGCCGCGCCCCGTCTCACCCACGACGTCGTAGCCCGCCGTCTGAAGGATCTCCTTGAGGTCGAGGCGCACAATCGCCTCGTCCTCGGCGATGACCACCCGCGCCAGGGCGTCTTCTTGCGCTTTGCCCTTGCTCATTGCTTCCCCGACGCCACGTGGGCCAAAAGCTCGTCCTGGCGGTTCTCGAGGTCGAGGACCGACTTGTAGAGGGCGTCCCGGGCGCGCACCATCGCGTCGGCGTGACGAGACGCCTCGTCGTGCTCGCGGCTCGCCAGGGGGGTCTCGGAGACGAGGGCCCGCACTCGGGCCTCGTCAGCGGACTCCTGCACGACCGCCAATTGTTCGTCGAGGACGGCCAATTCCTCCGCGCCCGGACGAGCCGGGTGTGGGTGTCTCGGATCCGCCGTTCGAGCAGGGCGCGATGCATGGAGCGTCAAGTGTACGTGGCCGGGAACCAGCGACGCCGCGTCTCGAGCCGACCAAGAATCCCTGCATCCGGGGCGTTTCCGACGCCGGGCCCCTCCGGCACCCGCACCCAACCGTCCACCACCGGCGGGTACCCGCAAGGATCGACCGACAGATAGCCGGCGGGCTCGCTGAGATCGCTCACCAGGCCCGTCGCGTCCTCGCTGAGCCGAGCCGCCAGCGCGAGGTTCGACGAGCGTCCGAGTCCCGTCTCGAAGAACCCGCCGACGAACGCGGGCACCCCCGCCTCCGCACACGCCGCATGGGCGCTCCGGGTGGCTCGCACGCCACCGAGACGTCCGGGCTTCAAGCACGCCATGGCACAGGCGCCGTTGCGCAGAGCGTCGACCACGCGGCGCGGTGAGGTCAACGATTCGTCGAGGCAGATCGGGAGCGGCAGCTTTTGGGCCAGCTGCGCGAGCGCGACCAGGTCGGCGGGCGGGAGCGGCTGTTCGACGCACAGCACGTCGAACTCGGCCAGGGCGGCCAACACCGCGACGTCCCCGTCCGTGTCCCGATACGAACCGTTTGCGTCGACCTGGAGCGTCAGGTTGGGATGCTGCGCTCGCACGGCCCGCACGGGTTCGATGTCCCATCCGGGCTCGATCTTCATCCGGAGGCGGGTTGCGCCGCCGGCGACGGCCTCGCCGGCCTCCGAGAGCAAGGTGCCGCCGTCCCTCGTGTCGGGGATGCCCACGACAGCGCCGACGGGCATCGTCTCGAAGCCGGGGCCGGTCCCCAAGGACGCCGCCAGCGACCGCCCATCCGCCCGCAGCTCGGCGTCGCTTACTGCCATTTCGAACGCGGCGGCGAGGAAGCGGTCGGCCGCCGAGCTCCCGAAGAGCTGGGGGATCTCTGCGCCCACGGGCAGCTGGCCCTCCCGCGCCGCACTGGCGTCGAACAGCCGGGGGACGGCGCGGTCAATGGCGAGCTGCTCGATCCCGTCCAGCGCCGGGTCGACCGAAGTGGCGTCCTCCAGGGCGGCACACTCGCCCCAGCCCTCGTGGCCGTCGTCGACGACGACACGGACATAGAGCACCGGTCGCTCCCTGTGCACGCCCGCGGCGGTGCCGATCTGATTGCGGAACGACAGCTCGGCCCGAACGAGCTCGACGCCGGTCAGCCTCACGGGCGGAGTGCTCGCACGTCTTCACCGTAGAACCCAGCTTGTACGCTCTGGCGTTCGGCCCGGATGGCGGAATGGCAGACGCGGAGGCCTCAAAAGCCTCTGTCCGAAAGGGCGTGTGGGTTCGAGTCCCACTCCGGGCACGGTCGCCGCAACGCAGGAAGGAACGCCCAGAGCCGACATTCGGGGCGGGCTCCGGCGATCGATGACGGCGGCGTTGCCAAGCGCTCAAGTCGCCCCCCGCCAGGGCCGATACCTCCCGGGGGCACGCTCGACTCGTTCCGTGGCAGTGTTAACGATCATTTTCAGAGGTTCCGCAGGCGGGCGGTTGCGGCCCTCACCCCCAAACGCCGGAGCGGGCCCGGATCCTTTTTGACATGAAGCGCACGACCCTCTTCTTCCTCTTGACACTGTCCCTGGGCGTGGCCGCGCTGGGCGCTGCGACCGGGCCGTTGGGAGTCAGCGGAACACCAGCCGGCGCGTCTGGCAGCGGGGTGACCCCGTTGCCGGCCGGGTGGGAGCTGTGCGTGCTGCAAGGCCTTGGGGCGCCCGCTGACCAGGCCAACGTCGCCGACCTCGACGAGTGGCAGGCGGCGGAGGGCGGATCGACCAACAACACCGCCGCCTTCAACCCCTTCAACACGGCGCGCACGACCGACGTCAACAACAACCCGCTCCCAGAGATCATCTCGGCAAACGGCTTCCCCGCCTTCGGCGACTGGATCTCGGGCTGCGCCGCGACCGTCGCGACGATCCTGCAACCCAACATGACGGCCATCGCCGCCGGCCTCAGGGCGGGCAACGTCTCGCCGCCGGCGGCGTTCCTCGCGGTGGTCGACCAGAGCCAATGGTGCGCACCGTCAGCCGACGGGACGCCCTGCTATTCGGACACGATTCTGGGGGCGACGGGAAGCCTCGCGGCGACGGTGCTCAAACAGTCCCCTGCTCTCGCGGTCTTTGGCAATGTGCGCTCCGACCTGCACTCCTATCAGCTGTCCGTCGTCGCAGTGTCCTTGGCGCAGCAGGCGGTAGCCACGAGCAACCAGCAGCTGTCGGCGGCCCAGTCGGCGCTCTCCGCCGCGCAGGGCAAGGCCGCCGCCTCCCAGGCTGCGCTCCGACACTTCGCCATCGTGGAGTACATCAACAGCGGTCTGTACCAGAACAGCTTCGTGGCGAGCGGGAGGACCAACAGCCCCTTCGGCACGCCCAGCCCTCAAGGCGTCAACGCCAACCAGTACGCACGTATCGTCGGATCCGACTTGCTGACGGCGTCGGCAGCAACAGGGGCCGCGGCGAAGACCGCGAAGAACCAGCGAGATGCGACGCAGAAGGGCCTGCAGCAAGCGGTCTCGGCCCTCACGTCCGACAACGCGACGGAGAACAAGTCGCTCGTGCGGCTGGTGGCCGACGTGACGACGCTGCAGAAGGCGGGAGCGTGCACCACCGCCACGCTCACCTCTCCGACGCCGAACACGCCCGCTCCCTCAGGGACGAACGGAGCGACCACGACCAGCACGACCACCACGACGACCCCGGCCAACGAGCCGACCACGTCCGTCCCGACGACGTCGACCACGACCACATCCACCACGGTCAAGCTGTCCACCGTGGTTCCGACGACGACGTCGACCACGACGACCACCGTCCCGACGACCGCACCGACCAGCACAACGACGACGACTGTCCCCGGGAGCGACGCCTCAGGGGATCAATCGGCCGCACCTGCACAAACTGCGAATCCTGCCGGCCTGACCGTGCTGCAGGGGTGCGTGACGGCGCTCGCTCCGCCGCCCGGCGCCTGACGATCGCCGGGGTCGCCCGGGCTGCCGGTTGGCCGCCGCTGCCCTGATTTCGACCCCGGGGCTCTGCAGCAACGGAAGAGTGCGACCGGGCGTCAACTCTCCCTCGCTCCCGGCAGCACCGAGTGACGAGCCGACCCGGAAAGCCCGACTGGTCGTACCTCGCGTCGTACCTAGTTTCCTCCCGGTAACCAGCCACAAGCTGCGACGAGGGCTCTCCCGTCGCACCGCCGGTACGACGGTGGCGTCTTTCGTCCGGTTGCTGTGGGGCCGGCATGCCACACTGTGGGTTCTTCTGCCCGCCGACGATGGGAGCCGTCGCATTCGTGTTGGTTTTCACCTTCCCCGGACAAGGTTCACAGCGCGCCGGCATGGGGGAACCGTGGGTCGACCACCCATCCTGGGAGGTCGTGGAAGAGGCCTCGGCCGCTGCCGGCCGCGACCTGTCCCAGCTGTTGCTCACGGCGCCGATTGAGGAGCTGACCCGGACCGAGAACGCGCAGCTGGCGACGACGGCGCTGAGCCTCGTCGTCCTCGACGCGGTCGAGCGGATCGGGCTCACCCCCGCCGCGTGTGCCGGGCACAGCCTGGGCGAGTACACGGCCCTGGTCGCGAGCGGCGCCCTCGGGTTTGACGACGGGATCCGCCTCGTGGTGGCGCGAGGCGAAGCGATGGCTCGGGCGGGCGAGGAGGCGCCGGGGACGATGGCTGCGCTGCTCGGCATCGCTGATGACGACGCCGAGGCCGCCTGCATGCGGGCCGAAGGCGACGTGTGGGTGGCCAATTACAACGCACCCGGACAGGTGGTGATCGCCGGGACGCCCGAGGCGGTCGCTCGCGCCGGCGAGTTGGCAAAGGGCCTCGGCGCCAAGCGGGTCATGCCGATCCAGGTGTCGGGCGCATTCCACACGCCGCTGATGCAGGGCGCGCGGGCCGACCTGCGCAAGGCCCTCGCCGAAGTGACCTTCCTCACCCCCGAGGTGCGCGTCGTCGCCAACGTCGACGCGCACGTGCACGACGACCCGGCTGACTGGCCCGGGCTCTTGTCGGCTCAGCTCTGCTCGCCCGTGCGCTGGCGACAGACCCTCGAGACGTTCGCCGGCCTGGGACTCACTTCCCTCTTGGAGCTCGGTCCGGGCGGCGTCCTCAGCGGTCTGGCCAAGCGCAGCCTGCCCGAGATCCAGTCGCTGTCGGTCTCCAAGCCCGAGGACCTCGACACCCTGATGGATCAGATCAGCGCGGCGGGCACCTGGCGGGCGGAACCCGCACTCCACCAGGGTGAGCACCTGTACATGTCGGACCGAGTCGTCGTGAGTCCCTCGAGCGGCATCTTCTCTCCGGAGACCTCGCTCCAGGCGCCCGGCGCCGGCCTGCTGCCCGGTACGGCCGGGGATACGACGGACCCCTCCTCGGCCATAGAGGTCGGTGATCTGGTCGGGCGCGTCGGTGTGTCGGACGTCCGCACGCCGTTTGCGGGACAGGTGATCGGCTGGCTCGCCGCCGAAGGCGAGCGCGTCCAGGAGGGCCAACCCTTGGTGTGGCTCCGAGTGCCCGAAGCAACCTGATGGCAGTCGTGCTCGTCACCGGCGGAACGCGCGGCATCGGTGCGGCCTGCGTCGAGTGGTTCCTGGCCAACGGCGACCAGGTGGCAACGACCTACCGGTCCGACGCGGCACCCGAAGCCCCCGCGGGATCGGAGGCCGATCGCTTCTTGGGCGTCCGTTGCGACGTGCGCAAGGCCGAAGAGGTCGAATCTGCCTTTTCCGAGATTGAAGCGCAGTGGGGGCCCGTGGAGGTGTTGGTCGCCAACGCGGGCATCACGATGGACGCCCTCATGCTGCGGATGAGCGACCAAGCGTTTCACGATGTCATCGACGCGAACCTCACCGGCTCGTTTCGGGTCGCAAAACGGGCCGTGGCCAAGATGCTGCGCCTCCACACCGGGCGCATCATCTTCGTGTCGTCCGTCGGCGCCTTCGTTGGCCTGCCCGGCCAGGCCAACTACGCCGCGTCAAAGGCTGGCCTCGTCGGCATGGCTCGAGCCGTCGCCCGCGAGGTGGGCAGCAGGCAGATCACCGTGAACGTGGTGGCCCCTGGGCTCATCGACACCGACATGACCGCAGCCCTGGGTGCGGAGCGGGTGGCCCTGATGACAGCGCAAGTGCCGCTCGGTCGTGCCGGCAGCGTCCAGGACGTGGCCAACGTCGTGGGCTTTCTGGCCTCGGACGCCGCGGCCTACCTGACCGGCGCCGTGATTCCGGTAGACGGTGGACTGGGTATGGGGCTGTAGCGTTCTGGGAACCAAGACAGAAGGAGCGAATTGTGGACAGCGACGCAGCGTTCGAGAAGTTTCGCGAGTGCGCCGTGGAAGTACTGCAGGTGCCGGCTGAGAAGGTCACCAAGGAAGCAAAGTTCGCCGATGATCTCGACGCCGATAGCCTCGACCTGGTGGAGCTCGTCATGGCCCTCGAGGAGGCCTTCGACATCACGGTGGAAGAGACGGAGCTCGAGGACATCTCGACGATCGGGCAGGCGTTCGACCTGATCTCGTCCAAGCTCTGATGCAACTCGGGATCGGAGCGGACGGTCCGATCCGAGGGCGGCGGATAGCCGTCACCGGCCTCGGGGCAGTCACCTGCTGCGGTGTCGGCGTCGACGCGCTGTGGGACGGCCTGCTCCACCCCGCCGTGGTCGGCGGCGAGGTGCGGGGCTACGACCCCAAGGACTGGTTCGGCCCCAAAGAAGCGCGCCAGCTCGACCGCTTCGCCCAGCTCTCCATCGTCTCGGCCGACATGGCCATCCAGGGCGCCGGTGAGCTCGACGTCGACCCCGCCAAGGCGGGTGTCGTGTTCGCGACCGGGGTAGGCGGGTTCGAGACGCTGGCCGAGCCAGGTCGGGGTCTACAACGAGAAAGGCGCCGATCGCGTCTCGCCCCGTCTCGTCCCGATGATGATGGCGAACGCAGGAGCGGCGGGCATCTCCATGCGCCAGGGCTGGCGCGGGCCATCGGAGGTCATCTGCACCGCCTGCGCCGCGGGCACCCACGCCATCGCGGCCGCCGCGCGTCTCGTCGCCTCGGGCCGGTGTGACGTGGCGATCGGTGGCGGCTCCGAAGCGAGCATGCACCCCGTGGCGATGGCCGCCTTCGCCAACATGACGGCGCTCTCGACCTCGGGCAACTCGCGCCCGTTCGACGCGCGGCGTGACGGCTTCGTCATGACCGAAGGTGCCGCCGCGCTCGTGCTCGAGGACTGGGACCGTGCCGTGGCGCGGGGCGCCACGATCTACGCCGAGCTCGCCGGTGCCGCAAGCACGGCCGACGCCCACCACATCACCGCCCCGGCACCGGACGGCGCGGGCGCGGTGAACTGCATGGAGTTGGCGCTGGCGGACGCCGGGGTCGCCGCGGCCGACGTCGGACACATCAACGCGCACGGCACCTCCACCCCGCTGAACGACCTGGCCGAGGCGCGCGCCATCGCCAAGGTGTTCGGCGAACCCGGGCCCTTGGTCACGTCCACGAAGGGCGTCACCGGGCACGGCCTCGGCCTCGGCGGGCGCGATCGAGGCGGTGGCGGGCGTCCTGACCATCCACCACGGCATCATCCCGCCCACGGCGGGCTACGAGGTGCCCGACCCCGAGATCACGATCCGCATCGTGCACGGTGAGCCGATGCCTTGGGAGCCTTCCGCGGTGCTGTCGAACTCCTTCGGCTTCGGTGGCCACAACGGCTGCCTCGTGCTGCTTCCCCCCGGCTGACCCACCGGCAGGGCCGAAGCCACCGGGACGATCCCGCCCGGTAAGGTCGCTACTCCGTTTGCCGTCCGGCAGCGACGCGCGAGCGGTGAGGTCGTGGGGTTCATCGAATGGGGAGGCTCCAATCCTGGGTCGGTTCGGTCCGCCGCTCCCCCGTTCCCTGGGTGGTCGCCGGAATCGTCGTCATCGCTCTGGTGGTCGCAGCGGTCGTCATCGCCACCCGCAGCACGACCCCATCAACTCCGGGCCCCGCCCAGTCGACCAGAGCGGTCGCGCTCGGCGATTCGGTGCCGTACGGCCACGGTCTCGCCAACCCCTATCTGACGCCGCAACTCGGCCTTCCGAGCCAGGACGTCTCCCAGGGCCCCTCGACGCTCGCCTATCCCAGCCTGTTGGCGACGCACTTCGGGCTCACCATGACGGTGCGACCGACCAACTGCGACCTCGTCGGGGACCAGCTCGCCATCAGCGGCGCCGTCGCCAGCCCGGCTGACAACACGCAGCGCGACGGACAGTGCCGGCACCCCGCCCGGGCTGCCCGCAACCTCGGCGACGAGATCGCCGCGTCCGGGATCCGCCAGCACCCGGCGCGGGTGGTCTTGCTCCAAGACGGCGCCGACGACATCCACTTCAGTGCGTGTCTCGAGTACGAGCTGGCCCGGGTTCTGGGGGCCAGCCTCGGCCTCGGGACGGACTGCGTACAAAACGGCACTGTGACGCCGGAGCTCACGACCGAGCTCTCGCGGGTGCGCGGCAGGCTTGCGACGGCCATTGAGCAGGTCGCGCCGCATGCCGCGACCGTGGCCGTCCTGAACTACTACCAGCCCATTCCAACTCCCGGGCAGATCGCCGGCAACACTTCGCTCTCCGGGCTCGGGACGAACCTGGTGTGCACGGGCCTCAAGGGGAACGCTGCGTCGACCGCGGCGGCGGCGCAGGTCGTCCTGTCCGCTCTCAACGCCACCATCGCCGGCGCCGTGGCGGACGCGCGGGCGCACGGCGTGCGCAACGTCCAGTTGGTGAACGTCGCGGGCGCGCTCAACGCCCACGGCATCTGCACGAGCGACCCGTGGGTCTTCTCTTCCGAACGGGTGCCCGACGCCACCTTGGCCGCCGACGCCGAACACATTTTGGCGGCCAAGGCCTGCCTGGCGGCGGGCTCGGCCCTGCATGCTGGCGGCTCATGCTCGTCGCTCGTCGCGAGCGCCGACCAGGCCGAGCAGTCCCTCACCGCCTACGTGTGGCGCACCGCGCACCCGACGGCCGCCGGGCAGCGCGCCCTCGCAGCCGTGGCCGCCCGCACGCTGCGCGGCCGGGCCTAATCGATCGCCTGACGAAGGGATCCGACGAAGGCGGCTGCACCTTCGGGGCCCTCGCCTTCGATGAGGCGGCGGACGAGCGCGGAGCCCACCACCACACCGTCCGCGACCTCGCACACCTCGGCCGCCTGGTCCGGCGTCGACACGCCGACACCGACGCAGACGGGCAGGTCCGTGTGCCGGCGTATGCGCTCGACGACCTTGGCTGCCGCACCGCCGAGTTCCTGGCGTTCCCCCGTCACGCCCATGCGGGCCACGGCGTAGACGAAGCCGCGGGCCCGCGCGCAGATCCGCGCCACACGGTCATCGGGGCTCGACGGCGCGACGAGCAAGACCGTGTCAATGCCCGCCGCGTCCGCCTCGACCGCCCAGGGGTCCAGTTCTTCGAGCGAGAGATCCGGCAGGATGGCACCGCTGACGCCGGCCGTGGCCAGAGAGCGGGCCATCCGCTTGTGTCCGGCCCGGAACACGATGTTGTAGTACGTCATCACCGCGACCGGCACCGGTGCCTCGGCCCGGGCGATGCCGTCGAGGACGTGCTGGGGCACCGTGCCGCGGCGTCAGCGCTCGCAGCCCCGCCTCCTGGATCACCGGGCCGTCGATCATGGGGTCCGAGAACGGGATGCCGACCTCCACGGCGTCGGCCCCCGCTGCGACAACGGCCGCCAACGACTCGCCCCAGTCCTCGGTCATGCCGCCCATGAGATACGGGATGAGGAGCTTGCGTCCCTGCTCGCGTTTGGACCGGAGCTCCTTTTCGAGGTCAGGCATCTTTGGTCCGGCCGAAGATCTCACGCACCTGCGCGACGTCCTTGTCGCCACGACCCGAAAGGGTGATCAGCACCGACCGAACCCTTCGGCAACGCGTCGGTGCCCGCGCTGCGCGCCACCCACGCCACGGCGTGCGCCGATTCGAGCGCCGGGATGATCCCTTCGGTGTGACTCAGCAGGCGAAACGCTTCGAGCACCTCCTCGTCGGTCGCCATCGAGTACTCCGCTCGCCCCGTCGCGGCCAGGTGCGCGTGCTCGGGACCGAGCCCGGGGTAGTCCAACCCGGCCGAGATCGACTCCGCCTCCTCGATCTGACCCGCCTCGTCCTGGAGCAGACGCGAATGCATGCCGTGCAGGACGCCGGGAATTCCGTTCGTGATGGCGGCGCCGCCGGCCGCCTCGACGCCGACCAGACGCGCCGGCGTGTCGACGAAGCCGGCGAAGGTCCCCGCTGCGTTCGAGCCTCCCCCGATGCACGCCACCACGACGTCGGGATCGGAGCCGCCCAGGAGCGAGCGGCATTGGGCGTACGCCTCCTCGCCGACCACTCGCTGGAACTGCCGCACCATGTACGGGAACGGGTGGGGGCCCATCACGGACCCGATGCAATAGTGCGTGGTGTCGACCGTGGCGACCCATTCCCGCATCGCTTCGTTGACGGCGTCCTTGAGCGTGCGGCTCCCCGACGTCACGGAGCGGACCTCAGCGCCGAGCAGCTCCATGCGAAACACGTTGAGCTCCTGGCGCTTGGTGTCGACCTCGCCCATGAAGACGGTGCACTCGAGCCCGAACAACGCGGCGGCCGTTGCGGAGGCAACGCCGTGCTGCCCCGCACCCGTCTCGGCGATCATGCGGCCCTTGCCCATTCGCTTGGTCAACAAGGCCTGACCGACCACGTTGTTGAACTTGTGCGAACCCGTATGCGCGAGGTCCTCGCGCTTGAGGAGGACGCGCACGCCGAGGCGCTCGGAGAGCCGGGCGCATTCGGTGACGGGCGTCGGGTCGACCGCCGTAGTCTCGCAACAAGGCGTCGAGCTCGGCGCGAAACGCCGGATCGTTCCACGCGTCGTCGAACCACTTCTCGAGCTCGAGGCACGCCGGCATCAGCGATTCCGGCACGAAGCGGCCACCGAACTCACCAAAGCGGCCGTTCGGACCGGGCCGGGCCATGCGACTGACCCCGCTCACCCTTCCCTCCAGTCGTAGGGCTCTTCCGCCGTCTCGCCGTCCATCGGGTCGCGCGCGGTCGACCTCGTCACTCGCCAACCGAGCGTTCGTGATGAAGTCGCGCATGAGCAGTGGGTCCTTGCGACCGGGCGAGGATTCGACGCCGGTCGACACATCGACGCCACCCGGGCGCAGGTGGGCCACCGCTTGCGCCACGTTGTCGGGTCGCAGGCCGCCGGACACGATGAGCCGGTGGTGGTCCGCCACCCCCTCGGCCAGGCGCCAGTCGAAGACCTCGCCGGAGCCCGGGTTGTCGCCGTCGACCATCAGATAGTCGGCGCCGAACTCTTCGAATCGGGCGATGGCGCGCTCGCCGGCGCGGAAGGCCTTGATCACCATCGGTACCCGGGCCCGCACCCACTGGGTGTCCTCGGCCGTTTCCTGTCCGTGCAGCTGGGCGGCCCCGAGCCCCGCCATGCGCACCGCCTCGACCACACGTTGCGGCGCCTCGTTGCGGAAGACCCCCACCGTCAGAACGTGTTCGGGCAACCGCTTGGCGATGTCGCCCGCCAGCTGGACCGCGATCTGACGCGGCGAGGGCGCGAAGATGAAGCCCACCGCCGAGGCGCCGAGGCTGACGGCGAGCAACGCGTCGGCCTCGGACGTGATGCCGCAGATCTTGACGAACAGGTTGTCGCTCATGGCGTCATCGCGTCCCAACCGGGTGTCCGACCAGGTCCCGGAGCTGACTGACCCGATCGCCCGACCGAAGCAGCGTCTCTCCGACGAGAATGGCGTCGTAGCCGGCCTCGGCCAGGCGTCGAGCGTCGTCCGCGTCACGGATCCCCGACTCGGCAACGGCGACCACGCCAGCCGGGATCTTCCTTGCCAGCCCGCACGCCCGCTCGTGGTCCACCTCGAAGGTGCGGAGGTCGCGCTGGTTCACGCCGATCATGTTCGAGCCGGCGGCCAGGGCACGGACGAGCTCGGCTTCGTCGTGGACCTCGACGAGTGCGGCGAGGCCCAGTTCGCCCGCCCGGGCGGCGCAGCACCGAAGGGTGTCGTCATCGAGGGCGGCCACGATGAGCAGGACCGCATCGGCGCCCATCAGCCGGGCGTCCACGACGTCGGCTTCCTGGACGGTGAAGTCCTTCCGGAGCACGGGCAGACCCGTCGCCTGTCTCGCCGCGGCCAGGTCGGCGTTCGATCCTCCGAAGAAGTCGGTGTCGGTCAGCACCGACAGGCACGCGGCGCCACCCGCCTCGTACTCCTTGGCGACGAGGTCTGGCTGCAGCTCGGGATCCAGGTCGCCCTTCGAAGGTGAACGCCGCTTGACCTCTGCGATGCACGAGAGTCCATCGCCCCGGAGCGCGGCCGCAAAATCCCTCGGGCGGGGCGCCGATCGAGCCTGTTCCACCAGGTCACCAAGCACGCGACCGTCGGCGGCGGCACGCGCCCGATGGGAGGTCAGGATCTCCTCCAGATAGGTGGGCATAGCGCCTCAGCGTAGCGGCGCGTCATTTGGCCCAAGGCCCATGGTGCCTGCCCGTCAGGTGCAGGACCCGTAGGGGTCGAGGGGAGCATCCGATGCTCCGATCAGCGCCCACGAGTTCGATGCCTCGTTCATGTACGCGTCCGGACAAGGGTCCGCGATCACGATGCGACGTTGAAAGCCGCACGCCGAGGCCTGGGAAACGCAGGTCGTCATCGCCTGGTGCCCGTCGGCGTAACCCGGGCATTGCAAGGAGAAGCCGGGTGCCGCGTACGCCCGGAGGTACGCCAGCGCCGCGGTGCAGCCCGAGGCGGTGGCCTCACCGGCCTCGGCGAGCCCGTTCGGGTGCGGCACGAAGGTTTCCGCGGCTGCGGCGCCGACTGGTCGTGGTGGCGACTGGGCCGAAATGCGGGTTCGATGCGGCGCACTGTTGCCGCCCGGGCCGGCGACACCGTCGTCCGGCGGCGCCAGCAACCCGATGGCGAGGGCGCCGGACGCACCCGCAGCGACACAGAATGCTGCCAGCACGCCCCCGATCCGCCGTTGCCGCACCACGTGCCGCCTCGCCACTGTCTGGGAACGTCGCACAGGCAGCGGACACACGGACCGCGCCACGCGGCCCCACGCATTAGCCCGTGCTCAGCTGCGAATTCGGGTCAGGAGCTTCTCGCGGCGCTGACGCGCCTCACGAGGGAGGTCGAACGACGGCGTCACGTCCGCGTCCTGCGCCGCGGCGGCGTCGCGCAGCATGTCCGCGATGCCGGCGTAAATGACCTCAACGGTGAAGTCATCGAGAACGACCGCGGCCTTCTCGGTCCCGTCATCGGCGAGGTGGATGACCTTGACCATCAGTCCACCAGCGTGCGCGCCCGGGTGCGGTCGCCCCGGCGCTCAATGGCCACGCAGCCCCCGTCGCGGAAGATCCACCCGACCTCGCGCCACGGCTTCAGCTCGGGCAGCGCCTCACCCCCTCCGACGCTCACCTCCCGCTGCTCTTGCTCCGTAACGCCCGTCCCCATGAAGAAAGGGTGCACCTCGGTCGTGTCATGTCCGGTGACGTCCGGTTGCAGTTGGGGTGCGCCCTCAACGGGCGAAAAGGTGCCATCCCACCCACCCCCAGGCGAGGAGGAGCGGCACCCGCAGCCACGGATCCGTGGCCAATCGTCGCAGTACCGCCGCGGGGCGGACGATGACGCGCCGTCCGGCCGGAGTCAGCGAGACGACCCACAGCGCCAGCGCAAATGCGCCGATAGCCGCCCAGACGGCGTAGCTCGGAGTCGAGCTCACGCCGGCGCCACTCCTCGGCGCGCCGTCCGCGACGCGACCGGTGTGCCGGCGCGAACGATTGCCGTGCCGAGCCACAACCACGCGAAGCACGCGAGTGCCTTTGCAAAGTAGTTGTACCGGTCGTAGGCGTCGGCCATCGAAGAAAGCGTCGGATGTTCGCTCCTGCTCCCCCGCACGAGATACATGACGAGCTCCCACGCGACGATGACGAGGAACAGTACGACCCAGCCCAGATAGGGGTGGCGGGGCATTCCCTCGTCGCCGACCAAGACCACGCGGGTCGGGCGCGCCGGCCACCGGATGATGGCGGCGACGAGCACGGCCACGATCGCGATCGCGGTCAGGACGTTGGCCGGCGAGCTGAACGGCGTCGTCTTCGCCAGCCACAGGGCAAAACCGGCGAGCAGCACGATGCCCACGGCTCGGACTGCCGGCGACTCGAGCGTCTTGGAAGCGTCGCCCGGCACCAGAGGACCCTTCAGACGGCGAGCGGCAGCAGCGCCACTTGGACTGGTCGCGAGCCACCGACGCCGTCCCCCGAGCGCACCCGGGCCGGCCCGGGAGCCTCGACGTTGCGATGTAGATAGCCGAGGCCGACCCACGCCCCAACTTCGGCGCTCCAACCGGCCGAGGTCAGCGTGCCGACCACCTTGTCGTCGGCGGGACCGTCACCCGTTGGCACCTCGCCCGCGTGCAGCGTCATGCCCACCGACAGCGGATCCGTCTCCGGTGGGCCGGCCGGCGCCACGATCCCCACCAGGCGACGCGGCACGTTCCCGCCCCGCGAGTCGATCCGGGCCACGAGCTCCTGCCCGGTGTAACACCCCTTGGTGAAGCTGACGGTGCGCCCGACGATGCCGGCTTCGTGCGGGATGGTCTTCGCCGTGAGCTCCGCGCCCATGGCCGGCACCCCCGAGACGATGCGACAGGCCTCCACCGCATCGGCCCCGCAGGCGACGACCCCCGGCGGGAGGTCGACGCTCTCCGGCCCGAGCACGACGTCGGACGACCCGAGCAGGTCGACCCCCCGCCAGCCGTTCCACTCGAAAGGCAACGCCAACACGCCCCGCTCGGCCAGGACGGTCAGCAACCCGCCCGCCGCCGACGTCACACCGGCGCCGCGCAGCGACAGGCACCGCCAGTCGAGCGCCGAGAGCTCGACCTTGGCGCGCAGCAGGAATCGCCGCAGCCGCGCCGCGACCGCATCGCCGTACCCCGCGTCCATGTCGAGGATGAAACCCTGCCCGTCGGTGCGCGTCACCCGCAGCAGCGCCGAGAGCTTGCCGTCCGGTTCGAGCAGGAGCGAGTCGGTCGACGCGCCCACGGCGAGTGACGTCACCTCCTGGCTCAGCTGACCCTGCAGGTACTCCACGGCGTCGGGGCCCCGGACGGCCAGGACGTCACGAGAGGAACGGAACGCGCCCGCCCCGCTCCGCAAAGCGGTCGTGTCGGCCTCGAGCACGTCCACGCCCACGGACACGGGCGTCATGGTTCCGCCGACCGGCGCGCCGCGCTCATGCGCCGCGCCGCCGTGACGGCCACCAGGAGCGCACCGGCCTTGTGCGCGCATTCCTCGTCCTCGGACACCGGGTCGCTGTCCGCGACGATCCCGGCCCCGGCCTGCACGCTGGCCCGGCCGTCGGGCAATACCACCATGGTGCGGATGGCGATCGCGGTGTCGACGTTGCCCGAGAAGTCGATGTAGCCCACGACGCCGCCGTAGACGCCGCGCTTGGTCACCTCGAGCTCGTCGATGATCTCCATGGCCCGCACCTTGGGTGCCCCCGAGAGGGTCCCCGCGGGCAAGGTGGCCCGCAGGACGTCAATCGGCCCCTTGCCCTCGGCCAGTTCACCCGAAACCTGCGACGTGATGTGCATGATGTGGCTGTAGCGCTCGATGGTCATCAACTCGTCGACCTTCTCGGTGCCGAAGCGCACCACCCGCCCCACGTCGTTGCGGGCCAGGTCCACCAGCATGATGTGCTCGGCCAGCTCTTTCGGGTCCTCGGCCAGCTCGCCCTCGAGCAGGCGGTCGTGCGCCTCGTTCTCGCCCCGCGGGCGAGAACCCGCGATCGGCCGCGAAATGACGACCCCGTCGCGCAGGCGGACCATCGGCTCGGGCGACGCGCCCACGACGGTCACTTCCGGCAACCGCAAGAAGTACAGGTACGGGCTCGGATTCAACAGGCGCAGGGCCCGGTAGACGTCGAAGGGCTCGGCCTCGAGGGCGAAGTCGTAGCGCTGCGACAGCACGACCTGGAAGATGTCGCCGGCGCGGATGTACTCCTTGGCCGCCTCGATGCACCCCATGTACTGCTCGGACGTCATCGTCCGCGCCGCCGCCGCCTTTTCGAGTCCCGGCGGCGGTGCCGCCACCAACTCGCCCGCCGCCGGCCCGCCGCTCCCGCCGGCGCAGTCCACGGCCAGCTCGCGCAGCCGGGCGCACGCCGATTCGTAAGCCCCGGCCACAGCCTCGGCGTCGATCGTCCCGTCCGGCGCGTCCGGCACCACCACGTTGTCGATGAGCACGATCCGCTGGCGCCAGTGGTCGAACGCGCAGAACTGCCCGATCACCACGAGCGCAGCGTCGGGCTGTCCGGTGTCGTCGACGGGCGGGTCGGGCAGGCGCTCGACCTCGCGCACGACGTCGTAGCCGAGAAACCCGACCAGGCCTCCGTGCAGCGGCGGCAGACCCGGCAGCACCGGCGACTGGAACCGGGTCACCAAGGCCTCGACGGCGGCCAGGATCCCCGAATCGGACGAGTCGAGGCCGAGCCGCCCGGTCGTCTCGACGCGACGGCCCCGCGCCGTCAGCGTCGCCAGCGGGCGCCGGCCGACGAACGAGTAACGGCCCCACCGCTCGCCGCCCTCGACGGACTCCAACAAGAAGCCGTTGCCCTCCCCCACCACGTTGGCGAAGCAGGCGACCGGCGTGAGCGTGTCGGCCACCACCTCGCACCAGACCGGGACGATGGCGTGCTCCTTGGCCAGCGCGGCGAACTCGGCGGCGTCGGGCCGGAAACCGAGTGCGGCCCCGGCCCCGGCCCCGGCGGTCGAGCCGCCGTCGGGCGTCACGGCGCGGGCACCCCCGGGCCCGTTCCGATGGTGCGGTAGAAGCAGGTCCGCTCGCCGGTGTGGCAGGCGCCCCGCCCGTGCTGGTCGACCAGTACCACGAGCGCGTCGCCGTCGCAGTCCATGCGCACCTCGCGCACGTACTGGCGGTCCCCCGACGTCTCACCCTTCTGCCAGTACTCCTGCCGGCTGCGGCTGTAGAACCAGGTCCGGCCCGAGGAGAGGGTGCGGCGCAACGCCTCGGCGTCCATGTAGGCGACGGTGAGCACGGTGCCGTCGCTGGCGTCCTGCACGATGGCGGGCACTAGTCCACCGGCGTCCTTCGCGAAGTCCATGGCGGCCACGAGATCCTCGTCGAAGGTCGAGCGCGACCCCCTCGGGCACGGCCGTGGCCGGAGTCGAGGTCTCGCTCACAGGTACAGCCCCGTTCCGCTGTCGTTGCGCGGCGACGCGATGGCGTGGATGTCCCGCTCGCGCAGAATCACGTACTCCTCGCCGTGCACCTCGACCTCGAAGCGGTCCTCGGGGTTGAAGAGCACGGTGTCGCCCACCTTGACCGTGCGCACGTGCGGCCCGACGGCGACCGCGTCGGCCCAGGTGAGCCGGCGGGTGATCTGCGCGGTGGCCGGAATCAAGATCCCCGCCCTGGAACGCCGCTCGCCGTCGGTCTGCGAGATCTGCACCATCACGCGATCGAAGAGCACCGTGATCGGCTGCTTGTCCTCGGTCTTGGGCGCCGTGCTCTTCCGCCGCGGCACCTCGGCCTTTTCGGCCTGCTCCACCTTGTCGGTTTTCGGGGCCTTGGCCAGGCTCGATCCGTTCTTGGTCGTCGACGTGGGCACCTAGGCACGGTACCGCACGACGGCGGTATTCCAGGTCAGAGGGGTCGGACGGTGACGCCGTGGTCGGCCATGTACGCCTTCGCCTCGCCGATCGTGAATTGCCGCCGGTGAAAGATCGACGCCGCCAACACCGCATCGGCGCCGCCGTCGACGGCGCCGTCCACCAGGTCCTGCAGCCGCCCCACCCCGCCCGAGGCGACCACGGGAATGTCCACCGAGTCGACGACGGCACGCGTCAGCGCCAGGTCGAACCCGTCCTTGGTCCCGTCGCGGTCCATCGACGTGAGCAGGATCTCGCCCGCCCCGTTGCCCGCGCACTCGATGGCCCAGGCGACGGCGTCACGGCCCACGGGCGTCCGCCCGCCGTGCGTATAGACCTCCCACCCGGCGCCACCCTCCCGCGCCCGGGCGTCGATCGCCACCACGGCACACTGGCCCCCGAACTCGTCCGCGATGTCACGGACCAACTCGGGTCGTTCGACGGCGGCTGTGTTCACCGCGACTTTGTCTGCGCCGGCCCGGAGGAGGCGGCGTGCATCCTCTGCCACCCGGACTCCGCCGCCGACGGTCAGGGGTATGAACACCTGCTCGGCCGTGCGCGCCACGACCGAGACCATGGTGTCGCGCCCATCCGATGATGCGGTGATGTCGAGGAAGGTGACCTCGTCGGCGCCCTCGGCGTCGTAGCGCGCCGCCAGCTCGACCGGGTCGCCCTCGTCGGTCAGGTCGACGAACTGGACACCCTTGACGACGCGGCCGCCGGTGACGTCGAGACAGGGGATCAACCTCACGCTGCGCATGCGGCCAACCCCTCCTCCACGCTGAAGCGGCCCTCGACGAGCGCCTTGCCCACGATCGCCCCGGCGAGCCTTCGGCCGTGGGCCTGCAGGTGCGCCAGCTGGTAGAGATCCTGCGTCGCGCCGACGCCGCCCGACGCGACGAGCGGCAGCTCCGTGCGCATGAGCAGCGCCGCGAGAGCGCCGACGTTCGGTCCCTCCAAGGTCCCATCCCGGGCGACCTCGGTCACGACCACGGCCCCGAACGGCTCTCCGGCCCACAGCTCGACGAGGTCCGTCACCGAACGGCCCGAGCCGGTCAGCCAGCCCTGTGCGAGTGCCTCGGCCACCCCGTCACTCCCCATCCGGTAGTCGAGTCCGACCGCGACGCGTCCCGGCCAGCGCTGCGCGCAGCGGACGGCCAGCGCGGGATCCTCGAGGGCGGCGGTGCCCAGCACGATGCGTGCGACACCCGCCGCCTCCAGGAGCTCCTCCGCGGTGTCCTCCGTGCGGATGCCGCCCCCCGTCTGCACGGACACCGACGACTCGGTGGCCAGGCCCACGATCTCCTTCAGCGCGGCTCGCTCGTGCGGGACACCGGTCCGAGCCGCCTCGAGGTCGACGACGTGAATCCAGCGCGCGCCGCCTTCGATGTAACGCACGGCGAGCTCGGTGGGGTCGCCGTAACGCTGCTCGCGGTCGAAGTCGCCTTGGGTCAGGCGCACGGCCGTGCCACTGCGCAGGTCGATCGCGGGCAGCAGGTCCATTAGGCCGCCATCGCCAGGTCGACGAAATTCGAGAGCAGCTGCAGGCCGGTCGCGCCCGACTTCTCCGGGTGGAACTGCGCGCCCCAGAGGGTGCCGCGGCCGACCAGAGCGGCCACCGGTCCGCCGTAGTCGCACACCGCCACCGTCTCGACGCCAACCGGTGGCGCGAAGGAGTGCACGAAGTAGACCCACGGGCGCGGGCCCAGCCCCCGCAGCGCGGCCGGCTCGCCCTCCGCCTCCAGCTGGTTCCATTGCATCTGTGGGTGCTTCACCCCGCGGGGCAAGGCCGCGACCTGGCCATCGAACACACCGAGGCCCTCGGCACCCGGCGACTCCACCGACCCCTCGTAGAGGAGCTGGAAGCCGACGCAGACGCCGAAGAAGGGCACGCCCGAGGCAATCGCTTTGCGAGCCGGCTCTTCGAGACCACTTGCACGCAGCGCCCGCGCGCACGCGCCGAAGGCGCCCACCCCGGGCAGCACCACGGCGTCGGCGGCGTCCACATCTGCCGCGGCGGTCACGAGGCGGGCCGCCGCGCCGACGTGCTGCAGCGCCTTCTCGGCCGACCGGAGGTTGCCGATGCCGTAGTCGAGAACGGCAATCCGGGGAGCGGCCGTCACAGGCTGCCCTTGGTGGAGGGGACGCCACCTCCCTCGACGCGGACCGCGTCGCGGAGGCACCGCGCCACACCCTTGAAGCTCGCCTCCAGCATGTGGTGGGTGTTCTTTCCTTCCAGGCGCCGGATGTGCAGCGTCACGTTGGCGGCCGTGGCGAAGGCCCGCCAGAACTCCTCCGCCAACTGCGGGTCGAACGGTGGCGTGCCGAGGCCCGGCGTGTCGGGCGCGAAGTCGAGCCCGTAGGCGAGGTACGGACGGCCGGACAGGTCCAGCGCGACCTCGATGAGCGCCTCGTCGAGCGGCAGCAGCATGGAGGCGAACCGGCGGATGCCGGCCTTGTCCCCCAGCGCCTCGGCCAGGCAGGCTCCGAGGACGATGCCCACGTCCTCGACCGTGTGGTGCGCGTCGATGTGCAGATCGCCCTGCGCCTGGACCGTCAGGTCGAAGGACCGCGTGCTTGCCCAGCTGCTCGACCATGTGGTCGAAGAACGGGAGTCCGGTCGAGACGTCGGTCCGACCCGTGCCGTCGAGATCCAGGGAGACGGCGATGGTCGTCTCCTTCGTGGCGCGGTCCCGACGGGCGGTACGGGATGCGGGTGCGGCGGTCACAGGCTCTCCTTCAGCGCGTGCAGGAAGCGCTCATTCTCCTCCGCGGTGCCGATGGTCACGCGCAGGCACCCCTTGAGGCCATCCCAGCTGGCGCAATTGCGGATCAGGACCGAGTGGTCGAGGAGGGAGCTCCAGACATCGTCGGCGTCGCGCTCGCGAGGTCGGAACAGGATGAAGTTGGCGTCCGACGGCCAGCTGTCCACCGGCAGGTCGGCGAGGGCGGCCGCCACCCGACCCCGCTCCTCGGTGATGCGGGCCACCCGCGCCTCCATCTCGGGGACGTGGCGCAGCGCGAGCAGTCCGGCGGCCTGGGTCTGGGCCGACAGGTGATAGGGCAGGACGACCGCCTCGCACGCCCGCACCACGGCAGCGTCGGCCACGAGGTAGCCGAGGCGCGCGCCGGCGAGCGCCCACGTCTTGGAGAAGGTCCGCGTGACGACGAGGCCCGGCTGGGCCGGCCCGCGCAGGCTGAGGGCCGACCACGGCGAGAATTGCCCGTAGGCCTCGTCCACCACGACGAGGCCCGGTGCGGCCTGCGCCACGGCGGTGACGGTCTCGGGCGGCTCGGCGCGACCGGTGGGGTTGTTCGGCGAGCAGAGGAACGTCACGTCGGGCCGCTGCGCCGCGATCAGCTTCTTGGCGTCGTCCGGGTCGATCAGGAAGTCGTCGTCGCGCGAGCCCTCGACCACCTCGGTGCCCGTGATCCGAGAGATGTGCGAGTGCAGTGCGTACGTCGGCTCGAAGAGCAGGGCGCGGCGGCCCGGGCCGCCGAAGGCCAGCAGCAGGCACTGCAACACCTCGTTGGAGCCGTTGGCGCAGAACACGTCGTCGGGATCGACGCCGTGCAGGTTCGCCACCGCCTCGCGCAGCTCGGTGGCGGGCCGGTCCGGATAGCGGTGGAAGGACACCTCCTCGAGGGCGGCCAGCAGCTCGGCGCGCCACTCGTCGGGTGGGGCGAACGGCGACTCGTTCGTGTTCAGTCGCACCTCGGCGTCCACCTGCGGCGAGTGGTAGCCCTCGGCGAGCTGGAGGTCGGGCCGCACGGGCGGCACGGCGCTCACGATCCGCCCCGCGTGTCGTTCTCGTCGAGCGCGGCCAGGCGGCGGCGGACCGAGTCCGCGTGCGCGGGCAGTCCCTCCGTCTCCGCCAGCACGACGACGCGGGGGCCGAGGGCGCGCAGGGCTTCGGGGCCGACCCGCACGGCGTGCAGGTGCTTGCGGAAGTCGTCGGCGCGCAGCGCGGAGGAGAAGCGCGCCGTCCGGTTGGTCGGCAGCACGTGATTCGGCCCGGCGATGTAGTCACCCATGCTGGCCGGGGAGCCGTCGCCGAGGAAGACGGCACCGGCGCTCTGCACCAGATCGAGCAGCTCGGCCTCGTGGCCGGGCACCATGAGCTGCAGGTGCTCGGGCGCCACGGTGTTGGCGACGGCGAGCGCCTCCTCCGGCCCGTCGACGAGGCAGGCGATGCCGGCGGTGGCGAGCGTCGACTCGAGGTCGGCCCGCCGCGGCGAGGCGGCCACGATGCGGTCCACCTCAGCGCACACCTCCTCGAGGAGCGCGCCGTCCCAGGTGACCAGCCAGGCCAGGCCGTCGGGGCCGTGCTCGGCCTGGACGACGAGGTCGATGGCCGCGAACTCGGGTGTCGCTCCGGGACCGGCGACGACGACGATCTCGGAGGGTCCGGCGAACGCAGAGGCCACGCCCACCACGCCCGACACCTGCCGCTTGGCCTCGGCGACGTAGGCGTTGCCCGGCCCGGCGACCACGTCGACGGCGGCGACGCTCTCGGTCCCGTACGCCAGCGCGCCGATGGCCTGCGCGCCGCCGATGCGGTACACCTCGTCGACGCCGGCGACCGCGGCGGCGCACAGGGTGGCGTCGTCCACCCGGCCGTCGGAGGCCGGCGGGACGCACAGGGCGATCGAGCCGACGCCGGCGACCCGTGCCGGCGCCGCACACATCAGGACGGTCGATGGATAGCGGGCCCGGCCGCCGGGCGCGTAGATCCCGGCCCGCTCGACGGCGCGTGTCAGGTGGCTGACGGTGATGCCGCCGTCGACGTGGTCCCCCGGCGGCGTGCCCTCGTCCGCGTGGTACGCCACGATCCGCGTGAACGCGACCTCGAGCGCCTCCCGGAGGTCGGCGTCGACCCGCTCGGCCGCCTCCTTGATCTCCGAGGGCGCCACCCGCAGGCCGGCCGAGACGTCCACCCCGTCGAACGCCGCCGTGCTCCGAATGACCGCGGCGTCGCCCTCGGCCCGCACCTCGGCCAGGATGCGCGCCACCGCATCGTGCACGTCGGCCCCGGGCGCGCTGGGGCGCGGAAGGGCCGCGTCGTACGGCGGCGGGGTGCCGCGGAGGTCCAGGACACGAAGGGGCATGAGGTCACAAGGCTACCGGGGTGCTTTGGGCGCCCCTTCCCGCACGGAGGCCGGCCGCTCCGCCTAGGACGTCGGGTGCAGCGCCTGCGTGAACGTGGCCACGACGTGCTGGACGGCGATCTCGTTGCGACCGATGACCATGTGGTCGTGCTGACCCGCCCGGGCCGCCTCGCCGCAGCCGCGCAGCACCGCGCAGTCCTCGTCGCGCACGGCGGCGTGCACGGCCTCGTAGAGGTCGGCGTACCCCGCCTGTACGGCGTCATTCGGCGCCGGCTCGGTGGCCATCCATCCGTGGCGTAACACACTGTGACCCGGCGTCGCGGCGTCGACGGACGGAAGGATGTCGATGATCTCGGTGCCGACCGGGCTCATGGCCAGGGTGAGGTTCGGGAAGATCCAATAGATGAAGACCATGTAGGCGAGCGGGTCGCTGAGGTCGGGGTCGCTGCGGGCGCCCTCGATCCACGGGCAGGGGAAGCCGAGGCGGTGGTGCCGGCCGTAGCCGTCGTAGATCGCGGTGTTGGCACACGTGTTCTGTCCCACGATGCTGTTCGCGTGGACGTAGGGGAAGTGGTAGTTCTCCGCAAACGCCTCGATGGCGGCCTTCCAGTTGACGTCGGCGCGGATCTCGCGCTCGGTCAGGTACTCGGAGGCGCCGAGGCCCCACGCGCCGAGCTCTTCGTCGAGCGGGCCGAGGTGGGCGGCGACGTCGATCGGCTCGCCGACCGTGAGCACGGCCCAGACGAAGCCGTGGCGCTCTTCGCTCGGGAGCTCGACGAGGCCGTAGTCGTCGCGGGCGAGGCCGTCGAAGCCCTCCTGGCCCGGGTAGGCCGACCAGGCGGCCGGCGCTGTCGTAGGACCACGCGTGGTACGGGCAGGTGTGGCGGCGGGCGTTGCCGCAGCCCTCGGGCGCCGGCTTGCCGCCGCGGTGGCGGCAGTAGTTGAGGAAGGCGTGCGCGGTGCCCTGGGCGTCACGGGTGAGCAGCACCGAGGTGCCGAGGACGTCGCGGACGACGAAGTCGTGGGGCTGCGGGAGCTGGGCCGTCGGGGCGAGGGCGAGGGGCGTGCGGCGGAGGAGTGCGTGCTCCCGGTCGGCGAGGGCGGGGTCGCGGTAGTAGGTGAGGGGGACGGTGAGGATGTTGTCTGCCATCTCGGTCGTGTGGGCGTCGACGAGCGTGAGGGCGCGGCGGACGAGCTCGGGGCCGACCGGTCGGGTGGCGGGTTGGGGGTGCTGGTGAGGTCGTGTTCTGCCCGGCCGCCATAGGCCGGCAGCCTACCGACGGTCTCTGATGGTGGCGGGGTGCGGGCGTCGTGCGCTGCGGGTGCCGGGCATGGGCCATCATCGGGGCATGTCGACGGCTGCGGAGATCTCGTCCTTGTCCTCCACGCTCGAGGAGCTCCACCACCGGGTCACGGCGATGGCCGAGGGTGCGCTCGCCCGGGGCGACGAGGACATGGCGCACGAACTCATCGCCGTCGAGCGCTCGCTGGGTGGGGCCTTGCGGCGGCTCCGGCGGTTCGGCCAGGGCTCGGGGCGGCGCTGAGCTGGGCTGGGCTGGGCTGGCGGGGTGCCTCGGAGGTCAGACGGCGTACAGCACGAGCTCGTGCCCGAGGAGCGACGACGCCGTCCGCAGCACCGGCTGGCGCTGGGCCACGACGGCGCAGTTGCGTCGGTCGGCCAGCTCGATCACGGCCACCGTGCTGAGGTCTGAGGTGTCACATCGTGCGGCCAGCTCGCCCGAGCGCCGGGCGGCGTCGCCGACGAACGGCTCGACCTCGGTGCCCGCCAGGAGCTCCTCGATACGGTCGCTCCGGGCCTCGGTGCGATAGCCCTCCGCCACGGTCACGGCCGGCACCAGCGGCACAATGCCATTGGCCAGCGCGGCGCGGTGCAAGGCCCACATCATGCGGTCACCCCTCGCCGCAGCGTGGAGCGCGCCCAATCCGTAGACCAACCCCTCGCGGCGACTGCCGGTCACCGGCGACGGACGCGCGAGGCCACGCCGGACACACCGGAGCGAAGCCTGGCCAGCAGCGCCTCGCCGGCGGCCAATTCCTCGGCGCTCAGCGAGCCCGTCTCACCCTCCCAGGCCGCCACGCCGCGCAGTCCCTGACGCACCCGCAGCTGACGCTCGGCCGCCGTGGACAGCCAGGCGCTGAAGGAGAGCCCATCTTGCTTGGCCGCCTCTTCGACGGCGGAAGCGACCGTGTCGTCGAGCGAAACGGACCGCTTGGTGACCATGGACCGAGGGTAGCACCTGGAGTAGTACCAGCTCCCGCGAGCACCTGGGCCTGAAAACACCAATGCCGGCCCGAAGGCCGGCATTGGTTGAGCCGGCCAGGAGGCGGATCCCAGCAACGGCTCATTTGGAACCAGGTGGCGGGAACCGGTTCCAGTGGTCAATCGTAGCGGGGCCTGTTCGGGTTTACAGCACGGGAAATACGAATTGCCCGAAAAGGGGCCAAAAGGCCCCCTCCCTGTCGCTCAGCGCAAAAACGGACAGAAATCAGCCATTACACACGTCGCACAACGCGGCTTTCTGGCAACGCAGGTCTCCCTGCCGTGCAGAATCATGCGCAGACTGAACGCGCCACGTTCGGCCGGGGGGATGAACGAGTTGAGCTCGAACTCGACTTTGACCGCGTCCCGCCGCTCGGTCGGGGTGAGACGCTCGGTCAGGCCGAGTCGCTCACTGCACCGGAGCACGTGGGTGTCGACGGGGAGACCGGGCAGCCCGAAGTCCACGCTCCTCACGACATTGGCGGTCTTGCGCCCGACGCCGGGCAGAGTGACCAGGTCCTCGAGCGCCGTCGGCACCTCGCCGCCGAAGCGCTCGACCACGCCGGCGGCCATCCCGATCACGCTCTTGGTCTTGGAGCGGAAGAACCCTGTGGAGCGGACGATCTCCTCCACGTCCTCAGGATTGGCCGCCGCCAACGACTCGGGGTCCGGGTACTTCTCGAACAGGCCCGGAGTCACCATGTTGACCCGCTCGTCGGTGCTCTGGGCGGAGAGGATCGTCGCCGCCAGGAGCTGGAACGCGTTCTCGTGGTTGAGCGCGCACAACTCCTTGGCCGTCCCCGGATAGAGCGCGGCCAGGCGCTCCATCACGAGCTTGGCCCTCCCCTTCGGAGTCCTCGGCATCGCCACCGGTTCAACGTACCGGGTAGCGGGTTACGTTGGCCCACGTGGACGTCGTGGCACTGAGCGAGATCGACGGCGCAGCGTCGTGGGGCGCTGATTGCGTTGCTCCAGCGGGCCGATGCGGCCGACGACAACCCGCCTCTCCCGGAGCCTCAGTATCACGCGGTCCTCGGGGACGCCGACGTCGGCGAGGTGCATGACGCACGTGTCGTGCTGGCCGACGGTGCGAGCGCAAGCGGGGACGAGGGCGGCTTGGGCAACTTGAGCGGCTTCGCCCTCCTGACTCCGGCCCGCGACGGCTCCACTGCCATCCACCTCGTGGTCGATCCGGAGCGGCGAGACGGGGCCCTCGCCTCCGACCTCGTGGGGGCTGCAATTGCCTCCGTCGCCGCTGACGGCGAGGGTCCGATGCATCTCTGGGCGATGCACGCCGGGCCGGCCGACGATGACCTGGCGCGCCGACACGGGTTCGAGCCCGAGCGCGACGTCGTCCAGATGCGGGTCCCGCTCCCCTTGGCGGACGAGGTGCAACGATCCACCCGGCCCATCGGCACCCGTCCATTCGTGCCAGGCCAGGACGACGAGGCGTGGCTCCGCGTCAACAACCGCGCCTTCGCGTCCCACCCCGAGCAAGGGTCGTGGACTCTGGAACAGCTCCACGAGCGGCTGGCGGCCGACTGGGTCGACCTCGAGGGCTTTCTCGTGGCCGACGATCCCGACGGGGATGGCCTCATCGGGTTCTGCTGGACCAAGATCCACCGCAAGCGGACGCCGGTCCTCGGTGAGATCTATGTCATCGGGGTCGACCCGTCGCACCACGGCGGCGGCTTGGGGCGGGCGCTCACGGTCGCCGGGCTGAACTCAATCGCGGCGCGGGACATCCGGGTCGGGATGCTCTACGCGGACGCCGACAACGAGGCCGCCATCGGGCTCTACCGGCGTCTCGGCTTCGAAGTCGACCACGTCGACCGCTCCTACCGGCGCACCGCGCTCAGCTGATGCCGGTCCCGATCGCCCGGCCGACGCCATAGGTCACGCCGGCGGCGACGACCGTCACGGCGAGTTGGCGCAGGGCCGACGAGATCACCGACCGCTCGGTGAAGGCGGCCAGCACTATGCCCACGACGATCGACGCCAGCGCGGCCAGCACGATCGACGCCACCACGGCCGCCGTCCCCGAGCCGATCAACCACGGCAACAACGGAATGAAGGCGCCGAGGGCGAACGTGACGAACGACGACGCCGCCGCCTGCCACGGCGAACCCAGCTGCTCGACGGAAATGCCGAGTTCCTCGCGGGCGTGGGTCTCGAGCGCCAGGTCCGGGTCTTGCATGACCTCGTTCACCATGTCCTCGGCCACTACCGGATCGATGCCGCGGCGCACGTACATGCCGCGCAACTCGGCGGCCTCACCCTTGGGGTGCCGCTCGAGCGCTCGGCGCTCGACCTCGAGCTCGCGCTCCATCAGCTCGCGCTGCGCTGTCATGGAGAGGTACTCGCCGGCGGCCATGGAGAAGGACCCCACGATGAGGCCGGCGATGCCGGCCAGGCGCACGATCGACCCACCGGGATTGGCCCCGGCCATACCCAGGACCAGGGAGACGTTCGTGACCAGGCCGTCGCTGACGCCGAAGATGGCAGCCCTGGCCCCGCCTCCGCCGATGTCCCGGTGGTGATGGGGCGGGAAGCCCTCGTGCTCGTGGGGGACCGTCACGCGCGTCAGCGTAGTGACGCGCCCCCATGCGGGTAGCGTGCCAGTCCGGAATCGAACCCTGACCAGCGAGGAGCGCAGCATGACCACCACCGTCGACGGCGTCGACGCCTTTCACAAGCTTGTCGGCCAGGAGCTCGGACACTCCGAGTGGCAGACCATCACCCAGGAGCGGGTCAACCTGTTTGCCGACGCCACTGACGACCACCAGTGGATCCATGTCGATCCCGAGCGGGCCAAGGAAGGGCCCTTTGGCGTCGCGATCGCCCATGGTTACCTGACCCTGTCGCTGGCGCCCGTGCTGCTGAACAAGATCATCCGGGTCGACAACATGAAGTTCGGTGTCAACTACGGCTGCAACAAGGTCCGCTTCCCGTCGCCGGTCCCCGTCGGCGCTGAGCTGCGCATGGGTGTGACCGTGGCCGCCGTCGACGACGTGGAGGGCGGCGTCCAGGTGACCTACGACATGGTGATGGAGGTCAAGGACGCGCCGAAGCCGGCCTGTGTCGCCCAGGTGGTCTACCGCTACTACCGCTGACGTCGGTCTCCCCTACCTCCATGGCGCGCCGCACCAGCACGGGACCTGCTCCTGCTGACGCGCCCGCTGCGGGGGCTGCGGCCACGTCAGGAACGTCGGTCCTGCCCTCGCGGGAGGACAAGACGGCCCGCGTGCGGGCCATGTTCGACACCATCGCGCCGCGCTACGACTTGGTGAACCGGCTGATGACGTTCGGCCTCGACCAACGCTGGCGCCGCGTCACCGTGGATGCGCTGGCACTGCCTGAGGGTGCCCGCATCCTGGACCTGGCCTGCGGGACGGGCGACCTGTCCCGGGCGGCGGCGCACCGCAGTTACACAGTGGTCGGCACGGACCTGAGCGCAGGCATGCTGCGGGCCAACCGCGCCGGCGTCCCGCTGGTCGAGTCCGACGGGAGCCAGCTCCCCTTTGCCGACGGCGCATTCGACGGGCTCGTCTGCGGATACGCCCTGCGCAACTTCACCGACCTGGCCGCCACGTTGAGGGAATCGGCCCGCGTGCTGCGCCCCGGCGGGCGGCTGGGTGTCCTCGAGGTCGACGCGCCGACGTCGGGCGTCTGGCGGTTCGGCTTCGACCTCTGGTTCAACAAGGCCGTACCCGTCCTGGGCGGCGTCCTCTCCGACCGCACCGCCTACCGCTATCTGCCCGCCTCGGTCGCCTACCTGCCGCCGTCGCCCGTCCTCCGCCAGATGTTGCTCGACGCCGGATTCTCCGCCGTGGGCATCCGGCCGCTTGCCGGCGGCCTCAGCCAGCTCATTCTGGCCACCCGGGTGGGAGCGGCGGCGCCGGAGCGGTGATCGCACCGGCCGGCGGGCTCCACGCGCGGACCGTCCCGCTCGAATACGGACCCGACGCGTTCCAGTTCGACGGCAGCCCCACTGTGCTTTTCGACCGGCCGGGGCTGACCCTGGTCGGGTGGGGCACCGCCCAGCTAGTGGAGGCCAACGCCGCGCCCGACGCGCTCAACGCCATCCCCTGCGACGACGAGGTCGGAGGCCTGGGCGCAGGCGTGGTCGCGATCGGCGCGCTCCCTTTCACTGACGCCATGGCCGGTCTCCTCGTCATCCCGCGCTTCACCATGGGCATCGCCAGCGACGCCGGCGGCGTGACGCGGCGCTGGGCGACCGCGGTCGGCCCGTCTGATGAGCCGCTGCCCGAGACCGCCGAGTTGTTCGACGCGGTGATCTGGCAGTACGGCACGTCCCCCGAAGCGGCCGACCAGGGGGCGCAGGTCACGGTCAGCGCCGTCACCACCGCGCTCGACAGCGCGGGCTACCGCCGCCAAGTGGCACGAGCAGTCGAGGAGATGCGGGCACCCGGAGCCGCGCTGCACAAAGTCGTGCTGTCCCGGCCGTTGACGGTCGAGCTTTCCGGTGTGCTGCCGCTCACGCCCGTCCTGCGACGCCTGCGGTCCGCCGAGCCGACCTGCACCATCTTCGCCATGCCCACGCCCGATGGCACGTTCTTCGGCGCGTCGCCCGAGCTCCTGGTGGCCCGGCACGAACGGCGGGTCACCTGCCACCCCCTCGCCGGCACCGTCGCCCGAGGCACGACGGCCCGCAACGACGCTGACGCGCAGGGACGGTTGGCCGGATCGGACAAGGAACACGCCGAGCACCGCTACGTGGTCGAGGCCATCGCGGACATGCTGACGCCGTTCTGCGACGAGCTGGACGTCCCGAAAGAGCCCTCCCTCGTGGCGTTCCGCTCCGTCGCGCACCTCGGCACACGGATCGCCGGCCGCCTGACTGACCCGGTCCCGACCGCGCTCCAGCTGCTCGAGTCATTGCATCCGACGCCTGCCGTGGGCGGCACACCCCGCGCCGAGGCGCTGGCGGCCATTGCGGCGGGTGAGCCCGACGACCGGGGCTACTGGGCGGGGCCTGTCGGCTGGGTGGACGCCCGCGGCGACGGCGAGTGGGTGATCGGCATCCGCAGCGCCCTGCTCAACGCAACGCCAACCTCGCCCACGGCGACGCTCTCGCTGCGGGCCGGCTCAGGCATCGTCGCCGATTCGGACCCCGAGGCCGAGGCGGCAGAGACCAACGTCAAGCTGGCTACCGTGCTCGACACGGTGATCCCGGGTGTGTCAGTGGAGCTGCGGTGAGGCGGAAGGGACGCCCGGCACCGGGCCCGGCGGCTGCCGCGGCTGCGACGCCGATGGCGAGGGCGATTTGGCCACGTTCGCCTCGACGTGCGTCGCCGCCAGCGGGATCTTGACCCGCAACGTCGCCCCGCCCGCGCCGTACGCGGGAGTCACGACCTCGGCCGACCCGCCGAGCGCCTCGGCGATGGCCCGCACAATGGCCAGGCCCAGCCCGGTCCCACCCCCAGAACGCGAACGATCGGTCTGGTAGAAGCGGTCGAAGACGCGCCGGGCCTCATCAGCGGGAATCCCCGGCCCGTTGTCCGCCACCTCGATATACCCCATCCCCTCGGCGACCAGTACGCCGGTTGACACCCGCACTGCCGTCCCCGGCGGCGTGTGCGCCATCGCGTTGCGGACGAGGTTGTGGGCCACCTGTGCCAGGCGCTCGTCGTCGCCCAGGACGACCACCGCGCTGCCCGGCACCAACGAAAGCGCATGGTCGTGTGGCACCGCGTCGGAGTCCCCCACGGCGTCGGCGCAGATCCGGTGCAGGTCGACCCCTTCGGCCCGCAGCGGCCGGCCCCGGTCCAGCTCGGCCAGCAGCAGCAGGTCCTCGACCAGGCCGCCCATCCGGGTCGCCTCTTCCTCAATCCGCTTCAGGGCCTTGTTCCGCCCCGCCTCGTCTGCGAACCCGCCCCGACTCAACAACTCCGCGTACCCACGGATCGACGTCAGCGGCGTCCGTAGCTCGTGCGAAGCGTCGGCCACGAACTGGCGCAGCCGCTCTTCGGAGGCCGACTTCTCGGAGAACGCGCCTTCGATTTGCCCCAGCATCTCGTTCAGGGCCGACCCCAGCTGGCCCACCTCGGTGCCCGGGCGGCCCTCGGGCACCCGCCGGGTCAGGTCTCCTGACGCGATGGCGTCGGCGGTCCCGGCCATCTGGCGCAACGGTCGCAACCCGCGCCGCACCACGACCAGCACCAGCACGCCCATGGCCAACAGCACGGCCAGGGTGGCGTAGAGCTCGACCTTGCGCAACGACGCCAACGTGTCGTTCGTCGGGTTCAGCGAGAGCGACGTGATCAGCGTCCCTTGCGGCACGGTCACCGCGATGGTGCGGTACTCGCCGTCGGGGTCACCGGTCGACCCCAGGATCACGGCGTTGGGGTCGGGGACGAACGGCCCCCCGTAGCGCCCCGCGTGGAAGCCGTGGTTACGTCGGTAGATGTCGGGCACCTGTTGCACCGGGAGGCTCTTGGTCAGAATCGGCGCGGGGTCGGGGCGGGTCTGCGAGCCCGACGGCCGCCGCAGGACGACCTGGCCCTGGCGGTTCAGCACCGTCACGTACACGTCGGTCGACACCCGCCGGGACAGCGCCGTCACGGTGATCGGCGTGCTGTGCGTCGACGCGAAAGTCAGATAGTTGAAGGCCAAGCCCTCGTCCTGGGTGAGCGTCGAGTCCGCTCGGCCGTACAGGAACGACCGCACCGAGGCGTAGGTCACGACATCGGCGATCACGAGCCCGATCACCAGCAGCAGCGCCACGACGGCGACGAGCCGCTTTTGGAGGCTCATCCTTCCCTGGGCAACCGCAGGGTGTAGCCGACTCGACGGATCGTGTGGATCAGCGCCGGATCACGGTCGTCGATCTTCTTGCGCAGGTAGCTGATGTAGGTCTCGACGATGTTGGGGTCGCCCCGGAATTCGAAGCCCCAGACGTTGTCCAACAACTCGGATTTCGAAATGACCCGGCGGGCGTTCTCCAGCAGATACCGCAGCAGGTTGAACTCCGTCGCCGTCAGTTCGATCGACTGCTCGTCGCGCCACACCTCGTGGGTGTCGAAGTTCATCGTCAGGTCGGCGAACTGCAAGATCGCCGTGTCCGCCGCCGTCACCTCGCCGGCTCGTCTCAGGATCGCGCCAACCCGTGCCATGAGCTCCTCGATGCTGAAGGGCTTGGTCACGTAGTCGTCGCCCATGCTCAGGCCCTCGACCTTGTCCTCCGTGGTGTCACGCGCCGTCAAAAACACAATGGGCATCTGCTCGCCTTGGTTGCGCAGCCGTCGGCACACCTCGTTGCCGTCGAAGTCCGGCAGCATGACGTCGAGCATGACCAGGTGCGGACGGAACGAACGCACCTGCTCGAGTGCCTCCGCCCCGGTGGCAGCCACCCCGACTTGATATCCCTCGAACGTCAACGCGGCGGACAACAGCTCCGCGATGTTCGGCTCGTCGTCCACCACCAGGATGCGCGCCGTCGGCGCCTCCACGGTCACTGCACCCTCACCTCGATGCTGCGCACGCTGTTACCTCACCTTCAGTTGGTCCGACTCCGGCCCCGACCCCGACCCCGACCCCGAATAACTCGGCGCCGTCCCGTTACTCGCCCCGCCGCCACCCGAGGAGACATCGCCCCGACCGCGACCACCCCCGCGCCGCCCCCGGCCACCAACCAGCCGCCGAGCCCGGGCCACCACGCGCCCCAGGCCCCACCAGGTCACGAGCCCCAGCGCCTCGACGACGATGACCGACGACATCTTCGACTCGCCCGCCGCCCGATCCACGAAGGAGATAGGCACCTCGGTAATCGCCGCCCCGTGCTGCTTGGAGCGGTACGTCATCTCGATCTGGAAGCCATAGCCCTCAGCCCGGATCCGATCGAGGTCCAGCCGCCGCAGGATCGACGCCGCGTAGCAGCGGAAGCCCGCCGTCGCGTCCTTCACCCCCAACCCCAGCAAGGTCGAGGCGTAGATATTCCCGCCCTTCGACAACAGGTGCCGGTGCCACGCCCAGTTCGGGATCGACCCCCCCTCGACGTAGCGGGACCCGATCGAGACCTCGTAGCCAGCGGCGATCGGCGCCACCAGCCCCGGCAGGGCAGCCGGGTCGTGCGAGAAGTCGGCGTCGATCTCGACGAAGGCGTCGTAGCCCCGCTCGAGACCCCATGCGAAGCCGGCCCGGTACGCACTCCCCAGTCCGGACTTCTCGGTGCGACGCAGCAGGTGCACGTCGCGGTATTTCCCGGCCGCCGCCTCAACCAGCCCGGCCGTGCCGTCGGGGCTCCCGTCGTCCACCACCAGCACGCCCGCCTCGGGCATGCATTCGTGGATCCGTTGCAGCATCCGCTCGATGTTCTCCGATTCGTTGTACGTCGGAATGACCACCAGCGGCCGCATGACGGGCATTCTAGGTGAGCCCACCGCGGCGGCCCCGGCGGCCACCGTCCGCCCCCGACCAGGGTTTCCGCGTCCCACTGTGCTCCTACCACCCCCCGTTCCACGCTGAGGAACGTCTTCGGGACCGGCGCGCAGTCAGATGTCCGACGGCTCGTTCAGGCTCGGTGGTCCGGTGCCCATCAGCTCTTCGGGCGTCTCCGTGTCGTCGGGCCCCTTGCGCAGCTCCCGGATGATGACCTGAATGGCGCCCCCGAAGGGAATCCCAACCAGGGCGCCGACGAACGAGCCCAGTCCCCCCGCCACCCGTCCACCCAACGTTGCGCCGACCAGGACCGCGATCAGGACCCAGAAGGGGTTGAGCCGGACCGTTTTGCTCATGATCACTGGGTTGAGCACATGGTTCTCGAGCTGCTGGTAGGCGAGGAAGACGATGAGCATCACCACCCCGGCCGTCACCGAGTGGATAGCCGCGATGATCACGACCGGCACGCCGGCAAGGAGGCCGCCGACGAGCGGCAGCAGGTCCACCAACGCGACGAAAACACCGAGCAGCAACGCGAACGGCACCCCGAGGATGGCGAGCGTGATCCCCACCACGACGCCGGCGATGACCGAGGTCAAGAAGTTGCCGAGCATGTAGCCGGTGATGGAGCGGATGGTCTCGTCGACCACCCGGCGCAGCCGGTCGCCGGTCTTCTTGTGGAACATCTTTAGGAAGCCGCCCCACATCCGAGGGGCCTCGAGCATGGTGAAGAACGTCAAGATGGCGATCGTCACAATGGAGATCAACGTCGAGACGGCGGCGGCACCGACGGACAACGCAGTCGCGGGCTTCAGCACCTTGGTGATCTGCGACGTGATCTTCGAGGAGCTCTCGGAGAGGTACTTCTGCAGGTGGAACCGGTACACCAGGCGGCCGAGCCAGCCATGCCCCTTCTTGGCCTCCCGGATGAGATTGGGGATGTCGTGGCCAAAGTTGTTGGCCGCAGTCACGAGTGGTGAGGCGAACAGGTAGACGAGACCGATGAGGATCAACGCGCCGATCAGAAACACGAGCAGCGTGGCGCCCCCGTGCGACATCCCCCGCCTTTTGAGGGCCCGGGTCGCCGGTGTCAGCAGCAGCGTGATGAAGAACGCGACGACGATGTACAGCGCGATCGTCCGCAGCACCCAGATGCCGACGATCAAGGCAACGTTGAGGTCCAGCAGCCCGATTACGACTGCCGTGGACACGACGATGGTGGCAAGCGGGATGCCTCGCCGATCGGCGCTTCCCGTCAACCGGGACCGCCACGTGTCGTGGTGCTCCGCGGGCATGCGACCAGCTTGGCAGGTGGGACCTCCGAGAAGGCGGTTGGTCGGGTGACGGACGTGCAAGCATGAATCCGATGGAGCAGGTCGAGCCGGCGGAACCCGGGGCGCAGCCACCGGAAGGTGGATCTCCCGCGCCGCCCACGGCACTCCCGGATGGCTCAGCTGCTTCCCAGGCAGCCGACGAATCCGTCGGTCCGCCCGCACCACTGAAGCCGAAGCGCCGGTGGATGCCGCGCAACGTGAAGATCACGCTGATGATCCTCGTGCTCTTCTTCCTGCTCGAATACATCCTGCTCCCCGAGCTCGCGAGCGCCCGCAAGCAATTGCATCAGCTCCGCCACTTGAATTTCATGTGGCTCGTCCTCGGGGTCGTGCTCGAGCTCGGCGCGTTGTTGGCCTACGCCGAGGTGACCCGCACGGTCCTCTCCCCCGGCGCGCCCTCGCGATTTCGCGTCTTCCGCATCAACATGTGGGCGCTCGCCATCAGCCACACCCTCCCCGGCGGCACGGTGCCCGGGACGGCTGCCAGCTATCGGCTGCTCACCGAGTCGAACGTGCCGGGTAGCACCGCCGCCTTCGGACTGGCCGCGCAGGGCATCGGCTCAGCGATGGTGCTCAACATCATCTTCTGGCTGGCGCTGCTGATCTCCATCCCGCTCCAGGGGTACAACCCCGCCTACGGCTTCGGCGCCATCTTGGGCGTCCTCCTGCTCGGGATCTTCGCTGGCCTGGTCTTCCTGCTCACCCGGGACGAGCCTCAGGCCTCCGCCTTCGTGAAAAAGGTGGGCGACCGCCTTCCCTTCGTGCGCACCGAGACGGTGACCTCGCTGGTCCAGAAGGTGGCCGACCGCATGAAGATCCTGTTCACCAGCTCGGAGCTCTTGACCAAGGCGGGCATCTGGGCCGCGGCCAACTGGCTCCTCGATGCGGCCTCGCTGTGGGTCTTCCTCTTCGCGTTCGGCGCCCACGTCTCGCCGATCGACGTGCTCGTCGCCTACGGCCTGGCCAACATCATCGCCGTCATTCCGGTGACCCCGAGCGGGCTGGGCGTGATCGAGCTGACGATCATCGCCGTGCTCAAGGGGTTCGGGGTGCCGAGCGGCGTCGCCGCCGCCGGCGTTCTCAGCTGGCGGCTGGTCAACTTCTGGCTGCCGATCCCCTTCGGCGGGCTCTCGTACCTCTCGCTGCGCCTCGGCCGGTCGAGGTTTGCGGCAGGCGCCCGGTCGAGAACGAAGGCAGGGGCGAAGCCGGTCACGTCTTGAGCCGCTGACCTCCGTGCGCGCCAAACGTCCATCACTCACCGCCCGCTGGGTCGCGGCGCGCCGCGCGCAGCTCGCCCGGACACGATCCTCGACCCCTGCCGGCGACGTCGACGGCGAACGCGCCCTCTACCGCGACGTGAGTGGCGCCTTCGTGGTGTCCTTCGCCCGCCCTGCCGGTATCGCGCAGAGGACCGCCTTCATCGACGGCGAAGTCGCGGGCGCCATCGGGACGCGGCATCGGGCAGATCGTGATCCTCGGCGCCGGCTACGACGGCCGGGCCCTGCGCTTCGGCGGCGGGCCGACTCGATGGTTCGAGGTCGACTTCCCGAGCACCCAAGCCGACAAGCGCCGCCGTCTCGACGCCCTCGCGCTCGCTCCGACGCACGTCGCCTACGTCCCACTCGACCTCATGGTCGACGACCTCGACGCGGCGCTGGCGGCGGCCGGCCACGACGCCACGGCGCCATCGCTGTTCCTCTGTGAGGGACTACTGCCTTATCTCACGCTCGAGGCGTCGGTCGCCATGTTGCGCACGCTCCGGGGTCGGGCACCGGTCGGATCGGTCCTCGTGGCAACGTTCCTGGCGGCGCCCGAACCACGGGACTTGCTGCTCGCATGGCGCCGGGTTCGGGACGTGCTGTTCCGCGCCATCGGCGAACCCAGGCGCAACGAGTTTCAGCCGGGCGATCCGGAGAAGCTGTTCGTCGTCACCGGATGGCGAGTGGTGCGTGCCAAGAGCGGGCGGGCGAGCCGGATCGACCGCACCGCAGAAATGGTGATCCTGGCCGCAGAGCCCGACGCGGTTCGTCGACGCGCCCGCGCCCGCTCAGGTGCCGAGGCCCGAGGGTGCCACGCTGCGACCTCGGCGGAACGCCGGCCGCTCGATCGGCGCCCGGAACACCCGGATCCCGGCGCCGACCACGATCCCGATGAAGAGCAGCACGTAGGAGTCCGAGAGCGGGATCAGCCAGCCCCGGCCGGCGAAGATGATCCCCGGCCCGTGCGGCGCCCACCACGGCGGGGCGGCCCAGAACAGGGCGGCCACGCCCAACGCCAGCCATTCGCCGTAGCGCGGCCGGTCGGGTGCTAAGGCGAGCCAGGCCACGAGGAGCACGACCCAGATGAAGTGGTGCGACCACGACACCGGGCTGGCCAGCGACTCGGTCGCCTCCACGACGAGGAGTCCGAGGATCGCTGACGACCGGCGGTAGGCGGCGGCGGCCACGACCAGGCCGATGCCGGCCACCGTCAGCACGATCACGAACGTGGTGGGCGTGCTCACGGTATGGCCGATCATGCGCTCGAGCGCGCCGAGCACGCCCTGGTTGCCGATCCACGAGAGCATGCCGGCACGTTGCGGGTCGCGGATGTAGTGGGTCCAGTAGGCCCACGACGTCGAGTAGTTGACGGCGGTCGCCAGCAGCGCGGCGGCGCAGAAGGTGGCGGCCGCCCGCATGCCGGCCCGCCCTTGGCGGGTGAGCAGCAGGTACGGGATCAGGATGATCGGGGTCACCTTGATCGCGGCGGCCAGCCCCACGAGGATGCCCCGCGGGATGGGGAGGTCGAGCGTCATGTCGGCGACGACCATCAGGGCGAGGATGATGTTGACCTGACCGAGCAGGAACGTCTGGCGCACCGGGTCGAGCATCACGACCGGGACCAACAGCACCAGGGCCCACCACATGATGGTGCGACGGTCCATCTGGTTGCAGACCGCTCGCAGGCACACCGCAACGAGCGCGAACACCGACGCCAGGTTCACGAGCGAGAACGCCACCTCGGCGACGACCAACGGCGCGTGGGCGATCGGCGCAAAGAGCAACGCGGAGAACGGCGGATACGTGAACCCGAGCCCGTCCTTCGGCAGCGTGACGCCGAACAAGTCGTTCGTCCACGCGTGCTGCCCGCCCAGGAGGTAGGTGCTGAGATCGATCTGCTGGTGGACGATGGCCAGGACGATCACGCCGACCACAGTCACGGCGCCCGACAGCGCCGGCCAGCCCCAGCCACGGTCCGACGCGATCCCGCGCATGCGCAGAGCCAAATTGCTCGCCATGGGTCTCGATCGTATCGGCGGGTGCCGCCGGAACGAGACATTTGCCGCTCAAGACACCGGCTGGCACCAATCCGGATTCCGGCCGAACAGGCCGAGCAGCCGGTCCTGCACCGGCGCGTCGTCGGGCACGGCAACCGGCACTCCCAATGCGCCGGACTCCTCGAGCAGCTTCTGGTTGACCACCGCCCGGTCGTAGCCGCTCTGACAGAGCCCCGGGTCGAGCGGCACGTCGGCGCCGACCGCACGCGTCAGGTCCCAGGAGTGAATCAGCACATCGGTGGTGACGATCCCGATGAGCAACACCCGCTGATCGAGCACCCCGGGCTGCTCCAACGCCGGGAACAACGCGGCCACGGTCGTCGTCCCAGCGGGCCTCGGGGTCGTCGTCAGGATGCTCGGGCCGAGCGCCGAGCGGCTGCAGCAAGAGGGTGTCGTGGACGCCGAAGACGTGGTCCAGCACGCCCTGCACGTCGCCCTCCGCCGCCGGGGTTGGCGCATCGCCACGCCCGCGGGCAGCGCGGACGGCGACGGCGAAGGCGGCGCAGGCCGCTCGATAGTCGGAGAGCAGGCCGGCCGATGGGTCGGCCATGCGTCAGACCTGCGTGGTGGGCGCCGTGGCCGGCACGGGCGGTCGGGCCTCGTCACCGTCGCCGACCCGGAGTTCGGAGTCTCGCTGGCGGCGGGCCCGCACGCGGGCGAGCTCCTTCAGGCGCTCCTGTGAGCTGATGCCGTGCGCATTGGGCACCCGGCGCCAGCGTCGGTCCGAGCCCAGCTCCCAGGCGTTGGTGTCGTCGGCGAAGACCAGGTCGAGCACCTCGAAGAGACGACCCTGAAGCTCGGGGTCGTGCACCGGCACGACCACCTCGATCCGGCGGTCGAGGTTGCGGCCCATGAGGTCCGCGGAACCGATGAAGATCTTGAGGGGCAGACCCGGTCCGGCCGCCGGATCGACGGGGGCGCCACCGAAGCGGTAGATCCTCGAATGCTCCAAGAAGTTGCCGACGATGGAACGGACACGGATGTTCTCCGAGAGCTCGGGGATGCCGGGGCGCAAGCGGCACAGGCCCCGCACGGCGAGGTCGATCTGCACGCCGGCGCCCGAGGCGCGGTAGAGCGCGTCGATCATGGCCGCGTCGGTGAGGCCGTTGACCTTCATGACGATGCGGCCCTCGGGCCCCGCCTCGGCCTGCTCCTCGATCATCGCCATGATGCGCTTGCGGACCGTGACGGGCGACACGAGGATCTCGCGGTAGTCGGCGTGCTTCGAGAAGCCCGTCAGGTAGTTGAACAGTGCGCCCACGTCGGCGCCGATGACCGGGTCGGACGTCAGCAGGCCGAGGTCCTCGTAGATGCGCGCCGTCTTGGAGTTGTAGTTGCCGGTGCCGACGTGGCAGTAGCGGCCGCACGCCGTCGTCCTCGTGGCGCAGGACGAGCGCCGTCTTGGAGTGCGTCTTGAGGCCGACGATGCCGTAGACGACGTGGACGCCCACTTCTTCGAGGGCGCGGGCCCAGCCGATGTTGGCCTCCTCGTCGAATCTTGCCTTGAGCTCGACGATCGCGGCCACCTGCTTGCCGTTCTCGGCCGCCCGGATGAGCGCCTGGACGATCGGGCTGTCGAAGCCGGTGCGGTACAGCGTCTGCTTGATGCCGAGGACGGCGGGGTCGTGGGCCGCCTGCGTGACGAACGCCTCGACCGAGGTGGCGAACGAGTCGTAGGGGTGATGGACCAGCACGTCGCGCTCGCGCAGCATGGCGAAGAACTCGTCGGGGTCGTGCGCCGCGTTGGCGAGGCGGGGCGGCGTCATCGGCGTCCACGTCTCGTCGTTCAGGTCCGGGCGGTCGAGCGCGTACACGCCCCACAGCCCGCTCAGGTCGAGCGGCGCGGCGATCCGGAAGACGCCGTCGCGGCCGAGCTCGAGCTCGGTGGCGAGCAGGTCGACCACCTCGTCGTCCGTGTCGGCCTCGACCTCGAGGCGCACCGCCCGGCCGAAGCGGCGGCGGCGCAGCTCCATCTCGACGGCGACGAGCAGGTCGTCGGCCTCGTCCTCCTCGAGGGTCAGGTCGGCGTTGCGGGTGACCCGGAAGGCGTGGTGCTGGCCGATCGTCATGCCGGGGAACAGGGAGTCCAGGTGGGCGGCGATGACCTGCTCGAGGGGCACGAAGCGCTCGCCGTCGGGCATGACGACGAAGCGCGGCAGCGCGGGCGGGACCTTGACCCGGGCGATGCGGCGCTCGTTGCTGGTGGGGTCCTGGACCTCGACGACCAGGTTGAGCGACAGGTTGGAGATGTAGGGGAACGGGTGGCCCGGGTCGACGGCCAGCGGCGTGAGGACGGGGAAGATCTCGCGGTTGAAGACCTCGACGAGGTGGTCTCGGTCGTCGTCATCGAGGGAGTACCAGTCGGAGAGTCGGATGCCGGCCGCGGCGAGGGCGGGGACGATGAGGTCCAAGAAGATGTGGTCCTCGCGGGCGAGGAGCTCTTGGACCCGGCCCCGGATCATGTTGAGCTGCTCGCCGGGTCGGAGCCCGTCGACCGAGCGGGTGCGCACGCCGGCGGCGACCTGGTCCTCGAGGGCGGCGACCCGGATTTGGTAGAACTCGTCGAGCAGCTCGGAGAAGATGGCCAAGAACTTGGCCCGCTCCATGAGCGGGAGGCCGTCGTCCTCGGCCAGGTCGAGCAGGCGGGCGCCGAAGTCGAGCCTGGACTGCTCCCGGTTCGTGAAGCGCTGGTACCCGAAGGCCTCGATCTGTTGGTACGACGGCGGGGTCGGGCGGGCAACGGGCGCTGGCGCCGTGCCCTGGGCTGCCGGGCTGGGCGGGGTGGGCTCGGCCTCGCTGGCCTCGGCTGCGTCGCCCGTTCGACCGCTCCCACCAGCCGTATCAGTCGACGGCGCCTGGGGTTGAGGTTGGGGCTGGGTCTGGGTCATGGGCGGAAGGGCGGAGTTCGGCCCGGTACTGCGCCGAAAGCGAAAAAACGAACGAAACGACGACAGAAGAGTCGATGTCACCCTGAACTGTACCCCTCACCACTACCATTCGCCCGTGCCGTCAGGAACGACGACCGCGACCCGGAGCCGGAGCCGCCGCTCGCCATTTCCGCGTCTACGCGTTCGGCCCGAAACCGAAGCGTCGCACCGAATTCGGGCTGCTGCTGTTCGGCTCGGGCATCGTCGTTGCGCTCTACATCCTCGCCGTGTTGGGTCAGAAGGCGAAGATCCCCGACAACCTTGGCGCATTCTTGGGCATCGTGCTCGGACTGGCGATGCTCGCGCACCTGGCGAACCGCTGGCTCGCCCCCGACGCCAACGCCGTCATCCTGCCGCTGGCCGCGTTGCTGAATGGCATCGGCTACGTGGTCATCGCTCGCTGGGCACCCGGTCAGGCCAAGGGCCAGGCCGCCTGGGCCACCCTCGGCATCATCCTCTACGTCCTCACGTTGCTCGTCGTGCGGTACTCGCGAGACCTGGAGCGCTACCGATATCTGTTGTTATTGGTGGCGGGCATCCTGCTCGTCATCCCGCTCGGCTTCTCCCCCATCGGCGGCGCCAGGCTCTGGGTGCATTTCGGCAACATCTCGTTCCAGCCGATCGAGTTCTCCAAGATCCTGTTGTGCATCTTCTTCGCGTCCTACTTCGCGGAGAACAAGGAGATGCTCACCATCCCGACGGCGCAGATCGGCAACCGGCTGTTCCTCGACCCGCGGCCGCTGCTCCCGATCATCGTCGCCTGGGGCGCCGCCATGGCCATCATCGGCCTCGAGGACGACATCGGCTTCGCCGCCCTGCTCTTCGTCCTGTTCATCGGGATGCTCTGGATCGCCACCGGCCGCATCGGCTACCTCGTCCTCGGCCTCGTCCTCTTCGGCGTCGGGGCGTTCATCGCGGCGCACTACTTCGGCCAGGTCCACTACCGGATCGAGCAGTGGCAGAACCCCTGGCCCACCGCGCCGAACTACGGCAACACCCAGCTGAGCGAGGCCTGGTACTCCATGGGGACCGGCGGCGTCGGTGGTACCGGTCTCGGGTTCGATCACTACGCCATCCAGATCTTCGGGCTCACCAGCGACATGATCTTCGCCGGCATCGCCACCGAGATGGGCATGGTCGGCGCCATCTCGGTCGTCGTGGCCTTCGTGCTCATCGTCGGGGCCGGCTTCCGGATCGCCCAGACGGCCCGCTCCGATTTCTCCCGCCTCATGGCGACCGGCTTGACGCTCATCATCGGCTTCCAGGCGTTCTTCATCATGGCGGGGGTGGTGCGGCTGTTGCCGTTCACGGGGGTCACGCTTCCCTTCGTCGCGTACGGCGGCTCGTCGCTCCTCGCCGAACTACATCCTCATTGCGCTACTCCTGCGCATCTCAGACGAAGGGGCCAAAGCGCAATACGAGATGATCGCGGTCGGCGCGGCCGGTGGTCCCGGCGAACGCCCCATGGTGCCCGCGGGCGAATTCGGTTCGCGAGGTAGGCCCTGCGCTCAGGACTCGAGCGGAAGTGCGCCACCCTCGGCCGCTTCGCGCTCGGCGGCGTCGGGTAGCCCGCGGACGAGCCCGATCAACATGACCGCGATGGCGGCTCCGGCGAGGTCGCCGACGACGTAGACCCACCAGCCGGTGAAGTTCCAGCCGACGATGTCCGGGCCGAGGGTGCGGGCCGGGTTCATCGAGGCGCCGCTGATGGGGCTGGCGAAGAGGCCGAGCAGCGCCACCGTCGAGCCGACGGCGAGCGCCGCGTTGTGGCCGATGCTGCGGTAGCCCGTTGCCGTATTGAGGATCACCGTCACCAAGATCGTCGTGAGGAGGATCTCCATCACGAGCGACTTCCATTCCCCGCCGGGCTTGTTGATCGGGTAGTTGCCACCCGAAGTGACGTGGCCGTACATGTTCTGGAGGAACAGGGCGGCGCAGATGGCGCCCGCGAACTGCACCAGGATGTACGGCACGGCCCAGATCGCCTTGAACACGCGCCGACCGGTGAAGGCCAGCGTCACCGCCGGGTTGATGTGGAGACCGGACAGCGGGCCGAGGGCGTAGATCATTGCCATCACGACAGCGCCCGGAGCGATAACGGCCGCGGTGCGGCTGATCGGGCCTCCGCCCACGTAGTGGTTGATCACCCCCGATCCGGCCGCGACGGTCACGAGGATGAAGGTCCCGACGAACTCGATGATGAGGCGGATGCCCAGTGGGCGGTGTTTGAGCGTGTCCTCGCTGAAGCGGATCATGAAGCGATCGCCGAGCATCGAGTCCTTGGCCAAGTCGATCTCTTCGGTGGTCAGCGGCGTGGCCGTGCCTCGTTCGACGGTCATGGTCTCGTTCCTTCTCGATGCGGGGCAGCGGGCGCCTGCCCTCGCCCATCCCTCGCCTCTCCGGGGGCCGGCGACCGCTGTTTTGAGTTTCCGGCCTCAACGGGGGGTGGGCCTAGGGCCGAAAGGCCTCTCTCGCCGAAACGCGTCGATGCGGAGGCACGTGATCGTGCCTGGTCAGACCGTCAGATCGTCAGGCGGTTGCACCCGGCGAGCCGCCGGCGACCTCGTAGGACCACAGCTCGGACGACGACCGAGACGGGTCCGCCGTGGGGCGACGGGCGGTCGGCGCCGGCGTGGCCGTGCGCGAACGCGGGCGAGGAGACCCAGGCCTGGAACGACGCCTCGTCGCGCCAGCGGGTGACGACGAGCCACTGGCGCCGCTCGTCGGTTGGCCGCAAGAGCTCGAAGCCCTCGAAGCCGTCGGCGTCGTCGACGGCACCGGCGCGGGCGGCGAAGCGGCGGGCCAGCTCGTCGCCGGCGTCCTCGGGGACGGTGATGGCGTTGATCTTGATGACGGTCACGGCCGCATCATGGCCGCTCGACGATGGGCGCCACGTCGCCACCCTCTTCGAGCAGGCGCTCGTCGGCCATGACGGGGGCGGGCACCGGCATGCGCAACGCCAGGACGAGGCCGTCGGACGGCCGGCAGTCGATGCGCTCGCGGCCGGCGGGCGTCATCAGATCGAGCTCGGCCAAGAGGTTGCCCTCCTCGCGCCCGACCAGGCGGACCGCCACGACGTCGATGTGCGCCCGCTGCATCACCTGCATGAACAGTTCGTGGGTCATCGGCCGGCGGCCCTGGATCCGCCGCAGGGCCTGGGCCAACGCCGTGCCCTCGGGGAGCCCGACCGGGAACACGAGCGTGCGCATGGGCGGCTCGGCCTCGACCAGGGTCACGGCCGGGTACTGCGTGGGCAGATCGAGCGAGACGTCGTCCACGTCCATGACCCTGAACGACGGTCCGACCGCCTCCACCGGGTCCGGGATGACCGGCTCGGTGGCCTCCCCATCGGCGTCGGCCGCGGGCTGGACGTCGGTCACCGGAACCTCCGGCGCGCGCCGACACTGAGGGCGAAACCGATGGCGCCGAAGAAGACCAGCACCGCCGTGCCGCCGTAGCTGACGAAGGGCAGCGGGATGCCGGTGATCGGCATGATGCCCATCGTCATGCCGGCGTTCTGGAAGACGCTGAAGGCGAGGAACGCGAAGAGGCCGGTGCAGACGAGGCGACCGAAGATGTCGCGGGACACCGTGGCCGCCCGCAGCACCCGCCAGGCGATCACACCGAGGAGCGCGAGGACGCCGACCGAGCCGACGAAGCCGAGCTGCTCGGCCACGGCGGTGAAGATGAAGTCGGTCTGCTGCTCGGGGACGTAGCCGAGGTTCGTCTGCGCGCCGTGGCCGATGCCGGCGCCGAACAGGCCGCCCGAGCCGATGGCGTTCTTCGCCTGCTGCGTGTTGTAGATGGCGGAGCGCACGTAGGGGTTGGTGCTCGTGCTGTTCGGGTTGAGGAAGGTGGTGAGGCGGGCGATCTGGTAGTGGTGCAGCAGTCCGCCCTCGATGGCGACGAAGACGACGAACGCCACGCCGATGAGCAACATGATGAGGATCCGGATCGGGAGCCCGGCCACGGCGAGCATGACCAGGAGCACGATCACCATGATGATGGCGGTCCCGAGGTCGGGCTGGAGGAGGACGAGCACGATCGGGATGCCGGCCATGATCAGGAGCCGGAAGACGTCCTTCCACGCCAGGCCGACGTCGTCGCGGCGCGCGCAGTAGGTGGCGATGGCCAGGATCAGGGCCAGGACGGCGAACTCTGAGGGCTGTATCTGGAGCGGGCCGATGCTGAACCAGCGGGCGGCGCCCTGGGCGCTGCTGCCGACGGCGAACACGCCCAGGAGGGCGACGACGATCAGCCAGTACAAGACGTTGGCCAGCGGTTCCCAGCGGCGGTAGTCGACGAGCGCGACCACCACCATGACGATGAAGCCGAGCACCACGAAGAGGCCCTGCTTCTTGAGGAAGGTCTTGGGGTCGTCACCCTGGGCGAGCAGGACGCCGCGGGTGGCCGTGTACACCATGATGACGCCGATGGTGGAGACCATGAAGGTGGCCACGACCAGTATCAAGTCGAACGGGGGCACGCTGCGGCGGGAGGCAACGTGTGTGCGGGCGAGTGTGGTCATACGGTGTGGATTGCGGACACAATATCGGCCGTGACTTCACCCCCCTCGGCGCCGCTCCATGTCCTGGTGGCGTCGTCGGACGGGCCCTCGGGGGTGTTGGGGCAGGTCAGCCAGGTCGCGCGCAGGTCGACCAGGGCGGGGGCTGGCTCTACCACCTGTTGGTGAAGTCGGGGGTCAGCCCGGACACGGCGTCGACGGTGACGGACCTGATCGTGCGGCCGCTGAGCATTTTGCTCGTCGTCCTGGTGGCGGCGCTCGTCGCCCGCTACGGCGCCAAGGCGGTGCGCCGGCTGCTGACCCGCATCGCGGACAAGGCGGCGACCCGGTCGGGGTCGTCCCGGGCCGGGGCGCGGGTGACCACGATGTCGGGGCTGGCGGCGAACATCTGGCGGCTGTTCGTCTTCGTCGTGGCCGGGGCGATCGTGCTCGGGATGCTCGGCATCAACCTGACGCCGTTGTTGGCCAGCGCCACCATCATCGGCGCCACGCTGGGGTTCGGCCTCCAGCAGATCGTGCGCGACTACTTCTCGGGCGCGCTGATGACCATGGAGGACCAGTACAACGTCGGCGACTCGGTGGTGATCGGCGGGGTGACCGGGGTGATCGAGGACGTCACCATGCGGTTGACCCGCTTCCGCGGCGTCGACGGCACGATGTACGTGATCCCGAACGGCGACATCCGCCTGATCGGCAACCTGTCGCGGGGCTGGGCGCGCGCCGTCGTCGACCTGACGCTGCCGGGGAGCGCGGCGACCGACCTCGAGCGGGTGCGCTCGGTGATCTCCGATGCGGCGCACGAGGTGGCGGCGCGCCCCGACTTCGCCGCCCACACCACCGAGCCACCGAGCGTGGTCGGGTTGTTCGCGGCCGACGCGACGACGATCACGATGCGCGTCATGTTGCTGACCGTGCCGTCGCTGCGTGACCCTCTGACCCGGGCCCTGCGGGAGGCCGCGATCGGCGCGCTCGCGGGTGCGGGGTTCTGGCCGGCGGATCCGGCGACGGCCACAGCCCCGGCCCCGGCTCCGCCTCCGGCGGCACCGGCCTGACGCGCCAGGCTCAGTCCCCGGGCGGGCTGGCTACCTCGGCCGCCTGCCACATCGCCTCGACCGGTGGCGGCTCGCCGGTCCACAACACCAGCTGGGCGGCCGCCTGGTGGACGAGCATGCCCAGGCCGTCCAAGGTGGTCGCGCCGGCGTCGGCCGCCCGCTCCAGCCACGCCGTCGGCCGGGGCACGTAGACCAGGTCGGCCGCCACCTGGCCCGGCCCCAGGAGCTCGGGTGCGACCAGCCATTCGACCGGGTCTGCCCCGGCCGTGACGCCCGCCATGCCGACTGGGGTCGCGTTGACGACCAGATCGGCTCGCCCGACGGCCTCCGCGATCGCACCATCGATCAGCGGCACGACCGTTCCCTTGTTGCCGGCCAGAGCCGCCGCCTCGAAGGCCCGCTCCGGGGTGCGGTTCACGACGGCAACGTCGGAGGCGCCGGCTCGGGCCAACGCGAGCACGACGGCCCGGGCCGCGCCGCCGGCGCCGATGACCACGCACCGCTTCCCGGCGGGTTCGAGTGCGGTGGCCCGGGCAAGCGACGCCAGGAACCCTTCGCCGTCGGTGTTCGTGCCGAACGTGCGGCCTTGTGCTTGCTGCACGCAGTTGACGGCGTTGAGGCGTTGCGCCACGTCGCTGCATTCGTCGACCAGGCCGGCGACGTCGGCCTTGTGCGGCATCGTGACGGACAGCCCGGTGACGCCCTCGTTCCGCATCGTCGCGAGGGCGGCGGCGGCCTGTCCGGGCGCCACCTCGAAGGCGAACGAGCGCCAGGTGTGGCTGAGGCCGAGCGCGGCGAAGGCGGTGTTGTGCAGCAGGGGCGACAACGAATGGGCGACCGGGCTCCCGATGACGCCGACGATGTGGACGTCCGTACCGCATGTGGCCCGGGCCGTTTCCATCGTCAGCGCTCCGTGTGGCTCAGGGGAGGCCACGGGACTGAGCCAGCTTTTCGTTCGCCTGTTGTTCGGCGAAGGTGTCGGAGAAGGCCATGACGCCGTTCTTCTGCACGAGCACGAAGTAGAGCCAGGCACCCGGCGGCGGGTGCAGTGCCGCGACCATGGCCTTCTGCGACGGCATGCAGATCGGAGTCGGCGTCAGGCCCTTGGTGAGGTACGTGTTGTAGGGCGACTGGATCTTGAGGTCGTTGCTGGTGACGGGGCCGCCGTCCTGGCCGATGGCGTACAGCACCGTCGAGTCCATCTGCAACGCGATGTTGCGCGCCAGCCGGTTGTAGATGACCCGCGACACGTCGGGCATGTTGACGGGGATGTAGCCCTCTTTTTCGACGATCGATGCGATCGTGATGACCTGGTAGGGCGTCATACCCAACGCCTGGGCGGAGGCCGTACTGAGGCCGGCGGCCTGAGCGTCGCGATCGAAGCGGGTCACCATGTCCTGAACGATCGTCTGGTCCGACTCGCCCGGCAGGATCAGGTACTCGCCGGTCCCGAGCATGCCCTCGAGGTTGTTCGAGCCCGGGGGCGAGAACATCGAGTGGACGGCGCCGCTCGAGGCCGCCTTCTCGAAGGTCGCCGGCGTGTGGCCCGGGATGTCCCCCACTCGTTGCGCGACTTCCGACAGCGTGAAGCCGGGCCGCACGTCGACGGGGTAGATGTTGGGACCGGCGTCGAGGAGCGTGCGCACCTGGGCGAAGCTCTGGTTCTGGTGCATCAGGTAGCTGCCCGGCAAGACGGTCGGCGTGCCGTGGAAGACCTCTGAGACCCGGAAGGCCAAGGAGCTGCCGATGACGCCCTTCTGGCTCATGGAATCGACGACCGAGCTCGCCGATTCGCCCTGCGAGACGGTCACCACGACCTGCTTGCCGAGCGGGCCGAGCGCATTCGCCTCGAGCTCGTACCAGAGCGTGAAGGCCAAGATGACCACCAGTACCGCACCGCCAACGATGGCCACGATCCGCCGGCGCCGGCGCACGTGGGCCTGGCGGCGCGCCCGTCGTTCGAGCGGCTGCTCCTCGGGGTCGTCGGTATCGGTGTCGGCGTCGGTTGACGCCGCGTCTCGGTCGTCGGGGCCCCCGGGGCGGCTCACGTCCGGTCCAGCCACGCTTGGAGCAGCACCATGGCGGCCGCACTGTCGACGACCCGACGGGCGGCCTTCCCCTTGCGCCCCGCTGCGGTGAGCGAGCGCTGCGCCTCGACGGTCGTGAAGCGCTCGTCGGCCATCTCGACCGCGATGCCGTGCGGCTCGAGCGCCGCCCGCAGCGCGTCGGCCTCCTCGAGCGCCGCCCGGGCCGCCGGTCCTGCCGCGCCCGACAGGCTTAGCGGCAGGCCCACGACGACCACCGCAGCCTCGACCTCGCGCACGGCCTCGACGACGGCCGCGCGGTCACGGACCGGGTCGCCGCTGCGCTCGATCGTCCCCCAGGGGCTTGCGATCGTGCGGCGGCTGTCGCTGAAGGCCACGCCGATGCGACGAGACCCGAGGTCGAGGGCGGCCGCACGGCCCAGTCGGCCCGCGCCCGCGTCGGTCCGCTCGGATGGCGGTGACACCCCGCTCACTCGGACTCGGACAGGAGCCGCCGCGCCTCGGCCAGGGCATCATCGAGGCGCGAGGGATCCTTGCCCCCGGCAAGCGCCGAGGGTGAGCCCGGCCGGCCTCCGCCTCCGCCGCCCACGATGGGGCCGAGCGTCTTGACCAGCTCCACCGCATCGGGGGACCCCGCGGTGGCCGCGGCGATGGACACCTTCGAACCGTCCGCCGTGCCACCCAGCACCACGGCGCGCACGCCGTCCTGGCGCAGGATCGCCTCCGCCAGCGACTGGAGCTCCTTGCCCTCGACCTTGTCGCGGCGGGCGACGACCACCCCGCTCTCGGCGGCCTGCGCGGCGAGTGTCTTCGCCTCGGCCTCGCTCGACTGCTGGCGCAGCGCCGAGAGCTCCTTCTCGGTGTCGCGCTGTCGCTCCGTGAGCCGGCCGATGGCAGCGAGCAGCTCGTCGGGCTCGCTCCGCAACGCCTCGGCGGCGGACCGCACCAGCTTCTCGCGCTCGACGGCCCGCTGAATGGACGCACGGCCGGTCAGCGCGAACAGGCGGCGGGTGTTCGAACCGATGGAGCCCTCAGACAGCAGCGTGATCGGGCCGATCTGGCCGAGCGACCCGACGTGGGTGCCACCGCAGAACTCGAGCGAGGTGGGGCCGGCCCGCACGACGCGCACCGAGGAGCCGTACTTGTCGCCGAAGAAGGCGATGGCGCCCATCTTCTCGGCGTCCTCGCGCGTGGTCTCGACCGTCTCCACCCCGACGTCGGTCAGGACCGCCTCGTTGGCCAGGGCGAACACCTCGTCGAGCTCTTCGGGCGTGGGTTGGGAATGGTGCGAGAAGTCGAAGCGCAGGTAGTCGGGCCCGACCAGCGACCCCTGCTGGCGCACGTGGTCGCCCAGGACCGTGCGCAGCGCGGAATGCAGGAGGTGCGTCGCCGTGTGGTTGCGCCGGATGGCCTCGCGCCGCGCGCCCGTCGATGGTGGCGAGCGCGTCCTGGCCCGCCACCAGCTCACCGTCGAGGCGCGCCTTGTGCACGACCAGACCGGGCACGGCCTGCTGGGTGTCGTAGACCTCGGCGATGCCGCTCTCGGTCACGATGGTGCCGGTGTCGCCGATCTGGCCGCCGCCTTCGGCGTAGAAGGGCGTGCGGTCCAAGACGATCTCGACACCTGCGTCAGCGTCGGCGTCGCTGGTGTCGCCGTCCATGCGCTCGAGCACGGCCACGACGCGGGCCGGCACTTCGTAGTTCTCGAGGCCGCGGCCGACGAAGGGCGTGGCGCCCTCTTGCTCGAGCAGCGCCCGGTAGGACGACTCGTCACCCGCCCGGGCGGACTTGGCCGCGGCGCGGGCGCGTTCGCGTTGCTCGGCCATGGCGGCATCGAAGCCCGCCCGGTCGACCTCCACCCCGGCGTCTCGGGCCAGCTCCTCGGTCAGCTCGACCGGGAAGCCGTGCGTGTCGTGCAGGGTGAAGGCGACGTCGCCGGGGAGGACCTTGGTCCCGGTGGCGATCGCCTCTTCGAGGCGGCCCAGGCCGGCGCGCAGGGTGCGGTCGAAGCCGGCCTCCTCGCGGGCGATGACGTTGACGATGAGGTCGTGCTGGCGCAGCAGCTCGGGGTGGGCCTCACCGAGCACCTCGGTCGCCGCCTGCACGAGCGGCGGACCGATGGGCTTGTCGACGCCGAGGCGGCGGGCGGCCAGGACGGCGCGGCGCACGACGCGACGCAGCACGTAGCCCCGGCCCTCGTTGGCGGGGAGGACGCCGTCGGCCACCAGCATGGAGAAGGCGCGGCCGTGGTCGGCGAGCACCCGGAGCGCGACGTCGGTCCGCTCGTCGGTCCCGTAGGCGGTGCCGACGATGGACGCCGCCGTGTCGATGATCGGCAGAAAGAGGTCGGTGTCATAAATCGAATCGAGACCCTGGAGGATGGGGAGGATCCGCTCGAGGCCGGCGCCGGTGTCGATGTTCTTGCGCGGCAGCTCGGTGAGGACGCCGGCGGCGTCGCGGTTGAACTGCATGAAGACGAGGTTCCAGATCTCGACGAAGCGGTCGCTGCCGCCGTGCTTGGGGCCGCCGTCGTGCCCGTAGGCCTCGCCCTTGTCGAAGAAGATCTCCGAGTCGGGGCCGCAGGGGCCGGTCTCGCCCATGGCCCAGAAGTTGTCCTCGTCGCCCATGCGCTGCACCCGCTCGGGGCGGATGCCGACCTTGTCGATCCAGATCTGCTCGGCCTCGTCGTCGTCGTCGTAGACGGTGATCCAGAGGCGGTCGCCGTCGAAGCCGAAGACCTCGGTGAGCAGCTCCCAGGCCATCGGGATGGCGTCGGCCTTGAAGTAGTCGCCGAAGCTGAAGTTGCCGAGCATCTCGAAGAAGGTGCAGTGGTAGGTGTCGGTCCCGATGATCTCGATGTCGGGGGTCCGGAAGCACTTCTGGATGCTGGTGGCGCGGGGCCACGGGGCCGTCTCCTCGCCCAGGAAGTACGGCTTGAACGGCACCATGCCAGCGATCGTGAAGAGGACCGAGGGGTCGTGCGGGATGAGGCTGGCGGAGGGGACGATGGTGTGGCCGCGGTCGGCGAAGAAGCGCGTGAAGGCCGCCCTCAATCCGTTGGCGTCCATCGCTCCAGCTTACCGGCGTGAAAAACGGGTTCGGGGCCCAGGCCTGGGCGTCAGAGCGGTCGTGTTCGGGGGCGGCGCGGGCGGTGCCGGCTCAGGCCGACGACATCCCGACGATCGGCTTGTTGAGGTGGATGCTGCCCGGTCGACCCGAAGAACTTGGCGTCGCCGTAGGTGAAGACCCCGCCGTCGGCCGCCACCAGCCAGTAGCCGTTCGTGTCGGGCGTGGCCGCCATCCCCACCACCGGCTGGTTCAGGCGGAGGCTGCCGGCCGAGCCGTAGAACTGCGCACTGCCGTAGGCGAAGATCCCGCCGTCGGCTGCCACGAGCCAGTAGCCGGTGCCGCCGGGCCCAGCGCCCATGCCGACGATCGGCGAGTTCAGCGCGATGGAGCCGGTCGAGCCGTAGAACTGCGCGTCGCCGTAGGCGAAGATGCCGCCGTCGGAGGCCACGAGCCAGTAGCCGGCGCCGTCGGGGGTGGCGGCCATGCCGACGATGGGCCGGTTGAGGTGGATCGAGCCGGTCGAGCCGTAGAACTGCGCGTTCGCCGAAGCCGAAGATGCCGCCGTCGGCCGCCACGAGCCAGTAGCCGCCGCCGTTCGGCGTGGAGGCCATGCCGACGATGGGTTGGTTGAGCGGCCGGCCGCCCATGGAGCCGTGGAACTGCGCGTCGCCGTAGCTGAAGATGCCGCCGTCGGAGGCCACGAGCCAGTACCCGCTCGTGCTGGGGGTGGACGCCATGCCGACGACGGGCCTGTTCAGCGTGATGCCGCCGGTGCTGCCCCAGAAGCTGGCGTCGCCGAAGTCGAACACGCCGCCGTCGGAGGCGACGAAGCGGTAGCCCTGGCCGCAGTTGAGGTCGCCGCCGAAGCCGTAGTGGTCGGCGATCGACGTCGCGGAGATGCCCTGCGAGTTGGCCACGGTGACGTCGACGCACTCGGCGGTCTGGGCGTTCGGCGGGATGACGGTGATGGAGGTCTCGGACTGAGAGAGGATCTGGCCGGTGCCGACCGAGCCGAACGTGACCGACGTGGCGTTGGCGAACCCACCACCCGAGACCGTGATGGCGCCGCTGTTGGCGACCGGCCCCGTGTCGGGGCTGACCGACGAGACCGACGGGCAGCCGTTCGCTCCCTGGAGGGCGATGGCGAGGTTCTGGTCGACCGGGGTGCCGAGGCCCGAGACGGGGTCATAGCCGGCGACGGCCGGCCAGTCGCCGCTGTTGGTGTCGGTGAAGTCGTTGTCGCCGTGGGTGATGTCGGTGAAGTTCGAGTTGCCGGACCCGCCGTGGGCGTACAGGTTCGGGGCGATCATGCCGAGCTCCGCGAAGCAGCCCTGGTTGGTGTCGGCGAACAGGCCGGCGTTGGTCGGCGCGGCGACACTCGTGCCACCGAAGCCGTGCCAGCCCCCGTCCCAGTAAGCCACGACCGCGCCCTCCGAGGGATCGGAGGGGTACGAGAGGTCAGGGACCGCCCGGCTGGTCTGGGCGTTCGTGGTGGGCTGGTAGGAGGGCTTGGGCCAGTGGGCGGAGTAGCCGCCGCCGGTCGCCCCGTTGAGCAGTTGGGAGCCCGAGTGCGAGCGGGCGCACGTCGGGAGCGAGTTGTCACAGTCGTTCCACACGACCTCCGCGGCGACGCCGGAGCCCGGGAGCGTCGTGCCGCCGGCGCTGATGACATCGGGCTGCGAGCCCGGGTCGTCGACGGCCAGCTGCGTGTCGAAGGCGGGGATGCCGCCGCCGGAGCTGGCGGAGAAGCAGTCCGAGGAGCCCGCGTCGCCCGACGCGGCGATCATGGTCTGACCCTGCGTGGCCATGCGCTGGAAGATCTCGTTCTCGGTCTGCAGGTCCGCGGTCGGCACCGCCAGCTCGCAGTTCCCCCAGCTCGTCGTGACCACCTCCGCGGAGTCGTCGCTCGCGATGCGGTTGAAGAGGTCGAAGGCCTGGGCGTCGTTGGTGTTCGGCGCCTCGTAGACGGCGAGCGACGCTGAGGGCGCGTTGACGGCGGCCAGCTCGGTGTCGAGCGCCGCTTCGCCCCCACCGACGCCCGGACCAGCGGGGCCCCCGTCGATCAGCACGTTGTGGATGGGGTTGGCCAGTCCATAGCAGGACAGGAAGTTCTGGTAGTCGCTCGACGAGTACTGCTCGAACTCGATGATGGCGATCGTCTGGCCGATGCCGGTGCGGCCCTGGGCAAAGAGCTGATTGAGGCCGAAGATGGTCGACATCTGGGTCGACGTGTAGATCCCGCCGCCTGCGGTGCCCGATGCCGCGCGCACACGCCTGGGGCGTGCCGGCGTGGGCGGTCGCGGCGTGGGCGGCGTTCGGCCCGCTGGGTGCGCTGACGTTCGGTCCGTTCTGTGACGTCGAGCTAGGGCTCGGGTCGGAGCTCGGGTGCACCATGGAGTGCTCGGTGAAGAGGCCGTTGAGGCCCACCACGCCGGTCACCAGGCCGGAGACCGACGACGGCACCGCCGGCGACGCGGTGTTGACCAACGTCTTGGGCCCGTTCGGGCGCCTGCACCTGCTCGAGCGGGCGTGCCGAACGCGGCGGACACGACACCGGCCGTGCCGTGCACCGGCAACAAGATGCTGCCGCGCTGCCGGTGTCCCCACGGTCAGGCCCTCACTGCGCAGGGCGGACGACACCTGCGCCACCTCGGACGGCGCTCGGGCCGTACTCGGACGCGTACTGCGCCGCGCTCAGGTAGTGGTGGTACTCGGGCGAGCCCGGCGTCGAGACGGCCGCCACGGCCTGGGCGAGGCCGGTCGGGTTCTGGCCGGCGAGCGCGACGTCGAGATCGAGTTGTTGGGCGGAAGGGGCCGCGCCGAGGTGGGCCGTCCCGGCCGGCAGGGTCGGGGGGGCCTGGGGCAACGTGACCTTGGGCTGCAGCGCAGCGCCGGCGAGCCCTGCGTCACCCGATGACCCGACCGCCGGAGAATGCGATCGGCCCCAACGTCCCGGCGCACAGCGCCGCCGCGGCGAGGAGTGCTGCCTTGCCGTGTCCACCCTTCACGAATCGACCTCCCTGCCTCGATCTGACTCGCCCCGCTCGGCTGCGCCCGTGGGATCTCTCTCTGGTCCTGGGACTTGGACTCGGACCCGGCCGGTCCTGGGGTGAGGACTCGTAGTACACCCGACCCTCGAGCGCCTCAGGACGATACTGCTGACCGGCGGCCCCGGATGGGTCGTCGTGGGGATAGATGTAGCCCTCGCCGTGGCCGAGGCGGGCGGCGCCCTTGTAGTGGGCGTCGCGCAGGTGCGTCGGCACCTCCTGGTTCGCGCCGGAGCGCACGTCGGCCTGGGCCCGGCCGAGCGCCACCACGACGGCGTTGGACTTGGGCGCCCGCGGCGAGGTAGATGACGGCCTCGGCCAGGTTGAGCGCCGCCTCGGGCAGCCCGACGAACTCGACGGCCCGGGCCGCCGCCTCGGCCACGAGCAGCGCCTGGGGTCGGCCAGCCCGATGTCCTCGCTGGCGAAGATGACCATGCGCCGGGCCACGAAGCGGGCGTCCTCCCCCGCCTTCGAGCATGCGGGCCATCCAGTAGAGGGCGGCGTCGGCGATCCGATCCCGCGCACGCTCTTGATCGAGCGCGCTGATCTGGTCGTAGTGCTCGTCGGCGCCCTGGTGGAAGAGGCGGCCGTCGCGGGCCCGGGCCATGTCGTCGATCGTCAGCACGACATGGGCGTCACGGGTCTCGTCTGGTGTCGCTGGCGGCGGCCACGGCTTCGCCGCCGCCAGCGTCCGGCTGCGCCGCCCGCGCCAGCGCCACCGCCACCTCGACCGTCGTCAGGGCCGCCCGCGCGTCGCCCTTCGGCAGGCGGCGACCACGGCGTCGATCGGCGTCGTCGGTGGCGTCCGCGCCCTCCAGCTCCAGCCGCGGCGGATGAGGGTGGCCAGGTTGTCCGGCGACAAGGGGTGCAGCCGCCACAGTGAGGCCCGGCTCAACAGGGGCGGATTGACCTCGAAGAAGGGGTTCTCCGTGGTGGCGCCGATGAACACGACCAGTGCCGTCCTCGACGGCGGGCAGGAGCACGTCCTGCTGGGACTTGGAGAAGCGGTGCACCTCGTCGATGAACAGGATGGTGCCCTGGCCCTGCTCGCCGAGTCGGCGGCGGCGTCGGCCGAGGGCCTCGCGCACGTCCTTCACGCCGGCGCCGGTGGCCGAGAGCGTGGCTGAAGTGCTTGGCGCTGGTCGTCGGCCAGGAGCCGGGCGAGCGTCGTCTTGCCGGTGCCGGCGGGACCCCAGAGCATCGCCGACGCTCAGCCGGTCGGACTCGATCAGGGCCCGCAGCGGGCGCCGGGGCGCGAGCAGGTGCTCCTGGCCGACGACCTCGTCGAGCGAGCGGGGGCGCAGCCGGGCGGCCAGCGGGGCCTGCGGCGCAGCCGCTCGTCGGCGGCGTCGGCGAAGAGGCTCAGCGACGCGCCGACGCGAGTCCGGCGCCCGCAGCCCGGGTCTGGTGCGGAGCGCCCGGGAGTGGGCGCTACTGCACCGAGCTCAGCTCGAGTCGAGGGATTGGCCTCGGCATCGGGTGCCGGCGTGGTCAGGGCGGGCGGGGCACCACGACCCGGATCCCGAGCTCGGCGAGCGACGCCGCCGGCAAGGGCGTGGGCGCGCCGGTCATCGGGTCGGCGCCCGACTGCGTCTTCGGGAACGCGATGACCTCACGGATGTTCTCCTCGCCGGCGAGGATCGCCACCAGGCGGTCGAGGCCGAAGGCGAAGCCGGCGTGGGGCGGCGCGCCGTAGCGGAACGGCGTCGAGGAAGAAGCCGAAGCGCGCGTTCGGCCTCCTCCGGGTCGATGCCGAGCGCGGCGAAGACCTGCTGCTGGAGCTCCGGCTCGTGGATCCGGATCGACCCCCGAGCCGAGCTCCCACCCGTTGAGCACGAGGTCGTAGGCCTGCGAGCGCACCGCAGCGGGTCGCGTCTCGAGCAGCGGTCGAGATCGTCGGGGTGCGGCATGGTGAACGGGTGGTGCGCCGGCGTCGGGCGACCGCCGTCGGCGACGCCGGCTCGAACATCGGGAAGTCGACGACCCACACGTAGCGGTACGGCCCCTCGCTCACCGGGCGGCCGGCCGATGTCGTGCGCAGCGTGCCGAGCACCTGACAGGCCGTCGTGTACTCGTCGGCGACGACCAGGAGGAGGTCGCCCGGCTCCGCCTCGTCGAGGGCGGCGACCGACCGTCGCCTGCTCGGCGTCGGGCCGAGGAACTTCGCCGACCGGGCGAGTCGAGCGCCGCCGTCGGCGCGTCGTACCTTGAACCACACCAGGCCCTTGGCGCCCGAGCTGCTTGGCCCGGTCGGTCAGGTCGTCGAGCCTGTTGCGCGGGCAAGTCGGCGGCCGCCCGCGAACCCGAATGCCCTTGACGGTCGGCGCCGAGAACGCCTTGAACCTCGGTCTCGGCGAACACGGCCGGTGAGCTCGACCAGCTCCATGCCGAAGCGCAGGTCGGGCTTGTCGGTGCCGAAGCGGTCCATGCGCGTCGTGCCAGGTGATCCGCTCGATCGGCGGCGGGCGCTCCCCGGTGGCGGCCTCGGCGGCGTCGAGCACGGCCTCGGAGACGAACGCCGAGGACGTCGTCCTGGCTGACGAAGCTGGCCTCGATGTCGAGCTGCATGAACTCGAACTGGCGGTCGGCGCGCAGGTCCTCGTCGCGCAGGCAGCGGGCGATCTGGAAGTAGCGGTCGACGCCGCCGACCATCAGCAGCTGCTTGAAGAGCTGCGGGCTCTGGGGCAGCGCGTAGAACGAGCCGTGGTGCAGGCGCGACGGCACCAGGAACTCCCGGGCGCCCTCGGGCGTGGAGCGCCACGAGCATCGGCGTCTCGACCTCGACGAAGCCCTGGCGCTCCATGGCGGCCGCAGCGCCGCGTTGACCGCGGCCCGCAGGCGCAGGTTGCGCTGCATGCGCGGTCGCGGCGCAGGTCGACGTAGCGGTACTGCAGCCGCACCGGCTCGTCGGACTCGGCCCGGTCGTCGACCGGGAACGGCGGCGGCTCGGCCGTCGTTGAGCACCTCGACCGTGCAGTCGCCGATCTCGACCTCGCCGGTGCCGATGCCGGGGTTGCACCGTGCCCGCCGGGCGCTCGCGCACGGTCCCGGTGACGCGCACGACGTACTCGCGGCGGACGTCGGCGGCGTGGTCGACGACGCACTGCACGATGCCGGTGTGGTCGCGCAGGTCGACGAACGCCAGGTGCTCGCCGTGCTCGCGCCGCTTGCCCACCCAGCCGCAGACGGCGCACGGCCTGGCCGACGTCCTCCTTGCGCAGCTCGCCGCACAGGTGGGTCCGCATGGCGGTCGGACGGTTCTCTTCGTTGGGTTCGATCGTCACAGGAGTCGGGGTCTTCGGTCAAGGTGCGCCGGAAGCAGAAAGCGTACGCCATCAGCGCAGCCACAGTGTCAGCTCCGGGGCACGGTCCGCTGCTCGTCGTCGCTGCGCAGCGGCCGCAGCGTCGACCGTGCCCGGCCTCGAGCTCCTTCGGGCCGACGATGAGCGCCACCAGCGCGCCGGAGCGGTCGGCCGACTTCATCTGCGACTTCATGCGAGCGGCCGTCGAAGGCCCGGTCGGCGCGCAGGCCGGCCCGGCGCAGCTCGGCCGTCAGGGCCACCGCCGACTCCGCCGCCCGCTGTCGACGACGAACACGTCGCAGCGGAGGCGCCGTCGTCGGGAACACGCCCTCGGCGTCGCAGGCCAGCAGCACCCGCTCGATCCCGATGCCGAAGCCGATGCCCGGGCGTGGGCGGCCCGCCGAGCTGCTCGACCAGGCCGTCGTAGCGGCCCGCCGCCGCCGATGCCGTTCTGCGCCGCGTCGAGCGCCTGGGCCGCGAACTCGAACGTGGTGCGGGTGTAGTAGTCGAAGCCGCGCACGAGCCGGTGGTCGATCACGTAGGGCACGCCGAGCGCGTCGAGCCCGGCCCGCACCCGCGCGAAGTGGGCGGCGCACGGGATCGCACAGGTGGTCGACGAAGTGCGGCGCGTCGGCCGTGGCGGCCCGGCACTCCTCGCGCTTGCAGTCGAGCACCCGCAGCGGGTTCTCCAGGTGGCGCACCCGGTGCGCCGGCGCAGAGCTGGTCGACCCGCTCCGCCAGGAACGCACTGAGCAGCGCGACGTAGCCCGGGCTTGCACACCCCGTCGCCCAGGGAGTTCAGCCTCGAGCTCGACCTCGCGCAGCCCGAGCCCGGCGAAGAAGTCGTGACGCCAGCGACGACCACCTCGACGTCGAGGTCGGCGTCCGCTGGCCCGAGCGCCTCGACGCCGAGCTGGTGGTGCTGGCGGTAGCGGCCGTGCTGGGGGTGCTCGTAGCGGAACGTCGGCGCGACGTACCAGGCCTTCCAGGGCGGGACCGGGTGGTGCTGCACGAAGGCCCGGACCACCGGCGCCGTCCCTTCCGGGCGCAGCGCCATGAGCTGGCCGTCGCGGTCCTCGAAGTCGTACATCTCCTTGCCGACGACGTCGGTGCCCTCGCCGATGCCCCGCTGGAACACTCCAGCGTGCTCGAGGATCGGCGTCAGGACGAGGCCGTACCCGGCCGCCTGGACCAACTCCGCAAACGCGCGCCACCGTCGTTTCCCAGCGAGAAGACTCCGGCCACAGGACGTCGTGCATGCCCTTGGGCGTGCGCGCCGCAGCGGCTGCCTGCGCCGGGGCGCCTGACCCGGATTCGGGCGCGTTCGAGCCTTCTGTCATGCGAAACGCCTCACGGCTAAGGGGTCAAGCTTTCTTGCCAGGAAGCTGACGATAGGCGTCGAAGACACCGTCTAGATGCTTCAATGCGCTGATCAAGGAGTGCAGGTGCGTCGGGTCGGCCAGCTCGACATCGAAGGCCATGCGGCTGACCCGGTCCGGCGTCGTCGCCGTGCGCGCCGCCACGATGTTCAAGTGGTGCTCGCTCACCACCCGGGACACGTCGGCCAACAACCGGGAGCGGTCGAACGCCTGCACCTCGATGGTCGCCACGAAGACCCCGTCGTTGCCCCGGTCCCACTCGACTTCCATGAGCCGTTCCCGGGAGCGGTCCGCCAGTGCAGCGGCGTTGGCGCAGTCGGCCCGGTGGACCGAGACGCCCCGGCCCTGGGTCACGAAGCCCACGATCTGGTCCCCCGGCACCGGGGTGCAGCACCGGGCCAGGTGGATCATGACGTCGTCGAGGCCCTCGACGAACACCCCGGCCCCGGTCCGCCGGCCACCCGGACGGGCCCGGGTCGTCCCTGGCAGCACGGTCGTCGGCAGTTGCTGCTCGTCGGTCGGCTCGCCGCTGCGCAGCACCTTGGTGAGGCGCTGGACGATCGACTGTGCCGACACCTGGCTCTCGCCGATCGACGCGTACAGGGCGTCGAGGTCGACCAGATTCATCGACTCGGCCACCTGCAGGAGCGCTGCCGATCCCAACAGCTTGTGCAGCGGCAGCCCGTCCCGGCGCAGAGCACGGGCCAGGTCTTCGCGGCCGTTCTCAATGGCGTCCTCGCGACGTTCGCGTGAGAACCACTGGCGGATCTTGTTCCGGGCCCGGGTCGACGCCACGATCTGGAGCCAGTCCCGCGACGGTCCGGCCGTCGGCGCCTTGGACGTGATGATCTCCACGGTGTCGGCGGACGACAGCTGCGTCTCGAGGGGCACGAGCCGCCCGTTGACCCGGGCCCCGATGAAGCGGTGCCCCACCTCGGTGTGGATGGCGTACGCGAAGTCGACCGGTGTCGACCGGGCCGGCAGTGCGATCACCTTGCCCTTGGGCGTGAAGACGTAGACCTCGTCCTGCTCGAGGTCGAGCTTCAAGGCCTCCAGGAACTCAATGGGGTCGTCGGTCTGCCGGTCGACGTCCGCGATGCGCTGCAACCACGCCATCTCCGAGGAGTGGTCCTCCTTGGACTTATAACCCCAGTGCGCCGCGATGCCGTACTCGGCGCGGTGGTGCATCTCCGACGTGCGGATCTGCACCTCGACCGGCTTGCCCTCGAGCCCGATGACCGTCGTGTGCAACGACTGATACATGTTGAACTTGGGCGTGTTGATGTAGTCCTTGAAGCGCCCGTGGACCGGAGCCCAGATGGCGTGGATGGCGCCCAACGCGGCCCAGCAGTCCTTCTCCGAGTCCACGACCACCCGGATGGCGACCAGGTCGTTGATGTCGTCGAACTCCTTGCCGCGCACCACCATTTTCTCGTAGATCGACCACAGGTGCTTCGGCCGGCCCGTCACGTCCGCGTCGATGCCCATCTCCGTGAGCCGCTCGCGCACGTGCACCAGGACCTTCTCCAGGTATTCCTCGCGCTGGGGCGCCCTCGCGGCAACCATCTGTTCGATCTCTGCGTACCGCTTCGGGTGCAGCGTCGCGAAGGCCAGGTCTTCTAGCTGCCACCGGACCTGCTGGACGCCCAACCGGTGGGCCAACGGCGCGTAGACGTCAAACGTCTCCTGAGCGGTCCGGCGCTGTTTCCACTCGGGCATCACGGCGAGCGTCCGCATGTTGTGGAGCCGGTCGGCCAGCTTGATCAGCAGCACCCGCCAGTCGTCGGCCATGGCGACCAACATCTTGCGGATCGTCGCCGCCTGCTGGGCCTCTTTCGAGTTGAACTGGAGCCGGTCCAACTTGGTGACGCCGTCGACCACGTTGGCCACTCCGTCGCCGAACTCGTCGCGGATCTGGTCCAGCGTGAGGCCCGTGTCCTCCACAGCGTCGTGCAGCAGGGCGCCCGCCACTGTCTGCTCGTCGAGGCCCAACTCGGCCACGATCGTCGCCACGGCCACCGGGTGCGTGATGTAGGGCTCACCCGAGCGACGGAACTGCCCCTCGTGCGCCCGGAGCGCGACCCGGCCCGCCTCGACGATGGTCGAGGCGTCGTCTTCAGGCCGGTGGGCGGCGAACTCGGCCAGCAGCGGCGCCAAGAGGTCTCCAAGCGCCTGCTCCTGCCCGTCCGCGCCCTCCGCAGCCTGCTTGTCTGTCGGAGTCACCCGGGCCAGGGTCACCATCCATCCAGGCTACCCGCCAGGGGAAACGCCACAGCGACGCCGCTGGCCCCGTCCCCGTCTACCGCTTGCGCTTGCCCTTGCCTTTCCGCGGCCGCGGGCCCTGAGTCGGCTGGCCACCCGACCCACTCGACGCGCCGTTGGCGCCGTCGCCGGGCTGGCGGTCCATGACTGCGGTGTTGGTCCCGCCACTTCCGCTGCCCGAACCCGGCCGGATAAGGCCACTGCGCTTGGTCGCACCAGGCCGAGCGGCCGCCGGCGGAGCCCCGCCGCCCCGGCTCACCTGGCCGGCGGCGGCTTGACTCATCTGGGTGCCCAGCGTCGCGGCGTCGGTGGCGGAGTACCAGGCGCCCGCGTCGCCCCGCTTGGCGAGTCGGTTGGCGATGTCGACCCAGCGAGGCTCGCGCTCCTTCATCATGCAGAGCACCGGCGACGCGATGAAGATCGACGAGTAGGCCCCCGACAATAGGCCTATGAAGAGCGCCAGCCCGTAGGACTGCAACGTCGTCGCACCGAGCAGATTGGAACCGATGAGGAGGACGGCCAGTACCGGGAGGATGGCGACCATCGACGTGTTGATGGACCGGGCCAGCGTCTGGTTCATCGACAGGTTGATCAGCTGCGGGTACGTCAGACGCCCGCTGCTGCCGAGGCCGCGCGTGTTGTCTCGGACACGGTCGAACACGACGACCGTGTCGTAGAGCGAGTACCCGAGGATGGTCAGGATCGCCACCACGGTGTCCGGAGTCACCTGGAAGTTGAAGATCGAATAGATCCCGACGGCGACCAGGACGTCGTGGATCATGGCGATGAAGGCCGACAGCGCCATCTTCGGCTCGAAGCGGATGCTGATGTAGATGGCCACGACGATGAAGAAGATGATCAGCGCCTTGATGGCGTCGTTGGTGATGGACGAACCCCAGGTCGGACCGACCGTGGTGATGCTGATCGTGTCGGCGTTCGCCTTGGGCACCGAATTGGTCGGCGCCGTGGTCGCGGTGGTGGTCGCAGTGGAGCTCGACGCCGATGCCGCGGTGGTCGTGGTGGTCGAACTGGCGGTCGTGGTCGTGGTCGATGACGACGTCTTGGGCGCGTTCGCGTGGACCACCTCGTGCATTGCCTTCTGCACGTTCGTGCTGACCTGGCTCTGGTTGGCCTGCGACAGCTTGTTGAGGTCCGACTGCACGGTGAGCGTCTGCTTGCTCCCCGAGCCGAGCAGCTCCACCGTGGGGTCGACGACGCCCGTGCCCTTTATTGCGTCCATCGCCTCGGTCTGTGTGACGCCGGGCGCCGCGATGGTCCACTCGGTGCCGCCCTTGAACTCAATCCCCAGGTTCAGCCCGCCGCGCAGAATGATCGAGAGGACCCCGAGCAGGATGATGAGCGTCGAGAGGGCGAACCAGATTCGGCGCTTCCCGACGAAGTCGAAGCGCGTCTCACCGCGGTACAGGCGGGCGATCGGCCCGTGGCCACGACGCGGCTTGGCCAGGAGGGCGCGCGCTGCATCGTCGAGGCTGACGAGCTCGTCCTCGTCAAGGTTCTCCGAGTCGATGCCTTCTTCGAAGGACTCGACGTCCTCCTCGCTCACGTCGTCGAGGGAGCTGCCGTCGTCAGGGGTCCGGGACTCGTCGTCGCTCATGCGCCACCTCCCCCGCCGGCACCAACCGGGACCACGCCGGCGGACGCCCCGGTGCCCTGGGTCTGCGGACCCGCCTGCAGGCCGGTGGCGATGCTGAAGGCGCCCGAGCCCTGGAGACGCGTGCTCTGGCCAAGGAGGATCACGAGCGGCCGCGTGTAGAACCAGGTGATCGCCATGTCCATGATCGTGGACAGGCCGAGGAAGAAGGCGAAGCCCTTCACGTTGCCGACCGCCACGAGGTACAAGACGATGGCGGCCAGGAGCGACACGAAGTCGGCCGCCCACACCGTGCGCCAGGCGCTCTTAAAGCCCCGGTCGACCGATGTGCGGACCGAGCGCCCGGATCTCGTCTCGTCTTTCAATCGTTCGAAATAGACGATGTAGGAGTCCACCGTGATGCCGATGGAGACGATCAGGCCGGTAATGCCGGCCAAGTCGAAGCTCGGGGCCACGGAGGTGTGGCCCAAGGCAGAGATGATGGCCCACAACAACATCGCGGTGAGCACCAAGCCCGAGATCACGACCAGTCCGAGCCCTCGGTAATACAAGAGGACGTAGAGCAGGACGAGGGCGAGGCCGGCGATCCCGGCGCCCAGACCGGCGACCAGCGCCGAGTGTCCCAGGGTTGCCGACACCGTCTCGGAGGTCGCTGCCTTGAGCGTCACCGGCAGGGCACCGAAGTTCATGGCCTGGGCCAGGTTTTGGGCGTCCGCCTGCGTCAGGCTGCCGGAGATCTCACCCTGGCCGTTGAACGACGTCGGGCTGGCTTGGTTGGGTTGGATGATGGGCGCCGAGTACACCTGTCCGTCCAACTCGATCCCGAGCAGCTGGTGGAAGTTCTGCGCGGCGACCTTGTCCCAGAGCGCCGAGTTGGCCGCACCAGCCAGGCTGTAGTTGACCACCCACGCCCCAGCCTGGTTCTGAGTCGCCTGCGCGCTGCCAATGGCACGGCCCGTCATCTGACTCGGACCGAGCAGATAGCGCTCACCGTTGCTGGAGGTGCCGGTCGCACTGAGCCCGGGGAGCAGCACCGTGCTGCCGGCGTAATTCGGCTTTTCGACGCTCGTCGACGGATACGCCGCGTACTGGGTATCGGGCGGGATGTTGTTCTGCGCCTGACCGGTAGTCGTGTTGATGTTCAGGTTCGCCGCCGTCAGCAGGTTCTGCGTGTTGCACGCCGGAACCGACCCCACACCTCGGGGCGGGGTGTAGTTCTTCGGCGTGTGCTTGGGCAGGGCCTGCGGGTAGGCAAAGCACTCAACGGGCCGGAAGTACATGCGCGCCGTCTGGCCGATCTGCTTGAGGACTTGCTGCGCGTCGGTCACCCCCGGGATCGACACCGAGATCTGGTTCGTCCCCGTCGTCTGGACCTCAGCGCCCGACACGCCGAGACCGTTTACTCGGAGATTCAAGATGTCGACCGTCTCGTTGAGGTCAGCCTGCGAGATGTTCTTCCCCTGGGCCGTGTAGACGACCGAAACGCCACCAGCCAGGTCGAGTCCGAGGCGCGGCGACCACTTCGCCGCGAAGACCGCGGCAAAGGAACCTAGCGAGAGCGCGACGACAATGACGACACTGATCGAGCAGCGCGCGTTTTTGACGCTGCTGAGCCCGTCCGCCGGACTTCGGGCTCACGCCTCTTCAGCGTCCCCGCTGTGCTCGCCACCACTGGCGGCACTGTCTCCTCCGACATCGTCGATGTCGCCGTCCGCGTCGTCGCTGGCCTTCGGCTTGCCGTTTTGGCTCGTCTGACGCTTGATGTCTTGGATCGGCTCGTCCGCCTCGTCGTCCACCCTCACGTCCTCGACGCGGTCGATCTTCTTGGCGATCGCCTGACGGACGAACACGATGCGGGTGGGCTGCGGGCCGTCAAGGTTGCCGTCGTCGCCCAGCGCACCCGTCAACAGCGTGTAGCGGTCGCCGTGGACCTCAAGGACGGTGCCGACGACGCCGCCCACCGTCTGCACCTCGTCCCCCACGTCGATGCCAGAGCTTTGCTGTGCCTTCGCCGCCTGGGCCTTGCGCTGCTGGGGCCGGATGAAGAAGAAGTAGCCCAGTACTCCGATCGCCAAGAGAGGCAGCAGAGTGATGAGGGGATTGGAGCTCGATGTTTTGGCGGCGCCCAAAACGAGATGGGCCAGCGCCAGGGGTGGTGTCATGGGGGATCCTTGGACCGAAATGGTTGCGAAGCGCCACCCTAGTGCGTGGCTTCAGCACCTCTCAGGCGCCCGGGGCCGCGGAATCGCTCGACGACGGCGGCCAAACCGCGGCGCGAGCGCCGGCCACAAAGGCCAGGTCGGGGGTCTCGTTTGCCAATGACGATTCGAGCGAAAACCGCCCGCGGCGGGAGAGCCGACACGCAGCGCTCCCGCCCACTCCCCGCTGACCGCCCCGTCGGGCACACCGGCTCTACCGCACCAACCGGTGGCGCGCAGTCGCCTCCCGGCGGGAGTAACGGCCCACCAGGCCCCATATGGCGGAATTCGGCGCAAGATTCCTCCGAGGCAACCGAACTGCAACCCAAAGTGCCCCCGGTTGCGACGCCGGTTGTGCAAAGTACTCCCATCAGTACAACACCCCATGGTGATGGTCGTGCGGAGGGGGACGACCAAGGCGGGAGTCCGGTGAAGGGGAACGGATTCTTGCTCGGGGGAACACCGTGGGGGAAGAAGCAGCGAAAAGGTGCGCCGGCCTAGCGTCGTCGTCGGCCGGAGTGATCCGGGGGGAGCCGATGACCCAGGCCGGCGCACCTTTCGCGCTGCCGGTGCCGCCGAGGCGAGACCGATCCTGCTGCGTCGCCTCTCGAGGGCCCCGGCGAGCTGACCTGTTCGCGATGCGGCGGCATGTGACCGTTCACCCGGGGTGCGCCGCAGCAGGCGTCGAGGGTCCCCGATTCGCCAAACTGAGTCACAAATCCGCGATTCACCAGGAGCTTCGCGAACCGATTTGCTGTCCCTTTTTCACTCCGATTGCCAGTTTCCCCAGTACAGTTGCGGGCTGATGCGAGACGGTCACAACTCCGTGCTGGTCATCGAGGACGAGGCCGATATTCGCCAACTCCTCCGCACCCTGCTCGAGCGGGAGGGTTTCACAGTCTCCGAGGCGGCTGAAGGCCGTGACGGGGTGCGCCAGTTCCACCAGAACCACCCTGACATCGTCATCCTGGACGTCGGGCTCCCCGACCTCGACGGGTGGCAGGTGCTGGAGCGCATTCGCGACATGAGCGACATCCCCGTTCTCATGCTCACGGCGCTCGGCACCGAGCGGGACAAGGTGCGGGGGCTCAATGCCGGGGCTGACGATTACCTGACCAAGCCCTTCAGCCGGGTCGAGCTGTTGGCGCGGCTCCAAGCCATCAGCCGCCGGCAGGTGTCCCGGAGCGACCCGGTGACCACCTTTGACGACGGCACCCTGCACGTCGACTTCGCGCATCAAGAGGTCACGATCGACGGCACGGCCATTGTCCTGACACCGACCGAATACCGCCTGCTCGCGACGCTGGCCCGCCATCAGGGCCAGGTTCTCTCCTCCGACCAGCTGATCGAGTTGGCCTGGGACGACCCCAGCGGGCTCGCACCCTCTCGGGTGAAGTACGCCGTGCTGCGGCTCCGTCGCAAGCTCGGCTGGGACGATGGCGACGACACGCCGATCGAGACGGTCCGGGGTTTCGGCTACCGCTATCGCTCCAAGGCGCGGTGAACGAGCAAGTCCGAACCCGTCCGAACTCTCCCGGGCGTCGCGTCGCGCAGATGCCCGGCACCGCTCTACCTATTGGCTTCTCCGGATCGATGCGCGTGCGCCTGCCTGTCTTTGCGCTGGTGGCCGTCGGGACCGTGCTCATCGCGGTCATTCCCTTCCCGCACGAGGCACGCCGGGAGATCTCCATCGCCGGCGTCCTCTTCTTCGCTCTCGTGGCGGCGGCGTTCCTGATTTCTTGGGAACGGTTGCCCGACTGGGCCTGGCTGATCATCCCGATCGGCTACATCGCCGTCATCGCCATCATTCGCGACGCCCAAGGCGGATCGCACTCGGGACTGGTCGTTGTCTATCTGCTTCCCATCGTATGGCTCTCGCTCTACGGCCGGCGGCTCCACTTGCTCGCCGGGCTGTTCTGTCTCGATCTCGCGCTGCTCGTGCCGCTGTTGATCGTCGGCCCGCCGAACTACCCGGCCCTCGAGTGGCGACAGGTGCTGGTCATGGCGACGGTGACGACGTTGGTCGCCTCGACCGTCTACACGGTGGTCTCGCGCGACCGCGCCGTCCTCAGCGACTTGGCCGAGCAGTCGCGCATCGCCCGGCGCAACACCCGCGAGGCGGACTACGCGCGTGATCGCCTCGAGACGCTGCTCCGCGCCGCGACCGGCAGCGCCATCATGGGAGTCGACCCGGCGGGGACGGTCACCTTCTTCTCGGCGGGCGCGGAGCAGATGCTCGGCTATCTCGCCGCCGAGGTGGTCGGTGTCCGCTCGATCGCCGACTTCATCGACCCCGCGCAGATCGACGAGCGGCGCCAGACGATCGATGCGATGCGGACGACCCTCGAACCGGTCGATGCCGAGACGGCGGCCGAGGTGCCCTGGACCGCAACCCGCAAAGACGGCCAGCAGCGCCGCTGTGTCGTGCGCGTGCGTGCCCTGCCCATGCCCACGCCGGATCTCGGGCTCGACGAGGAGCAGGACGAGTTCAACCTGATGGGCGCCGAAATGGGCGGAGCCGGCGTGTCCGACCGCGCCGAGTCCGGCGATCCGACGTCGTCGCCCGCCAACGGCGGCTATGTCGTCGTGGCGATCGACGTGACGGAACGGGAGGAGCTGGCGGCGGACCGCGAGCGGCTCTTCGCCATTCAGAAAGAGGTCACGCAGTCTCTCATCGAGCAGAACAACCGACTGCGCGAGCTGACGCAGATGAAGGACGACGTCGTGGCCACCGTGTCGCACGAGCTGCGTACGCCGATCACGTCGATCCGAGGGTTTATCGAGCTGCTGCTCGACGCGTCGAGCGACCTGACGGAGAGCCAGATGCGCATGCTGCAGACGATCGACCGCAACGCGGGGCAGCTGCAGCGGGTGGCCGAGGACCTCTTGGCGGATCCCGGCGCCGGGCGCGGGCTGCGGGTCGCGTTCACCGAGCTCGACCTCAACCAGTTGGCCGGCGAGGCGCTGCACGCCATCACGACGTCGGCGACGGTGGCGGGGATCGTGCTGTCGATCGAGCCCGGGGAGGAGGTGCCGATCTTCGGGGACCCGACCCGGCTGCACCAGCTGATCGGCAACCTGCTGTCGAACGCGATCAAGTTCTCGCCGCGGGGCGGGCGGGTGCACGTCATCGTCGACAGCTCCGACTCGTACGCCCGGGTGCAGGTGTTGGACGAGGGTCCGGGGATCCCCGAGGGCGAGCGGGACCAGCTCTTCGAGCGTTTCTACCGGTTGGCGTCGTCGACCGAGATGGGCGTGCCCGGGACGGGGTTGGGTCTGGCGATCGCCAAGTCGGTGGCGGAGGCCCATGAGGGCTTCGTGGACATCGTGGACACGCCGGGGTGGTCGACGACGTTCCGCGTCTTCCTGCCGCTGCGCACGACGGCGGCGTCGACTCGGACGGCGTAGCCCGGCCCGTTTTTACGCCGCGAGGAAGCCCCCGGACTGGTGGGCCCACAACCTGCTGTAGACGCCCGAATGGCCGGCCCCGAGCAACTCGGCGTGGGTGCCCTGCTCCACGATGCGGCCCCGGTCGAGGACGACGATGCGGTCCAGACGGGCGATCGTGGCCAGTCGGTGGGCGACCACCAGCGCGGTCGTGCCCTCCATGAGGTTCCACAGCGCCTCTTGGACGAGCGACTCGGACTCCGAGTCGAGGGCCGAGGTGGCCTCGTCGAGCACAAGGACCTGGGCCCCCTTCGCCATGGCTTGCGCGATGGCCACGCGCTGACGCTGTCCGCCGGAGAGCTTCATGCCCCGCTCCCCCACGACCGTCTGGTAGCCCGAGGGCAGCCGCTCGACGAACTCGTCGACGTACGCGGCGCGCCCGACGGCGCGCACCAGGTCGAGGTCGACCTCACCGCTCGAGTTCTGGCCGTAACAGATGTTCTCCGCAATGGTGCGGTGGAGCATCTGGGGGTCCTGGGGGACGTAGGCGATGTGGCGGCGCAGCGAGTGCTGCGTGACCTGGGCGACGTCCTGCCCGTCGATCTCGATGGCGCCCGCGTCGAGTTCGGCGAAGCGCAGCATCAGCTTCGTGAGCGTCGTCTTGCCCGACCCCGAGGGCCCGACCAGGCCGACGTGCTCACCGGGCCTGATGCACAGGTCCAGGCCCTCGAACAGCGGCGCACCGTCGCGATAGGCGAAGTGGAGGTCGCGGAACTCGACCTGGCCGCGGGTCGCGACCAGGTCAGGGGCCTGCGGCGCGTCGACGATTTCGGGCAACGTCGCCGCGATGCCGGCGAACTTGGCGCACCGGCCGATGGCGCGCGAGATCAAGCGCATGAACTCGAACGACTCTTCGAGGCTGGTCCCGACGAACGTGGCGTAGAAGAGGATGAGGTAGACGACGCCGGCCGCGGCGACGTGATGCAGCGCGAGCACGATGCCGACGGCGACGGAGGCCCAGTTGAAGAACGCCATGGCCGACTCCATCTGCAGCCGGGTGGCCGTGAAGACGCGGCGGGCCCTGAAGTCGGCGGTGAGCGAGTCGCCCACGAGGTTGCCGACGTGGCCCTTCTCGCGCTCCTCGGCGGCCTGTGAGCGCACCGTCGTGAGGTTCATGATCGTGTCCGCGATGACGCCGGTGGCCCTGGAGTGCGCGTCGGAGAATTGCGTCTCCGCCGCGATGACCCGGGCCATGCGGCGTTTGAGGACGAATGCGAAGCTCGCGATGAGGCCGGCCATGACCAAAGCCACGGGCCAGGCGACGATCCCGAGGACCACGACGGCGCCGAGCGTCGTCACGGTGATGCGCAGGATGCCCCAGACCATGGCGTCGATCAGCTCCACGAACGCCCACGTCGAGGTCTCGAGCGTCGCAATGACCTCGCCGGAAGGTCGGTCGGTGTGCCAGCTGTGGCTCAGCCCGATCAGGTGGTCGTAGCCGTTCGTGATGGCGCGGCCGAAGGAGCGGAGCGTGGCGCCCCAGTTCATCCAGCCGCCGATCCGACCGCACACGGTGGCCGCCACCAGGACGACGGCGTAGGCGACGATGAGCGGCGCGAACGACGAGACGCTCGGGCCGTGGCCTTGGTCCCCGAGGTTGGCGATTCGGCCGAGCAGCGACGCGAAGATGAGGGGAGCCGCGACGGCATTGGCCAACGTGCCGAGCACGATGGCCGAGGCCGCGATCGTGTATTGGACGCGGTCGGGCCGCATCTGGCGCCAGCAGTAGGCCAAGGTGGCCTTCGTTGATGCATTCGGGAAAAGGGTGGGTTCACCCATGGAAATCTCCAGGTGGGAGCGTCAAGTACATGGATCGGGGGGCGCACCGTGGGTGCGCCGCGAGGGCTAGGCCGGCGAAGAAAGGTTCCGCAACGGAATGCGGCGGGCTGCGGCTGCCGTTGCAGCTGCGCCGATGTCCGCCTGGGCCTTCAGCCCCCTGAAAGTTGGCTGGTCGGCGTCAGTGACCAGTAGGGCAGAGGTTGGGCCCGACGTTGCGGGACCGCCCTCCGAGCACACCAAAGCCGGGCAGCAGGTCCACGTCGGCGCGCACGATCGGCGTCACGTAGATCGTCATTCCTGCCATCGGGTCACCTCGCTTCCGGTCTTGTGGTGCAACGAAGAAGCTAGCGCATCGGAGTTCGGCGTGCGCGGAGAATGCACGGAACTCGCGGTGCCACCCGCACCGTGTCGCAGTACGGCGGGGTCGTGTCAGAAGAGAGGCGGCGTATTCATTGCGTCCGGAGCGGTGGGCGGCCCAACGTGACCCAAATGCGCCCAGGCGCTCTTGGTCGCGACGCGTCCCCGCGCGGTGCGCTGAATCAGTCCGCTCTGGACGAGGTACGGCTCGTACGCGTCCTCGATGGTGTCGGGCTCTTCGCCGACGCATTGCGCCAAGGTGGTCAACCCCACCGGCTGGCCGCCGAAGCGGTTGCAGAGAGTGACCAGGATGGCCCGGTCGACCTTGTCGAGACCCAGCGCGTCCACCCCGAAGAGCTTGAGCCCTTCGCTGGCCGTGGCCCCGTCGATGTAGCCCTCGCCGCGCACTTCGGCGAAGTCCCGCACCCGTCGCAGCAGGCGGTTCGCCACCCGCGGCGTGCCGCGGGAGCGCTCGGAGATGCGAATGGCGCCCTCGGCGTCGATCTTGACCTTCAAAATCCGAGCCGAGCGCTCGACGATGGCGCGCAGGTCGGCGGGGTCGTAGAGGTCGAGCCGGCCGACGAAGCCGAACCGATCGCGTAGAGGGCCCGAGACGAGGCCGGTCCTGGTGGTCGCTCCGACCAGCGTGAACTTGGGCAACTCGAGGCGGATGGAGCGGGCCGTCGGACCCTTGCCGATCAGAATGTCGAGACGGCCGTCCTCCATGGCCGAATACAGCATCTCCTCGACGGAGCGGTGCAGCCGGTGGATCTCGTCGATGAAGAGGACGTCGCCGTCCTGCAGGTCGGTCAGCAGCGCGGCGAGGTCGCCGGCTCGGGTCAGGACCGGCCCGGCCGTGATGCGGAGCCCGGCGTTCATTTCGGCGGCCACGATCCCGGCCAGCGAGGTCTTACCCAGGCCAGGCGGACCCGCGAACAGAAGGTGGTCCACCGCCTGATGGCGCTGCCGTGCGGCTTGCAGGACGATGCTCAGGTGTTCCACGAGCTCGGACTGTCCGATGAACTCGGGCAGCGTGCGTGGCCGCAGCCCGACCTCCTCGAGCTCTTCGGTCGACGACGCCGTGGGGTCCACGACGCGCTCGCCACTCCCCTCCGCGGCGTCACCCGCCGGCGTCACGGCCTCCGGGTCGTCGTCCGCCGCGACGGCCAGGACCTCCCGACGAGCCCTCGGACTCACCGCGAGGCCAGCTCGCGCAGCGCCAGCCGGAGCATCTCTTCCACTCCGACATCGTCGCGTAGGCCGTCGAGGGCACCGCGGATCTCGTCGGGGCCGTAGCCGAGCTCGCTGAGGGCCGCCCGGGCCTCGGCCCGAGAGGTCCGGCTGGTCCGCAACGACGCGTCGCCGCCGGACAGGGCGCTCGAGGCGGGATCGAGCGAGAGATCCGGCAGGTCAAGACGGCTCTTCAACTCGATCAACAAACGAGCCGCCGTCTTGCGGCCCACACCGGGCACGGTGCAGAGCGTGTCGAGGTCATCCTCCAGCACCGCGGTGGACAAGGTGGCCGGCGAGAGCATCGACATGATGGCGAGGGCGAGCGCCGGGCCGACACCGTGGGACCCCAACAGCACCTCGAAGCACCGACGCTCGTCGTCGTGCACGAAGCCGTAGAGGACGATCGCGTCCTCGCGGACGTGGGTGTGCACGTAGAGCATCGCTTCTGACCCCCGGCCGGCGGCCACCAGCGATGCCGCCGTCGAAGGCGTGACGCTCACCCGGTACCCCACGCCGGCCACGTCGACAATGACCTCGCACTCCGCAGTGCGCAGCACCACGGGCCCTCGCAGCAGTCCGATCACGTCAGGCTCCTCCCGTCACTGATCCGTCTTTGACCAGCCCCCCGAGTGCGCGGGGAGCTCCTTCCGTCCGATCGGAGAGCGCGGCATCGAGCGCACGGCGCAGCGGCACCGTCGTCAGATGACAGATCGCCAGCGCGAGGGCATCGGCCACGTCGGGCGGGCCATCGATCGCCGGCAGGCCGAGCACCTGCGCCACCATGCGCTGGACTTGGTCCTTCGTGGCCGCGCCGTAACCGACGAGGCCTTGTTTGACCTCGTTCGCGGTGTACTGGGCCACGTCGCAGCCACCCGCTCTGGCCGCGACCAGGGCCAAGCCGCTCGCCTGGCCCACCGACATCGCGGTCTTCGCATTGACCTGGAAGAAGACCCGCTCGACGACCACCACGTCGGGGTGCAGCTCGTCGATCAGGCTGCACAACTCGGTGTGCAGAATAAGGAGCCGGTCGGCCAGTTCGTCGTCGGGGTCAGTCTCGAGCACCCCGGCGGCGCGGGCCTGCAGCGATGAGTCCGCGGCCCGGGTGACAAAGCCGTAGCCACAGCGCGACAACCCGGGGTCGATCCCCAAAGCGAACATGCGTTCGTAGGATAGTCGTGGGTCGTGCCTGAGCCGCGGACCCCTAGCGCCCAGGGAGGGCCAGGGGTGTGGGGTTCAGCCCTCGAAGGAAGCGAGGACCTCGTCGGAGATGTCGGCGTTGGAGTGCACCGCCTGGACGTCGTCGTGATCGTCGATCGCCTCGAGGAGCCGAAGCACCTTCTTGGCCTCGCTCTCACTGGCAACGGGGACGAGGGTCGTGGGCTCCAGGCTGAGGTCGACCGACTCGGGCGCCATGCCGGCGTTGTCGAGGGCCTGGCGGACGTTTTCGAGGTCGCTCGGCGCGGTCGTCACGACCCACGCTGAGCCGTTGCTCGACATGTCCTCGGCGCCGCCCTCCATGGCGATCTCCATGACCTTGTCCTCGTCCAGGTCGAGCGGGACGGTCACGATGCCCTTGCGCTCGAACTGCCAGGAGACTGCGCCGGGCTCGGCCATGTTGCCGCCGTTGCGGCTGAAGAGGTTGCGCATCTCGGCGCCGGTGCGGTTGCGGTTGTCGCTCAGCGTCTCGACGATGATCGCGACGCCGTCGGGGCCGTACCCCTCGTAGTTGATCGACTCGTAGCGGACACCCTCGAGGTCGCCCGTCCCCCGCTTGATCGCCTTCTCGATGGTGTCCAAAGGAACGCTGGCGGCGCGGGCCTTCTGATAGGCGGTCCGCAGGGTGGCGTTGGCCTCGAGGTCGCCGCCCCCGTCCCGTGCCGCGACCTCGACGAGGCGGATGCACTTGGCGAAGATCTTGGCGCGGGCCTTGTCCTGGGCGCCCTTGCGGTACTTGGTGGTCGCCCACTTCGAGTGACCCGACATGTCTGTGTTCTTGCTCCTTCGCTGGCCCGCCGGCGCACGCGGGACCCCTGATTGTATCGGGAGCAGGGTGTGTTGGGCCTGGTCGGGAGCTCCGACGGCGGGCGGGCGGGTCAGGCCGGCGGTCGGGTTGCCGCTTGGAGCACGGACTCCACGTCGGCGGCCACCTGCTGGTAGCCCTCGGCGTTGGCGCCGGTCTGCGCGGTGGCCATGAGGAGGGAGATCACGATCACGACCATGCCGCTGGCGGTCTGGGCGGCGTCGATGTCCTGGCGGACGCCGCCGGAGACCTGCTGGTTGCGGATGAGCTCGGTCACCGTCTTACGCAGCTCCTGGAGCGCAGGGATCTGCAGGAGGCGCATGGTGAAGTCGGGCTCGAGATTCCGGAGGATCCGTCCGGCCAGCGGGTGGGCGGGCATCTGTTCGATGAGCGCCTGCATCATCACGCTGCCCCAGGCGTCGGGGTTCTCGTCGATGGCCACGAAGGACACGGCGTCATCGATCAGCCCGGCGACGTCCTCGTCGACCGACGCGACGAAGATCGCCTCCTTGTTGGCGAAATAGGGATACGACGCGGTGGTCGAGAGGCCCGCGTCGCGGCAGACGTCCGCCACCGACGTGCCGCGGTAGCCCTCACGGGCGAAGCGCACCACGGCCGCAGCCAACAAGGCCTGGCGGGTGCGGTCACCCTTCGTTCCCTCCGGCGGCACGACGTCAGCCCGCCGCAGCCGGGGCGAGGTCGCGACCGAGGCGGTCGACGCCGCAGGCACGCTGCCAACCCTTGGGGACGATCCCGCCCCGGAAGACGTTGGCCTCGAGCAGCGGGGTGAGGAGGGGGCGCAGGGCACGGTGGCGCAGCGCGGTGCGGCCGGGCGAGCGGTTGACGGCCTTCCACGTCGGCCAGGCCGGGAGGCCGACCGTGGCGTAGACGCCGGGATGGACGATCGTGTCGAACATCGCGATGGCGATGTGCGAGCCGAGGTATCGCACCAGGAAGCGCTCGAGCCGGCCGGCGGCCGCCCACTGCTCGGGGAAGATCATGCGGGCGAAGGCGAGGTGGCGGGCCTCCTCCTGGCGGTGGTACTTCGACACCGCCTTGATCATCGGGTCGGTGTCGGCGTGCTCGCTGGCCAGTTTTTGCAGGAGGTCGGGGACCTCCTCGCCGCTGAGGACGAGGAGGCAGAAGAGCGACGGCATCCCGGTGAGGAACGGCATCAGCACGTGTTGGGCGATGCGGGCGACGGGGCCGTCGAGGGGGTTCTTCGCCGTCGGCTTGACCTGTTGGAGGAGGCGGACGAAGAGGCGCGAGTGGCGGGTCTCCTCCCCCATCTCGTGCAGCAGGTACGTCACGCGGGGGTCGGTGAGGTCGGGCTTGGCGATGATTTCGAAGCTGAATCCAGCCATCAGGACCGACTCGAAGCGGACGCCGGTGTCGACGATGGACCCGAACTCCTCGCGCGCGAGGACCTTCTTCTGCTCGTCGGTCAGGCGGTCGAAGAGCTCGGGGACGTTGGAGAGGCTGAGGAGCTCGTCGGGGAGGACCTGGCCGTCGCCGATGGCGCCGGGCACGTCGGTGTCGGGCTCGACGATGCGCCTCAGCGAGGCGGTCGAGAGCCGTTCGATGCGCTGGTCGACCGAGCGGGCGGGGCCGCTGGGCTTGGCCTCGTCGGTCGGGGCGGGGGTCGCTGTGTGTGTGTCCATACTCAGAGCCATGCCCACATTCTTCACTAAATAAGCGATTGCGTCAAATCCTTATTTCTCTTATTCTTGGGTGCCATGACGACCGTGGCTCCTTCAGACCCTGACACCTACGCTCGACGATCATGAAACAGACGCCCGCAGTCGACGCTCCGTCCGCTCCCCCGAAGGGCCGATCCCGACGGAGGCGCCTGCTCTTCATCGGTGGCCTGCTCGCCGCCGGTGCTGCGGCGGGAGTCGCTCGCCGCCGTCTGGGTGCTTCGGCCGGCGATGCGGACGCCGGTGCCGACGACGAGCGGCACGCTCTCGGTTGGGGTGGCGACTTTGCGAGGCCGGAGCACCTCATCGTGCGCACGCCCGATGGCGCGCAGCTCGCCGTCTGGGACGTGGCCGGCGACGGCCCCGACGCACCGGTCGTCGTCCTCCCCCACTGCTGGGGCTGCAACCATGAGATCTGGATCCCGGTGGCCCGCCGGCTGCACGAGCAGGGGTATCGAGTCGTCCTCTACGACCAGCGCGGGCACGGACAGAGCACTCGGGGAACGGCGCCGCTCGCGATGGACACCTTGGCCCTCGACCTGGAGGCGGTGTTCGAGGCGACTGCCGTCTCCGACGCCGTGCTCGCCGGGCACTCCATGGGCGGCATGACCATCATGGCGCTGGCGACCTACCGCCCCGAGGTCTTCCGCGAGCGGACCAAGGCGATCGTGCTCGTGGCCACCAGCGCGTCCGCCATCAACCTCGGCGGCGTGGCCAGCCCCGAGTTCGCCGGTGCGTTCATCGGATCGCCGCTCGTGTCACGGGCGCTCCAGACGAAGAACGGTCACCTCCTCGTGCGGACTGCCTTTGGCGCCCAGCCGGTGCGCTCGCACATGGAGCTCACCCGCGATGCCTTCGCCAATTGCGACAGGAAGGTCCGTGGCGACTTCGTCCCGTCGTTCGCGACGATGAACCATCTCGAGGGGATCGCGACGATCGAGGTCCCGACGACCGTGATGGTGGGGACGCGCGACACGCTGACCCTGCCGAAGAAGGCAGACCAGATGGTCGCCACCATCCCGGGGTCGCGGCTCGTCACCTTGAAGAACAAGGGTCACATGCTCCCGCTCGAGGACTCCGACGCCGTCACCGACGAGATCGTCCGCGCCGTCAAGGGCTGAACACTCGGGCCGGGTGATTGCCCGGGCAGGAAGCCGCGTGGCCTTCCCTGGCGGAGAAATGCGCCCGCGAGGAAGCGGGTTCCGGCTGGAGGGCCGGAGCGGAGCGATGAACGAAGTGCAAGAGCGTCAAACCTCGTCACGCTCATTTCCGCGGCCTGCGCCAGGTCGGCATGGGGGTCGAGACGAACACCCGCCCGCTCGGGCTGATGAATCGCACCTCGGCCTGCGCATCGCCGTCGAGCTTCCAGCCCAACTCGTGGACCCGGGAGTGGTGGCCGACGCAGAGCGTCAACAGGTTCGACAGCGCCGTCGGCCCCTGCTTGGAAACCCAGGTCACGTGGTGCACGTCGGTCACGCTTCGGCACGGGCAGCCCGGGAACCGGCACCCGCCGTCCCGACGGCGGATCTCAATCCGCTGCGCGTCGGTCGGATCCCGCCCCAGGGCCTTCTGGTCGAGCACGGCCCCGTCGGGAGCGTCGAGCGACAGGGTGATGTCGGCGTCACACGCCAGCCGGCGCGCCACCTCGGCCGAAATGGGACCGGCACCTTCGATCGACGCCTGGCCGTAGCCGTCGCCGTTCAGCAAGCGATCCAGATCGGCGTGGACGATCACCGTCGCGTGGCCGGAACGGGCCGGCGGCGCGCCGCTTGCATTCCCCGCCGGGCGATCCCGCCCACCCTCGACGCAGACCTCGACGAGCGCGTCGGCACACCGGCTCTCGAAGCGCTCGTAATCCGGATCGCTCGTGCTCGGATGATCGTGGCGTCGCGCCCGGCTCCACAGTGCCGACTTGACCAGCGCGTAGCCGTCCTTGGGTAGTTGTGCCCAGAGCGAGCACTTCTCGTCGTTGAAGCGCACGCAGCGTCGCCGGAGCTCTGCGGCCGAGTCGCTCACCCTCTGCCCCCTGACCTCCGACACCAGCTGGGACACCTGCCGGGGCGTCATCTGCTCGGCCGCCTCCGCTAGCTCGGCGTCATCGTGCGCGGTCGCGATCTTCGCCAAGGGAGCCGCCACGTCCAGCGGCACCCGACCTGCGCACACGGCGCCGGACAACGCCGGCAACAGCGGGAGTCGTTCGCCCGCCTCGATCAGACGCCGGGCCCGAGAGGCACTGACGTGGAGGCGGGCCACCAACCAGTCGGTCATGGACAGCGCACCGTCTGCCCGCCAGCACTCGGCGCCGTTGAACTCGGCGATCTCGAGGACCAGAGCCCCTTCGTGCTCCGAAATCGTTCGCTGGTGCCGGGCGATGCTCTCCGCCAGCTCCGTCGACCGGGGGTCGACGAAGTCACGGCACAACGGTCGGCCCCGTCGCCTCTTTCCTTCCGCTCTGGACCTCTCGGCGCTTCCCACGACAGTGAACGGTCGCCGCAACCGTGTGGGTGCTCTACGGAAAGACGACCGTCTTGCTCCCGTTCAACAGCACCCGATCCTCGAGATGCCACCGCAGTCCCCGGGCCAACACCGACCGTTCGACCTCCCGGCCCACCCGCTGGAGCTCCGCCACGGAGTCACCGTGGTCGATGCGCCGGGTGTCCTGCTCGATGATCGGGCCCTCATCGAGCTCCGCCGTGACGTAGTGGCACGTCGCCCCGATCAGCTTCACGCCACGGTCGAAGGCCTGGTGGTAGGGCCGGGCGCCCGCGAAGGACGGCAGGAACGAGTGGTGGATGTTGATGATGCGCCCCTCGCGCCCGGCGCAGAACGAAGCCGGGAGGATCTGCATGTAGCGAGCCAGCACGATCACGTCGGCTCGCGCCTCCCCCAGCATCGTCTCCATGTCGTCGAACGCCGCCTTCTTGGCGGCCGGCTCCGGCCCGACGGGCACGTATCGGAAGGGGACGTCGTGCCACTCCACCAAGCCCCGCAGGTCCTCGTGGTTGGAGATCACGCCGGTCATGTCGCACTCGAGCTCGCCGCTGCGCCACCGGTAGAGCAAGTCGGCGACGCAGTGGTCCTCCTTGCTCGCGAACAGGACGACGCGCTTCGGCTCGTCCGTGTCGCTCAGTTTCCACTCCATGTCGAACTCCGCCGCGACCGGCTCGAAGGCCGCCGCCAACTCGGACGGACCGAAGCCCGCCGGCAGGCTCTCGGCGACGATCTCGATGCGGAGGAAGAAGCGGCCCGAAGCCAGGTCGCCGTGCTGCGCGGCCTCCAACACCGACCCGCCTCGCCCCGCGAGCAGCCCCGTCACGGCGGCGACGATGCCGACCCGGTCGGGACAAGTAATGGTGAGGATGTATCGACGCACCGGCGACCCCCTGAGTCGTGCGGCAGATTCTGGCGCCTTTCGGAGCCGGGAGGTCGGGCTTAGCCGAACAATCCGCTGCCGCCGCCGCCGGCGGCGCGACCGCCAGCGCCCGCACCGCAGATCTCGGCGAAGAGCCGGTGCACCCGCCGATCGGGTGTCAGCTCCGGGTGGAAGGACGAGGCCAGCAGCGATCCATGGCGCACCAGCACGGGCACCCCGTCCAACTCGGCCAGGACCTCCACGCCATCTCCGACCGACACGACGAACGGCGCCCGGATGAAGACGGTCGGCAGCGGCGGGCCCTCGCCCGACCCCAACACCACGTCGGCCTCGAACGACTGGCGCTGGCGCCCGTAGCCGTTGCGGCGCACCACCGCGTCGAGCACCCCGAAGTTCCGCTGGTCCGCCCGGCCGTCGAGCACCTCCCGAGCAAGCAGGATCAGCCCGGCACACGTCCCGAACACGGGCAGTGCAGCGCCGTCGGCCAACCGCTCTCCGATCGCGTCGAACAGCCCCGTTGACTCCAAGAGCATCGACAGCGTCGTCGACTCGCCCCCAGGAATGATCAGCCCGTCGAGCTCGTCGAGCTCCGTCGGATGCTTGACCAGCCGTGACCGGGCACCCACTTCGGCGAGTGCGGCCACGTGCTCCCGGACGTCACCCTGCAGATCGAGCACCCCGACCATCGGGCCCTTCGGAGCCGTCAGCTCCGCTACCACCCCCGGTCGGCGAGATGCTCGCCGTACGCCGACTCCTCCAACCCGCGCATCGCCTCACCCAGCCCACGTGACACCTTCGCCACGTGGTCCGCGTCGTTGAAGTGCGCCGTCGCCTCCACGATGGCCGACGCCATCCGCGCCGGGTCGGACGACTTGAAGATCCCCGAGCCGACGAAGACGGCCTCGGCGCCGAGTTGCATGACCAACGCGGCGTCGGACGGCGTGGCGATGCCGCCGGCACAGAACAGCGGCACCGGCAGCCGCCCCGCGGCCGCGACCTCCTGCACCAACCCGATCGGCGCGCCCAACGACTTGGCCCAGCCGTACAGCTCGGCCGAGTCGGCCTGCCCCACCGCACGCAGGTCACCGAGGATCGAGCGCAGGTGACGTACCGCCTCGACGATGTTCCCGGTCCCGGCCTCGCCCTTGGAGCGGATCATGGCCGCGCCCTCGGAAATCCGCCGCAGCGCCTCGCCCAGGTTGGTCGCCCCGCACACGAACGGCACGGTGTAGGGCCACTTGTCGATGTGGTGCGCCTCGTCCGCCGGCGTCAGCACCTCGGACTCGTCGATGAAGTCGACGCCCAGCGACTGCAGCACCTGGGCCTCGGCGAAGTGCCCGATGCGAGCCTTAGCCATCACGGGGATGGTCACCGCATCGATGATCCCCTCGATCAGCAGCGGGTCGCTCATGCGCGCCACGCCCCCGTCCCGGCGAATGTCGGCCGGCACCCGCTCGAGCGCCATGACCGAGACGGCGCCGGCATCCTCGGCGATCTTGGCCTGCTCGGCGTTGACGACGTCCATGACGACGCCACCGCGCAGCATGTCCGCCAGCCCCCGCTTGACGGTGAAGGTCCCGGTGGTTTCGGCGCTCATAGGACCAGTCTACGAGGGTGGCCCGCCGGCCCTTCTCACCACTCGGCCAGTGCGGCGGCCCTCACCCGAGTGGCGTCCAGATCACCGGGTTCCACCGGGTCGTCGCGATGCCCGACCGATGGGTCGATCCAGATCCACCGGGTGGAACCGAACCGGCTCGGCGAGGCGAACAGGGAGCCTTCGGTCGGGGGCGGCGACTGCATCATCACGCGGAGGCCATCGAGCAGGCCACTCGGGTAGCGGACGATCGACGTGCCCACGACGTCCGCTCGATACTCCCGGTTCTCCCCGACACACCGCCGCAGCGTCTTCTCACCCCCGAACAGAGCGGCCAACGTGATGCCCACGCACGACACGCCGTTGTCGCCCCGCTTCACGTGGGCCAGCTCGTGTGCGAGGACGCCTTCGATCTCGACGAGGTGCAGCGACCGCAGGAGGCCACTCGTGACCACGAGGTCGGCTCGCCGAGCGTCCCGCCCGAGGGCGCAGGCATTCGGAACCGCATCGTTGACGATGTGCAGCGTCGGCATGGAGAGGCCGAACGTCGCACACAAGCCCTCGGTGACGTTGAAAAAGCGCGGGTCGTCGTCCTCGTCTGCGGGGACGGCCCCGATCCGTCGGAGCGCGAACCCCGGCGCCAGCCGCCAGACGAGGTACATGAGGGCGAACCCGGAAACAACGAGCGCAATGACGCCGGCGATGATGTTGACCGCCGACGCCAGGAGCGCAAACAGCAAGAGCGCAGGGACGGCGGCCGTCCAGGCGCACAGCACGATCGCGCGTGTCGCCTGTTGGCGGCCACCTCGCCGGGGTAGATGCTGGGAGCGCCGAGGGTGTGCGGAACCTCGAGCGGCGCTGGCGGCGTCGCTGGAGCGAGCGCCACCGCCGTCCTCGGCTGTCCCTGTCCCCCGCGCGGGCGCTGACCGCCGCCTCCGCTGCCTCCTCCTCCCCCGCCCGAGCGTGAGCGATTGCGGTTTCGGTTCCCACCGCCACTGCTCTGTCCTCTCCGCCGACCCGCCACCCCGAACGCTGGCCGCCGCCGGCGCTCGAACGCTGTCCGCCGCCGCCTTGACCTTGTCCCTTCTTCTGCTGCTGGGAGCCCTGCGCCGTGGCACCGCCCGAGCCGCCACCGCCGCCCCCACCCGCCGCACCGGATCCGGGCGCCCGGTTCGGGTTCCCGTTCCTGTTCCTGTTCCTGTTCCGGTTGCGATTCCGACTGCGGTTGCCGCCGCCGCCGCCCGATCCCCCGAGCCGCCCGAGCCGCTCCCGCCTCCCGAGCCGGCGCCACGGCCGTCGCCACCGCTCTTGGGCGCGTTCCCCGATGCGTCGCTCTGGTCGGTCATGGAACGGCCAGCCTACGGCACCGACCTTGGCGCTTTTGACCCATTCCGGCCCCCTCGCCGAGACTGAGGCAGTGCGGCGGGGTAGCTGGATCAGCGCGGTCATCTGCGCCTTCGTGGCCCTCGGCACCCTGATCCCTCTGGCCTCTACCCCCGGGGGTCCCGCAGGCGCCGCGGCGCCGACGCTCCCGAGCGCCGCCGACGCCAAGGGCATCGTGTACCCGCTGACCTCGTTCCTGGACTGGGCGGAGAACCCGCTCGAGAACATCACGAGCCCCGCCCTCGGCGAGTACGCCCTCACCCAGATCGTCGACGAGGCCGCCACGGCCGTCGGCCAGCAGTTCCCCGCCGAGATCGCCGCCGCCTTCAGCGCAGACCCGGGCAACGCGCCGGTCGACCTGTCCGAGCAGCTGGCCGCCGAGCTCGTCCACCTGCGCCCGGTCGTGGCCAACGACGACGTCACCGACGTCGCCAACCCCAACTTCTTGCCCGACTTCGACCACAACGGGGTCTTCGGCGACCCGGGCGACTTCGTGGCCATGGAGCAGGGTGCGCAGGGCGCCCACGGGCTCGGCAGCCCCGTCGTTCATCCGGCCACCGGTGCGTTCCTCTATCCGTGCATCGCCGACAGCGGCGCCGTGACCTACCAGACGACGACGAGCGTCTGCGCGCCCGCGGGCAGCGCGCACACCACGTACAAGACGGGCCTGGCCGAGCAGGAGACCATCATCGACTCGAGGGGCCTCGCCCTGGCGGCGACCCTGTGGCTTCCTGCCGGCGCGGTCGGATCGGCGGCGGCGGCGGCAGGGCGCACACGCTTTCCTGCGGTCGTGATCTCCGACGGGCTCGCCTCCGACCAGAGCGACTACTTCTGGCTCGCCATGTCGTTGGCGGCCCAGGGCGACATCGTGCTCACCTACGACCCCGCCGGGCAGGGTGCGTCCGAGGGCAGTGCGGCCAACCTCTTCTCGCCGCCGGCGGCGGGTTGCATCTTCGCGGGGGCGTGCCGCGACCTCGAGGACGTCGTCCGTTGGCTGCTCGATGACCCCGTCACCCCCTCGGTCGATCTCGCGCACTCGACCCCGCTCTTCCCGCTGACGAGCGACCCGACGCCACCGAGCCAGGCCGCCGCAGCCGTCGCGCAGAACCCCGACCTGCACGACCCCGGCGCCAACATTCCCGATCCCGCGTTCGGCCTGATCGATGCCGTCGAAGGTCGCGGTCGCCGGCCACTCGATGGGCGCGCTCAGCCTGCTCAACTACGTGGCTTTCCAGAGCAAGGGGCCCAACGGCGCCGACGGTCAGCCGCTGCCTCCCTTGGTGACCGGCGTGTCGCTCTCGGGCGCGGCACCCACCGCGGCGATCGTGCCGATTCAGTTCCAGACGTCGGACTTCGACGGCTCGCCGACGCTCATCGGCCCCGCCGTCGGCGGGATCGACTTCGGCAGCGCAGGGAGCGGCATCGGCTACGAGCAGATCAAGCCGCTCTACGACGACCTGCGCACGAACGGGCCCGGCACGAGCGCGCTCTCACTGGTCGTCCTCGAGGGCGGCGTGCACACCGACTTCACCGACACCCCGTTCATCACGCGCACGCCGTGGGCGCTCGCCGTCTCGGCGCACTACGCCACGGCGTGGCTCGGCTGCTTCCTCCAGGGCGTCGGACCCGACTGCCTCACCGCGTCGCAGCCCGCCGCCCACCTCTCGTCGTCGTTCGCCAGCGAGATCACCCCGCCCGGCGGCTCGCTGCCCCGAGTCAGCCACTGCATCACCGTGCCGACGACGCCCTCGCTGGCCGAGACGCCCGCACAGTTCGGCGCGGCCTTGTCGGGCCACCCCGACTTCAACTGCGCCCCCTGATCCCGGGGCCGGCCCGGTTCCGCCGGACCGCCTCGCCCACGAGCGCGGCGGCGGCACACGCGTAAAACTGAGCGGCCATGGCCACGCACACGCACACGCACTCGGACTCGATCGTGATCAACCGCTCCCCCGAGGAGGTCTACGCGCTCATCGCGGACGTGACCCGCATGGGCGACTGGAGCCCGGTCTGCAAGGCGTGCTGGTGGGACGAGGGCGACGGCCCTCGGGTCGGCGCGATGTTCACCGGCCGCAACGAGCTGCCCGAGCGCACGTGGGAGACGCGGTCGGAGGTCCTCGCGGCCGAACCCGGGCGGGAGTTCGCCTGGGCGGTGGCCGAGCCGCCGACGCGGGCCCGCTGGGGCTACACCCTCCAGGCGGTCGAGGACGGGACCGAGGTGACCGAGTCCTGGGAGCTGCCTCCCGAAGGAGCGGCGTTCTTCGAGCAGCGCTTCGGCGACGACGCGCCGGCCCAGATCGAGGTGCGCGCCGACGCGGCACGCGCCGGTATCCCGGTGACGTTGGCGGCGATCAAGCGGTCCGCCGAAGCCTGAGCGACCCGACCGCACCGGGCCGGCAACGTCGGGTTGTGAGGCGCGGGCGTTACGGTGAGACGGTCGATCTGATCGGCGCGTGCACCGAGACGTGGAGAGGGGGACGGTGTTCATCATCTTTGGGCTCAAGCGGAAGGCGCACCGCCTGGCGACGATCTTCGCCATCTGCCTCACCTGTCACACGCCGGCGGCGCAGGTGCTGGTCAGCGTGCGCAGCTTCTTCAGTCTCTTCTTCGTTCCGGTCGTCCCGTTCGGGACGAAGTACCGGACCACGTGCACCATGTGCGGCACCTCGACGATCGTGTCGGCCGAGTACGCCGACCGGCTCATGGCCACCGCGCAGGCCCAGGTCGAGCAGCTGATCGACTTTGCGGTGGGGACGGCCGCGGGGACCGGAGAAGCCGAGGACGGCCCGGCCGTCTAGGCCTTGCGGGCGCGGTACGTCGCGATGGCGCGGTCGTAGGTGTCGACGTAGCGCTCGGCCAAAGACTCCATCGACCAATTCGCGCGCGTGCTCCAGCGCCGCCTTGCGCGCCTCGGGCGCGGACTGGCCCGTGCCCTCCACCGCGTCCGCCAGCGCCACGCCGAGGGCGCGGGCCAACGCCGCCTTGTCGCCCGGTGGCGACAGCGAGGCGTGTCCGGCCGCGGCGAGGCGGTAGCCCTCGAGGTCGGAGGCCACCACGGCGCAGCCGGCCGCCATGCCCTCGAGGAGGACCATGCCGAAGGACTCGCCGTGCAGCGACGGCGCGCACAGCACGTCGGCACCGGCGAGCCGCGCCGCCACCTCGTCGTCGTTCAGGGTGCCGAGCCAGCGGACGCGGTCGGACTCGGGGTGACGCCGGCGCTGCGCCTCGCTCGCCGGTCCGTCCCCGACCACCCACAGGACGGCGGGTCGTTCCACCAGGGCGAACGCATCGAGCAGCACGCCGAGGCCCTTGCGCTGCTCGTGGCGTCCCAGGAACAGGACGGTCGGACGCCTGGGGTCGTGGTCGTCGTGCACGGGCTCGGCGGATTCGAAGCGATCCATGTCGACGCCGTTGAACAGCACCTCGAACTCGCCCCCGCTCGAGTGCTCGCCCGTCTGGCGCGCCGTGTCGGAGACGGCGACGCGGACATCCATGCGGCGGCCGACGAGCTCGACCAGGACCTTGAGCGGCAGGACCCAGCGCGAGACGCCGGCCCGGTGGTACGTGCCCACCGTCGGGAGCGGGTGGCTGGCGACGAGGCCGTAGGCGGCACACGGGGCGAGCGGCTCGTGCACGTGCAGCACGTCGAAGCCGCCCTTGCGGATGAAGCGCTCCGCGCGCGCCACGGGGGCGGGCCACAAGGCGACCGGCGCCACCGAGCCGTTCGAGTGCAGTTCGGTCGGGCGGCCGATGACGTAGTGCTCACCGGCGGAGGCGGGAAACGCGATGTCGTGATCGGCGGGCGCCACCACGGTCACGTCGTGGCCGAGGCCGCGCAGCGCATTGGACAACCCGATCACCTGGCCCTGCACGCCACCGGGCCGGGTGAGCGCGTACGGCGACAGCATGGCGATCCTCATCGCATCAGCGGGGATCGCTCGGCCAGTTCGGCTGGTACATGTGCCACTGCTCGGGGTGGCGGCGGATGTCGTACTCGAAGACGTGGGCCAGGTCCTGGGTGATCCGCGCCACGTCCTGGCGGAGCGTGCCCCGGCGGGTCGTGTCCATCGGCGGGTGCACGACCGCAGTGTGCCAGTTCCGGCCCGGTCCCGAATAGACGCAGACCGGGATGAGCGGCGCCCCCGTGCGGAGGGCCAGGGTGGCGGCGCCCCCGGGCAGCGTGGTGCGCTCGCCGAAGAACTCGACCTCGACCCCGTTGCCGATCAGGTCCCGGTCGCTCACCAGGCCGGCGATCTCGTTCTTCTTGAGGGCCCGGATGAGGGCGGAGCTCGACCCCTCGCCGAGCGGGACGCCGGTCAGACCCATGGCGGCGCGCTTGGCCAAGAACCACTCGAAGAGCTCCTCGGGCTCGAGCACCTCGACGACCGCCGTCATCGGCATGCCCTCGAGCGCCAGCCAGTAGCCGCCCCACTCCCAGCTGCCGACGTGGGGCAGCGCCATCACGATGCCCTTGCCCTCGGCCATCGCCTTGGTCAGGTGCTCGCGCCCCTCCTCGAGCCGCCAGTGCAGGCGCACGCCGGCCTCGGTCTCGTAGGGCAGGCGGGCGCCGTCGGCCCAGTAGCGCGCGTAGTAGTCGAAGCTGCGTGTGCTCAGCCGACGCACGAGGGCGGGGTCGGGCTCGACGCCCGGCGGGCACTCGCTGGCCAGGACGCGCCGCATATGACGCTCGTGCATGGCGAGGGCGGGCCCGCCGCGCCGCGCCATGACGCCGGCGACGCCGCGGGCGATGCCGTGCGCCATCGGCTCGGGCATGTGGCCCATCGCCGCGCCGAGCCCGGTGTAGGTGAGGTAGTTGAGCTTGTCGCGCCACTTGGCGGGCAGGGCACGGGCGTCCGGGCGCGTCGCGGGGGTTGGCGGGGCGTCGGTGAGGTCAGCGGACGAGGTCACGCTCGGGTCTGGGCCGGGGTGGGATTGGGGCGGGTGATCGTGCTGCGCTGATCAGGAGGAGGTGCCGGACCCGCCGGAGGGGGGCGAGGGGCGGCGGCTGGTGAGGCGCCGGGGTGCCGGTGCCGTTGGTGCCGGAGGTGCCGTGGCCGCGGGCGACGACGCGGCGACGCTCGCGCAGGGTGCGACCCGATCGACTGGAGAGGGACTCTTGGCGGCGGGCGCGCCAGCGGCCGACGGGGGCGCCCGAGGTGGTGCGCAGGACGGGGAGGTGGGGGCGGCCCGACGGCTCGCGGGACTCGCGCCAGGTGCGCCAGCGCGAGTCGACCCGGCCCTCGCGCCAGGCCTCGATGCGGCGGCGGATCACGGCGTCGCGACCGGAGGCGGCGTTCCAGACCTTGACGAAGCGGGCGATGGCGGTGAAGGAGGTGAGGACGAGGAGGATCCACAGGACCGGCACGAAGATGACGGCGCTCAGGCAGCCGACGCCGAAGAGGAACATCCGCTCGCCGCGCTCCATCAGGCCGCCCTTGGCCGACAGGCCGAGCGACTCCGCCTTGGCCCTTTCGTAGGAGACGAGCGTGGTCACCGCCAGGATGGCCATGGGCAGAAGCGCGAGGTGGCCTTCCCCACGGTTCAAGAGGTACCACGAGGCGCCGAACATGAGGACGGCGTCGGCGACGCGGTCGGTGACGGAGTCGAAGAACGCACCACGGACCGACGCGGTGCCCGCGGCCTTGGCGACGGGGCCGTCGAGGAGGTCGTGCAGGCCGGTGAGGATGAGGGTGAGGATGGCCCAGTGCAGGTGGCCGGTGGCGACCAGGACGGCGGTGGCGGTGGCCGAGAGGAGGCCGGTGGCGGTGAGCACGTCGGCGGTGATGCCGTGTCGGTGGAGGGCCTGGCCGATCGGACTCGTGGTCCGGTCCACGCCATTGCGCCAGCGACCGTCGAACATGTGACTCCTCATCGTGCGCAGGCCGGGGACAGGCCGCGTGGGGGTTTGCAAACAAAAGTTTACCATCCGGTCGCCCAATAGCCCGGTTGGGTTTTCGGGTTTTTCGGGGCCGCCACGGTGGCGCCGGGGCGCTGGGCTGGGGCAATAGGCGTATCGAGGGGCCGGCGGGCGCCGAGGGGGCCGGCGGGCGCCCGATCCGATCCGGTGCCTGGGCCGTATCCCACGGCGTGACGGACCCGACGATCGCGCTGCGGGCGGCGGCGCCGAGGGCGGTCGGCGGGCCGGAGAGCGACGGGCCCGGCGCGTGGTCGACGACGACCCGACGTGCGCGCCGGCACGGGTGGGACCGCGTTCTGGCCCGCGGGGCGCTCCGATATCCTCGCCCGCGGGAGATGCCCCGGAGCACGGACGACGACGCAGGGCACGTGAGGTGGTGAAGCCGGTGTCGGAACCACAGAGCGCGGGGAAGCCCGACATCACGGTGCTGCCCGACCCCACGCTCGACGTCTCCATCGTCGTGCCGTACTACAACCCGGGGGCGCGGCTGCGCTCGACCGTCGAGCACATGGTGCGCGTCCTCGACTCGTCGGGCATGAACTTCGAGATCATCGCCGTGTCCGACGGCTCGACCGACGGCAGCCCGTTCACGCTGGCGGGGTTCCCCGAGAGCACGGTCCGGCGGATGGAGTTCGCGACCAACGCCGGCAAGGGGCACGCGCTGCGGGCGGGGTTGGGGATGGGGCGGGGGCGGTATCTCGGCTTCATCGACGCCGACGGCGACATCTCCCCCGAGTTCCTTGCCTCCTTCGTCTCCATCATGCGCAGCGAGGAGCCCGACATCATCATCGGGAGCAAGCGCCACCCCGAGAGCTCGGTCCACTATCCCCCGCTGCGCCGCCTCTACTCGTGGGGCTACCAGCACCTCATCCACCTCCTGTTCAGGTTGAAGGTGAAGGACACGCAGGTCGGGATCAAGCTGGTCGACCGCCGGGTGATCGCCGACGTCCTGCCGCTGCTGCGCGAGAGCCGCTTCGCCCTCGACCTCGAGCTGCTCGTGCTGGCGCACCGGCTCGGGTACACGAAGATCGTGGAGGCGCCGGTGCGCATCGAGGAGCGCTTCAACAGCACGATCTCGCTCAAGGCGGTGTGGCTCCTGCTGGTCGACACGCTCGCGCTGTTCGTGCGCTACTCCGTGCGCCACCAGTACGACGCTGCGCTGCGGGCGAGGGCGCGCTGGCACCCGCTGACCTCCCGCCTCCGACGTTGCCCCGCCGCGTGGGCGTACCATCGCGTTGCCCTCGGCGGGTTTGGCGACTGGAGGCAGAGTGGGACACGAACGCACGTCGGACTCGGCCGGCATCGCGAACCTCGGCCTGATCCTCGGCCTGGCCGGCCTGCTGGCCGTGCTCGTGATCGTGGCGATCGTCGTCTCGGTCACCCTGCCGGACAACCACCCGACGAGCACGTCGACCACGTTCAGCGGGGGCGGGACGCACACCGCCACGACCGGCACCGGCGGCTCGGGCACGCCCGGGCTCAGCGAGGTGGCCGCCTGCCAGTCCGACCTGCAGTCGGTGCAGACCGCCCTGGCGGCGTACCAGGCCACGACGGGGAACAACGCGGCCCCGCCGGCGGCGTGGAGCGCGGCGGCCTACCCGACGAACTTCTCGCCCCTCACGAACGCACCGGCGCCCGGCCCGTACCTGAAGATGCCGCCGAGCGACAACCACTACGTGATCCTGTTCGACTCGGCCGGCCACGTCTGGGTCGAGCCGGGGGGCACCTTCAGCGCCTCCTTCGACGCCGCCAACGACGGATCGACCCTCGCCGTCTGCTCCCGCGTGGCCCACTGAGGCGCCCTGAGCGGGCCGCGGCGGCCGGTCCTACACTCGAATTCCACGAGCCAGTCAGGCCCGGTTGCCGCATAGGGGAGGGACCAGGTGCCACACGACCCGACCGCCATCCGCAACGTTGCCCTCGTCGGGCACCACGGTGCGGGCAAGACGACCCTGGCCGAGGCGCTCTTGCGGTCACCGGGGCGATCGCCCGGCGGGGGTCGGTGGAAAAGGGCACGACGGTGATGGACTTCGAGCCCGAGGAGGTGGCGCGCCAGCTCACCATCTCGACCAGCCTGGCCCCGTTCACGGTCAACGGGGTCAAGGTGAACCTCCTCGACACGCCCGGGGTACGCCGACTTCGCCGGCGAGATGATCACCGCCCTGTCGAACGTGGACCTCGCCGTCGTCGTGGTCAGCGCCACCGACGGCGTCCAGGCGCAGACCGAGGACGCCTGGCGGGCCGCCGCCCAGCTGGGCGTGCCGCGGGTGATCGTCATCAACAAGCTCGACCGCGAGCGGGCCGACTTCGACCGCACGCTGGCCCAGATCCGGGCGACGTTCGGCGCCGGCGTGGCCCCCGTCGAGCTGCCGATCGGCCACGAGGCCGACTTCCACGGCGTCATCGACCTGCTCGACGACACGGCCACCCACTACGACAACCCGAGCGCGGCGGTCGACGGCACGGTGCCGCCGGCGGGGCACGAGGGCCCGATCCCCGACGAGCTGGTCGACGAGGAGCACACCGTGCACGAGCAGCTCGTCGAGGGGATCGTGGTCGGCGACGACGACCTGATGGAGCGCTACCTCAACGGGGAGACGCTCGACTACATCGAGCTGGAGAAGAGCCTGGCCGGCGGCGTCGCCTCGGCCAGCGTGTTCCCGGTGCTGTGCTGCTCGGCGGCGAGCGGCGTGGGGGTGGACCGCCTGGCCCGCCTGATTGAGGAGCTGTGCCCGAGCCCGGCGTCGCGGCCGCCGGTGCTGGCGACGCGCGGGGACCGAGACGGTGGAGATCCCGTCGGACCCGGGCGGCCAGACCGTCCTGACGGTGACCAAGACGTTCAACGACGGCCACACCGGCAAGATGTCGCTCTGCAAGGTGGTCTCGGGCACGTTGGCGCCCGACACCGTCCTGGTGAACACGCGGACGCGCGAAGAGGAGCGGCTGCACGCGCTGCAGAGCATCGCGGGGCACGCCACCGCACCGGCCAGCACGGTGGCGGCGGGCGACTTCGTGGCCGTGCCCCGGCTGAACGGGACCCGGACCGGCGACACCCTGGCCCCGAAGGGTCAGCCGATCACCGTGGCGCGCGCCCGCGCTGCCGGCGCCGGCGCTGCAGGTCGCGGTCAAGCCGGCGACGCGGGCCGACGACGACAAGTTGATGTCGGCGCTGCAGCGTCTCTGCGACGAGGACCCCGCCCTCACGGTCACCCGCGACGACGAGACGCACCAGACGATCCTGGGGGTGAGCGGCGAGGTGCATCTCGCCGTGACGCTCGAGCGGCTGGAGCGCAAGTGCAACGTGCACGTCGAGCGCGAGGACCTGCGCATCGCGTACCGCGAGACCATCACGCGGGCGGCGCACGCGGAGGGCAAGCACAAGAAGCAGTCGGGGGGCCACGGGCAGTTCGGCGTGTGCCACCTCCGCCTCGAGCCGCTCGCAGCGCGGCGAGGGCTTCGCGTTCCACGACGAGGTCGTGGGCGGGGCGATCCCGCGCCAGTACATCCCGGCGGTGGAGAAGGGGGTGCGCGAGACGTTCGACCTCGGCGGCCTCTACGGCTACCCGGTGGTGGACGTGGCGGTCACGGTCGACGACGGCAAGGCGCACTCGGTCGACTCGAACGAGGTGAGCTTCAAGATGGCGGCGGCGCAGGCGATCCGGGCGGCGATGGCCGAGGCGGGGCCGGTCGTGCTCGAGCCGATCGCCAAGCTGGTCGTGACGCATCCCCGACGACTGCCAGGGCGACGTGCTGGGTGACCTGAGCTCGCGCCGGGCCCGGATCGTCGGGACCGACGCGGCGGACCTGGCGGGCTACCAGACGGTGACGGCGATGGTGCCGACGGCCGAGATCACCCGCTACGCGGTGGACCTGCGCGCGCTGACCGGTGGACGCGGCTCGTTCAGTGCGTCGTACGACCGCTACGACGCGGTGCCCGAGCATCTGATGGCGTCGATACCGAAACTGGAGCATTAAATTCTCCCGTTTATTGCGCGATCATCGATTCGGCAACGTCGCCTCGCCCAGGCACAAAGAGGCGCAAAACCAGGAATTTCTTAGGGATTAATCCTTTTTTGCACGACGCGCATATTCCGCGTCACAAAAGATCCCCCGTTTCTCGTGCTGCCTCCGGGGTATTGCGGTTGCAACCTGTTAGGAGGTTTGCAAATGGTTGGAGCTGGTGGACTTGTAGCGAGCATCATCGCTTTCGCGGTCGGTGCCATTTTGGATTACGCCGTGACGGTGAGCCCTGATCAACACGGATTCAACGTGAACAAGGTCGGCGTCATCTTGATGATCGTCGGCGTCGTCGGTGCAGTGATCTCCGTCATCGCCATGGTGATCGGCAACACACGCCGCAGCCGGACCGTCGTCGACGACGGGCAGGGCAACGTCGTCCGTCGGGTGGATTCCACCTACTAGAGGCGTACGCCGGCGGTCCGATCAGGCGCGTCGTTGTCACATCAATCCCGAGACAAAGGAGTCACATGTCAACAGTCGACAAGGCCAAGAACAAGGCCCAAGAAGCAAAGGGTCGCCTCAAGGAGGCCGCCGGAAGAGCCACCGACGACCGGTCGATGGAGGCCGAGGGTCAGAAGGACAAGGCCGTCGGCAACCTGAAGCAGGCCGGAGAAAAGGTGAAGGACGCCTTCCGGAAGTAAGTCCGTGCGGTGCCCGCCCCGTCCTGGGTCGGGGCGGGCACTCGCACCCCATCTATTGGAACTATGGAAAGAGGAACGAACGTGGTCTTCATCTTGCTCGCACTCTTGGTGCTCATTCTCTTCGGCGCCGGATTCGCCGTCCATCTGTTGTGGATCGCCGCCGTCGTGTTTGCGATCGTCTGGGTCGCCAGCTTTGCGCTCGGGTCGCGGCGAGCACGCCGGCCGCAAGTCGATCCGGTAGCCCGGTTACTCGACCAGCCGCGATTGCGGTCGATGGTCGCCGAGGATGCCCTGTCCGGCCAAGGAGGCGGCTTGGGCGCGGTTGCGGACGCCGAGCTTGGTGTACAGGCTCCGCAGGTGCGTCTTGATGGTGTTCTCGCTGACGTAGAGCTGCTTCCCCAGCTCGCGATTCGTCAGACCGGCCGGAAGTAAGGAGAGGATCTCGCTCTCGCGTTCGGTCAGGCCCATCGCGCCCCGGCCAGCGCAGCGCATCGTCGATGTGGGAGTGCTGCGACCTCTGCGTCGAGACGACACGGTCGCCCCGGGCGGCACCGCGGATCCCCTCGATGATCCGTTCCCGGGGCACCGCCTTGGAGATGAAACCCTGCGCACCGGACTCCACGGCGTGGCGCACCGCCTCGGGCCGATCGGAGAAGCTGAACACCACGATCGCTCCGTTGCTGGGGTCGGCTCCCAGGCGGCGCACCCGCTCTCCGAGCGCATCGAGCTCTCCGTAGGTGTCGAGCAGCGTGACGTCGACGCGACGGCGGGGGCCCTTCTTCACGTCTGTCTCGACGACCTCGATCTCGGGCTCGCTGGATCGCAGGAGGGCGCGGAGGCCCTCGAGGACGATGACGTAGTCGTTGACGAGGGCGACCCGGATGGGCGGCGGCACGGCGTCACCCTATGAGAGTGCGCCCCGACGGCGTAATCACCCGATCGGGTGATTGACCGGGGAGCCGTGGTCAACGAGGCTGGCGGGGCGGTAGGTCGAAGACCAACAGCAAGAACGGAACAGGCTTTCAGACCCTTGGTTGAGGGCGGAACCACTCGACAGCGTCAAGGAGGGTTGTGGAACAGGTGACGGAGGATCTGTTTGCGGTGACCTCCTACGAGGTCGAGGGGGTGCGCGTCTTCGCTCTACGGGGTGAGCTCGACGCAGCGACGGGTCGGGGACTGGCCGAGCAATTGACCGGTGCTCCCGGCTCGCTCGTTGTCGTCGACCTCCGCCAGCTGACCTTCATCGACTCCTCGGGGCTGGGTGTCCTGCACACGGCCAGGCGAGCGGCGATCGACGACGGAGGAAGCCTCGTGGTCTGTCGCCCCACTCCGCTCGTCCACCGGGTCCTCGAGATCACCGGCCTCGACACGTGGGTCACCGATTGGGACCCACGGTGGTCAGAAGGTTCCTGACCTTCCCAGGTCGGGTCTGACCCAACCGGCTCAGCGAGACTGGGCGAAGGCGCCACGCCACACTCCCAGAGTGCCGTCGGCGATTGCGCCCGCGAAGTTGAGGACCCGGGTGAACCCGTCCTCGAGAAGCAGCGGCAGGGTGGGGCCGTCGGGAAACCCGTCGGCGAACGTCGAATCGAACCATGCGCTGACCCAGCTTGACTCGTCGACCCATTTGACCGGCTCGAAGCCCGCCTCGACGATGGCGTCGAACAACTCGTCGGAGGTCGCCAGGTGGCTGTCGCCGCCGTCCATCGACCACGGCAGCGGCCATGAGAGCTCTGCGTCGGACGTCCGACAGACCTCCCACACGCCGAACGCGGCACCGGGTGCGAGACGCTGCGCGATCTCGGCGAACCACTCTCGCTTCGCCTCGACGTTCATCTGGACGTGCATGGTGAAGCCGGCGTCGAAGGGCTGCTCGGGCGCGAAGTCGGCGATGTCGCTGTGGACGAAACGGACCCGGTCCGACAGACCGGATCGTTCGGTCAGTTCGGCGGCCGCCTCGACGTAGGCCAGGGTGATGTCGACGCCCGTCACCCGACAACCCGAGGCAGCGGCCGCCTGGCGCGCCGGGCCACCGAAGCCGGACCCGACGTCGAGGACGTTGTCCGACGGTGCCAGGTGCAACGGTGTCCAGCACGCGCTGGACGGCCTCGGATCCGCCGGCGTGGAACTGGTCGAAGTACTGCAGTGCCTCCGGGGTCGTGCGCATCTCCGAGCCCTCCGGCTCCAGACGATCGATCGTCGCGATCAGGTCCTTGCTCCGTGTACGTCATGTCGCTCCTCAGGGGTGGACGCCGGCTGCATCAGGGCGGGCGGAGGAACCGTGGCTGACTTTCCTCACGAAAGCCACGCTAAGGAACAAGCTGGCTTTTGTCAAGCAAGGCAGCTAGAATTTCAACGTGCTCCAGCGCGACTATCCCGATCAGGTGTGCTCGATCGCGCGGTCGCTCGAGGTGATCGGTGAACGCTGGACGATGTTGATCGTGCGCGACGCCGTGATCGACGGCATCAGCCGCTTCGAGGACTTCGGGGCCAGCCTCGGGATCGCGTCGAACGTGCTGGCGAACCGGCTCAAGTTGCTCTGCGAGCACGACGTGCTCGAGCGCGTCCCCGACCCGACCCGTCCGGGCAGGCCGAAGTACGTCCCGACGCAAAAGGGACGAGAGCTCGCACCCGTCCTGTTCGGGCTGATGAAGTGGGGCGACCGCCACTACCCGACGCCGGAGGGCCCACCGCGCCTCGCCCTGCACGCGGACTGCGGCGGCACCATCGGCGCAGATTGGCATTGCGACCGGTGCGGCAAGCAGGCCGGGCCCGGCGAGCTCGAACTCCGACTGGGGCCGGGCGGTGGCTCCGATCGGTGATCGAACCGCCGAATGCTGCGCCCATCGTCGACGTCCTCAATCGGCACGGCGGCAGATACGTCGTGATCGGACGAGAGTCCTGCCCCGTTGCGTCGACCACCGCCGAGGCTCGGATGACGCGCCCTCACGTGATGTTCTAACGCGACAGCCGGTGCAGGTTGAGCGATAGCGCACCGAAGGGTGGGTCGTCGTCGATCGTGTCGCAGGTCGACGTCGGATCCACAGCCACTACACCCGAGTCCCACTCCTGGGGTGGCGCACCCGCCCCGAGCATCCGGGCGATCGCCGCCGCACTGCGCGCGGCAGCCCGACCATCGCCATAGGGACTCACGATCGGGCGTTGGGAGGTCAAAGCACGATTGCGTGGCGCTCCAGCTGTCGTCGCGGCCAGCTTCGCCTCGGCCCGGGCGACGATTCGCTCTTCGTTGGTGCCAACCAGTTCGACCACACCGGCCGCGACACCCTCGGCTCTTTCCGTTATCTCACGCAACACCAGAACCGGAATGCCGAGGCTTGGGGCCTCTTCTTGGATCCCCCCGCTGTCGGTGATGACCAACTCGGCCCGGGCTAACAGACCGGCGAAGTCCCGATAATCAAGCGGCTCTACCACGCGGACGTTGTCGATCCCCTCGAGCGCGGGCAAGAGGGTCCGTCGCACCATGGGGTTCGGATGCGCCGGTAACACGAACAGCACTTCGGGTGCCCCCCGTGCGACGCGAGCCAGCGCTCGAGCCACCGACGCGAGGGGTTCGCCCCACGACTCACGACGGTGCACCGTTATCAGAACAAGGCGGCGACCGGATGCGACCACCTCTTCAAGCACCGGCGCGGGATGGTCAAGAGCCAGCGCGGCGACGTGGTACAAGGCGTCGATCACCGTATTCCCGGTGCACACGATTGCCGAACGTGGCACTCCATCCGCCAAAAGGTTGGCCACGTTGGCTCGGGTTGGCGCCAGGTGCAGCGTCGAGAGAGTAGTAATGAGCCGGCGATTGATCTCCTCGGGAAAGGGCTGCCATCGGTCACCGGAACGCAAGCCAGCCTCGACGTGTGCGACCGGTAGCCGATGGTAGAAGCCGGCGAGAGCTCCGGAGAGGGCGGTTGTCGTGTCGCCCTGAACCACGAGAAGGTCAGGATGAAGGTCGGCCAACAGCCGGTCGAGGCCCCCGAGCGCCCGGGTGGTGATGTCAGCCAGGCTCTGGCCATGACAACCGATGCCAAGCTCGTGATCAGGGACGATCCCGAACGTCGAGAGGACCGGGCTGAGCATCTGCTGATGCTGCCCGGTGGTGATGACAATCGGGTCGAGCCGATGGTGAGCGCGAAGGGCACGCACGACGGGCGCAAGTTTGATTGCCTCCGGTCGAGTCCCAAGCACGACCAACACCTGGAAACGCCGGCCAGCGGCCCGTCCCAATTGATCGAGTGGCCCACACTCATGATCGAATTCCGACACGTTTTTTCAGAGTCCCGTCGGGACGAGTTCAGGTTCACTGGTTGTCGGGGGCACCCCGAGATGCGGTGACCCCTGATCCACTGCTTCGTTGGTTCGGGACGTCTTGTCCCAGTTGGTACGACCCCGGAGCATGCGGCCGACCGCGCGCCAGACCGCGATGTAACCGATGTAGTTCCAAGCGATCATCAAGTGCCCAAGCACGAACGCGCGTTTCAACGTCACGGCTCGGGTGCGTCGGGCGTAGACGAACCCAATGAGGAGGTTGGGCGCGAAGGACAGTACATACCAGAGCACGCCGTAGGTGACTTGCCAGGGGAGCCCATGCAGGCCGGTGGCGAAAATCCCGTGCCCCGAGCCGACAAGCAACTCATAGAGAATCCATTGCTGGAGGATCGACCAGGGCAACACGACGAGCCAGGGAACGAGCAGGTACGACGTCACTTCGAGAACGGCGACCTCGCTGACGTTGTTCGAGCGCCAGAGCTCGGGAAGGCGGCGCATCGAGGACATGTGCCCTTGGTACCAGCGGGTCCGCTGCCGCAGCAGTCGGCGATAGGTGTCTACGGCCTGCTGGTCGACGTAACCGTACGTCGTGGTCGTGACGCGCCAGCCACGGGCGATCAGGCGGAGGCCGAGGTCGAGATCCTCGGTCAACGACTGACTCCACGGGTCACCGTCGAGCTGTTGCAGGGCGACGAGTCGGGTGAACTGGCCGTTGCCGCCCAGGCTCACGGTCCCACTCATCGAGCGTGCGAACTGCGACAGGGCAGATATCAACCAGAACTCGATGTCCTGAAATTGAGCGATGAGTTTGCGACGGTCGCGTATCCGGACAATGAGTTGCACTCCGCCTACCTCGGCCTCGTCGAAAAGGCTGAGCGCCGCGTCGACGGCGCCGGCGCTGAGCCGTCCGTCGGCGTCCATGACCGCAACGATGACCTCCTCGGGGTTGAGGCCTCGCGCCGGCGACGTCACGAGCAATGAGCGGAAACGCGGCGTTGAGGGCGGCTCCTTTACCCTTCCGGGCTTCCGCGCCGCTGCGGCGACACACCAGCAGCCGGGCCTCTCGGCCACACGCGGCGGCCGCGGACCGGGCTCGCTCGGCGGTCGCATCCGAAGAGCCGTCGTCGATGACGATCACCGTGCATCCCGCTTCGCTCAGAATCCGGGACACCGTCTCGCCGATCACCAACTCCTCGTTGAGGCACGGCACCAAGAAATACAGCCCGTCTCGGACCCGGTCTGGTGCTTCGCCCGGGTCGGGGGCGGTTTCCTGGCTGTTCAGTCGTCGGCCGTCGCGGTGGGCAACGCGGATACCCAACACCATAGAGATGGCGAAATACGGCAGGGCGAGCGCCAAAATCACCTGGGACAACCAGCCGAAGAGCTCTCGCATTATTCGGTGCCCGAGCTGAGTGTTGGTGTTGGGCGAGGTGCGCGGCGCCTGACCAAGATGGCGGCGAATGCGACCCCCGCGCAACATGTTCCCACCACGGTGAGCACCGAACCCAAGTAGGTGTGCGCGATCGCGAAGCCAGGATTCGTGCCCCATTCCGAGACAGTCGCGCCGATGGCAGTGAGCCGGGCGATGTTCACCAGGACCAGAATGAACGCCGTGATGACAACGGCGATCGCTGTCCGCCAGGGCGACAGCCGGCGCAAGAACATCAGGGGTGCACTGCCGATCAGTAACGCGGCCAGGAGGTAAGCCACGCTGCACTCGCTGGTAAGGACGAAGGTGGACTGGACCGACGCACTCTTGTAGAGGATGAGCAAATGATGCGCGGGCACGGCGATCGCCGTCTCTCCTGTGGCGAGGTGAATGGTGTGCGCCGACATGATCGCTTCGACGCCGCGCCAGGCTTGGGCGAAGATGATGAGCAACCCGCCGGCGGCGACGAGCGTCAAGGCGGCGAGCCAGCGAGCCGAGCGCTCGAGGGTGCTGAGCGGGGGTCTTTCCAGCTCAGCGGCGGGCGGCACGCCGGCGTCCAACCCGGACCAGCATCATTCCGCCCGCGATGAGGATCACGCCGACGATAACGAACGAGGCGATCGAGAATCCGGTAAACGCGAGCGCACCTACGCCGGTGGCGGTACTTGCTGCAGCAGTGCTTACGTACATGAGGCTCTTCCTTCCAGAAGCGTTAGCGAGCGAGAATGTGCTTGAAGCGACGGCGGAAGACGAGGAAACCCGCGCCCCCAGCAAAAGCCGCGAGGGTGACCCACACGGCCAGTGACCCGAAGAGAGGGTCCTGCGACACGCCCGAGGTGGGTGCGCAGGCGGGCGTGTGGATGACATCGTCAGAGAGGGTGACTGCACCGCTTCCGGCCAACACCCGTCCTTGGATCTGCGTGCCGTCGCCGATCGTCGCGGACACGCTGGCGAGGATGGTGCCGTTGAACACCGAAGTGGCTCCCAGGGTTGCGGAGCTGCCAACCGCCCAGAACACGTTGCAGGCCTGGGCCCCGTTGGTCAATGCGACGATGCTCGAGGCACTCGTGATGAGCGTGGATCCCGCCTGGAACACGAAGACAGAGTCGGGATTGCCACCACCGTCAAGCGTGACGGTGCCCGAGAGCCCAAATGACGACGGATCGTTGTAGACGCCCGCGGTGAATGTCTGGCCAACCAGATCCCAGACGGGAGCAAAAGTGTGGTTCGGCGTCAGTCCCTGCGCGACGGTCAAGGCATGGCCTGCGTCGGTCTGCGCGCTCCCGGCTGCCGCGTCACCCACGTGCTGCACGCCGGGCGGCGTGACGACGCCCGGCGGGAAACCGGTCACCGACGAACCAGGACTCACGCCGAGGTTCCCGCCGACTCCCGTGTCGGCGTTGATGACAGTGAACCCCGTGTTGGTCACCGTGGAACCGGCGAGCACCGTGAAGGTTCCGGCGGTTCCCAGCGGTACCGGCGACGGATTAGGGAACGCAGAAGCTGCCGCAGCCGGCAACAGCAACGTGAACGCGCCAACCAGAGCAAGACCGACCAGAAGTTGAGAGCGGCCGCCGGCTCGGACAAAACCCCTCAGCGGTGATACCGGCAATAGACCCATGGCGACCCTGCTCCCTATGTACGCAACGCAAGCATTTGCTTGCTGCGCTACCAGGGTCTGGAGCAACGCCTCCGAATGCCGCCGAACAAGAAGTCGGGAACATCCGACACGGTTTGGTCTTGCAATCCGTGTTGACCAACAACACTACTCCCATTTCCAGGTGAAATGGGACGAAATGTTTTTCGATCGCGGGTGTTGAGGGTTTTTCGTGAAGCGGTGTGGAGGGACTTCTGTACGCGAGACGGCTGGTTTCCCTGCGGTGTCGATGGACGGGCGAAGGCGAAATAGATGAGGTGAAGGTCTTGCCTCGGCTGGCGAACTCAGGCCTTCACCTTGCTCGAATGCGGGTATTTCGGGCTGGAACGGTCAGAGCCTCCACGGCCAGGTCCCCAGAGATGACGTGTTCAGCCACGTCTGAGAGCAGAAAGTTGTGATGACGGGCGTAACCACGCAAAGTGGTGAAGGCTTCGCCGATGTCGATATTTGTCGCCTGGGCGACCACCCCCTTGGCCTGCTCGAGGACGATCCTGGTATTAAACGCGACCTGAAGTTGTTCGGAGACTTCCTCGCGCTGGCGGATGAAGCGCTCGTGGAGAATGCCGATTGTGGCAACATCCGCCAGGGCCTGGGCCAGTGTCTCGCCAGACTCGGCCAAGCCCCGGGCCTCGTTGGCGAAAAGATTGAGCGCGCCGAGCCGTTCGTCACGCAGGCGCATCGGCACGGCGTAGACCGACGCGAAGCCGGCATCGAGAGCGGCCGGGGCGAAGTGCGGCCAACGCGCCACCGCATCGGCAAGGTGGTCTTCGCGGACCGCGGCGCCGCTCCTCCAGCAGTCCAGGCAAGGACCATCTTTGCTTTGCAATTCGATCAGCTCGATGAGATGCATGCGTTCACTGGAGGAGCCCAGCGCCCGCAGTTGCCCGCGGGCATCGACGATAACCACACCCGCTTCTGTCATGCCGAGCAGCGAAACGCAGCGCTCGGTCAATCGGTGCAGGAACTCAATGGGGTCATATCCCTCCACGAGCGTGTCGGCCAACTCGACGAAGGTATGTGCGACGAGATCCTCTCTCGCCACAATGGTCCTCGGCGCTTGAGCCCCACTTTCAACGGATGTACCGCCGGTCGGCCTCACGATTTCACACTCAACGGCCCACGGTTCGCGACGCCACCGCGATCCACCGGCTCGTCGGTTCTCTTCGACGATCGCCGTGTTCTCCGACTGCCTTCTAACGATCGAACGCACGCGCAATTCAGAAGCTGCGAGTCAGAACCGCTCGCCATGGCCGACTCCTCGGGTGTCACTCGGTTGCCCGGCCACCCCTCGCCGTCCTCTGCTCCCAAAACGAACGTATGTCCGAATGCTTCGCCGGCGCACCAATTCTGGAAATAAACCCTCTACAGTTTGTGGAGAGGTAGCCGTTCAGAGCTGGCCAGCGGCCTCTTTTGCGAGTCGCCCTAGCAAGGCAATGCCTGAGAGCTGGCCCCCTCAAGCTCGAGGCAGAACCATGCCCACAACGTTGGCAAGGCTCTGGACGAAGTGGCCGGAGGACTGGTTGAACTTGCGGAGTTGTCGGCTCCCTGTCGCCAGCACGCCAGTGACGCCGTCGACCCCGAACACGGGAGCGGCGATGGCAGAGATGATGCCGAGCTCGATCGACCTCGGCGTATTGTCGAAACGCCGGTCGCGCCGTACGTCGTCAACCACGACACTCTTCGCCGCGAGGGCTGTGTAGCCGGCGAGTGACCCACTCCCGATCGGGATGGAACCGAGATCCATGTCAGATGTTGCCGCTCGCACACTGAACTCATCTCTGCTCGGCACAATCTCGAACAGTACGCAGCAATCACCTTGGAGCACTCGCCGGGTGGCTTCCACTATTTCGGTCAGGACCATAGACATGTCGCTTGGGGTACTCCGGAGGGCGCGTACGCCGAGTAATGCGACCGTCTCCTCTTGTAGCTGGGTCATGCGAACTTCGTGCTTCAACCGAGTGCCTTCGCTGTCGTCACTCAACGTAGAGATCAGGCCGACGAGGTCGCCATGAGAATCGAGGACGGGGGCGCCGGTCACGTGGGCGGGGAAGCTTGTTCCGTCGCGACGGGCGAGTTCAATATCGCCGGCATAGCTCCTCTTCATCAAGAGCCTCGAATGGATGCGAAGCGCACTGTCTCCCGCCTCCTCAGTGGGCAGCATTGCAAGGCCGTTCTGGCCGATGAGCTCCTCGATCCTCCACCCGAAAAGACGTTCGGTGGCTGGGTTGGCATACAGGATCGTGCCATCGGGTCTCGTCGCAAAAACGGCCTCTGCGATGAAATCGAGAAGAGCGTTTCGAACATGTGCTTCGGACTCAGCGTCTTTGCCGCGTTGTCACGTCGTTCACCACGGCGACCTCACCCTGGAACAACCCGGATGCGTCGTGCAGCGGAGTTGTGCTGACCTCAGCAAGGAATGCCGTTCCGTCGGCGCGACGCAACCCGATCTCGTACCGTTGGTTGAGTCCCTTCCGCCCGAGTCGAGTTCGTGCGTTGAAGTTCTCCGAGGACGAATGCTCCATGAAGTCGAGGACCGGACGGGCCACAAGATCGTCGATAGAGCATCGCATCAGTTCGGCCATCCGGCGGTTGGCATACCTGGTGCGTCCGTCCTGGGAGACCCAGATGGCCTGATCGGCCGCTTGCATGACTTGGTGGAGAAGAAACGCTTCAGTTTCGCCGGTTGAGAGGACGCCGGATTCGGCACTTGAAACACGGCTCATGGCGGCCGAAAGCGTAAGTCCCTCGGCGACCAGCCGGCAGACCGCGTTTACCCGGTCGACGTCGGCCTCCGCATAGAGCCGCTGACCGCTCGGTGACCTTAGAGGCTCGATCAAGCCGAATCGCTGCTCCCAGGCACGGAGAGTGCTGACCCCGACGCCAGTCCGACGCGCCAACTCCCCAACCCTCATGCCCACGCCATAACCCTAGAGAACGCTGTACAAGATATGTCGAGAAACCCTACTTGTATGACTAGGAATGCCTACGGGTCCGCACTTCGTCCAACAGTTGCGCAGCTGCTCCTGTTACAGATCGAATCGGAGACGTCGGGCGACTACGTCGGCGGACACCTCCCCCAAGCGACGTCCGTCGGCATAGGCCCGTGCTCGGAGCGTGGCGAGAGCCGCCTCGGGACTGACACCCAATTGCCGCAAGACCATGCCGGTCGCCTGGTAGACGACCGTCCGTTGGTCCACGAGGTCGTCGATGACCTGGTTGAACGAACCGGGGGGAACTCGGGCTTGAAAACAGAGCGTGATCTCACAAGCCACGTCCGCGATGGCGAGGGCGTCGGAAAGGACACCCTCGCCCAGGGGCCCAGCCCGATCTCGATAGAGCGTGAGGGCCCCGAACTTGGCCGCGCCGACCTGGAGGGGAATGGCGAACACGGCCGCCGCCCCGGCCGCGACCGCCTCCTTGGCAAAGACCGGCCACCGCGTCGCCGTCGCCAGATCGGGCACCAGCACCGGACGCCCGCTGTGGTGGGCGTCGATGCACGGGCCCTCGCCGATGCTGAACTGCAGATCCACGATTTGCAGGGCGCGCCCATCAGACGACGCCAGGCTGCATGGGTCGTCGCCGGCTAAGAGGAGGGCCACCGCCGCCCCACTCACCCCCAACGCTTCGGTGCTCATCTGACACAACACATCGAGCGACGCGTCAAGGTCGCCAGGCGCGTTGAGTGACGCCAGGATCGCGCTCTGTCGGTTCGTCACAACTTCCCCCACCCGACATAATCCGAACGACCCGTGAGGCGACACCGTCTGCGCTGACATCCCGTTGGGGCGATCTTCGTTTCCACTGAAGGTCCTCCCGTCGGTCGCTCAACGAGAATTGGGGAAACCGCAACTGGCTCACGCTGAGCGCGCTGACGTCGCGTCAACGTATCGCCTATAGCTCTTCAGTCCCGAACGTGTCGGTAATACAGGCGCTTGCAGGGAAACCCCAGTAACTCCCGATCGTGGCCGATATGACCCAGATCGACTGAACCGCAGACCACTGGTCGCAGCAGAGCCAGACGGATTAATCCCATTCCTGTCCGGGATGCCGATTCGAGGGCAACCTGACGGAGGTCACGACCACAATGGCGTTTTACGGCTCGCAGACGTATGACGGTGCATCCGGCCTTCGAGTCCCACCACTCGGAGACGAGTCTCTCCTCGACCGGTGGTTTACAGAGTTCGACGATGCACATATGCCCGCACCGCTCACGCAGTCCTCACCCGAAGGTGGTGGCGCCACCTGACGATTCGACGGATCACCTCGGCGGCCAGACTGACAGCGAAGACCAGACCCAGCGCGAGGACGAGGCCGAGCCATGGCTTGGTCGCGAACGCCCTACCCCCGATGCGGCCGATGGCGAAGGCATAGGTCGCCCAGATCACCCCGGAGACCACCGTGATGGGAAAGAACCTTCGCCACGGGTACCCGACCGCCCCACACGTGAAGGTGACCACCGTACGTCCGCCCGGGATGAACCGGCAGACGATGATCAAGCGGGCGCCGAAGCGTTCGAGCGTCGTCTGCGCCCAATTCCGACGGCGGATACCCCGCTCGCTCGAAAAGAACCTTCCGTCGACCCACGGGCCGAAGTGCCGCCCGATGAGGTAGCACACGTTGTCCCCGACACATGCGCCACACGCGGCCAGGACGACCATCAGCAGCAACCGGGGGTCGAAGCTTCCTGCCGTCGCGACCCCCAGCGCGACGATCGCCGTCTCACTCGGCAGGACAGGCACGACGGCGTCCAGTGCCGGAAACAGGAATGCAATGAGGTACGAGAGGATGGAATCGGGTTGGAGCTCAGTGAGGTGGATCACCGCCCTGCTCCAGTGAGCTCGCGCCGTTCGTCCAGCACCGACGCCGACCTCCGCTCATCCCAGACGCTCGCGACGATCGAGGCGCCCATGATCACGATGATCACGGCGACGCTGGCGACAATCGGAATGGTGAGGAATGGATCAACCAGCATCTTGCAGCCGATAAAGACGAGAAGTGCCGCGAGCCCGACGTTGACGTAGGTGAAGCGGTCCATCGCACCGACCAGCACGAAGTACAGCGACCTGAGGCCGAGAACGGCGAACGCATTTGCGGTGGCGATCACGAAGACGTCCCTCGTGATCCCGAACGAAGCCGGTATGGAGTCCATCGCGAAGACGATGTCGGTGACTTCAATGGCCAGGAGGGCAATCAGCAGAGGCGTTGCCATCAGAGTCCCGTTGACGCGGGACACGAAACTCTGGCCGACGAAGGAGGGCGCCACTGGCAGAAGGCGACGGAGGAGGCGCAGCGCGACGTTCCGGTCCGGATCGATGAGTTCGCCCCCCCGTAGCATGCGGGCCCCGGAGAGGAGCAGCAGCGCGCCGAGGACATAGAGGACCCAGCCGAACTCGTCGACCACGGACGCCCCCGCTGCGATCAAGGCACCGCGAAAGCACAACGCACCGAAGACCCCATAGAAGAGAACGCGGCGCTGAGAAGGAACCGGAACGGCGAAGGCCCGGAACAGGATGGCGAACACGAAAATGTTGTCGATGCTGAGCGACTTCTCGGTCAGGTAGCCGGCGAAGTACTCCCCCGCGCTCTCCCAATGTCCGATGAGGCCGATCGCAATCCCGAACGCGACGCTGACCCCGATCCAGGCGCCGCTGGCAATGAGGGCCCTGGGCAAATCTGGGTCCACTGTCCCCTCGATGCACGAGAAAATCCACCGAGAGGAGCGCGACGATCAGCGCACCGGTCGCGAGCCAGCACCACAAAGGAGTGTGCACGGACGTGGTCCTTAGAGGGAACGAGGAGGACTACGTCGTCCCCGGTCGATGGAATGGGCACGGTCAACCCGCCCCTGCACTCCTGTCATCCGTGCTGTCGAAACCATCAATTGGCCCTCTCGCGGTTGCTTCACACGCGCCCGACGGGCGCGCCCGCCTGGACACCTCACCACGGTGCCGTGAAGCCGGCATGCGCATGGTGTGGAGGCGATATGAACCTCGGACAGTTGCATCCGAAGCCGTAGGGATGTCGGACGCCTTGGATCTCCACAGGACGCACACACCGCAGGCACCGCGATTTCACGCCTCCGGCGTGCAATGACAGTCGTCCAGTCGCTCCAGAAGGGAGCCAGGCATGGCCGTCCATCAGTGTCCTCGGTGTGAGCTGCGGTTCGTCTCGAACTTCGAGGTTGAATGGCATCTGCTGGTAGATCACAGCAGGCCGGAGTTCGAACCGCGTTCGGCGGAGCCCACCCGCTGCCACACCGTGAGCGAAGGCTCCTGAACTCGTCGTGCTCGGACTCGTCAGAAGAACCCGAGTCTGGCCCGAGCCTTGACGGAGCAGTCGAAGAGCTCCGCCTAGAGGGTGCCGACGTGCTCTCCGCCCGCAGGTGGAGAATGGCGGCATGGAGTCCCTGCGGTGACGACAACCGTGCTAGTCGTCGAAGATGAGCTCAAGCTCCGGGAACTCTTGCGGTCCTATTTCGAGCGCGAGGGCATGGTGGTGCTCTCGACCGCGTCGGGGAGCGAGGCCATCGACTTAGCGCAGCGAGGCCAGCCCGACCTTGTCATCCTCGACCTCGGACTCCCCGACATTCCCGGAGAGGACGTGGCGCAGGAGCTCCGGACGTTCACCGATGTGCCCATCCTGATGCTGACGGCGAGGTCATCGGAGAGTGACCGCATCCGAGGGCTCGAGTTCGGCGCAGACGACTACATGACGAAGCCGTTCAGCCCACGGGAATTGGTGTTGCGGGTCCGAGCGATACTTCGTCGGGGGCGCGAGGCCTCCCCCCACCCCGATCGGTTCTCCTACGGGGGCGGCCAGCTCGTGATCGACGAGGCGCGGCGGGAGGTGCTCGTCGACACCCGTCCGGTCGATCTCACGCCGACGGAATGGAGCCTGCTCGTGGCGCTGGCCACCTCTCCCGGTCGTGTGTACTCCCGCTTCGAGCTCATCAACCGGACCCGCGGGTACGAGTTCGAGGGCTACGAGCGTACGGTCGACTCCCACGTCAAGAACCTTCGACGCAAGATCGAGGCAGATCCGGGATCTCCTCGAATCATCGAGACCGTTCTCGGCGCCGGCTACCGCCTTGGTCTCGCCCGGGATGGCTGAGGTCGGCCCCATGGTCACCCCGACAGGCGCATCCACGCAGGCGCCTTCTACGGCGACCTCCCAGTCAGGCCGAGGACGTAGCCCGTTCGCCCCGCTGGCACGACGATTGGCACTGCTGATTGCCCTGGTCGCCCTGGTCGCACTCGCTCTGTTGGCGACGGCCACGTTGATATTCGCCAACAACGACGTCACGACGCTCTCGGGCCGGCAGCGGAGTGATCTGGGGAGCGCCGTGGCGAGCGCAGTGAAGGTCAGCTATCAGCAGGCCCACGCCTGGAAGACCGCCGATCTGTCTCCGGCGTTGACCCTCGCCAGTCAGGCCGGCATTGCGGTCCAGGTGCGCGACCAGTCGGGCGCGCTCGTCGACTCCGCCACGCCGAGAGGGATCCGGCCGAACACACTCGGAGCTCCGCTCGTGATTCCCATCACCGCCGGCGGGGATCCGGTCGGATCGGTCTCGGTACGGACGAGCACGGCGGGAATCGGGGCAGCGAACACCTCACTCCGGCATGCGCTGGCCACCGGGATCGGCTGGAGTGCGCTGGTCCTGGCACTGCTCGCCGTTCTGGCCGGCGTTGTGTTCGCCCGGCGTATCACCCGACCCGTGGTTGCCTTAACTGGCGCGGCACGAGCGATGGCGTCGGGTGAGCGGGGCGTCCGCGTCGTCGACGAAGAGGGAGTCGGCGAGCTGGGGGATCTTTCGAGAACCTTCAACCACATGGCCGACACGCTCGATCTGGAGGATGAACTGCGGCGCGTGCTCGTCGCCGATGTCGCCCACGAGTTGCGAACACCTCTCGCCATACTGCAGGCCACCACGGAGGCCATGGCCGATGGCATCACCGAGGCAACGCCGGAGACGCTGTCGTCACTCCACGACGAGACCTTGCGCCTGGGACGCATCGTCCAAGACCTCGAGGTTCTCGCTTCAGCCGAAGCCGCTGGTCTGGCCTTGGAACTCGAGCCCGTGGATCTCGCCCTCGTCGCGGCGGAGGCGGCAAAGGGGCTCGAGCCGCAGCTGCAGGCCGCCGGACTCTCCTTGGATCTCGATCTGCAGCCCGCCGTGGTGCGGGGCGACAAGAACAGGTTGCACCAGGTGTTGGCCAACCTTCTCACCAACGCCATCAAGTTCACGCCGGCAGGCGGGTCGGTCAGAGTGTCGGTGTCCACGCGTGATCGCGTCGCCAGGATCGTCGTAGAAGACGACGGCAGGGGCATTCCTCAAGCGGATCTCGACCACGTGTTCGATCGCTTTTGGCGCGGACCCAGCGTCCGCCACACCACGGGGAGCGGGGTCGGCCTGGCCGTCGTCCAGGAGCTAGTGCACGCCCACAACGGTGAGGTCATGGTTTCCAGCGAAGAGGGTCACGGGGCCCACTTCGTCGTCACGATTCCCAGCGCGTAGAGCCGCGCATCCTTATCTCCATACCACCTCCACATCGACCCAACGCCGTCTTCACCGCAGCGGGATTGACTGACGGCATACGGCACCAACCGGAGACCTGGAGGAGTGGAGAGGCATGGACACACCAGCTGGTACACAAGAAGTGAGCGCCGCACTACGCGTCGGCACGCGGGTCGACGTCCATACGCGGTACGACCTGGGGAGGTGGGCGCCCGGTTTCTTCATCGCTGAGGTACGACCCGATGGCTACCGCATCAGGCGAGCCTCGGACGGCGCAGTGCTCGACGAGACGATCCGCGCTGACGAAATCCGGATCGTCAGCCCCGTTCCGCCACGGTCGGCAACTCATCGCTCGCCAGCTCCGACTTCGCAAAGCCGAACACGCCGATGACGACGATCGAGCGGCCCCACAGGACGTCGAATGCACCTTCCCTCGAAGATCGCTCCTCGCCGGCACCCGTCGATCCGACCGATCTCTATCCCGGGCCTGCGGACGTGTTCGTTTTGGAATCGTGTCATTGCACGTGGATCTTTGACTCGCCGCGGCGGGAGTTCTGTCGCATCCTCAAGGGGATCGAGGTCGGGAGTCGATCCGTGACGACGGGATGGCGCCCCTACTGGCGGGTGCAGCTCGATCCCGAAGCCGAAGGCTTCACCGTCTACCTCAACGAGGCCCGGACCCGCCTCATCCGATCGTGGCGGCATACGACGAACTGCGGCCAGTGCGGTGGGGACGCATCACCCGAGGTGTCCATCGACGTAGTGCACCGTACCTCCGGTGCGTCGCGCTCTGTCGGAATGTGAAAGGAGTTCCCCGATGTTGCAGACGTTCTTCGAAGACGGTCTCATGGGCCTGGGCCTGTGGGTGGCCATGAGCGCGGTCACCGTGTTGGTTTGGGGGATCCTCGCCTGGACGGTCGTGACGCTTCTTCGACGGGGAGACACCCGCCGCGGTTCGCCCCAGCAAGAGGATCCCCGAAGTCGGTGGTGGAGCAGTGGCAAGAAGTCTCCGAGAGCCGCCCTCGGTGATGGCGCCGACCAAGGGCTGTTGGCGCAAAATGTGCGGCTACGAACAAGTCCAACTCCTTGATTGGATAGATCGCCCGGTCCAACGACTTCTCAGAACGGGTGCGTGTGCTGAAAGCGCACGGGGAGCTTCGAGAGGATCAGCGTCCCGAGCAGCTTGTTGCCGGGCCTCGTGACCACGACGACGGCCAGCGTGCCGGTCGGGCGACCCATTGCCTTCGTGACCTCCGACGCAGTGAAGTGCCCGGTGTACCCGGCGATGCACACGGCCTGACCTTTGGGCACCTGGTCGGCCAGGGCGTCGTAGAGCATCGGCGCCACGCTCTTCAAGCCGCTGATGCTGTACTTGCGGATCCCCTCGAGATGCGCGTGGCCGCCGACCGCCTTGGACGCCGTCGGCAACGCCAGGTAACACGACTCGTCGGTCGTCCCGAGGCCGGTGCGGGCCGACGAGCAGCCGGCGAGCACCGCCGCCGCCAACGCAAGACCCGCGACCCACGCCCCGAACAGCCGCCACCACCCCCGACCCGATCGCGTCATGTCGCCAATCCCTCCCCCGCCGACGGTCCGGCGGAAGCCCCCGACGCCGCCTCCCCAACCGCAGCAACCGCAGCAGCGCCGCCCACCGGGCCCGTACGCCACCGGCCCCGCCTCCACCGCTGACGCCATCGCCGAGCGTGTCCAGCGGCCCCGCCGCACCTCGAGAGCCATCTCCCCGATCAACGTCCACCCCAGCAGCAAGATGAACCAGAACGAAATGATCCGGTACAGCAACACCGCGTACGCCGTCGACGTCTCCGCACCGCCGAAGGCCACCAACGCGACGGTGATCGAGCCCTCGACCACCCCTAACCCTCCGGGCGTGATCGGCAGCGTCGCCGCCAGCTGCCCCGCGCCGTACGCCAGTAGCAAGCCGGCCCACGGAACCGGCGCGTGGATGGCGGGGAACATCATGGCGAAGCACGCGCAGTCGAGGAGCCAGTTGACGCTCCCCCATCCGACGATGCGGGCGGTCTGGGTCCACGACAGGCGCACGGCGATCATCCACGACATCAACCGGGCTATCTGCTCCGGCGTGTCACCCCGGGGCCGCCCCGTGACCGCCACCGAGGCGCGCAACCCAGCCGACACAACCCAGTGCAGGGGCCGCTCGTAGACGAACAACGACCCGATCGCCAACGCGACCGCCAACACGCCGATCAGCACCGGCACCAGGTCGAAGGAGGCCCCGGCGTCCGTCGCCATCGCCAGCCCGAGGACCGCCACCGAGCGACAGGCTCACCAAGGACGCGATCAGCGTCCCCGCCAGGGCCCACACGGCCAGGGTGTTGTCGGCGCCGAAGCGGCGGAACCAGCGGAACCCGTACACCGTCGCCAGCGCGTTGCCGACCGGCAGCGAGTTCGTCAACGCCTGCGAGCCGAAGGTCAGCTTGAAAAGCGTCCACCACGGCGGCCGCAGGTGGCCCGCCAACAAGAGTTCACGCTGCATCAAGGCGAAGCAGGCGTAGGACGCGATCTCCGCCGCGAAGGCGGGGGGCACCCACCACCAGTTCAGGGTCGCAAAGACGCCGGTGAAGCCGGCCAGCTCCGAACCCTTGGACGACAACACCCACACGGCCACCCCGACCAGCGCGAACCCGATGGCCACCCGGACGAAGGGCCAGGCGCGGACGACCCAGCGCGGCAAGCGTCGCCGCCGACCACCGACCTCGACCTCGATGTCACCGTCGCCACCCGCCAGCTCCGCCGCCAGGCCCTCGACGGCGGCCAACCCGTCGGCGGCCTGGTCGACCGCGCCCGGCGCCCCACCCACCGAACGCGTCCCTACGCCACCGCCGGCCGAGCCGGCCGAGCCACCCGAGGGCTCCCCCGTCGGACTGCTACCGGGGCCAGGCGTCGGTGAGCCTCTTCCACGACAGCTGCAGCGTCTCGGGCAGCACCCGCGTCTCCGCCACCGAGGTCATGAAGTTCGTGTCGCCGGACCAGCGCGGCAGCGCGTGCAGATGCAGATGCCCGGGCAGGCCGGCCCCCGCGGCGCGGCCCAGGTTCGCGCCCATGTTCAGGCCGTCGGGTTCGAACGCGCCCTCAATGGCGGCCACCGCCTCCTGCGTCGCCGACCAGAGCTCGGCGGACTCCGCGGCGGTCAACTCGGCCAGCGGCCCGACGTGGCGCAGCGGCAGAACCAGGACGTGCCCGCTGGCGTACGGGTAGGCGTTCATCACCACGAACGTCAGCGCACCACGCCAGACCACGAGGTTGTCCTCCGACGGCGGCCCGCTCTCGGCCAGTCGGCAGAACACGCAGTCGTCGGTGCCATGCGTCAGCCCCGCCGGCCCGCTCGCGCTCGGTCGCCTCGACGATGTACTCGCGCCGCCACCCCGCCCAGAGGTGCTCGAGGCTCATGCCGCCCCGGACTCCCCCTCCGGCGCCCGCGACTCGGGCAGCCCCTTGCCCGCCACCTCGTCGCGCACCTCGGTCAGGAACGCCGGCAACGGCACCCCCTGCTCGGGCTTCCCCCACCCGCGCCGGTTGACCCCGACCGTGCCGGCCTCGACGTCGCGGTCACCGACGACGAGCACGTAGGGGATCTTGGCCAGGCGGGCCCGCCGGATCGAGCGCGCCCATCTTCTCGCTGGTCTCGTCGACCTCCGCCCGCAGCCCGACGGCCCGGCACTCGGACACCACCCCGTCGGCGTACGCCCGGTGGCCGTCGGTGACCGGGATCACCCGCACCTGCTCGGGGCACAGCCACGTCGGCAACGCGCCGGCGTAGTGCTCGAGCAAGACAGCCATGAACCGCTCCACCGACCCGAACAGGGCGCGGTGGATCATGATCGGCCGGTGCCGCGTGTTGTCGGCGCCGACGTACTCGAGGCCGAACCGGGCCGGCAGCTGGAAGTCGAGCTGCACCGTCGACATCTGCCACGTGCGCCCGATCGCATCGCGCGCCTGCACCGAGATCTTCGGCCCGTAGAAGGCGCCGCCGCCCTCGTCCATCACGACGTCGAGGCCCATCTCCTCAGCCGTCGTCCGCAGCGCCGCGGTCGCGACGTCCCACTCCGCGTCCGACCCCACCGCCTTGCCCGGCGGCTTGGTCGACAGCTCCAGGTAGAAGTCAGAAAGCCCGTAGTCGCGCAGCAGGTCCAGCACGAAGCGCAGCGTGCGCACGAGCTCGCGCGTCCATCTGCTCGGCCGTGCAGAAGATGTGCGCGTCGTCCATGGTCAGGCCGCGCACCCGGGTCAGGCCCTGCAGCACCCCCGACTTCTCATACCTGTACACCGTGCCGAACTCGAACAGCCGCATCGGCAGCTCCCGGTACGACCGCTGGCGGCTCCGGTACACCAAGATATGGAAGGGGCAGTTCATCGGCTTCAGGTAGTACTCGGACCCGCCGTCGAGCGTCATCGGCGGGAACATCCCCTCGGCGAACCAGTCGAGGTGCCCCGACTCCTCGAACAGCGCCGCCTTCGTGATGTGCGGCGAGTTCACGAAGTCGTAGCCCGCCTCGACGTGGCGCTCCCGCGAGTAGTCCTCCATCACGCGGCGGATCAGACCGCCCTTGGGGTGGAACACGGCCAGCCCCGAACCGATCTCGTCGGGAAAGCTGAACAGATCGAGCTCCGCACCCAGCCGGCGGTGGTCCCGCCGCTCCGCCTCCTCGAGCATGTGCAGGTACGCGGCCAACGCCTTCTCGGACTCCCACGCGGTCCCGTAGATCCGCTGGAGCTGCTCGCGCTTCTCGTCGCCCCGCCAGTAGGCGCCGGCGACCCGCATCAGCTTGAAGTGGCCCAACCGTCCCGTCGACGGCACGTGCGGCCCCCGGCACAGGTCGATGAAGGCGTCGGAGTTGCGGTACGTCGACACGACGCCGCCCACCGCCGGCGTCGACCTCGTCGGCCCCGGAACCGACGGCCGAGATGATCTCCTCCTTGAACGGCTGGTCGGCGAAGATCTCGAGCCCCTCCTCCAACGTGTGCTCGTGGCGCTCGAAGGGCTGGTCCTCCTTGATGATCGAGCGCATCTCGGCGTCGATCCGCTCGAGATCCTCCTCGCTGAAGTGCGCCCCGCCCGGCAGCTCGAAGTCGTAGTAGAACCCGTTCTCGATCACCGGCCCGATGGCGTACTTGGCCCCCGGCCACAGCCGCCGCACGGCCTGCGCCAGCACGTGGGCGGTCGAGTGCCGCAGCACCTCGCGCCCGGCGTCGCTCTCCGCGGTGACGATGGCGACCTGGTCGCCGTCGTGCAGCTCGGTGTCGAGGTCGACCTCCCGGCCGCCGACGGTGGCGACGACGGCCGCCTTGGCCAGCCTCGAGCCGATCGACCTGGGCCAGCCCGCCCGCCGTCGTGCCCTCGGCCAGCTCCTTGACAGAACCGTCAGGAAGGCCGACCGAGATGACGCCAGGCATCGTGCACCCTTTCGTTCGCCGGAGACCTCGGAATTGCTCCTGGTCCGGACACCAATGTGGTCACGCCAGGCTACTTGACCGACTTTCCTGGTCCTGGCCGCCCCGTCGGCCCGCCGGACCGAGTCCCGGGCGTGTCGCTCGCCCAACCGGCCAGATGGCCAATGCGCCGGCTCCCGACGGGAACTATCCCTCGATGACGGGAGCGGTGACCGATGACCCCAAGTACCTCCCCGTCGCGGCGAACGAGGCGGTATAGCCGTCGTGCAGAAGGATTTGCGGCAGCTTGGTAAAGCCACTGCACGTCGCCACGCCGACCTTGTTCGTCGTCGCGGTGCAGATTGTCGACGACCCCGTAGTGAACGCAATCGTCTCTCCGCTCAGCGCAGTTCTCGATTCCTGTTCAGCCAGGCGGGCGTGCAGGGTGAAGAAGTACAGACCCAGAGGTTCGACCCTCAGCAATGCGGGATCAGCGGTGAGGCTCGTCGGCACGGCCGGAGCGAGGACGGAGATGTCGTTATACGTGTACTCCGCGACGTAGGCGGTGTCGGTTACAGGATCGACGGCGACGCCATTTGGCTCTTGAGCCAGTTCCACCGTCGCAGTCACGGTGTTGGTTGCTTCATCAATGACGGATTCCGTCCCGGAGATGAGGTTGCTCACATAGAGGGTGTGGGTCTCAGGATCGACCGCCAAGTCCCCCGGGAACTCCCCGCCATCGGAAAATGTCGCGGTCACAGAGTTCGTTGCTCCGTCGATGACCGAAATCGTCTGGTCGTAGTAGTTGACCACGTAGACGTTGTCCGTATCGGGATCGACCGCAATGGCAGTCTCGGTTGGCCCTGCATTGGGGTTCGAGCCGATTGTGATGGTGGCAGTGACTGACTTGGACGCCCCGTCGATGACCGAGACGGTATTCGAAGTCCCGCTCGTGACGTAGGCGGTGTCGGTGGCGGGATCGACTGCCACGCCCTCCGGCGCATTTACGACCCCAATGGTGGCGGTCACGGCGTTGGTCGCGCCGTTGACCATTACGACGTCGTCGTGAAAGTTCGGAACGAAGATGGTGTTGGTAGCAGGGTCCACGGCCACCCCGTTCGGGCTGGGACCCACATTGATCGTCGCGATCACAGCGTTCGTCACTCCATCTATGACAGAGACGGTGCCGGAGTTTTGGTTGGCGACGTACACGCGATCGGTATCCGGATTCACGGCGACGGCATACGGACGCTGGCCGACGTTGATCGTGGCCTTGATTGCATTGGTCGCGCCATTGAGGACCGACACGGAGTTGCCGATCGCATCAGCGGTATAGACGGTGTCGGTGATGGCGTCCACTGCCACGTCAACGGGTGCGCCGGCCACCGGCACGTTTGTCACGGTTTCAGCTGCAGCCGAGGAACCGGTCGTGAACAGGACTCCGCTGAGGGAAGTCACGGCAATCGCAGCAGAGATCGCGGCTTTGGCCACTCGACCCCGCGCCCGCCACGGGGTGACCACGTCCCCGCCCTTGATCCGATACATGGTCTCCGCCTTCCGCCAAACCTTCCGCCAATTTCGCCTCTGCAGATTCTACAACGCCCGTGTTCAGTCCCAGGGGTCGAGAATCTCGAGCCAGTTCGACGCCGTCACGTCACGTCGCTCGCCAGAAGCCCCCGGATCTCCGTAAACGATCGGTCGGATCCCGCTTACTGCTGGATCCCGAGCAGCGCAGCTCCCTGCGCGATTGACCGCCCCGCCGTCGTGCCCTCGGCGAGTTCCTTGACCGAACCGTCAGGAAGGCCGACCGAGATGACGCCAGGCATCGTGCACCCTTTCGTTCGCCGGGCCGGAGTCCACGGAATCGCAGGTCCGGATACCCACGTGGTCACGCCAGGCTCCTTGACGCCTTTGTGGTCCTGGCCACCCCGTTGGGCTGCCGGACCCTCTCCGGGGCGTGTCGAGTTCTGTCTTCCTGCGCTCCGGACCGGTGTCGTTGCCCGCAGGAGAGCCAGCCCTCTATCGTTCTGCGCCAGGCGGAATCCGTGGCGGGAATCACGGAGCCGTTGAGCTGACCGAGTGAGCGGAACGAGGGAGGCAGTATGGGGCGGACGTCTGTCCTTCGAGCACGGTGCGGTCGCGCGGTCGTGCTCTCGACCTTGGCGATCATGGCGACAACCTTGGTGATGGGCGCACCCGCCACGGGTGCCGCCGTCAGTCCGACGACGCCGTGGCAGACGATGACCACGCCGGGGCTCTTTGGTCCCAACGAGTTCTTCACGGATGTCTCGTGCCCCACCGTGACGTTCTGTGCGGCCGTCGGATGGAGCACCACCATTGGAACGAACACGAACGCCGTGGCGCAGGTCTGGAAGGGATCCGGCAGTTGGAAGACCACGTCGCTTCCGGCACCGAAGCTCGACGCAGGAACGACCCGCGAAACGCATTTCAACGGAGTCTCCTGCTCGTCGCCCACCTACTGCATGGCCGTTGGGTGGGGCACGCTGCCGTGGCTCGCAGAGTTGTGGAACGGGACAAAGTGGTCTCTGACCGCGGCGCCCCCGCTTGCGGCCGGACAAGAGCCTGTTTTGAGTTCGGTTTCGTGTGTCTCGACGAGTTGCGTCGCCCTCTTCAACGGTGCAGTAGCCATCTGGAGCGGGTCGGGCTGGTCGATTGACTCGAGCACCGTGCTCGCGGGTATGGATGACATCTCGTGCTTCGCCGCGGACCAATGTCTCGCCGGTGGCTTCGGCGGCGACAACACCGCACGAGCGGCCTACTTCGCGAACGGTACGTTCACGGCCGATCCCCCACCAAACCCCGACCAGTCTGCATCCAGCGCACTCAGCGGTGTCAGCTGTCCTGTCGCAACCGCGTCGGCGACTTGCATGGCCGTTGGGCGTGCAAATGGTCCTCTCGCCGAAGTCTGGAACGAGGCGACGGGGAATTGGACCGCCACCACGCCGGTCACCTCCAGCGTCCCGCAGCCCCTCTTCCAGGATGTCTCGTGTCCGACCCTGTCGTCATGCGTTGCGGTTGGGCCGACGACCCAAGCATGGGACGGGACGGGATGGACGCTGATGAACATCGGCAACCTGGTGTCCAGCTCCGTTCCCTACAACTTGCACGGGGTGTCGTGCCCGTCCACGACGTTCTGTGTGGCCGTCGGAGCCAAACAGACGTCGAAGACCGCCACCAGGGCGGCCGCGGCCTACTGGGGCACGTTGCCGTAGCGCCCAGAGACGCCAGTGGTTTCGGGTTCTTCCCCCTCGGCTGGCGGAGCGGCGCCACGTTCGTCCATGACGTCTTCGTCTTCGCTTACTTCTTCGTGGTCGGCGGCCTCGTGCTCCTCGCCCTCGCCCAGCCGGACTCGCTGCGCTCGATGATGCAGCCTGACGCGGTGTCGTGACGCCTGTCGTCGCCGTCACGCCGTCACGCCGACTGCTCCGGCCGGTTCGACCTTGATACCTTGTGTCGTGTCCCAGTACCGCATCGGTCAGGCGGCGGAATTGTTGGGGGTGAGCGCCGACACCGTCCGTCGCTGGGTCGACGCCGATCGGCTGAAGGCGACGCTGGCGCCCGGGGGCAAGCGCTACGTCGACGGAGCGGACCTCGCTCGCTTGGCCGTCGAGCTGGCCGGTGAGCAAACCCTCGAACGACCGCGGGGGCAGTCGGCTCGCAATCGCTTCCGAGGGATCATCACCAAGGTGACCAAGGACGGGGTGGCGGCCCAGGTCGAGGTCCAGTCGGGCCCGCACCGCTTCGTGGCGCTCATCACCCGGGAGGCGGCCGACGAGCTGGGGCTGGAGCCGGGCATGATCGCCGACGCCGTGGTCAAGGCGACGAATGTCGGCATCGAGGTGGACGCCGAGGCCTGACCGCACGGTCGAGTTAACCGGCACCGACATCGCGCCCGCGAGTCACACCGCAAGAGCCAGGCTCAGCGTCAATCGATCAACGCGGACTGTGACGGCTCGTCCGGCCAGACGCTGACGGCGTCTTCTGGGAGCTCGAACCGACACGGGCCGCCGACTTCGAAGCGACGGCGTTCCGTCGTGCGCGCGTGGATCTCGAGCCCGGGGGCGATGGCGATGAACAGGTCCACCGCGGTGCCCACGTCGGCGATGTCGGTGAAGGAGCCCGGGATCCCTCCCCTCTCCGTGGCGAGGAGGGTCACGCGCTCGGGCCGGATGCTCCAGAGCACGGGTGAGGCCGGCGCCAGCCCTCCCGTCGACGCGGCGATCCGGACGCCGCCAGCGTCGATCCACCCGTCGGAGTCGACCACCGCCCGCTGCAGGTTGGCCACGCCCAGCAGACGGGCCACCTCCGGCGACGAGGGCCGGGTGAAGAGATCCCTCGTCGATCCCGACTGCAGCGCCCTGCCGTCGGAGATGACGATGACCTCGTCTGCGAGGAACCCCGCCTCCTCCGGATCGTGGGTGACCAGCACGGTGGCCAGCCCGGTGTCGTGCTGCAGCCGGCGCAGCTCGCGTCGAAGCTCGAGTCGAACGGGTGCGTCGAGCGCCGAGAACGGCTCGTCGAGCAGGAGCAGCTCCGGTGACCGGCACAGGGCCTGTGCCAGGGCCACCCGTTGACGCTGGCCACCGGAGATCTGGTCGGGGTAGCGGTCCACGAGCGCGTCGAGATGGAGGTGGTCGAGCCAGTACGCGGCCCGGCTCGGCGTGGCGCCCTCGGCGAAGAGGAGCTGGTGCCACACCGTGAGATGCGGGTAGAGCGAGAATCCCTGCGCCACGTAGCCGACCCGACGGGACTCGACGGCGACGCGCTGCACCGATCGCCCGCCGTACCAGACCGGACCGGGGGCAGAGCCGTTGAGCCCGGCCAGACTCCGTAGGAGCGCGGACTTACCCGACCCCGAAGGACCGAGAATCGCCAGGGTGCTGCCACCGCTGCGGTGTGCCACGGCCAGGTGGAACGTCCCGATGCGGTAGTCGATGTCGAAGGTGACCGGCACGGGCGTGGCAGCGGCGGGAGCGTCGGGCGGGGGCACCAGCGCTGGTTGGACCGCGCGGCGCCGTGGCGTGATGCGGCCGAGCGTGATCACCACGGCGGCGACCACGAGCGCCAGAGCCGTCGGCGCCAAGGTGGTGGGCAGGCCGATCCCGCTGAACTGGTTGTAGGTGTACACCGGAAGGGAGAACGGGTGGTAGGCGAGGATGATGACCGCCCCGTACTCGCCGAAGGCGCGCAGCCAAGCCAGGACCATGCCGGCGCGGATTCCCGGGGCGGCCAGTGGGACGGCGACGCGACGGAACCGGGACAGCTCGGAGTGACCGAGCGTGGCGGCCATGTCGAGGGTGGCCGGGTCGACGGCCGCGAACGCGGAGCGGGCGGCCACGATCAGGAAGGGGGCGGCGCAAAACGTCTGCGCGAGGACGATGCCGGTCAGCGAATTGGTCAGGCGCCCGCCGAACAGCTGGCCGAGGAACGTGTAGGGCCCCACCAGGTAGATCAGCAGGATCCCGCTCATCAGGGGAGGCAGAGCGAGCGGAAGCAGCACCACGACGCCGATCGCGGATGACAGCCGGCCGGGCGAGCGGGCCAGGACATAGGCCAGCGGGACACCGAGCAGCGTGATCAGCGCCAGCGAGATCGTGGCGCTCTCGAGCGAGACCAAGAAGGACGGGAACAAACCCGGCACGTGGAAGCCGCGCCGGGGCGCACCGATGAAGCGGAACGCGAAGGCGACGAGCGGAACAGCCAGGAAGACAACGATGAGGCCGCCCAGCCACGGAAGGGGGCTCCGCAGTGCCCCTCTGGTCATCGGGAGAGCGGGCCCTTCAGGTCCTTTGGCTCGCTGGACTTCCCGCTGATCTTGGGCGGGATGATCGACACGATCCCGTTCTTCTTGAGAATTGCCTGCCCGTCCTTGCCCAGAAGGAAGGCCACGAACGCGCGGGCGGGCGCCGCGTGGGGCGCACGGTTCAGCACCGTCAAGGTGTAGACGGCAGCGAGCCTCGTGCCGGAGAGCGGCACCGTCTTGATGCCCGACGCGGCCGCCTCCACGCCGTAGAAGAACCCGGCATCGAGCTGCCCGGACTGCAGCTGCCCGACGAGCGAGGTCTCGGGGAAGACGTTCGACGTCGCCGACGTGATGGCCTTCAGGGCGGCGAGGCGGTGCGCCTTGGCCGCCTCGTTGAGGGCAGCGATCGCCAGGACACCCTTCGGATCCGTCGCCGGGTCGGTTCGACCGATGAGGAAACCAGACTGGTCGATGACGTCGTACCACGGCTTGTGCCGCAGATCGCCGGCGAACTTGCTCGAAGGGTTGTAACCGAGAAGCAGGGGCGACGAACCGAACGACGCGTACCACGAGACCCAGTTGCCGTTGGCCGACCCTTCGAGTCTCTGATTCACCGCCGGCGAGGCGCTGAGGAACACGTCGCCTTGGAGGGTGCCTCCCCTGATGCCGTTGGCGAGCGCGTCCGACCCCATGGACGTGTCGTTGAGCGTGTACCCCGTGGCGTGCTGGAAGGCGGGTCCGAGCTGCTGTTGCAGCACGTCCTGCAACGAGCCGGCCGACAGCACGTCGACCGGGCCCGAGGGCAGGGGGGAGGCGGCGGCGGTGACCACGGGGGCCAGCACCGTGGCGATGCCGAGGCCGAGCGTCATGGCGGCGGCGCTGCACCACCCCAGCAGCGGGACACGGGATGTCCGAGACGAATGCCAAGTCGACATGGGCGAAAAGGTAACAAAACCTCCGGGCATTTACGCCAGATCAGGGCGCTTTCTTCCGCATATTCGTAGAATTATAAGATTTAGCCTTGCAATAGCGGATCGGGACTCCGCCGCCATTCGCCGGACCGGCCGCCCGATTTGTGCCAGAGGGTGAGTTCCTCAATCGAGACCTCGGGGTCGAACTCGAGCAGCGAAGTGACCAGCGTGAGGCCGGCGACGGCACAGGCGGTCAGGGCCTCCATCTCGACCCCCGTCCGCTCGAAGACTTCGGTGACCGCGGTGATCTCGATCCGGTGCGCAGACACCTCCACGCCGACCGCGACACGGTCGAGCCCGATGGAGTGGCAGAGCGGCACGAGCGAGGACGTCTGCTTGGCGCCTTGGATGCCAGCGACGCGTGCCGCCTCCACCGGGTCCACGCCGTGCCCGAGGTCGACGAGCGCCGAAACGGCGTCGACCGTGGTCACGACGGCGCAGCGCGCCATCGCCACGCGGCGGGTCAATGGTTTGGCGGACACGTCGACCATGCGCGCGTGCCCGTGCTCGTCGAGGTGGGTCAGCGCGCCGGGCTGGCTCCCGTCTTCCGCTTGGGAGCTCACGCGCCCCCTGATACCGGCGGGATCACCGCGACCTCGTCCTCGTCGTCGACGGGAGTGTCGGGGTGCGCCTCCTCGCCGTTGACCCACAGGCGCGATCCGTCGAGCACGGTGCAAAACCGCTCGCCGTAGCGCGCTCTCGCGCCGGCCATGACGGCGGCGACATCGTCCCCGGGGAAGACGGCACCGGACGTCCCCGCGGCCTCACGCGCCGGCCCGAACAAGCGGAGGCGAGCCACCGCTACCCGCCGATCATCGACATCGATCGCGCTGGACGGAGGAACCCCGGCTCGTTGATCCCGTGTCCGGGGTGTTTGGCCCAGACGGCTGCCCGCAGCAGGAGGGCGATCTCGGCATCGGTGCCGCCGTGGCGCAGAAGGTCCCGCACGGTCGCTTCGTCGTTCGTGAACAGACAATTCCGCACGGCGCCGTCTGCGGTGAGCCGCAGGCGGTTGCACGTGCCGCAAAACGGCTCCGTGACGCTCGAGATGAGGCCGATTTCGCCGATCCCGTCGCGGAAGCGGAAGCGCTGGGCGGGCGCACCGGTGGCGTCGGGCACCGGCTCCAACGGCCAGCGGGCCGAGATGCGGTCGAAGACCTCTCGGCCCGGGACGAGCCGGGCGCGATCCCAGTCTCCCTGCGCATCGAGTGGCATGAATTCGATGAACCGCACGATGCGTCCGGTGGAGCGAGCGAAGGAGGCGAAGTCGAGAATCTCGTCGTCGTTGCTGCCGCGCAACAGCACCACGTTCACCTTCAACGGGGTCAGTCCAGCCGCTTCCGCGGCGTCCATGGCGCGCACGACGTCGCCGAGGACGCCGCGGCGGCGGATGGTGGCAAAACGCTCGGGTCGCAGGGAGTCGCAGCTCACGTTCACTCGTCGCAGACCGGCCGAAGCCAGCTTGCCGGCCATGGCGGCCAGGGCCATCCCGTTGGTGGTCACCGCCAGGTCCTCGAACCCGAGCGCAGCCAACCCGGAGAACGAGCGCGGGGAGCCCCTTGCGCACGAGCGGCTCCCCGCCGGTGATCCGCAGCGCCGTCACGCCGAGGCTGCGGGCCACGCGGGCGACGCGGGTGATCTCCTCGAAGGTGAGGAGTTGGTCCGTGGGGAGGAACGACAGCCCGCTTTCGGGCATGCAGTAGACGCAGCGCAGATTGCAGCGATCAGTGACCGAGATGCGAAGGTCGTCGTGCACGCGGCCGTAGCGGTCGACCAGCGGGCCCTCGACCGGCATGGTGGGTGCCGCGTCGCTTCGGTTCCGATGCGGCCGCGCCGAGACGGCGACGCGGACGGGAGCACTCATGCGGGCGGGCTCACCGCAGGAACGCCGTGTCGCGGCCCGCCGCGGGGAGCTCGTCGGAGCACAGGGTCCACTCGGTGCCACCGCTCCACGTCTCGCGCTTCCAGATGGGGACGGTGTGCTTGAGGGTGTCGATGCAGAATTGCGCCGCGGCGAAGGCCTCGGCGCGGTGCGGTGTGGACGCCACGACGACGACTGACACCTCCCCCACCGTCAGCCTCCCGACCCGGTGGAGGAGCACCAGGCGCCCGATCTCTGCCCAACGCTCCCGGGCCGCCGTGGCCACCCGGGTGAGCCGTGGGGCGACCTGCTCCATGTACGCCTCGTAGTCGAGCCCGGTCACGCCCGGGCGGCCCTCGGAGTGGTCACGGACCGTGCCGCAGAAGGTCACGAGACCGCCGCACCCGGGGAGGATCGCCCACCGCCACGCCGCTTCGACCGGCAGCGGCTCGGTGCCGACGCCGACCCAGTCACCGGTCTGCGGTGGGAGCAGTTCGGTGAGGGTTGCCGGACCGTTCTCGTTGTTGTCGTGCGGGTCCGTCACTTCCACCCCTTTCCCGGGTGCATACGGGAGAGTGCCGCGGTCCACGTTAATGAGGTCGACCCCCGGCGAGCAGGTCGAGCGCATGGCCGAGGACGTCGACCACCGCCTCGAGGGATTCCACGGCACCTTTCGGGGATCCCGGGAGGTTGACGATGAGGCAGCGACCGACCGAGCCCGCCACGCCGCGGGAGAGGCGCCCGAGCGGACTCACGGCGCGCGCGGCCTCGGCGAGGCCGGGGGCCGCGCGCTCGACGACGGCCTGGGTTGCCTCCGGCGTGACGTCGGTCGGCGAGAACCCCGTGCCCCCCGTAGTCACGACGAGCCCGGCGAATCCCCTCGACAGCTCGAGCAACGCCGCGGTGACCGGCGCCAGACCGTCGGGCACCACGCGCCGATCGACGATGTGAAACCCGTGTTCGACGAGGACACGGGTCAGCTCGTCACCGGATCGGTCCTGGCGCGCGCCCTGGCTGGCCGATTCCGAGACCGTGAGGATCTTTGCGTCGAGGGTCATGATCGGGACGACGCTACCGGCAGGTATCTGATTGCGGCTGACCGGACAGTTCCGTACCCGTCGTGCACGCGACGACGTTGGCGCCTCGGAACCGATGCCAACGCCACCGAGGCCGAGATCTCCGGCACCGCCCGGCGGCTCATCCGATCGCGTAGAGCATTCCACCTTCGTCTCCTATGACGAGAACGCCGGAGCCCGAGAGCGCCGGATACGAATCGATCGCGCGAGAGGCCTTCACCGAGAAGAGCCGGCGACCACTCGGACCAAACCCGTCAATCTCACCGCCCTGGGTGCCGAAATAGACATCGCCCTTGGCATCGACCACCTGAGCGCTCCAGATGCCCTTGCGCCCGTGGTCAACCCGAACGGGAGCGCCGGTGGCGGCGCGGACGATGTTGAGGTCGCCCCCGTTGTCCCCGATGTAGAGCAACCCGGCCGCGCTCACCGACGAAGACGAATACGACTCTTGGCCGATGTGCCGCCGCCATTTGAGCGCTCCGTGCGCCGACAGGCCGTAGGCGGAACCGTCGTTCGCCGTCACAAAGACGTCCCCGTTGGGGCCGACCGACGGCGAGACCTCGATGCGGGCGGTTGCCTGGTGTCGCCAGGCGACCACTCCGTCGGTGCCTCGGTCGATGACGGCAACCACGCTCTTGTCGGCCGTGGTCACCACCTCTCCGTCGGGGCCGACGGCAGGACTTCCAAAGGATGTACGCCCGATGCTCAAGGACCATCCGAGGGTGGGAAGTCCCGTTCCGACTTGCAATTGCCACAGCGTGCCCGACATCAACTCGACGTAGACCCTCGTACCGGCGAGAACCGGTGAAAGGACCATGGCGGAGAACCGGTGTGACCAAAGCGACTGTCCGGTCGAGGAAAGCTCGTAGAGGGTGTCGTCCGGTCCGGGCCACAGGATCGACCCCGAAGGGAGGACCAAAGGACTCACCGAGAGGTCGCTCTCTCCGGTAAAGGGCCCGCCTCCGTCGAAGGTCCACAGGTCGGCGCCGGTGGCCGGGTCCAACGCGTGCAACACCCCGGCGTTGGTCGCCACGTACACGTCCCCGTTCGCCCCGATGGACGGCCCGGGGGTGATGCTCCCCATCAGCTGGCGTGACCATTCCAGTTTGCCGGTGGACGGTCCGGGTACCGACGCCTCGGCCGAATGCGCCGGGTCATGGAGCGCTTCGGGCCACGGCGCCGCTGCCGTCGCCCCGGCCGGAACCGGGCCAGCGAGGACAACGAGCGTGACCACAGCCGCCAGTCCCAACGCGCGGGCGACAGGGCGAAAGCGCGGGACGGGCTTCATCCGGCCAGCCTCTCAAAACACTCGGCGCCCGCCCGGCTCACTCGCTTACGATTTGCGAACTTCGCGGCACCTACACCAGCGCGCACAGGTCGGTCACGCCTTCAGACAACGTCGTCTTCGCCGTGAAGCCCAATACCGTCTCCGCGAGCGCGGGAGAGGCCTGGATGTGGCGGACGTCGCCCAACCTCCACTGCCCGGTGACCTCTGGTGCAGAGGCCGAGCAACCGAGCACCTTCCAGAGCTCCGTCGCAAGGTCCAGGATCGTATGGGGCGTGCCACTGGCAATGTTGAAGGATCCTTGGAGCTCGGGAGCGGCCGTCAGCGCGACCACGTTCGCCTGGGCCACGTCGGAGACATGGACGAAGTCACGCAGTTGCCCGCCGTCTTCAAACACTCGAGGGGCCGTCCCGGCCCGGAGCGAACTGACGAAGATGCTTGCGACGCCCGAGTACGGGGTGTCGATCGGCGACCGCGGCCCGTAGACATTGTGGTAGCGCAGTGCGATCACCGGTGCGCCCGTCTCGCGCCCGTAGGAGAAGCACAGGTGCTCCTGATGCACCTTGGTGGCGGCGTAGACGTTGCGCGGATCGATGAGCGCATCCTCCGTTGTGAGCTCTGGCTCGAGCTCACCCCCGCATATGGGGCAAGCCGGCTCGAAAGCACCTGCGGCCAAGCTGCCGGCCACGCGTGCACGGGGTCGCACTGAACCACAAGCCCGGCAGGAATACGCGCCGTCGCCGTAGACCACCATGCTGCTGGCGAGAACGATACGACCGGTGAAGCCCAACTGGTCCATCGCCAGCAGCATCGACGCCGTACCCAGGTCGTTGTCACTCACGTAGTCCGACACGTCGGAGAAGCGGACACCCAAACCCACGCGGGCGGCCTGGTGGCACACGGCGTCGGCGCCGTCGAGTGCCCAACGCCACACCGCCGGGTCTCGCACGTCGTGTTCCAAATAGGTGGCGTGCGCATTCGGGAAGGATGGTGGCTGGCGGTCGATCACCACGACATCGTGCGATGCGGCGACGAGTGCATCGACGACATGAGAGCCGATGAAACCCGCACCGCCACTGACGACTACCTTCACACCTCGACTCCCTTCGTCCTCGCGCGCGATGCTCGCTCTGGGATCGAGCGTACCGAGCAGCTCTGCGGATGCACTCCGCGACGCGGTGGATTAAGGATTTCGTAATCGCTTCGCGGCTCGCTGCCGCCATGGCGGTGGGTACGGTTCGACAATGCCCGACGTCATCCTCCCGGTCCTCGACGAGGTCGCCGCGTTGCCTTGGGTGCTGACGCGGATGCCGGAGGGCTACCGGCCGATCGTCGTCGACAACGGGTCGACCGACGGCTCCGCCCAGTCCGCGACCGGATTGGGCGCGTCGGTGGTCGAAGAGCCGGTGCGCGGCTTTGGCGCGGCGTGCTGGGCGGGCCTGGTCGCCAGCACGGACGACACCGTCTGCTTCATGGATTGTGACGGCTCGCTTGACCCCATGGACCTTCCGGCGGTGGCGAGTCCGGTCCTCCGCGGTACCGCGGACCTGGTGCTCGGCGCTCGGCACGCCCACGCCGCCGCGCGTGGCCGCTCCACGCCCGGCTGGCCAATCGCGCCCTGGCCTTTGAGGTACGCCGTCGGACCGGCCTCGCGCTTTCGGACCTCGGCCCCATCCGCGCCGCCAAGCGGGACGCCCTGCTGGACTTGTCCCCGAAGGACCGGCGCTCGGGTTGGCCCCTTGAAATGGTCCTCCTGGCGCACCGTGCCGGACTGCGAATCGCCGAAACGAACGTGCCGTATCGGCCCAGAGTCGGGCGATCCAAGGTCACCGGAACCCTGCGGGGAACGATCCAGGCCGTCCAGGACATGGGGGCCCTGCTCCGATGAGTCCGAAGATGGACGCGCAGGTGCTCGTCCTGGCCAAGGCGCCGAAGCCCGGACACGTCAAGACGCGTCTGTGCCCGCCTCTCAGCCCAGCCAGCGCGGCAGCCGTCGCACGCGCCGCGCTGATGGACACGCTCGACAGCGTGGTGGCCGCGGCCCCCAGCCGGGCGACCGTGGTCCTCGACGGGGACGTGGGACCCTGGCTCCGGCCCGGCGTGCACGTCCTGCCCCAGCGCTCCGGTCCTTTCGCCGACCGTCTCGAGGGCGCGATCGAGGACGCCTTCGTCGCCTTCCCGGCTCCCATCCTGCTCGTCGGGATGGACACGCCGCAGATGGAGTCGGACCACCTCACGGCAGCCGCGGCAACGCTCCTCGAGGGTGACACCGACACGATCCTGGGCCGGGCCGACGATGGCGGCTTTTGGATCATCGGAACCCGCCAACCGGTGAGCGGAATGTGCTGCGGCGTTCCTATGAGCACAGCGAGAACCGGGAGCGACCAGCTCGCCCGGTTGTCTGCTCTTGGCCTCCGCTGCACCGAGGTCAACTCGTTGCGTGACGTCGATGTCATGGGGGACGCGTTGGCCGTCGCCGCGGCGGCGCCCCGAGGCCGGTTCGCCGCCGTAGTGCGTTCGTGTAGGGCGACATCGGGCACGAAACTGCCGGCCGATGTTGCCTAGTCCCGTTCTCGCCCCGCGCGCCGGGGTCAAGCTCTCTGACGGGAGCCTCCGCGAGCTCGAGGTCGATCGTTGGCTGGACGATGCCGACGACGTGGATCTCAGGATCCTCGATCGTGTGCGGGGACCCGTGCTCGACGTGGGTTGCGGACCGGGCCGCCACGTCGAGGCACTGCGACAGCGAGGAATCGATGCCCTGGGCCTGGACCTCACTCCCGACTTCGTGGCTGTTGCGCAACGCAGCCAGCGACCCGTCCTGCTCCACTCCGTCTTCGATCCGGTCCCCGGAGATGCGCAGTGGAATTGGGCTCTGATCCTGGACGGGAGCATTGGCATCGGTGGGGATGCGGTGGCGCTCCTGCGCCGGGTCGGAAGCCTCCTGGCTCCGGAGGGACACGTCCTGGTCGAGACCGAGCCTCCCGCACAACGCTCGGAGCGCCTGACCATGCTGATTCAGCCCGAGTCAGGGGGGGAATCATGGTTCGACTGGGCCACCCTGAGCGCATCCGACGCCGCGCTGGTCGCCCGGGCCGCCCACTTCGACCTGACCGACCGCTGGGAAGATTCCGGCCGTTGGTTCATCCAACTCGACAAGCGCTAACGGCGCACGAAGACGAAGGCCGGACGCAGTTTCAGATCCGTCACGGGGTAGAAACATCTGTCGCAGTCGAACACCTTGGTGGGGGTGAGCCGGAAGTACGGGACCGAGAGTGCGCCCAGCGCCGATTCCGGGTCGTCGGCGAACACCGTGACCGGCGGCGCGGACCGGTCGATCTTTTCGAGGCTCGCGAGCAGATCCGTCCGCGCCTCGCTGGGACCGGCCCGGAGGATGTCGTGGACCGCTTCGCCCTGCGCCCACGAGGCCTTGCCGGCGAGGGTGTCGTAGAAGGGATGATCGGCCACGATCACTGGTCCCGGAGTCCGATGGACCAACGCAATGAGATGGTCGCCGGCCACCCGGTCTGAAGCGGTTGGGGCATAGCGGCTCGTGCTGTAGTGCAGCGCGCCGATCTGCACGGCCACCACGAGCGCCAAGGCGAAGCCTGTGGCCGTCGGAACCACGGCGAGCCAGCCTGCGCTGTGCCCATTGGCCCCGGCGTGCTTGGCGGCGCGGAGCACCGCGTCGTAGCCGAATGCACCCATCAGACGCGGTCGCCGCATAGGCCGGGATGAGGACGTCCGGCCCGCCGCCCGAATGCAGCCTCGAGACCAGAGCGGAGAAGAGGAGGCCGACGATCGCGGCGCCCCAGTAGAGCCAGTCCGTCGATGCGAGACGCCGGTAGCGCACGGACAACAGCAAGGCGATGATTCCCAGGCCGATCGCCCAAGGGGTATGCCGAAGGTCCTTCGTGAAGAACGTTCTCCACACGGAGCGGACCTCTCCTTGGTGGAGCAACTCTTGGAAGACGTAATACCCGTACCACCCGTGCGACGTGGCGTCGAGGAGGAAGGTCGATCCGACCACCAGGGCCGCCACCGTGGCCAATGCAGGCAGTCCCACCCGCCGCTTGAAGATGGCCAAGACCAGCAGCACCGGCACGAGGGCCAAGAGGTCGCTCTGTTTCGTCATGAAGGCGAGAAACGCCACCACGCCCACCACGATCCCGCCGCCGATCCCACGGGCCTGGCGGCCCAGGTAAAGGGCAAGCAGGAGGAGGAAGAGCGCCATTGCGTCAACCCGGCCGATGTCGAGCCAGGCACCACTCACGGCGAAGGTGGCGGTGAACAACCCGCTCGCTACCACTCCCGCCACCACGTCACCCGTCTCGCGCCACACGATCGTCACGAGCAGGACGCAGGCGCCCAGGGAGCAGACGAACGAGACGAGTCGCAACGGCAGGAACCCGACGCCCGTCAAATGCGCGAAGGTTCCGGTGACCCAGAAGTACAGCGGTGTGTACGGGTAGGGAACGTAGTGGATCGACGGCGCGACGTAGATCGCCTGCCCGTGCGCCACGCGGCCAGCGATCTCCACCGCTCCACCCTCGAGCCATTCGAGCTCGTAGGGATACCCGATCCGGCGCAAAGCGACAAAGACGAAGACGAGGGTCGGCACCAACGCGATCAACACGACGAGCACCCGCGAGAGCGAGAGGCTTCGCCACCGTACGGTGGCGATCTGGTTCACCCGCGCGACACGCGTGCCCGGCGCCAGGACCGCAAGGCGAGCAGTGCGCTGAACAGCGTGATGCTGCCAAGCACAATGAGCAAACTGTGGGCGTAATCGTGCGGAAGAATGCTCGAATTCACCTTCGATCTCCCGTACCCGCCCACCAGCGGGTAGGCATAGACAACGACGGTGCCCGCCATGATGAACCACACCTGCGCCGGCAGGATCAGCCAGCGTGGTGCGAGCCGGCGCACGGCAAACGCCAGAACGAGGACCGTGGGGATGACGATGGCATCGTTGACGATGTTCAGCCCGACGAGCAACCTGAACACCTTGAAGGCGTTCGCCGAACCCGGGTGATCGAGCACACCGAAGAGCCCGATGCCGATGGCCGTCCATCCGATCGCCACTCCTGCCCAGAAGACAGCGTCGCCTTCTCCTTCGGAGGAGGTCTCCCCTGCGCGGGGGCCGGATTCCTCAGGGGCGGTGCTCACAGAACGGTCACCTGACGAAGCCACTTGGTCTGCAGGACACCCGGGCGGTCGGGCGCGATCAGCCGGACGGGGAAGCCGTGGTCAAGGTCGAGAACTTCCCCGTTGAGTTCCAACGCCAGCAACGTGTCGGGGTCGGCGGCATGCTCGGAATCGATGACGGAGTTCGAGTAGAGCTGTGACTGGGCCTGGATGGACTCCACGAGCACTTTCGACCCCTTGGGCGCCCCCACCAGCTCGAGCAGGAACGGGAGGGACACGCCACGCCAGGCTGCCGCGGCGCTCCATCCTTCGACGCATTCGATCGGCAGTCCGGCGCCTCGTTGGGGCAGCGAGCGCAGCTCGTCAAGCGAGAACGACCGGGGACGCCGGCACTTTCCGCCCACCTCGAGGCGATAGTCGGCGCTCGTGGCCTGTTCGATCACGCCGGCCCCGATCGCGGTCTTGTTGACCGGGACACTCTGCGGGCCGATGACGGGATTGCGAGGGGCGAGGATGGCGAGGCCCCGCAGGGGCGCCACCGTCTCACCGGCGACGGTGAGCACGAGGACTCCCGCGGCACCGCCGACCGCGGCGAGAAAGCCGCGCCGGTTGAGGCCGGAGCCAACCGCCGGCGCCTGGGGCGCGACCGCCTCCGTGATCGGAAGCGACTCCTTGCCTGCCCTGGCCTGACGACCCGACACGACGTCCCTGGTGAGTGACAGCTTCGCTCCGATGTGCACGATCAGGCCGCCGATCGTGATCCATGCCACGTAGAAATGGGCGACGGTGAAGTTGAACGGCATGGGGCTGTACCAGTAGGAGATGTTGGCGACGCCGGTCGCCAGCTCGAAGAGCGCACCGCCCACCAGAGGGACCAGGCTGATCCGTTCCAGGGCGTGCGCGACACTTCGAACGGGGGGATAGGCGAAAAAATTCGGGTAGACGACCCACAACTTCGCCAGCAGAAGGGGGATGGCGATGATGCCGGTGAGGACGTGGACCCCCTCGGTGATCCTGAAGAGGTTGACGGGATGCACCGGAAGATGGAACCAGTAGGGCGGGTGCTGGGCGAGATAGTCCACCATGCCCGTGAGGAAGCACACGGTGAAGCTGACGCCGAGCGCGATGCCCATGACTGCGGCCAACCATTCACTGTGCAGCTGACTGTGGAAGCGCCCACGAATCCGGGCCACCTCTGCCTCGGCCCGCGCGGTGAGTGGAGCGGCCAGCCGGCCCAGGCGGATCTTCGCCGCCGCGCTCCGAAGCTTTGGACCCGTACGCGTGTTCGTTGGGGATCCATCTGGGCCACCGCGAGCCCAGGCGGACTTCGGGGCGCCGGCACTGTGGACTCGTCACCAACACTCATCCGACGGTACCCTCGCGCTCGATGACGATCGCGTCCGAGACCCTTACAAAAGGTGAAATTGCCGCAGGACGTTCACACCTCGGCGTGACCACGATTCAAATGGTCCCGAGTTGTAAGCAACCTTTAAGGTCCCCACGCGCGCGAGGCTGGGACCGTTCTTTAGGCTAGGTCCCTTCATGTCCACATCGTCGACCTGCCCCGACGGGATTCGTGACCAGAACGACGTCGCGGAGGAGTTCAACATTCTCGTTCTGGACGACGAAGAGGTTGTCCGAGACGTCGTCGTGCGCTACCTCGAGCACGAGGGGATGCGAGACCGTACAGGCCGCCGACGGCGAAGAAGCGCGTCGGATCATTGAGTCGACGTCACCGGACCTGGTCATTCTCGACGTCATGGTGCCCAAGGTCAACGGCCTCGACCTCTGCAGCTGGATCCGCTCCAGGAGCGACGTACCCGTGATCCTGCTCACCGCTCGAGGCGAAGAGTCGGACCGCATCACCGGGTTGGAGTTGGGCGCCGACGATTACGTGGTCAAGCCGTTCTCGCCTCGCGAGCTCGTCATCAGGGTCAAGGCGATCCTCCGCCGGACAGGGAGTCGGCGGCGACGGACACCTGAGATCCTGGAAATCGCCGGCCTGACGATTGACGGCCAATCGCGGCAGGTGTACCGGGGGGGCTCGGAGATCACTCTGACCGCCACCGAATTCGACCTTCTCTTTTGCCTGGGCAGTCACCCGAACACGGTCTTCTCCCGCGAACAGCTCATGGCGCAAGTGTGGCGCTACGAGGCCGCACTGGACGTCGGCACGAGCACGGTCACGGTGCACGTGCGAAGGCTCCGGGAAAAAATTGAGAAAGATCCATCCAATCCCCAGATCATCGTGACCATCTGGGGTGTGGGCTACCGGTTCGAGGCATGACGCCGGTCGGGATCGCCGTCGGCCTCGGCACCCTGTTGATCGGGACGGTGGCCGCCTTCGTGTTGCGTCGCCTGCGCTCAGTGCGCCAACAACTGGCGGGGCTCGCTCTGGTCGCGGTCATTCTTCCCCTCGGCGCGGTCCTGGTGTCCGGTCTCGTGATGTTCCACATGGGCAACGAGACGGACTTCGTCTTTCTCACCTGCGCCGTCACCACCAGTGGTCTCGTCGGGGCGTTCGTGCTGGCCCGGAACATCGTCCTCCCGCTCGACACCATTCGCAAGGCATCGCAGCAACTCGCGGCCGGAGACCTCGGCGCCCGCGCGCCCCAGCAGGGACCGGCGGAACTGTCGGACCTCGGCTCCTCGTTCAACGGCATGGCGGCCCACCTCGAGGAGGCGTTCGATGCCGCGCCGCGAGCTGGTGGCATGGGCCAGCCATGATCTACGCGCCCCGCTCACCTCGCTCCAGGCGATGCTCGAGGCCATTGATGACGGGATCGTGGAGCCTCGGCATTATCAGGGCGCGCTGCAGAGCCAGGTGCGACTCCTGAGTGCACTCGTCGACGACCTCTTCGAGTTGGCGTGCATCGACTCGGGTGCGGTGAGCCTCGACTTCGACGTCGTCGACGTCGAACTTCTGGTGGCCAGCTGCGTGCACCGCTTCGATGCGGAGGCTCGGACCCGCGGCATCGCACTGTCCGTCGCGCAACGCGGCGGCACGACCATCTCGCGTTGTGTGCCCGACAAGATCGAGCGGGTCCTGACGAATCTGATCACCAACTCGGTGCGCTACACCCCCGCCGGAGGCCGGATCACCGTCTCGATCGCCGGCGGCGCCGGCGCCGTCTTTGTCTCCATAGAGGACACCGGGATCGGCATCGCCCCCGATGTGGCCGAGCGCGTGTTCGAACCGTTCTGGCGGGCGGACCAGGCGCGCGGTTCGTCCAGCGGCGGCGCCGGACTGGGTCTGGCCATCGCCCGAGGCCTCATCGAAGCGCAGGGCGGCCGTATATGGGCAGAGCCACCGGCGGCCGGCGGAACGAGAATCACGTTCGTGCTGCCCGCCTTGGCTGAAGGAGTTGACGCCCCGCTCGATGCGACGACCATCGCGGTGGCCAAGGCGTACTTCGCCGAGCAAGTCCTGGCGGAGACAGGCGTGCACCATGGCGCGCTGCGGGATGGCACTGCGCCGGTGGAGCCCCCCGCCCTTCAGGGCTGAGTCTTCGTCACTTCGCTGTCCTGAACCGCGCGGGGAGCTGGGCCTCGAACGCCCGGGCCACCACGCTCGCCCCGCCCTCGGACAGTGCCGTCCCGTTCGGGGACAGGAGGTTTTCGCCCCCTCCGCCCTGCGCTCGCTCCAGTGCCGAGTGCACGTCCACGAGGCCTGCACTGCTTTGACGCGCCACCGAAGCGATCACACCGTCGTACGCCGACACCGACGACGCCAGCGCGGAGGCCGGGGAGGCGGGTCCGCCCGGAGCGCAGACCGAATCGGACTGGCACGAGGAGAACGCAGGGAGGAGCTCGGGTGGTGGCGCGTTCGCCAAGAGCACAGAGGCACCGGCGTTCTCGAGCGCCCGAACAAGCTGTTGCAACTCCTGCCCGTAGACCGACGGCGCCGTGCCGGCGAGGATGTCGCCGCTACCGAGCCACACGGTGGCCAGCTGAGGGTGGACGGCCAGCGCCTGCGGGAGCACACTTCCGAGGACTTCGGCGACTGTCTGACCGCCGGAGGTGAGGTCATAGAGCACGTCGCGGGTCCCGAAGGTCGAGCGGTAGAACGCTTGGCTCCATTGCGCGCGCAGGTCGGGCTGGTCATGGCGGAACCCGGTGGCGCCGCTGTCCCCAATGGCGACCGAGATGTAGGACGGCCCACCGTCGTTCGCGCTCGCCGTGGTCGTCGGATTGATGCTCGTACACGCCGCCGCGCCCAGGGCCACCAGCGCCAGCGCTCCGACGAAAATCCTCCGCATCACGCTTCCACCGCCTCGCGCGCCGACAGACGCGCCGCCTGGCGGGCCGGGAAGGTGCCGGCGAGCACGGACACGATCATCGCCCCGAACACCGCGCCGATCGGGATGGCCCAACCCAAGGTGATTGGGACCCCACGCAGCCCCTGCGATGTGAGATAGCCATTCGCGATGTCGCCGATGGCGACAAAGATGACGATGCCGATGACGGTACCGGCGATGCCACCGAGCAGGCCCAAGAAGCCTGCTTCGACGAGGAAGGTGCGCATGACATCCCAGTCGCGGCCGCCGATGGCTTTCATCACTCCGATCTCCCTCCGCCGCTCGCGCACGGAGGCGAGGAGCGCGTTGGCGATGCCGAGGGCAGCGATGGCGAGAGCGACGACACCGATCGCGGTCAGAATGAACTCAATGACGTGGAGGTACTTCTCCACCGACACGATCAGGTCCTGGGGAGCACTGCTCGAGTAGCCGATGGCGGCGATCCGGCTGCGAACGCCGCCGACGTCGCTCAATTGATCGGCCTCCACCAGCGCGCCGATGTCGGGCGACTGGGGCGCGTCGGAGTCCCCGTTCACTCTGCCGCCCGCGGTCCAACGGACATCGGAAGCGACGAGACCTGGATAGGCCAGGAATTGCCCCGAGCCCACCTGCTGGTTGACGACGCCAACGATCTCCAACGTCGACCACCGCAACCCGATTCTGAAGTTCCTCGTCAAGACCCTGAAGGCCCCCAGCTCCACGTGGGTGCCGATCACCTCGTGGGCTGCGCCAGCGGTGAGGCCGAGCCGGTTCACGTAGCTCTGGGTGACATCCACTTCGGTTGTCGAGCGCGGCGCCGGGTACTTGCCGGCGAGCAGGGTGATGGGGAGCGAATTCACCTGACCCAGGTTGACGCCCACCACGTTCGTTCCGTAGACCGGCGGTCCGGCGGAAGGGCCTCCTGCGGTACCGCATGCCTGGCCGGACGCACACAGACTCGAACCACTTGGTAGGCGGGCCGGGGGGATCGCAACGACTCCGGCCTGGAGGATCGGGACCACCGCGGTGACATGGGGGATGCTCCGCATGGCGCGGAGGGCGGCAGCGGTCAGCGTCTTCGAGGGCCCCGGAGTCGGGTTGTCCAGCCCCTGCTGACTCGGGTTGGGAGCGGCGGCTGACACCGAGATCCCGGCCAGCGCGCCGCCGTGGGTGATCTGGTTGAGCACCCTGCTCCGGCCGGTGTCCGCGATCGCCACCAGCGCCGTCAGCATGGCGGTGGCCAGGGCAACGGCGACCATCGTCAACGCGGCGCGACCCGGACGACGTACGAGTTCTCGTCGGGCCATGGAGATCGCGTCACGCCAGGTCGTGTCGCCACCTCCCCGTCACGTCGCCGATCCGACCTTGGCCAAGCGGCCTCCATCGAGCGTCAGATGGATGTCCGCGTGCGCCGCCATCGCCGGATTGTGCGTGACCACGAGCACCGTGCATCCCCGCTGGGCGCGGCAGAGACTCCAGCAACTCGGCCACCGACTCGGCGGCTTCGACATCGAGGTTCCCCGTGGGCTCATCCGCAAGAATGAGGCCAGGGTCGTTTGCGATGGCACGCGCGATCGCGACGCGTTGCCGCTCCCCGCCCGACAACTCGTGTGGCCGATGACTCAGCCGACCAGCCAGGCCCAGGTCGCCGAGCAGCTCAGTTGCCCGCAGCCGCCGTCGCGGCAGGCGCAACACCACTCAAGGCCAGAGCCAGCTCCACGTTCTCCAAGGCAGTGGATGCGTCGAGGAGCCCGAAATGTTGAAAAATGAATCCGATGGATGTCCTGCGGTAGTCGGCGAGCGCGTTGCCGGAGAGAGAACCCACGTCGGTCCCGTTGACCGTCACGCGACCGCTCTGAGGAGGCTCGAGGCCGCCGAGCACGGCCAACAGGGTTGATTTCCCGGACCCCGATCGGCCAACCAGCGAGACGTAGCACCCGGGCTCAATCACGAAGCTCACTTCGTGGAGTACGTCAAGCGTCCCTTCCCGCCGGACATAGCGGTGCGAAAGCCCCTCGACTTCAACGTACGGGGCCATCAACGTGCGACTGCGCGGTTGATGGCGACCAGGTCGAGCGCCCGGGTGAGAGGCCGCAGACGCCGTCGCATCACCGGCCTCACCATAGGGGTGGAACGGCGCGAATTAAACGCGCCATTTCTTAACAAACGATGAAAACCTCGTGGCTCGAGGTGCTCACACGAGAATGATTGCTCCGGTGGTGTCCACGTTCACCACGGTTCCCGCCGTGCGGTCGGAATCCCGTCAGCGTCGAGGAGGAGGATCTCGACCTGCTGACCGGCGCGCGCGCCCTCACCGTCTGGCAACAGCGCGAGCGCGTTGGCCTGCGCCATCACGCGCAGCAGGTGCGAGTCCTGCCCACCCGCCGTGCGCACCCCGATGACCCCATCGACTCCGGTACGGGCCTTGACCCTCACCAGATGCAACTTGCCATCACGGGGACGGGGAAGGTCCACCTCGGCAACCGCGGCGAGGCGCGGCCGATCGAGCTCGGCGCAACCGGCCATGGAGCGCAACGCGGGCCGGACGAAGAGCTCGTAGGACACGAGCGCGGAGACCGGGTTTCCGGGGAGCCCAAATACCGGTGTCCCCGTGTCCTCGAGCACCCCGAAGGCAAAGGGTTTGGCCGGCTTGATGGCGACCTGCATCGACCGCATGAGGGGTCCGCTCAGGTCCCCGAGCACGGCCTTCAACACGTCGCGGTCGCCGACGCTCACCCCTCCGCTCGACACGATGGCATCGCACCGGATCCCCGCATCTCGGAGGAGCGCGGTCAAGGCCGCCTCGTCGTCGCCAGCGACGCCCAGGTCGACGGTGCCGAAGCCGTCCGCGTGCAGCTGGGCGAGCAGCGCCGGGCGGTTGGCGTCGCGGATCTTCCCAGGCGCCAAGGCGCCGGGCGTCGTGATCAGCTCGTCGCCGGTGGACATGACGCCCACGGTCGGGCGCGGATGGGCGAGAACCCGCTCCACTCCGATGCTCGACAAGACGCCGACGTGGGCGGCGCCAAGTTCTGTCCCGGCGGGGAACACCTCGTCCCCAGCCCGGCTGTCACTCCCAGCCTCTCGCACAAAAGAGCCGGGCTCTACGGTCTGCTCAACGACGACGATCGACCCGCCGGCCTCGACCCGGGTGCGCTCGACCATACAGACGGCATCCGCTCCGGGGGGCATCGGTGCGCCCGTCATGATGCGAACCGACTCCCCCGCCGCGACGAGCGTCGCCGCGTTGTCCCCCGCCATCACGGTGCCCACGACGCGCAGGCGCGCCGGGGAGCGGGCGGTGTCGGCGGCCCGCAGCGCGTAGCCGTCCATGGACGAATTCGCAAAGGGTGGCACGGCCTCGGTCGCACGGATGGCCTCGGCCAGCACGTGGCCCGAGGCGTCGCGTAGCTCGACCAGCCTGGGCGTGAGGGCTCCGCAGGCGGAGAGGACGAACCGGCGAGCTTCAGCAACGGGGATCATCGTGCGAGGCTCACCGCGACCATCGTACCGACGACCCGTCGATACTCGGCGAGAGTCCCGCCTTCAAGCGCAACGCGGATCCGGCGGCGGTAGCCTCCCCATCGACACACCGAAGGACCCAAGGTCTGAGCGGGGAGTTGACATGGCAAAGCCCACAAGAGGATTCCTCGGTCGTGGGAAGGCGGCCCGCGACCCCCGCCTCCCACCGGGTCAATACGACACTGGGAACCAGTGGCCCGTCTTGACCGCGGAGGTCACGCCGCAGCCGGATCTGGCGTCGTGGTCGTTCTCGGTGGAGGGCCTCGTCGCGCAACCGACGACGTGGACCTGGGAGGAGATCCACGCGTTGCCCGAGTCCGTGTACTCCGGTGACATCCACTGCGTGACGACCTGGTCCAAGCTCGGCGTGCACTTTGGCGGCGTCTCGGTCGACACGCTCCTCGGCATCGCAGGAGTGAAGCCGACAGCCACTCACGTGGTGGCCTTCTCGAGCACCGGGTACACGACCAATATCCCTCTGGCCGATGTCACCGGCGGTCAAGCGTGGATCGCATGGCAATACGAGAATGCGCCGCTGCCAATCGAGCACGGCGGACCGGCCCGCCTGTTGGTCCCGCATCTCTATTTTTGGAAGAGCGCAAAATGGGTCTCCGGGTTACGGGTGCTCGACCACGACGAACCGGGGTTCTGGGAACGCAACGGCTACCACAATCGGGGCGATCCCTGGCTCGAGCAGCGATACCAGGGCGATTAGGAAACATGACCACCGATCGGCCTGGTGGCGACCCCTGGCAGACAGCCACGGTCACGGAAATCCGGCCAGAGACTCCGACCGCGAAGACGTTCCGCTTGATGCTCGCTTCGCCGACCCCGCGGCTGGCCGGGCAGTACTACGTCGTGCGGCTCACCGCACCTGACGGGTACACCGCCTCGCGTTCGTATTCGGTGGGCTCGCCACCGAGCGATTCCGGCGAGATCGAGCTCACGGTGGAGCGATTGGACGGCGGCGAGGTCTCCGAGTTCCTGCATGACGAGGTCATGGTCGGTGACGAGCTCGAGGTGCGCGGTCCGATTGGTCTTTGGTTCGTCTGGACCGCCCAGACACCGGCGATCCTGGTCGGCGGTGGATCGGGCATCGTGCCTCTCATGGCCATGCTGCGGCTGGGCCGACAGTCAGGGCAGTCCGACCTGGTTCGAATGGCGGTGTCGGTGCGGACGCCGGACGACCTGTACTACGCCCACGAGCTTCCCGGACCAGAGACGACCGTTGCCTATACCCGCGCGGCCCCTCCGTCTTTCGCACGGCCGGTCGGCCGACTCTCCGAGGACGATCTCGCGCCTCTCCTGCTGCCGCACGCGACCGCCTTCGTGTGCGGCTCACCCAACTTCGCCGATTTCGCCAGCGGGCTGCTGATGGGTCTCGGCCAACCCATAGAAGGGATCCGAGTGGAGCGATTCGGCCCCACCACCTAGACGTCCTGAGTACCGGATGTCGAGGGCGTACCGCAGCGCTCGGTCGAGCTCGAACCGCCTGTGCTCTCGATCGCCTCCACGCTCGCGGCGACTCCCCACGGGAGCGGCCAGAGCCGACCGTTCCAATTCGTCGTTGCGGAGCCGGAAGTGAGCCAGAAGTTAGACTTGATGGTATGACTCACCGGGTCGGCCCAAAAGGACAGGTCGTCATCCCGAAGGAAATGCGCGACCAACTCGGCATTTGCCCTGGCGACGCCGTCGACTTTGTCTTGGAGGAGGGCGGCGTTCGCGTTGAGCCCCATCGTGCCCGTACGCCACTGCGGGGATCCTTCGCCGGATCCGGACTTCTCGAGGAGCTCGAGGCCGAGCACCGCTCTGAACGCGATCGTTGAGCTGTTGAGCAACTGCCTCGACTCTTGGGCTGTCATGGCTTGGCTCCAGGGAGAGGAGCCGGCAGCCAGCATCGTGGATGCCGCCATGGCTGACCGCCCTCTCATGAGCTGGATCAACCTGGGCGAGGTCGCCTACATCACCGAGCGACGGCAGGGCAGCAACCCGGCACGACGTCTCGTCGGTGCTTTGCGCCCGCAGCTTCGTCTGGACCAGCCCACGCCAAATCGAGTGCTTGAGGCGGCCCAAATTAAAGCCGCGCACAGCGTCGCGTATGCCGATGCATTTGCCGTTGCCACCGCAGTCGCGCACGGAGCGACGCTGCTGACCGGCGACCCCGAAATCTTGGACGGCGACCCGGCCTGGCCGATCCATAACCTGCGCGGCTGAGTTGCCGCAAGAGTTACAAGTCGATCCCGAGCAGCCTGGCCCCGTCTGCCACTGACCGCCCCGCCGTCGCCTCGGCGTCCAACGCCGCCAACGCCCCGGGCGTGTCCAGATCATCGGCCAGCGCCGCCCGTGCCGCCTCCAGTCCCGCCGACCCGTCGCCCGCAGCCGAACCCGAACCCACCGCGCTCCGCCACAACGCCAGCCGCGCCGCCGCCGCCGGCATGTCCTGAGCCCGTCGACCAGTCCCAGTCCGCTCGTAGTGATGCGCCAGCAACGCGAGCCGCACGGCTGCCGGGTCCCACTCCTTGCACAGGTCCCCGACGAACACGAGGTTCCCGAGCGACTTCGACATCTTCGTGCCGTCGAGTCCCACCAGCCCGACGTGGAACCAGAGGCGCACGAACGGCTGGCCGGTGACCGACTCGGACTGCGCCGTCTCGCACTCGTGGTGCGGGAACACCAGGTCCCGTCCCCCGCCGTGGATGTCGATCGTCTCGCCGAGCTCGCGCAGCACCAGCGCAGAGCACTCGATGTGCCAGCCCGGCCGCCCCGGCCCCCAGCGCGACTCCCACGCCGGCTCGTCGGGCAGCGACGGCTGCCAGAGCACGAAGTCCAGCGGGTCCCGCTTGTCGGGATCCTCGGGCTTGCCGCCGTGCTCCGCCGCCAGCTCCAGCATGCGGGCCCGGTCGTAGTGGCTGACCGCGCCGAACGCGCCGAACGACGCCACGCGAAGTAGACCGACCCGCCCGACTCGTAGGCGAAGCCGCCCTCCAACGCCGCCCCGATCAACGACAGGATCTCGGAGATCGCCGACGTCGCCCGCGGCTCGCTCCACACCGGCAACAGGTTCAGCAGGCCCATCTCGGCGTCGAAGCGAGCCATCTCCTCGGCCGCCAGGTCGAGGTAGTGCACGCCGAGCTCGCGGGCCTTGCGCAAGATGTCGTCGTCGACGTCGGTGACGTTGCGCACGCATCGCGTCGAGTGCCCCATGTCCTGTAGGACCCGCTGGAGCATGTCGAAGTAGACGTAGACCGCCGCGTGCCCGAGGTGCGCCGCGTCGTAGGGCGTGATGCCGCACGAGTACATCGTCACCAGCGGCCCGGGCTCGAAAGCCACGATCTCGCCACGCGCCGTGTCGTAGAGCCGCACCCGAACCCCCGACCCGGCTAGATCCCGGCCAGGCGCAACGTCGTGTGCGTCTTGTGCCGGATGTTCAACGTGATGCAGACCGCGGTGAACGCCTCGATGGCCGAAGCCTGGTTGAGGCTGCCGGCGTCGAGCGGCCGCAGGCCCCGCATCTGCTCGATGAGCGCCACGGTGGCCGCGGTCGCCTCACGATGGTCCGAACACACGAGCACGTCAGCTTCCAACCCCGATTCGAGGTTCTCCATTTCCGACGCCGGCAGATGGTGGAACGCCGCGGACACCAAGGACCCCGGCAGCGCCGCCTGGACGGCCGCCGCCACCGACCCCCGGGGAGGGATCAGCGCCAACATCTCGCGCCCCTCCTTCACCAGGGCGTTGGCCATGGAGATGACGACCTTGCCGGCCAGCGGCTCGCGGAGCGCCCGCACGGTCGCGACGGCGCTGTCCCACGGCGTGGCCACCACGATCAGGTCGGCCGCCGCCGCGCCGGCGTTGTCCGCCCCGTCCAACATCGCCGCCAGGGCCGGGACCCACCCCTTCATCTCGGCGACGATCTCGGTGGCCCGCTCCGCATCGCGCGAGCCGACCGTGACCCGGATGCCGGCCTCGGCGAGCCGGACCGCCACTCCGCGCCCGCGGGACCGGTTCCTCCAAGGATTCCGACGTGCATGCCCTTACCTTCGCATACGCTCACTGGCCCAGTGGGACTCCTCGACGGCAAGCGGCTTCTGATCACCGGCGTCCTCACCGACGCCTCCCTGGCCTTCGCCGCGGCCAAGCTGGCCCAGGAGGAGGGGGCCGACATCGTGCTCTCCGGAGCCGGACGCGCCCTCTGCCTCACCAAGCGGACCGCTCGCAAGCTGCCGACCGAGCCCGAGGTCCTCGAGATCGACGTCACCTCGCCCGAGCAGCTCGCCGCCGCCGGCGACGCGCTGGGTCGCCGGTGGGACCGCCTCGACGGCATCCTCCACGCCATCGGCTTCGCACCGCCCGACTGCCTCGGCAGCGGCATGTTCACCGCCGGCTGGGACGACGTCTCGGTGGCCCTCAACATCTCGACCTACTCGCTCAAGGCGCTCGTCGATGCCTTCCTCCCTCTCCTCGAGGCGGCCGGAGCCGACGGCGGGGCCTCGGTGGTCGGCCTCGACTTCGACGCCACCGTGGCCTGGCCGGTCTACGACTGGATGGGCGTGGCCAAGGCCGCCCTCGAATCGCTCTCCCGCTACCTGGCCAAGGAGCTCGGCCCTAAGGGCATCCGGGTCAACCTGGTGGCGGCCGGGCCGGTGCGGACCATGGCGGCCAAGTCGATCCCCGGCTTCTCCGCCTTCGAGGACACGTGGGCCGACCGGGCGCCGCTCGGCTGGGACGTCCACGACGCCAGCGCCGTGGCCAAGGCCTGCCTCGCCCTCTTCAGCGACCTTTTTCCCATGACGACCGGAGAGATCATCCACGTCGACGGCGGGGTGCACGCCGTCGGCGGCTCGGCCTGACCCCAGGGCAGCCCCACGGAAGGCCAAGCGTTCGTTCGGGTAATTGCACTTAGCATCCAGGAAGTTCCTTTCGTCCGACAGTCTGAGCCTTCCTCTCTGTTCCTCCCCGTAGGGGAACGGGCGGAGTGCAGTGCGATTCGAGGCGGTGGCAAAAGGGAGAGGCCATGAGCATCTCGGAATCGAAAGTCGGCGCCGTCGAACCGACCGCGGCCGAATGCTGCGGCCAGCGAGCCCAACTTCGCCATCCCGCCCGAACTCAGTGTCCCGGGCCCGCACCGGCGCCGCCGTCAGCCCCGTGGCGCCTCGCCGTACCGCACAATCAGCGACCGCGAGCTCACGCTGGTGCAGATCTCCTGTGACTTCGTCTGCGCGTGCATCGCGCTCCCCGTTTCGCTGATCATCCTCGCGGCGCTCTCCTCCGTGCCCACGAACGCCTCGTCGCAGTTGGTGACCGAACCTCAAGCTCGACTCGTTCTTCCCCGTTGCGGTCATCATTGCCCTGGCCTTCGGCGGCGTCTACCGGGTGACGCACCGCCAGCTGCAGCCCAGCGCGTTCCTCGAATTCCGCGAGCTCGCGTTCGGCGTCGGGTGCGGCGCGGTCCTCACCCTCGCCGTCGGCTCATTCCTACATGCGGCGTTCGGGACCATCGAGCCGTTCGCCACCCAGCTGGTGATGGCGGTCATCGTCACCATTGCCGTCATCACCCTCGGGCGGATCGTGCTCCGCTACTTCCTCCACGCGCTTGACCACCACGCGGGTGCTGGTCGTCGGCGGCGGCCAGACGGCCGATCGCATCATGATGAGCGTGCGCCAGGACCCCGGGATGACCGTCGTCGGACGGGTGGTGGAAGGGGACTTCGCCGACACGGGGGCGCTGGGCCGGGTCTCGGACCTGCCCGACCTGTGCCGACGCCTCGACGTGCACCGTGTCCTCGTCGCCGCCAGCGACCGGTTCTCCAGCGAGTCCCTCGACACCTACCGCGAGCTGCAGGACTTCGTGCACATCGCAATGGTGCCGCGCTACTACGAGCTGATCAGCTGGCGCTCACGTCTCACCGACCTCTCCGGCATGCCGTTCCTGGAGATTGCGCAGCCGCACCTGAGCCCGTGGGACAAGTTCATGAAGCGCGCCTTCGACCTCTGCATCAGCGGGGCCGTGCTATTCATCACCTCCCCGATCCTGCTCGTGGTCGCGCATCGGCGTGAAGCTCAGCTCGCCCGGGCCGGTGTTCTTCCGCCAGGTCCGTCTCGGCCGCAACGCGCAGCCGTTCATGGTGACCAAGTTCCGCTCCATGACCACCGACGCGGGCTATCCCGCCGTCAGCACGGACGACGAAGACGAGTCGGGGACTCTGACCGAGCCGCTGCACGAGGTGCGCAAGAAGAAGGACGAGAGCTGGCGCATCACCCGGTTCGGGGCGTTCCTGCGCCGGACGGGCATCGACGAGATCCCGCAGTTCATCAACGTCTTCAAGGGCGACATGTCCGTCGTCGGCCCGCGGCCGTTCATCCCGAGCGAGTCACAGGTCGAAGGCTGGGCCGTCCGCCGCTTCGAGGTGCGCCCGGGCATCACCGGCCTCTGGCAGGTGTCGGGCCGCAACGACCTGACCCGCAACGACCTCGTCCAGCTCGACTACCTCTACGTGGCGTCCTGGTCGCTCTGGTGGGACCTCAAGATCATGTTCGAGACTCCCAAGACGATGGCCCGGGGCACCGGCGCCTACTAGGTGTGATGTCCAGGCACGTTGGTCGACCTCGTGCGACGGCACAAGTTGACGTCCTAGACGGATGAAGACCCCCTGATGTGGAGTGGGGCTGTCTTAGAACCGCTCCACAACCAGGAGGTCCTGATGTCCCACGCTACCCACGCCCTTGCGGCGTTGACTCCTCGCGCTCGGCTCCGATTGGCTCGGCTGGTCGTCGATCAGGGCTGGCCGATTGTTCGGGGCGGCAGAGCGATACGACGTCTCTTGGAAGAGCCGCCGCCAAGTGGGCGCGGCGCTATGTGGCCCGAAGGGGCGCAAGCGAGATGGGGCGACCGGTCCTCAGCACCGCAATCATCAGCAAAACCGCACGCCACAGCCAATGGTTCGCAGATCGTCCATCTGCGCTGGGAGCCATCGCCTCGGACCGGTCCAGATCGCTGATCGGCTCGGTCTCAACGCCTCGACTCGTGCCGCCGTCCTGCGTCCGCTGCCGGCTCGATCGGCTCACGTACATCGATCGCGAAGCAGCAGGCGTCGGGAGTACCACGCAGAGCCGATTCGCCGTTACGAACATGACAAGCCAGGTCGAGTTGATCCACGTGGACGTCAAGAAGCTCGGCAAAGTCCCCGACGCCGGGGGCTGGCGGGTTATGTCGGTCGAGCACAAGGCGGGAAGAACCGGGCGACAACGGCCGACAAGCCCCGCAGCAAGCACCACAACCCGCTCATGGGTAACTTGCTACCTCCACACCGTCATCGACGACCATTCCCGGGTCGCTTATGTCGAAGCCCACCAGGATGAAACCGCCGCAACCGCCACCGCTGTCTTGCGCCGGGCCACAGACTGGTTCGACCAGCGAGGCGTCACGGTGCAGCGGGTGCTGTCCGACAATGGCTCTGCCTACCGATCCCATCTTTGGGCCGACACCTGCGCCGAGCTCGGCATCACCCCCAAGCGGACTCGGCCCTACAGACCTCAGACCAACGGCAAGATCGAACGCTTCCATCGAACCTTGGCTGAGGGCTGGGCGTTCAAGAAGTTCTACAACTCTGAGTCCGCCCGCTTGGCCGCTCTGCCATCATGGGTCCACAACTACAACCACCATCGGCCCCACTCGGCCATTGGGAAGGTCTCACCTATGACCAGGTTGGACAACGTGCCTGGACATCACAACTAGGCGCACCTCCTCGATCAGCGTCCCATTGCTCCTGGTCAGGTCGCCCCGCGCTCGCGACCACTCCCAAACGATCGTTACCCTGACACGGTCCTACCGCTCGGGTGTTGCGCCGTGGACGCCGTCGGCGCACTCGGCGTTAGTCGGACCCGCTCTTGTCGGATGTTCGGTGCGCGGCAATAGGTGTTCGCGGCGGCGTCGCGTGCGTGTCACGCTCTGGTTTCCCGCCACCAGGAAGAGAGAAAGTAACTGGGGTTGCAATGAAATTTCATCGCAAGTGCCCAGCGCAGCAGGTGTTTCACTGATGTACGGAATCGGAGGCGGTGCAGGAGTGGCGCACCTCGATTTCGCCCAGGGAGGCAGGGCAGTGCGGCATCTTCGGAAATTCTCAGTGATCTTTGCTTTGGCGACCACTGGCGCGATGACGTTGGCCATCACCGCCGGCACCACAGCGGCGGGCGCCGCGACCCGGTTTCGCTCCGGCGGTGTCCGCACCCAGCTGGTCGACACGACCCACGCCGCCGGAAACGGGGCGGCTGCGGGAACCTTGGGGCTCACCGGTCCCGACGTCATGGCTTCGGTCGTGGGCCTCATGGCGGTCCTGGCCATGGTCTTCCTCGTCGTCACCTTCCTCCGACGCCGGGTCACGCTCGCCTAACTCTCTCCGGCCGGCTCGCGAGGCTGGCTGCAGCGCTGCCTTCCTCCGGCCGGGTGCCGTCGCGTAACCGGTTTCAACCCTGGTGCAAAGAAAACGCCCGTTTTTCGCAAGACGACGACGGGTTGGGTCGTTCAACAATTCGGACAACGGGGGTCCCATCAGGGGACTCGAGGCCCGTGACCCACTCCCGCCCCTCTCGGTGGGCGGAGAGGCGGGGATGGAACTCGTTGAGCGAGGGGGAAATCAGCGATGGGATCGGACGCAGCTGATCTGACGACGCCGGTGACGATACGCCGGTCCGCCGCAGCAACGGGCGGGCTGTCGGGGCGTGTGCGGGCAAGGGTGAGGCGCACCTCTGCGCTTCTCACGGTCGTGCTGGTCCTCGGCGCTCCGCTGGGAGTCCTGGCGACGTCGAGCACCGCCGGCGCCGGGGCGTCGAGCCCGCGGACGTCCGGCACTCTGAGCAACACGCCGCAGACCTCCCAGTTCCAATGCGGGGCCGGTGACGACGTGAGCAGCGGCTGCATCAATTCCGAACTGCAGAACATCGACCATGCGCGCAGCCTCGAGGGCGTCGTTCCCATGACGTTGCCGCCGAACTACGCCGGCTTGACCGTTGGGCAGCAATTCCTGGCCGTCTTCAACCTCGAGCGCACAGCGCGGGGTCTCCAGCCCGAATACGGACTGGCGAGCGTGATGGACCAACAAGCGCAGCAGGGCGCGAACGCCGGACAAGAACCGGGCGTCGTCGCGAGCGGTGACTACCCCGACGCGGGCGCCATCCTCATCACCTACGTCAACCCTCTCCAGGCCGACTACTCCTATATGTACGACGACGGCTGGGCGGGGTCGACCTCTGCCACCGTGAACAAGTCCTGTACTTCGTCCGCCGCCGCCGGCTGTTGGGTCCACCGCGACATCATCTTGAACTCGCTGTGCACCAGCGGTCCCTGCACGCCCGTCATGGGTGCCGCCGTCTCGTCCGGCTACTCGGCCGGCGTCTTCGGCGAGTACGCGAACGGCATCCCGCCCGCGTCGGGCATGGACGCGCTCAGCTCCGCTCTCGGCCTGCCAGCGGGCGGACCGCCCGAGCTCCTCGGCGTCAGCCCGACCAGTGGCCCGAGCGGCACTCCGCTCTCGATCCGTGGGATTTTCCTGACCGGCGCGACCGCGGTGACGTTCGGGGCGAAGTGCACGGTGACGCCCGACGTCATCTACGACGGGGCGCTCACCGTGAGCGTGCCGCCGTGCGCGTCCGGGACGACGTTTCTCCAGGTCACGACGCCGTCCGGCTCCTCAAACGGTGTCCCGTTCGCGCTGTCGAACACGGTCAGCGACACGCCGATCGCCGTGTTCGCCACCTTCGTCGCGATGGCGGCCACCGCCGACGGGGGCGGCTACTGGCTCGCCGCGTCGGACGGCACGGTCGAGGCCTTCGGCGACGCGACGACCTACGGTGGCCTGACCGGCCACCCTCTGAACGCACCCATCATCGGGCTCGCCGCGACCCCCGACGGCCGGGGCTACTGGCTGTTGGGAGCGGACGGCGGGATCTTCTCGTTCGGCGACGCCGCCTTCTGGGGCAGCACCGGGAGCCTCGTCCTCGACAAGCCGATCGTCGCCATGGCGTCGACGCCCGACGCAAAGGGCTACTGGTTGGTGGCGAGCGACGGCGGGGTGTTCGCGTTCGGCGACGCGGTGTTCGAAGGCTCCATGGGGGGACAGCCGTTGAACCAACCGGTCGTGGGCATGGCGACGGACCACGCCACGGGGGGCTACTGGCTCGTGGCAACCGACGGCGGCATCTTCTCGTTCGGTGCCCCGTTCGAGGGCAGCACAGGCAGCCTCCATTTGAACAAGCCGATCGTCGGCATGGAGGCCGCGCCCAACGGATCGGGGTACCGCTTCGTCGCCAGCGACGGGGGCCTGTTCAGCTTCGGCCTCCCCTTCGAAGGCTCACTCGGCTCGATCCCGCTCAACCAACCGGTGGTCGGCATGGCCGCTGACGGGTCGACGGCGTATTGGATGGTCGCCCGCGACGGCGGCATCTTCAGCTTCGGCGGCGCGCCCTTCTTCGGCAACGGCGTGTAGGGCCCCTCGGACCGGCCCGGTCCGAGATGGGAGAATGAGCAGATGCCCGAGGCCGACGGTTTGCTGACGCGAGCGGAACTCGGCCGACGCCCGACGCGGGCAGACCGGATACTGCGTTAGTGGCCTCCGTTGGCGATGTCCTCGACGGGCACTACCACCTGGTCCGCCTTCTGGGCCAGGGCGGGACCTCGGACGTGTTCGAGGCGCTCGACGGGCCGAACGCCACCACCGTCGCCGTCAAGATCGTGCGCTCGGGAGACCCCGACACGGCCCTTCGTCTGGCCCGAGAGGCGCACGCCCTCTCCCGGCTGGCCCACCCGGGCCTGGTCAGACTGCTCGACTCCGGGGTGGTCGACGACCGCGAGGCCTTCCTGGTCATGGAGCTGGTCGAGGGGACCACGCTGGCCGTTGCGCTGCGCTCGGGCCCCCTCGGGTCCGCGGACAGCGCCGACCTCGGGGTGGACCTGGCGGGCGCCCTGGCCTACGTGCACGACCAGGGCATGGTGCATCGCGACGTCAAGCCCTCCAACATCTTGATCGGGGCCGACGGCCACCCGAAGCTCAGTGATTTCGGCATCGCCCGGGTCGACGACGCCTCGACCCTCACGATGGTGGGAACCACCCTCGGGACAGCCGCCTACATGGCCCCCGAGCAGCTGGAGGACCACCGCGTCGGGCCAGGTGCCGACGTCTGGTCCCTCGGCATGGTCCTGCTCGAGTGCCTGACCGGGCACCGGATCTACGAGGGGTCCCCGAGCGAGGTGGTGGCCCGGCGGCTGGCCGGGCCCGTGCCTGTTCCGGCGAACCTGCCCGTCCCGTGGGCACTCCTCTTGAGCGGCATGCTCGACCACCGGCCCGAACGGCGCCTCACTGCCGACGACGTGGCCGCCCTGTTGGCCACCGCGCCGTTCCGCGTCGAGTGGGTGCCTTCTGCGTTCTCGGAGACAGATCATCCGACCGAGACGGCGGTGCTCGATCTCAGGGCGCTGGCCCCGGCGGTCACGCCGACCGCGACGGCGCTGCTCGAGCCCGATGCCACCCGGGTCGGCCCTCCCCCACTGGCGCCGCCGAGGCGACCGGATCGGCGCGTGCTGGCCGTGATTGGGGTGCTCGCGGTGGCGGCGCTCGTCGTCGGACTGGTCCTGGGGCTCGGCTCGAGCCCATCGAGCCACCTCGGCTCGGCCACCACGACGACCAGCCCTAGGACGACGTCGACGACGACCTCAACCACGACCACGATCCCGGTGGCCCCGGTCCCGGCGGCGCTCGCCGCCTTGCTCACCGACGTGGCGAGCGGGCAGTCCGCCGGCACCATCGACCAAGGTTCAGCCCAGTCGATCTCCACCCAGGCGCAACAGGCCATCACCGACAAGGCGAAACAGGCCGCGAACGACCTGCAACAGGTGGCGAAGACGATCACCATGGGGATGCAGCACGGGATGATCAGCGGCACCGAGGGTGCGGTGCTGCAGCGCGATCTCGCCGCGTTGGCCGCCGCCCTCGGACTGAGCACGGCCAGCACCGGTCCCGGCCACTGACGATCCGGCCGTCAGCCCGTGCCGAGCCAGAGAATGCCGCTGCGATAGTCGAGGACGATGGAGCCGTAGCGGCTGAGCACGTCGGCGCCCACCGTGCCGAGCACGCCACTCTCGGTCGCCACCGACGGGGTGAACGCCACGAGCGACGACGGAGCGACCGGCACCGAGCTGCCCACGTTCCACGGCCCGCTGGCGACCGCCCGGGCGCTCTGGGTGCAGCCCACGGCGGACGACTTCACCTTCGGGCCGGCGGGCTGCAGGCTGAGCAACTTGGCCAGCCCGGCCGAGACCGACGAACGGCTGGAGCCCGTACTGATGACGAACGGGTTCGGGGAGGAGCCGTGCCCGCCGAACACGACCGGAGTCGTGGCCAGCGCAGAGCCGTTGAACTCGACGATCGTAAGGCTGACCGCCGCCTTGGGCACCCCGCTGATCAGGGCGCGCGGCGGCGCATCGAGGATCCCGCCCCGCACGACGCTCGCCTGCGACCGCGGTGGCGCCTCGGGTCCGAGCACGACGAGCCGCTTGGCCTTGAAGTCGACGAGATCGGCCCCGAAGCGGGCGAGCACGTCGCTTCCGAGAATGCCGACGGGAGACGCTGAGGAGCCGAAGCCGGCAATGTGGGCGGTCATGACGGTCTGCGGCGCCAAGACCAGACCGCCGGCCGACCACGAGGAGAGCCTGACCCGCTTGCTGGTCGCCACGCAGCCCAGGCCGACGACCTCCTGGGACGGGGTGGCCGCCGGCAGGTGGAGCTGCGTGACCAGCCGGGAGTCGACGAGCGAGACGCTGGCCCCCGTATCGAGCACGAAGGGGTACGGCCCGTGGCCGTCGACGCAGACCCGCACGAGCACCGCCGGGCCCCGCCCGCCGCGGACGACGGTCAGGTGGATCGGCGCCAGGACGCCGGCCCTCGCCGCACAGCTCGAGTTAGTTGGCGGGGACGCCGCTCCCCCGGCGTGTGTCGGGCCGGCCGAGGAGGCGGCGAACAACATGGCCCCGGCCAGCACGGCGGCCGCCGCGCTCAGGATGCCGCGTCGCACAGAACTTCAATCATGCCCGAGTCGCCCTCCGGGCGCCGGTGGTCCCGCCCGCCGCGGAACCCCCGGGCGTCGGAGGCCCCCCGCCGCAGACCCCCCCGGAACCGGCGAGGCAGGTCAGCGGCGGCGGAACCCGTCAACGAGCTCGCCGCAGGGGCGTCGCGGCCCCTGCGGCATTGGCTACCCGGCCGGTCAGGGCAGCTGGCCCGTATGGGCGTCGCAGTGCGCCGAGGCGAGGATCACCTCGAGGCTGACCAGCCCGCTGTGGTTCAGGACATACAGGTGCAGTGCGCTGACGGTCCCCGTCGTATCTTGCGGGCCGTTCGACACCGACTGCTGGTTCAGGATGAGATCGACGACGCTCCCGTTGAACGGCACGCTCAACGTGGTGTTGGGCGCGATGTTCACCGGGATGACGATGCCCCCGATCTTCAGGTTGACGAACGTGGTCCCGAGGGTCGTCGTGGGATTACCCCCCGTCCCGATGGTCGTGCTCGCACAGCTGGCGTCCACGACGTCGGCGGTGATCAGCCCGTTCAGGAGGTTGAGCCCCTGGATCCGCGAGTCCGACGTGGAGTGCGGGTTGGGGCTCAGCGACCCCGACGTGGTGTCCGTGGCCGTCCCCGATGCAGCCAGCCCGGTGACGAAGGTCCCGTTGACGGCGACCGCAGCGCCGCCACCCGTCGCTCGGCAACGACACGTTGTCAACGAGCGCGTTGATCAACTGGGAGTTGAGCAGCGTGGCGTGCGCGTAGGCCGTGAAGGCGTACCCGCTCACGGAACCCGGAGTCGTCCCACAGGCCGGGTTCTGGCTCGGGAAGGTGGCGTCGGTCTGCGCGTGGCCGATGATGATGTGCGCGCCGGCCGGCAGGATGCCGAGCGGGGCCAGCAGCGTGATGTCGACCATGTTGACCGCATCGGTCACCGTCGTCAGCCCGCCTGAGGTGACGATCGACCCGGTGTCCTCGTTGAGGACGACCTTGGCCACCGTGAGCTTGCCGAGCGTGACGGCCAGCGCGGTGTTTGGCGCCACCTGCGACTCCGCCACCCCGTTCACCTTCAGGTTGACGTAGTTGGAACCGCCCGCGCCGTGGTTGCTGCCGCTCGCCTCGGCGGTCGAGTTCGACTGCGCCCTGATCACATCGGCCGTGATCGCCCCGTTGAGGAGACTGACCCCGGCGATCTGCGACGACGCCGTGCTCGTGGCCGTGAGGCCAATGCTCGACTGGGAGTTCTGGTCGATCAGGCCGAGCGACAGCAGGCTCCCGAGCCCGATGGTCGGGATCACCTGGTTGGACGACGTCTGTGGCGTGCCCGGCGCCATGCTCGACGTGAAGCCGAGCGTGTGGATCAGGGTGAGCCCCAGGAGGTCGACGTTGGCGGCGTAGGCGCTGCCGTGGGTGATGGCCCCGGCCGACGAGATCGGCGTCGTCACCGTCGAGCGTGGTCGAACTCGTGACCGCCGCGTTCGAGGACGCGATGGTGGCCGAGTTGACGATGCTGCCCGAGGTCCCGGTGACAATGAACTTCACGATCTCGGAGCCCGACGTGTGGGCGGCGACCGTCCCGAGGTTCCAGACGAGGGCCGGTTGGCCGCCGACCGTGGTCACGGTGCCACCACCCGGGTTGTTGACGATCGCCTGTGAGGCCGGCGGCAGGATGTCGGTCAGCACGGTGTTGGTGCTGTCCCCGCCGCCGGTGTTCGAGAAGAAGATCGTGTAGAAGAACACCTCACCGGGGATGGCGCTCGCCGCGCAACCGACCTTTGACACAGTCAGCACCGGCGGGTTGAGCACAGTGTGAGTGGTCGTGTTGGTCGGGCAGCTGTTCGCGCAGCCCGGTCCGGTGACGTTGGCCGTGTTGTTGATCGTGGTGCCTGTCGGGTTGTTGTTCACCGTCACTTTGAAGGTCAGCGCCAAGCCGCTCGAGTGTGCGGCCACCGAGGTCAACGTGAAGGTGACCGTGTTGGCTGCAAAGCCCGCCGTGCAGTTGGCCACGGTGCCGCAACTAGCCGACCCTGCGACGTAGGTGCTGTTGGCCGGGACCGCATCGGTCACGACCTCCTGGCCCGTCGCCCCGTCGCCTGCGTTGGAGGCCGTGAGCGTGTACGTGATGGTCTGACCCACCGAGACCGTCGACCCGGACGCCGGGCTCGCCGACTTGACGACGTTGAAGACGGCCACCGGGTTGTTGGTGTGGTTGGTCGAACAGCCACTGGTGCAGCCGGGCCCGGTGATCGTCGCCACGTTGTTGACGCCCACCGTGGCGTTGGCGTTCACCGTGGCGCTGAAGGTCAGCGCCAGGCCGCTCGCGCCGGCGGCAACCGAGCTCAGCGTGAAGGTGACCGTGTTGGAGGCGAAGGACGCCGTGCAGTTGGGCACGGTGCCGCAGCTGGCCGAGCCGGCCACGTAGCTCGCGCTCCCCGGGATCTGGTCGGTCACCACTTCCTGTCCGGTCACCCCGTCGCCGGCGTTGGAAGCCGTCAGCGTGTAGGCGATCGTCTGACCGGCGATCACGGTCGTCCCGCTGGCCGGGTTCGACGACTTGACGACGTTGAAGACGGCCACCGGGTTGTTGGTGTGGTTGGTCGAGCACGGGTGGTCGCTGTTGCAACCGGGACCGGTGATCGTGGCCACGTTGTCAATGGCGGTGGTGGCGTTGGCGTTCACCGTGACGCTGAAGGTCAACGCCAGGCCGCTCGCGCCGGCGGCCACCGAGCTCAGCGTGAAGGTCACCTTGTTGTTGGCGAAGGACGCCGTGCAGTTGGGCACGGTGCCGCAGCTGGCCGAGCCGGCCATATAGGTCGCGCCGCTCGGGATCGGGTCGGTGACCACTTCCTGTCCGGTCACCCCGTCACCGGCGTTGGAGGCCGTCAGCGTGTAGGCGATCGTCTGGCCGGGCACCACCGTCGTCCCGCTCGCCGGGTTTGACGACTTCACCGTGTTGAAGACGGCCACCGGGTTGTGGGTGTGGTTCGACGAGCAGTTGGCTGTGCAACCGGTCGTAATGGTGGCCACGTTGTCGATGGCAACTGTGGCGTTGGCGTTGACGGTGACACTGAGGGTCATCGTCAGCCCGGTAGCCAGGCCGGCCACCGAGGTCAGGGTGAAGGTGACCGTGTTCGTGACCCCGTTAAAGGACGCCGTGCAGCTGGGTACGGTGCCGCAGCTGGCCGAGTTGGCCACGTAGGACGCGCCGCTCGGGATCGGGTCGCTGATGACCTCTTGTCCACTGGCCTCGGTGCCCGAGTTCGAAGCCGTGAGCGTGTAGCCGATGGTCTGCCCCGGGATCACGGTCGTTCCGGTGGCGGGGTTCGAGGTCTTGACCACGGTCACGTTCGGAGCCGAACCCACGGTGAAGCACTCGTTCGAGTCAATGGCCTGCCCCGCGGTGTTGTTGTCCGACGAGCCGAGGTAGTTGCCGTTCGAAGGCGTGAACACGGCCGCGAAGCAGTACGTGCCGACCTGCGTCGGGGAGAAGGCGCTCGAGGTGCCGGTCGAGACGAAGCCGGCGTCTCCTCCCGAGGGCAGATTGGCCGTGCCCTCGGCGTTCGCCGTCGAGGTGCACAGGGCGTTCCCGGACGTCGGGCCACAGACGTAGAACTTGACGGTGCCCGTGGGCAGCCCGCCGTTGGCCGTGCCGGTGACGGTGACGGAGTCGGTCACGTTACCCAGGGGGCCGATGGTGATGGAGCTCGAGCTGGCCTGGGTGGCCGTGCCGCTGGGCGCAGCCGACACGCTGACGCACTCACTGGAGTCGGCGGTCGTCCCCGCGTTGTTGTCCGCCGACGTCGCGTAGTTGGCATTGGTCGGGGTGAAGACGGCCCCGAAGCACCAGGTGCCCGCCTGCCTCGGGGTGAAGGTGCTCGAGCTGCCCGTCGAGACCGAGCCGGTGTCACTCGCTGCCGGCAGCGTGGCCGTGCCTTCGGCGTTCGCCGTCGAGGTGCAGACGGCGTTGGCGCCGCTCGGCCCGCAGACGTAGAAGTTGACGGTGCCTGTGGGCAGCCCGGCGTTGGCCGTGCCGGTCACGGTGACATGGTCGGTCACCGAGCCGCTCGGGCCCAGGGTGATGGAGTTCGGCGGTCAGCGAGGTGGTGGTCGTCGAGGAGGCCGCGCCGACCGAGACGCACTCGCTGTTGTCGGGTGTCGTCCCCACCTTGTTATCCGACGAGGAGGAGTAGTTCGTGTTGGTCGGGGTGAAGACGGCCCCGAAGCACCAGGTGCCCGCCTGCCTCGGGGTGAAGGTGCTCGAGCTGCCCGTCGAGACCGAGCCGGTGTCACTCGCTGCCGGCAGCGTGGCCGTGCCTTCGGCGTTCGCCGTCGAGGTGCAGACGGCGTTGGCGCCGCTCGGCCCGCAGACGTAGAAGTTGACGGTGCCTGTGGGCAGCCCGGCGTTGGCCGTGCCGGTCACGGTGACATGGTCGGTCACCGAGCCGCTCGGGCCCAGGGTGATGGAGTTGGCGCTAAGCGAGGTCGTGGTCGTCGAGGAGGCCGCGCCGACCGAGACGCACTCGTTGTTGTCGGCGACGTTCCCCGTGTTGTTATCCGAGGAGCCGGCGTAGGGCGAGCCGCTGCTCGGGGTGTAAACGGCCGCGAAGCAGTAGGTGCCTGCGTGCGTCGGAATGAACGAACTCGAACTGCCGGTCGAGACGAAACCGGTGTTGGTTGCCGCAGGCAGCGCGGCCGTACCCTCGGCGTTCGCCGTCGAGGTGCACACCGCGTTGGCGCCAGACGTCGGACCGCAGACGTAGAAGGCCACGGAGCCCGCGGGCAATCCGGCGGCCGCAGTGCCGGTGACCGTGACGTTGTCGGTGACGGAGCCGTTCGGGCCCAAGGTGACGGAGCCCGCGCTGACGTTAGTAGCGGTCGTCGTCGGGATGTTGACGAGCTTCAATTGGGTGCAGAACCCATTCCCAACCGTGGGGTCGAACGCGTTCTTCTGAATGGAGTTGTCGCCGTTTCCTGTGGGGCTCCAGTCGTTTGTCATGCCCAGCGAGTGCAGGTCGTACATGTTCACGCACAACTGCGCGGGCACGTCGGACACGGAGGGATAGGTGGCGCTCGCCGCCCAAGCACCCGAAGAGATGTCCTTGCCACTAACGATGGTGTCGGTGCAGGTCGACGCTGAGTTGATGTTCTCTCCGGACAAGAACGTCGACGTGTGGAAAAACTTGGCGCCGGGAAGGCCGATGGTGCCGGTCTGCGAGACCGTGCCGGTCGTGGTCGTGCCGGGGGGGTTGACCTCGGTGGCGTTCGTGACGCTGAAGTTGGGGCTGGGCGTGCTCGACGTGCTGATGCCCCACCAGTCGACCGAGTACCCCTCGCCGTAACGCTGGCCGCAGGCCTGGTCCCAGGTCCAGTTCCCGCTGAGGTTGGCCGTGACGGTCCCGTCGGCGTTGGGCGTCAAGGTGCCGGTCGTCGTCGCGGTCGGGTTGGCCGCGTCGGGAGCGGCGACGGTGCTGAACGAGACCAGCCCGACGACGACAAGCGCGCTCGCCATTACGCCCTGGACGATGCAGCGGAACCACTTCGAGGATCGAGTACGCATGTTCATGCCCCTTCGCATTTCGTTTGTACGTCCGTGGAGAACCCCGACGCGCCCGCGAGGGGCGCGTCGTTGCAAGGTAGGTAGCAGTCAGGGGTGGAGAAGTGGTTGGCGGGCGCCGATGGGCCTGCCGCACGAGCACGCGACCGGCGTCTTCACGATCGCGTGGCGCCTCGTTGCACACAGCACCCGCTACATTCCGCCCCGCTACTTCCACCAGCATTCCGCCCAACGCCTTCGCCAGAAGGCCGCCTATTCGTTTCGGGTCAGTAACTCCGCCGAAGCCACCTCACAACGTGCCTGACCCCCGCATGTTGCGACGCTGTGGGTCTATACCCCTATTGCAGGTCTGTCAAACGAAAGTTTGGTTGGGAAACTCGCGAACGGAGTCCCCGCCCCTGTTCAGAGCCCTCGGCCCGCCCCAAAAGGCCGCGCCGATCTTTTTACCGTGGGCTCGCTATCCGCCGTGTGATTGCATCGCTTGCGCGATCTTCATGGCCTCTGACTGACTCAGGTCACCGGAGATCTCACCCCTGCCTCCGAACGAGCGGAAGGACCCCCGCGTGGGCTCGATGATCGGAGCCGACACCACGACACCCGCGACGTCGATGGCCAGCATCTGATGAAAGCTCTGCACGGCCACCCTGTCCCACTGGCGGGCGCCCGAGTCGGTCGTCGTCCAGTCGACCACCCACGCACCGTTCTTGCCCTTGGTGGCCGTGGCCGAGGCGATCGCGTTGCTGTTCATCTGGGAGGGGCCGAGCAGGTAACGCATGGCCTGTGAGGTCGGGGTCGCCGAGTAGATGGAGGAGCCGCGCAGGCCGGCCAGCAGCACGGCTTTCTTCGGGGAGTCCCCCGCCGCCTTGGTCGTGCGCACTCCTTCGAGGATCGTGTCGGGCTGGGGCGACTGGTGGGAGTACCCGGCCGGCGAGCCGTCCGGCGTCACGGCGAGGTTCGTCGCGTTCAAGAGGTTGGACGGCCCACACAGCGAGGCCGCGACCGCCGGTTGGTGGCCGGTGATGAAGCGGTCGTAGGGAGGTACGGCGCACAGCACCGGCCGGAAGAGCACGCCCGTATACGACGCGCCGGCTCGTAGACCGGCGCCGGCGGGGGAAGGAGAGAGAACCAGCAGCGGCGCAGCCGCCGCGAGCGCCACGACACCGCCCACCACCCGCCGCCAGCTCACGGCCCGAGAGCCTACGCAGCGGCACCGCTACGGCGACAGACGGCCGCCCGGCGATCCACTACCCCGACACGAACGCCAGCTGCGCACCGGCGTAGTCGACGATGACCGACCCGGACAGGCCCAGGACGTCCAGCCCGAGGTAGCCGACGATCTGGGCCCGCTGCTGCCCCGCGATAGGGACGGCGAGCATCGACGGCGTCGCCGACGTCGACCCGATCGACACGGGCGCCGGGTCCAGCTGCGAGACGGTGCCCGAACATCCGATGCCAGCCGGGGCGGGCGCGGTGCCGGCGCTCTTGATGAGGAAGGTGAATCCGGCTGTCCGGTCAATCGTCGACCGCGGCGCGCCCGAGTCGACGACGAAGGCGTTCGCAGCATGTCCGGCGACCGTCGTCTGGACGAAGGCGGAAACCGTCCCCGGTGTCTGCACGATCGTGAGCGGCGCCTGATCCACCAGCGTCCCCCGGGACAGAGGAGACGGCAGGGGGGACGGGTGGGGCTGCCCGATGACGATCGTGTTCTTCTTGGGTGCCGGGCCCTCGCTCCCGAGCATCGTCAGCGTCCGGCTCGGCAGGTCCAGTCGGAGGGCATTGAACCGTCCCAGCACGTCGGAGCCGAGGACGCCGTCGACGGCCGCCCCGCCCCAGTCGGACAGCCCACTGCGGACCATGGCCTGGCGGGCGATGACGAGGTCGCCCGCCTGGAGGGCCGGCACCCTCACCAGCGCGCCGCTGGTGGCGCAGCCGGAGCCACCGAGGGCCGCGACACCCGCTCGGGGAAGGCGCAGCGAGCGGGCGACCCGAGTGTCGATGATCGACCTCGACGATCCGGTGTCGACGACGAAGGGGAAGGGCCCGCGCTTGCCAAGGCAGACCGAGACGGTCGGGAACACGCCTCCGGTCACTTTGACGAGCTTCACGGGCACGGTGACCGTCGGGGCGTGCAGCTGAGGTCTCGTCGCACAACCGGCCCGGGCGCCGACGGGGGCGCTGCCGCTCGCCGCAGTGGCCGACGAGGCGGGTATCGCGTGGCCGGCGGCGAGTCCCAGGCCGAGGACCGCCGCGGCGAGGGCCAGCGAGGCAGATTGCCGCATTTTGCGCACGAGACCGGGACGGCGTCGGACGCACGGACCTCTGCTTCTCGAAGCCGTCACCATGAGTCCTCGCATCGGTCTGGATCTGCCGGGGAAAGGCTACTGAAGCAGGTCCCCCGACCCATCGGCCGGGGGACCTTTGCGCTCCGACAGTCAGTTCTCGAGCAGCGGCGGCTTCCTACGACGGTGTCATTACCCGTCCTCACCAGCCCGGCGACGACGACGGGAGATGATGACCAGGAAGCTACCCAACCCGAGGAGGACCAGCGCGGCCGCCCCCATGGTGGCGATATCAGCACCCGTGAACGCGATGGCGGCGGGCGCAGTCGCAGGCGCCGGAGCCGGAGCCACGGTGGTGGGTGTGATCACGGCCGGTGCGCTCGCCGGGGGGATGGGGTTCGACACCGTCGACGAGCAGCCCGACGACGTGTTGCACGGACCCGTAGTGATCGTCGCCGTGTTGGCGACGGTCCCGGTGGCGCTCGCCGCCAGCACGGCGCTGAAGGTAACCGTGGCCGTGTCACCGGACGCCAACGTCACGACGAACGTCCAGGTGCTTCCGGTCGTATTCGTCACCGTGCAGGTGTCGCTGCCGGTGACGGCACAAGTGGGCTTGCCCTGGATCGTGAGGGACGACGGCAGCGTGTCGGTGATCGTGGCCGATCCGGCACCGTCACCGACGTTCTTGATGGCGACCGTGTAAGGGATGGTGGCACCGGGCGCGACCGTCTGGTTGTTCCCGGGCACGTCCGTCTTCGTGACGGTGAAGTCGGGCACAGGGTTGGTCACCGTCGAGGTGCAGGCGTTGTCCGCGTTGCACGGGCCGGTGGTGACGGTCGCCGTGTTGACCACGTCGGCCGTGTCGGTGGCCGAGACCACCGCCGAGAAGGTCACCGTGGCGGTGTTCCCCGCGGCGAGGCCGACGCTAAAGGTCCACGTCGAGCCCGAGGGATTGGCCACGGTGCAGGCGTCACCACCGGCGACGGCGCAGGTCGGGGTGCCGGTGATGGTCAGGTTCGACGGCAAGGTGTCGGTAATGACGGCAATGCCGGCCCCGTCACCGGTGTTCTGGATCGTCACCGTGTAGGGGACGGTGGCGCCCGGGACGACCGGGTTCCCGTCGCCCGGCACGTTGGTCTTGTGCACGCTGAAGTTCGGCACCGGGTTGGTCACCGTCGAGGTGCAGATGTTGTCGCCGATGCACCGCCCGGTGGTGATGGCGGCCGTGTTGACTACGTCGGCCGTGTCGGTGGCCGAGACCACCGCCGAGAAGGTCACAGTGGCGGTGTTCCCGGGAACGAGGGTGACGCTGAAGGTCCACGTCGAGCCCGAGGGATTGGCCACGGTGCAGGCGTCACCGCTGGCGACGGCGCAGTTGGGGGTGCCGGTGATGGTCAGGTTCGACGGCAGCGTGTCGGAGATGACCGCGCTGCCGGCCCCGTCACCGTTGTTGTGGATCGTCACCGTATAGGGCACGGTGGCGCCCGGGACCACCGGCTGGTTGTTCCCCGGGACGTCCGTCTTGAGCAGGCTGAAGTTCGGAGCGGTGACCACCACGCACTCGTTGGCATCGCCGTTGCCCGTGGTGTTGTCGGTGGACCCCGTGTAGTTGTTGTCACCGGCGTACGTGGCGCCGAAGCACCAGGTGCCGGGGTTCGTCGGCGCGAACGGCGTCGTCGCTGCGCTCGAGTCTGGGCTGGTGCCCGCCGTGAGGGCCACGACCTGGGTGGCCAAGAGGTCAGAACTCGAGGCCGAGCAGGCCGAGGGGCTCGCCGCGGCCGGGCCACACGTGTAGAAGGTCACGTTGCCCGTCGGCGAGCCACCGGTCAGGTTGCCGGTGACGACAACGCCGTCAGAGATGTTGCCGCTCGCACCCAAGACGCCCGAGCCGTGGGCCGTGGTGACCGAGCCCGAGCCGGCCTTGGTCACGGTGACGCACTCGTTGGCGTCGCCGTTGCCCGTCGTGTTGTCGGTCGAACCCGAGTAGTTGGTGTCCCCGGCGTACGTGGCGCCGAAGCACCAGGTCCCCGTGGTGTGGGGCGTGAACGCGGTGGTCGAGGCGCTCGAGTCGGGGCTGGTGCCCGCCGTGAGGGCCACGACCTGGGTGGCCAAGAGGTTCGGGCTCGAGGCCGAGCAGGCCGAGGGGCTCGCCGCGGCCGGGCCACACGTGTAGAAGGTGACGTTGCCCGTGGGTGAGCCGCCGGTCAGGTTGCCGGTGACGACGACGCCGTCAGAGATGTTGCCGCTCGCACCCAAGACGCCCGAGCCGTGGGCCGTGGTGACCGAGCCCGAGCCGGCCTTGGTCACCGTGACGCACTCGTTGGCGTCGCCGTTGCCCGTGGTGTTGTCGGTCGAACCCGAGTAGTTCGAGTCGCCGGCATAGGAGGCGCCGAAGCACCAGGTGCCCGTGGTGTGGGGCGTGAACGCGGTGGTCGAGGCGCTCGAGTCGGGGCTGGTGCCCGCCGTGAGGGCCACGACCTGGGTGGCCAAGAGGTTCGGGCTCGAGGCCGAGCAGGCCGAGGGGTTCGCGACGGCCGGGCCACACGTGTAGAAGGTGACGTTGCCCGTGGGTGAGCCACCGGTCAGGTTGCCGGTGACGACGACGCCGTCAGAGATGTTGCCGCTGGTGCCGAGGCACGCCAGAGCCGTGGGCCGTGGTGACCGAGCCCGAGCCGGCCTTGGTCACCGTGACGCACTCGTTGGCGTCGCCGTTGCCCGTGGTGTTGTCCGTCGAACCCGAGTAGTTCGAGTCACCGGCGTAGGAGGCACCGAAGCACCAGGTCCCCGTGGTGTGGGGCGTGAACGCGGTGGTCGCTGCGCTCGAGTCGGGGCTGGTGCCCGCCGTGAGGGCCACGACCTGGGTGGCCAGCAGGTTCGGGCTCGATGCTCCGCACGCCGAGGGGTTCGCGACACTGGGTCCGCACGTGTAGAAGGTCACGTTGCCGGTCGGCGAGCCGCCGGTCAGGTTGCCGGTGACGACGACGCCGTCAGAGATGTTGCCGCTCGCACCCAAGACGCCCGAGCCGTGGGCGGTGGTGACCGAGCCCGAGCCGGCGTTGGTGACCGTGACGCACTCGTTGGCGTCGCCGTTGCCGGTCGTGTTGTCGGTCGAACCCGAGTAGTTGGTGTCGCCCGCGTAGCTGGCGCCGAAGCACCACGTGCCCGTCGTGTGCGGCGTGAACGGCGTCGTCGCTGCGCTCGAGTCGGGGCTGGTGCCCGCCGCGAGGCCCACGACCTGAGTGGCCAAGAGGTTCGGGCTCGAGGCGCCGCACGCCGAGGGGTTCGCGACAGAGGGGCCACACGTGTAGAAGGTCACGTTGCCCGTCGGCGAGCCGCCGGTCAGGTTGCCGGTGACGACGACGCCGTCAGAGATGTTGCCGCTCGCGCCGAGCACGCCCGAGCCGTGGGCCGTGGTGACCGAGCCCGAGCCGGCCTTGGTCACGGTGACGCACTCGTTGGGGTCGCCGTTGCCGGTGGTGTTGTCCGTGGACCCCGTGTAGTTGCTGTCGCCCGCATAAGAGGCACCGAAGCACCAGGTGCCTGTGGTGTGAGGCGTGAACGCGGTAGTCGAGGCGCTCGAGTCCGGGCTGGTGCCCGCGGTGAGGCCGACGACCTGGGTGGCCAAGAGGTTCGGGCTCGAGGCGCCGCACGCCGAGGGGTTCGCGACCGAGGGGCCACACGTGTAGAAGGTGACGTTGCCCGTGGGCGAGCCGCCGGTCAGGTTGCCCGACACCACGACGCCGTCAGAGATGTTGCCGCTGGCGCCGAGCACGCCAGAGCCGTGGGCCGTGGTGACCGAGCCCGAGCCGGCCTTGGTCACCGTGACGCACTCGTTGGGGTCGCCGTTGCCCGTGGTGTTGTCCGTCGAACCCGAGTAGTTCGAGTCACCGGCGTAGGAGGCACCGAAGCACCAGGTGCCCGTGGTGGTGGGAGTGAAGAACCCGCTCGAGGCGCTCGAGTCGGGGCTGGTGCCCGCCGTGAGGCCGACGACCTGAGTGGCCAAGAGGTTCGGGCTCGAGGCTCCGCACGCCGAGGGGTTCGCGACACTGGGTCCACACGTGTAGAAGGTGACGTTGCCGGTCGGCGAGCCGCCGGTCAGGTTGCCCGACACCACGACGCCGTCGGAGATGTTGCCGCTCGCACCCAGGACACCTGAGCCGTGGGCCGTGGTGACCGAGCCCGAGCCGGCCTTGGTCACGGTGACGCACTCGTTGGCGTCGCCGTTGCCGGTGGTGTTGTCGGTCGAACCCGAGTAGTTGGTGTCACCCGCGTAGGAGGCGCCGAAGCACCACGTGCCCGTCGTGTGCGGCGTGAACGGCGTCGTCGCTGCGCTCGAGTCGGGGCTGGTGCCCGCGGTCAGGCCCACGACCTGGGTGGCCAGGAGGTTCGGGCTCGAGGCGCCGCACGCCGAGGGGTTCGCGACGGCCGGGCCACAGGTGTAGAAGGTGACGTTGCCGGTCGGCGAGCCGCCGGTCAGGTTGCCCGATACCACCACACCGTCGGAGATGTTCCCGCTGGCGCCGAGCACGCCAGAACCGTGGGCCGTGGTGACCGAGCCCGAGCCGGCCTTGGTGACCGTCACGCACTCGTTGGCGTCGCCGTTGCCCGTGGTGTTGTCGGTGGATCCGGCGTAGTTGGTGTCGCCCGCATAGCTGGCGCCGAAGCACCAGGTGCCCGTGGTGTGGGGCGTGAACGCAGTGGTTGACGCGTGCGAGTCCGGGCTGGTGCCCGCGGTCAGGCTCACGACCTGGGTGGCCAGGAGGTTGGGACTCGAGGCGCCACACGCCGAGGGGCTCGCGACCGAGGGGCCGCAGGTGTAGAAGGTCACGTTGCCCGTCGGCGAGCCGCCGGTCGCATTGCCGGACACCACGACGCCGTCGGAGATGTTCCCGCTGGCGCCGAGGACGCCCGAGCCGACTGCCGTGGTGACCGAGCCCGACGTCCCCGGGGTTACCGTGACGCACTCGTTGGCGTCGCCGTTGCCCGTGGTGTTGTCCGTGGACCCCGTGTAGTTGTTGTCACCGGCGTAGCTGGCGCCGAAGCACCAGGTGCCCGGCTTCGTCGGAGCGAACGGGGTGGTCGAGGCGCTCGAGTCGGGGCTGGTGCCCACGGTGAGGGCCACGACCTGGGTGCTCAACAGGTGTGCGCTGCTGGCCCCACACGCCGAGGGGTTCGCGACGCTGGGTCCACACGTGTAGAAGGTGACGTTGCCGGTCGGCGAACCCCCAGCCGTGTTGCCGGTGACGACGACGCCGTCAGAGATGTTCCCGCTCGTTCCGAGGGCGCCCGAGCCGTGGGCGGTGGTGACCGAACCCGTCGTGGCCTTGGTCACCGTCACGCACTCTTTTGGATCGACCGTGCCGACGACGTTGTCAGCTGATTCTCCGTAATTGGAGTTGGCCGTCGGGAAGAACACAGCCGCGAAGCAGTACGTGCCGACCGCCGTCGGCGTGAACGTGCTCGAGGTGCCCGTGGACACGAAGCCGGTGTCGGCGGCGGCGGGCAGCGTGGCCGTTCCCTGGGCGTTGGACGTCGAGGTGCACAGGGCGTTGCCGACGGTCGGTCCGCAGACGTAGAAGTTGACGGTGCCCGCGGGCAGCCCGGCAGTCGCGTTCCCTGTCACCGTCACGGCGTCGGTGACGGACCCGCCCGAGCCCAGGGTGATCGACGACGAACCGCTTAACTGGGTCGTGGTGGTGGTGCTGTTGAGACAGAAGGTGCCGCCGCTCGGATCGAAGTCGTTTGTCTTGATGGAGTTGTCGTCGTTCAGGCTGGGGCTGAAGTCCTTGGCGCTCCCACTTTGCGTTCCTTCGCTGCCGTGTTCGTCGTACATGTTGACGCACATCTGAGCCGGGACGTCGGCAAAAGAGGGATAGGTGGCGGTCGCCGACCACGGGGCTGTGGAGCTGGCCTTGCCACCGATGACGATATCGGAGCAAGTGGTGGGCGAGTTGATGGTCTGACCGCTGTAGTACTGCCCGACATGGAAGACCCTTCCCCCGGAGAGGTTGCCGATCGAGACACCGAAGGGTGAGACCGTGCCCGTCGTGGTCGACGTGCCGGGGGGATAGACGACTTCGCTGGCGTTGGTCAGGTTGAAGTTCGGGCTCGGAGTGGTCGACGTGCTGATGCCCCACCAGTCCACCGCCCAACCGGTGCCGTAACGTCCCGCACAGTCCTGGCCGACCCAGGTCCATGTCCCACCCAACGTTGCCGTGACGGTTCCGTCAGCGTTCAACGTGAACGTGCCGGTCGTGACCGGATTGGGGTCGGCTGCGTTGGCGCCCGCGGGACCCACCGCGACAAAGGCGATTGCGAACAAGCCCGACGCCGCGATGACGACGGTGGCCAACGTTGCTTTGACCGCGCCGCGCAGGCGCGCACCGAGAGCACCACGTCGACCGCGAGCCGGCGCGTCACTCGATGCGAAAGAAATTGCTCGGCTCCTCGAAGGCTTCGATTGCCTCATGACGCTTACGACCTCTCTTGCAGCATTTCGCTGACAGCTCGGGCGGACACTTCCCCTATGCCTCGCTCCGACAGCTGTTGCCTGATCTCCGTTACGGCCCTCGCCAGGGGACCGACATAGGTCTTTAGGCCTACGCCAAGGAGACCATAACCCCCTCCCGCTGCAACGCATAGTGCAGTTCGGCCCTGCATGGCCCCGGTTCAGACCACCTTCGTCTCCGTCCTCACCTCAGGCTCAGGAGCGAGGGTTCGCCCAATTCGAACGGATCGACTCGTGACCAGCCACGATGCGATCCTTCGGCAACTCGAGGGTGAGGTGAGGGCCGACGCATGTGGGTCCAATTGCTCGGATGTGCCGCCCCTGCACCGACCCCGCGGAATTGTCCCCGAGTTGACCGGCCCGCTGGATCACCGCAGCGCCGGCACGAGGACGATTCACGCTCAACCAAAGAGTTAGTCGCGCTGCGTGTGCAACATGTCGACGCCCTACCCTGCACCGAGCCAGAGCAGGGCGGTGCGGTAGTCGATGACGATGGAGCCGTACCTGCTGAGCACATCGGAGCCAAGGGCGCCGCTGGCCTCCTGCAATGTGTCAGCCGACTCCGTGATGCTGGCGAGCCCCTGCGGACGGAGGGACACCGAACTCGCGCTCCACGCGCCACTTTGAACATTGTCAACGGCCTGGCCGCATCCGACATTGGAAGCAGTCACTGTGCCGTCGTGTTGCAGGTGCGCCGAAGCCGCCAACCGCTCCGTGACGGACGACACGCTCGACCCAGAATCGATCACGAAAGGATGGCCTGAAGAGCCCGCTCCACCGAAGGTCACCGACGCCGTGGCGAGCGTCGAACTGTTGAAGACGACCACGGTGAGCGGCACCTGGTACCGCGGTGTCGCCTTCATCAGGGACGGCGGTGGTGGCTCGTCGGGTGCAGCCGTGATGACCTCGGCCCCTCCCCCGCCGTGCACGGTGCCCTCAGGAGCGAGGACCTCGAGCTGCTGCGCGCGATAGTCGATACGGATCGCCCCGAACCGACTCAGGACGTCGCTGCCCAGTATCCCGGCCGGCGTGTTCCCGAGCCCGAAGCCGCTGAGGTCGCCCGTCAGGAGACTCTGCGGTGAAAGCGTCATCCCGCCCATCGACCACTTCTCGACCTGTACCTTCGACCGGGTGGACGTACAGCCCGTGCCGATGGTCCGCTGCGCCGGGGCGGACTTGTGCAGTTTGAGCTGCTGAGCCAGTTGGGTGTCCACGATCGAGGCGCTGGCGCCGGTGTCGAGCAAGAAGGGATAAGGACCCGAGCCGTCCACGCAGACAGGTACGTACAGCGTCGTCGCACTGACCGACGCGATGGTGCCTAAGGAGATGGCGGGAGTGCTGACGGAGCTCGCCGCGCAGCCCGAAGTCGGCTTCGGAAAAGACACCGACCCGTTCTGCGGCGACGTGCTGCACGAAGCCAGCAGCGTCACCAGTGCCAACGCCACCAACGACCCGAGCACGGTTCGCTGCATCATGAAACCTCCGGTCCGAGAAGCCGCCTTCGATGTGCCCGCCGAGCTTCGGCCCGCCGAACGCCCTCAGTGAAACGTCCGCAGAGCATCTCTGGCGTCCCTCGCGTGACCGAGTTGCACGTCACCGCGGTCGACACGGAACCTTAGCCCCCGCCACCGCAACCCGGACTGCGGATCAGGTGTCGTCGATCCGGCCGACGCCCTTGTCGCGTGAGTCGACCGGACGAGCAGTGGCCGTGTTGTCTTTCGTTCAGGACGCTGTCGCCACCGTGAAGATCGCGCACCGGGCCACCGAGGGCAGGTAGTTCACGTCGCCCTGGTACTTGGCCAGATAGCTGTAGGTGCCCTTGGCCAGCGGGCCCGTCGTCGCGGCATTGGGCACGGCGCCGTCGTAGAGGTTGACCGTCTGCGAGCTGACGGGCCGACCGGTGCAGCTGCCCCCGTGGAAGAGCTGGTACGTAAGGCGGCCCTCAGGAGCGACGCGGATGTCGCCCTTGAAGTGGACCTTCTCGAAGGCGGTGCTCCCGGGCGGCTCCGTCTTTGCCCAGGCCGTATTGGTGGCGGCGTTGACCACACCGGTGCGCCAGCCGCGGCTGGCCCGCTGCACCGTGAAAGGCTCGCAGCTCGCGCTCGATGGCCTCGTAGTGGCCATCGCCCGAGTAGCTGGCCAAGTAGCCGTAGGTCCCCGCCGCCAGCGGCGCCGTCGCGGCCGAGTTGGGCACCGCGCCCGCGGCGATGGTGACGCTCTGCGAGCTGGTGGCCGGAGCGGCGCAGGTGCCGTTGGCGAAGAGCTGGTACGTGACCGTGCCCGTCGGCGTGAAGCCCGCAGCCCCGTTGATCGCCGCCGTGTCGTAGGCCGCGGCGTCGGTCGTCTCGGTGCCCGCCCAGCCCGAACTGGTGCCGGCGTCGAACACTGCGGTCGTGGCGGACGGCGAGCCCGCCGTTCCGATTGGGGTCGTCGTCGGCGTGGGCGCGGCCTGCCCGGGCGGCGTCATCGTCCACGACGTGATCGCCAGCGCGTTCCCTACGACGGACTCGGTCACCGACACGACGTAGTGGCCCGGGGCATTCCCCCCGCTGACCGCAACCGTGTTCGAGAGCGTGATCCCCGTGACGGTGCTCCCCGCCGCCGTCAGGGTCACCTCGAGCGGTGACAGATATTTCGGATTGTCCGCGCCGATCAGGGGCGCGGGCGGCTTGATCCCCGGGGCGAGACCCTGCCACCACGAGAGCTGGTTCTGAGTCAGCGCCTTGACGGCGGCGATGTAGCCCTGGACCCCTGATCCCTGAATCAGCAGGGGGTCGGGCGTGTTGGCCCAGGTCGGGTCCGGGGTCCCGTTGACCGTCAAGGTCCCCATGGGCAACGAGTAGGTGGCCAGGCTGACCCCCTGCGCCGCCAGGTCTGCCGGGACGTTGAGCGTCGGCGGCGGCGACGTCGCGAGATACGAGTGGCCCGATCCCTTCGTCGGGGTCGACGAGATCTCCGAGGCCGAGACGACGTAGCGGTTCGGCGTGAACCACAGGGCGTTGGTCGGCCAGCACGTGACGAGGGTGATCGACGGCTCGGGGGTGTTGTAGACCGGCGCGCCCTGCGCCACGACGGCGTGGGTCTGGACCTTGAACACGTACGTCGTGCACGGGGACTCGTAGATGACCCGGTCCCCCGGCTGCAGCTGCGCGATGTTCTGGAAGTAGCTGACGTCGTGCGCGTCGAGGACGGAGTTCCCGGCGGTTCCGGGCCACACCGAGTTCGTGTCGTGGCCGACTGCGACGTCCAGCTGGGCGTCCTCCGTGCCGTCGAGCACCGGCGCGGTCACCCCGAGCTTGGGGATCACGAGCAGGCCCTGCGCCCCGCCGGTGTCGACGGTGGCGTTGCAGGCCGCCAGCGAGGTCGTCCCCGGCGCGGCCGTCGGTATCTTCAGCGGGGCGGACAGCGCCTTGTTCTTGAGGAACCGCTCGATGAGTGAATGGCCGACGCGCTGGGAGTGGTCCGTCCACAGCGTGGCGTTGATCTGCCACACCGCGGCCGCCACGATGCACAGGGCACCGAACCCGATCAGGACTCGGTAGCCCCAGCGTCCTTTGCGCGCCCTGCGGCGCCGCTCGGCGCGGGTCGCCCCGGCCGAGCTCACCTCATCGTCTGGCGACTCAGTCGGTCCGAGCTTCGGCGCCACGGCGCAGGTTACGCCGCCGGAGCATGCCAAGGGTCAGCAGGCCCAAGCCGAGGACTGCCACGCCCAGCTCGATCCCCTTCGATCCCGCAAAGGGCTCGCCGGTGAAGGCGATGGTCGCCCCCTTGACCGGAGTCTGCGGGGCAGCTGCGGGCGGCACCGGGGTGGTCCCACCGGAGCTCGGCGCGCTGGCGCCGGTCGCCACGAAGCACTCGGCAGTGTCCACGGTCCCCGTGGTGTTGTCCGACGATGTCTCGTAGAGAGAACCCTGCGCCGGGGTGTACACCGCAGCGAAGCAGTAGGTGCCGGCGCTTGTCGGGGTGAACGCACTCGAGGTACCCGTCGACACGAAGCCGGTGTCACCCGAGGCGGGCAACGTCGCCGTGCCGGCCGGGGTGGACGTCGAGCCGCACACGGCGGCGGCCGGGGTCGGCCCGCACACGTAGAACGCGACGGTCCCAGCCGGCAGGCCGAGGGCCGCCGAGCCGGTCACCGTGACCGCGTCGGTCACCGCCGTACCGGTTGCGACCGACGTGGCACTGGCCTTCGTTGCTGTCGTGGTCGGGGCCGGGTTGACGACGTGCGGCGTGGAGCAGAAGCCATCACCCGTGGTCGGGTCGAACGCGTTGGTGTTGATGGAGTTGTCGTCGTTCGTGATCGGGTCGAAGTCCTTGGCGTTGTTGCTGATGTTGCCCTCGGAGCCGTGCTCGTCGTACATGTTCACGCAGATGGCCGGCGGGATGTCGGCCTGGTTCGGGTACGTGGCAACAGCCGACCACGAGGCCGACGAGCCTCCGCCCGAGTCCGTGCACGTGCTGCTCGAGTTGACGGTCTCGCCGTTGTAGTCCGCACTCACGTGGAAGAACTGGCCCCCCGTGAGCGGGTGCGCGTTCTGGAACGCCACACCGGTGGCGGTGATCGAGCCGGTGGTCGTCGTGCCGGGGGGAGTGACGATGCTGGCGTCGGTCAGGGTGAAGTTGTTGGTCGGCGTGGCCGAGGTGCTGATGCCCCACCAGTCGACGGCCCAACCGGTGCCGTAGCGGCCTGCGCAGTTCTGGCCCGCCCAGGTCCAGGACCCGCTCATGTCGACCGTGACGGTCCCGTCGCTGTTGACGGTCTCCGCGGCCGACGTGGTGGCGGTGGGGTTGGCCGCGTTGGCACCGGCGACGGTGCTGAACGACACGATGCCGGCGATGATCAAGGCGCCCGCTGCTGCCGTCTGTCCGACGACTCGGAGCCCCTTCGAAAGTCGCTGAGGGATGACCATGACACTCCCTTTCTGCCGCATTCGCCTAAGCATCATCTTCAGTCCGCCTTCCAACTAGAGCCATTCGTCACGAAACTTCAGCAACCTTCTAACAATAGAGCCATTTCGCATTTCGCGAAATCTTCTGTCTTCGCCAAGCCGAGTTTTCTGAGAAATGCCTGGGTTGCCATCGAGTCACCCTTCCCGGCTGAATCGGTAACGGCTGATTCCCTCAGTACACACGCCCGTTCCCCGGACAATCTGCACAATAGTCCTCGGTTCTGAGCGGGACGAGGGATAGTCCAAAAATTGCGCCCCCACCAAGCCACCTCGCGCTGCACTCGGAGTGCCACTTCCGGCCCGTAGGCACGCCGGCAATTTCCGAGGCTTGGCCACCCCATTTGCTGATCCGGAACCCCCCTCCGGGGGTGTCCCGGTTCACTCGCCTGCCACAAAAGGACAAGAGGGCCTCAATTATCAGCCCGTACCTGGAAGGCGGCTCGTCGTTGAGAACTCTGGTCGCACCCGAGGCTGGAACTATCGTTCCGCTCGATGACGCTCCGGTCCGCAGGCTAGATCGGTGCCCCCCCTCGGCGTCCTGATCGCATTCTGCGCCGTCTTCGGGCTGCTCATCGGGTCCTTCCTCAACGTGGTGATCTACCGGGTGCCGCGGCGCGAGTCGGTGGTCACTCCCCCGTCGGCCTGCCCGTCGTGCGGGACCCAGATCAAGGGCCGGGACAACATCCCGGTGCTCTCGTGGCTCCTGTTGGGGGGCAAGTGCCGGACGTGCCGAGCCGCCATCTCGTGGCAGTACCCGGCGGTCGAGCTCCTGACGGCCGGGCTCTTCGCCGGCGTGGCAGCGCGCTTCGGCTGGAACTGGGCGGTGCCGGCGTACCTCGCCTTTTTTGCAGGGCTGCTGGTCCTGTCGTGGATCGACGTCGAGCGGCTCTTGTTGCCCAAAGTGATCGTGTGGCCGCTACTGGCGATGGTGGCCGGGTTACTGCTGGTACCGGCCGGCGCATATGGGGAATGGCACGACTACGGGGTGGCCTGGGCGTGTGCGGCGGGGTGGTTCGCGGTTCTTCTTCGCCATCAACGCGATCAGCCCCCGTGCGCTCGGATTCGGCGACGTGCGACTAGCCCCCGTGCTCGGCCTGGGCCTCGGTTGGCTCGGAGTGCGCTACGTGATCCTCGGGTTTTTCGCCGCCAACGTCATCGGCGCGCTCATCGGTATCGCCCTCCTCGCGTCAAAACGAATGGAACGCCAGCAGCGGATCCCATACGGGATCTTCCTTGCCCTCGGCGCCGCCGTTGCCTTCTTCGCCGGGCCCGAGCTCCTCCGCCCCTTCGCGTCGTACGCGATCTAAGCAGTCGAATGTTTCAGCCCGGAAGGTGAGGAACGTCGTCGCTCAGCTCAAGATGCACCCTCGCCGAAGATCACCTGACGATCTCCATTCGTAGTCCCTGATCGTCCCACTCGGGATCTTCGGGAATACGGACACCGGCCCGCGCGAAGATCCGACGAGCGGTCCACATGAAGGCAGCAACGTCGAGCAAGTGAGAGTACGGAACTCGGGGTATGTGGGCGTCGAAGATGCGCTCTCCGCCTGGGATCCTCCTGGCCAATAGATCCCTACGTTCCTGCTGCCCACTCAGTGTGCGTTTCGACCACCGCAATGGTTTGTCCTCGTTCAACTGAAAGAAGCTCAGCTCCGAGCTGACCTCGTAGACCGAACGTTGACGATACGGAGCCATTTCAACTGCGACTTCTCGATAGCGCGGCAACAGCTTCCGGGCAACAGCGCTCAGGCCGTCGCCCGATGGTGGAATTTCTTCATCCAGTTGCGATCGAATTGGCGCGCTCTGAATTGCAGCCCCGCGACGACCGAGGAGCGCTCTCGCCTGCTTGTCGCACGACCTCCCTCCCGGCTCGAACACGTCGAGGTATCCGATTGGTGCGTTCAACGCGATGGTGGCAAAGGCCGGCCGCTGATCGAGGACCTCGATGAACGTCTCGACAACCCTGGGGTCCTCCGGAGCGAAGGTGGTGCCATGCAGCTTGGCGGCTGCGACCAGCCAGCCGGTGGCGCACGGTTTGACGCCCGCAACGACGCTGTACGGAAGCTCGGGACCCCTCCGCATGGAGGGCGTTGTGGTCAACCCGGAGCTGCTATCCGAGCTGTTGGCTGCTCGACGGCGGCCAACCGGATCTGGTGCTTGAGCGTTCGCTCGAGTTCCTTGGGGTGTACGGACACCTCGAGCGCGTCGTCGTGGGTGATGGTCCCGGCGTTGATCAAGGTGGCCAGGCTCACCTCCAGGGGCTGCATTCCCTCGCCCTGGCTCGTCGACATGACATTCAAGAGCTGGTTCGACTTACCCTCACGGATGAGGTTCCGCACCGGGTGGTTCGCAACGAGGATCTCGAAGGCAGCAACCCGGCCACCACCGACCCTTGGGATCAAGCGCTGTGCGATCACGGCGGCGAGCGAGGCCGAGAGCTGGACCCGGATCTGATCCTGGCGCCAGTCGGGGAACACGTCAATGACGCGGTCGATCGCCTGGGCGGCGTCGTTCGTGTGGAGGGTCGCGAAGACCAGATGGCCGGTCTCGGCCATCGTCAGTGCTATCTGGATGGATTCCGTGTCGCGCATCTCGCCGAGAAGCATGACGTCGGGGTCCTCTCGCAGGGCGGAGCGCAACGCCCGATCGAACGAAGGACTGTCTAACCCGATCTCCCGCTGGGTGATGGCCGACATCTTGTGAGAGTGCACGTACTCGATTGGGTCTTCGATGGTGAGGACGTGCAGGGAGCGGGTCTCGTTTATGCGATCGATGATGGAGGCCAAGGTCGTCGATTTTCCTGAGCCCGTCGGGCCGGTGACCAGGACAAGCCCGCGGGGAAGGGTCGCGAGCCAATCAGCCACGGGAGGGAGACCAAGCTCCTCAAAACCTGGGATCCGACTAGGAATCATGCGCAGCGCCAACGCGGTCTGGCCCTTCTGCGTGAAGGCGCTGGCTCGGAGTCGTGCCTTGTCCTGCCACGAGAACGAGAAGTCGACGTCCAAGTGCTCGTCGAAGATCTCGACTTGCGCCGGGTCGAGTAGCGAGCGCACGATCTCATCGACTTCCCCACCCGACATTGGTCCCGCTCCATCGATGGGGCAGAGCTTCCCGTCAACTCGCAGTCGCGGCGCAGAGCCTCCGGTCAGAAGCAGGTCGGACCCCCCCTGGTCCCAGAGCAACTGCAACCATGGGGAGATCGACTCCGTACTGATTGTCTTCACCGGATCACCTTCTTCTGTCCCATTGACAAGATGCCGAAGCGCCCGGCCCTAATGGACCGGGCGCTTCAGTTCACAAATGGTGTTCGCTGTCGACTATGGCCTACTGGACTGACGAGCAGGGGTTGGTCGCCGAGTCGTAGTCGGTTCCCGTCGTGGCAGTACCAACAAAGACCATCACTTTGCCACCAGCGGTATTTTCAATCGTGTAGTGGCTGTTCGGCTGGGGGTATGTCCGGATGAACGGATTCGTGCCACTTGTCAGCGCAGTGTTGGTGGTCGTCCCGGTGGCCACTGCCGTAGTCGTGGAGGCTCCAGGAAAGGTGTTGCCGTTCCCGGGAAATGCCTTGTAGGCCTCAAGTGCAACTTCAACGGTCTTCGCGTCAGAGTTACATGCGGCCTGAGCGCTTGAACCGGTCACCCCGCCGAGAGCGAAGATAACTGTCGCTGCCAGGATTCCGAGGACAACGATGACAATGAGCAACTCGATCAAGGTGAAGCCTTTATCGTCAAAGGCTTCCTCGGACCAATTCCGCTTGATCATGCGGTAATGATGGAGCACGGCTTGAGCCGCCTTTCGTGATTAGGGATCCCAGGGGACTGAGATCACGAATTCGCCAAATTGGTGGGTCATGCGAGGCGGGCCATGGCCCGCCTCGCTCCCACTCTTCGCCAACGATATCGGCGTCGATTACTCAATGCAATGGTGCCAAAGGTCCCTAACCAGGCATTCCACCGTCTGACCGGCGTCCTAACCTCAATCCATCGAAATCGTCAGCTTTCGCGACTCAGTTTGGCGGCCCGATTGAGGCCACGGGCTGAAATTGCCTTCGTGCGATAACAGGAGGTCAGGGCCTCCCCAAGTGAGGCGCTCGGGTGTTCACGTTCCCGACGCTGTCAGCGCCTGATGCCCATCTCTGCGCCCAGCCAGGAGTCCTCCGAACTTCACAGATCCAGTTGAGCGCGGCCTACGACGGCTTCATCGAGTTGCTGGGCGTCGCCGAGGGTCAGGGCCCGCAGAAACATCCGATCGTCGATGCTGTCACGCGTGAGGAGTCACTAGCGCGCCAACGATGAACAGCGTCGCACAGATACCTTCCGCGCCCCGGCTCAGCTGTTTGCTGACGTCACCAACCACTGGTTGACGATCATTCCCGTGCCACAGGACGCCGAGGACGTTGGAGTACAACTCAAGGATCCGGCCGACGAATAGTCCTCAAAGCTCACGACAGCCTGGACGACCGCATTGGTACTCGTACAAGGGGCCGTTTGGCAAGTGTAGAAGGTCACCTGCCGAGTCACTGGGTTCGTACTCAGTGGGTTTGGGTTCGTCGTCCCCGTGCAGCCTACGACGAAGTTGTACCCGTCGACGCTCACCTGCGAGGCGCCAAACAGAAGGCAGGCTGTACTCGTCGTGTAGGTGTTGGGAAGGAAGCGGACATTCTGCACGGCTACATCAGTAGCCGCATTCGCCGCGTACTGGAATGAGCGTTCGCTCCTGAACGATGCAGTCGCAACCAACGAGTTGCCGGCAAAGCCGACCAGTCCCAAGACCGAGAGTGATACCGCCACCATGATCGCGAGCGCAAGCAACAGAGAAACGCCGCTCTCGTCCCGTCCCGATCGATGTGGCCGCGTCACGGACCTCATCCTTTACCCTGGGCAGATTTGCTCCCGCCGTTGTAGTTCGTATCTCCCGAATACGTTGCGGTGGCAGTGTAGGTAACGGTGGAAAGGGCAGGATTGATGGTGCACGTCGCAGTGATCGTGACGCCGCTGACTGTTGGGGGGGTCGTGGAGGTACACGGCGTGATGCCCCAAGACACCGTGCCCGTTGGTACGACGGCGTTGACGCCCGTCCCGACACCAGTCACGGTGAACGTGAACACCAGCATCGCGTTGGGCGTGTTGCTCGCCATGGTTAGGTTGGGGTTCACCTTCGGTACGGTCCGGGAGTCGGAGCCGCTCGCCGTTGTGTAATTGGTGTCGGCGTCAACGGTGGCCGTGGTGGAGTAGATCCCCGCCTGCGCCGGGTTGATCGTGCAGGTCCACACGGCCTTATTTGGAGTCTGCAACGTTGGACCTGTCGTGCTTGTGCACCCCACAGGCACCGCCGGCCCGGTGGTTTGGAAGGTATTCGACCAATTGACGGCGCCGGTCGGTTCGGGGTCCGTGTTATTTGGCGGGGTTACCGTGGCCGTGAAGATGAGGCCCTGGCTGCCACCCACCGATGGGTTGTTGTCCGTGACCGTGACCGTGGGTGTGGTCACAACGGCAGCCGAACCCGAGCCGTTGGTCGGGTTGTTGTACGCGTCGCCGGCGTAAGCGGCAGTGGCGCTGTAGGTCCCGACCAACGTGGTGTTCGTCCCGCTGACCGTGCAGGTCGCAGTGGCCGTACTTCCAGACGGACTGCCCAGGGATGAACCGCCGGTACAGAGCACGACAGTGCCCGAGGGGTTCTTGACCGTCCAAGTGACCGAGCCGGTTGGCGGGGGGTAGCCCGTCGCCGCGGTCACACTGGCCGTGAACATAAGGGGTGCCGTGGCTGTCCCTGGCGATGGCGCGCCCACCACCGTCACCTGCGGAGTCGGCTTGGGAGGAGCGACATCGGCGGGATTACGTACCACGAAGTTCAGGGTGTCGCTGATGCCGGGCGCGCCGGCGGTCAGGTTGATCTGCTGGAGCCCGTAGTCCGTCGCAGCAGTACAGGGTGGGTTCGGATTCGAATCGAACGTTTTTAGCGTCGAATCCCACGAGTAGATGGATGAGATACCCAACGTGTACCCCTTCACGGGCGACGTCGTAGAGACGGAGGCATTGCTGTTGACGGTAATGCCGGAACCACTCAGCGAGGTGGCGGACATCGAACCGTAGGTGAGCTTGATCGGATACGTGCCCGGCGTCAGCGCTGGGGGGACGAAGAACGTGATTGGGATGTTGCCGGACGGATCGGCACTGCCGGATTGCGACGTGGAAACCACCGCGGGCGTGCTGCTGACAGTGACCGTGACGTTCGACGGAGTGGCGCCAACGAAGCCAGTAGCGAACACTGTGACGGCGGTGCCAACCGGCCCGCTCGTGGGAGTCGGGGGGCTGAGGATGTTGTAGGTGGAAGCCGATGGACAGGCAGAGTAGGAGGGATAACCGGTGCCAGGTGGTGCCAGCTCGAGCTCCGATGTAGCCGTATCGGCGAAGCTCTTGAGCAGCGTGTCAAAAGTTGCCAGGTGGCGGTGCTGGGCCGAAGCGGTCAAGGCCGTACCCAACGTGGTCAGCAGCGGGACTGTGACCAGGCCAATGATCGCCAACGCGATGAGCACCTCCACCAACGTGTCGCCGGCTTCCTTGCGGCGTGAGATCTGCGATCGCGGCCTGGCCACCGATCACCTCTCGAGACGAGTCGGAGCAAGCCATAATGGCTGAGGCTCGACAAGGTCGTGGCGGCGTTGCAAGCACGGCGCTGCCCGCCACCCGTGACGACTCATGCTGATCCTGAACTCAGCGACCGCAAGCCGTCCCGCCAGCCTACGTCGCTGAGACGAAACTGGCGCTTGCCCCTTCAGCACGTCGAGCCCGCGGGGCAAACCGTGATGGTTCCGTTGGACATGTTGATGGAAGCTGCGATGATCCGACCAAGCGTCATGATGCCGCTGCCCCCGGTGATCTTCACCGACGCGCTCGGGGCATAAAGAGTTCCGTTGAGCGAAGTTGCGGCCGAAGGACCATCCAACGTGACCTGTGCAGTGTCACCCGGCGTTCCGCCAGAACCACAGGTCTTGGTATGGTCCCGTCCCACCGAACGGATTCATGTTCAAGGTGCCATTGCTCTGGCTGAAGCCCTCGTTACAAGTCGGGGCCCACGTATCGACGGTGTTGCAAGGGAAGTACAGCAAGACTCCACTCGTGCCATCGAGCGCTCCGCTCGAAATGCTGACGCCTTTATCGAAGACGTAGAGACCGGGGGCCATGACAACGTTTGCGCCGTTGACCTGGAGCTGACATGTGTACTCTCCCGGAGACAATGGGACGGTGCCGCTACCAAGGTTCGGACAAGTCGTGATCTTGGTTGTCGGCTCAGCCGGATCCGGCAGGTTGGCAAGGGGATCCACCACCGGGGCAGCTCCATAGGTCCATTGTGAGGTTGGCGGAGTGCATTTGGGGCTGGAGCACGAATCACCAGACCCGTCCGGATTGGAGGTTTGGACCCCTCCGGCAGTAAATGTGCCGTTCGAACTGATTTTCCCAGAGTTGATGATGGCCGAGCCGTTGATTGTAATAGTGCCGTTGGACTGGTTGACCACGGTGCCCGTCCCGAGCATCAGGAACGGCGGAGCAGTGCCGCCCGGCGTGAACCCGGTGAACCCGGGTCCCTCGGGAGTGTAGGGAGCCGCCGTGAGGCTGTATGTGTACTGATTCCCGGATGTGACCGTTGACAGCGTCACGCTCGAGACCCCGACCGCGGAATACCACCCGAGGGCGAAGTTGGATGGAGAGCATTGCGACGTCGTCGCGCTCGGGCTGCAGGTGATTGTGGCCCAAGGCTGCGACGATGCGAAGTCGTGGGACACAATGGAGGTCGTTGGGGAGAGGCTCCCCGCGCAGTAGCTCCGGACCAGCTTCGGATCCACGACAAACGAAACGCCCGTCCCGGAGCCAGCGGTATTGGAGAGCGTTGCCGAGGTTGCCGAGTTGACCGCGGCGATGGTGGTGCCGGTGGGGATCACGCCCTGCGAATCGGTTTCCACCACCCCCTTGCCGACGTCAGCGCGCGTGAAGCCCGCCGAGGCCGAAGTCAGGTTCGAGCCGGACGTGGATCCGTCAGACACGTGGACGATTCCCTCGACCCAGTAGGAAGCGACTGAGTTGATGGTGGTCCCGGTCGCGAAAGCACTCGGAACCTGACTGCTCCATGCCACCCCGAGGACATAGCCGTACCCGGCTTGGATCGTGCCGCACTCTGCTGGGGCGGTGCTGCCCGACGGCAGAGAAGGCGAAGGCGCATCCGTAGTGGTGAGGTACGTCGCGCCTTGGACGTCCCGCACGTAAACGGCCGATGTGTTCTGGGCGTCGGCCGAACTGGAGATCGCGCGTGCTGGCCCCGCTTTGGTTTTCCAACGTCGTGATGAGGACCACCGACAATGCCCCGAGGACAAGGGGCAGAATCACAATCACAATGAGCAATTTCCACCAGCGTGAAGCCGGCTTCGTCACTCGACTCGCGGCGTGGCCGACGGCCAGGCGTGGACGGAGAGCGATGACGCGTCATGTCACCTTCACCTGGCGGTAGATGCCGTACATGGCCGAGACCAGGGCCACGGCGACGAAGCCGACGATCAGCCCCATGAAGATGATCACGGCCGGCTCGAAGAGGCTGGTGAACCGCTTGACCCGGATGTCGACCTCACGGTTGTAATAGGTCGCCGCGAGTTCGAGCTGCTCGTCGAGCGTTCCGGTCTCCTCGCCGACCCGGAACATCTGGCGGGCCGCACCCGGGAACAGTCCGGTTCGGGCGATCGGCTCGGACAGGCCCTGACCTTCCATCATCTCCTCACGGACGTGTCGCCAGCCCCTCCCTGTAACACGGCGTTGTTCGTCGCCTCCGCGGTCACCGCCATGGCTTCGGGAAGGGCGACGCCGGCGTGGATCATGGAGGAGAGGATGCGGCAGATCCGCTCCATGATGACCGCCTCGCATCAGGTCACCCATCACGGGGAGCTTGAGGATCACCGAGTCGAGCCACGCTCTCCCCTTGTCGCGACCGGCGCAGCGCGATGAACCCCGCCGACGATCAGCAATCAGTCCGCCGATCAAGCAGGAACCACCAACTCGACATGAAGTTGGACACGGCCAGCATCATCCGGGTCGGGAGCGGAAGCTTGGCATGGAACGACTCGAAGAAGGTCTTGAAGCGCGGGCAGCACGAACGTCGCCAGGATGACGACCGTGACGATGGACATGACGAAGACGACGGCCGGGTAGATCAGGGCCGCAGTGATCTTCCCGCGGGCCTCGATGTCCCGTTCGATGTACGTCGGCCAGCTGATCGAGCACGACGTCGAGGTTCCCGGTCAGCTCGGCCGAGCCGAGGATGCCGACGTAGTAAGTCGGGGAACGCCTCGGGATGGGCGGTGGCGGCCGACGGCGAAGGTGTCGCCCGCCTGCAGGCGCTCGATCATCTCCAGGAGCGCCTTCTTCAACAGCTTGTCGGTCGTCTCCTCGGTGATGACCTCCAGAGGCTTCCATGATCGGGATGCCGGCCTTGACGAAGACGCCGAGCTGGCGGGAGAAGTGCATCAGGTCCTTGCGAGGCACCTTCTTCTTGGTGATCTCGAACTGGAGGATGCTCTTCTTCTCGGGCTACCTCGATGGGCTGGAGGCCGCGTTCGAGCAGCGCGAGGTGGGCAGCCCCGAGTGACGTGGCCTCCTCGACGCCGGAGACCTGTCTTTCCCGCATCATTTATTGCGCTGTACTCGAACTTTTCCACATCGACCGCCTTGCGAGCGATCGCCACCGCCCTATAGAACTCTTACAAGCGTAGATGCTGCGGATGACTTCGGAAATGGTGGTGACGTCCTGCGACACGAGGCTGATCGCCTCCTCGCGCAGGGTTCGCATTCCTTGCTTCTGGGCCAGCCGGCGCAACTCGTCCTGGGTCGCCCAGCCGACGATCAGGCGCTTGATCTCGGGCGTCATCTGCAGCAGCTCGTAGACGCCGATGCGGTCCTGGTAGCCGGTGTCGGCGCAGAAGTTGCAGCCGGTGCCGTGGTAGAAGTCCGCTTGGGTCGCCCCCGCTCTCCTCGTAGAAGGCCAGCTCCTCGTCGGTGGGCGTGTAGCGGGCCTTGCACGACGGGCAGATCCGCCGGACCAGCCGCTGGCCGACGATGGCGAGCACCGACGAGGCGATCAGGAAGGACTCGATCCCCATGTCGAGGAAGCGGTGCAGTGCCGAGACCGAGTCGGTGGCGTGCAGCGACGAGAGCACGAAGTGGCCGGTGAGGGCGGACTGCACGGCGATCCGGGCCGTCTCGACGTCGCGGATCTCGCCGACGAGGATGACGTCGGGGTCCTGGCGCAGGATCGACTTCAGACCGGTGGCGAAGGTCAGCCCGGCCTGCTCGTTGGTCTGGATCTGGTTGATCGACGGGAAGACGTACTCGACCGGGTCCTCGATCGTCATGATGTTGCGCGACGGGTCGTTGATCTCGCTCAGGGTGGCGTAGAGCGTGGTGGTCTTGCCGCTGCCGGTCGGTCCGGCGCACAGCACCATGCCGAAGGGCGCACTGCGTGAGCCTCGAGTACGTCTCGTGGGTGTCGGCCGGCATGCCGAGGTCGTCGAGCCGGAGCACCGACCGGGTCTTGTCCAGGATCCGCATGACGCACTTCTCGCCCCAGATGGTCGCCATGGTCGAGACCCGGACGTCGATGCTCATGCCGTCGACCTCGGTCGTCAGCTGGCCGTCCTGTGGTCGGCGGCGCTCGACGATGTTCATGCCCGCCATGATCTTGATCCGGCTCACCAGCCCGAGCCCCATCGATGCCGGGCAGCATCAGGACGTCCTTGAGGGCGCCGTCGATCCGGAAGCGGACCCGGACGACATCCTGGGAGGGCTCGATGTGGACGTCCGAGGCCCGGTCCCGCATGGCCTGGGTGAGGATGCGATCGACGACCTGGACAACCGGTGCCGTGTCGTCCACGACCTCGCCGCCGTGGTGTCGGCCTCGCGGCGCCGCGCCGACTCGACTTCCTCGAACGCCTGCACCAGCCGGTCCACGCCGCCGATGGCGCGATAGCTGCTGTCGATAGCCCACCGAATGTCCGAGTTCGGAGCAAGCACGAAGTCGACTGGTCGCTCGCTCGCCTGCTCCAACAGCGCGTGCACCTCGCTCGAGGGATTGTTCGCCGCCGCAACCCGCAGAGTGGACCCGTCGATTCTCAACGGCACGACGGTGTGGCGCCGCGTCAGATCCTCAGGCACAAGCTCGACGGCGTCCGGCTCGGGGTTCTCGCGACGAAGGTCGACGACCGAGAGCCCGTAGACGTCGCCGAGGACGACGGTCAATTCACGCTCGCCGACGACCCCCATCCCGACCAGAACGTCCCCGAGCGGTTGACCGGACTGCGCCTGGTGCACACGCGCTCGACTCAACTGGGACTCGTCAACCATCCCCCGCTCGACGAACAGATCGGCGAGCGTGCCCTCCAAGGCGAAATCAACCTCGATCGGCCATCGCGCCGATGTCGGCCGTTTCGCCATCAGCTTTCACGCCCGATGTCGTGGCGCCCCCGTCGCTTGACGACCGACCGGCCGGCTTGGCTCCGTTCCCGTTCTCCGAGTACGAGCGACACCGTTGCCGTTGGCCGGTGTCGATGCCGTGTCGGGTTCCGCGAGAGACGTCGGCATCCATGTCCTCAGAGGTCTTGGTACGGCCGAGCTTCATGTGCGCTCCACGATCGAGCGACGGACGCCAAATATCCCGCCTCTAGGCAATCCTAGTTTTCCGCCGTGGCCTGCCGATACGGACCTTTGTCACATGGATACGTGATATTTCTCCGGCCCAGAGGCAACAACGGCTGATCCCTCAGACTAGGCGCAGAGAGGTGCCCCAGAGATGGCGGCCACCAGGGATTCGTAGGCCCGGTCGAATTTCCGCTCCGTCGACGCCCGCCGACAGCGCCGAACCGCCCGACGGAGGTACTGCTCGGGACCGCCGATGTCCGTTGCCTCGATCACCAGCGCAATGACTTCGTCCCGCCGCTGCTCAAACGAGCGTCCGTCGTCTTCCGAGAACATGTCACTGAGCGTCACGGTGACCTCCCCCACTGTGGCAGCGCTTTGCTGCACAGCCCAATAAATACAGTAAAGGCCCTCAATGGTGGGGGTCCATGGGGCCAATGGCCCATTTCTCCCACGAAGCGTCAGCCTCGCTACCCCTGGACCTGCAGGTTCCCCCGGCCAGACCTGACCTCGCCGCCGGAAGGCGTCTGGCCAGGAGCGATGCCCGAGCGCTCATCGCCGCCGGTAGGTTCCCTGGGCGTGAGTATGCGGGGACACGCCATGGGCGGAGGCCGAGGTGGGGGCTGGGGCGGCATGCGCTCCATGCGCCAGGACCGGGGCGTCCTCCAGCACAGAGTCAAAAAAGGGACCGCCCGGCGGATGCTCACCTTTGCCGTCCCCTACAAGAAGATCCTGGCCATCTTCGTCCCGGTGGTGATCCTCGACGCGGTCATCGCCGCCATCAACCCCCTGATCCTCCGCTCGCTGATCGACAATGGGATCTCGAAGAGTAACGAGAGCCTGGTCATCGGCCTGGCGATCCTGGTCGGCGTCCTGGCCCTCGTCGACGCCGGCCTTGCCCTGTCCGAACGACGGATCTCGGCGTACATCGGTGAGTACCTCATCTACGACATGCGTTCCAAGGTGTTCCGCCACATCCAGCGCATGCCTCTCGCCTTCTTCAGCCGCACCCAGACGGCGCGCTGGTCAGCCGCTTGAACGAACGACGTATCGGAGCCCAGCAGGGCCTTCACCGACCTCCTCTCCAATGTGGTCGGCAACCTGGTGACCGTGGTGATCGTGGTCGCTGCCATGTTCTTCCTCAGCTGGCAGATCACCCTGGCCGCCTTGATCCTGGTGCCCATGTAGACGTAACTGAACGAAAGCAGGACA